>NZ_JAXMOQ010000003.1:0-571627 GCF_034669765.1 Roseivirga sp.
CCATAGAAGTATTGAGATGTTAACACCTAATGAAGCCCATAAAAAACAAGGCTACTTAGAGAGAAAATGGAAAAACTATAAATCATTTAAATCACTAAATTGAGTCAACCTATTTCAGGACGATACACATGGTTTATAGCCTCAGCTACCGCAAAAACAACCGCACCGTGTCATGCTGAATTTATTTCAGCATCTCTCACGGCCTTACACTTGACTAGGAAAATCGGTGATTGGTCTATTAGTTATTGGTTAATCGGATTTGGAGCTGAAATTCAGGCCTGTGTTAGTAACAATTTGTCGATCGACTAATTGCTACCTACAAACCAACCTTCTCTTGTAATTATTCTTTTAAATTCTTTTCTTCCGAGAAGAAAAACACACATGTATTTTTTAAAACCCTGTGCTTTTCTGAAAATTAAAAAAGTGCACATTATACAGTACCCGTTGGTTGGCTATCGTGCACTTTTCGTAAATTATTGGAAATATATCGTGCATAAAAGTGCACGATAGCTAACGTTAGTGATAATAAACAGCACTCGAATGAAATCTTCAGGTCTATTGATTATTGTTCTTCTCATAATACCAATTTGCGTGATCGGCCAAGAACCAGGCTTTATAAAAGACAAAGATGGTTATACAAACATCAGAAAGGAACAGAGCTCAAAATCTGCAATACTAGGAAGAATTTTAGAGGGCCAAAGGTTTCTTTATTATCCTAATTCAGATAATAGCTGGTGGAAAGTCGAATTTTCAAATAATGAGACTACCGTGATAGGGTACTTAAATAAATTGAGGATCAAACCAGAATATGAAAACGGTGAAAACTCAGGTCTTTCAAATAAAAAACTATACCATGAATTTGAACGGACTGCATCTAGTTTCAGAACATCTAAGCGGAATATTTCACCATCTGAATTGCCTGTACATTATTTCGTTGAGACAATAGACAACAAAGGTCGAGTAATAGACATCAGGTTCATGTATAAAGGAAAAATCATTGATAATCATTTATGTTATTTGGCACCATGGGTGAAGTACGAATATCCAGACCCTTACACAGTAATTTCTTATAACTTAAACTCCGATGGATCGAAATTGAGTGATATAGAGTGCGATTTATGGTACAAAAGCACATACACTCTAAATGCTGAACAAACGAAAATATTGAATACTCATATTGAATACTCAATAGATACAGCTCAACTAATCAAATATGGATGGGAAAAGGAAGAGCTATTTGAAGCACTGAATGACTTAAGAAACAGGGATCAACCAAAACCAATAATGATTAATGACTTTGATAAATCAAGCTCGAAGCTGAATGGAAAATTCCCAATTTCAGATGATTTTAACATCGAAATTTTTAAATACTCTGGACTGGTTTATGAGGAGCTTAAAAGTATTATAAAATAAAATAAACTATCACTAACACAACCTATACGCAATGCTTCTGAAGGTGGTGCCGAGGCTTCTCTGCTTCCACCCCGCCAAAGCTGCGCTTTGCTTTTGAAAATGTATAACTTAAAAACAAATTACAGCTTTGGCTGCCAACCGTGCTCGATTGAAAACTATCGCTTTTCAATCACGCACTGCGCATAGCCAGACCGTTGGGTGCAAGCCGTTCGGACTTAACCATACCCTCTACCTTAAATAAAACTCCTCTTTATCTAGAGTTATCAAACTCAAGTGGTGTTTACCCTGCTTTGGGGCAAAGAGAATGATTTTATCGTCAACAGAAAGCTTATCGTAAAGAATGGTATTTACATTAATAGTGCCTTTGGTGGTCACTAGCCTGTTTACATTGCCCGAACGGTTGGAAGTGAATGTTAACTTATCTTCCACCAAGGCCGTGTGCCCTATTTTGTAGCCGTAGAGTTTGCCATTATTGTACCTCATATAACTCCTTATGATCTTATAAAACTGATAAAGCGGTACAAGCAGGAGCGGAAAAATCACCACAACAAAAGTCCAAATACCATTAGCAATCAATAGCAAATCAAAAATCAGGACTGGTGCCATAAACTGAAAGCGTTTATTCTTCTCAGCAGTATAAATGCTCTTTATGGCCTCCAGGTCACGATCGCTAAGGCGCACCTCTTGGATTCTGCTTTCTAAAAACTTTTTGTTCTCCGTTTCCTGCTCTTCGGCTGCTTTTCGGTCAAAATCTGCAGGCTCTACTTCGGTAAGCTTTAATGTGAGTTTAGATCTTGGCGCCCTGTCTAGCACCACATAAGAGTCAACTTTGGTTCGGCTATAATCTTTATACTCCACGGAACACTCCTCGCCATCAATGTAGAGGAAGTAACTTTTTGTTGTTTTCGTACTAGTCCCTGTAGAGCCTCTTGAACCACCACTGCCTGTAGTGGTTGAGGTATGCACATTCAAACGCTTGTCTGTAACTTTTCCTGTAATTCTATATTTAAAACCTCTTTTAAGGTCAACCGTAGCCGACCAAAGCATATAGCCGATGACACCAAAAAACAAGGCACCAAAAACCACTATCATGATCTTGCCAAAGGTATCACCAGCAAAACTATCGACAAAGTCTTCAAAAATAAAGGAGACGAAAAGGCCAAACATAGCCACCACCATGAATGGAAATATCATCATGGGAATGAGGTGCTTTCTTAGCCTCTTAATGTCTTCAGGCGCTAAAGGAAGTTGTTCTTTCATAGCCATTAGCGTAGACTGCTCGATATATAAATACCTTCCAGGGTGTTGAATACCAATTCATCGTTAGAGCTTAGCGTTGTAGTACGATCATCGAACTGATACATGCTCTGTGTATTAAAACTTGCTTCAATTTCTATTTCTGTACAATCGCCCGTAGAGGTTGTGCATGAATTCAAAAACATCTGTCCGCTGAATTCAAAACGCACTGACAAGAACTTGCCATTACTCATTTCAAATTCACTAGTTTGAAAACCTAAGGGAACAGCCTGACCAGTGGCAGTATTTTCACCATTGACAAACCTCACCCAACTTTCTCCAAAGTCTTCGCTAAAATGAGCAATTGGTATTTTACCCACATTATTGTCTTTAAAGTAAACTGTGCCATCAGAGCTCATAAATCGAGGCCCTGATCCTGAAAGGTTTGTGGCCGATCCGGTTACAAAATCCCAACCGATACCATTGATAGACTCGTAAGCGCGGATATCGACCGAATAGGTTTGCGCTTGAGTGCTTGGCGATATATACACTTGCTGGACTAATGTCAGCGCATGGTATTTTCCATCGGTGCCTTTGGTTACCAAGTTAGGTCTTATAAGATCGGTAGATTCTTCTGTCCAATTTCTATTATTTGAACTGCTGTAAATGCCCTTTGATGTATAAGCCAGCGTTTTTCCTGTGTCATGATAAACGCTTAGAATTTCACCGATAGGCGAAGTGGCATAGGTCTTTGCTGTGATATCATATACTTTATCGCTCACATAGGCATAATTACCCATCACATAAGTTTTTCCAAACATTTGATTGGACTGGAATTCAAATTCGTATTCCAGAGGCAGATAAGATTTGACACCATTGGCCTCTCTAATAATTCCACTTTTAAAACGGCTGTTATTTTCTAAAAAACCTTGGCTATACACCTTATCGCCTACTCGGCAAACCGCAAAGTCATGATCTACCGGTGCTACAGTCGTACCTGAAGCCACATATACTTTTTTCACTCCCCACCTGTCGAAAATATTGACATAAGAATGGTCGCCAAAAAGCTTCATGCCGCCTTCGGTATTTTGCCAAATCTGATAATCCGCTGGATAGTTATAGTACCTTATTTCTTTACTTGGTGTAATAATGATGACTCCGCCCTCTTTAGCATAAGCAAAGTGACCGTAGCTATAGGCAGTTTTCACCTTATTTCTACTGAGGCCATTACCGTAAACTTGAGAATAATCCAGATTGGTTAAAGTAGTTTGGGTGAAGGTTTTTGTAGTTACATCAAACTCGCCAATCACTCTATTATAAGCATCAAAGAAGCCCATTTTCTCACCAGAAGTACCCAAATATAAACTCTCTTCCATGGTTAACCGCACCCCAGTAGTTTCATAGGTGCCGTTATTATCGATAAAGAAGGTTTTACCATTGGCGCCATCATTCTGAATGTAAACCAGTTTTCCGGAATCTGTAACTCCCTTTGCATAATGAATGGCGGCAGAACCCGACCGAATATTGTTCAAGTCATAAACCCCTCCATCGGAGGTTACAAATAAGCCGCTGTTGCTAATATTGGTTTGAATCGGCTTGTCCTTGTCATTTCCATAGATAAACAGCTCCTGAGCGGTTTCTCCTCCATCTTTGGAATAATAATTTTTTACCGAGGTGTTCTCTTGGTACGACAATATCAGGTACTTCTCATTGGGGCTAACGCTGATGTTTTGGGCAGCCGCAAAAGGAGAAAGCTCCATAATTTTCTTAAAAGTGACGTTTTGTGCGGCCTTAACAGTTGGATCAACATCTTCCTTGGGATCACAAGCAAAAATTGAAAATATGGCGATTAAGACAACAAAAACTTTCTTTTCGAAATGCATGAGTGATGGGTTTATGTGCACAACAAAAATACCCTCTTGCCCTAGGCCGTTCAATACGGCAATTGACGTAATCTTCTTTACTGAAGCAGAGATCAGGAAATCAGTTAAACAGGGATCGGGGAATCAGGGATAAGGCATAGGGTTACATGTAATGCTTGGTGCAACAGAGTTCCTAGAGGTATTGAAACGATTCAAAATGGTTAAAACCATTCCTTCAACAGGCTTATACAAATAGCCCGCGGTTTAATTACCAAAGCCCATTCGGAGCGTCATTGCGAACGCTTACGCCTTAGCTTTCACTGCTGGCCGTAGCCTATAGCGAAGGACTCAGCGTTGGCGCAGGAATAAGCGTTGCGATAGCAAAAGCTTATGACGAAGCAATCTTAAGTATTGCTTAACGGGACAGTGAGATTGCTTCACGTATGCACCATCACTCCGAAGAGTTGTAGCAGGTTCGCAATAGCTTTAGCGGCTCCGAAGCAAAGGCGCAATGACGGGTAACGCAGGCCTTCTTAGTTTTTAAGCACTAAGTAGCACCAAGAATATTACTGTTTTATAAGATAATTTCACTAAACTTATAGCAAGTTTAAAAGCTGCGTATAGCACACCATATTTAGGGGCTAACGCTCATTTTTTAAACTATTGGAAATATATCGCTCACATTTGTGAGCGATAGCCAACATTTCAAGTAATACAAAAGGAAGAAAAACGCAAATAATGGAAAATAGACTTGAGCTAAAAACAATCAGTGAATTGAACCAATTTTCGTTCTTCGTTCCTTCTTACCAGAGAGGATACAAATGGACAAAAAAGGAAGTAAATGATTTACTGAATGACATAAACGAATTTAAGCCGAGAGTTATAGACAACTCAGATGAGAAAACCTGGTATTGTCTTCAACCAATTGTTGTAAAGAAACGCAATACGAATCAAAGCTCATTTGAAGTAATCGATGGTCAACAGAGGTTAACAACAATATTTTTAATTCTCCACTATCTCAATCAAGATTTCGTAGAGAGTCGTAGAGAAAAACTATTCCACCTTGATTATCAGACAAGAATGGAAACATCAAAATTTTTAGGGGAATTAGATGAAGATAAACTAAATGATGATAATTCAGACTTCTTTCACATATCTCAAGCCTATCAAACTATTTCAAAATGGTTTGAGGAACGTAGAGTAAACTTTGACAAGCAAGAATTTGGCTCAAAATTCAAATATAATTCAAAGGTAATCTGGTATGAATCAAAAACGGAGAACCCAATTTCAATTTTCACCCGAATCAACATAGGGAAAATTCCATTAACTAATAGTGAGTTGATTAAAGCTCTTTTCTTGAATAGTTCAAACTTTATTCGTTCGAATAAGGAACAATTAAGGTTAAAACAATTAGAGATTGCCACTGAATGGGACAATATTGAGCATGGCTTACAAGACGATAGGTTGTGGTACTTCCTAACAGGAAATAAGTCTCAGACAAACCGAATAGAATTCATCTTCAATCTAATGAATGAAGAGAAAGACGAAAATGATCCATATGCAACGTTTCGGTTTTTCTCTAAGCTATTTAAAAACAGTAGTCAAGAAACTATAGAAGTAAACTGGAAGACCATTAAAGGATATTATCAAAGGTTTAGTGAGTGGTTTGCGAAACGGCAATGGTATCATAAAATAGGATTTTTAGTGACCGTAGACGCAATAACTATTGACAAGCTCTATGAAGAATCAAATAGCTTGTCAAAGATAGAATTTGGTGATTTTCTAGATGACCTGATTTCAGAGTGTATGAAAGGAATAGTACTTGAAAACTTAGGATACCCTGATAAAAAAGAAGTAAGAAAAACACTTCTCCTCTACAACATCCTAACTATGCTAAACAGCCCTAAGGACAATTCATATTTTCCTTTCAATTTATTCAAAACCGAAAGCTGGGATATTGAACACATTACATCAATAAAAGACACCATACCTGATAAGAATCGCAACCATTGGATAGATGATGCAAAAGTATTCATTGATATTTCTCAAAAGGAGGGTAAGCAACTTTACGCTAGATCTGAAAAATGTAATATTAATAATGAGGACGAATTCAAAGAGTTATTTCAAGATATAGTTTCTCATTTTAATTCAGAGCTTGGTGATGATGCAATTAATGATATATCTAACCTTACTCTATTAGACTCTGAAACTAATCGAGGTTATAAAAACGCAGTATTTCCTCTAAAAAGAAAGACAATTATCAATAGGGATAAGTCCGGGGTGTTTATTCCTATTTGCACGAAAAATGTGTTTTTAAAATACTTTAGTGAATACCCACCGAAAATCTCATTCTGGACCGAGGAAGACCGTGAGAATTATGAAGCGGATTTGTTTTCTGTACTCGATAAATACTTGATGTCAAATGATTAACGAAGAAAATTATACTGGACGTATTTTGAACTTTAAAGAATTAATGGATGAATACGAAGTCCAAATACCAATCATTCAAAGAGATTACGCTCAAGGCAGGAAGAGTCAAAAAGAAGTAAGAGACAACTTCTTGGGTGCACTTCATAACTGTCTAAAAGAATCAAGCCCGATAAAACTTGACTTTATATACGGTAGCATAATTGATGAAAAATTTCAACCACTTGATGGGCAACAAAGGCTTACAACCCTGTTCCTACTCCATTGGTATGCTGCAACCAAGGAAGGAAAAATGTCAAATTCAGACGTAAAAACTATACTCAACAGATTCACATATGAAACAAGAATCTCTTCGCGTGAGTTTTGTCAAGCATTAGTTCATGAATCAATTTCTGAAATAAGTCCTGAACATAAGCTAAGTGAATCAATAATCGATAAAAATTGGTTTTTCTTATCGTGGACTAAAGACCCAACTATAGACGCGATGCTCAGAACCATAAATGCTATTCATGAAAAATTTTACGAAATAGATAATCTCTGGGACAAACTTTCTTCCAATCTTATACAGTTTTACTTCGTTGAACTCGAGAATATGGGTTTAACAGATGACTTGTACATAAAGATGAATGCAAGGGGTAAACTATTAACACCTTTTGAAAACTTTAAGGCTGGTTTTCAAAAACGAATTGATGAAGAAACATGGGAAGAAGGAATAGATGTTAAGGAACACTTTGGTGTTAAAATAGATAACGATTGGACAGACTTTTTTTGGGATCACTTCAGAAAAGGCGATACTATCGATGATGCTCAAACTAGACTGACTAGTACTATTGCGATGATCATGCAATCTGTTGAAAGGATTAATTCAACAGAATCAAGGGTTGACTTGATAAATCAATTGCAAGAAGAACCAAGCCAAGTAAGACCCATACATTTTACCAAGAGAGGCTTTGACTATCTCTTATCTACCTTTAATACATACAATGAAAAGGTAGTACTATCCAACTATATAAATGATAGACTCCTATTCCCAATGTGGAGACATACTCCAAAGAGTTCTTTTCTTTCAATGATAGTTTATGAAGACAATTCTACTTCGACTATTCAACGAGATAGTGCCACATACACTCAGAAAGTTTTGTTTTTTGCTGAATCTGTGTTTTACAAAAAAAATGATCAAGCGAACCGAGAAACGTATGAAGATTGGATGCGAGTGGTTCGAAATATTATTTCAAGAGCTGATATTGACAAGGATGGCTCAAGACCAGATATAGTAAGAAGTCCTCAATCATTTGACGGGATAATCAATCTAATCAACGAACTATCGGATGGTTGCCAGAGCATTTATCAGTTCCTTGCAAAGGAACCTAATTTGAAATCACAATACGCAAAGGATCAAATAAATGAAGAAATAGTAAAAGCAAAGTTGATTAACCACAACTCTTCTTTTAAAGAGGTTATTTTTAAGGCTGAAGACAACGAATTACTTCGTGGTAAAATAAGTTTTTTGTTTCACTGCATAGATTATGACTTTGAGCCTACTAATTTCAATATTGCATTATTTGAAGCTGTTTCAGGTGTCATTAATAAATACTTTGATAATGAAAAAAGCCTTAACAATGAGATCAGGCGAGCAATGCTCACTATTGAAGTAGAAGGTATCTACGAATTTTATTCATACTGGTGGTCATATTGGCATATTGGCCAATCGACTAAAAGAAGATTGTTTGATAGGTTTAGAGAGATAGAGTATTGTATCAACCACGATCATTACAGAGAATACTTTAAACATTTCACCCTTAAACTTTTGGATAAAAGTCCATCTCAAATCGCATGTGAATTTGTCGCACCAGAGCCATTCCCAAACTGGAAACTGAGGCTAATTAAAGAGAATAACCTTTTAGATCAATTTAATAAGACTAACCACATAGCAATAGCAGAAGATAACACCCATTGCTATATTTTGAAGAGTAAGAGGCCAAGGGAAATTGAGGGAAACGTAAAAATAATGTAATACCCGCAATCACATAAAGAGCCGTGAGCCATAAGCCCACGGCAAATCCTTAAACGTTAAACCCTAAACCAACTTCAATACCCCGTATAAATAAATGGAGCCCAGAAGTAGGGATGCGTTTGATCTCCGTATGCACCTGCAATAAAATTACGTTTTACTTGGGCCAAAGCGGTTGTGGTGGCCATTTTTTCCTTGAACATTCTGCCGTATAGTTCTACGCTTAAATACATAGTGCCGGTGTCACTCACACTCCATAAAGAAGTAAGACTGCTGTTGACGCCCGCATTAAATAAAGCCTGGTTCAAGCCTTTGATTCCATCCCCTGGCGACTCTACTCCTAGCGCAGTTTGGCAGGCGCTGAGCATTACAAAATCAACTGGAAGGTTTAGCTTTTCCAACTCACCCACCACGAGCATTCCATCTTCTCCATTTACTGGTGCTGATTTTACCGTCATGGCAATGCCACTCAAGTCAAAAACATAAGGATGTACGCTGGCGTGGCTTGACAAATGCACTGCTTTGTATTTCCCTAATTCATTGGCCGTGCTCATGCGTTTGAGTTCATTCTCGGTCATCATCTCGTCTAGGCGGGTTTCGCTGTTGGGAATAATATCTTTAACTATCACCACTTCTTGTCTTCCGCCTTCCAAAAAAACCATAGGTTCTTCTCCCTGAAAAGTAGCGAAGGCATAATCAAGCGGTTGGTTCTTTTGCAAATCTTCGCGCACACGATAACGCAGTTTTTCCAGATCGCCCAATGAGTTCAATGGTGCTTTAGCAACGGAATAATTCTCATAAGTAGCTCCACCAAAGCCCAATATATTCTTCTCATAGGTCTTTTTAGGCTGACTTCTTAGAGTATAAAGCATTGCAGCATTTGGAATGTAGCCAATTTCGAAGCGTTCTGCCAAATAGCGTCCGTTAATGTCGATTAGCGCATCGAAAGGAATGGTACCGATTAAGCCTTCTGGGCTTATCGTCAGCTTGGTAATGCCTTGCAGTTTCTCTTCCAAACCATCGATAAACGTGATATGGAAGCGCTTTAATAAATCAGGCATTTTCTCTTTCTGGAAGAAGACATATTGGTTATCTACCACTTTGGCTTCCATGTGTTTTCTTAGGTATTGGGTCATCAATTTGAATTCCCCGCGCCCGAACATATTGAGCTTTCGGGTTTTCTCACCTGTCAGGTAATCGAGATTTGGGCTTCTAAACTCTTGTTGTGCGAGTTCTTTCTCTAAAACAACAAGTTCAGGATCATTCTCTAATAGGTCTACAAAAGCCCCAGCCGACCTGTTATATCTGGTGAATACCTCATTTTTGGTAACCAAACACATTAAATAGGTGCCTTCGTAGGTTGAGCCTTTAGATACATCGATAAAAGACAGGTAGGCTTCATTTGCTCCAAGCGTGGCTTGTAGGTCCTTTAATGGCAACTGTTTTTGCTTACTCCTTTTATCATTGAGTAATGAATAAGCGCGATTCGATTCAATCACATCATAGATTTTCTCGAACTGCTTGGTTTCGTAATAGGTTGCCGCTAGAAATCCATTGATGCGCTGGAATTTATCCAGGTAACCACGCTGAGCCAAAGGATCTAGCTTTTCCAATGCAGCAATTTCCTCTTCTCGGGCTTTTTCAAATTGCACAACTGCTTCTGCATATTGTTTACCGTCCATCAATCGAATGCCATCATTATAAGGACTTCCAGTGAGTTCCGCGCCTCCTTCTCCTCCAAGAATATTGGCGGTGGTAGAAAGTCCGTTCTTCGCAAAGTTGAAGTATTCGTATTTATCGACTCCTGGAATTTTAAGGAAGTTTTCGGCACGCTGAACTATGGCCTTCCCTTTTTCTACTTCCTTATTGAATGCGTAAGCCCTCAAGATCACATAATAGGCCTCAGCCAAATATTCGGGCGATTTTAGCTTTGGTAAGATATTTACATAGGCATCCGCCATTGCGGAGGCATCTGCCAGCTTTCGCTGCTCGGTAAGCGCCATGGTATGATAAAAGTAGATTTTGGCGAGTACTGCGTTAGAAGGAATATTTCCTTTTAAGTCGGCCAACATAAGGTTACTTGCAGATTCCACCTTATCCCATCGCTTTAAAGATGCTTGAAGGCTCGCCAGTTTCACATAAGCACGGTAGCGCGAAGCAATATTATAATCTACCTGATCAAAAACGATTTTTTCTAAATGTGGCTCTAGCTTCTGACCAAAAGGAAAATTCACCTTTTCGGCCATGCCAGCAATGCTCACAAGGGCATCGTTATATAATGCTCGGGAAATCAAACCTTGTTTTACTACAGCTTCTGCAGCTATCCAATCAGCCAAGGTTTTATCCGCAGTTTCATTATTGGCTATTCCCTCATAAGTAGCGCCAAGCGTTGATGCAAGATTTTCGAAAGTAGCTTTCGCCCTTGCCACACTTTCTTGGCTGAAATTAGTCAGGTAGCCATTGGCCTTCTGCACAGTAGAGGCCAATTGAGGATAAGCTGAAAGCGAGTTTACGTAGGAACTCAGGCTTTCATAATTCCTTTGCATCGTTGTAGCGTCTGCCCCCATCGCTTGCATATTCCTTAAAAAATCATGGGCCATATCTGGCATATTAGCAAAAACAGCATAGATAAAGCCGTAATAGCCATTGGCTGTTTCATAGCTATTATAGGCCACCGACCATTTGGCTAAATCGACTGCATTGGTAGGTTTATTACTGTCATAGAGTGCTGTAGAAGCCAAAATAAATGCTTGAGAGTTTTCTGGATAAACCTCCATCAAGTCAATGGCCGCATTAAGCATGGCGCTCGCGTTATTCGCTTGTTTGGCCTGTTGGTAGGCTGCATAGCTTGGGTGCGACTGTAATTTTGCTGGCGGAACGCTAACCTGAGCAAAAGTGAATTGGCAAAGGCAAATCAAGGTGAAGAATGTGAAATATCTTTTCATAGTGATTGAATTTTAAGCTTTATAAATGACGCAAGGTCTTAAAATGACTTTAATTGAGCTCCGTCCGTGTAGGTTGCCGCCTCATGCTTGTTGTCCGTATTTCTTTTCAAGAAATTTCCGTGCTTCAGACCGTACTTCATCTGAACTATTTCTGCCGAATTGTCGAAATACTTGGTCATTTGAACTCCATTCGCAACCCCTTCGCTGTATTCCGCAAAAATGATTTTGCTTTCAGACATTAAGAATTGCATGGTCATCCCATCCATTTTCCCGTTTTTCCAAGTGCTGTAAACTGCGTCATCTCCGTTAATCGAAACTCCTTTCCCGTTGTCGCAATTCCCCATAACACAGGGTGCGGTGCCAGTTGCTGGCAAAGGGCTGTTACTTACATGGACATCGTTTTTATAGTCCTTGAAATCGTAGCCAGCATTGGTTCGGACGACATGTAAGCCTTCTTTTTTACCTTCAACAAATTGACCAAAGGCATACAAGTTTCCTTCACTTTCATAGCTAAAGAATCCATGCATTTTGTCGTCTTTAAAAGTACCCCAAAACTTACCGAAGTTGCCTGTTTGATTGCCAATACCGTTGAGCTGACCGTTTTCATAAAAGCCTACCTGATAGCCATAATCTTTGCCATCGGCTCCAAGTAGCTTGGCAAAAGAATAACCGTTTTGACAGTTGCCTTTGACGCACTCGGTACTGTTTTGAGCAAAAACGTTAAGATAGAGAAAGAGGATAATAAGCGTGAATTGAAGCCTTTTCATATTGAGCCGAGATTAATTTATCGTACTCAACAAAGCTATGCAGCTAAACAGCATTGCTCAATAGGGCAATTGACGTAAAATTCCAGAAGATTTTGTGAATGAATTCACTGGGAAATAGGGATCCAGTTTGAGAGCACAAAAAATATACGCTCAAAGTCTTTAGAAGCGGAGGTGATTATAAGAAAAGGTATCGAATTAGGTACTTGAAGTTTCTGTACCCAGCTTAATAGGTCTGCAGTTCAGCAAAAAGTAATTCAAGTTCTGACCTCGTTTTTTTGAGTTTCACTGAAAGCTTATCCATCATGCTTTCCTTTTGTCCATCCTCAAATTCGAAATCCGCATCGTTCAGCACAGAAAATCTATTTTTAAGCATGACTCTTTGCTCTCTCCAACTTCTTGTTATTTGCATTTGATATATTATCAGTAAATATTTAAAGCTACCTTAATTGTGAACTTAGAACACTATGTAGCGGCTATTAGTTTATGAATCCCTCTTTCATTTAAAGTTAAGTCATTGAGAAAAAACTTTTAAGCGAAAGCAGGGTTCTATATTTTACTTATAGTGCTACTTTACTCCAATACCTCAATCTCCACATGAAGCTTTATATCAAGTATATGGTCAGCCTCCGTTGCAAACTACTTGTAAAGGCAGAATTGGAAAACCTAGGCCAGAAAAAAGCGCTTGTAGAATTAGGCATGGTTGAACTTTTTGACGAAATCAGTAGGCAGGACCTGGAATTACTCAAGGCCAATTTATTAAGATCTGGGCTAGAGCTTTTAGATGATAAGCGAAGCATCTTAGTAGAAAAGATTAAGAGTATTATTATAGCCTTGATTCACCATACCGATGAGCTTCCAAAGGTCAATTATTCAGACTACATCAGCGAGAAGCTAGGTTATGACTATACCTACTTGGCCAATACCTTTTCTGAAGTAAAGGGCATTACGATTCAACACTTCATTATTATGCACAAAATTGAAAGGGTGAAGGAGTTGATTCTTTACGATGAATTGTCCCTCTCCGAAATTGCCTATAAAATGCACTACAGCAGCTCGGCTCATTTGTCGAATCAATTTAAAAAAGTAACGGGTCTTACACCCTCCTTCTTTAAGCATCTTAAGGAAAAAAGAAATCTGAATCTAGAGAATTTATAGCCTGATGAAACCAATTCATTTTAGAGCGATATTCCTCACAATCTGTTATTGAAAGACCTGTCAGGTCTGGATATCGTGCACATCTATAATAAGAGTTCCGGTTAAGTGCACACTCTCATTACCCCATCGCAGAAGCTTTAACGAATGAGAAGCGATGGAACTAGATTAATTGTACTTTGAAGCAGACAAGTTTGAGTCAATTTGTTTCAGAAGCATACACCTCAAAGGAAACTAAATCAAATCCAGGGAGTCCAGAAGCTTTAAGGAAACTCTCTGAGCAGTGGAACCACAACAGAACTACTTGGTCTAAAATGGAATTAGAAGAAACTAATCAAGCTTAGAAAACAATTGAATCCTAAAAAGAAGAAACAGGGTAACATCTAGGACACCTACTTTTATTGCCCGTTATCATAAGATTACCAATCTCCTTTCCAGAATACCCACAATTCCCACACCTAAATTCGCCATAAGCACTAATTAATCTTGATGCACCTCCAATAACATCATTCAAAGAATTAGAAGCACCCATAACACCTCCTAGAACAGTTGAATTATAACGTTGCCCATTAGAGCTTACAATAGGATCGAAAGCCTTTGTTTCTGAATTCATTCTTAAATCTGCTATCTTTTCTTCGAGTTTATCTTTCTCCCCTTTAGAAATCTTTAGCTTATCAATCATTTCATTCAACTCATTAGTTAGTTCAGAAATTTTACCTTCTTTATTAGCAAGCTCCAATTCTCTCTTTTGTAAATTATTAGTGAGCAAACGAATAAATGAGCCCATTTCATCTGCACTGCCAGCAATTCGGTTAAACATCATTAAATACTCTTGTAAAATTTCGTTATCCATATTATTAGGATATCGTAAATCATGATCAACTTCGCTCCAACCCTCTTCAAAAATTGTTCTCAATTGTATCTCAGCAAAAAAAGTTTTCTTAGTAGGCGTAGTCCTGATTACATAATGAACTGACCTGTAACCGCTAGCATGTTCATGTATTTGTGGATTGTCCAAATGATTATTCCAGAACTCGTTATTATCCCCCTTCCTGATATTCACAGTTGGCTTTTCTACAAAGTCATAGCTGCCTTTAATTTGCTCGTTAATTTCATGAAAATCATGCTTGTAAAGATGCAGTAGCCTAACACCAATTAGGTCTTTGATTTCATCACGATAATTCCCCCTATTTATAACACGATTCTTATCAACAATACGCTTACGAATTATTTTTTCAATCAAATGTTCAGAATCTTTAACTCTAAATCTCACGGAATGAACCTTATTAAACCCTGACACTACTTCAACTATATTCTTCATAGCTGCTTCATATTCTGATTTCAGTTCATCATAATCCTCTTTTATGGCTAGCAATTCTTTCCATACGAACTTACATTTATCGTAGTCTCTCTCATTAATACGATACTTCTCTAAAAAATCTTTCTTTTTCATTACCTAACCTTAAAAAGACGCACTACCCCAAAATTTCAATTTGATAATGAATCAAAGAATTAATTAACTCAAGTAGAAAAAAAAAAGACCTAATTGAAAGTATTGAGATGAAAAAAGTGTCACTAAGCTTTAGAAAAAGATTGCAAAAAAGTGAGATATCGGCTCCGAAGCCACGGAGGAACCAATGACCTTTCCAAAGCAATGGGCATAAAAAAAGAGTCACATTTCTGTGACTCTTTTGAGCCTCCTATCGGGATCGAACCAATGACCTACTGATTACAAGTCAGTTGCTCTACCAGCTGAGCTAAGGAGGCTTCGGGTTGCTTTTCTTTCAAAGCGAGTGCAAATATAGGCCTCTGTTTTTAGAATGCAAAAGCGATACTGAAATTTTTAAAAATTAATTTCAGAGGGCAAAATTACATGCTTCGCACCATTCTCAATTGCTTCTTCAAATGGTCCATTTCTTCTTTTGCCTTCTCTATTTTCTCGTCAAATTCTGCTTTCAGCTTGTCGGCAGTTTTAGAGTTAGCAAAGAATGAAAGGTTGTTATTCCAAAGCGAGATATTGTTTTCAATTTCTTGAATTTGTCTACGCAGTTCTCCCTCTTTCTTATTCAGTTTACGGTCGGCATTAGGGCCGTTTTGCAAACCTCCGAGCTCTACCTTGATCATCAGCTGCTCTTCTTCCTGTCCTTCTACGTCAAGCCCCTTCACATACTTTGCTAGCGCTTCTGAGTACTTGTGTTCAATAGACTTCATCGCACCTCTTGGCACAAAGCCTACGGCTTGCCATTGGGCTAGGAATTCGTCCATCTCTTTTTCAGAGCCTGTGCCTTTGGCCGCAGCATCTGAAATCGATTGAATAATCGCTTCCTTCTTCTTAAGGTTATCGGCATATTCAGACTCAGCTTTGCTCAGGTTCGCCCTTCTGTTATTAAAGAAGACATCACAAGCGGCTTTGAATTTCTCGTAAATTGAATTTCTTACTTTCTCAGGCACTGGACCAACGTCTCTCCATTGTTGCTGAAGTGTCTTTAGCTTGTTGGCTGTTGAATCCCAATCAGTACTTTCTTGTAGCTCAATCGCCTTTTGAATCAAAGCTTCTTTCTTTTCTAAGTTTTCTTGGCGCATGCCTTCCAACTTCTTAAAGAAATCATTTTTGTTACTGAAGAATTTCTTGAAATCACCCCAGAAGATTTTATTCACTTCTTTGGCGTGCTCTCTTGGTAAACCACCAATGGCATCCCATTTTTTCTGCAAGGCCAGAATTTCTTTGGTCTTGGCATTCCACTTATTAATACGGTCTGAATCGAATTCTGTAAATTCTTTTAATTCAGCTGCAAGTACTTTTTTCTTCTCAAGGTTTTCATTCAATTCACCTTTTAAGCTGTCCAAATACTCTTTGCGCTTATGGTAAACCTTATCTGATGCCGATTTGAAACGCTGCCAAAGTTCTTCTTGCACCTCTTTTGGCACAGGGCCAATGTTTTTGTATTCCTCATGGAATTCGTTCAACTGAATGATCGCTTCCTTCAGGTTATCCATTTGATCAAGCGCTTCTGCTTTTATGCAAAGCTCAGTCTTGGCCTCTTGGTTTTTCTTTCTATCTAATTCTTTAAGCTCAAAAAGAATATGACGGTTATTGTAGAACCTATCAATTAGGGCGTTGTAATTGGCCCAAAGTGTTCGGTTGTGCTGATTTGGCACTTGCCCCACTTTTTTCCATTCGTCTTGAATTTCCTTTATTGGGTTTAAACTGGTAGTCGCTTCTTCGTCTACCAATTCTCTCAATTTGTCCAGAAGCTCATTTTTCTTCTGTAAGTTCTTCTCTTTATTGGCTTCACGCTCTTTATAATAAGTGTGCTTTTTGTCCTTAATCAGACGCAAAGAAGCATCGAAGCGATTATACAATTTATCGTGACGGTACTCAAAATCAGCCGCTTCACCACCATCGGCAATGAATTTATCTAAAGCCTCCTGACGAGCAGCGTCTTCTGTTTCTTGAAATAATGGCTCAATTTGAGCAAGAATAGCATCTATCTTTTTGAAGTTGGTTTCGGAAGTCAATTCCTCAATTACTTCAGCCAGTTGTTCTCTGGTATGGTTGGAATAGTCAATTACCTGATGATCCTCTTCATCATCGTGGTCATGATCCTCTTCTGTGTCAGTGTCTTCCGATTCATCCGAAGCCGCAACTTCAGCCTCAGCTTCAACCATTGGCGCGGAATCTTCCTCTACTTTTTCGGTGGGAGCCTCATCCTTAGCTTCAACTACTGCTGGTTCTTCAACATCAGCAGACGTCTCTTCTGTAGTGGCTTCAGCTACTAGGGGTGCTTCATCCATAGCCTCTTGTGGAACATCAACCTCAGATTTAGTTTCTTTAACTGGCGCATCTACTACTTCCTCTACAGTTTCTTTTTCAACTGTTTCGGGTACTGCTTCCGTTTGAGGCGTTTCTAAATTTTCGGTACTCTTATCAGTATTCGAATTTTCGATATTCTGATCACCAGACTGCATACTCTTTTCTTCACTCATAAATTCTAATCGACCTCGGGGTCGCTCCGTAACAAACCAAAGTTAACAAAACTATTAATTCAAACGCGGGTCTGCGGGGTAATTTGAGAACACTTTATACTTTCCGCCCATTTCTTTCAGAATAGACTTCCAAAGTTCGTCTTCATTCAGGTCGAAAATTTGGCGGGCAGTAGCCTTAGGCTTTACAAACCAAGATTGGCTGTCCAGCTCTTTTCTCAGTTGCCCTTCAGACCAACCCGAATAGCCCAGAAAAAACTTAATTTCGTTTTCAGCTACCTGACCATTGGTAATCATCGTTTTAATCTGTTCGTAATTACCCGACCAATACAAACCCTCTCCTATTTCTATGGCGCCTTCCACAGGTGTTTGAATCCTGTGAATGTAGTGCAGTGTATTTTGTTCTACTGGCCCACCAAGATTCAAACGGCCATTAAAGCCATTTAAATCAAAACTTTCGTTCATTACTTCATCTAAAAGTAAGTCCGTCATTTTATTAACTACTAGACCAAAAGTGCCTTCTTCTCCATTTTCACAAACCAAAATAACCGTACGATCAAAGTTAGGGTCATGCAGAAAAGGTTCGGAGATGAGGAGGTCTCCATTTTGTGGGTCTGGAATATTTTTGTCGTATTCTAATCTCATTGCTGTGAGTTTTGAATTTATAGAACGTATTTTGGAATGCCTAATTTAGAAAACAAAGATTCGCCTTTAGGCTGTTATATTTGTACTGAAAAGAAGCTTTCTCTATGACTAACATTGCTGATTTAAGACAAGACTATACCAAAGCCAGTTTGGATTTAGACACCGTTGCGCCCTCACCGTTTACTCAATTCAGGAAGTGGTTTGACGAGGCGATTAAAAGCGAGGTTTTAGAGCCTAATGCTTTTGTATTGAGCACTGTAGCGGAAGGCGGAAAACCATTTCAGCGGACAGTCTTAATGAAGGCCTTGGACGATAAGGGGGTAGTTTTTTACACCAATTATAAAAGTAGAAAAGCGCAGCAAATTGAGGCCAACCCACATGTTTCCATTCTTTTCCCATGGTATGCCCTGGAAAGACAAGTTGCAATTACAGGAAGAGTTGAAAAAGTAACCAAAATGGAATCATTGGCTTATTTCACTTCACGCCCACATGGCAGCCAATTAGGAGCTTGGGTATCTCACCAAAGCCAAGTCATCTCTTCGAGAAGTATTTTGGAAATGAAGCTTCAGGAAATGAAGGCCAAGTTTTTGGAAGGAAAAGTGCCCTTACCAGATTTCTGGGGTGGTTATCGTATTGTTCCAGAAACTTTTGAGTTTTGGCAAGGACGCCAGAGCAGACTGCACGACAGAATTATGTACCAGAAATTAGAAAACGAAGACTGGTCTACTTTTAGAATGGCGCCTTGATGGGTTGTGACTTTACCTGATTTTTTCTTCATGGAAAAAGATCAGATCAAATCAAAAACATCCCCAGCTCCAACCATGCGCTCTACATTAAAGCCTTCACCATATTGCACTCCAATTTCATGACCATAATGAATGGCCCTGGCCTCTACCATTTTCATGAATTCTGGGGAAGAAATGTATGTATTTGCTTCAGCACTATTCGGATCGAAAAACTGTGAAGCAAAAGCTCTAATTGATGCTATTTTTTGATCCCAAACTTCGGACACATCCACAACAAAGTTCGGTTGTGTTGGAATACTCTGAATGTAGTGATAAACCACTTTTGGTCGCCAAGCGGCTTGTTCAACGCCATCAATTTCTGTTTTAACATTCTTCAAACCAGAAAGAAAACAGGCCTCTTTAGATAATTGGGATGCTCTACCATGATCTGAATGACGATCGTCATAAGCATTGGCCAAAACAATTTCTGGCTGATACTTTCTGATCATTTTAATTACTTCCAGCTGATGCGCTTCATCATTTTTAAAGAAGCCATCTCGAAAGCCTAAATTTTCTCTTGCACTTAAGCCTAATATCTCTGCCGACTTAGTCGCTTCTTGCAATCTGATTTCTGGAGTACCACGTGTTCCCAATTCGCCTCGGGTAAAGTCTACAATACCCGCTTTTTTACCACTAAGAATCGCTTTGAGTAATGTACCAGAGCACGAAAGTTCTACATCATCGGGGTGGGCAGCAAGTGCAAGAATATCTAATTTCATAGTCTTAAAAATAATAAGAGGGCTTCTATTGATTTAAAAGCCCTCTTTATCAATTCATTTTTTTAGCCTTTTGCCTCTTCCAATTCTTCTTCTTTGGCGGTCAAGAAGCGTTCAGCATCTAGCGCCCCCATACAACCTGTTCCAGCAGCGGTAACCGCCTGACGATACACTCTGTCTGCTGCATCTCCCGTAGCAAATACACCTTCAATGTTGGTTTTAGAAGTGCCAGGAATTACTTTCAGGTAACCCGTTTCATCCATATCAAGGAAGCCCTTAAAAATATCGGTATTTGGTTTATGACCAATGGCCACAAAGAAACCTTTGATATCAATCTCTTTCTTCTCTCCTGTTTTATTGTTCACTATTCTTACACCTGTAACACCAGTGGCATCACCTGTAACCTCTTCGGTTTCAGTATTCCAATGCACTTCAATATTCTTAGTATTCAGTACACGCTTCTGCATGATTTTAGACGCTCTCATTTCGTCTCTTCTTACAAAAAGGTGCACTTTTGGGCATATATTCGCCAAGTAAGTCGCTTCTTCAGCAGCAGTATCGCCTGCTCCAACAACAGCTACGTCCATTCCTTTGTAGAAAAAGCCATCACATACTGCACAAGCCGACACTCCTCTGTTAGCAAATGTTTTTTCAGACTCTAAACCTAAGTATTTAGCGGTAGCGCCAGTAGCGATGATTACAGCATCGGCAGTAATCAAATGCTTTCCATCGTCAATCCATACTTTATGTGGGTAACCAGAAAAATCAACTTTAGTGGCCATTCCATAACGAACATCTGTATTGAATCTCTCTGCTTGTTTTTGAAAATCAACCATCATTTGGGGGCCGTTCACTCCTTCTGGGTAGCCAGGGTAGTTTTCCACATCGTTTGTAGTGGTAAGTTGGCCGCCCGGTTCACCACCAGTATATAAAACTGGGTTTAAACCTGCTCTAGAAGCATAAATGGCTGCGGTATAACCCGCAGGACCAGAACCAATGATCAATACTTTTACTTTTTCTTCAGTCATTTTTTTGTTGCTTGATTTCCAAAACTAAACGATTAACAGCACTTGAGCAATCCTTGTTCCCTTAGCGCAAATAAAAAAGGTCTCCTTCTCAAGAGACCTTTAAAATAATGTATGTTTTACTTAACCTAAATAAGGTTTCAAAGCTTTGCTTCGTGATGTATGTCTCAATCTTCTGATTGCTTTTTCCTTGATCTGACGAACTCTTTCTCTGGTCAAGTTGAATTTCTCACCAATTTCCTCAAGGGTCATTGAGTGCTCACCATTCAAACCGAAGTATAAAGAAATCACATCAGCTTCTCTTTGAGTAAGTGTTGAAAGTGCTCTTTGAACCTCTCTTCTCAATGAATCATTCATCAAACCAGTATCTGGCTTTTCATCCATGTCATTTTCGAGAACGTCCAAAAGGCTGTTTTCTTCACCTTGAACAAATGGAGCATCCATTGATACGTGACGACCAGAAATCTTCATGGTGTCAACGATTTCGTTGGTAGTTACTTCCAATACTTCCGCAAGTTCATCCGGAGAAGGCTCACGTTCGAATTTTTGTTCTAACTCAGAAAAAGTTTTTGAGATTTTGTTCAATGAACCTACTCTGTTCAATGGCAACCTTACAATTCTAGATTGTTCGGCAAGTGCCTGAAGAATAGATTGACGAATCCACCAAACGGCATAAGAAATAAACTTAAAACCTCTAGTTTCATCAAATCTCTGTGCTGCTTTAATCAAACCAAGGTTACCCTCGTTAATTAAATCGCCCAAAGAAAGTCCTTGGTTCTGATATTGTTTAGCTACCGAAACCACAAACCTCAAGTTTGCTTTAGTAAGCTTCTCCAACGCCAATTGATCCCCTTCACGTATTCTTTGAGCAAGCGTTACTTCCTCATCGGGAGTCAAAAGATCTACCTTACCGATTTCCTGTAAGTATTTATCTAGAGATTGAGACTCTCTATTCGTTATCTGCTTACTAATCTTAAGCTGTCTCATTCAATTAATTGTGATTTAAAACTGTGACAAGGAACTAAACATCACGGAATCTATGAAAAGTTCCTTTATTAATAACGCCTTTATGCCGCTTTAGTTAATTAATCTTTTGCAGGTTTTGGAAGAAGTGCCTTTCTAGACAATCTATATTTCCCTGTTTTCTTATCAACCTCAACAAGTTTAACGGTAATTTCTTCTCCTACTTCCATTAAACCATCCATCTTCTCAACGCGTTCCCATTTAATTTCAGAAATATGAAGTAAACCATCTTTTCCAGGCATAAACTCAACAAACGCACCAAAAGGCATGATTGATTTCACTTTACCTTCGTAAGTTTCACCTACTTCAGGAATAGCAACAATCGCTCTAATTCTAGCCAAAGCAGCGTTCATAATTTCTTTGCTTTCGGCAAATACTGTTACAACTCCGTTGTTAGCTTCTTCTTCAATAATAACAGTCGCTCCAGTTTCTTTCTGAATTTCTTGAACCACTTTTCCTCCAGGCCCGATGATCGCACCGATTTGGTCTTTACCAATGATTACTTTCTCACTTCTAGGAACATGAGGTTTGTAATCTGCTCTTGGTTCAGTCATGGTTTTCTTCATTTCGTTAAGAATATGAAGTCTACCTTCTCTCGCTTGGTTCAAAGCTTTTTCAAGTACTTCGTAAGAAAGACCATCTACTTTAATGTCCATTTGACAAGCAGTGATTCCTTTTTCAGTACCCGTTACCTTAAAGTCCATATCTCCCAAGTGATCTTCATCACCCAAGATATCTGAAAGTATAGCATATTTTCCTGTTTCAGCATCTGAGATCATACCCATTGCAATACCTGAAACTGGACCAGAAATCTTAATACCTGTATCCATTAATGATAATGAACCAGCACAAACCGTAGCCATTGAAGACGAACCGTTTGATTCAAGGATGTCAGACACTAAACGAATAGTGTATGGATTCTTGTCAGAAGAAGGCAATACTTTTTTCAATGCACGCATTGCTAAGTTACCATGTCCTACTTCTCTTCTACCCGGACCTCTATTTGGTCTTACTTCACCAGTTGAGAAACCAGGGAAATTATAATGTAGAATAAATTTATTTGTACCGTGCATTGTAGCACCGTCAATCATTTGCTCATCAAGCTTAGTACCTAATGTACAAGAAGTCAAAGACTGAGTTTCACCTCTAGTGAACACCGCAGAACCGTGAGCAGAAGGTAAGTAATCAACTTCAGACCAAATCTGTCTGATTTCGCTGAATTCTCTGCCGTCAAGTCTTTTGCTTGAATCTAAAACAAAGTTTCTAGCAGCAGCCTTATGTATTTTTTTGAAGTATTGACCAATCAAGAATGAATCGTATTCATGATCCTCAGGAAGTGCGTCTACCCATTCTGTTTTGATGGCTTTCACATCACTACTCCTAATTGATTTATCAGCAGTTTGTTTTGAAACCGAAGCGTATAGTTTATCATACATTTCAGACTTCATTTTCTCATAAAGTGCCTCATCTTTATTCTCATGAGAATACTCACGCTTTTCAGTCTTACCAGCTTCAACAGCTAATTCGATTTGTGCTTGGCACTGAACTTTGATGGCATCATGGGCAATTTTCATTGCCTCAAGCATATCGGCTTCAGAGACTTCGCTCATTTCGCCTTCTACCATCATAATATTATTGATATCAGCCGCTACTATAATCTCAAGTTCAGATGCTTCAGCAACTTCCTTACTTGGATTTAATTTGAACTGACCTTCATGTTTTACTACTCTGATTTCTGAAATAGGTCCGTTGAAAGGAATGTCAGAAACAGATAGTGCAGCAGAAGCAGCAAGTGCAGCAAGCGAATCTGGTTGTACGTTCTTATCGTAAGAGATCATTGAGATCATTACCTGCGTATCGGCATGGTAATCATCTGGGAAAAGAGGACGAAGTGCTCTATCTACCAAACGGCAAATGAGTATTTCATGATCAGAAAGTCTACCTTCTCTTTTCAAAAATCCTCCAGGAATTTTTCCTGCAGAAGCAAATTTTTCTTGATAATCGACAGAGAGAGGAAGAAAGTCGACATTATCTTTAGCGTCTTGAGAAGACACTACTGTGGCGAGTAACATGGTGTCACCCATTCTTACTACAGCCGAACCATCGGCTTGTTTCGCTAGCTTACCCGTTTCAATCGTTATGATTTGACCATCAGGCATTTTGATGGTTTTCGTTATTACATTCAGCATAAAATATTTTTTGTGTAGTACAGCGCGGGGAGATCAAAAACAACCAGCAGTATGCGAAATAAGTAAAGAAGGGAATCCATATTGAACTCCCTTCTCTAAATTAGTTGTATTACTTACGTAAGTTCAATTCAGCAATAATTGCTCTATATCTCTCAATGTCAACTTTGACAAGATAATCCAACAAACTTCTTCTTTTACCTACTAATTTAAGTAGTCCAGTTCTTGAAGAGTGATCTTTTTTGTTACTCTTTAAGTGGTCTGTAAGATGTCCGATACGGTAGGTGAAAAGCGCGATTTGAGACTCAGGAGACCCTGTGTCTTTTTTTGCCTTTAACCGACCATGATTCTCAAACAACTCAACTTTCTTTTCGCTTGATAAATACATGCTTAGCTAAAATTTGATAATTAAAATTTAAAAACAGCCGCAAAGATAATTTATACCCGACTAGTAAACAAGCTAGGCTGTTTTTAATTGTTTCTTCTTTGTAAAGTACTTCTTTATTTTCTCTAACCACACCGCATAAAAATCGGCTTCGAACAAACGTGCATCTTTACTGGCTTGTCGTAAAAAGAAAAGACCGAATGGCAATAATAACAAATTAGCCATCCACATGGCAAATAGCGGATCAACGACTCCTTGTTTACCCCATTTATCACCCAAGGTATTTAGCGTGTAGTAGATTAAAAAGAAGATCACTGATATTATAACAGGCAATCCCAGCCCTCCTTTTTTGATAATAGCCCCAATTGGCGCCCCTATTAAAAACATCACCAAACAAGCAAAAGATCTAGAAATCTGCTGAGCTCTAGTTACTCTAAACTTATTCTGGTCTCTTTGAACAGTATCCAAGGTGCTAATATTGGCTTTAATGGTTGCGTTACTGGCTCTAGCGCTATTAAGAGCAGTTGCATACACATTCATGTTTTTTGCTCGAGTATTATAAAATGCATCAACTTCCTTAATCAATTCATCATCGGTCATCACCCTCCCTTTGGTTTCAGATTTATTCAATGCAGTTGGCGGAAGCGAAGGGGCTTTCATAAAAGCAACCTCTGGGAGTTCGTCCACTGGAATATCTCTTGAGGCTAAATTCTCTTCTTCCAAAACTTGATCTGTAAGATCTGTTTGCTCAATTTTTGATTTTTTCCTTGAAGTTCGTAGCGAGTCATAAAAGCTAAGCTCCTGTTCAATTTCGTCTGGAATCTCAACATCTCTCAGCATATGGAAAGTGAATTTTGCTCCAATTTGCCTAAAGAGTGTTTTCTTACTTCTTAAAATATCTAAACTCATTGAATCTACTCCAACCTGTAAATCTCCTCTTGTCTGCACTAGTCGGCTTCTACTAAATGCGTTCTGATCCGTTTCCCCCATATCAAAAGATGAAAGATCGAACCTTATGACACTTTTACTGAACCTGTTTCTTACAAACTGCCCACCATCAAGTTTCTGATCATATTTATCATTACTTCCTTCATCATACTTTATCCCATTATAAAGTTCCAAAGCCAAATAACGTTGATTCATAAAGGTATACATACGACCAGAATCGGCCAGAATCACCTCTTTATTACCTCTTTTACTACGATTAGTATGATCGTATATTATGATGTCGAGAAGTCGTTCATCATCAATTTTCTTATTCACTTTAATGCTATAACCAGGGATTCCTGTATAAAAAACACCTTCTCTTATATCCAGCGCTGGTTTTTTTGACCTCATATCCCAAAGCAAGCTGTAAGTCTTGAGGTTGGTTTTAGGTACCAACTCAGTATTGAAGTAATATGTAAAGCCCGTGAGAAAAAGTACAAAAACAAAAATTGGGGTTAAAGATCGAACTAATGAAATGCCAGCACTTTTGACCGCGGTGAGCTCTGAGTGTTCTCCCAAATTACCAAAAGTCATAATTGCGCTGAGAAGAACAGCTAAAGGAAAAGCATCAGGTGAAGCGGATATTGAAAAATAGGTAATCAGTTCGGCAAAGACAGAGAACTCTAACCCCTTGCCCATAATTTTATCAAAATACTTGAGCAAAGTAACTAAAAGCAGTATAAAATCTACAACGATTAGGGTAAGTAAAAATGGCCCAATGAATGAGCCAAACACCAATTTATCAATCTTCTTCATTCCACACAATCTCAGGCCTTGTTCACAAAGATCATGCCTTGCAGCACTAAAAACAAATATAGAAACAATCCTAGTGGATTAACCACCGATAATCTCTTTCAAGTTGTGGACGGTGTTCTCCCAAAGGTCTTGTTGCTCTTCTGGATCGTCAAGATCGGAATAGTCGGTTATTTGTATAAATACGGACTGGGTCAACTCCCCTATCATTAATCTTATTTCGATATAGGAAGGATCTTCTTTGTCTTCTTCTGTTTCTGGAACAAATTCGAATTTCACAAAATGGTTCGTTTTTTGAGAAGCCTTGGTAGCTTTGTGTTCCTCACCATCCCATAGAAAGCTGTAGACTTTATCTTCATTGATGTTTACATCTTCAGCAAACCATTGCGCCAACCCACTTGCAGTACTCAAATACGGGAAAAGTATTTTTTGAGATGCATTCACTTCGAACTCTGTAACAAACTTATTCTTTGACATATTGAAAAACTTATTTCGATAATATAGAACTAATATGGGAATACCACAAACTAAAAAGTCTACAAAGGAAATTAAGCTGGTTGAGTATTAATTGAGCTTACTTTTAGGTCGATAAAATACTTGTTTTCAAGGGCTCAAAAACCTTTGAATAAAGTTGTGCAAAATTCTTCAATTCCTATTGCATTTTCTTTACTCTAATTCGTATGTTTGCACTCCAATTTTGAAGGCGAGGTAGCTCAGTTGGTTAGAGCGCAGGATTCATAACCCTGAGGTCACGGGTTCAACTCCCGTCCTCGCTACAAAAAAGCCCAGTTCATTAATGAGCTGGGCTTTATTTTTGCCTACGCTTCACAAAAGTCATGAGATCAAATTCTTACGAAAAAATGGGCAATAAAAAACCCTAGCCTAGGCTAGGGTCTTCCACTCTATATATATTCTTATGGAGTTTTCTTACTTCACTTTATCCACAACCGCCTTAAACGCTTCTGGGTGATTCATAGCCAAATCGGCTAAAACCTTACGGTTAAGTTCAATGCCTGACTTACCCATAGCTCCCATAAACTGAGAGTATGACATCCCGTGCAATCTTGCACCCGCATTGATCCTTTGAATCCAAAGTTTTCTGAACTCTCTTTTCTTTGCTTTTCTATCTCTGTAGGCGAACTGAAGACCTTTTTCAATTTGGTTCTTCGCTACTGTCCATACATTCTTTTTTCTACCAAAATAGCCCTTGGCCATTTTGAGTATTCTCTTCCTTTTTGCTCTTGACGCTACCGCGTTTACTGATCTTGGCATAGTTTTAATTTTTTTGATCTTTGGCGCCTCATTTTACTGAGTTCTTAAAACCAAATATCTGGTGAAACAATAACCTTTAATGGGTCCTTAAATGTTGAGCATTGCTTTAACGTTATTCTCATCCGACTTGTGAACAAGTCCCGTACCGGTAAGATTACGTTTCTGCTTCGTTTCTTTCTTGGTTAGGATATGGCTTTTGAAAGCATGCTTTCTTTTGATCTTGCCTGTTCCTGTCAATTTGAAACGCTTTTTAGCTCCTGATTTAGTTTTTGCTTTAGGCATTTTAAATTTATTTAATAAATATTGGTTCTACTTTTTGATTGCCTTTGGAGTAAGGTAAAGAAACATTCTTTTCCCTTCCAACTTGGGCATTTGCTCCACCTTTGCATATTCTTCTAAGGCTTGGGCAAATCTCAATAATAAAATTTCTCCTCTTTCCTTATATACAATAGTTCTTCCTCTAAAGTGAACATAGGCTTTCACCTTTGAACCGTCTTTTAGAAACCCTATAGCATGGTTGAGCTTAAAGTTAAAATCATGATCATCCGTATTCGGACCGAATCTAATTTCTTTAATCACAGTTTTCGAAGCTTTGGCCTTTATTTCCTTTTGCTTCTTCTTCTGATCATACTTAAACTTAGAGTAGTCAACAATCTTACAAACAGGCGGATCTGCCTTGGGAGAAATCTCTACCAGATCAAGTCCTTGATCCCTAGCCAATTGAAGCGCTTTATCTATATCATAGACGTCTACTTCAACGTTCTCGCCAACGACCCGCACCTTAGATGCAAGAATCTTAAGATTGACTTTGTATGGCTCTTCTACCCTGCCTCTCGGGGGGTATTTTCTCCTCATTTTTGCGATGTTAACCTCCTTCTTTTGTTAAAATGACTGCAAATATCGGTATAATTTTCTAATTATCAATACTCCGATATCAAGCAGATAAAATTATTGAATATTTAGGGACTTGGCTTTCTCTTTAGCAAAATAATCAACAAATGATTCTATGCTCATAGTGCCTACATCTCCTTGGCCGTGTCTTCTTACAGCCACTTCATTATTATCTCTTTCCTTTTCGCCAACAATAAGCATCAAAGGTATCTTTTTCACTTCAGCATCACGGATTTTTCTTCCAATCTTTTCATCTCGGTGATCTACAAAACCAGTGATGTCTTCTGACTGAAGCATTTTATAAAGTTCTTGTGCGTAATCAGCGTATTTTTCAGAGATTGGGAGAATTGCTACCTGATCTGGCGTTAACCAAAGCGGGAACTCTCCTGCACAATGCTCAATCAATACCGCTACAAACCTTTCTAAAGAACCAAAAGGCGCTCTGTGAATCATCACTGGCCTATGTTTTTGGTTGTCAGAGCCTGTATACTCTAGCTCGAAACGCTCAGGAAGGTTATAATCTACTTGAATTGTTCCCAACTGCCACTTTCTACCCAAAGCATCTTTCACCATGAAATCAAGCTTAGGGCCATAAAATGCAGCTTCACCTAATTCAGTTACAGTAACTAAGTTTTTCTCTGCTGCCGCTTCAATAATGGCCGACTCTGCTTTGTGCCAAGCTTCATCAGTTCCAATATATTTCTCTTTTTTCTCAGGGTCTCTTAATGAAATTTGAGCCGTAAAGTTCTCAAAACCGAGTGATTCGAAAACATAAAGCACCAAATCAATTACCTTAATAAACTCTTCTTTTACCTGATCTTCGGTACAGAAAATATGAGCATCGTCTTGCGTAAATCCTCTTACACGGGTCAAACCATGCAGCTCGCCACTTTGTTCATAACGATAGACTGTTCCGAATTCGGCCAAGCGTACTGGAAGATCTTTGTATGAGCGTGGTTTTGATTTATATATCTCACAATGATGAGGGCAGTTCATTGGTTTTAACAAGAACTCCTCTCCTTCATTAGGCGTTTTTATGGCTTGGAATGAATCCGCTCCATATTTCTCATAGTGACCAGAAGTCACATATAGATTTTTATGACCAATATGTGGTGTAATCACAGGATCGTAGCCTGCTTTTACTTGTGCCTTACGCATAAAGGTTTCTAACCTTTCGCGAAGCTTAGCGCCTTTTGGCAACCAAAGTGGCAGCCCCATCCCTACTTTTTGTGAAAAAGTAAATAGCTCCAATTCCTGACCAAGCTTTCTGTGATCACGTTTTTTTGCCTCCTCCAACATATGAAGGTATTCCGTTAATTCCTTTTGCTTTGGAAAGGTAATTCCATAAAGACGAGTAAGTTGTTTATTCTTCTCATCACCTCTCCAATAAGCTCCGGCAATGCTCAATACTTTGGCTGCCTTGATAAAACCGGTGTTTGGGATATGTGGCCCACGACATAAATCAGTAAAATTTCCTTGCTGATAAAATGTAATAGAACCGTCTTCTAAACCTTCTAAAAGGTCTAGTTTATATTCATCATCCTTCTCTTTAAAGTAAGCAATGGCATCTGCCTTACTCACTTCAGATCTTTTATATTCGTTCTTTTGACGGGCCAATTCTAACATTTTGGCCTCAATTTTTTCTAAATGAGAGTGATCGAACTCCTGGCCTTCACCAAAATCTACATCATAATAAAAACCATGTTCAATTGATGGCCCTATTCCGAACTTAGTACCTGGATAGAGTGTCTCAAGCGCCTCTGCCATTAAGTGGGCTGATGAGTGCCAGAAAGTGGCCTTTCCTTCATCATTCGTCCATGTCAATAGCTTTAGATCTGCATCCGCTTCTATAGGTCTATTAGCGTCTCTTACTTCGCCATTTACTTCGGCCGCCAATACATTTCTGGCTAGGCCTTCACTAATGCTAAGTGCAACGTCCATTGCTGAACTTCCTTTTGCAAATTCTTTTACTGTTCCGTCTGGAAGGGTGATTTTTATACTTTCTGCACTCATAATTTATTTCACCAAATGCTACAAACCATTTGGATTTGATTCATGATTCTTTCGAATCGCAAATATGCAATATTATTTAGGTTAATCCTTTGCGGAAAGCGGCAAATCTTAATGAATTCTCAGTGTAACAGCATGAAAGCTGTGGTTTAAAGCGAAAGGTTAAAACTCACCTTTACTTGCCTTTTCTTTATATCAGGGTTATTTAGGTAAGTAAGTCGTTGAAAAAAGTCAACTCTAAAGAATTTAAAGATATTCTCTACTCCAACCCCTACCTCTGAATATGGTTTATTGGGGTCTAGGCTCAAGAAATCCACCGTAGGTTGTGCTGCTAAAGTACTTTCACTGATGTCTCCATAAAGTACATTACCACTGGCTACTAGTCTCCATTTCAGTTTTTTCAAGAGCGGGATTCTATTCAGAATAAAACCTTCAAAAAAGTGTTGATAGCGCACCGATACATATTGCTGACTCACAAACTCATAAAAATTCATGGTGTTGAAAGCAAAGCTGGCATAAACAGGCTGTTCGTTGCCAATATGAGCTGTTAACAAAGGGTAAGGTACATCGTCAAAAACACGGCTGGCCGTAATCTGATAATGTGAAATCCCCCAAAAACCCATTTTCAATCGTTGAGATATTCCAACATCAAGTTTGTTATAATCGAAATCCCCCCCTAAAGGGCCTTTAAAACCATGGGTATATCCCAAAATGAAGGTTGGCCAACGTAAGGTTCCCAGACTGATTCTGCTGTTATCGTTAATAATAAAGGTTTCGTCTTTCGCATACTTCAACTTCAATGTAGCTTCGGTTGTTGTGAATTCGGTACCCGTTGGGGAGTTGATATCACTAGGTTCGGTGTAATAACTAAAACCGTCATATAATGGCGTGAAGTCTTGATTCTTTAACCTTAAGCTAAAAGAGAAAGGTTTTGACAATTGACTGGTCAGATCCACCTGAAAGGTTTCGTAGGCAAAAGGGCGGATAAGGTTCCCCAATTGACTCAGGGCCACAAAGGCATTTGCATTGTCAAAGTCAGTAATCCCATCAGATTGCAAACCCAATTGATCAATATCATTTCTATAGTTGGCCGAAATTGTTGTCCATTTCTTTCTTGAAATAAAATGGGTAGCTCCTAAGCCATATTTGAAGTTTCTGTCTTTAAAACCATAGGCCAAATAGCCATTAAATTGCCATTTTAGACTAAAGTGCTCATTGGTTCTCCCCCCAATTCGGGTTCTGAATCCTTCAACATCGTTTGCAGAAATCAGTACTGGCCAAGGCCCTAAATCCAACTGACCAACTTCTACATAGCCTCTAGCAAATGTTTTGAGTAATTCTGTCCATGTTTTGACTATTGGAATTTCCTTCAAAGAGTCAATCATTGCTATTACATTAATCTCCGTTGTTGTGAGTGAGTCGTGCCGATTTTCAACCCAAAATTGATCATCGTAGATCTGAGCATCCTCTTCCAGTTCAATCGTTCGTTCAAAGAACTTATTGGGTTTAGGTTCTGTCAGTGCAAGGTTTTGATTCGAAGAGTAGAACTTGGCTAAAAAGCCAGCAGATTTCTTTGTGATTTCTGAGACATCAATCAAAATTCTTGATTTTACAGGAAGCCATGCACCACCTTCCATGCGCTCAAGTTCTTGCTGTATCTTGATTTTTTCTATAAAGTTGAGGTTCGCTGTAGGTTGCATTGTTGCATCCATTCGTTTCACACCAAAATCTTCCTTGGCAATCCACATGGTTCCAATAAATGCCAATTCTTGATTGTTTTTTGGCTTGAAATCAAGCACATAGCAAAACTCTCCATCTATACTCACACTATCGGTAAGGTCATAGTCGTAGATCAAACGCCAGCCATCTCCTATGGGTGAGGCAAACTCTTTTTCTACAATGTTCATCCTGTTTTGGTAGAAATTGTACTCTTGAAACGAAGAACCAATTACTTGAGAAATAAGAGACCCATCTTCAATTCCAATTCCGGTGATTTTGGTTTTAATGATTTGCTCTTTCTGAAGCCTAGGGTTAGACCTGAAATAAAATTTTGAAAGCGACTCTGAAATAAAAAGTGGAAGAATAGGCTTACCGTCTTCTCCTGCTATTATATCAATACTGTCCAGTACTGATGTCACTTTTTGCATGTACTTCTTCTTTCGGAACTCTTCGGTAATATTATCTATATCAATCTCTATCTTATTATAAGAATCGTATTCATAAGCATCAAGCCTTCGTTTGTCGTTCTTATTTTTGTTATCAATCACACTTCGCATAATTGCAAAAGCTGGGTTTTCTGCCCTGTCGGATAACACCACGAAATCAGCCAAACTAGTAGCCTTAGGCTGCAACTGAACATTGATTACTTGCGTAATTCCCTTCTCGTAGAATTTCCTTCGGGTTTCGTACCCCACATAGGAAAAAAGCACCGTATCTGATTCCGCTTGTCCTTTGAGCTCATAATTACCATCAAAGTCGGTAGCTATCCCCACCTGACTTCCTTGAATTACCACAGTAGCAAATGGTACTGGATCGCCAGATTCGGCATCGGTTACTTTACCTCTAATGATGGTTTGTTGCGCAAACACCAGGCTTGTTGTAAACCAGAGTAGCAGTGTAAAAATGTGTTTTGATTTCAAACTCTTGTTTTCTGAGGTTATGAGGTTATGAGTGCTAAACGTTGGTTATCTTAAAAAGTATACTGACTTATTCATATTCCGTTGTCAACCATTATTATTGATAGAATGTTCCTTCAAATAACTTTTAATATGAAGGTCAGATCTTTTCACTATTCGCTGATACCATTCAAATTTTAGATCGTCTTTTTCCTGTTCTGTCAATTGCCATTCAACATCACTTTGACGAAGTCTTCTCACTAAATCTTGTAAAACCATAGCCGCGCTTACCGACATGTTAAATGACTCTGTAAAGCCGTACATAGGGATATGAACCAATTCGTCCACTTCATTTTTAGTGTTGTCAGAAATTCCTTCTAATTCAGTCCCAAAAACGATGGCCGTTTTTTCAGTAATGTCTAACTCATGTATAGATGTAGAATTCTGGTCTGGGGTTGTACCGACTAATCGATATTTTTTTTCTCTTAAATCATTCAGGCAGTTCGAGCTACTTTGTTCTCCCCTATCGTATTTGTGTAATGTAACCCAATTGGATGCTCCACGAACAATATTTGGATTAATGTGGTAGTCGTGAAGTTTCTGGCTGATGTGTAAATCTTGCACACCAAAGCAATCGCAGGTTCTAAGCACTGCACTGGCATTATGAGAATGATATACATCTTCTAACACCACTGTTAAATGCCTCGTTCGTTCCGAAAGCACCTTATTGATAAGGTTAACCTTATTGTCGGTAACAAACTCTTCAAGAATTTTTATAAGTTCTGCCTGCAAAGCGCTTATTGAATTAGGACGCAAAAGTAATGAAAAACAAAAGCTACCAGCGTTTTACTGATAGCTTTTAATTCGAACAAACAATATCCTTCAACCTTTGGCCTTATTTAATATGGCCTCATGTAAGAAACAGTTATTCAATACATTACCCTTATTCTTTAGAATAAATCTATGGTTTCTCCAACATTAAAAGTAAGTTTAACTTACTTTTAAAAGCTTTCACAATTTTCTTCTTCAAAATATGAGTCCAATGGAGCATTGGTTTTTAATTAAAACAGGGCAGCACAAGAAGTAAATATTATGCTTAAAAATTACTATCAAATTTTAGGTCTGAATTTTTCTGCTAGTGAAAAAGAAATAAAACAAGCCTATCGGGCTTATGCATTAAAGTTTCATCCTGACAAGCAAAATGGAGATAAATTCTTTGAGGAAAGATTCAAGGAAATTAAAGAAGCTTATGATGTTCTTGGTAATATCAGAACAAGAAGTAGCTATGATATACAACTGAAGAATAGTAACTCCTTTTCTCATACATCCTCGAACTCTTTAAAAGAGCAAGAACTAAGAGAAAGGGAAGAGAGAATTAGTAAAAAAGAAGCTGACCTAAACATTGAGGTTGTTGAAAAACAAAAGACTGAAAGGCTAAAGAACGAACAGTCACTTTCAAAAACAATCTATTTTAAAAATGAATACTTGCAGGTAAACGGTCTTTACATTCTTGTAAATGATGAATCAAGAATAAATCTAGTCGATTATGATTTAGTACAATGCTTTAAGAAGCCAGAAATAAAGAAAATCAGACATAAAGTATTCCACTTTATATCCTGGTCAATCCCATCTTTAATAACTGTATTATTATTGCTCTCTGGCCAAGTATTACTAGCTATTCTTTCGCTCTTAGGTCTCCACTTTATATTCAAAACTATAGCCCAGTTAATGAATAAAATATCAATGAAAGGAGAATACATAATTAAGATTTCAGGCACAAACGCTATTCATGATCTACACATTAACGGAAACATCTTTACAGCAAGGAAAATCGTAAAATCTATAAAATCAGCTATGGAAGACTTCGTACGTAACCTTTGAACTAGAACTAATTTCTTAATCCCATTAAAAAGAATTTACAATCACCTTCTAAAATAAATCTATGGTTTCTCCAACATTAAAACCGCCACCTTCTTTTCCTTTAGGTTTATCCTCCTTGGCCTCTTCGGGTTTTGGAGGTGTTGGTTTTGGCGTTTCAGCTTTTACCTCTTTTTGTTCTTCTGACTTTGATACGGTGGTGCCTTCATCGGAACTCTCTATTGGCGCTTTAACTTCTGACTTATCGGGTTTCGACTTATCCTTACTATTGAGCAAATTCACCTTTTTCACAGAATGCTGAGAAATTTTATTTCCCATGGCCTTCCAGCCTTTCACATCGATGACCATGTCCAGATCGACCGTCATGGTTTGACGCTCCTTAGATCCTTTGGTTGTGTAGGTCACCTCTACCTGCGGTTGAGGCACAGTGGTCACCAACATGAGTTTCGCTCCTTTGTCTTCACTAATAAAACCAAACTTCTTGTCCATGGTGCTGGTCTCAATCTGAAACCTTTTTACCAATGAGTACTGTGCATCTGGATCATAATGTATGGCGGAAATGATGCCTTTTGGATCAAACTTCTCAATCAGCATTATTTTACCCGCTTCGTAACGATTGGTCAACTCAAAAGAGCTCAATTCATATTCACCAGAATCGTAAATCACCAAGATTTTATCCTCGCTTTGGAAGTTACCTAAGTATTCCCCGCGCTCATCACGGTTAATCCTTCCAATTGAATCATCATACCAAATATCTACACCACCCAAAGTGGATTTACCTTCCATTTTGAGCTGAATTTTGCGCACAGGATATCGAGTAGCAATATTTCCTCCAGCGCCCCTTCCTTTGATCTCTACTTCCGCAAAATCGAAGTCGAATACTTTTACCCTGGCTTTGCAGCCTGATGTTAAATAAATGGTTACCAGTTCAGCTTCCCCATTTGGATTGGCGGTGAAGTACATCATTTTAGACCCCCGCTCACCTTTGGTTAGGTCATATTCCTTGTCGCGGGTTACACCCAAAACCTGAAAACGCTTGACCATACTGCGACCCGTTTTTCCATCCAAGTAAATCATATTGTACACCATGCGCTCGTCATTCTTATTGAAGACGCCCACATGGAGAATATCTTTACCTACGAAAATCTTATCTGAGATCCGAACCACTTGGAATTTCCCATCCTTGCGGAACACGATTACATCATCAATGTCTGAACAATCGCATACGAACTCATCCTTTTTCATACCGTAACCAATAAATCCTTCGTCACGGTTTACATAGAGTTTGGCATTGTTAGCGGCTACAACAGTGGCCGCAATACTCTCAAAAGACTTAATTTCTGTTTTACGTTCTCTTCCTTTTCCAAATCTTTCAAGTAATTTTTCGTGATAAGAAATGGCATATTCTACTAGGTTGGCCAAATTATGCTCTACCTCAGCCAGTTCATCTTGAAGACGTTTCATCAATTCATCAGCCTTGAAAGCATCGAATCGAGAAATCCTCTTGATCTTAATTTCAGTTAATCTTACAATGTCTTCTTCGGTAATCTCACGATAAAATTGTGGCTTGAATGGATCTAAACCTCTATCAATTGTAGCAATTACATCCTCCCAAGTTTCGCATTCTTCTATATCTCGATAAATTCTATTTTCGATAAAAATCTTTTCTAAAGAAGAGAAAAGAAGCTTTTCGAGCAATTCACTCTTCCTAATTTCAAGTTCCCGCTTCAGTAAGTCGACTGTTTGATTCGTACAGGTTTGAAGTACTTGGGTGACCCCAATAAAATGAGGCTTGTCTTGAATAATTACACAGCAATTGGGCGAAATACTGACTTCGCAATCCGTAAATGCATAAAGTGCGTCAATCGTAATATTTGGCGACTGACCCGGTGCCAATTCGATGTAAATCTCTACATCTTCAGCAGTGTTATCCACCACCTTTTTGATCTTGATTTTCCCTTTATCGTTGGCCTTGATAATGGAATCAATCACACTGGTCGTGGTGGTTCCAAAAGGAATATCCTTAATGATCAGGCTCTTCTTATCTTCTTCGTGAATTTTGGCCCTGACCTTAATTCTTCCACCCCTTAAGCCGTCATTGTACTCTGAAAAATCGGCCATCCCACCGGTAGGGAAATCTGGGTACAGCTTTACACTTTTACCTTGCAATACCTTAATAGTGGCTTGAATCAGCTCGATAAAGTTGTGCGGAAGGATTTTTGTTGAAAGGCCTACTGCGATTCCTTCTACCCCTTGGGCAAGTAGCATTGGGAATTTAACTGGCAATGTAACCGGCTCCTTTTTACGGCCATCATAGGATAGTTGCCAGTTGGTGGTTTGCGGGTTGAAGACTACCTCTAAAGCAAATTTCGAAAGCCTAGCTTCGATATACCTGGCCGCGGCTGCACTATCGCCTGTACGGATATCGCCCCAGTTTCCTTGGGTTTCAATGAGTAAATCTTTTTGACCAATGTTTACAATGGCATCACCAATGGAAGCATCGCCATGCGGGTGATATTGCATGGTTTGTCCGATTACATTGGCCACTTTATTGAAACGGCCATCGTCCATTTCCTTCATCGCATGGAGAATCCTGCGTTGCACAGGCTTATAACCATCCTCGATAGCCGGAACAGCTCTTTCTAAAATTACATACGAAGCATAATCGAGAAACCAGTCTTCGTACATGCCAGAAACTGGCCTTACTTCTTGTAGCCCTCTATCCTCTCCGTTGTTCAATTCTTCAGTATCCTCAGTCATATTCATCTTTGATCAGAATTATACAGAATCTGAGAACTCTCAAGATTCATAGCTACCCAAAAGCTATTTCTGATCTTGGTATTTTGGGTTAAACAATAATTTGTATTCAAGGCTCTTACCGCCAAAGTTTATCAGTAGGCCTTTCGGGAAATCATAGGCCACAGTGTAATTCTTGGCTTGCGCCAAATGAGCATCTTCTAGTCGAACCAAGGCCTTCAATTCAACCACCACGCTATCTTCAACAATAAAGTCTGCTCTTCGAAGCCCCACTTCAATTCCATCGTAAAAAACCACCTGCTCCTGCTCTCTTTTATAGCCAATACCTGCCCTTTCCAATTCAATGGCCAAACATCGTTGATAAATGACTTCTTGAAAGCCAGGACCTAAAGTATTATGAACCTTCATAGCGCAACCGATAACTGCATATGTAAGCTCATCCTTCTCCATTCGGCCATTTTATAATTCTGTCAATCCTGATCTAGACATATTATCCTGTTGTTTCGGCTACCAAGTCTTTTTCTACTTTTAGTCGGTCGATGATGAAGTTTTGGCGGTCGGGTGTATTCTTGCCCATGTAGAATTTCAGTAATTCTTCAATGCTGGTGTCTTTTCTCAGAATAATAGGCTCCAAACGCATTTGAGCATTGATGAAGCCTTTGAATTCTTCTGGCGAAATTTCACCCAAACCTTTGAATCGTGTAATCTCAGGTTTGTTGCCAAGCTTGGCCACTGCTGCTTGCTTTTCTTCTTCGCTATAGCAATAGATCGTTTCCTTTTTATTTCGAACCCTAAACAATGGTGTTTCTAGTATATAGACATGGCCTCTTCTTACAAGGTCAGGGAAAAACTGAAGGAAATACGTCAAGAGTAGCAAACGAATATGCATTCCATCCACATCAGCATCGGTAGCAATTACGATTTTGTCGTAGCGCAGGCCTTCTAATCCGTCTTCAATATTTAGTGCATGTTGAAGTAGGTTAAACTCTTCGTTTTCATACACCACCTTTTTAGAATAACCATAGCAGTTCAAAGGCTTCCCTCTCAAACTAAAAACAGCCTGGGTTTGAACGTTTCTTGATTTGGTTATCGAACCACTGGCAGAATCTCCTTCGGTAATAAAAAGCGTTGAAGCATTTCTCAAATCATCATCGCCTTTTTTGTCGTCTAAATGAATACGACAATCTCTTAATTTCTTATTGTGAAGATTGGCTTTCTTCGCTCTCTCGTTGGCTAATTTCTTAATACCTGCTATCTCTTTTCTTTCGCGTTCCGACTGAAGAATTCGCTTCAAAAGTAAATTGGCAGTTTCTGAATCTTTATGTAAGTAATCGTCTAGTGCCTTTTTAACAAAGTCGTTTACGAAGGTTCGCATGGTTGGCCCGTCAGGCGCTACATTTTGTGAACCTAACTTGGTCTTGGTTTGCGACTCGAAAACAGGTTCTTGCACCCTTACGGCAATGGCTCCAACAATAGACGCACGAACATCAGCAGCTTCAAAATTCTTGTTATAGAACTCCCTAATGGTTTTTACAATTGCTTCTCTAAAAGCAGCTTGATGCGTTCCGCCTTGAGTGGTGTACTGTCCGTTCACAAACGAATAGTAATCTTCGCCATATTGATTACTGTGCGACATGGCTATTTCAATATCATCCCCTTTTAAATGAATGACAGGATACCTTAAACTATCTGCAGTAGTTTTTCTAAGCAAAAGGTCATACAGCCCTTTTTCAGAATGATATTTTGTGCCATTAAAATTAATGGTGAGACCTGCATTTAGGAAACTGTAGTTCCACATCAAGTCGTCAAGGTACTCTGGAATAAAATGGTAATTCTTGAAAATGGTATCATCGGGTCTGAAATTGATAAGTGTTCCGTTACGGCCACTGCTGGTTGTTTCCGCTTCATCATTTCTGATTTCACCTCTTTCAAATTCAGCTATTTTGGTTCGGCCTTCACGGTAAGACTGCACCTTAAAGAAACTCGAAAGTGCGTTTACAGCCTTCGTACCCACTCCATTTAGTCCAACAGACTTTTGAAAAGCACCGCTATCGTATTTACCTCCTGTGTTAATCTTAGAAACGCAATCGACCACTTTACCCAAAGGGATACCACGACCGTAATCGCGGACTTCCACCTTAAGTTCAGATACTTTTACATCGATGGTTTTACCAAAGCCCATCATATGTTCGTCAATACTATTGTCCATTACTTCCTTTACAAGGACGTAAATACCATCGTCTTGGGCGGTACCGTCACCCAATTTACCGATGTACATTCCTGGTCTAAGTCTGATGTGTTCTTTCCAATCGAGGGACCGAATACTATCCTCGGTGTAGTTTGCTACTTCATTCGCCATTCAAAAACTCCAATAAGATTCAAGTAGAAATTTCGTGCTGTTCCGCACAAATTAAGGCGGAAGTTAAAATATAAAAACTAAAAAGTCACTATTGACTTTTCCCTATAAAAACCTTAAAAAGGCCTAACAAATTGAAAGTCAATGAAAGAAGGAAATGCGACTAGTATATTTTTGTTTTAGGCCCTGCGTACCGAAAGGATTTTCACTAGATAGAAAAACCAAAAAATCAATAAAATTGGCCCGATATAAATATAAACACTTAAGACATCCAGCTTCAATTCATTCATATTCATATAGCCAATGAAGAATACGATTGTGGTAAACATGATATTGAGAATTCCTGCAAAACCCTTTACCCAAGTAATCACATCTGATTTTAATCCCTTATTTCGAATCCCAACCCCCTCTTCAGAAGACTTGATTTTTTTTAGTACTTTAAGAAAAGAAACACAAATGATGTTGGCGACTAAAAAGATAATTACACTAGCAAAAAAGAAAGTATTCTTATCTACGATTTCCACAGCAGTACCGTCACCATCGAACTTATAAGATACTTGACCTGCCAAAGACGCATAAGCCCAGATAAGGGCGGCCAAAAAGATGAGGTAACTTAACGTTCTTATAAACCCAACTAACTTGTCCATTCGATTCTAATTTGGCGCGAAGATAACAATAGTAATCATTTAAGACATGGATATCCTCGTATATTGACTCGATTCACATTGAATTTAATTTCGGAAAACAAAAAAGGAAACCTTCTGAATTATTTATATGTTGGTACATTCAAATAGGAAATTATGAACAATTCAATTTTATCAATACAGCCCCTTTCTTTTCCATGGCAAACCAGCGATCCATTTCTTTTCTGTGCCTTTCACCACGACAATTACCCTAAAGGGAATGGTCAAATGGGCCCTAGGGCACCACTTTCGGGTAGAAACTTAGGTTCTGATTTTGCGGGGAAAGACGGTTGGAGTATGTATCACGGACAAACTGTACCAGGCTTCCCCGCTCACCCCCACCGTGGTTTCGAAACCGTTACCATTGCAGAAAAAGGATTGGTAGATCATTCTGATTCTTTAGGTGCTGCAGGCAGGTTTGGAAATGGTGATGTACAATGGATGACGGCAGGCAAAGGTGTTCAGCATGCTGAAATGTTCCCATTACTCAATGAAACTGAGGAGAACCCTTTGGTGCTCTTTCAAATATGGTTGAACCTGCCCAAAGCCAATAAAATGGTCGAGCCACATTTCGCTATGCTGTGGCATGAGGATATTCCTGTCTTCACACATACGGATGAGCAAGGAAACGCAACCAAGGTGAATGTAATCAATGGCAAAGTTGGGAACTCTACGTCACCCTCTCCTGCTCCAGACTCTTGGGCGGCTAACTCCGAAAATGAAGTAGCCATTTGGACAATGGTGCTGTCACCGAATGCGGAATGGCAATTGCCAACAGCTTCTGCTGGAGTAAATAGAAGTCTGTATTTCTATGCTGGTGAAGACATGGAAATAGATGGAAGCACTGTAAAAAAAGGAAATGTGATTAAGGTGGATGCCACGAAAGCAACAGCGCTTAAAAATGGCAATGGAGAATCGAGATTATTAATGTTGCAAGGAAAACCGATTGGTGAACCTGTGGCACAATACGGCCCTTTCGTAATGAATGATAATGCGGAAATTCAGCAGGCCATGAATGAATACCAAAAAACCCAGTTTGGTGGCTGGCCTTGGTCTAAACACGACCATACACATGATAAAGCTAAAGGCCGCTTTGCACTACACGCAGATGGTAGAAAAGAAGTGAAGTAAAAGGGCTGGGTTTAAACCTCCCAATCTTTTTTATGGTTACTTACTTTCTTGTTTGGCAAAATGCTTGGCGCAATAATAGCCAGCACAAAAAGGAACAATACAAAACCGTAGATCAACATGTTATTTAAATTTGATGCGAAATTGGCGAATTCTTCTTTATAAGTAAAGTAGAAACGAAGATTATTAAACACAAAAGTCAAATTTGTTATGATCGGGTTCTTCTTTAGATTTGACGAATGTCTACTCTCGAACAAGTCAGGATCAATTTCACCAATGATAGCGTTGTTTTACTTAATTTCTGCTTGGGCTTCATCATGTTTGGCGTTGCCCTTAACCTTAAAAAGGACAACTTCGTTAGCCTGATCAACAACAAGAAAGCCGTATTAACTGGCCTCACCAGCCAGTTTCTTCTGCTCCCGGCCTTTACCTTTTTATTGATTTTGATCATAAAGCCACACCCTGGCTTGGCCCTGGGAATGATCTTGGTAGCTGCCTGCCCTGGTGGTAATGTCTCTAATTTCTATTCGATGGTGGGCAAAGGAAATGTGGCACTTTCGGTTACACTCACAGCAATCGCTACGGTAGTTGCTGCTTTTGCCACTCCTTTCAACTTTAGTTTTTGGGGTAGCTTATCACCAGAAATGTCTGAAATAATTCAGAGTATTGGCCTGAGTTTTACCGACATGTTTAAAACGGTTTTTCTGATTTTGGTCTTTCCCCTATTCTTAGGGTTGATAGTGAGTAGCAAAGCACCAAAAATCGCCAGCCTCATAGAAAAGCCTGTCAAGGTGGTTTCGTTCCTTATTCTAATCGCTTTTATCGTAGTCGCTACGGTAGATAATCTGGATGTATTCAAGAACTACATCCATTATGTAGTCGCTTTGGTATTGCTACACAATCTAATGGCTTTGGCAATTGGTTACTTTACAGGTAAGCTCTTCAAAAATAACGAACAGGATTGCCGAACCATTTCAATTGAAACGGGAGTACAAAATGGAGGATTGGCGCTTGTGCTTATCTTTAATTTCTTTGATGGAAATGGCCCGATGGCACTTCTTGCAGCCTGGTGGGGTGTTTGGGATATTTTCTCTGGCTATATCATCGCCTCGATTTTCGCCTATCGTTCAAAACGGTCTGTGGCTAAATTGAGCAAAAATATTTAAACATTAACATAATATCATATATTAATGTTTTAATTAAGATAGATTTCTTTCAAACCAAGCGAAACCTTTTCCTTCCACCTGGCTTGCTCGGGCTTACTCTTTCCATGATCACTTTCCCGATCATATCGTCTTGAATAAACATTGAATTCTGTCAAAATGCGCTTAATCTCCGCTTTATACACGTTTGCGTTTTTCTCTTTTTTCTGCTGAAGCTTGATGATTTCTTGCTCTATTTTTCTTCTGTACAATTCAGCAATGTCGAAGTGTAGCTGTTCATGCCCTAGCAATTCCAAATTGGTGGTATCGGAAGTCCATGAATTAGGTTTTCTAAAAAGAACTTTGATCTCAAACTCCGGCAATCCGTTTCTTAAATAGCCTTTCACGGAATGCTTAACCATAGTTAAGGCCATGCTTCCTTTTAGCCTGATGCGCCTATAGGTATAATCTTTCCACTCCAATGGCCGTGACTCGCTCCATTCAATCATGGTCTCGGCTTCAACTGAATCCTCCATCTGCCCAAAGGTGGGTGTCGCAAATGCAATCAAGCAAATCATCCAACACAACTTCGACAGGTTCTTATTCATATCGAAAACTACTTTATCCATTTCATATCTCCAATTCATAAACGGACGGTCAATGCTATTTTAAATTTTAACAGGCTTGTAAAGAGACCAAAGAATAACTGATGAGGTATTTCAACAACCATTTTTAGAAATATATCCGTTATCTTAAAAACGACATTATTTTGACCATGATTGTTTTAGAAACCACACGTTTACGCTTAGAAGAAGGCACTCTCGATGACCAAGTGTTTGTTTTCACTTTGTTGAACAGCCCCAATTGGATTGAGTTTATTGGCGACCGAGGAATCGAGTCTCTTGCCGATGCCGAAAACTACATTAAGAATACCTTGATCAAAAGTTACGACACAAACGGTTTTGGTCTTTATAAAGTTATCCTGAAACATGACAACTCTCCTATTGGTCTTTGTGGCTTCTTGCAGCGTGATTACTTGGATCATCCTGATATTGGTTACGCCATTCTGCCTAAATATGAAGGCAAGGGTTATACTTCCGAAGCGGCCAAAGCCATGCTTCATTACGGAAGAACTCAACTTGGATTCAAGACCATTTTGGCCATTACAAGTTCAAAGAATAGTGCTTCCGAACATTTATTACAGAAAATCGGACTGGAAAGACAGTACAACGAAAAGTATACTGAAGAAAGTGATGAACTGTTATTTAGTATTGATTACTGATGAGTCTCGCTAAAACTCTTAAAGCCCAATTGTATTTCTTTCGCAGATAAACAATTTTAAAAAAGAAAGTACTAACTCCCTCAAAGCATGCGACAGAAAACCCCGATTTCTCACTAGATAAACTCAAAATATTCTAGACTCATTGAGGATAGAAATAAAAATACTATCTAACTCAACGAGTCTCAATATTCCGATTGCCGCTAATATTAACACTTATGATCTTCGTATGTTAAAAGCATATATAAAACATACTATTCATTTTTAAATACAATTTTATTGGATATTTATATTTTATTTTTATAATTTTAATCAAGAAGCCTCCTCAACATCCTAGGCAATGAGTTGACTTTGAGTTTAATGTCTAATGAAAATTAAATATCATGAAACCAATTAAGAGAAAAATTAGAGTAGCTTGTTTTTCACTAGCTATCGCATTAGCATCCTTATCCTTAATATCACCATTCGCCAATGCCCAAGTAAGATTTGAGTATGCGGGTGATATGAAAGCTAAATATGAAGGGAAGGAATTTTACATCTACATTTACTGTAACAAGTACGAGGGAGATACTTGCACATCTGCTGATGGAGCAATTCGGTTATATATCCCTAATCCATCTAGCTGGTTAAAAATGCTTATTCGAGAATAACAACCAGAGTCAGCTGGTCACGGATCTAAAAAACCTTAGGTTGAACTAACCTAAAGGAGGAAAATAGTGGTGATTTCTCAGTTGCCCTTCTTATGAGCAACGAGAACACCACTATTTAGAATTTTTAAGGGTAATAATCAATGCATTATGATTATTTAGAAGTTAAAAAAAGTACAGCGAGGCCCATAATTTCAACCTGTCTTACAATTAATAAAAACCCCAACTGCACCTTCTTATGATGAGCTATCAAAAACTACCCCTATTATCTCTTTTACTAATAACTTTGAGTTGTCAGGACTCTAACAAGATCGAAAATATTAATTTCGTAAAAATATCAGGCGTAGATACCCTCTTTGTTTCTAAGAGTCAGGGTTTCTCTTACTCTCCAATGCCCAGATGGCAAACAAGAACATTAAATGACACTTCTTATTTAATTATATCAGCAACAAATGGGGAGGGTTTACAGCTCCTTATTATTGACAACTCCACTTTCGAGTATAGGAAAGTGGTGACCATCCCCCAGTATGGCCCAAACGGATTTAAAACGAATTCACCGAGCTTCTACTGGTTTAATTCAGATTCCATTTTTGTATTTCCAACATCGTTGAATAAAGTCTTTCTCTATAACCGGAACTCAGAACTAAAACAGGTTTATGAATATGATTCAGAGGCAATAATGAGCTTTGATGCAAATGAGCAACAACAAGGAGGAGTATTACTCGACTCTAAACTATACATAAATACGGTACCTCATTCTAATCCAAACAGCCTCCAATTCACTAGCAATACATATGTTGCTCATACACTTAACCTAAAAAACAATGAATTTCATGTGTGGTCTAGTTACCCAAAAAAGTATATAAACAGAATTCTACCTACATCATTTTTAGGCGGTCAAATCATTCAAGCTTTTGATAGCTTACTTTTAATTAATAACTACCACTCTGATTCAATTGAGTTCTTCAATATCAATTCAAGAAAATTCGGAAAACTAAGTGCAGGAATGACTGGGTTTAATCATTTAGAAGGGCTCAAGAAACCCATTGATAATAGAGGCGTGAATAGCCTTACTATGCAGTTAAAATACCCCAATTATTACAAAATCTTATTTGACTCTTATAGTAATTCCATATACAGGTTTTCCAGACATCTAAATCCAAGCTATCAAAATTACTCCGATGGAGAAATCTTGAATGAGCTGGAAAACAATAATCCAAAATTATTGCAAAATTCCCTCATCATACTCAGTCCCAATGGGGACAAAAAATATTATCACTTACCATTTAGCATTGAGTATGCTTTTCCAAGTAAAGACGGTTTGATCGTTCAAATTTCATCTCTTGAGCTAGAGGACAAGGATATTTTCTTGAAACTACATCTTAATCAAGAGTATGAGTCTCGCTAAAACCCTTCAAGCCCAAATCGAAGATATTGACGAGCTCAATCTTATTTCTTTTACGTCTAAACAGCATTGGGGCTATCCAGAAGAATGGATGGAGTTATGGAAAGAGGATCTGCTGCTCACTGAAACCGACTTTGAAATACAGCAAATTTATAAACTGGTATTGGAAGGAAAAATCATTGGTTTCTGTGCCATTCAGGAATTAACTGAGGCTTATGATGTCACAAACCTTTGGATCGAACCAGCACATATCGGATTAGGATTTGGCAAAATGCTCCTCTCCTTCTGCATTGAAAAAGCAGTAAAGAATGACAAACCGATCATCGTAGAGGCTGATCCGAATACTGAAGCATTTTATGCCAACCAAGGTTTTGTTACTTATGGTCAAAAGGAAAGCTTGCCGAAAGGACGCTTCTTGCCATTGATGAAAAGACGTTATCGCATAATTGAGTGACCATTTGAAAGAACTATATTTCTTAAAATCACTATTTTTAAAAAATGAACCCTAAAGTGGATTGGTTTTTCGAGAAAGACACCAAGTGGCAGGCTGAGTATAATCATTTGAGAGCCATTGCACTCGATTGCGGGCTAACGGAAGAGTTGAAATGGGGATGTCCTTGTTATACCTTTAAGGGAACGAACATTGTTCTGATCCATGGATTTAAAGAGTATTGCGCCTATTTATTTCACAAAGGCGTCCTATTAAAGGATTCTGATAATATTCTTATCCAACAAACAGAAAATGTGCAGTCAGCTCGTCAGATTCGTTTTACAGGTCTTGAAGCGATCATGGAAGTGGAAACTGTTTTGAAAGCCTATATTTATGAGGCTATTGAAGTGGAGAAAGCTGGACTCACAGTGGCACTAAAAAAGACAGCTGAGTTTAATATGCCCGAAGAGTTTGAAAAGGCATTGAACGAAAACTCTGACTTGAAAACTGCCTTTGAAGCCTTAACTCCTGGCCGACAAAGAGGCTACCTGCTACATTTTTCTCAGCCCAAGCAATCAAAAACCCGAGAGGCAAGAATAGAGAAATGTACGCCAATGATATTCGAAGGGAAAGGCTTGAATGATCGGTAAATCCCATTTATACAACATATGAACAGCATGAATACTAATGTTGACTTATATTTTACCGAAGGTTGCGGACGCTGCCCACTCGGAGGCACTCCCGACTGTAAAGTCAATCGTTGGCCACAAGAGTTAAAGCAATTGAGAAGGATTGTTCTCGACTGTGGCCTAACGGAAGAATCTAAATGGGGTGTTCCGTGCTATACCTTTCAGGGCAATAATATTGGGATAGTCAGTGCATTTAAAGAATACGCTTCACTTAGTTTTTTCAAAGGAGCCTTACTGCAAGACACCAATCACATTTTAGAAAAACCCGGAGAAAACACACAGGCTGCTCGTCTGTTAAAATTCACTGATGTCAAGCAAGTCATGGAAATGGAGTCCATCTTAAAGACCTATATCTATGAGGCAATCGAAGTAGAAAAAGCTGGATTGAAAGTTCCATTAAAAGAGACTTCAGAATTTAATATGCCAGCAGAGTTTAAAAAGGCGTTGTACGAAAATCCCGATCTAAAAACTGCCTTTGAGGCATTGACACCTGGGCGACAAAGAGGCTACCTACTTCATTTTTCTCAGCCCAAGCAATCCAAAACCCGCGAGGCAAGAATAGAGAAATGTACACCAATGATATTCGAAAGAAAAGGGTTGAATGATCGGTAAGTAAATTCTGTTATTCTCTGGATAGATTAATTGCAGAAAGCCCTAATCAATTGGCTTCTGAAATATCTTCCCACATCAATTCAGCAGTACGAGCAGAAGCGCCTGGACCACCCATTTTGATTTCCAATTCATCATAGTCATTTAACATTTGAGTGCGCTTCTCTCCTTCTAAAATTGAACTTAGTTCTTTGACCAAGCGCTTTTCGTTGAGATCATCTTCAATTAATTCTTGCACGGCCATTCGATCTAAAATCAAGTTGACCATACAGATGAATTTGATCTTGACAATTCGCTTGAGCAAGTGATAAGTAACATAACCAGGCTTGTAGCACACTACTTGCGGCACTCTAAATAGAGCTGTTTCCAAAGTTGCAGTACCAGAAGTCACCAAAGCGCCAGTAGCGTTATTTAAGATGTCATAGGTGCGATCAAAAATGGTTTTTACGTCAGTATCCATATACTTTTTGTAAAAACTCAAATCGATCGTTTCAGAACCTGCAATTACGAACTGGTAATCCGGAAAATGATTGACCACCTTAAGCATGGCAGGAAGCTTTGTTTTTATCTCTTGTTTTCTACTGCCGGGCAAAAGTGCTATGATGGATTTTTCAGAAAGATTAAATTCCTTTCTCAGTGCTTCCGAACCTAGCAAACTTGGCTTTCTCTGCTCTAAAGCATCTAAAATGGGGTGGCCAACATAGTCTACATCGTAACCATATGATTTATAAAAGTCCTTTTCGAAAGGAAGAATAGCAAAAACCCTGTGGCACCATTGGTGGATGGTGTGCACCCTTTTCTGTTTCCACGCCCAAGCCTGTGGCAGAATGTAATAGTAAATTCTAGTTGGGAGTTTTGACAATCGCACGTATTTGGCAATACGCAGGTTAAAACCCGAATTATCAATCAAAATCAATACATCGGGCTTAAAAGCCATGATATCATTTTCGCAGAGGGTGAAGTTTTTCTTGATGCTTCTGATGTTCCAAAGCACATTGAAAATTCCCATAAAGGAAGAGTCTTTAAAATGCCGCACCATTTCATTGGTTTCCGCTTGCATTTTATCTCCGCCCCAAACCCTGAAATAAGCCTCTGCATCACGCATTTTTAGCTGCTTCATTAAGTTGGCAGCATGCATGTCGCCCGAGGCTTCCCCTGCTATGATGTAGTATTTCATATTTCGGTTCGAAGTTCTATGTTCTTAAGCAATTATCAAATGTTATTTGTGAGAAGGTAAAGATTGCTAGTTGTAGGTTAAAACAGGGAGATGAATTGATGGATTGAAATTCAAAAATAGATTTTCGCACCAAACAATTAACAGGTCGCTCCTACGGAGCTTAATGATGTCGAGGCATTCGTTATTATCGCTACAAGCTGGTCGCCCCGATAGGGCTAGGAATGAGGTCAGGTGCAATTGAAATGGCCTAAAAACCCATTTTTTTTTTAACCCTAAAAATTAACTGGTTGCTCCTACTGAGCTTTATGATGTTGTTTGGCATTGATGTTACAAACGGTTCGTATTTGAGCAGATTGCCATTGACTTAATCTCAACCCTCCATTAACCACACCAGCTATGTAACAAATTGGGCACCTTGGTGCCAGAATCTGTGCAATAAGCCCCAGAGGGGTGGCCAGCTTGTAGCCTATCAAACATCAGATTTCAGACAACAAGCCCCAGAGGGGCGGCCTGTTTGTTACCCAAAGCGAGCAACATAACCTAAACCCAATCAAACAGATATTTCTCTTCAAATTCAACATTGAATTTGTTTAAAAGATCAATGTATTCTTCTTTAAAAGTCCGTCTTTTGTGATGCTCTTCTTGATTGTTAATGTACTTTATTACATTATCGATCTGTGACCTTGAATATGAAAACGCACCATAACCAACCTGCCAATTAAATTTACCTATCAGCCAATTACTTTCGTTAATGAATTTTGACGAGCCAGCTTTCACATCACGGACTAAATCTGAGATTGATATGTTTGGATCAAGCCCAATAAATAAGTGTATATGATCTGGCATGGAGTGAACTGCTAACAGTTTCTGACCTCTGTTTTTCACTATACCAGTAATGAATTTATGTAAAGCCTCCTTATTCTTGGGTTGAATCAAATTCTCACGTCCTTTTACAGCAAATACAATTTGGATATATATCTGGGTGTAGGTGTTTGCCATGATTTAAATTTCTGCTGAAAGAACTCATGTTTAATTTAGATGATATAATATAAAAAATAAACGAACAATATGTTTATGAATTCAAACATGATTTGATCTTTTCACTTTGGGGACGCTCCTACGGAGCTATTGAATCGTGATTGTCGTGGTTCTACAATCGGGTCGCTCCTACGGAGCTTAATGCTGGGATATTGGCTATATCACTACAAGCTGGTCGCCCCGATGGGGCTAGGAATGAGGTCAGGTGCAACTGAAATCGCCTAAAAACCCATTATTTTTTAACCCTAAAAATTAACCGGTTGCTCTTACTGAACTTTATCATGTTATTTGGTATTGGTGCTACAAACGGTTCGCCCTTGTGGCGCTGGTTATTCGGTTCGTATTTGAACAGGTTGCCATTGACTTAATCTCAACCCTCCATTAACCACACCAGCTATGTAACAAATTGGGCACCTTGGTGCCAGAATCTGTGCAATAAGCCCCAGAGGGGTGGCCAGCTTGTAGCTTATTCGATATCAAGTTTTGCACAACAAGCCCCAGCGGGGCGGCCTGTTTGTTACAGGAACTGGACGACCTAAGTATCAATTCATAGGTTATCGAAACCAACAAAAAAGGCTTCTAGATTAATCTAGAAGCCTTTTCAATGTATTGAAATACCGTTCTTAAAGAGGAAGCTTACTTCTTCTTAAGTTCTAATTTTTCATCTTCAGGGTTTACTACAATTGGCTTACCTAAACCTGTATTATTCAACAAGTTCAACTGCGTTTTACCATCACCAACGATTACATAGAATAACTTATCTGGGTCCATATATTCTCCAATGATCTTTCGAGCATCTTCAGAAGTCATCGATTTCAATCGATCCTCATCCTTTTTAATGTAGTCCATTGGAAGGTTATAAGTCGAGATCTCCTGAAGAATACCTACCAAACCTCCAAGGGTTTCATACGATTGCGTGTTGCTTCTCAAAATTGAAGTTCTGGTGTTTGCCATATCTTCTGGAGAGAAATCCTTTCCGTAGTTATCTAAAATTTGTTTGAAAAGGTCAACTGATTCTCTTGTTACATTACTTCTAACGCTTGAAGAAGCTGTAAACGGAGCGCCATTCATATTTCGATTAAAGCCAGAATAAGCTCCATAAGTATACCCTTTCTCAAGTCTCAGTTGCTTGAATAGCATAGAGCCTGAACCAGAACCTAAACGATAATTGGCTACTTCAGCTGCTGCGAAGTCTTCGTTATCACCATTCATGCTGATTGAACCAATGTTCACTACTGACTGCTTAGCGTCTGGATAATCCACAAAGTAGATTCTAGAACCTTCGTCTGCAGATTTGATTTCATACTCAGGAAAAACAACATCTTTGGCTTCCCATTGATCAAATCGACTTAAGGAACTCGTTACCGTTGCTTTGTCTAAAGCCCCTACGAAGTGGAAAGAAGCTAATGATGGAGAGAAGTTCTTATTATAATAGTCCTTCAAGTCATCTAAAGTAATGTTGTTCACCGTTTCTGCTGTTCCAGAAGTTGGGTAAGCGAAGATATGGTCTTTACCATAAAGTACTTTATTGAAGACGTTCGAAGCAATGGCATTTGGATTTGCGGCACTCTGCTGAATTGAGTTCAAAGCTGACTTTTTCACTCTATCAAACTCTGCTTCATCCCATCTTGGTTCGAAAAGAATTTCCTCAACCAAGTCTAATACCTTATCGTAATTTTTGGCCAATGAACTACCACTAATGGTGATATACTCCTTTGACGCAAAAACACTAATTCTAGCCCCTAACTGACCAATTGCTTCCTGCAATTCTTGTGGCGTTTTATTGGCAGTTCCTTCCATCATCATGTTATCCAATAATGCAGCAGTTCCTATTTTACTAGGGTCATCTAAGAACATACCGCCTTTGATTCTGATACTAAATTGTACAAGAGGCAATTCATCTTGGAAAATGTGGTATACCTTCATTCCATTCTCACGTTTGCTATTATTAATAGCGGGAGGATCGAAACTAAGTGTACCTTTTAATGAAGGTGCTGCACTACGGTCAATTTTAGAAACGGTTTTCTCGAAAGTAACTCCTTTTTCATAAGGGTTTTTCTCTGCACCTTGAACAATGGCTTCTTCAACCACCGATGCTTTCTCAGAACCTTCCAAAACCAATTCTTTCTGTCCTACAGGCACGAAACTGGTAGCTAAATAATTTTTGTCTTTGATGTACTTGTTGTACACTCGCATGATATCCTCACGAGTAACATCTTGAGATTTCTTTAAATCTTCAACGATAAAACCGGGGTCACCAGCAAAAGTATTGTATCGAGCTAAAGAAGACGCCTTACCCATTACACTTGACATACCATTATAGAAGCCTGTTTCTTGCCCAATCTTAATCCTCGCTAAGTCTTCATCAGAAAACCCTTCTGTCTCAAACCTTTGAAGACCTTCAAAAACAGCAGCTCTCAAATCATTTAAATTCACACCATCATAAGCCCTCGATATTAGAGAGAATGTTCCAGCGATTTCAGCTGATGAATTATATCCAAAAACACTAGGCGCCAATTTCTTTTCTTCTACAATCACTTTGTATAAAGCTGATTTCTTTCCGTCAGACAATACACTACCTAACAAATCCAGCGCCCAAGAATCAGGATGAAACTGCTCAACTGTTGGCCAAGTCATTTCCAAATCTGGTAGGTTCGCAAATTTATCTTCATGATAAAGCAGTTTAGTCTGATCAAGAACCGCAGGTCGTGGCTCAATCGTTTCTATTTCCTCTCTCGATGCTATTTCACCAAAATACTTCTCCACCAAAGTTTTAACCTCAGCTTCATCAACATCACCTGCAATTACTAAAGTAGCGTTGTTTGGCCCATACCATTTGTTATAAAACTCCTTTACATCAGCAACCGTGGCATTCTGCAAATCTTCCAAACTTCCAATTACACTCCAGCTGTATGGGTGCCCTTCTGGGTAAAGGTTGGTTAACTTCACATAAGATTTATGTCCATATGGTCTGTTGTCAACACCTTGTCTTTTTTCATTCTTAACTACTTGCTTTTCATTTTCCAGTCCCCATTCTGAAACTGTATTAATAAAAAAGCCCATTCTGTCAGATTCCATCCATAGCACTTTTTCAAGCGCATCACTTGGTACGGTCTCATAATAGATTGTATTGTCGGTACTAGTACCACCGTTAAAAGTCCCTCCTAAATCGTTAATGCCGGAAATGAAGTTTCCTTCTCCTACATTTTCAGAGTTTTGGAAAAGCATGTGTTCAAAAAAGTGGGCAAAACCAGTTTTCCCAGGTTTCTCGCGGTTAGAGCCCACATGATATAATACTGCTACAGCCACCTTTGGGTCAGAAACATCTTTATGAACAACCACATCTAAACCATTGTCTAGCGTGTATTTGTCATAATCCAATTTAAACTCAGCGCTCTCTTTTTCTTCTCCACCACCTGTGCAGGAGGAAAGAACGAATGCAAGCGACAAGATTCCTACAAGTCGATTTTTCAATAGTGTTTTCATAGAATACGTTAATTTCAGAGAATAAAGCTACTAATTTAAACCACTCGAAATCAAGCAGTTTAGCTTTGATTCATAATTTTTACTAAATATATATCTAAACCAGAGAAAAAAGAACAATCTCAAACTTCAACTTTAGATAGTATAAATATCAACACTGATTATTATTAAGGCAAAACGATTCGGGAACAGTACCGAAACTAGTTTTTAATAGAAATCATTTTTGGAGTAAAATATCCATTTCAAAAAATAAAAAGCCCGTTAATTATTAACGGGCTTTTTAAAACCTGACAATCAAGTCAGAAGGAGGTATACTTTTTCTCCTTACTTCTTTTTAATTACAATGGCATCAACAGACTTCTGTTTCACCAACTCATTGAAGGCAGGAAGATCATTTTGCATAATCGTTCTCAGCTTTGCCAACTCCGCATCAATTTGTTTGGTCAATTCAATACGTACAGTTTCAGCCTGCGCAGTTGGGGCATATTGACCGCTCCCTACTACCCCATTCAGGGCTGCGAGTTTATTGTTCAATCGGATTGGGAAGTTCAATGGATCTTGTCCTGACTCGTTCTTAGTTTGATACAATGCTTCTTCAACCTTAGTCATTTTCTCCATCAAAACCTTACTCGCATCAACTACCTCTTTGAAACGGTCTTCACCTTTGATTTTCGACAATAAGTCGTTCACTTGAGATCTTGCTTCTCTGATGTCTTTGATAGCTTGGTGTGTCTCAGTCAGTTTGTCTCTTACTGTAATTAGAAAGTCGAACTGACGTACTAATTCAGCATCGGTTGAGCCATAGCGAGGATCGGCCAATAGTTTGAAGGTTTGTTCTTGAGTATCATCACCCACGATCAATTTTGCTGTGTACTCACCTGGAGGCGCCATTGGACCACGTAATGATCCTGACCACATGATATTTCCTTCAAAGGTCTCAGCATTATCAAACATCATATTCCAATTGTAGGAATTTAACCCAACCTCTGGTCTAAGAGCAGCAGTCTCAATTTTTTCACCGTTACGGTAAATTTCCATAGTCACTTTTGTGCCTTTGGCTGGTGCTTCTTTCACGTTGTAATAAATTACAGCTCCACCTGGTTTATTTTCACCAGAAAGCAAACTGTTATCACCGCCTGCTGCTCCGCCTCTTCTACGGAAACTTGCAGCAATTCTGTAAGCGTCCATTGGCTTAAACATATGAACTGATTTTGAAGCTACTTCATCAGAAAGTTGATGAATGATAGTCAAATCATCGATCATCCAAAACGCTCTACCTTGAGTAGCTGCAATTAGGTTGTCATCTTTAATGGTTAAGTCCGTAATCGGAACAATCGGTAAATTCATTTGAAAAGGCTTCCAAGAAGCTCCATCGTCAAATGAAATGAACATTCCACGCTCTGTTCCAGCATAAAGTAAGCCCGCACGCTTAGGATCGGCTCTAACTACTCTAGTGAAGTAATCATTTGGAATACCAGTAGTGATCTTTGTCCAAGTTTTACCGTAATCTTTTGTTCTGTACAAATAAGGCTCATAATCGCCCAATTTATATTGCGTTCCAGCCACATAGGCACCACCCTTTACAAACGGATCGGCATCGATACTATTGATCATTAAGTACTTTGGCATATCTGGGGAAGTTACATTCTCCCAATTTTTTCCACCATCTCGTGTTACATGAATCAATCCGTCATCGGAACCCGTCCAAATCAAATCGTTTTCATAAGGTGATTCTGTTACCGCAAATATGGTTGCATAATACTCTACGGAAGTGTCATCATAAGTTATTGGCCCACCTGATTTACCCAGTTTATCTGGCTCAGCTCTAGTCAAATCTGGACTTATCAACTCCCAACTTTGTCCTTCATTGGTAGTAGCATGCAAGTGGTTAGATGCAGTATAAAGCTTGTTTGGGTTATTTGGAGAGAATACAATCGGAAAGTTCCACTGAAAACGATATTTGTAATCTTCGGCCCCATGCCCCATTGGATTATCTGGCCAAGCGTTAATGTTTCTGCTAATTCCGTTTGCGTGGTCTTGACGAATCAATAACCCACCATAACTGCCTCCATAAACAATTTCAGAGTTTTTTGGGTCTGGTGCCAAATGTGCACTTTCCCCTCCTGCTGTACCTTCCCAATCATTTTCGGTAATTGTACCACCAAAAGATCTGTGGTTGATTCTTACCGTTGAGTTGTCTTGCTGAGCACCATAAATTCTGTAAGGAAAATGGTTATCGGTTACTACTCTGTAAAATTGAGCAGTGGGCTGGTTGTTATCAGTTGACCAATCTTCTCCGCCATTGAAGGAAACTTGCGCTCCACCGTCATCGGCTATCGCCAGTCTTTGATTATCTTCAGGAGCAATCCATAAGTCATGATGATCACCATGCGGAGCATTTCTGCCTCTGAAAGTTCTTCCTCCATCTGTCGAAGTGTGATAAGCTACGTTTAAAACATACAGTTTATCGACATCCTTAGTATCGGCATAAATTCTAGTGTAATACCAAGCTCTCTGGCGTAAACCTCTATCTGAGTTTACTTTCCTCCAAGTCTCACCTGCATCATCTGAACGATAAACGCCACCATCATTGGCTTCAATCATTGCATAAACACGGCTAGGATCTACTGGAGAAATAGCCACACCGCTGATTCCAATTGGACCTTTAGGCATTCCTTGATTCTCAATAATATTTTCCCAAGTTTCACCACCATCGGTCGATTTAAAAATCGCTGAGCCTTCTCCTCCCGAAGTAAGGCTATAAGGAGTTCTTCTTACTCTCCAAGTACTGGCCATCATAAAATCGGGGTTATTTGGATCAAGACTAATATCTACAGCTCCAGCATCTTTGTTTGTGAACAAAACGCGTTTCCAGTTTTTGCCACCATCAGTGGTTTTGTAAACACCTCTAGTTTCAGAAGACTTGAATAGGTCTCCCATCACCGCCACCCAAACAATGTCAGAGTTCTCAGGGTGAATTTTAATTCGCCCTACATGCATTCCATCCTTCAATCCAATGTTCTGCCATGTTTTACCGGCATCTGTAGATTTCCACATGCCTTCAAATCCAGATGACACATTACCTCTCACGGTTTCTTCACCTTGGCCTACGTAAATCACATCATGGTCGGAATCACTTACTGCTACAGCCCCAATTGAGCCCCCGAAGTAACCATCGGAGATATTTGACCAAGTCTCGCCTCCGTTATCTGTTTTCCATACTCCACCCCCAGTAGCTCCCTGATAATAGAGATTCGGTTTTCCAGGCACACCTGTAACAGCTGAAGCCCGCCCTCCACGAAAAGGCCCGATGGAGCGCCATTGTATATCGTTAAAAATATTAGCCTGCAGATCTTGCTTAGGCGGTGGCGGTGGTGTGTTCTTTCGGTTTCTCTGCGCTTGGGTATCAAAGGCAAAAAACACCAAACCGATCAGAACCAACAAGCCAAAATGGTTGATAGTAGTTTTTAATCTGTTCATAGTTGTGGTTTTTGGTCTCCGTCATAAATTATTGACGGTTTGCTCATGAGCAAAAGATAAAAACAACAAATGAAAAACAGGGCTGTGGATTCATATTTTATATGAATGGGGGCTTTAAAACAGCCCAATCCCCCTCCGATATAACCCTACATAGAAAAAGTTTAACAAAGCCTTATTCGCTCAATTTATAGATAGCCAGATTATTGAATTTGGAGAGAAAATCAGCTTTTCGATAAAGCTTAAGAGTTTCATCACTCACGGGTTCACCCTCAATAAATTCGGCTATTAGGGCATCTTGAGCATCAAAAATTTTCACCTGCTCTACATTCTTCGTTATAGCATCAATCGAATCATCAGTTGAAAATTGAATAACGTTCTCAGATTTAAGATTTGTCTCCTCAGACTTAGTCTTTGTTAGACCACTAAAGTTATCAAGTAAAAAGGCCATTAGAGCGGTGGCCCCTACTATGGCAAATGCGGACAATACTTTATTATAGTTTCGTGCTTTCATGACATCAATTTTTAAGTTCAAAAATTAAAAAGGTAAGTACCTCAGTCACACACTACTCGGGGCTACTATGCTTACGTAAAACAAGTCATATTGTTTCTGAACTACATTTCAAAAACACCCTAACCCACAAAAAAAGCTGACCGTATTGGTCAGCTTTTAACTATGTTCAAATAAACCACAAACCTTTATTCTGAAATTCTATATATAGAAGTGTTACCATGACTTGATAAAAACTCTGAGCGGTTAACAAGTATTTGAATATTTTCATCTTCAATCACTTGATTACCTTTTAACGATACTTGACCTACAAGTTTATTTTCTGCATTGAATACCTTTATGATTTTTACATCTTCAGCATTTGCGTTGAAAATTTCTTCTTTATCAAAAGCATACATTTCCTTTTTAACTTCGGCTACTGCCTCTGCCAAAAGCTCCATATCAACTCTAGCGTCTATTTCTGAAATATCTTCGTGAGAAGGGACTCCAAATGAATTTGAAGCTGCGAAAAGCGTAATTACTGCTGCTAAACCAAATGCCACAAGGGCGGACAGCGTTTTTTGTTTTTTGAGCACTTGTTTCATGACCTTTTTTTGTTGTTTTTCTGTTTTTTTGTTCACTTTTCTGTTCTTTTCTACTTAGGTGTCCGTTCGTAAGAAATTCGAGTTTGTTTGTTGAATTCCTCTTACTTCCTTTAAGACGACAAAGGTCAACAAAAGTTTAGGATTTGATGAAAAAAAAGTATAATATTTTTATTACCCACATATTAACAAGTGTTAACAGAATAATATTCTGAATCAACCCCTAACAACAAAAAAGCCCACTCGAGGTGGGCTTATAAAGAGATATAATATTTGGCTAAGTCAATGCTTGCTCTAAATCTGCAATCAAATCTTCTATGTCTTCAATTCCAACACTAATCCTAATAAGTGAATCCAAGAGCCCAATTTTCATTCTTTCTTCTCTTGGAACAGCTCCATGAGTCATGGTAGCTGGATGGTTGGATAATGACTCTACTCCTCCTAAAGACTCCGCCAAGGCAAATAATTTCAATTTCTCCATCACTCTGAAAGCCTGCTCTTGATTATCTTCTTTAAATACGAAGGAAATCATTCCTCCATAACCTCTCATTTGCGCTTTTGCAACTTTATGATTTGGGTGATCTTCAAAACCAGGCCAGTAGACTTTTCCGATTTTAGGATGATTAGCTAAAAACTTAGCCACCTTCTCGCCATTCTCACAATGTCTTTGCATCCGTAAGTGCAAAGTTTTAATCCCCCTTAACACTAAAAAGCAATCTTGAGGTCCAGAAACAGCTCCACATGACTTTTGAATAAAGGCTAAATCTTCGGCTAATTGATCATCGTTCATGGCCAATGCTCCCATTACCACATCTGAATGACCCGACAAATACTTAGTAACAGAATGCATTACAAGGTCAGCACCTAAGTCTAGTGGGTTTTGAAGGTATGGTGTAGCAAAAGTGTTATCCACCCCTAGCATTACCTTGTGTAGCTTAGCGATAGCTGCCGCCCCTTTAATATCAATGATATTCATCATTGGATTTGTAGGCGTTTCTATCCAAATCAACTTGGTTTTTGGAGTAATGTATTTTTCAATGTTTGACACATCTTCCAAAGAGATGAAATTGAACTTGATTCCGTATTTCGCAAATATTTTAGTGAAGATTCTATAAGTGCCTCCATAAAGATCATCGCCAGTAATGACTTCGTCACCAGGACCTAAAAGCTTAATCACGGCATCGATAGCCGCCAAACCAGAACCGAAACACAGACCATGCTTTGCTTTTTCTAGCGCAGCAATACTCTCTTGCAAAGCAGAACGTGTTGGGTTCTGTGTTCTAGAATATTCAAAGCCTTTATGGTCGCCCGGTGAGCGCTGTACGTAGGTTGACGTTTGATAAATAGGCGTCATGATTGCCCCAGTAGTGGGGTCTGGTGTTACGCCAGCATGCACTGCTTTGGTGCCGAATTTAGCGCTTGTGTTCTTTTCCATCACTATTTTCGTTTTTAGCAATAAAGGCTTCCATTTCTTTATTCATTTCCTCTTTGCTCTGATTATAGTTAGGTGTTAAAGACAATTTACCGGGAAATTGTTCCACCATTAAAGTTTGTGTAGGGAAGGCGAACCTCACTCCTAGTTTCTCAGCCAAGCGATTTACACTCAACATAATTTCCTGACGGCATCTTAGTTCTTCATTCCAAGTAGGCACTTTGAAGAAAATATAAAGCATTACGTCTAGAGAAGAAGCGCCATAATCATTCAGGAAGATGTTATAAGAATCCTTTCGGGTGTCAGGGTGATTTAAAACGATTTTCTCGACTCCCTTTACAAACACTTCAATTAAATCCGTTGGTGTGTCGTAAGTAATAGCAAGCTTGGTAAAATACCTTCTGTATTGTCGCTTACCGTGGTTATCTACCGTTCTGTTAGAAATCACACTATTCGGTACATACATTAATGAATCTCTAAAAGTTCTGATTCGAGTGGACCTGAAGCCTACTTCTTCTACAGTTCCATCAACATCGTCCGAAGTAATCCAATCTCCGATTTGGAATGGGCGGTCGACAAAGATCATGACTGAACCAAAAAAGTTTTTGAGTGTATCTTGTGCGGCCAAAGCCACAGCCAGTCCACCAATGGATAGACCTGTTATCAATGGCCAGATGTCAAACTTAAGCCCATCAAGAATAGCCATAATCCCAACCAAAATCACGAAGGTTTTCAAAATCTTACGTACCAAAGGCACCAACTGATCATCGAGCGTATTTTGGGTTCTTTCGGCCACTTTCTTCATATAAGCGCCCAGAACGTCCACCATTTTATAGCAGAACAGGGTACCGAAGAAAGGAAGCAATGCTCCAACTCCTAAAATGAGGTATTTAGAAATCGCAATGGGTAACTGAAGCGTAGGAATGAGCACACTTACGAAGGCAAAGACAATAAGTAAACTGAATGGCTTAGCAACAGGCAAAATAAGGTTATTGGCCAAATCTACTTTACCATACTTATGAAGTAATCTAAAAATAACCACCCTTAATAGAAGTGTGAGTATTAAATGCAATATGAAGGCTACCGATATGATGATAAGCCCTCCAATTAATTGCCACATATGAAGACCTAAATATTTTTTAGAGCCTAATTTGGGCAGAAGGTTCAGAAGACGGTCTGTCCCGAAAGGGTAAACCGTTTTATGAATAAGATCTATATCTTGAACAGATTTACCAGCGTAAAACCAGCCATCAGCTTCCTTCTGAACATATATTTCGGGAAACTCATTGAACAACACATAGCGTTTTTTAAACGAAGTGCTATCATAATAATCTGGGCTTTTGGGCACATCATCTAGATAAATGTAGTTACCAGACCCGTCAAATATTTGCTTCAGTTCAATTGCTAGTTTTTCAAGTTCATCTTGAGATAAATCGCCTTGACGTAAGGATTTCGCTGCCTGAGCAGGGTTGTAATTATCTTCCTGTAAATAATTGAGGTGATTGACTATTACCTCATATGGCGAATTGAACTGATCAGGTAAACTGTCATTTTGGGCAACAGAAACCCCAATGCTGAGTACGGAAATAAGTATTGAAAAAAGTAATTTCATTGTATTTTGGCCTATTTGGCAAATGTATAAATAGCCATTTGATTATCGAAATTTACAAAGAGTTCGTATTCCCTTTTGTTCTGATAATAAAGAATGCCTACAGGGTTCGTGGAAAATGCCTCTCTAGAGAATTTCTCTTTACCTTGATCATCGAGAATTACCAAATCACCAGTGGTTAAATTTTGAGCTACATATAATTCACTGTCATTTCTGAAATTGTAGTACTCAAAAACCCAATCTCCTTGCCCTTTAAAATCATACCCGAATTTGCGCTCACCTTTTTCATCAAATACCGTAAACTGATTACTATCCTTCCTAACAGTTAAAAGCCCCGTATTAAGCTTATCTCTCACAGCTATAAAACGACTAGACACCGATGGTTTCACCAATTGATTTCGCCCTTTCACAGTCCCGTTAAAATCGAGTGAAAGCAACTCACCATCTTCACTTAAAACCTTGATGTAGGATTCATTAAACGATGGGCCTTGTTGAATGAAATAATCTCCCGAAATTTGCTTGTCCGTTTGGTATGGGAAGCCGGGATACTCTTCACCCTTTCTGTTCAAAAGGTGAATATTACCGTTAGCCTCAACAATAACAAAGCAATCTCTACCTCTGATTCTAATATGTTCAGGTGCCGCTCGTAATGCAGACCCCATCACCTTTGGTGACCAACCTTCAAGCATTTCGCCTTCTTTGCTCAGCAAATACACATTCCCCCTTCTGTCTGTAGTCGCATATCTATAGTTTTTACTATTATCATAATCCACCACTGAGTATTGTGTAATAGGGAGCTCTGTTGCAAAAGCCATTGGAAAACCTTCTACTTCATCACCATTTCTGTCGATTAAATGAACCGTAGAATCTGTAAACATCAGGTATTGAAGTTTACGATTAGCATAAAAATCTATTTGCTCGATTGCCCCATTTATCTTCCCTTCAAGTTCTTTCTTCCACAAAATATTACCCGTTCTATCTAACAAATAGAGCTGATTCAGTTCATCTTGAAAGATGATCTCCTGCGCATTGTTATTATGGTTTTTAACTACAAATGGTTTAGTGATAAGTTTACTATTTCCATAAGCATTAGTTACTAAACTCAGTCCTATCTCTGGGTTGGTTAACTCAGCATTATTATTGTTACTCTGAACCACTGGCCCTTTTACCGATTCATTAAAAGTAAGCTCAGCACTTACAATGAGTCGATTCGATGCTTCATTGATTTGGAAGTTGAAGTTATCGAATGACGAAAATAATTGAATATGATCTTTAAAGAAGGCCTTCCATTTAGGGTTAAACGAATTGACGAGTGGATCTAAATAGAATTCAAAATTATTGAGTTGTGTTATATTTGCTTCTCGAACCAAATTATCTAAATACCTTCTTTTTTCCGGAATTCTTCCCCAAGTATTTTCGGCATCGTAATCCACCAAAACCGTTTTTAGGGCATCAATATTGTCACTAATGAGCATTACATTATTAAAGAAGGCGTAATAAGGTTTACCAGATTTTTGGTATCGCTCTCCATATGTTTTGGCCAAAAATTGTCCCTCGTTCACGAACCTGATTTCGTTATTAATAAAGCTTTCTGTAAATAAGGTATCGCCATCGGCTCTACTGGCTTTAGAAATCTCTTCAAGCATTTTTGATATTTTGGACACATCAGAAACTTCTGACAAAAGAACTTGAGACATGGTGTTTGCCCCAAGCACAATGTTTACTTCACATATTTCAGAATTCTGAAGGGTTTGAAACAATGAAATATCAAAATCGCTTAGTGACACATTCTGAGATTCATCAATACCAAACCAACGCACAAAACTTGCAGAGCTAGGGATGAAATTTTCTACGTTAATCAAGGCATTTGATGGTAATGTTTGATTAATGGCCTGATTAGAAAGGCTAACTCCATTAAAAGTCAAACCAGCTGCTGATGGCTCTATTTTTATATTTATAAGACCTTTAAGTTGATTTGATGAGGATTCATTATTGCCCGTAAACACATTCCTTAGTCTTCCAACTCTATCTGTATTCAATAGCAGGCTCATCCCCTTCTGGTGTTCCTCCATCTTCAGATCTGGGTTCATCAATCGGTTAGATTCATCTTCTTCAGCACGAATTACATCTTCTAACAAGACAGAATTGGTAGAAATGATGAGGTAACTCCCCAAGCTTATAAAGCCCCATTTAGACGCTTGTACTTCAGCCTCGTAAATGAGCCTTTCATTAAACACCCTGCTTTCAAAAAGCAACTCCTTGTTGAACCATAGGTTAGCTAATTTTTTAATATTCGTTGGCAACCATTCAAACCCATCTGAGCCGATAAAAAAGAGTGGTTCTATACTATTGTTAGACGTTAAATGGAAAGAAACATATACAGGGTTCTCATTGATTTTTGACTGCAGTACTCCTGATGCTACCAATGAGTCTATTTTACTACTGGACTCTGTTAACCTATTAATAAAGGGTAAGGAATTGGCCTCATCCCACCATGAATAACTGGAATAGTCTTTAATGGCTTCTGAAACATTATTGATGGTAATTAACCCAAGGCTATTGGCAGGGATAAGCCTTTGTATTTCAGTACCGTTATCTTTCCTAAAAAAGTAGACATAACCAAGCACTGAGGCCATAACCAAAAAGAGTAGGGTAACAAGTAGAGTTTTCGTTTTCAAGAAGAGTATAGTTTGAATTTCAGAAATCAGGCGAAAATACACATTTCTATTATCACTCAAGTCTAAGCTGAAAAGAGAATCAGAAATCTAAGAGGATTCACCCTATTATGCTAACAGTTTTCCAATGCTTTCATTTTAATTATTGCCTATCAATTATTGATCGTTTGAATTTTGAATCCCGTTTATTTTTTTTGTTTTAACTGATTCAGAAGACCTCTCATTTCAAATATTAATATTCACCCCATTCAAACAATGTTTCAAAATGATCTAGTCAATTTGAAATCGATTTCATAAATTCAAGGGATTCAAATTTACTTTTTAGATATAAACCCTAATTATGTCATCCATCGAAGAAAAGAATATCCCCTCGACCTCAAACACCCGTAGAAATTTCATAAAAACTTTAGGCTTTGCTGGAGCTGCATTTACCATCGTGCCACGTCACGTGCTGGGTAACGGCTTCGTAGCCCCTTCCGACACGCTATACATTGCTGGAATCGGAGCTGGAGGAAAAGGAACCAGTGATTTAGCTTCTTTTGCAACGAGCCCAAATGTAAAAATTGCCTACCTCTGCGATGTTGACCAAAGAAGTCCTAAGGAATCTGTGAAGAATTTCCCTGACGCACCAATGTACAAAGACTACCGCAAGATGCTGGAAGAAAACAAAGACAGCATTGATGCTGTATCTGTATCTACCCCAGACCACATGCACGCTGTACAGGCCATGGCGGCAATGGAATTAGGGAAACATGTTTATGTTCAAAAACCCCTTACCCATGATATCGCAGAAGCTAGGCAATTGACGGAAGCAGCTCAAAAGTATAAAGTAGTTACCCAAATGGGAAATCAGGGAGCTTCGGGAGATGGCGTTCGGAAAATGAAAGAATATTATGATGCGGGATTAATTGGCGAAGTCCATACTGTACAATGCTGGACAAACCGAGCCATTTGGCCTATGGCGCTAGAAACCCCTACCAGAAAAGATAACATTCCGAAAGAATTAGACTGGGATTTATGGCTAGGTACTGCAGAAAAACGCGACTACAATGATGCATATTTGCCTTTTGACTGGAGAGGCTGGTCAGATTTTGGCACTGGCGCATTAGGAGATATGGCTTGCCACATTATGGATCCTGTGTATAGAATTCTACCCATCCTATATCCAGACCAGGTAGAGTGTAGTGCAGCAGACGCTTTCAAGGCTAATTTTGAAACACTCGACTTCCCAAAGAGCTTCCCCACTGCGAGTAAAATTCATTTAAACTACCCAAGAACAGATGGCAAGGGAAATATAAAAGTGGCTTGGATGGATGGAGGCATAATGCCTGAAAGACCGGAAGAACTCGGTGATGATGAAGCATTTGGAAACTGGGATGGTGGAGTACTCTTTATAGGCACCAAAGGAAAACTTCTGGCCGACTGTTACGGAGCGAACCCGAGGTTACTTCCTTTATCATTAAATGAGCAGGTATCGGTAAAAGAAACTATCGCCAGAGTTCCAGAAGGACACTATTTACAGTGGGTAAACGCCTGTATAGCTGGATACGGAAAGGCTGAAACAAGTTCTTCCTTTGACTACGCTGGACCATTCACAGAAAGTATTCTCATAGGAAACCTTGCCTTAAAAGCTTATTTTGAAATAGATCCAAACGCAAAAAATCAAGGTTTCTGGGGTGGCACAAAATACCATGGTAGAAAGAGATTGCATTGGGATGCTAAAAACATGAAGGTAACCAACTTTGACGAAGCGAATAAGTACGTAAAACGAAATTATAGAACAGGCTGGTAAAACCAATTTCCCAATTTAAAACTTGTCTCCATTGATTTGCATTCAGCTTTTCAATGGAGACATTTTCATTTCTACCTGTATTTTGACACAATCTATGAATCACATTAAAACAATCGCATTTGATGCAGATGATACACTTTGGGTAAACGAGCCTATTTTTACAAAGACTAGACTTCAGTTTGAAACTATTCTTTCCAAGTATATTGAAATTGACAACAGTTTAGAACAACAACTTTACGAAGTCGAGCTAAGGAACCTTAAGCTTTTCGGTTACGGGATTAAGGGTTTTATGCTTTCTATGATCGAATCAGCCATAGAGTTAACACAGCACAAAATATCAGGTACCGACATTCAAAAGGTTATTAATTTGGGGAAAGAAATGCTCACCCACCCTGTTGAAGTATTACCTGAAATTCAAGAGAACCTAGAATGGCTTAAAAACAATTATCAACTTCTCGTAATTACTAAAGGAGACTTATGGGATCAAGAGACTAAGATTGCAAGATCAGGTTTGGCTGATTATTTCGACCATATTGAAATTGTTAGTGAGAAGAACGCAGCGACTTACCAAACCATTTTAGACCGTTACCAAATCAACCCTACCAACTTCCTTATGATTGGTAATTCGCTAAAGTCGGATATTCTTCCCATTTGCGAAATTGGTGGGCATGCCATTCACATTCCTTTTCACGATACTTGGGTGCACGAAAAAATAGACAAGCATACCATTGGCGATTACTCATTTTATGAGCTCGATAGTATTGCTGATTTAAAAGCTTATTTAAACAAAAAATAGGCAAAACATTTCCTCTCCTCCACTTGAAAAAAAACTGGTAATCCAGCAATTGAAAATTGAACCATCTCGCTAAATTCGAGCTTTCAAATTTCATGAAGGAATCGAATAATTTTGTACTCTTTGCTGTACCAGCGCTCATCTGGGGCTCTACATGGTATGTCATCACTTTTCAACTTGGTAGTGTAGACCCAATCATGTCAGTAAGTTATCGATTTGCCTTGGCAGGCTTGCTGTTTTTGGCCTATTGTAAAGTCAGAGGAAAAGATTTATCCTTCTCATGGCAAATTCATTTACGTATTGCTCTGCAAGGCATTCTGCTTCATGGTTTCAATTATTGGTTAGTTTACCAGTCTGAGCAATACCTTACCAGCGGATTGGTGGCTGTTGGTTTCTCATTGATCATCTTCTTCAATATGGTTTTCGGTTCCATATTCTTGAAACAACCCATTATACTCAAAGTATTCATTGGGGCGCTGTTCGGTGTGCTGGGCACCATGGTTATTTTTAAGCGCGAACTGATGGCTTTCACCACAGCAGACGAGTCATTTACGGGGCTTATTCTATGCGTTTCTTCAGTGATAATTGCCAGTCTTGGCAATGTAACTTCAGGTTATAACTCAAAATTGAAAATTCCTGTAATGCAATCTACAGCTTTCGCCATGTTGTATGGCGCCATAACCATGCTAATTGTTGCAATAGCCCTCAATCGACCATTCACTATCGATTGGTCGGTTCCTTATATATTCTCCCTAATATATCTGGTCATTTTCGGTTCTATAATCGCCTTCAATATGTACCTCACGCTGATCAGCAAGATTGGTGCAGGAAAGGCAGCTTATACGATTGTAGTCGTACCCGTAGTAGCGGTTGTTATCTCCACAATTTTCGAAGGCTTTGTAATCTCCGAGTACACCATTATAGGAATGCTAATGCTGATTGTGGGTAATGTCTTCGCACTGTATAAGAAGAAGCAACGGAAAGTAGTCACTGCTTAATCCTGGCAGAAATAGATTACTTGATTTCGGCAATACATTCAATCTCTACAAGCGCATCTAAAGGAAGGCCCGCTACGGCAACGGTGGTCCTGGCGGGTGTATGGCCTTCAAAAAAATCACCATACACAGCGTTCATTGTTTTGAAGTGCTGCATATCACTGAGGTAGACATTACATTTCACCACATCCTTCACTCCAAGCCCTTCAGAGGCTAAAACTGCTTTAAGGTTCGCCAATACCTGTTTAGTCTGCCCATCAATCGTAGTTGACTCCACTTTATTGGTTAAAGGATCAATCCCCGTTTGTCCTGAACAGAAAAGTAAATTGCCTGTGCGGATGGCGGAACAATAAGGCCCTAAAGCCTTAGGTGCATTTGGTGCATGAATAATTTTCATGGTGAACTTATTATACTATTTAATTGCCGGAAGTGACCACTTATTCCTTACCGAAATAATTCTTAATCCGATAATATAACATACCGTAAGAATGATTTTCACATCAACATTGACATTGAAATAACCCAAAATCAAAAACAGAATACCGCCAGTTAAGCAGGCTGTTGCATAAATTTCTTCTCTAAAAATCAAAGGTACTTCATTGGCCAACGTATCACGTAATACTCCACCAAAAACAGCAGAGACTGTCCCCATCATTACCGCAATTACGGGGGTTAAACCAAAATCAAGCGTTTTTTCAATTCCAAGAATAGTAAACAAGCCTATCCCTATGGAATCAAACAGGAACATTGTTTTTCTCAGTTTTTCCAAGTATCGTTTGAATAAATATCCCAGTCCAATCCCCCCTCCAATCATTAACAGGTAGTTTTGATCAACCATCCACCCAACTGGCTGACTACCAATAAGTAAATCACGCAAGGTTCCACCTCCAACTGCAGTGATAAAGGCAATTACAGAAGCTCCAAAAGGGTCCATTTGCTTTTTAGAAGCTGCCAACCAACCACTAATAGCAAACACAAGGGTTCCTCCTAAATCAATAACATAAACTAATTCTTCGGTACTCATTCAATTTAACTTTGGGCGAAGATAATTGAATGCTATTAATTCAGCTTAGTTATCTATTTGTCTTTACAGAAACAGTCCAAAATTACCAAAACTACTTAACTGAGTTCTTTACTTTGGTTCATTTCTCACCTAGAAATGGTATTTGGATGAAGAAAAACCAATAGGTTGAAGTATAAGTTGTCCCCACCTTAAGAAGATAGTTCAAGAAGTTTTAACCTAAAGGCTATATAAGTGCGTTGAAATTTCAATAACCCTATTTACCATTCATTTTAAGAGATTCCCGAAATATGTACTAGTTTCGAAGTCGAAACTCAACATATTAAAACAACCACCCGTAACAGGATTTCATGTACATTAATTTAGCATCCCATTATATTCCCACGAATGTAATCCCTAATAGTTATTTCCTCGATAAAAATGGAATGGACGATGAGACCATCATCCGTAAATCGGGAATCAAAAACCGAAGAAAAGCTTCCTCAAATGAAAATGTAAATACAATGGCCATTTCGGCTATTGAAAATGGACTGGACAAATTAGCCTATGACATATCTGAAGTTGACCTGATTATTGGCGCAACCTACTCTCCTTATGACACTGTGGGTACACTTGCTCATGTCGTTCAACAAAAGTACAATATCAATGGAGCTGTAGTATTTTCCATTTCTTCTGCCTGTAGCTCTTTCCTAAATGCAGTTGAGATTGCAGAAGGTTATTTCGCTATGGGTAAAGCTAAAAAAGCCCTAGTGGTAACCTCAGAACATAATTGGGCCTATTTAAACGAATCAGATCCAGTTTCCGCTCATCTTTGGGGTGATGGGGCTTCTGCTGTATTCCTTTCAAAAGAAAGAATTACCGAAAAAGACCATGAAGTTATTGGGGTGAATACAGAAGGCCACGCCACAATTGGGCGAGGACCAAATGGAGTATGTTTAAAGCCTTTTGATGGCGGTATTTCAATGCCCGATGGAAAGGACGTTTTCTACAATGCCATTAAGTTCATGTCAGAAAAGACAATGGCAATCCTCAAAAATGGCGACTGTTCAGTGGACCAATTAGACTACCTGATCCCACACCAGGCCAATGTGAGAATCATCAACAACGTGGCTGAAACCCTAAACTTCCCTATTGAAAAAGTAGTGATTAATATGGTAGAATTCGGAAACACAGGATCTGCGAGTTCTTCCATTGGCTACTCACAAATATTTGAGTCAATGCAAAAAAATCAATTAGCAGTAATCACCGTATTCGGTGGTGGTTATTCCAGTGGTGCCATGCTGGTAAGGGCATAAAAAAAGCCGCTCTAAGAGCGGCTTTCAATTTCATAACAAAATATACTTAGTGTACATCCTGCATCCACCTTTTCAAAATTGGACCGAGTAGGAACACGATGATGGCTGCACCAAATGCATACTTAGCAATTAGTTCAAATCCACCCATGTATATATCGAGAGAATCAAAACCTCCAACGTTTGCATCTGTACTTTCAACAGCAAGTTGTTTACCGATGAAACCAACGATTTGAAAAGCGTAGGCAGAAGAAAGGAACCAAACGCCCATCATAAACGCTACAATTCGTTGCGGTGATAAGTCAGTAATTTTAGACAAACCAACAGGAGACATGAATAGCTCTCCAACTGAAATCAAGAAGTACATTACCATTAAGTAGAAAAATGGCACCATTCCTTCTGAGTCTGCGGCATTTCCGCTTAATGAAAGCACAAAGAAACTGATTGCAGCCAAGGATAAGCCTAAAGCGAATTTATATGGAGTCCGTGGATTCATTTTCTTCTTTGCTAAGAAGCCCCATAATAATGAGATCGGAATAGAAAGAATGATAATCCACATGGAGTTCAATGCATTGGTTTGCGCTGCATCTATCAACCAAAGGTTTACGTTTCTACTCGCAAAAAGGGTGATTACACTCCCTGAGAGTTCATGGAAGCCCCAGAAAATACTCATGAATACCGTAATCAATAAAGCCACCGCTAATTTCTTTCTTTCGGAAGCCGTTGCCTGATACATGATAACCCCCATATAGATTAGGATGGCAACACCTAGTAACTTAAAAATAAGGGTAACAATGTTCTGATCTCCTAAAAAAGTAGCCCCACCACCAATAGCTCCATAAGAGGCTAACATTATCGCAATTACTGGTGCAGCTAAGAAAGCCAAAATAGGCACAAATGTTTTCTTTTTAATACCTAAAACTCTTGTCTCAAGCCTTTCCTCACTTGGGGGCAACCCCTTATCTAAGAATACGCCTTTCTTAATTCCATTCCAGAAAACAAGAAGTCCTGCTAGCATGCCAATTCCTGCTAGTCCAAATCCATAGTGCCAACCATATTCACGGCCTAACCAACCACATAAAAGTGGAGCAGCAAAGCCGCCAATATTAATACCCATGTAGAAAATAGTGAAGCCTGAATCTTTTCGAGTATCCCCATCTTTGTATAGAGCACCTACAAAAGTTGAGATGTTTGGCTTGAAGAACCCATTTCCAACAACAATTAAAGCAAGCGCTAAATAAAAAGTGTATTCGTTTTCAACAGCAAGCACAAAATGCCCAAGCGACATTAGAATACCCCCAAGAATAATTGACTTTCTGAAACCTAAAAGTGTATCAGAAACTCTTCCACCTACCACAGTAGAAGCGTAGACCAAAGAGCCATAAGAAGCATAAACCGCAGCTGCGGCCAAATCTCGTGAGACAAGGGCCTCAAAAATTTCGTTGACCATATATAGGGTCAACAATGCCCTCATTCCATAAAAGCTAAACCTTTCCCAAAGTTCAGCGAAAAAAAGATAGAACAGACCTTTGGGATGCCCCATCATCTGCGGACCTTCAATAGTTCCTTTATCCAGCATAAATTCCGATTTTTGTTTAGTTCAATACCGATAAAACTACTACGGTAAAAGGGTATTTACAAATGTGTTTATGTTAATGACCACCGAACAGAGTTTTTCAACCACTTATAAGAGTGTTTTTATTATTACTGCATGGAATTCTAATCAAAACTTTTTTTCCCTATTTTTGTGCCCCTAAACAGAATGCAATCGTTTGCAAAACAGAGTATTAAAAACTAAGAAAATGCAAGAAAACGGGCTTAAATCCAACGGAGCGAGTGTGAAAGAATTAGGCATCAAAGATGCCATAGTACATTGGAACCTATCGGCAGATGAACTGGCGAAAATTTCTGTGGAAAAAGGTATGGTACAGGAAACGAGTACTGGTGCCATAAATGTGAACACAGGTGAATTCACAGGTCGTTCACCGAAAGACAGGTTTATTGTTAGAGATGAAATCACCGAAGATTCGGTATGGTGGGGAAATATTAACATCCCGTTTGAACCAGCAAAATTCGATGCGCTTTATGACAGAGTAACAGATTACCTTTCTGGAAAAGAAATTTATGCACGAGATTCATATGTTTGTGCTGATCCAAAATACAGAACCAATGTTAGAGTTGTGACTGAATTCCCTTGGTCTAACCTATTCTGTTTTAACATGTTCTTAAGACCTACTTTGGAAGAGTTTAAAGATTTTACACCAGAGTGGACAGTAGTTTGTGCTCCAGGCTTTATGGCTGTCCCTGATAGAGATGGAACAAGACAGCACAACTTTGCAATCTTAAACTTCAAAAGAAAAATCGCTTTAATAGGTGGAACTGGTTATACTGGGGAAATGAAAAAAGGTATTTTCTCTGCCTTGAACTTTATCCTTCCTCACCAAAAAGACACATTAGCCATGCACTGCTCGGCCAACGTAGGTGAAGATGGTGATACTGCCATTTTCTTTGGCCTTTCAGGAACTGGTAAAACTACCCTTTCTGCCGACCCAAGCAGAAAGCTTATTGGTGACGATGAGCATGGTTGGACAAGCGAAAACACTGTATTTAACTTTGAAGGCGGTTGCTACGCTAAAGTAATTGACCTTTCCGAAGAGAAAGAACCAGACATTTGGAATGCAATAAAGCCAGGTGCCCTTTTAGAAAACGTTACTTTCAAAGAAGGTACTAACGAACCTGATTACACAAGTGGTAAAATAACCGAAAACACTAGAGTTTCGTATCCAATTTACCACATTAACAACATTCAGGAATCTTCTGTTGGCGCTAACCCTAAGAACATCTTCTTCCTTACATGTGATGCTTCGGGCGTATTGCCTCCAATCTCTAAGTTGACTCCAGGTCAGGCTATGTTCCACTTTATTTCTGGTTACACTGCAAAAGTTGCGGGTACTGAAGCGGGTATTACAGAGCCAGTTTCGGCTTTCTCTGCTTGTTTCGGAGCTCCTTTCATGCCTTTACACCCTACTAAATATGCTGAAATGCTTGGCCAAAAAATGGAAGCTGCTGGCGTAAATGTATGGTTGGTAAACACAGGTTGGTCTGGTGGTGCTTATGGTACTGGTAGCCGAATGAAATTGAAGTTTACAAGAGCTATGATTACGGCAGCACTTGAAGGCAAGCTTGAGAATGTAGAGTATACAACTCACAATGTATTCGGTTTGGCAATGCCAAATGAGTGTCCTAATGTACCTACTGAAATATTGAGTCCTAAAAATACTTGGGCAGATAAAGCAGCCTACGATGTGGAAGCAGATAAATTAGCCGTTAAATTCAATGAGAATTTCGCAAAATTTAAAGAGTACGCTAGCGAGGAAATCCTAGCAGGCGCTCCTAAAGTGAGCGCATAAGCGAATTAACACTGTAAAAAATAATAGTTATATTAAAGCCTGCTCTCTCTAGAGTAGGCTTTTTTTTATTTAACCCCGTCAAGATGTTTGAATTACAGGAGAGTGATTTCGAAAGCATTAAAGAAACTTTTACCTCTAATGGAGCACTTGAAACAAGAATAGTTCAATTCCTGAAATTAAGTAGTCTAAGATACTATCTCAGTATGAGACAAAACAATATTCAAATTCTATTTCCAGACAATGCAAGCCCTAAAGAGTACAGACTAAGAGGCCTATTAAGTAATCAGAACTGCCAAGCAAACAGAGCTTTATCTCCAGAGGAGCGGGCAAACAATAGAGAATGGATAGAAATAGGTAATAAAACAGTGCATATAGAACTAAGGGGAAACACTTTAAAATTCCCAGATAAATTCTTTGGCTTTAACATATCAAGTGGATCATTGACCATCGATTTAGGAGGAGGCATTATTGATTGCGGAATGCAAGTTGCACGTGCATTAGATTGGTGCAATCTTGAAGAGCCCAATGCAAAATTAAAACTTGACGACACCAGCTTCTTCAAAAAGGGAGATAACATATGTTGTAGTTTTTCAGGAACAAATAGCTCGCATGAAACTAACTTCTGTTACCTACAAAATGATCCAACTGATGAAAACATATTATCCGATTTCATCTTTAAGAAATCCGATACAAAAGACACAGGCAGTCCAATCATTCCGCCAAATGCCTATGTTTCTAATGGTTGTCTTTGGGGTGGAGAAACACCAACCTTTAAAGGTACTGGTGAAATCAGAATTGAAAATGGTTTTGTACAGAATGGCTTTCATTATTTTTCTTTTATCAACAGTAAAATGACTGAGCTTTTAAAAGTTAGTCTCAATACCCTTCATTTCTCAGGTCAATTCTTAGATGGGCTTATGGTAGGGCCAGAAAACACCAATCAGCAACCAGTAGGAAATGTAGGTGTAAATATAACTTCTTGCTATTTTGGTGAATCATATGATATAGCCAAACAGGGTATCTCTTGGAATTCCATTGGTGATTTAGAGATTGATAATTGTCATTTTTTTCGTGGCAACCATGATCCAGATATCTATCAAGACATCACTATAGATTCTACCAGTTATGAGCCAGGAAACATAAAAATTTCCAACTCTGTTTTTGATGGTCAAAAAAGGAGCTTTCTTGATTATGAACATAACCCTAATCCGTATAACACAAGTAACGATGAAAAGGTACTAAGATTAATTTCAAAGTTCGAGTCTGAAGGCAGCTTCAGGTTTATGTACCTAAATTGTTTATCGGTATTGCAAGTCAGGTTTGTAAAAGATATTATTATCACCAACTGTCTTTTTGAAAATTATGAGCGACAACTGATCTTAACACAACTTACCCAGATTCCTTTTAGGATTGACTCTATCGAAGTCAACGACATCATCTACCATTCTGGCACCCCCATAGCTGTCATTTTCTTACTCCCTGGACTAGGTCAATCAAAGCTGCGGATAAAAAAGGAAGGAACTGAAGATGAGGAAGCACTCAGAAATCAGGATGGGACCCTTAAATATCTTGATGATCTTGAACAATGTCATCTAGGTAGTGTCAATTTCACCAACTCTGTTTTTGATGATGTGGGTCAATGGGCCTGGGCGGGACTTTTAGACTATGCCTCAGAATTGGCTCAAACTCACAATGTAGTCACAAAAATCAATGAACGTAAAGAGGTGTTTTCCAATCACATCTCTTTTAATAGCTGCACATTTGTAAAAAGAAGAGAAGACACTCACATACCAAATCAGACCATTGGAAATCAAATATTCATTGACACAACTATTATCAACTATACCAAGGATACACTCTATTTTGGAATACCTAAAAGTAATATTCCACCGAAGCCGAAAGGTCAAATTAGACCCATTTCATCATTCCGTCAAGCAGACGAACCCTATTCGGACTTGAGCATCGCTGGTTATTTACGAATTCTTAGAGGTAAAGTAATTATTAGAGAATCACGAAATCGCAGTAGGCCAGTTCTGCAAGTAATATATTTCAATCAAGGTCAGTTTGCTATATTTGAACCACCTTCTTGGAACCAACCTGACTACAATGAGACTAAAATAACGCCATGGAATTTTTGGCAGCTTTTAGGTATAATACGATTCCTTAGAACCAGAGATTATCAATATGATTCGATTCCTTTAAATTCTCATAACAGAAGTGTAGAGATTTTCTTAATGAATAAAAGAAATCAAACGAGTCAGCTGGAAGCCTTTTTCAACACACTATAAAGCAATTCATGGAATTGAATGACTAAAAATAAGAATGGCTGTCTCATCCGAGGCAGCCATTCTTATTTGTAAACGAGAGTTTTCTTGAGGTGTATAAAAATGACAGTGATGGTTCTTCTGTCGAGTTATCTATTCAATTCTAACTTATTCAAGGCAGTCTGGAGTTCACGCTTTATCTTAATCTGATTCTCCTTAGCTTCAAATTGATGCGCTCTAAAGTCTTCACTTACTTGCGTAAAAGAAGCTTTAATGCGTTTGGCTGATTGAACCACCTTTTTCATACGAGCAAACATGACTATTATTACTACAAATAAAAGGGCTACAATAGACCATACAATAATACTATAGGCTGCCTTACTCAAGAGAATACCAAAGAATGACATATTATCATTCAGCTTTTCACTGGCTTCCAATTCTGATTTCACCGACTCTAACTCTGATTTTAAAGCATTAGTCTCAAGTTCAATCTTGCTCTTCTCTGCCTTTAGGCTTTCTATGCTGTTGGTGTAACTGGTCAAACTATCACCTAAAGCATTTCTATACTCGCTTAAGCTAGTAATCCTGATAATTTTCTTATCCAAATAGGTTCCAGAGGATTGAATCAATTCCGCCCATTGGCTTCTCAAGTCATTTTTAGGTGGTTCTACTTGTTCTTGCCCTTGTTCTTGTCCGAAAGATTGAGGTGAAGTGGTTATTATTAGTGCAACCATCAGCACCAACATGGTTAAAATTCTATATTTCATTTTTTGTAATTATTTGTTAAAAACGCTCTGAAAAAGTAACGGCATAAATCCGATAATCGCATTCGCGAATCACATATTCTATCATATTTAATTTCACCACAAAACTAACCCCTATTCTGTACAAAAAGGAATTATCAACCATAAGGTAGAAGAAAAAAATAAATCTAATCTGTTTCTAAAAATTTGAAGATGGCCATTCAACAATTTTAACTATGATTTTGACCTCAGAAACCATATATTCATCAATTCAAACCACTCAAAATCACCCGTTATGGCAACTTACCAACTTACAATCAATGGCAAGCAACAAACCGTTGAGGCTGATGCAGACACCCCTATGCTATGGGTTTTGCGAGATCACCTAGACCTTAAAGGCACCAAGTTTGGTTGCGGAATCGCACAATGTGGTGCTTGCACCATTCATATGGATGGCAATGCTGTTCGTTCATGCTCAATTCCCGTTTCAGCAGTATCAGAAGCTAAAATCACCACCATTGAAGGGCTTTCTGAAAAAGCCGACCATGTTTTACAAAAAGCTTGGGTAGAACACGATGTCCCTCAGTGTGGCTATTGCCAAGCAGGCCAAATCATGAATGCAGCTGCTTTGCTTCAAAGCAACAGCTCTCCTTCTATGGATGAAATTGAAAACTCCATGAACGGAAATCTTTGCCGTTGTGGTACTTATAATAAAATTAAAGCAGCTATCACTTCAGCAGCAGCTAATCTATAACCTCCAAAACCAAGGAAAAATGACAGTTATAAAAACAAAAGTAGACAGGAGATCATTCCTAAAAACTTCTGCTCTTGCTGGAGGAGGATTAGTGATCGGTTTCAATTGGGCTTGTTCGCCTTCGGCAGAAGTAAAAGATCCTGCATCGGCTTGGTTCGATATCAATGCTTATCTGACCATTGCCGACAATGGTGAGATTACCATCATGTCACCAAATCCAGAAATCGGTCAAAATGTAAAAACCTCTATGCCAATGCTTGTGGCCGAGGAACTGGATGTCGACTGGAAAGATGTGATCGTAAAACAAGCCCCACTTGACAATGTATTTCCTCGTCAGGTAGCGGGCGGAAGTCAATCCATTAGAAGCAGCTGGAAAAGCATGCGGATGGCTGGTGCCACAGCGCGGAGATTAATGATAGAAACAGCCGCCAAAGAATGGGCAGTTGATGCCAACAGCCTTACCACCAAAGGTGGCTATGTGCTCAATGGTAGTAAAAAATTAAGCTATGGTGAATTGGCCTCAAAAGCTGTAGGCATAGAAATCCCTGAAGAAGTTACGTTAAAAGACCCTAAAGACTTCACCATCATTGGTAAGAGTCAAAAGAATGTTGATCTGAATGAAATCATTACTGGTAAACCAGTATTCGGCATTGATTACAAACAAGAAGGAATGCAGTATGCAGTGGTGCTTCGCCCGCCAGCTTTCGGAGCCAAGCTAAAATCCTTTGATGATACAGAAGCACGTAAAGTCAGTGGTGTTAGTGATGTAATTCAATTTGGGGATAAAGTGGCTGTTTTAGGGAATAATACTTGGGCGGCAATGAAAGGTAAAAAAGCTTTAGTTGCCAATTGGGACATGAGCGGACAGCTTGAAGACACGCCTTATCACGATAGCGAAATGAACAAGTTATTGAACAAAAGGTCGGAAAGACCAAGTCGTAACGATGGTGATGCCTTAAAAGCAATAGCTTCGGCAGACAGGGTGTTTGAAAAAACATATGAGGCTCCTTTCTTGCCACACAACACCATGGAACCGATGAATTTCTTTGCCGATGCGACAGGCGATAAAGTTAAACTAGTAGGGCCAATTCAAACCCCAGCAGGTACACGTGGGCAAATTGCTCGACTGCTGGAGAAAAGCCCTGATGATATCACATTGGAAATGACCAGAATGGGTGGTGGTTTTGGGCGAAGGCTCTATGGTGATTTTGCCTTAGAAGCTGCTGAAATTTCTCAGAAAGCCAATAAAGCCGTTCAGGTGATTTTCTCTAGAGAAGATGACATGACTGCAGGAACTTACCGTCCTGCATCCAAATATAAATTCAGAGCAGCTATTAAGGACGGAAAGCTTACTGGCTATCATTTGTCTGGTGCGGGAATGGGACGTAACAACTGGGTTCGTCCAGACTGGTTTCCAGCAGGTGGCATTGAAAACTACTTAATCGAATCAAGCTATATCGATACAAACATTACTACAGGTGCTTGGAGAGCTCCAATCACAAACTTCTTGGCGGTTGCAGAACAATGTTTCTTTGATGAGTTAGCTGCTGAAATGGGGCAAGATGCGGTTCAGCTAAGACTAGATATTCTCGAGCGCGCTAAAAACAATCCTGTTGGGGAGATTGACTATGAACCAGCAAAAATGATTGGGGTAATTAAACTAGCTGCCGAAAAAGGAAATTGGGGCAAAGCCGAAAGCGGTGTAAGCAAAGGCTTTAGTGCGTATTATTCGCACAACACCTATGTGGCCGAAGTGGCTGATGTCATCATGAAGGATGGTAACCCAATCGTTAAAAATGTAACTGTTGCTGTGGATTGCGGAATCGTGGTCAATCCTGATGCTGCGATCAATCAAATTCAAGGAGGCGTAGTAGATGGAATGGGGCATGCACTTTATGGTGACTTCTCTTTTATCAATGGAACACCCCAAGCTTCCAACTTCAACAATTATCGTTTGATAAGAACCAAAGAAGCGCCAACCGTGGATGTGCATTTTGTAGAAAGCTTAAATGATCCTACTGGTTTAGGAGAACCGTCTTTACCACCAGCAGGAGGAGCATTGGCCAATGCCATGGCTAAAGCTACTGGAAACAGGTTCTACAAAATTCCTTTTATAAAGGATCAAATGGTTTTTGGATAGAAAATAGAAACGGAAAATTAAGCCCAACTTCAAATGAGGTTGGGCTTATTGCTTTCTATCAAATCTTCGCTTGAGTTTTTCCCTTGATTTCTAAACTTGATCAAACCGTAGAAAGCCACAATTCCCCAAAAAAAATTAGCCGCAGCCGCAGCATAGGAAAAATCGTAAACAGTGTCAATCACTAAAAATACACTTCCTAGAATATTGTAAACGTGAAATTTGGTATCCCGAAGTGTCCAAACACCACGATTGAGCTGAACGTAACTGATAATGAAAAGTACAGTGCCCAACCAACCTAAGGTTTGAACACTATAACTTATTAGAGTATTGGAAATCATATAATCCGAACTATTGAGGACTAGCCATTGCAATAGTCCCTAAAAAAGTTTGGTTATGGAAGCATTTAACGGTTTCACCCACAAAGCTTAATTTCTGGTTAATCTCTCTTAACTCCAGCTGTAAGTATGGTATTGTACATCAAATGCTCCATCTTCATATAAATCGATCGTGGCAAAACCTGCTTGAGTTTCGTAGTACATTTCATTACCCCACCAGCCTCCGCTTACTGCACCATTGCAACAATAGGTCACACCATTGTACTCTACCTTATCCAACAAATGCATGTGGCCACTTACACAAAGTTTTACATTGTTATGTTGCATAAAAAGCTTTTTGATTCTGTTAAAATCAATGTGCATCCAACCTCCTGGAACCATCCAGTTTCCATCCTTTTCATTGCCTTCATAAAAACCAGTGGCGGTTAAAATTGGAATATGCGACATAATCATAACGGGGGTAGTTGAAGGAGTTTCTTGTAACTCTTTCTCGAACCAATCAAATTGCTTATCATCCAGTTTAGCTGTGTACCAGCCCTCTCCTACAGGATGTGTACTATCAAGAATAATGAATTTCCAGCCGGCCTTTTCGAAAGAATGATATGGCTTGTCCAAGCCCATTTTATCTAATGCGTACTTTTTGCCATAAAGCGGATCGGTTTTTTCACCAGCGCCCCAAACATCATGGTTACCAATGCAATTAACAATTGGTAAGTCATTTTCGGCCTTAATGACTTTATCCCAAAGCTGCCATTGGTTTTCTACACTTGTTTTATCAGTGCCCAAAGCATCGAAAATGGTATCACCACCATTAAAAATCATATCAGGCTTATCCTTCAACGACTGCATAATGTGTAAGCACTTGATAAATTTCTCGGGAGCGTTATCCGCATCACGCAAATGCACATCAGTAAGGTGAGCAAGGCGTAAAACTCTTTTCTCTTTTGGCTGAATTGGCGCTAAACTGTTGCCCATTAAGGCTCCAGTTCCAGCCAAAGCCATTGTTTTTAGAATATTCCGTCTGTTCATCGTTTTCTTATTCAACAATTACCCAAACATTCAACCAGTTATGAGGCGCTTTTAATAAAAGCTTGGTGGTTCCTGTTGGAAAAGTAATGGCCGTTTTAAACTGACCATCTTTCACTTCTGCCTTGCCTAAAAGGGAATATTCATCCTTTCCGCCTTTTGCAAAGTTGTTCGTAGTAGACTGATAAATTTCTACGCTACCAGATTTATCGGCAACATCCCAAGTCAAGGTGAGCTCATTACCTTCTGTTCTGGTTTTGGCATTCATGATTGAAATATCGCCAATGAACGGAATTCCATCCATTTCTTCCTTAATTTGAGTAGGTACTTCTATATCCAAAAACCTTAAAGCACTGGCAGCAACATCTACTACGGGTGGGTTATTTTCAAACCTATCATTTAAGTCATTTTGATTAGTAACAATCCAAGTAATACGTTCTCTCTCCGATTGTCCACCATGCCCTTTTCCTGTTTCTTCACCTCTACCGTGATCCGTTGTAATGATAATCATCCAATCTTCGTTGAATTCCTTTTCGCGCTGCTGAATAGCTGCCCAAATTCTTCCCACTTGGTTATCCATCCCTTTTACCGCTTCAATCATTTGCGGACTATCGCCATACATGTGGCCCATATCGTCCGTAAACTCTAAGTATACCCATGATAAGTTCGGAGCATTAGAAAGCACATAATCAGCCGTTCCTTTGGTAACTTTTTCGTCAATATCAAACATAAAAGTACGATCATCAGTGTGTGGGAATGCCACTGTGTCTAACTCAAATCCATCAAAAGAATAATCAAACTTAAAGTTGCCTGCTTCTGGCTTTCCTTCACCTACCAACTTAGTACGGTTGTCTTCCCATGTTGAAAAAATGGCTGTAGTCATTTCAGGATTGGCCGTTTTAACGGTACGGAAAATATTCCAATAGTTATAGTTTGGGTTTCTTACACTGTTGCCCCAAACATTGTGTTTATTACCCCAAACTCCAGTAATCATATTCATATAACCAGGAGCAGAAATAGTAGGCGTTTGCGTGTATTCGTCTTTTCCTCCTCCTTGGTAGGCACGAGTATAACCACCTTGGGCAGCGATTTGGTCCAAAATTGGCGTATCAACACTTTCCAGCACATCAGCAGGAACTCCATCGGTTAAGATGATCATTACCTTTTTTTCTGGTGCTGTACCGCAGGCCGCCATAACAATGGCCAAAAAAAGTATGCTTATTGATTTCAACATGATATGAATTTTTATCTGATTAATTGAGTGTTTGAGTATTATAGAAATAGATGAACCGAACCATAATTTAAGCTGAAAATGAGAAAATACCAGAAGAGGCCAAAAGCCTCATCCAGTATATCAACATTTGTAACCTAATCTAATTCCATCCAAAAATCTGTGTTAAGCTAGGGTTCAACGCTACTTGAGCAGCTGGCACCGGACGGTAGTAGAACTTTGGATCGTCAAAAGTTCCTCTTTCAATGACCGTTAGAATATGTCCGCTGTTGCCGTCAGATAAAAACACACCTACGTTTTCACCGAAGCTACCAACTCTGTAGTAAGCAAAAGGAACATCTAAGGCATTTCGCTCTTTGGTGTCGGGAATTGAAGCCGAAGCATCCAAAAGAATAATATCTTCAATTCCATCGCCAGTGATATCGTGCTTACCTAAGCCACTGAAGTACAAACCTTTTGGCTCTACTTCTAACAGCTTACCAGCCTTCCAACGCATCAAGTCATCGAACCTGTAACCTTCCAAAGCCATTTCAACTCTTCTTTCTCTTCTGATTTCAAGTAAAACTGGATCCAAAACCGTAGGATACTTTGCCTGCAACATTGGATCTACAGCAACACCCATCGTCAGGTTTGGCATGCCTGCCCTGTTGCGTAATAGATTTATCGACTCGTTCAATACGGCCTGGTTCATTTCATTCAACTCAGCTTTGGCTTCGGCATAAATCAAAAGTGTTTCTGCAAATCTCAACACAGGGAAGTCTAAGTTATTGACAACCGATTGATCTGTTACATTCACAAAACCTTTTAGCTGATGATAGCCCGAGAAGTTCTTCGCCAATTGTTGAACATATAAACCAGCACCTTGGCTGTAAGTTCTTGAGTTCACCATGATAAAGCCAGGGTAAGCATAAGTTTGCGATAACCTCGCATCTCTGTTTTGAAATTCTTGAACAAAGTTGAATTCATCGTAATTGGCTTGGCTCGAATATGAAGATCCGTCTTTCATCAGGTAAGACTGTAATAAGTCTTTAGCTGGGCTAGTCTCATAGTTACCAAACACCGTCTCAGACCAGCCGCTATTTTTCACTTGGTCTAGACTATATACCCCTAAAATTACTTCGGGATTTGACTCTAAATCAGTGCTATTAAACAAGCTGCTGTAGTCCGAAGCGCTATTTCCAGTATTTTTGATACTGAAAGGACCATTGTCCATGATCTCTTTAGCAATGTCTCTCGCCAACTTCAAATACTTATCAGCAGAGGCAGCAAGATTTAGCTCACTGTGATATTTTCTGAAAGTACCTTCGTGTAGCGCATTTCTTGCCATAAAGGCTTTGGCTACCCATCTGTTCACCGCGCCATCAGGCTGGTTCTCGAAAATATTCTCTATTGCAAACTGATAGTCTTCAAACACTTTATCCACTACCATTTCACGAGAATCACGTGACTTGTTCAAGGCTTCAGTATCGCCAGTTTCAATTACAAAATCGTAATAAGGCACATCTGAATACCTTTTCACTTTGTCGTAGTAAAACTGCGCTCTGAAGAATCTTCCCAAACCTTCAAAATGATTCAGTTTTTCTTGAGAAATGTTCGCTTTTTCAAAGTTTTCTAAAAACAAGTTGATTGATCTTAGCGTACCCCAGCTCCAGCCAGAAGTAACAGTAGAAGAAGATGGAGAACTCACCATCATGGTTTTCATTTCAGTATTACCCGTAATGGCAGCATTGTCTGTTCCGCCATCGGCATAGTAAATCCCTGAACCAGGGAAATTGTAAAGGCTATTGACGTAAATATTAAGGTCTTCTTCAGTATTGAAGAAATTTTCTACGCCAATCGAAGTTTCTGGCACTACATCTAAGAAGTTGTCGTCACAAGCTGCAACTGAACAAATTAAGAAGAGTGCAATCAGTATTTTAAAATTTTTCATTTTGAATTCGTTTAAAAATCAGATGATTACAAAGTGATGTTGATACCCAATACATATCGTCTTTGGAACGGGTAAGTGTAACCTTTACCTACTCCTCTTCCACCGCTCACGGCAGGGTTATACTGAATGGCATTGTTTACTGCTTCTGGATCGAAGTAGTCTTTTAGTGCTGACCATTCAAAAAGGTTTTCGCCACTGGCATAAACTCTTACACTCGAAAGACCTGTTCTAGACATTAACCTTACTGGCAAAGTATAACCGATGGTTAAATTCTTGAGTCTTAAGTAAGCTGCACTCAACAAATAATCAGTTTGAGGAATGGCCAAACCTTGCGCTTGATCAATTCTTTCTCCCAAGTTTCTGTCAGCTAACCAAGACTGTAAGTGAGGGTATTTGGCATCCAAATTCTGATCTGCCAAACCTGCATCTATATAAGACTGAGAATGTCTGTCTCTATCTGCACCAGTTTCTGATTCAGCTCTGTAGAAATCGTTCAAGTGAGCATATCCACCAGCATAAGGCTGCTGATAAAAACCCCAGTACAAGTAATCCAAAGGATAGTAATCTCTCTTTCCTACTCCTTGGAAAAGAACGCTTAGGTCAAAGCCATTCCAATCGGCAGAAAGGTTCATACCATATCGGTATCTTGGAGATTGATTACCGATAACTGACAAATCTTTTGTATCATCCAAAGTGTACCCTTTAGTGATCTTATTGTCACCGTTGAGGTCTTTGTACTTTGGCCATCCTTGAACAATTGAGATAGCACCCCAAGGCACAATCGCGTTCTGATCTAAAGCATCAATTTCCTCCACAGACTGGAAGAAACCATCGTTTTGGAGGCCCCAAATTTGGCCTAACTCCATTCCTTCATAGAATTGCGTAATGCTCCCTGTTGGATTATCGAACTTAGTAATGTAAGAACGGCTGTCAGATAAGTTGAAGCCCGCTTTGAAGTTCAATGGCTTGCCTGATAAACTCACTTCGTTTTGGTAAGCTAAAGAGAATTCCCAACCGTTGGTTTTCAAATCGGCTGCGTTTTCTTTTGGTTCAGTAGCACCTAAAACATCCGGTAACTCTCTACCCAAAGTCAACATGCCTTTGGTATCTCTTCTGTAAATATCGAACGATGCCGTTACTTTATTTTCAAGGAATCCCATGTCAACACCAAAGTTTCTAGTCACTACCTCTTCCCAAGAGAAGTTATTTGAAACCAATTGAGGTGAGGAAATTTCTAGAGGAAGCTTTCCATCAATCAGGTAGTTTCCTTGGTAGGCACTCATGGTTGAAATGTATTCATACGGACCAATGGCTTGGTTACCCAAAGACCCAATCGAGCCTCTCAGTTTAAACTGACTTACCCAGTCTCTCATTCCAGCCATAAAATTTTCTTCATCTACTCTCCAAGCAACTGAAGCAGAAGGAAAGAATCCATAACGGTTATTTGAAGGGAATTTAGAAGCGCCATCATATCGACCATTTAATTCAACAATATACTTGTCGTTATAGATGTAATTAAGTCTGTAGAATACACCTCTTACTGCCCATTCCGAAACACTTTCACCCACAAACTGGTCACCAGTAGCCAAGGCAATTGTAGGTAGCGATGAAGAAATAACATTGTTACGCTGTGCACTGAAAGAGTTCCAACGGTTATGTTCTTGGTTAAAACCTAAAGTTCCGCTCAAGGCGTGATCTCCAAATTGTTGTCTGTAGCTTAAGTAGCTATTTAACACGTAGTAATTCTCTACTGAACTGGATCTGTAGGCCGAATTATTACCCTGTTCTCTGATATCACTTGGCCCAAAACCAATGTTATATTTGGTTTGGAACCAGTTTCTATCTTGTCTTCCTCTTCTGAAAGTAAAGTCAGTGTTGAAGATTAAAACATCTTTCAACAATTCGGCTTGTACGCCAAACTGAGACTGAACACTTGTAAATTCAGTAATGTCTTCTCCTCCATCTGTTAATTGAGCAGAAATTACTCCAGCTTCAGAGTTTGCCCAACTTCCGTCAGGGTTAACATCCCATGAGGTTGGGGCAATATTGTAGATAGAGGTAATATCGAAGTAAGAAGGTTCTTTTCTTTCCGTAGTGGTTAAATAAGTGTTGTTGCTGATGGTTAACCAGTCGTTGGCTTTGTATGAAACCTTGCTTCTTACAGTGTATCTATCAAAGTAATCATCAGCAATGGCCAAAACTCCATCTTGATGACTGTATGAACCTGAAAGCAAGTAATTAACGCGATCGTCACCACCACTGATAGAAAGCTGGTGATTGCTCGATGTAGTTTGATCCTTCATGAAATGACGTGACCAATCTTGACCCCCCATGTATTCCCAAGCAGCTTCGTTGGTGGGGTTCATTCTTACCCCAGACAATGATGGATCGTTAGAGCGATCTCTGGCCCAAGCATAATACTGATCACTGAAGTTAATATTGTCCCAAGGCGTGTTGTCAGTTGATGTTTCTAACAATCTTGAGTAGATATAAGGGTCAGTGATTTTGTCTGGCAATACTGTAGCTTGGTTCATTGAAGTGTAACCAGAGTAGCTAATCTTCATTTTATCTGAACCATTTTTTGTAGTGATAATTACTACACCAAAAGCTGCCCTTGCACCATAAATGGCTGCTGAAGAAGCATCCTTAATTACTGAAATACTTTCAATATCCTGTGGAGCAATACGGTTCAACTCCACCGCATCAGAAGGAACACCATCAATCAAAATGAGCGGACTTCCACCATTGATTGAGGTGATACCTCTAATGTTAATATTAGGGGTAGAGCCCGGAGCACCAGAGTTACTATCAATATTCAGGTTAGGAATAACCCCTTGAAGTCCTTCTGTTACACTGCTGATTGGTCGTTTTGCCAATTGCTGAGCATCTACTTGATCTACAGCACCAGAAAGATTTACTTTCTTTTCTACACCGTAACCCACGACTACAAATTCTTGAAGTTCTTTAATGTCTTCTTCAAGTGTGATGTTAATAGTTGACTGATTGTTTACAGTTACTTCTTGTGAAAGAAAACCCACGAATGAGAATACGATCACCGATTCTTGATTTTTCACTTTGATGGAATACTCTCCATCAGCACCTGTAATCATTCCATTGGTGGTTCCTTTTTCAAAAACAGTCACACCAAAAATTGGCTGACCGTCAACATCTGAAATCAGACCTTTGACATTTAAATCTTGGGCAATGCCAAGCACAGACACAAATAAGCACATCAACATTAGGCATGTTCTGCGGAGCTGCCGATGTTGGGTTGAAATAGTGGATGTTAATCCTTTCATAAGTTTTGTTTTAGTTTTAGAGCAGATTTTAGATTGTCAAATGTAGGCTCGACATGTTACCCCATGATTAACCGCGATTTAATTTTAATTGAATAGTTGTTCAATCTATTTTCCGCATATTTGGGTCGCGGAATTACTCCAACAATCAATGGGAAGAAAGAACATTAAAGACCTCAGAAGGCAAGAAATAGTCAAAGCATTCTATAAAACGGCTAAGGCAGAAGGGCTTCAAAATGCCTCTATTGCTAAGATTGCGGAAGCCATGGATGTTAACCCTAGCTTAATCTTGCATAACTTTAAGAACAAAGACGAACTCGTGCTTGCCCTAATTGATTACATTTTAAGTCGTTATCAAAAAATTTATACCACTCGAAAAGAAGGCTCATCTATTGACCACTTAAGAGAGGTGCTCAACAACCTATTCTCAAGAAAATGGAATGCCCTAATTAGCGATGACGTGTATTACAGTTGCTACAGCTTGATCTTCAGAAACAATGTGATCCGTTCTAAATACAAAGAGTTACATGACTCTTTACGGGTTTGGTTAGAGACACATTTGGTAGAATGTATCGAAGAAGGTTCTCTTGAACTGGAAGACCCAAAACGAACCGCGAATTTGATTTACACTATTTTAGAAGGCGCCTACTATTATTTATGTATGGAAAAGAATACGAACAGAAAAGATGAAATCATGGAGCAGTATAAACACCATGCTTATGATATCCTGAAGCTAAAGGTCTAACTTTTGCTTTGTTGCTTGTTCCAAAACTTTTGTTCAAATTGACTTTAAGGATCAAAAACACAACAATGGAAAGCTTTAATTGGGAATCGTTCACACAGAAAATAGCTGTAAAAGCAAGTTTATCTGAATTATACGATGCTTGGACAGTATCTAGAAAAATAGAAAAGTGGTTTTTGAGTGAAGCTACTTTTTACAATTCAAATGGAGAAGCCTTAACGCCTGACCAGCACGTAACTCAAGGCGGTTCTTACCAATGGGAATGGTTTCTATTTGATGATGTTGAAAAAGGAAAAATTACTGAGGCCAATGGCACCGACTTTTTGCAATTCACTTTTGCTGGCGAATGCTTGGTTGATATTCAACTCACCCAAGTTGACGATGTTGTGATGGTTCAATTGACCCAAAAGGATATTCCAACGGACGATAACTCAAAACAAGGAATAAGGTTGGGCTGTGCTTCGGGTTGGGCTTTTTTTCTCGTCAACCTAAAATCTGTTTATGAGGGTGGCTTAGACCTAAGAAACAAAAACGAGTCGCTCAAAGGAATGGTCAATAACTAATTCATTATCCGGAAAAAACACTGAGTATGACAATTGATATCCATGAAACTGGAGAGATTAAAATTGCAGAAGTAACCTCTGACGGTTTCGTCATCAATAACAAAGAAGATGGTTTGGACCTTCTTGGCAATCTCTATTTTCAAGGTTTTGATCATGTAATCCTTCATAAGGAAAATATCGCTCCAGATTTTTTTAATCTTAAAACGGGGATTGCTGGTGAAATACTTCAAAAGTTCTCCAACTACAGGGTTAAGCTGGCCATAATCGGAGATTTTACCGGTCACCCAAGTAAAAGCCTTCAGGATTTCATCTTTGAAAGCAATAAATTGGGACAAATCAACTTCTTTCAAACACTGGATGAAGCGATAAAGAAGTTTTCTAAAAAATAAAGATTTCTATTTCAGAAAGCACATCTGAACCTTTTTGGCTGCATGTACATTCTCATTACAATTGACAACAACAAATACAAATACAACCGTTTTTATAAGTTTAATTAACTTGGAGCACAAAGAGCCCTGCAATGGAGGAGAAGAGTAAGAAAAAAAAAGGCGTCACCAAACGTGATATCATTGAGCTGTCCATTGTTGTGGTGGTTTTTCTGGTTATTTATTTAACAGGTTCTCAGGCGGAAGTTTTTGGCAAAGTTCAACAGGCTGTATTAATTACGGGTGTTGTCAACGCGTCTGAATTAGATGCTGATGAGGTTGTGGATGCCGATTACAATTTCCGATTGGTAAATGAAGAAGGCAACAAAATAGATGTCCGTGATTTAAAAGGAAAAACCATTTTCATTAACATTTGGGCCACTTGGTGCCCTCCTTGTGTGGCCGAAATGCCCAACATCAATTCGCTTTACAACAAGATTGAAAACAAAGATGACATCGTGTTCTTGATGATTTCACATGATGATGAAATGCGCACGGCTCGCACTTGGATTAAACGAAAAGGCTTCGATTTCCCTGTATACAAACTGGCCTCTCCTCTACCCGATGTTTTCGAAACAGGTGTAGTCCCCTCTACTTTCGTGGTTTCACCTGAAGGCAAAATCGTAGTAAGCAAAACAGGGATGGCCAATTACGACACCAAACGCTTTAAGAAATATTTGCTCAAGCTGGCTGAGAAATAAGGCGATGTTCCTTAAGTTTATGAGCTAAAGTGGCAAAACCGAATTAAATTTGGTTCAACTATATTAGGTTGCCCTTTATTTCTGAATAAACTTTGACATTAGCCATGAAGCTCATACACCTTTCTATTTTAACTTTTAGTCTAGCCGCTATTTCCTGCACTCCTTCTAAAAAAGACAAGTTCTCATTAGCCAACCCTGAATTGATTAGCTACAAGGTAGAGCAAACCATGCCGCATGATTCTTCCGCCTACACGCAAGGTCTACTAGTACATAAAGGAAAAATATTTGAAAGCACTGGCCAAGAAGCTTCTTGGATTGGAGTAGTAGACCCTTCGACTGGAAAGCCAGACAAAAAAGTAATACTAGACGACAAATATTTTGGAGAAGGAATTACCATTCTGAATAACAAAATCTACCAACTCACTTGGCAAGAAAAAGTGGGCTTTGTTTACGATTTAGAAACCTTTGAGCTACTAAGAGAATTCAAATACAATAACGAAGGTTGGGGGTTAACCCACGATGGTAAAAATCTGATTATGTCAGATGGGTCAAATTCCCTTTCGTTTTTGGACACCGCCAGTCTTACCACTGTAAATAAACTAAATGTAACCTATAAAGGAGTAGCAGTAAGTAGTTTGAACGAGCTGGAATATGTAGATGGTTTTATTTGGGCAAACATTTACCAAAAAGACCAAATCGCTAAAATTGACGCAACAACAGGCGAAGTACAAGGTTTCTTAGACCTATCGGATTTAACCTACCGTACCAGATTGTTGAACCCTAATGCTGATGTTTTAAACGGAATTGCATGGCATGAATCCACCAAGTCATTATTGGTGACAGGCAAGCTTTGGCCACTGATTTATGTATTGAAACTCACAGGCAGTCCTGAAAAATAAGCCCTTAATTTTTGATCATTGGTCACCTTTACCACCACTTTAGAGCAACTTCATTATGGCCATTGGAGCTATCATTTGCCTGTTAATCCAGAAATAACAGCTCAATTCACAGATGGCAATAACAGACGGGTAAAGTGCATCCTCAATAACAAAGTCACTATCAATACGGCTTTAATGCCTGTGAATGAAGGAAGCTACATTCTTATCAACCAGAAAGCGAGAACCGAACTCAATATAAGTGAAGGCGATGAGATTGAAGTGACTTTAGAAAAAGACAATTCAGAATATGGTATGCCAATGCCTGAGTCCTTTCGGGTTCTACTCGATCAAGATGAGATTGGCGCTAAATTATTCCATTCGCTTACTCCTGGCAAGCAACGTAACCTAATTTACATTGTTGGAAAAGTGAAGAGTGTAGACAGCCAATTGAATAAATGTTTAGCCATTATAGATCACCTTACAGAAACCAATGGGAAATTAGACTTCAAAGCTTTGAATGTAAAAATCAAGGAGTACAATCAGCGCGGTAAAATGCTTTAGGGTTTTGGTAAAAGCAACAAGCTCAGCCACATTATTGAACAGAGAGTTCCATTTACTTAAAGAGTTGACTCCCACTTAGTCGTATTAAACCAAAAATGGGACTACCCTGTCAGGCAGTCCCATTTTATTTATCTCTGTATTAGATCCCACTAGTTTATCTCTTTCACTTCAATCTCCATCACATCTACCGCACTCACCTGAAAATAACCGAATGCTCCATTCGACAGATTGGTTCTTGGATTCGCGGGAGGGGGGGTAAACATTCCTCCATCGTTGTTAAGCAAGTTTGATAAATCATTGTAGAAAATAAACGCCTCACGGCTTATACTGTACATTTCCACTTTAGCGAATTCGCCCGGTTTATAATAACCAGCGGTAGGTATGCCGCTAATGGCTTCTCCTAAAAACTCATCTTCAGAGAAATAGATATCCCCTTCAAAGTCCCTAAGTGTCCTGCCATTTCTATAGAACTTAAAAAGGTAATGATCAACCCTATCCTGCGGTTCTCTAGCATAAAACAGAATTTCATAAAATCTCCCTTCCTCTTCTGGATCCTCCATTTCATCTAAATCAATAGTATTGACAAGAGAGTCAATTTTCGTCACTGGCAACATGGTTTCTGTGGCTGTATAATCCATGCCATCCACTGTGACTTTTAGATGGTAAGTTGTCCAAATGCTACCTGCATATGGTGTTTGAGGTAAATAATAGCCTTCCTTCGAAGGGTCATTACCTGGGTTGTGTACGTATACAACTTCATTATTAGCATCGTCAGTAACCGTAACTACAGCGTCAGTAATGGCTGGGTTTGGGTCTAAAGAATAGAAGCCTCTTGTGTAAGAGAGTTTAATAAAGTTAAGTTCAGAGTTATTGGTCAATACGCCATCAATAACCAGCTTTGGCCCAGAAGCAATTGTATCGATATTGACGGTTTCTTCACAGGAAACGAAGAAAACAGTCAAGGAAAACAGAATATATTTATATAGATTTTTCATCTTGATATAGCCTCGATTAAAATTTAATATTATAAGTAACTGAAGGTAAAATCGGGAATAGATAGATCATTCGTGCTTCCTTCTCATTCCCATCGCCAATGGTATTCCCATCCTTATCTTGCCTCACGCGAGTATAGAGTGAAAAGGGATTCTTACGACTATAAGCATTGTATAAAGAGAATACCCATGATGTTTTCCACTTTCTATTTGCATTAGATTTTGGCGTTAGTGTTGCACTTAAATCGAGCCTGTGGAATGCAGGCAAATTGTACCCATTTCTTTCGGTAATTACATCGGCCGAATATCCGTCACCCCATTCGTAAGTGCCTGAAGGAATGGTTGTCGGCCTTCCAGTTCCATAGGTAAAACCTCCACCAAAGGACCATTTATCACTGTAATCATAAGTAGCCAGCATATTGAAGCTATGTCGTCTGTCGTAGTTTGCCAAAAAGGTTTTACCCACGTTTACGCCATCGATTGTCCGCTCTGTTTTTGATAAAGTATAAGCAATAAAACCAGTAAGTGCTCCCTCCTTTTTCTGTAAGAAGAGCTCTAAACCATAAGCCTCTCCATCACCTTGACGATATTCAGTACTCAAATCAGTATTAAAGAAAACCTGAGCGTTATCAGCAAAATCCGTAACGTTGTCCATCTTCTTGTAGTAAGCCTCCGCAGAAAACTCATACATATTATCATTTAGATTTTTGAAATAACCAATGGCCACCTGATCCGCTACTTGAGGTTTCAGATAATAACTGCTCGGTGCCCAAGTATTAAATGGTAGCGGTACTGTTCCACTAGAAATCAAATGTGTATTCTGAACCATTCGGTTATAACTCATTTTCATTGAGCTCGATTCAGTAAGCATATAACGCAAAGAGAAACGTGGCTCGATGTTCACATAGGTTTTGATGGGCTCGAAACTTATGAAGGAAAGGGTATCCGTTCTTACTGGATCAATATTATCCTTTTCATTTTCGTACAAATAAACATCGCCTTTGCCTACGCTCTGAAAAACGGAGAGTCTAGCGCCATAGGTCATGGTAAGTTTCTTGGAAACCTCATGTTGAGCACCAAGATAAAAAGCATGGTCTAAAGCATATTCATGCTGCAATTCGGTTGCTGTGAAAATAGACTCATCGCTGGATGGAGTGATTTTCCCTGGCGCAAATCGCTTATAGGTTACATGATAACCGAAATCCAATTCGAATTGTGGGGTGGCAAAATAATTAAAGTCATTTTTGAAGCTGAATTCCTGGAGGTTAGAATCCCAACGAATCCCCTGTACTGGGTCTTCAATATCGAGCCCGTAATCAAAGCTTGATGCAATCAGCGAAGTGTTTGAAAACAGCTTATCGCTAAATAGGTGGTTCCATCGGAAAGTAGCCGTCTTATTTCCCCAGTTAAAGCCAAAATCTTCGCCAAAACTGAAATCATCACGCCCTGAATAAACCGACAAAAAGAAACGGTTCTTATTATTGGCTCTCCAATTCACCTTGGCGTTGATATCGTAAAAGTAAACCAAGTTATCATTGTTGGCCGCCCTTAAAAACAAATCGACATAGGACCTTCGAACCGAAAGCAAGTAGGAACTCTCGTCTTTCTTAATTGGCCCTTCCACCGAAATACTACTGGCCAATAGACCAATTCCAGCTTCGCCTTCAAACTCCTTATTATTTCCATCACGGGTTCTAACATCCAAAATGGAAGAAAGTCTTCCTCCAAAACGAGATGGAATTCCGCCTTTGTAAAGCTCAGAATCCTTGATGATATCAGCATTGAATACCGAAAACAGACCGAATAAATGTGATGGATCATACACCGGAGCTTCATCAATCAAAATTAAATTCTGATCTGCACTTCCTCCTCGTACAAAGAAACTGGAAGTGCCCTCGCCCGCAGAAATCACTCCCGGAAGCATCTGAATAGTTTTGATAATGTCGGGCTCACCAAAAAGAGCTGGAAGCTTTTTCACCTGCTTGATGTCCAAATCATTCCTACTCATTTGAATGCTAGACACATTGGCAATTGGACTTTCACCCGTTACCACCACCTCTTCCAATTCAGTAAATTCTTCTGGAAGGGCAATGTTTAATTCAATATCCTTGTCCAGCGTGATCTTCTTTTCTATGGTTTTATAACCAATAAAACTGTACTTGACCGTATAATTTCCTGGTGCAAGCGTAATGGAATAAAATCCATAATTATTGGAAATGACTCCATTCCCAATTTCGACTACTAAAACTGTGACCCCGAGGAGTTCTTCTCCGTTGGAGGCGTCTCGTACATAACCGTTCAAGGTGACCTTCTCTTGAGCAGATGCTAGTACAGAACACAATACGACACCTGCCGTAAGTAAAAATTTGCGCATAATTTAAATTAGAGTTTTGACCTGTTGTTTGTTTAAAAAAATTAGACCTAAAATAGCCTAACCACTTTAATGACGATTCAAATGATGGATACACTTAGACACCATTAAAAAATAATCTTAAGAGTAAGTCGTAAAACCTAAAGAAAGGTTGCAGAAAGCTTCAATTAAATTGGATTTCAGTCGGAAAATTAAGTTAAATATACATGGAGGATATAAAAAAAGAGCTTAGACGAAATCTAAGCTCTTTCAAATTCTTATAAATTTTCTTTTAATTCATCGCAATTACACCGCATCCAATTCTTGGACCCGCAGCACCTGACGGTTGAGAAGTAAAATCATCTATCCCAGCGTGTACAATTACCGCATGGTTCAAAATGTTAGAACTATCATCTCCACCAATTGTCCAGCCTTCCACTTCCATAGAAAGTGTTCCACTTCCATCTTCACCAACCATTAGGTTGCCAATATCGCCTTTGTGAAAGTCTCCACCTTCAGCTCTATTGCCGTGATCTACGCCCATTGGGTTCCAGTGGCCTCCAGCCGAAGTACCATCTGCCGCAGAGCAATCCCCTACCGCATGAATATGCACTGCGTGATTACCTGGCTCTATGTTCATTAGACTTACATCCAACTTGATATTCCCATTGGATAATTCTTTAAATACAACCGTCCCTTTCAGGTTGCTATCGCTTTTACTTTCTAATTCTACCGTTACACTTTTCATAGGTTCAGCCGCCATTTCAGTGGCTGCATCTGACTTTTCCTCAGACTTCTCTTTGTTTTGAGAACATCCAAAAGTCATGGCTGCAACTGCACAAATTAGAAGCATTCCATTGATCTGTTTTTTCATCATATCGATTTCGTTTAATTCTAGTTCAAAGGTTCAAATTATATAACAGAACTACAATGAGAAGTGTTTTAATTAAGTTCAGTAAAGAGAGATTTCATGCAGGCTCGCATTCCAGAAGTTAAATCGATTTAGATTCTAAATGGTTTCTCTCCTCTCAGATTAATAATATTAAATCTATCAATCCAAACCCCGCCATCCACAAACTCTTGTCCATTATGGACATCTATGTAATGCAGGTTTAAACATCAATACGAACTACTATGATAATTTTTGCATTACCGCAAGGCACTTTACTATATTTGCAAGCTCAAATCAATACAATGCGCCTCAGACAATTAGCCCGTAAACTCCAAGTTCAGCCCAAGCAGTTAATCGGTATTTTATCCAAAAATGGGCACGAAATTGAAAACGACCCTAATTTTAAACTGACCGAAGAACAGGAAAACCTTATTCTTTCTATCGTTCCAGTGCCTGAAGCGCCTATTGAGTCCAAAGTAGTTACTCCCAAAAAAGAAGCAGTTAAAGTAGTTGAGGCCATAGAAGAGCCTTTGGAAGTTGTTGAAGAAGTAGAGATTCCCACTGAAGAAGTTCTTACGCCCGAAGTAGTGGAAGAAGCACCAAAAGCAAAACCGAAAACTAAAGCACCGGAAGAAGCGCCAAAGGTGTATAGCTTAGAAAAAGAAGCGCAAGAAAAACACAAGGATGTTGAATTGATTAAAGCGCCTAAACTAGAACTGGAAGGATTGAAAATATTGGGTAAAATTGACTTACCTGAACCCAAAGTGAAGGAAAAGACTAAACCAGTAGAGGCAGAAGAAACTACAGAAAAGCCACAAACTCGGAAGGCTACTCAAAACAGAAGCAATCCTACCCACGACCGCAAAAGAGAAAATCAACGTACAAGACCTACTGCACTTGAGCTAGAAAGAAGAAAGGCTGAAAAAGAAGCCAGACAAAAGAAATTGGCCGAAGAAAAACGCATTAAAGCTTTAAAAGAAAAGCACTATAAAGAAAATGTGCAGGCCAAATTAAAAGCTACTGCCGCAAAGAAAAAGAAGCAAAAATCAGAAACCAATCAGGCTATTGAACAACCCAAAAAAGCCACCAAAGTACCTGTTAAAAAACAAGCGCCTAAAAAAGGTCTCCGCAGGCTTTGGGCATGGCTCAATGGAAAATTGGATAAGTATTAGCCCTTGTTGGTGTTGTCACCAACAAGCCACCTTTTGGCTTCTTCTTTCCTATAATAGCTAACGATTTTGTCCTAGCAGGCGGCACACCTAAGGCTATACAGCATAAATGTTAGTGTGAATACTCCTCCTTGGAGAAGGAGGTTGCCTGCCAGCCGCAGGCTGGGGAGGATTGACATTCACTATCAATAAAATTGTAATTCTAATCCCCCTAGCCCCCTTTTCGGTTCACGAATAACCATCACATTTTGTTGGTGACAACACCAACAAAGGCAGAGGTGACAAGGCCAACAAAGGGAGACACCTCATTCCTATTTACACAGTAGGTGCTTCCAATCAAATTAAAACGATTACATTGAATGATTAATGATGAAATCGTTTCTACATGATTCATCATAAACCACAATAGACTTATGAAAAAACTAATTTACTTCACGCTAGCCCTGTTTACCCTTGTTTCATGTGGCAAGGAAGAAGAGGCAGAAACCAACAAGTTCGATTTCGATGGAATCGATGAAAGCATTAAGCCAGGAGACAATTTTTTCCTCCACGTAAACAAAACTTGGTACGATAACGCTGTAATCGCAGACGACCAATCAGGCGTTGGCTCTTATAGCTTCTTAAATATTCCTCAGAAGGTACTTTTAGAAAATATTTTGGTAGAAGTATCCAGCGGAACTCATGAAAAGGGCAGCGCTGATCAAATGGTAGGCGATTTTTACAACTCAGGAATGAATACCACACTCATCAACGAACGTGGTTTTGAACCCATTCAACCTTTACTTGATCAAATCAACGCCATCAACTCTATTTCAGCAATGATGCAATTTGTTTCCAATGAGTTCAAGTCAGGAAATGGTTCATTGATCAGCATGGGCGTTTCTCCAGACGATGAAAACAGCAGCGTCAACATGTTGCATTTTGGTCAAACTGGTCTTGGCTTGCCCGACCGCGATTATTACTTTAAAACGGATGAATCTACCCTTGAAATCCAAAAGGCATATCAGGCCTATTTGACCAAGCTGTTTGAGTTAACAGGAAATGATAATGCAGCTCAAAGTACTGCAACTGCTTATGGCATCGAAAAGCAATTGGCGGAAGCGCATAAAACGCGTATCGAGCGTAGAGATGTCAAAGCCAATTATAATAAACTGGCCGTAGCCAATCTTAATAAAAATCAACCCAATATTGGCTGGTCCAAATTGTTAAGTCAGTTAGGAGCAGCAGCCGATTCTGTCGATGTGGGTCAACCTGCCTACTATGCAAAACTGAATACTATGCTTCCCTCAATTCCTTTAGCCGATTGGAAGACCTATTTAAAAGCGAATGTATTGACCAATTATGCCGACATCTTAAGTGAGCCTTTTGAAACTGCTGCTTTCGAATACTCAAAAATCATTTCTGGGCAAGCCGTGAAACAATCACGTGCTCAAATCATGGTGAATAAGGTGGACAGACAACTGGGTTTTGCACTTGGGCAGTTATACGTGGCACGATATTTCAATGAAGAGGCGAAAACCAGAGTGGCCGATTTGGTCAACAACCTGCAAAAAGCCTTTGAAACTAGAATCAATCAACTGGACTGGATGAGTGACGAAACGAAAGTTCAGGCCAAAGAGAAATTATATGCGATTACTAAGAAGGTTGGCTATCCCGATGTTTGGAGAGACTACGGAAATGTAAGCATAGAAAAGGACAAGTTTTTTGAAAATGTAGTGGCCTTGAGACAAAACGACTACAAGTATGGTTTAGACAAGTTGAATCAACCTCCTAACAAAGATGAATGGGGCACAACGCCATCGACAGTAACGGCCTACTATAACCCTTCTCAGAATGAGATTGTGTTTCCGGCAGGAATTCTACAATTCCCTTACTTCGATTTACAAGCCGATGATGCCATTAACTATGGTGGAATTGGAATGGTAATTGGCCACGAATTGACCCATGCTTTTGACGATCAAGGCGCTCAATTTGACAAAGATGGAAATGTAAAAAACTGGTGGACGGATGAAGATTACGAGAAATTCCAAGCAAAAACGCAGCAGATCATTGATCGATACAGCTCTTATACTGTTTTGGACAGTTTGCATTTAATAGGCGAATCATCTGTTGGGGAAAATACAGCAGATAATGGCGGGATCTCCATTGCTTATGAAGCCTTTAAGTTAACCAAGCAAGGACAAGACACTGTGAAAATTCAGGGATATACGCCCGACCAACGTTTCTTTATGTCCATTGCCCGTATTTGGCGTGTAAAAACCCGAGACGAGTATTTACGCAATTATGTAAAAACGAATTCCCATTCACCACCCATGTGGCGTGTAAACGGCCCCTTAATGAACTTCACTCCTTTTTACGAAGCATATGATGTTCAGCCGGGTGATGCCAATTACAAACCCCTAGAAGAAAGAATCAAGATTTGGTAAGAGCTTTAGAAAACTAGTTGAAGGCCATGGATGAATAATTCATGGCCTTCTTTATTATCTCCCTCCTAACATAATCACCGCCCAATTTTAGAAAATCTATTAAAATCCATATCCAATTATATTATAGGCGCGCTCAATCAAATTAAAAACTATTAGATTGAGTGAAAAATAGAAGCCATTAATGAAAAAGGTTGAAGTTGTTGCAGGTGTGATATTTTGTCAAGATCAGGTTCTATGTGTTCAGAGACCAAAAAACAAATTCAATTACATTTCAGAGAAATTTGAATTTCCCGGAGGGAAAATTGAAGAAGGCGAAACCAAAGAAGAAGCTTTGCACCGCGAACTATTGGAAGAACTAAATCTTTCAACAAAAATCAAATCCTTCTACCTAACGGTTGTGCATCAATACCCAGATTTTGAATTAACCATGCACAGTTTTACGTGTGAAGTTGAATCGAAAGAACTCACCCTTCATGAACACATTGATCAAAAATGGCTAACGATTAACGAACTTACAGTACTAGATTGGGCTGCTGCCGATATTCCAATAGTCGATAAACTTGTTTCTAATGGATGACCTGATCCTAAGTTTCAATAAGAGTTTACAGACTGGGTATGTAGACAAGTCCATTTTATCTAATCTCGATTTCCAACCAGAGTTACTCGTGAACCAAAAGAATCCACCGAAAAAGGTGCTTTCAACTATTCTTCATGAGCTTGAAAATTGTAATCAGTTTTTTATATCCGTAGCATTTGTAACTACAAGTGGAGTTGCTACGATAATCAACAAATTGAAGGAATTAGAAGATCGAGGGATAAAAGGCGAGATATTAGTTTCTCAGTACTTGAACTTCACCCAACCCGAAGCTCTAAAAAGGTTAGTCCAGTTTACAAATATAGACCTAAGAATTGCTACAACAGGAAACGCTCATACCAAAGGATACATCTTTAAAAGTAAGGAACACTATAACCTAATTGTTGGCAGCAGTAATTTAACTGCAAATGCCTTGTCCACAAACAAGGAGTGGAATATTAAAGTATCCGCGTTAGATGAAAGTGGTCTCGTTGAAAAAATACTGAATGAATTTCGATCTGATTTTGAAAAAGGAGAGAATGTAACGGCAGAATATATTTTGTCTTATGAAAAAATATATCAGAGTCAATTTCTTCTAAATCGAAAAAATAAGCTTGAAAGCTTAACTGAAACTCAAGCGAAGATCACCCCGAATTCAATGCAAAAAGAAGCATTGAAAAATCTTAAAAATTTGCGGGCTGAGGAAAAAAACAAAGCGCTCATCATTTCGGCAACAGGAACTGGAAAAACCTATTTATCAGCATTCGATGCGAAAGCTTTTAACTCGAAAAAATTGCTTTTCGTAGTTCATCGGTTGACAATTGCGAAAGACTCACTAAACACATTTAAAAGTGTTTTTGGGAACGATAAAACCATGGGTTTGTATTCTGGAAGTGAGCAAAATTTGGATTGTGACTTTGTGTTTTCCACTATTCAAACCATTTCAAAAGCAAACCACTTAGACAACTTCAAGAAAGATCATTTTGATTACATCATAATTGATGAAACGCATCGGTCTGGAGCTGATTCATATTTGCGTTTGATTGAGCACTTTGAACCAAAATTTCTACTCGGAATGACCGCCACACCTGAGCGAACTGATGGCAATGACATATTTCAACTCTTCGACCATAACATTGCTTATGAAATCCGATTAAACAGAGCAATGGAAGAGGAAATGCTTAGTTCGTTTCATTACTATGGCATTACTGACTTATCAATTGACGACACCGAAGTCGAGAGAAAATCGGATTTTAGATATTTAGTTTCGAGTGAACGCGTTGAACGCATTATTGAGCAAGTCAAATTCTATGGCAGCGATAATGGAATTACAAGAGGTTTGATCTTCTGCTCCAGAAAGAACGAAGCCGTTGAATTATCCGAATTATTCAATTCAAAAGGATTTAAAACGATTGCCTTGACAGGCGATAGTTCTGAAGAAGAAAGAGCCAGAGCGATTGAAAAAATAGAGACCGATAATCTGAGCGCAAAACTCGATTACATCTTCACTGTAGACATTTTCAATGAAGGGATTGATATTCCAAAAATCAATCAGATCATCATGCTTCGCCCAACAGATTCAGCGATTATATTCATTCAACAATTGGGTAGAGGATTAAGAAAAGTGGATGGGAAAGGGTACTTGACGGTTATTGATTTCATCGGAAACTATGAAAACAATTACCTCATCCCTATCGCCTTGTATGGTGATACATCTTACAACAAAGACTCTTTGAGGAAATTGATAACGGAAGGCAGTAGAATGATTCCGGGAGCTTCTTCCATCAATTTTGATGAAATCACCAAAGAAAGAATCTTTCAATCCATTGACTCTGCCAATATGCAATTGCTCTCTGACTTGAAAAAAGATTACAACCTTTTGAAATTCAAGTTGGGTCGAACTCCAATGATGATGGACTTTATTGAGCATGGTTCTCGCGATCCTTTCTTATTCGTGGATTACGCTAATTCCTATTACAACTTTATCGTAAAAGTTGAGAAAGCAGAAAACGCAGCTTTATCAAAACAACAAGTAAAGTTACTGGAGCTGTTTGCTAAAGAAATAAACAACTCAAAACGACTTGAAGAAAGTCTAATTCTCAAAATACTCATTGTATCAGGTAAACTTTCGGTGCACGAATTGAAAGAACAGGTGCTTAAAAAGTATCGTTACTCTATTTCTGAAGAGACCATAAAATCTTGCGTTTCTAACTTGAATTTTGAGTTTGTTCGCGAAAAGAAAGACGGCAAAATGCTCCCTGCTAAAGAGATCTATGACTTAGATATTCTAAGCATTGTAAACGGAAATTTTGTCTTTTCGAACGCGTTTTCTGCACACTTGTATCAAACTGAATTCAAGCGCTTTCTGCTCGATTCAGCAGCTTATTCGATTTACGAGTTCGACAGATTGTTTGACGCAGACAAATGGCAAAATGGATTTGTGCTTTACAGAAAGTATTCGCGGAAAGATGTGTTCAGAATATTGAATGTGGCGGAAAATCCCATTGCCCAGAACGTAGGAGGATATCTCGTAAGCCCTGATAATGAACATTGTCCAATTTTTGTGAACTATCACAAAGAAGAGCATATTTCGGAATCGACAAAGTATGAAGATGAGTTTGTAAACAATAAAGAATTTGATTGGATGTCGAAGTCCAACAGGTCGGTGAGCAGCAATGATGTTCAATCTATTTTAGGTCAAAAGGGCCCTATTCGCCTTCCGTTGTTTATTAAAAAGAATAATGATGAAGGAATGGATTTCTACTACATGGGCGAGGTAAGTCCTGAATTGAATAAAGTGGAGCAAACCACCATGCCTAACGACAAAGGGAAGCAGCTTTCTGTGGTGAAAATTCGATTCAACTTAGCTAACCCTGTGACATCTATCATGTTCAATTATTTACATGAGAAGTCAGCGATCAAGACTGTTAAGCCGGCAAAAACAGCCAAAGTCATTCCGATTCAGCAATCTTTGAGTTTTGAAGAAGAAATGAAAAACCCAATTCCATTGTATGACTTTTATGCTGCTGCAGGCACATTTAGCGAATTACAATCAGAGAAGGATTTTACTCTCATTGAAGGTCCAGAAAACAGTTCAAGCAAAGATTATTTCGCTTGTAAAATCATTGGTGAATCAATGAATAGAGTCATCCCGAACGGTTCTATTTGCTTGTTCAAACCATACACTGGTGGTAGCAGAAATGGTAAAATTGTGTTGGTAGAAAACATTGATATTCAGGATCCAGATTTCAACTCGGCTTTTACCATCAAAACCTACTCAAGTGAAAAGTCTGTTTCGGAAGAAACGTGGGGACATACTTCTGTTGTGTTAAGACCAAACTCATTTGATAGCTCTTACCAAAACATAATCATCACTGAAGAAAACGCTGCAGAAATGAGAGTTGTAGGTGAGTTTGTGAAAGTTTTAATGGATACCAAAGATTAGTACCACTTAGTGAAAATATAGATACCTCAAATTTATATTGAAACTTTCGCCCTTGTTAGTATTGTCACCAACAAGCCGCCTTTTGGTTTATTCTTCCTTAAAACACCCCTCCTCCACTTTCACCCAAAGCCCAACACCCCATTTCCAAACATAAACCCTCCCTGTCTAATGCTTACAGCATTTAGTTGACCTTCAAACTATACGCCAATACATATAATTAGCCATAAACTAGATGAATTATATCTAATTACATATAATGGCAGTAAGCTACTGTGCCTAGAAAGGTAAGCTTTTAGCCCTTGTTGGTGTTGTCACCGACAAGCCGCATTTTGGTTTATTCTTCCTTAAAACACCCCTCCTCCGCTTTCACCCAAAGCATAACACCCCATTTCCAAACATAAACCCCTCTTCGTCTAATTCTATTAGAATATTCAGGAACATATCTGATGCTTTTGTGTTGTACAAGAAGCTAGATGATTGGATCAAGCTCCCTTTCAAAAGGCCTGAAATCTAGATATTGTCAGGTCAATTCAAGATCATTTGTACAAGGAAGTAATAGGCAGCTTGAGGCCAGCACATCTGCGTAAAATTCAATATAAAATCAATTATGAAAGCATTACAAATTATAAAATACGGTGAGTTGAAAGACGGTTTGGCCATCAACGAAACCGAAAAACCAAGCATCAACGCAACCAGTATTCTTATTCAAACCAAAGCAGCCTCCCTCAACCCTATTGATTACAAACTGGTGAGCGGAGGTTTGAAAGACATGGTTCCCTTGGATTTACCCAGTTCCATTGGCTTTGATGTCAGTGGCATCATTGTGGAAAAAGGCACAGACGTTACTGGTTTTGAAGTGGGTGATGCGGTATATGCCCGAGTGCCCCTACAACAGATGGGGACGGTAGCGGAGTTTGTCGCTGTTGAAAGCGCTGTGGTTTCCAAAAAACCAGAAAACATTTCTTTCGAAGAAGCCGCCAGTTTGCCCTTAATCGGACTTACCTCCATACAAGCCTTAGAGCGTGTGGGTTTGAATAAAAACGACCGCATCCTTATTCATGCAGGCTCAGGTGGCGTGGGCAGTTTTGCCATACAGTATGCCAAAGCCAAAGGCGCCTATGTATACACAACCACCAGCACCAAAAACGTCCACTGGGTAAAATCACTCGGTGCCGACCGTGTCATCGACTATAAAAAGGAAGATTATAAATCTATCGTATCCGACCTCGATCTCGTCTTCGACACACTGGGTGGTGACTATATGCTAGATGCCTTTCAGGTGATCAAAGAAGGCGGAAAAGTAACCAGCATTGCGGGGGTTCCAGATGAGGAAACTGCCGCTATGATGGGCATAAAAGGCTACGAATTACCAGAAAATCTCGCTCGTCTGATCAAAGAAAAGTCGGCCAATTACAAACTCACTTGGATGCAGCCCAATGGGGAGCAACTCGATGAAATTTCTCTTATGGTGAAAGAAGGTAGAATCAAACCGATCATCGACAAAGTCTATCCTTTCGCTGAAGGTATTGAAGCCTACTTATACCTGGCCACAGGAAGGGCCAAGGGAAAGGTGATTATAAGCATGTCCTAAGCGGTTCATGCTTGTTGGTGACAACACCAACAAAGGCAGATTATTAATCTCTAAAAAGTAAAAATCACATGACTGACAAAAAACAAAACATACTAATAGCCGGAGCAAACGGCACAACAGGTAAAATTATTGTTGAATTACTCCAAGCATCGGACCGCTATCGGCCCATCGCCATGGTTAGAAAGGAAGCACAAAAAGAAGCTTTTGAGAAAGATGGAATAACGGCAGTGCTGGCCGATCTGGAAAAAGATTTGAGCCGTGCGGTAACTGGAGTGGATAAAGTAATTTTTGCTGCGGGTTCCAAAGGCAAAAAGGTAATAGCCGTAGACCAAGAGGGAGCCAAAAATTTAACGGATGCTGCAAAAAAAGCAGGAGTCGGAAAGTTTGTAATGCTTAGCTCTATGGGCGCAGATAATCCTTCGGTAAGTGATGACCTTAAAGAGTATTTGAAGGCGAAGCAAAATGCGGACAATCACTTACGCAATAGCGGTTTGGAGTACAGCATTGTACGACCAGGTGCGTTGAGCGATAAAGACGGTACAGGCAAAATTCAGCTCAAAGAAAAACTGGACAAACAGGGAAGTATTTCAAGGGCCGATGTGGCCAAAACCTTAGTGGAAGTGTTGGAAGATGGTGTACAGCAAAACCAGACTTTCGAAATCATAGCGGGTGACACGCCTGTTGAAAAAGCAGTGCTTTAATTTTCACCCTTGTTGGTGACTTCGCCACTGTTGCTGTTGTCACCAACAGGCCACCTTTCTGTTTATTCTCTAATGTATAATTCTAGATTTTGTAGACAGAATATGTTTGAATTCACCCGGAGTGATTAATTCGTATTCTTTGAATTTCTTATTGAAGTAGCTGGGATTATTAAAGCCTGATAAGTAGGCGATTTCGGAGATTTGATGATTCGTGCTTTTAATAAGCTTTTTAGAAAGCTTAATGCGTTCGCAGGTAATATAGTCGATTGGCGAAATCCCTAAAGTGTTTTTGAAAATCTTGAAAAAATGGGACTTGCTCATACAAGCTTTGTCTACCAATTTATCAATGGAGATGTTCTCGGTGAGGTGCGCCTTGATATAACCAATCGCATAGGCAATTCGGTGGTCGCTCAAGAAGTTCTCTGTACTTTCCAATAAGGAGTTTCTGGCTTTTGATTGCAGCAACCTAATAATCAACTCTTTAATAATACCATCGATAAAAATATCCTTAGAGCTGTGATCTTCAGTAAAGGTATATACCAATCTGTCCACCAATTGCTGGATTCCCTTGTGATTGTCTAAATGAAATGAGTTTTCGCCCAAATTCCAGTTGCCATTCTCCTGCAAATCAATAATGGTCATTTCATTAAATGAATCGACTACTTCATTTATTTTACTCGGATCAATAGTAAGTGCCAAGCATTGCGTAGGTGATTCTCTTGTAGCTTCAGGGAAATCAATCAGCATCTTTTTACCACTCGGAATCACCACAGATTCACCCGGAAAAAAATCGAAAGAGGTCATGTCTTCAAGGTGCATTACCTTCTTACCCGTAAGCATACTGGCCAAAACTGGGTAATCAAAAGTTAAACTAACCTTCTCTGCCGCCTGGTGGGTTTCAAAAATATTAAGCTCTGAATAGGCCGAGTTATATACCGTATAGTTCTCAACCAGAGTCGTTAATTTTCTTTCGCGCTTATGCTTTTGAAGAAGTCTTTCCATGGTTTAAGTTAGAATCAGATTTTCATTTCATTATCTAAGACTATCGTCTTATCAGAATTTATTGTTTTAAACGAGCTTGGGTTTCGAAACAGTGTTATAAATCTAAAGAAAAACAATATGAGTTACAGTAAACCAAAATTTAAAGAAAAATATGGGAATTTCATCAACGGCAAGTTCGTTGACCCTGTCGATGGCGAGTATTTCGATAATACCTCTCCTATTGATAATTCACTAATAGCAAAGTACCCTCGGTCTAAACAAGCCGATGTAGACAATGCGGTAGCCGCAGCAAATACAGCCAAAGATGCATGGGGAAATACCTCAGCTGCCGCTAGAGCAGCACTACTCAACAAAGTAGCCGACATTATTGAAGCCAACCTTGAAGAATTCGCGTTGGTAGAAACTTGCGATAATGGCAAGCCCATCAGAGAAACTCTAAATGCTGATGTCCCCTTGGCTGTTGACCACTGGCGATATTTTGCAGCAGTAATTAGAGCAGAAGAAGGTTCGGCTACGGAATTAGACGAAAACACGCTCTCTATGAACATCAAAGAGCCGCTGGGTGTTGTGGCGCAAATCATTCCTTGGAATTTCCCTCTACTGATGTTGTCATGGAAACTTCCTCCAGCTTTGGCTGCAGGTAACTGTGTAGTATTAAAACCAGCAGAGCAAACGCCTTCTTCGGCTACGCTATTGATGGAGAAAATTGCTGAGGTATTCCCTCCAGGTGTGGTAAATGTAATTCACGGTTTTGGACCAGAAGCAGGTAAGCCATTGGCCTCAAGTTCAGGCGTAAACAAAGTAGCCTTTACAGGAGAAACCACTACGGGACAGCTCATTATGCAATACGCTTCCAAAAACCTTAATCCAGTTACGATGGAATTGGGAGGCAAGTCACCTAACGTTTTCTTCAATAGCGTAATGGATGAGGATGATGCTTTCTTAGACAAAGCCATCGAAGGGGCTGTATTGTTCGCCTTCAATCAAGGCGAGGTTTGTACCTGTCCTTCGAGGTTATTGGTGCAAGAAGACATCTACGACAAGTTCATGGAGCGCGTAATCGCCAGAACTAAAGCGATCGTACAATCGAATCCATACGACACATCTTGCATGGTAGGTGCTCAGGCTTCGAATGACCAGTTCGAGAAAATTTTATCTTATATCAAAATTGGAAAAGAAGAAGGCGCCAAAGTATTAACAGGTGGAGAAGCTTGTAAATTGGATGGAGAATTTGGCAATGGCTTCTACGTTCAACCGACTATTTTGGAAGGCCACAATAAAATGAGGGTGTTCCAAGAAGAAATCTTCGGCCCTGTACTTTGTGTAACCAAATTTAAAGATGAAGCCGAAGCATTGGAAATTGCCAACGACACGCTTTATGGTTTAGGTGCTGGCGTTTGGACAAGAGATGCGCATCAGTTGTATCAAATCCCAAGGGCCATTAAAGCAGGTAGAGTTTGGGTGAATTGTTACCATGCATACCCTGCACACGCACCTTTTGGTGGATACAAAAAATCAGGTTTCGGTAGAGAAAATCATTTAATGATGATGAACTACTATCGTCAAACTAAGAACATGTTGATTTCTTACGACAAGAATAAATTGGGCTTCTTTTAGTAGATCCTCAACATTATAATCTAGGGCAAGCCAAATTTGGCTTGCCTTTTTATTACCTAAATTGAACACTATGAAACTAGAAAGGGTAGCCATAACAGATAAAGCAGCCGCACTCGTAAAGCAGCTCCAAGAAAAACACGGTGAACTTATTTTTCATCAAAGTGGAGGCTGTTGCGATGGTTCAGCCCCTATGATTTTCGAAAAAGGAGATATGTATTTAGATGATAGCGATATCCTCCTCGGTCAAATAGCTGGTGTAGATTACTACATGAACAAAGACCAATTTGAGTATTGGAAGCACACCCACCTCACTGTCGACATTACAGAAGGCAGAGGCTCAAGTTTCTCCTTGGAAATCCCTTTAGGCTTCCGTTTCATCATTCAATCGAGATTATTCAGCGATGCAGAAAGCGCAGCTTTGAATAACAATTCAGTTGGCGAATAACTAGGATATTTTGTTGGTGACAACACCAACCAAGGCGCTACTCCAATAAAAGCAACGCCATTTAAAACTCCTTTCCATACCAATAAACACATCAGACAAGGATGTCGCAAAGGTGTCGTAAACATGGCGCAAGGCCTCTAATGTCTATTTCTTATCTTTGAGCTCAACAATATTCCGTAAATGAAGAATATAGAGCAAGCTCAAAAAATAAAGCAGATCAGAAACCGTAAAGGCATGTCTCAAGAAGGGCTTGCGCAAGCTTCTCAGCTAAGTCTACGCACCATTCAGCGAATCGAAAATGGAGAAACCACACCTCATGGTGATTCATTGCAAAAGTTGGCTTTAGCATTGGAAGTATCTCCCGATGAATTGATTGATTGGCAAATACAGGAAGATAAAAGCAAGGTTTCCATGCTACTTCTCTCTCAATTCAGCTTCTTAGCTTTCCCCGTATTGGGAATCATTATCCCATTAGTGATATGGATATTAAATCGACATAAAATCAAAGGCTTGGACAGTGTTGGCAAAGCAACTTTGAATTTTCAGATCACTTGGTCTTTACTACTTTTTGGATTGAACTTACTGGCCTTAATTACAACCCTACTCCTTTTCAAAACCTTTAGTAATGCATTAACCGCTTCTGCCATCATTACCTCAGTATTATACTTATTAAACCTTGTTATGGTCATTAAAAACCTTGTCTCTTACAGTAAACAAGAGAAAGTCACTTATTGGCCAACACTCCACTTATTAAAGTAACTAAAATGAAATTATTGAATAAATCGAACCTAGAGCTTGCCTTAAGACAATGCGTTTTCTTAATTCTGAATGTTTATGGTCTATCTAAATTATTAGGTGGCCAGTTTTATATGAAGGGAAACCTACCAGCCGAAATAGCCAATACAACGTTAGGCGAAGTCAACAGTTTTTCAATCGCATGGACATTCATGGGGCATTCTTATGCATACGTTTTATTTGTAGCGCTCAGTCAGCTCTTAGGTGCTTGGTTTCTACTTTGGAACAAAACAAAATTATTAGGCATTCTCATTCTTATGCCCATCATGGTCAACATTATGCTGTTCGATGTTATCTTTCTAGATGTTTACCCCGCACTGGCCAATGCAGTCATCGTTACGGTAATGCTCTTTCTCATTTTGAACTACAACCGTGAAAGAGTATTCTCTGCTTTTCAGCTACTTACTGGAGTTAACGAAGCCACTAGCCCGCACATGAAAAGGCGATTATCTGCACTGGTTATCGCCATACTGGCAATCATATCTATATACTTCTTTGATACATTGATTGAGTACTGGCTAGGCGCCAGTCAATATAAAATAACTGGCTAATTCTACTCCTTCAACAACACAAGCACATTCACTCTATAAAGCTTACCGATTGGGACAGAATGGCCAGCTACTTGAATTCTGTTGCCTTCAAGGTTAACAATATGGGGTTTGGCTATAATAGAAGTAAACTGACTCATTACCTTCTACAAACAAGTATTTGACAATGGAGAAAAGGAAGGCAAATAACCCTACCGCTTTCAATCAAATCATAAACTTGCTAGATTCGTCTCAAATTATTGGGTGAATAAAAACCCTTAACTCTGGTCAAGTGATTTAAATGAAAGCATTTACAAAACTCAAATACGGTGGCCCCGAAGTTCTTCAGTTAGAGGAAATAGAAAGGCCAACGATAAAAGATGGTCATATTCTAGTCCGCGTTGTAGCGAATTCTGCCAACCCTGCCGATTGGCATATTTTAAGAGGAAAACCATTTTTTGCACGGTTCACATTCGGGCTGCTAAAACCAAAAGATAAAGTGTTAGGTGCTGACTTTTCTGGTATTGTAGAGGAAGTGGGCAGTAATGTAAGTCGTTTTAAGGTCGGTGACCATGTATTTGGAGAGAAAATGCTAGGAGGTGCATTTGCGGAGTTCATCTGTGTATCGGATGCGGTTTGTGCAAAAATGCCCATGAAAATTGGATTCCCTGAAATGGCTGCGGTGCCAATAGCGGGATTAACTGCCTTACAAGCCCTAATCACGCATGGTCAACTTAAAGCGGGAGAATCGGTTTTAATCAATGGTTCGTCCGGTGGTGTTGGGCATTTTGCGGTACAAATTGCTAAAGCATATGGTGCTCAAGTAACGGCAGTTTGCTCAAGTAAAAGTGCCGAATTCGTGAAATCATTAGGAGCAGATAAAGTCGTAGCATATGATCAAGTGGATATTCATCAGTATAAAGGCAAATACGATTTAGTTGTAGATACACACGGCAACCTTACACTCAAAGACTATAAACGATTAGGGCAAAGAGGAGTAGTTGTGGGCTTTACTAATATGAAGCACATGATCTCACTTCTGTTGAGTTCGGCACTTAGTAAATTCAACCTAGGCCAATTTACAGCCAGCCCAAACAAAGTGGATTTGGAAAAACTAGCCTCTCTAATTCAAGAGGGAAGCATTCAGCCACGGATAGAAAAGACCTATTCGTACCCTAAGATTCCAGAAGCCATAGCCTATATCGAAGCCATGCATACCAAAGGAAAAGTAGTCATGGTTTGGCCAAGTGACAGTAAGACAGTAAACCACATACACTAATCAAAAGAGTTTTCCCTTAATCTTCAACAATGAATAAACTCATTAGCTTCAAAACAGCCACAAAACTAAGTCTAGTAATATTCAGCCTGCTGGCTCTTTTTCATCTCGTCATTATCATTGGCATCGTTCTTTTCGACTACGCACCCATTGAGTATTTATGGGGTGGAAGAATGGAAACAAAAAACCAACTTTTGGGCTTCGAATTCATCTCCTTTTTCATTACACTTCTATCTGTTATCGTGGTACTTATCCATGATCAAAGTTTAAGTAAGCCTCGGTTTAAGAAGGTCGCCCACATTTTTATTTGGGTATTGTTCGTAATGTTTGTGTTGAATACGGCCGGAAACATTGTGGCTGAAACAAACTTCGAAAAGTCATTTGCTGTTGTAACGCTAACGCTCGCTATACTCTGCTTAAGAATGGCCTTAGAGAAAAAAGAAGGCTTAAAGAATCAAGATAATGATAAACTCTGAAGCCTTGCAAATCCAGTTTATAATTAAACTCAAATAACCGTGCTCGATAATTTTGACGAATACTACTTGAATAAAGAAGAGCCTAACAAAAGCTGCTTACTGGCTTTGCGAAGTCTAATTCTGAAACAAGACGAAGAAGTTACGGAAACAAAAAAGTACGGGATGCCTTGCTTCTGTTTCAAGAAGAAGATGTTTTGCTACCTATGGACAGACAAGAAAACAGACGAGCCCTATATTCTTTTTGTGGAAGGAAAACTGTTAGGTCATCCAAAGCTAGAAACCGGCACAAGGTCGAGAATGAAGATTTTTAGGGTAAACCCGAATGCAGATCTACCTAAAAACACCATAGAAATGCTTCTACATAGCGCATTGGATTTATACAGAAAGGGAATCATCAAGACCAAATAAGTCCTAAATCGATCTTTCAATTCTTTCAACTTTCAAATCATAACAATTTGATAAATATCACACTTCGATAACTACACATTATTTACCTAAATTTTAGAGATACTTTATTCTTATTTGTGTACAGCACATATGAAATGAATAGAAGCCAATTTTTATCATCTAAAATTTAAGACAATGAAAAAAATATTATTCCTCACTGGAGACTTCACAGAAGATTACGAAACAATGGTCCCTTTTCAGATGCTTGAAATGGTGGGTTACGAAGTGCATACTGTATGTCCTGATAAGAAAAAAGGCGATATAGTTAAAACTGCCATCCACGATTTTGAAGGAGATCAAACCTATACTGAAAAACCTGGTCACAATTTCGCATTGAACTATAGCTTTGACGAGGTGAATGTTGAGGACTACCAAGGCTTAGTCATTGCTGGCGGTAGAGCACCTGAGTATTTGAGGCTGAACCAGAGAATCATAGAAATCACAAAGCACTTTTTCACTGCTAATAAACCTGTTGCTGCAATTTGTCATGGCATTCAGATCTTAACCGCTGCTGATGTTGTAAAAGGAAGAAAACTCACCGCTTACCCAGCTGTTGGGCCTGAGGTGACTTTGGCTGGTGGAGAATTTCAATCCATTCCTGCAGATGGAGTTTTTGTAGACGGAAATCTAGTTACTTCTCCAGCATGGCCTGCGCACCCAAGCTTTATCAGAGAATTCTTAAAAGTAATGGGTGCTAAAATCGAAATATAAGCCGATTTCAGAGTAGGAATCAACTATAAATCAAATGTCCGTTAATGGCTTAGCAAAGCTTTTGTCGGACATTTTTTTTTGAGAACTCAAAAGAGCAACCTTATTATTTACCTCCCCCATTCTTCACTTTAATCACCTCTGCCATTACACTCAAGGCAATTTCCCTTGGTAATTTTGAGCCAATATCAATTCCTATTGGCGCATGAATGCTGTCAATTACTTCAGAACTAAACCCATATTCCTGTAACCTTTCAACACGCTTGGCATGGGTCTTTCTGCTGCCTAAAGCACCAATATAAGCCACCTTAGATTTTAACAGTATCTTCAAAGCCTCGTCATCTATTTTGGGATCATGAGAGAGGATTACGGCATAAGTGTTCTTGTCTAATTTCAAGTTGGGCAACACTTCCTGAGGCCATTTCACATGTATGGTTTGAGGTTTTATTCTGTATTGGGTTTTGCTGGCAAAAGTAGCTCTGGGGTCAATTAAAATAGTTTCAAAACCAAACATATGCGCCAGCTCCGTCAGCTCTACAGTAATATGTGCCGAACCGATCAGCAGCATGACTGGTTTTTTGGGAAACACCTGCACAAAATGACTTCCTGAGCTTAGCACTTTGCTATCTCCTTCGTAAAAAGCCTGCTCCAATTCAGGTAAGAGCGACTTATCAAATGCAGCTCCCGTGGTTTCTCCATTGGCTTTTACGATGGAATACTGCGGCTTATCTTCCAAACTAGACAAGAGCATAAAACCTTCATCTTGATTTAAAAGCTCATCCATTGTAGTCCAAATGGCTTCTGGGTAAAATGGCTGGACAAATACATCCAGAGCACCACCGCAACTCAACCCTACTTCCCAAGCATCTTCATCAGAAACACCAAAATGAAGTAGCTCTGCTTTTCCATTTTTAATGATTTCGAGTGCTTTTTTCACTAAAGCACCTTCCACACAACCACCGCTCACTGAGCCAGTCATTTCTCCATTTTCAGAAATAATCAATGCAGAACCCACTGGTCTTGGCGAACTTTTCCATGTATTGATTACCGTAGCTATGGCAAGAGTTTGCCCATCTCTGTTTAATTTGCGTATACTTGAAACTATATCAATCATTACTGCACATTATTCACACTAAAAACGAAGATACACTTGCTTTACGATAATCACGGCAGACAACTCAGATATTTGAGATTAGGAGTAACCGATAGGTGCAATCTGCGCTGCTTTTATTGTATGCCCGAAGATGGGTTGAATTTCAGCCATCGGAGCCAAATTCTTTCTTTCGAAGAAATGGAAAGGCTGACACGGATTCTGGCAGAAATGGGGATCAATAAGGTGAGAATTACGGGTGGTGAACCATTCGTTAGAAAGAATATTATGGAGTTGATTGAAAATATCAGCACCATTGAAGGCATTAATTCCGTGAATATTACCACCAACGGAACCAGCCTCATTGAGCATTTACCCAAACTCAAAGCCATGGGTATTGATGCCATCAACCTTAGTCTAGATTGCTTGGATAAAGAGCGTTTTCTGAAGATCACGAAAAGGGATGAATTTGATCAGGTAATGGATTCGTTTCATGCATTGATGGACTCAGGAATTACAACTAAAATCAATATGGTGGTGATGGAAGAGCACAATATTGAAGATATCATTCCTATGTGCGAACTCACTTTACAGCATAAGGTAAGCGTTCGATTTATTGAAGAAATGCCTTTCAACGGGGGTGGGAAAAAATTCACGCCAATCACGTGGAATGCCCGACAGATTTTGGCACATATTCAAGGCCATTATCCTAATGTTGAAAAACTCGCTGACGCAGAAAGCTCTACTTCGCTCAATTATCAATTACCGAATGCCAAAGGAAGTTTCGGGATCATTCCGGCCTATACGCGTACCATTTGCCATTCCTGCGACAGAATAAGGTTAACGCCAAAAGGCGAACTAAAAACCTGCTTGTATGATGGCGGAAGCTTCAGTTTTAGAGACTTCATGCGTGCTGGTGCTACGGATGAAGAAATAAGAAATCAGTTTAGTACGCTGTTCAGCAACCGAGCTAAAGACGGCTTTGAAGCCCAACAAAAATCATCAAATCCTTTTGAATCAATGGCCACCATTGGCGGATAAAATCACCCTATGGAATTCATTCAGTTTACAGAAGCACTTAATATCGTTAAAGACCACCCTTTCATTCCCTTAGTTGAAAAAAGAGAATTGAAAGACTGTGTAGGTCTAATTTTAAACGAAGACCTTAAAGCCGATCGTCCTTTCCCTCCTTTTGACCGGGTGACAATGGACGGAATTGCCATTGCCTTTTCCGAGTTTGAAAAAGGGCAACGGCACTTTAAAATCGAAAAAACTATTCCAGCAGGCACACCACAATACACAGTCAAGAATGTTGCTGAATGTGTGCAAATTATGACTGGAGCCATGATGCCCATTGGCATGGATACGGTTATTCGTTATGAAGATTTAACGATTGTGGATGACACTGCAACCGTTAATATCGAAACGATTAAGCCGCAACAAAACGTCCATTTTAAGGGAATGGATAGACAATTGGGTGATACCCTCCTTAAAAAAGGAACTAAGTTAGGAGCGCCTGAAATGAATATTGCCGCAGCCATAGGAAAGGCCGAGCTTTCTGTGCTCGTTCCGCCCAAAGCGGTAATAATCACCACTGGCGATGAATTAGTCTCCATTGAAACCACTCCTGCAGCACACCAAATCAGAAGGTCAGGGAACTACGGAATCCAAGCCTTGCTCAATCAATATGGAGTAGAAACCTCCATGCATCACATGAATGACAACAAGGCTTTGATGAAAGAAGATTTGGCAGCGTTAATCGAGACATATCAATGCATTGTGTTAACCGGAGGTGTGTCGAAAGGCAAGTTTGATTACCTACCTGAGATTTTAGATGAGCTGGGCGTTCAAAAGCATTTTCATAAAGTAAACCAAAGACCAGGAAAGCCCTTTTGGTTTGGTACGGCAACCAATGGAAGTACCATTTTCGCCTTGCCAGGTAATCCTGTTTCTTCCTTTATGTGTGCCTCGGTGTATATTCAAGCCTGGATAAATGCTTCGCTAAAAATCACTCCAAAAACGATCAAAGTAAAACTTAACAAAGAAGTCAGTTTTCCGCGGCCACTCACCTACTTTTTAGAATGCGCCACTGCCTTTGATGAAAACGGAACACTGCTGGTCTCCCCTTTTATTGGGCATGGATCGGGAGATTTTGCCAATCTTGCTGTGGCCGATGGTTTCGTAATTCTTCCTGCTGAAAAGTCGGTTTTCAAAGCAGGAGAAGTCTATGATTTTGTACCTTTTAGAAATCTGTTTTAAATCATGAGCAAAGAATTCACCCATATAGATCAGAACAAGCCCACCATGGTAGATGTTGGCGATAAAGTAGAAACCAAACGTACGGCCATTGCTCAAAGCATTGTTCAACTTCCAGCCGAAATGAAGGCCCATATCGCTGAAGGCGAAATCAAAACTTTGAAAGGCCCTGTTTTTCAAACGGCCATTATTGCTGGTATTCAAGGAGCCAAGAGAACATCTGAATTGATTCCACTTTGTCATAACCTGCCTTTGAGCAAAGTTGAAATCGACATCAAACTTCTAGAAAATCTTCGGGTTGAAATTACTTGCGAGGCCAGAACTTTTGGAAAAACTGGCGTTGAAATGGAGGCATTGACTGGTGCTTCGGTGGCCGCCTTAACGGTTTATGATATGTGCAAGGCGTTCTCTCATAACATCGAAATTCAAAACACCCGTTTGATAAAGAAGACAGGTGGAAAAAGTGATTTCAGCCAAGCATAATATTGAATTGAATTCTTCCAGATTTTAATAGCTTTGAGTTTATGCCTCATGTAATGTTTACATCTGCCCTCAAAACCTTCTTCCCAAACCTAAAGGAAGAGTATATTGAAGCGGACAGCATTAAAGTACTCCTTTCAGAACTAGAGAAAAAACACCAAGGAATACAAGGCTATTTGGTTAACGAAAAAGGTCAGATAAGAGAACACGTAAAGTTCTATATTGACGATGAACCTTATGACGTCAAGGTACATACCGAAATATCAAAATCGGCTCAAATCCACATTATACAAGCCATATCGGGAGGGTAATGAAGTTAGCAGTAGGCACAGACAAAGGCTTGCTTATCTATAAGCAAGCGAAAAATAGCGAATGGGTTTTGGCCGATATTCACTTTATAGGAATGCCTATTGGTACTTTTCATGCCGATAAAAACCAACATTGGTGGGTAGCCATCAACCACAAACATTGGGGACCAAAGGTTTATGTTTCAGCAAACATGGGCAAAACATTTACTGAAGTAAACAGCCCTAAATTCCATACTGACAGCCCTTTTACACTCAAATCCATTTGGACGATTAAATCTCAAAGCATAGGCCCTGTTCACCGCATACACATTGGAACTGAACCTGCCGCACTATTTTACTCTGATGATTTGGGCAAAAGCTGGAATGAAATGAATGGACTCAGCAATCACCCCTCTCGGTCCAATTGGCAAGGCGGTGGAAAAGGAAGCAACTCACCATTTTTGCACACCTTGTTAACAAATCCAGAAAATGAGGAGCATTTAATCATAGGCATTAGCTGTGCGGGTGTTTTCCAAACTTATGATGGAGGAATGACTTGGCAACCGAACAATACGGGGCTCAAAGCCTTCTTTTTACCCAATTCAGAAAGCGTTGTTGGCCATGACCCGCATACGATTTGTCAGTCAAAAATAAACCCCAACATACTCTGGCAACAAAATCATTGTGGTATCTATCGCTCTAATGACCACGGAAAAACTTGGCAAGACCTTACCGATCAGAAAGGAAAAGCGGTCTATGGTTTTGCAATGGCCATTGCTGAAGACAATGATTCTGAGGCTTGGGTAATCCCAGCACAGAGCGATCATTTGAGAATACCGCACGAGCAAAAACTAGCAGTCTATTACACAAAAGACGCTGGGCAAAACTGGGAGTCTCTCGAAAACGGACTTCCAAACCCAGCTTTTGACCTCGTATTACGCGATGCAATGGACATCATGGGTAATGCTTTGGTTTTCGGTACAAACAATGGTAACCTCTATATTTCAATGGACAAAGGCCAGCATTGGACTACAATAAGTCAGAATTTGAGTGCGGTTCGATCCGTTACCTTATTTCTTTAGTAAAAAAAGGTAGGTGTACTCAGAACGAAAGTAAACTTCAAGCACTTTGAATTTGACAATTCTGATCCTTCAACAATTCTTCAATATGATCTAGATCCAAACTATCTACGGTGTTTTTGAAATTGGCTTTGTACTCTTGCACCAACTCTTTCCGTTTCATTGCCTCTAAAAACCTTCTCATGTCTTCTCTGGTTTCCAATATCAACCCCGGAACAGGGATTGCCTTTTTAGAAGTTGCATCCAAGCGCACCATAGTAAGGTATGAAGAGTTCGTATGCCTAATTTCTCCGGTGATAATGCTTTCCGCCTCTACCCTTATACCTACGGTAACCGAAGAAGTGCCCACATGATTTACAGAAGCATGTAAGTGCACTAAATCACCCACCTCAACAGGTGCTAAAAAATCCACCACATTCATTGAAGCAGTAACACAATAGCCACCTGCATGCTTAGCAGAACAGGCATAGGCCACCTTATCCATTAATGAAAGAATGGTTCCTCCGTGAATTTTACCACCAAAATTGGCATAAGAAGGAATCATTAACTCCGTAATGAGCGTCTTGGAATAATTAACAGTGCGGTAAATTGTTCTATTCATATCGATAGTTTCTGGATAAGGCTAAAGATGACAAAACTTTTCATATCAAGGGATATCTCTTTTAGCAATTCGGGTTTAAAACCCGAAAGTACAACTCGAAAAGTCGAGTAAAACCTTCTAACATAACAATTTATTTATTCTTAATTAATTCTATTGGGTATTATATTCTGTAAAATGCGATACTCTTCGTATATTGCGGCATATCTGCGCCAATGAAACTCCTAAAATTTATCCCTTTCTGTTTTTCCCTAATCCTGTGTGTTGGCTGTAAGGCTCAAGACAACAAGGCTGATCAAATAAAAATGGCATTGCTGGCTGCTCCTGTTGAAGTGAGAGACGGTGCTCATGTTTATGGGTTTGATAAAGACGGAAAGTTTATCACGTTGCGTGAAGGAACAAATGGTTTTATTGTTCGCTCAGATGATCCAAACCAAGAAGGGTTTGAAGTAGTATGTTACGGAGTTGATGCTGAACCCTTTATGGCCCGCGGACGTGAATTAAAATCCAAAGGTAAAGGCAGAGCAGATGTACTCACAATGAGAGAGGAAGAAGCAGAAGCCGGCACATTAAAAATGCCCAATTATGGCTCTGTACTTCATATCTATTATGGCCAAGATGCCAAATACAATCCTGAAACCGAGGAAATTGAGGGAGCAAGTTATAGATATGTAATCTATACACCTCAAGCTACTCAAGCGTCAACAGGATTACCTCTAAGACCAAATGGCCCTGGCCATCCGTGGTTGATGTTTCCTGGAACACACCGGGCTCATATAATGATTACCCCACCGGAGGGAAATTAAAATCTATTAGAATTTACTTAAGGAGGGATTCGATCAACAAACATCAATCCTGCCTTTTTGAATATATTGTTTAATTGAACGGATTTCTAATCCAAAAATGAAGTTATGACAGCAGAATCTAAAGGTTCAAAGTACGATGAGAAAATTGAAGAAGTAATTAGTAAGCTTTTGCGTAGAGGTTTTACCGACATAAAAGCCACTATTGAACCTTATGAAGTACCTGCAAGTATCGTAGGCCAAAATCACGAATCTGAATTGATTCCTGACATTACTGCTGAGAAATGGGGCGGAAAAGGATACTTCGAAATCTCTAAGAAAGATGTAGACCCAAGTGAATTGGCCAGTAAATGGAAAGTGCTTGAGTTATTGGCTAAAATGAAAAGTGGTGAATTTCAAATTTATGTTCCCCATGGTAGCATGCAGTTCACACAACGTATCATAGACAAGTACAGCATTCAAGCAGAGCTTGTTAAAATCTAATTTGAGTTTTCAATCATAACTCAAAAGAGCTTCTGATTCTTCAGAAGCTCTTTTTTTTTACCTAATAAAACTATGCTGAAGGCTTCCCTGCTACAAAACCGGTGCTCCAAGCAGCCTGAAAATTAAAGCCACCAGTCACACCATCCACATCGATCACTTCTCCCGCGAAGAACAAGCCTGGACATTTCCTGCTTTCCATGGTATTGAAATTAACATCTGCCAAGGCCACACCTCCCGAGGTCACAAACTCTTCCTTAAAAGTGGTCTTTCCTTTCACCTCATAGGTATCGTTCAAAAGGAGATTGATTAACCTATTGAGGTTCTTCTTACCTATTTCAGCCCAAATACCTTCACCATCAATTTCTACTTTCTCTAAAAAGAAATCCCAGAGCCTATTTGGTAGGTCCAACGGATTCTTATTCCTGATTTTCCTTTTCCCAATGGTTTGAAGTGAATTGACAAACCAAGTTCTCAACTCTTCCTCATTCATTGTCCCTAACCAGTTCACCTGAATGTTGAAATTGTAACCAAGATCAGCCAATACCCGAGCACCCCATGCGGAAGACTTTAATATGGCTGGGCCGCTCATTCCCCAGTGAGTAATGAGCAATGGCCCAGATTGCTGAAGTTTAGTGCCCTGAACGCGCACAGTAGCATCTGGAACCGACAGTCCCATTAAGTTCTTGATAGGCTCCTTGGGCATATTGAATGTGAAAAGTGAAGGTACAGGAGAAATTATCTCATGCCCCAAATCCTTCAGCCAATCAAAGCCTTGTGCTTTTGGGCTTCCACCAGAAGCGACAATCACTTTATCAAAATGCTGAATTTTCTCTCCAATTTGTAAATCAAAGCCAGGACTTTTAGGCTTAATGGAATATATATTAGTGTTGAGCACCACTTGAATTCCAAGCTTACTCGTTTCCTTTAAAAAGCAGTCAATAATCGTTTGAGAGTTGTCGGTGGTAGGAAACATTCGGTTATCAGCTTCGGCTTTCAACTCTACTCCTCTTTCCTCAAACCATGCCAAGGTGTCTGTTGTCGTAAACTGTCCAAATACTTTTTTAAGTTGCTTTTCTCCCCTTGGGTAGAATTTCACTAAATCATTATTATTAAAGCAAGCGTGCGTTACATTGCAGCGCCCACCTCCAGAAACCTTTACTTTAGAAAGTAGCTTTCCAGTTTTCTCAAAAATGGTTACCCTAGCATCGGGTGAGTGAACTTTACAAGAAAAGGCGGCAAAAAACCCTGCCGCCCCTCCTCCAATAACTGCTATATTTTGGGGCATAGCCCAAAGATATAAAGACTAATTCAATGCCTTACTCTATCCTTAAAGTTTCAACTGGGTTTGAACTTGCTACACGATAAGACTGTAGACTCACTGTCAGTAGCGCAATGAGCCAAGAGCCAATACCTACAACCAGAAAGATCCCGATGCCTATACCAATACTGTTGGCATAACTCGCTAACCATTGGTCCATCATATAATAAGTGATTGGTGCTGAGATGATGAATGCGATCAATACCAAAGCGGTAAATTTCTTCGAGAGAATCATTACTATTTGGCTTACCGAAGCACCCAACACTTTTCTAATTCCCATTTCTTTCAAACGCTGTTTAACGGTAAAGGAAGCCAAACCGAAAAGACCAAGGGAGGCAATGATAATGGCCAAAACAGACAGTATGCTAATCACTTTTGTCAGCTGTTGCTCCGACTGGTACATCTTATCGATGTGGTCATCCAAAAACTGATACTCAAACGGACGCTGAGGATAAAGTGTAGACCATACTGCTTCAATTTCAGCAAGGCCTTCTTGCAGTTTATCTGCTCTCAGTTTCACATCTACTTCGCTCCAACCCCATGGTTGTTGACTCATGAAAAGTGGCTCTACTTTCAAATTGAGCTTATTGTAGCTAAAGTCCTTTACAATCCCCACTATGACTCCAAGCGTGTCGTTTCCGCCAAAATGGAATGGCATCCCCAGCACTTCTCTGTCGCCAGCGCCTAACTCTTTGGCTAAGGTTTCATTCACTACAAAACTTAACCCTGCTTTATCATTGGCATACTGGTCACTCAAAGCCCTGCCCTCCAAAATTTCCATTTCAAAGAAGTCCATAAAATTATTGTCTACCACCACAAACGAACTAGAGCCATTAATCAAAGCGGTGTCGGCCCTGTACTGCATGCTTGTCTGGTGTAAGTTATTACCCAATCGTTGCGTAGTAGCGGTTACATCGGTAATGTTCGATTGATTTCTCAATTCGGTTTTGAATAATTCGTATTTCGAATTGGTGTCATTATACATGTTGACGGTGACCACCAATTCCTTTTTGAAGCCCAAATCGAGGTTCTGCATATAATTAAGCTGCTGAGTAGCCAAGACAGTACCAATGATAATAGCGATGGCAATGGCATATTGAAACACTACCAGTGCATTTCTGAAGAAGGATTTACCAGCCTTCATTCCGCTGCCTTTCAAAGCCATTACCGTATTGAAACCAGACATCACCAAAGCGGGGTAGACTCCTGATAAAAAGCCGATGAATATAGCAATAGCCAAAACCAGAATAAGGTGGAGTGGTTGGAAGAAAAACGATAGATCAAGGTTTCTATCTATAATTCCGTTCAGAGGCCCAATGGCGGCAAAACTCAATAAAAAGGCAATAATTAACGCAATAAAGGACAACATAATCGACTCCATCATAAACTGTCCTGTAATCTGTCCTTTATAGGCCCCTATTGACTTTCTAACACCAACTTCCCTAGATCGGGTAGCTGCTCTAGCAGTAGAAAGATTCATGAAGTTGATACTGGCAATGAGCAGAACGAAAAAGGCCAGAATCAGAAATATATTCACTGAGCTACGCGCAAATTTCTTGTGGTTATTGTAGTCGTGAGTAATGTCCATGGAGCCCAAATGCACGTCAGACAAAGGTTGAAGAAATAAGGAGTAAAACTCCAACACCTCTTCGCCCATGTATTTCACCAGAAAGTCATCAAACTTGGCTTCAAGCTTTTCAACATCTGTGTTATTCGCCAGCTGCAAATAGGTATTGAGGTAATTCGATCCCCATCCATTTCTTCTTTGTTCTGAATCCCAAAGTTTTGTGCTCGTCAAAGCATCGAACTGTAAGTGAGAATTATCGGGCACATCTGCGAACACGCCTGTTACCTTTATTTGGTTCTCATCTCCCTCACCAGTTCTAATAACTTGGCCAATTGGGTTTTCGTCTCCAAAAATTCGCTTGGCCAATGTTTCGCTTAAAATCAGATTGTTAGGTTCATCAAATACGGAATACCTGTTTCCTTCTATCATCTGAAAATCGAACATCTTCAAAAAGGAAGTATCAACTCGAACAAGGTTTTCGGTATAGTGTGATTGATCTTTATATTGAACCAATGTTCTGCCCAATGTCCAATAGCGAGTAAAATCCGTAATTTCAGGATAATCAGCCAGTAGGTTTGGCCCCATGGGATACATGGATAAGGCTACTTTTTGCTCTGAAACAGCGCCAAAGCTCTGCACCTCGTCCAGCCGGTAGATGTTGGCCTTCTTTTCATGAAAGCCATCGAAACTGAGTTCGTTGTTGACAAAAAGAAGAATGAGCAAGCAAGAAGCCATGCCCAAAGCAAGCCCGAAAATATTAATGAATGAATAGCCCTTGTATTTGAGCAAATTTCGGAAGGTGATTTTGAAATAGTTTTTGTACATGACCAGTGGGTTATAAAATGTGAGTTTTCGTTTTAAACCAAAATTGCGAAGTGAGCAAAGCACATCAATGAAGTAGCGCCATTTGGCCCTTGCCATGCTCATATCGTGTAATCGTTCTTGAAAAAGTTCGGCCAAATCGCCTTCCACTTCATCGTAGATTTCGGGAGAAATGATCCGTTTCAGTAATTTCCTTAATAATACAGGAGGCTGTTGTTGTTTCATTTTTGAGTTGATAACTGTGGAATTGCATTCCAAAAGGACTGACGCAATGATTGAGCTTCTCTCAAGGATTTAAAGCCATAAGCGGTGACCTTAAAAAAACGCTTACTCTTCCCTCCTCTTGTTTTTGTAGCCCCTCCAACGCTGGACTCTAAAAAACCTTTTTCTTCCAACCGATATAAGGCAGTATGAATGGCACTGATGTTCGCTTTGCGATCGGCCTTCTCTTCTATTTCACTTTTTACCACCACAGCATAAGCGTTATCATTAAGTGCGGCAACCGCCAAAAGCACAAGTTCTTCGAATTCTCCCAGGTGTGTCCCTCTCATTACAATAACATTATCATCACTTTTGTAAACAATATACTCAAGACTATGTAAAAGGTTACAAAGCTGAACGATTATTTAGGCAGGCCGGAGCCACAACATGTGCAATGAAATCCATGCTTTGTAGAAAAGTCTCACATGAAAACAGACTCGTTTTTCACAACAAAAATACACAAACATCTGTATAACAAGCAGTTATAAACAAACTTCAATTGATGGAACGGCTGTTGCGCCTATTTAAGCAGAACTAAATAAAAAAACATGGACGCAATAAAAGATAAAATCAAAGGAAACTGGAATCAACTTAAAGGTAAAGTGAAGCAAAAATATGGTAGCCTTACCGATGATGATTTAACATACGCTGAAGGCCAGGAAGATGAACTTCTTGGTAGAATTCAAGAAAAGACAGGTGAGTCAAAAGAAGCCGTTAAAAAATTCATCGACTCACTCTAGTCACCTAATAGTTAGCCCGATTAATAGCCCAGTAGGAATCCTAATGGGCTATTAATGTATCAGAGCATCAATAACAAATTTCACTAAAACCAAGATCATGAAAGCCATAGACTTTACTGCGCTAAAAGCATTATACATTAATTGTACCCTTAAAAAATCACCAGAGGTAAGCCATACCGATGGACTCATGAAAGTCTCCATGGACATTATGGAAAAGGAAGGAGTCACTGTTGACCATATGCGATTGGTTGACCATGAAGTGGCTTTGGGTGTTTACCCTGATATGACAGAGCATGGTTGGGAAAAAGACGAATGGCCAGAACTGGTGAAGCGAGTGTTAGAGGCTGATATTCTTATTATAGGTACGCCTATTTGGCTAGGTGAAAAGTCATCGGTAGCTCAAAAGCTGATTGAACGACTTTATGCCATGAGTGGCATACAAAACGACAAAGGTCAATACCTCTTCTATGGCAAAGTGGGTGGTTGTGTAATTACTGGAAACGAAGATGGTGTAAAACATAACGCGATGTCTATTCTATATGCCTTGCAGCATGTTGGGTATTCAATAGCGCCTCAGTCAGATTGCGGATGGCTAGGTGAAATAGGTCCTGGCCCGAGTTATTTAGACAAAGAGTCGAATGCGGGTCAAAATGATTTCACCAATAGAAACACCACTTTTATGACCTATAACCTTATGCATTTGGGTAAAATGCTGAAAGAAGCGGGTGGTTATTCTGCTTATGGCAACTCTAGAAAAGACTGGGATAACGGTAACAGATGGAGCTTTGAGAATCCAGAATATAGAGAAGGTCCTAGCTAAATGGTGAGCCAAAAAATGATGTCCACCCTCCTATTCATACGTCTACCATAATTCGTAGAGTTGTCGTAAGTGGGGTTGAAAAGGCCGAAATCTTTGATTTCAATGGACTCTTTTTTAACGTCCTTATTTTCTAAAAGCAGTTTTATCACAGATTGGCTTCGCGCTTCGGAAAGCAACTCATTGTATTCGCTTCCGCCAACATCATCTGTGTGACTATGCACTGTTATCATGAAATTATGAACATTCGGAATGGAATCAAGAAAAGCTAATAACTGCTTAGATTCCTGTGAATTAACATAAGAACTTCCTCCTCTAAAAAAAACACTTCGAATATAAGAAGGATCTCCAACTTGGGCTTTGGTAGACAGACAACCGAAAATCAATATGGCGACAAAGAGGCTCTTCACTTCCCTTAATTTATAGCATAAAAATGATTTATACATCTATAATAAAACCAAAGGTAACGAGCTGCCTATATTTTTCTGATATTCGGTAATTTTAGAGGCTAAAATGAAGAGATTAATCATGATCATGGGTGTTTCGGGTGCAGGAAAAACCACTGTTGGAGAAGCACTATCTAAGTCTTGTCACATCCCTTTCCTCGATGCTGATGACTTTCAAACTAAAGAGATTATCAGGAAAATAAGTAGTGGAATCTCTCTAAATGATGATGATCATTGGACTTGGTTAGCTTCAATTGTAGAGCATGTTTTAAATACGCATAGATCAGATTTTATATTGGCTTGCTCGGCTTTAAAACAATCCTATCGTGATTACCTTTCGCAGCGCTTAAGCATCATCTTGGTATATTTAAAGACTTCAGAGGCAGAAGCAATGGAGCGCTTAATCAACAGAAAACCCCAATCATTACAGCGCCTCTTAGTTCAATCGCAATTGGCCATATTGGAAGATCCAAAAGACGCAATAGTTATAAATGCTGAAAACAGTCTAGATAAGGTCTTGGAAGAAATTGAAGGTAAAATAACGAATAGGTGAATCGAATTCTGCTTAAAGGATTTTAGCCATTACGATCATTATTCACAGACTTTCGGTATTTTCACAAAGTATATAGTTATCCCTTATGGAAAAGAGTATCACAGAACTTATGAATGACCCTGCCATCAGCAATTTGGTAATCGTTTTCGTTGGTCTATCTGTCATTTGGATACTGATTAAATTTATCCAAAACAGGTTCACTGGAAAAATCAAAGCAGCTGACAACCGACATAGGACTAAAAAGCTCATCAGTTTCATAGGTTATTTCCTGACCATAATCCTCATTACTACAGTATACAGTGACCGTTTAGGTGGTTTTGGCGTTGCCTTGGGGGTTGCTGGTGCAGGAATTGCCTTTGCCTTGCAAGAAGTAATCACCAGCGTGGCGGGATGGTTAGCCATAGTTTTCGGTAATTTCTATAAAACTGGTGAACGAGTGCAACTTGGTGGTATCAAAGGCGATGTGATGGATATTGGGGTTTTGCGTACTACCCTTATGGAGGTTGGCCAATGGGTAGATGGTGATCTTTATAATGGTAGAATTGTAAGAATCTCCAACAGCTTTGTGTTCAAAGAGCCTGTTTTTAACTATTCTGCAGACTTTCCTTTTTTATGGGACGAAATGACAATCCCACTCAAAACGGAATCAGATTACCAATACGCAAAGGACACTTTCCTGGCAATTCTGGAAAGTTCTTTAGGTGATTTCACAAAAAATTCTCAGGAAGCTTGGAATAAAATGACCCAAAGTCTTTATGTAGAAAATGCACAAATCACCCCTATGGTAAGTATGTCTTTTAATGAGAGCTGGATGACTTTTACCCTTCGGTACATTGTGAATTATAAAATGCGTAGAACTACAAAAGACATGCTTTACATTCAAATTTTAGAAGCCATCAGGGCCAGTAATGGCAAATTGAAAATAGCTTCGGCTGCCATGGAAATTACCGCAATGAAAAACGATTAGATTTCAACCAATGGAAATTAAAACTTTTAAGAACCCTGAAGCTACTGCAAAAGCCTTTGCGGATTATTTATGCGAAAAACAGCTACAGGTTAATCGGTTGAACATTGCACTTTCTGGTGGTTCAACTCCTAAACTTCTATTTGAAGTTCTGGCACAGAAATATTTAGATAAAATTGAATGGACCAAATTTCACTTCTATTGGGGAGATGAACGCTGCGTACTGACTACTTCTGGCGAAAGTAACTTCGGTATGACCTATGAATACCTTTTTCAACACATCGAAATACCTGAAGAGAATATTCATCGTGTTTTGGGTGAAAACAACCCAGAAAAAGAAGCTACTCGTTATGGCAAATTGATTACAGAAAACCTGCCTTCAATTAACGGTTTACCCCAATTCGATTTGGTAATACTTGGTTTGGGTGAAGATGGCCATACTGCTTCAATTTTCCCTCATCAGATGGGCCTGCTTACTTCAAAAGAAGTTTGTGCTGTAGCGGAACATCCAACTTCTGGTCAAAAACGAATTACGCTTACGGGCTCAGTGATCAATAATGCTAAGGAAGTCTGCTTTGTAGTGGTAGGTGAAGCTAAAGCTGAAAAAGTGAATGAAATTCTAAATATCACTGGCCACTGTGAACTTTACCCAGCGGCCTACATAAAGCCTACCCATGGTGAGCTGATTTGGTTTTTAGACAAAGCCGCTTCCGGAAAATTAGAGCTTTAGTCTTCGTATTCTCCATTCAGCCCAAAGCAAATTAGGTACCCAACAAAGCCAAGCGATAATTACATAAGCGGAGATAAAATCCATTCCAAAACCTACTTGAAACATTGGTAACCAAATGCGAAGCGTAACTGCAGCAAAAGTAACGGCATAGCTTCTAATCATCCATTTTTCATGAAGGGAAACTTTCCCTTTCCGTATCGTTCTATACCCCTGAATGGTAGTGTACAACCAAGCACAAGCCAAGCCGATAAAGCCCAATTTAGAAACCCAACCACCTTCAGCATAGACAGCAATATATAAGCCCGTTATGCCACTCAGCAGCACAGCAATCACATAGACTTTGCCCAAGTTTCGGTGAAAATTGAGGTACTTATTCCTGAATTTCTTCATGAATTGAGACCATCCTATCAACAAAGAAAATCCCCCAACATAAATGTGAATATTGAATAACAGCCTCCATAATTGGCTGGATTTAATGGCTTCTGATTTTTGGGAAAGCAGTCCGAATTGCTCTAGATTTTCTGTGAATATGTAGCCCAAAGGGTACAAGCCAACACCTATGGCAAAGAAGACTAGGATAAACCAACCAAATTTTTTCATCGTAAATCAATTAAAAAGCATCTTCCCACAATTGATGGCCAGACCTAGTGTCATTCAAAAAAATAGACTTGCTCAACTACAAGATAAGACCTCTCGAATGAAAATAAAAGTGACATTCAAAAGGGAAATCTACTGTAATCAAGATGATATATTGAATTCATCAATCTCTCAATCGAGCCTTAATCCACTTCTCCCACTTTAGATTTAAGAGCAATGCCAAACCGATTTGTGACCAACAACATATTTACAAGAAATTCAAAATTAAATCTTCTGAACCTTACATAAATAGAAAGGTAATAATTATATTTATACCCAATAAAAACACACTTTATGAAAAAGCTAACTTCTTTGATTTTTGTTCTTCTCGTTTTCAGTGCTTGCACGGACGCGTCTCCCGACATAGAGTACACCGATCAGAGTGCATACATCGAGAATGAAACTTCCGACACTATATACATCTCTTATTCTACTGATAACCAAGTACTTGAAGATCGCAATAGTAATCAATTAAAGCTTTTAAGTTCCATAAAAATCGATTCTGTTTCACTAGGAGAGTATAATAATGATTGGTTTGATAGATCTGACCATAAGATTCTAGACCACATTTCTCTGGGTAGTCAAATAGTAATGACCAGTGATGAACTCAACTCAAAGATTCACTATTTGAATATCTACAAAATAGTGGATGGAAATATTTTGAAAGCCAATATTGATTTAACTGCCTACAAGGCTTGGAACAAAATAAGGCCATGGGATGACAATAGAAGAGTACGTACACGTAAGTTTTATTTTTATGTAACCGATGAGCTCTTTGAATAAAGATGTTGAACTCATCCCTTTTAGCTTTCCTCTCAGAAAAAATCAAGCGTAAACACAAAGAATTAGTATCTCAGACCTTAGTCATTGCTAAGGCCTGAGTTTAAAACCAAGGTTACTCACTCCTAAGGGTATCCACTGGGTTTTTATGGGCAGCCCTAAGCGATTGATAACTAATGGTTGCAATGGCAATGGCCAAGGTGCCTAGCATAGATACAGCAAACACCCAAATATGAATCGGAGTACGGTTAGCGAAATCACTTAGCCACTGATCTACTAAGAAATAGGCAATCGGTGATGCTAACAGCATGGCGATCAAAAACAGTTTGGTAAACTCAGAAGAGAACAGCACCACCAGTTCAGAGATTCTCGCACCCAAAACCTTTCGAATGCCCAGCTCCTTCAGCCTTTGTTCGGCAGAGAAAGCGGCTAAACCGAATAGGCCCAAACAGGCAATAAGCAAAGCCATGATGGTGAAAATATTGAGTACCAAACTCATTCGGCTTTCTTCTTGAAAGGTATTCTCAAAGTCTTCATCCAGAAAACTGTATTCGAAAGGAATGGTAGCATCCACTGCCTTAATGCTCGCTTCAACTCGATCGAGTACAGTCTGTAAATCTTCAGAACTGGCAACAACTTGGGGATTCAAACGCATGGAATAGAAAGATAGCCCAGCACCATAATCCCACACCTTGTTGTTATCGAGGTTGATGAAAATTAGGGGTGCAATTTCTTGACGTACACTAGCGAAATTGAAATCCTTCACCACGCCAATGACTTCGAATTTATCCTCGCTGCCCGATGCCAAAGCCACAAACTGACCTACGGCACTACTCGGATCATCTCCTCCCCAGCCCAATACTTTCACGGCTTCTTCATTCAGAATCACTTTGTATTGATCGGTAGTTAATGCTTGATCAAAATTACGGCCTGCCAAAAACTCTAAGCCCAACACGTCCAGGTAATCCGCTTCTACACGTAAGTTGCTTAAAGCCACCACAGGCGCTTCTGGCTCCGTAGATTTATACCGATCACCCGAATCAACATAAGGCGGCACACCAAAGGATTTTCCGACTTTGGTAAAGGCTGGCATAGTGGCCAACTCAGTCTTTAGGCGTTCGGTATCGAAGCCCATTTGCTCAATATTGCCGATTTGCAAAACATTTTCTTTAGCAAATCCCAAATCTAGATTCGAAGTATAGTTCAGCTGTTTCTGGACGAAGAAAGTACAAATAATCAGCGTCATGGAAATGGTGAATTGAAAAACCACCAAGCCATTCCTAATGCCTTTCCCCCTAAAACCTGCGCTCATTTTGCCTTTTAATACCTGAATCGGTTTGAAGGAAGACAGGTAGAAAGCTGGATAACTGCCTGCAATAAAACCCAAAAGTAAAACGAAAACCAGTAGCACCGCAATAAAAGCGGGTTGGCTTAAATAAGGCGTGAGTAATAACTCTTTCCCCGAAATGGCATTGAACCAGCCCAAAGATGAATTGACAATAAAGAGTGCCGCCACTGTGCTTACTGCCACAAACAAGGTAGACTCAAAGATGAATTGCTTGATCAAAGTACCTCTTTCGGAACCCAATACTTTCCGGATGCCGACTTCCTTGGCACGATTGGAAGAACGGGCTGTAGAAAGGTTCATAAAGTTGATGCAGGAAAGTACCAATACCAAAATCCCAATGGCCATAAACACTTTCACCAGTTGCGGATTGCCAACAGGGCCAAAGGCATTGTAGGGAGGGTCTTCCGACAAATAAATCTCTTTCACAGGCTGTAAGGTCAATTTCCAAGGATTACCAGCGGTAAATTCTTCAAAGCTCTGATTGAAAATTTGCTCTGTGGTGGCAGGCGCATATTTAGGGGGAATGGCCTGAATCTTATCGTTCAAGGCAGCCATATTAGTGCCTTTATTTACCTTCGCATAAGTAGTAAACGCTGTCCAAATCCATTTCCAGCCATCACGGTCCATTTGGGCCTGGTAGCTGTTCAGCGACACCAAAACATCAAACTGTAAATGAGATTTACTTGGCACATCAACCAAAACACCCGTCACCACAAAGCTTTGCCAAGTGCCATCCCATTGCTTTACTTCAAGCGTTTTTCCCATGGCGCTTTCATAACCAAAATAGCGCTCGGCAGCGGTTCGGGTCATCACCATACTATTGGGGCCTTCAATGGCGGTTTTTGGGTTCCCTTCTGAAAACTCAAAAGAAAAAACTTCAAAGAAGTTGTTTTCTACAGCGTAGAAGGCACTTTCTTCAAAGGACTTGTCCTTTTTAGCCTCGGCTTTATAATTGGTGATTTGTGAACCCAAGGACATGATTCGAGTGACTTCCTCGAATTCCGGCACTTCTTCTCGCAACGCCACCGCCACATTGGGCCCAGTGTTCGACATTTGAGCCGTCCAATCAGTCCATATATTGGGTTGGTTAACCCGATAAACCCGATCTATCTCGGGTAGAAATGTGTCGTAGGTAGTTTCATGGTGAATGAAAAGACCGATTGTGAGCGAAATACTAATTCCGATCATTAAACCGAGCAGATTGAGCACGGTGAATTGCTTTTGCCTGATGGCATTACGCCAGGCAATTTTAAACATGTTTTTGATCATCATGGTGTTATTACTTTGAGTTTTGAAAAGTGAAAAAGAAGAGAATCCTATAAGCAAATGGAGGGCATCGATCCAATACATGAACCGCGCATACCGCTTGCCTTTGACCAGCATTCTGTCTTCGTAAATTTCTTGTAAGTCCCCTAAAAACTCTTCCAAGTACATTTTATTGATGCACTTAGCTGCCAACCAATTAGCGAGTTTAGGCGTATTGAATTTCTTCTTAGGCATTAGTGACCTGCATTAAGTTGTGGAATCAACTGCCACATTTTTTGGCGAACATCTTGGGCGGCTTCTAATTGGCGCATACCCGAAGGAGTGACTTCGAAAAGGCGTTTGCGTCTGTCACCTCGTTTTTCGGTGTTACCGCCCATTTCAGATTTGAGCAAACCTTTGTCTTGCAAACGGTAGAGGGTAATGTGCACCGCACCCAAAAGTATGGAGCGACCGCTGTGCTTTTCTACTTCCTGTTTTACATTAATGCCATAGGCCTCCCCTTTTAAAATACAGACCGCCAAAAGCACCAACTCTTCAAACTCACCTAGCCCTTTATTTTTCATTAGATATACATTATATGTTATACAAAGTTATAAGTAATAGATTGAAATACAAATGAGCTAATTAAATGGAATGAGATTACTCTTAAACTCTATCCGTAAAGGGCGCGGAGTTGCGCAAAGGCTTAGTAGTTAAATGACACTTAGTAATTTAACTCTAAACTTGTTTTGGCAACCTTTAAATCTACCCTCCCTGAATCCTAGTATTTAATGTTGTTTCATAAGTCATTCCGTAGGTTCCGAAGCTTCGGAATTTCACGACTCACGAGACAACTCCTTTTTTGTATTTCTGAAAAAGACCTTTACAAGGTGACTGTTCTGGGCAATGGCTCACGCAACAAGAAGGTTATGCAATTTATAGTTTAGAACAACTTCCTCAAGACCAACATTATTTGTGTATTTACTATAAGGACTTTTTAATAAATTACGTGGAATATGAGCGTCATAAACTTGCCAGCGCTTAGCATTGCACTCCCCCAACCCAAATCCTATGAAATCACTTTTTACCAGCCTCCTCATTGTCTTATTGATGATTTCATGTGCCTCGCCAAAGCAAGAGGATGAGGATGGGATGTTTGTTGTCAATCAACCGGCAGAGTTTGAAAGTCAGGAAGCCATTTGGTTGATTTGGCCAGCTACCGATCATAAAGAAGGGGAATCCGTTGAAAAAGTCACACTCTCAATTATTGAAGCCCTTATCGAAGACGTAAACATTGTGGTGACTTGTAAGGACAAAGCACTGCTAAACCATGCCAGCGAAGTATTAAAAAACCACTTTGGAACGCTGAAAAATATCACCTTGCTAGAAATCCCTTCTTTTGAGATTTGGGCAAGAGACATGGGGCCAATCTTTGTAGAAACGAACCAAAACACCATGGCCATTGCTGACTTTAACTTTAACTCCTGGGGCTATTCAGACACCTTAGACCTTGATACGAAAACCGAAGAAATGTATGATGTAAGAGTCGCTGAGCACTTTAATTTACCTGTTATTTCCAGCGCAATGATTAGCGAAGGAGGAAATAGAGAAGTGAATGGAAAAGGGACATTGATTACCACAGCCTCAGTGGAAGAAGGTAGAAACCCAGGCATGACCAAGCTGGAAATGGAAACTGAATACAAAAGACTTTTGGGTGTTAAAAAAATCATCTGGCTCAATCAAGGTTTGGTGGAAGACAATCACACATTCCTTGGGCCTGTTACCACCTCAGATGGCACAAAGGCTTATACCGTAGTGACCACCAATGGTCATATCGATGAATTCGCCCGTTTTGTAAATGACTCCACCATTCTTTTGGCAGAAATAGACAGTGCTGAATTTGATGATCCTATCGCTTTTGAAAACCATCAACGCATTGAGGAGAATTACCAAATACTGTCCTCTGCCACTGACCAAGACGGTAACCCATTTACGATTGTACGGCTGCCGCTTCCTGGTACCATTTTCACCACAATGAGCCCAGGAGATTATGTGTATGAATACATCAAAACACTTGATTACACCGATGGAAGCACATTTCCTGATGGAGAAACCGTAAAAGTAATGGCGGCACTCAGTTACCTCAACTTCATTATTACCGACAAGGTGATTGTTGGTCAAACTTGCTGGAGAGCAGGAATGCCTGAGGAGTTGAAGTTAAAAGATGAAAAGGCCGCTCAGGTGTTGCAGTCTGTTTTTCCCAATCGAAAAGTAGTGATGATTGATGCCTTTGCTGTCAATTTAGGCGGTGGTGGAATTCATTGTATTAGTATGAATCAGCCTGCGTTTATGAATGATTAGGATTAAGGCCTCACAAGAGCAAAAGGCGAACATTCCACATTCCAACCGTCATTCTGAAATTTCAGTCCGAGGCAACGAGAGATGGAATGAAAGCTCCGAAACTTCGGAGTGTCTGTCCTTATCCTCAACCGTATTACACAGACGGATTCTTACTTCACCCTTCGTTACACTCCGGGCTCATCAGAATGACGGGAAGTGATGGCCTCTGCGTCACTTAGCGTTCTTTGCGGTTAAAAAACACAAACCTTTAAAATCCCCAAGGGGCACTTGGTGTAGTCACCGTTTTGGTTAGGTCAAATTTTACTGAGAACACGCGGTCACTTCCAATTCTTTTTAAGTTGTAGGTAAAGCTTTTGTCATCTACTGTCACCCACCAAACATTGTTAGAAGCGTAAGGAATTAGGTCTGAAGTTTCTTGATCTGCAGGGAAAAACTGAATATTGTCCAATCCTGTATTGGAGCTTAGACCACCATATTGTGTAACTTCATCTTCGGTACCGTCCTCATGTCTATGGTCGTGTTTTAAACGAATGAGCTTATCTTCTGTCATCGTAAAAACCCAAGTACGAGACTTATCTTCGCCCACAAAAAATGGAATTCTGATTGTATTGTCTTCGCAAGAACGCACATGCATCACAAGTTTCTCTCCCATAAAACCATCTCCCTCTACTCCTCCGGCAGTAATTTCTCCTTCATAAGACTTTCCGCAATGCGTTTGTAATGTATTCCAAAACGTTACCGAACCTGGGAGTTCTTGTGCCATGATCTGGATAGGAAACAACATTAAAATCAACAACTTTTTCATACGCTATAGCTTATATATTAAACAATGATATGGGTATTATTTGAATTTAAGGCATGTCTTCTTGTTAATTCCACTAAGCAAATGATTGAACTGCTACGGACCTTGCTATCGCTATTTAGCCATTTGTAAAATTCGCTTCAATTCTCTCACCATTTCTATGCTGGTAGTGCTTTCGTTTTTCGGAATGGCTGCACTGTGATATTCCGTAGCGCCCGTCTCAAATAAGCGTTCCAAATTGTTTGGTCTCACACCTCCACCTGGCATAATAATCATTTCGCCTTCGGCTTCTTCAATCAACTCGCCTATCATATCAAGCCCGTCTAAAGCATTTGGGGCGGTGCCCGAAGTCAATATGCGTTGAATCCCGATTTCCTTCAATGTTTCCAGTGCCTCGAATGGATTGGGCACAAGGTCGAAAGCCTTGTGGAAAGTAACGTCTAGAAAACTGGCACATTCCAGCAGTTCTGCCGTCTGATAATCATTAATGGTTCTGTCCTCATTAAGGCAACCAATCACCACACCATCGCAGCGCATTTCGGCACAATGGCGAATGTCTTCTTTCATGAGCTCCATTTCCATTTTGGAGTACACAAAATTACCCGCACGCGGACGGATCAATACAAATACAGGAATTTGGAGCAGTTCTCTGGTCAGTTTAATCAAACCGTGACTGGGGGTAAGTCCATCGGCTTCTAAGTGCGAACAGAGTTCGATTCTATCGGCTCCACCGTTTTGGGCGTTCAGGGCAGATTCTATGGAATTGGCACAAATTTCAAGTAGCATAGGGCAAATATGGAAATAGCTTTGGCAATAAACCCGCTGATGAAACAATTTTCTTAAACACCCTTTTATATTTGTGCTTAGGATAGAAAAATCAAACATAGGTTATGAAAAATATATCAGTTATTGGTTCAGGTACAATGGGCAACGGAATCGCTCATGTTTATGCTCAAAGCGGCTTTGCTGTAAATTTGGTAGACATTTCTGCTGACGCTTTAGCGAAAGCCGTAAAGACCATTGAAAAGAATTTGGATCGAATGGTGGCCAAAGAAAGAATTGACGAAGCCACTAAAAATTCGACTTTAGCAAATATTACTACCCACACCGACCTTAAAACTGGCGTAGCCAATGCCGACTTGGTGATTGAAGCGGCTACCGAAAACGTAGACATCAAACTTAAAATCTTCCGTGATTTAGACGCCTTCACCAAGCCTGAATGTATTTTGGCTTCCAACACCTCCTCTATTCCAATTACTAAAATTGGTGCGGCCACCAACAGACCTGACAAGGTGATTGGAATGCACTTTATGAATCCTGTTCCGGTCATGAAATTGGTAGAGGTGATCAATGGCTATGCTACTTCGGCTGAAGTAACGGCTTTGGTAATGGAAACTTCAAAGAAATTGGGCAAAGTGCCTGTGGAAGTAAATGATTACCCTGGCTTTGTGGCCAACCGTATTTTGATGCCGATGATCAATGAAGCCATTATTTCTTTGTTTGAAGGCGTGGCGGGTGTTGAAGAAATTGACACCGTAATGAAACTAGGCATGGCGCATCCGATGGGGCCATTGCAACTGGCCGACTTTATTGGGCTAGACGTTTGCCTTTCTATTATGAATGTGCTTTACGAAGGCTTTGGTAACCCGAAATACGCTCCTTGTCCACTGTTGGTGAACATGGTCACCGCTGGTTATTTAGGCGTGAAATCTGGCGAAGGTTTCTATTCTTGGAACCACGGCACCAAAGAGCTGATTGTTTCAAAGCAGTTTAAGAAATAAGGAAATCACTTTCCAGCATTAGAAATTGAGAGTGTCTAAAAAGGCACTCTTTTTTGTTTCATTAGTACTGCTTTCCGTTAGGCAGGTGCATTACAAAATAGGCACTCGCCAGAGGGAAGCACCAGTGGGGATATATCAAAAGTCTGGCTTCTCATCCCAACCTTGAGGTGGAGGCTTAATGTCTTTCTGAACAATTTCTATTACTTCAAAAATTTTAGGATCGTCCTCGTAATAAAGAATTAATAACCGTTGCCCAACGGTAGCTCTACCGCATAGCCTAGAGAAACATCTATCTCGAATAGAATCATCTTTTACTCTATAAATAAAGCCAACCCCTCTCGATTGACTAGTTGATTCAATACTAGTGACATCGGCAATAGTATATTTCACTTTTGATGTACTAACTATTACAGTCTTGTAGACTAGGTAAACAATGACGAAAACAGCAAGTGCTCCTAACAAAACTTTGGGGAAGCGAGTATCTACCTTTGGTTCATTATTTAATTCCATTCCTTTTACAGTCTAATTATTATCTAAATTTCTAGCATTTACTTCTCACTAGTTTGGACTGGTCTTATCCCCATTCTCAACGCTTAATATATAAAAAACCAGCCTTGTTTCTAAAGCTGGTCTTTCTGTTCTATTTCATCCTCGTTTACCGTACTAAAGGCACTTCTTAAAATAGGTACTCGCATAGAGGTATTATTCCAAGCCAAAAAACAGTGGTCTAAGCCCCCATTCTATTAACAAACTATCAGCTTCGAAAAGAGTAATCTCCTTACCGACTGTAGGTGGAAACTTATCCTTAAAATATGTTATCAATCTAAAATTGGTCGAATCTATCATACCTGGATACCAACTGGAAATAAGTCTGTAAGCTTTATCAGTTATTGACTCAAAGTGAAAAACATCTTCCTCTTTCAATAAAGTATTATTACTGAAATAAATCCTCTTCCATAAATGACTAGGCTTTTCTGAAAGCACTCGGTTTTGGCGATTGCTCCAGTAAACGAAATTGGTATCACAGTCATGAATTACCCATTCTGGTTCAATAATAGGCAAACCTAGTTCAATTCGGTTTTCATTATAGTCTAATCCATACTGCTCAGGGCACGCACCAGTTCTATTGTTGGTACAGCTAAAAGCGTTAAAAACAATAATTATGAATACAGGTTTGAATAATTTCATTTTAAGGCTACTTAGTTTGCCTAACCTTCTACAATATTACAAAATACGCACTTCTTGTGCATAAGAAGATAGCGCTAGATTTGATTGTGAGTAGTAAACGAATCCTGATCCCGAAACTTCTGGATCAGGATGACGATCTAAAAAAAGCTAACTCGGAACATACCCACTAATTAAACCTTATTCATTAGCTTTAATCTTAACAATCATGACAATAGCAAAAGCATTCAACATTCTAATTGTTAGCTTAAGCCTTATCGCTTGCAAATCGGAGCCTGCACCAGAGGTAGATGAGATTAGTACTTCCCCCAATATTTTGCTCATTATAGCCGATGATATGGGTTTAGATGCTACACCTGGTTTTTCTGAAGGAAGTGTAAAACCTTACATGCCCAACCTAGAAGCATTAATGAACTCAGGTGTTTCGTTTATGAATTTTTGGTCAGCGCCAGTTTGCACTCCTACCCGAGCCACAATCTTAACCGGAAAATATGGAGTGAATACCGGGATTTTAGGGGTCGGTGATGAAATAACAACGAACGAAACCTCTCTGCAAAAGTACATTGATAACAATGCGTCAACCGATTATAACCATGCCGTCATAGGCAAGTGGCATTTGTCGAATAGCGCGTCAAACCCTACGGACATGGGCGTAGGCTACTATGCGGGAATTCTAAGCGGGACGGTTCAATCCTATACCAGTTGGCCATTAACTGAAAACGGTAGTACTTCGACCAATACAGAATACACTACCACCAAACTCACTGATTTGGCCATTGATTGGCTAGGGGCGCAAAGCCAGCCTTGGTTTTTGTGGATGGCCTACAATGCTCCGCATACCCCCTTCCATTTACCGCCTTCTGATTTACATCATCAGGGAGACTTAGCCTCGGACAGTGGGTCAATTGACGCTAACCCAACTCCCTATTATATGGCGGCCTTAGAGGCCATGGATACTGAGATCGGACGTTTGCTGGCTTCAATACCAGAAGAAGAAAGAAGCAATACCATTGTAATTTTCATTGGCGACAACGGAACTCCGAACCGTGTTGCTCAAGCACCTTATGGACGCCAAAAAGCCAAAGGGACATTATACCAAGGCGGTGTAAATGTCCCCATGGTTGTGTCGGGAAAAGGTGTAACCAGGGGGGCTGGAGCAACAGAAACAGCATTGGTGAACTCCACCGATTTGTTTGCTACCATCGCTAACCTAACGGGCATTGAAAACACGACAATCAATGACAGTCAAAGTTTCGTTGCTATGCTCTCTCAAGCCAATCAAGAAGGAAGGGATGTGATTTACACTGAAGCTATTGAGACTAACTCAGCCGGCTATACAATTAGAAATAGCAAATTCAAATTGATCGTTTTCACTAATGGAAATGAAGAATTCTATGACCTAGAGAACGATCCTTATGAAACCGAAAACCTATTAAACGGAACGCTGAGCACGACAGAAGCCAGTGCAAAAACTGAATTGAAAAATAAAGCACTAGAGATTAGAGGCTAATTTTACAAAATTTCACCCTCCCTCTTTCTACAATTAAATCAGACCTTAAGTGATTTTGGGTCTTGGTGAGTATTCCAAAAAGTGATTAAATCAATTCTATTGGCTGACTTTGACACTCTATAAAACAAAGTCATGTGCTTATTTATAACGCACTTATAAACCTGATCAGACTTTCTATAGACAGGATACAACTTAGGATTTTGCCGAATTGAATTTACTACTTCATCAATTCGATCAAGGAAGTTATTGATGGTCAATACATCCCATTCCTTACTCAAATAGTCTAATTTTTGGTTCAAAGTGAACTTAGCTTCAGTTGTCCATTTAACAACGAAACTCATGAGCCATACTTAGCCCGCATTTCGGACATTACATTCTCGTGGTCATGGACTTCATTAGACTTGGATTGTTCAACCCCTTTATCAATAGAGTTTTCCAATAATTCGGCCCTCTCCTCCAGTGCATTTTGCAAAAAAGCATTTACACGAGAAACAATAGTAGCGTCCTGCAATTGTATCAGTCGCTCTATTAAATGAAGTTTCTCTGTTTTGATATCCATAGTACAAAGTAACGAATTATAGCAATAAAAGTATAGCCCATACTCAGTAGGGAAATGATTGATATTTTATTTACTCAGGCTCTAAGCCGATCCAAAAACCGCATCAAAGAACGAAGTATTAGAAATTAGTGGCTAATTCTATAAAACTTCACCCTTCCCTTTTCCTCAATCAATTCGAGGCGCCATTGCTTTTCAGCCACTGCCTTTTTAAAGGCGGCAAAGTTGGCGGTATCGTTATACTCTTCATTGAAGTAGGCTTCATTGAGCAGCACATAATCACCCATTTCAATTTGAGAGAAATCCATTTCAGAGAACCAGAGATACTTATCCTCTACTTCGTTGAAACTGTAAAAGTAAGGATATCCATAAGAATTAAGCCCATCGGTAATGATGGTTTGGACTGCTTTATCTTCCACCAAATATTGCTGTACAATGCTTTGTTCTTCTTTAAAACCTCGATTGCCCGATTTGTAAATGGTGTAAGCCGGAATCATTAAAAAGCCAAGCACAGCTGCAATCAGTACCACTTTGTTTTTCAATAATTCAAACCATTGATGCTGAGGCCAGAAAGTAACGGCCGTCATAATAAAAGCAGGAATAAAAAAAGCGATATGTCGTGTTTCCAGCGGCAATGGACTATAATACCTCCAGTTGGTTGAAAAGAACCAATAGCTCAGCATTAAAATCAGACTGGCAATCGGCCAAAATTTATCGGCTTGTTTTAGGTTGAAATCCTTTCGTTTTAAGCCAATCATAGCAGGCAAAGCCAACAACAGCGGAATAAAATAACCACCCTTGGTGAAGGTAATCAGCGGTAAATAAGTCAGGCGTTTCCAAAGCAGAGATTCCTTATCGAAGAAAGTTTTAACGGTGGCCACATGATTGTTCGCAATATTTTCGAAACGATACATAAAGCTGCCTTTGGTTTCCAAATACCAAAAACCATGGAGCAGAAAATAGAAAATGCCCAAACTGATAAAGATGCGCCAAAAGCCTTTGTTCCTTCTATTAATTCTGTCGGTAATAAAGAGATAAGCCAGCAGCGGTAACAACAGAAACACCGTGGTTTTGATCAGAAATGCGCCCAGCAATGCGGTGGCCGTAATAAATCCAGTCAGCCGATAATCCGCTTCATTTTTCAGCACCAAATAATAGCCCACCAGAAATATAAAAATGCAGAACGTTAATGGCAGTTCCGGAAAAAGGTGAATAGCGAAATTGATCATGTGGTAATCACAGAGTATGAGCATTCCGCCCAAAAGTCCGATCCAGTAATTTACCCTATTCCCCAAAAAGAAAAAGAGGTTGATTAGGCCCAAACCACATAGCATAGGAAAAACCACCATGCTGTATTCGTTAATCCCAAACAGGTCAATAAACCAAGCGGTGGGGTAAATCAGGGCCAACCTACTTGTGAAATGATTGGTGGTTACTTCAAAAGTGCCTTGATTAATTTCATTGGCAAAATTGAGGTAGGTGTAGTCATCCCAAAACGAAAGACCTTCGTTGGCGAAAAACCAAACCGCTATAAAAAGCAGGTTGATGGCCAACTGAATCCAGCGGTATTGTTGGGGTGAAAAAATTCTCTCTGCGTTCATTAGCAACGAATATAATTGAAATCAAGCCATCTATTCCTATTTTAGTGACCAAACCCGTTATGCACTTATTCTATCAACCCGATATTCCCGCAGGCACTTTGCATTTAGATGACGAAGAGTCGAGACATGCCATTAAAGTTATGCGCTTAAAATCAGGCGATAGCATTCAACTTACCGATGGTAAAGGCAGCTTTTATACCGCTAACATTACCGAAGCACATCACAAAAAGTGCGCTTTCGAAATTACAAGCAAAGAAGAGGTCAAGCCACATTCCACTTTCAGGCACTTGGCCATCGCCCCTACCAAAAACCTAGACCGCACCGAGTGGTTTGTGGAAAAAGCGGTAGAGTTGGGTGTAGACCGAATCTCCTTCCTCTTAGGTGATCATTCTGAAAGGAAAGTATTGAAGCTGGATAGAATTGTAAAAAAGGCCATTGGTGCCATGAAGCAATCGGGGCAGGCTTTTATGCCGCAACTCAATGAACTGACTTCCATCAAAAACTTCATCAAAGAAGTTCAATCGGATCATAAATTTATGGCTTATGTAGATTTTGAAAACGAAGCTTTACTGAAAGACAAACTGGTCAGTTCGGCATCAAACTTAGTGATGATTGGCCCTGAAGGAGATTTTAGCGAACGCGAAGTGGAAATGGCCTTGGCCGCAGGGTTTGTAAAAGTAAGCTTGGGTGCCAATCGTTTGCGTACCGAAACGGCTGGTTTGGCAGCGGTGCATTTGATGAATTTGGTTTGAAATACCTTATTCAAAATAGCATCCCGACCAACAAAATTGTAAATCGTCAATCTAAATTCTAAATTCACCCATGGCTTTAAATTACATCTGGGTTGCCTTTTTCCTAATCGCCTTTGTGGTGGCGCTCATCAAACTCATCTTCTTTGGTGATACCGAAGTTTTTCCGGCCATGATCCAAAGTACTTTCGACATGGCGAAAACAGGCTTTGAGCTTTCATTGGCCCTAACCGGAGTTTTAACCTTGTGGATGGGTATTATGCGCGTGGGTGAAAAAGGTGGAGTTGTAGCCATTATTGCCCGATTTATCAGTCCACTGTTCACCAAGATCTTCCCAGACATTCCAAAAGACCATCCAGTATTTGGCCCTATGGTCATGAACTTTTCGATGAACTTTTTAGGCCTCGACAATGCCGCCACTCCCCTAGGATTAAAGGCCATGAGTGGTTTGCAAGAACTCAACACCAACAAAGACACTGCCTCCAATGCTCAGATTATGTTCTTGGTATTGAACACTTCGGGCTTAACGCTAATTCCTGTTTCTATTATGGCTTATAGGGCTACAGAAGGCGCAGCCAACCCAGCAGATATTTTCATTCCCATTTTATTGGCCACCTTCTTTTCCACTTTGGCTGGGCTGATTACGGTATCTATTTATCAGAAAATTAATCTTCTGAATAAAACCATTCTGCTCTATTTAGGCTCGCTCACTGCCCTTATCGTTTTAGCGATTTACTATTTTCAAAGCATTCCTCAAGAAGAGGTTCAAGTCATTTCTTCGGTGGCCAGTAGTCTTATTCTCTTTACTGTGATTGCCTCCTTTATTGGGCTTGCGCTCAAAAATAAGATCAACGTTTATGAGGCATTTATTGAAGGAGCGAAAGATGGTTTCAATGTAGCCATCAAGATCATTCCTTATTTAGTCGCCATTTTAGTGGCCATTGGCGTGTTTCGTCAATCGGGTACTTTAGACATTATTGTAAATGGGCTTCGCGAAGTGTTTGCCCTTACAGGTATGAACACTGATTTTGTTGATGCCCTCCCTACTGCCCTGATGAAACCACTAAGTGGCGGTGGCGCCCGAGGTATGATGGTAGAATCAATGCGGACTTATGGAGCCGACTCATTTGTAGGTCGTCTCTCCAGCGTCTTCCAAGGCTCAACCGAAACCACATTCTATGTACTGGCCGTGTATTTCGGTTCTGTGAATATTAAAAACTCTCGGTATGCCGTTACCGCTGGTCTTATAGCCGACTTTGTGGGAGTAATTGCCGCCATATTTATCGCTTATCTATTTTTCTATTGAGCAGTTCAAAACCTATTGTGCTAAATAGGAGTTGAAAGCAAAACAAAACAAACAAAACCACAAACATGAGAAAATCAATCATTACGCTTTTTGCCCTAGCGGCATTGCTGGTCACTTTTAACGCGCAAGCACAGAAATTCCCAGACCCAGACGCAAGCCCTATGGATGCTGCTTACTTCCCAGATCAACAGCCACTGGATGAAGTAATGGGTAGACCAGTGAAAGAACTTAAAATCAAAATTTACTATGGGCGCCCTCAGCTAAAAGGCAGAGTGATGCTAGGAGAAAAACCAGCTCCTTTTGGCGAATTGTGGAGACTAGGCGCTAATGAAGCCAATGAAATCACTTTTTACCAAGATGTTACAGTTGGCACGACAAAAGTAAAAGCAGGCACCTATACGCTATTTGCAATTCCCAACACCGACAAATGGACATTTGTACTGCACAGTAAATTAAACACTTGGGGAAATTACACTTTAAAAGACAGCAAAGAAATTGCTACAGTTGATGGCCCAGTGAGCAAGTCTGACGAGTCTATCGAATACCTTTCTATGGTGTTTAAAGAAGTTGCTGGTGGCACTCACTTAATGGTAGGCTGGGAAAACACCATTGCTGAAATGCCTATTAAGTGGTAATAAGAACTTAACTGAAAATTGAAAGGCACCGAGAGGTGCTTTTTTTTTGTGGTTTAACGTTTTGAATAAACGCCTGTTTTAATGGCGTTTATTTTTTTGTTGGCAAACGTATACAAGGCATTTTATCTAAAATTCGATAGTAGATAATAATTCTAATCAACTGATTTTGGTGCATTACGCAGCATAAAAATTCCCATCAACATGAACCATATTATTTGACTTATTCCAAAAATTTCAGTGAATACATCTAATGGATAAATAGTTAAAATACCTGCCAGACCAACTACAACACCTAAAAAAATGAATGATTTTGGGAAACTTTTCTCCTTTATAGACGCTAAACTTAAAAGTAGTACCCAAATTCCTCCCACAATTTCGTTTCCACCTCCTAAACCTTCAGTGACTATACTAACACTAGACCAGATTAACATTGCTTGTTCTGGTTCTTTGGCTCCAAGTTCAACGACAGAGTTTAGACCTATGTTTCCTATCATTCCACTAGCTATGACAAGTCCAACCCAAATCAAACCAAATACAGAGGCAATCTGAGAAAGGACTGGAGAAAATTCTTTCAAACGTTGATGGATAGCGAGAACCAATACGGCAAGCAAAATACCGAACAATACATATATAATCAGGTTCATCACTGATAAGATGAGTTGATTATCAGTCAGAAATCTAAGCTCCTGTACTGAATCTGCATCTATAGGAGGATATACTAATACTGCACCATAAACAATGAAAGCAGTTATATAAATAACAGCTTCTAGAATTGCTGCTATGCCTCCTGTTTTTTGTAAATTATTCATCATTTTATCTTTACATTTTGTTATAGGATGCAGACGAATCAATTGACAAGATGTTACAATTTAAGAGCTAATGTTTGCCAACGTTCTATAACGCGCACTTTAATGCTCGATGTATTTCCAATAGTTAGTAAAAAGTCAAGTTAGCTACGGAAATAGCTGTGCTATACGCACCTTTTAACAAGTGCTATTTTAGTGAAATTAACTGATAAAACAGTAATATGCATTGGGCACTTAGCATTTAACAGCCAAGAGAGTCTGCGTTCAGCGTCATTGTTCCTTCGTTGTAGCTTTCACCGCTGGCCGTAGCCTCTGGCGTAGGGCTCAGCGCAAGCGTTGCGAACCTGCTAATGTATATCGAAGTGAAAGAGTAAACGTGAAGCAATCTCACCGCTAAATTGCTGTGCTAGAGATTGCTTCATGACAACACTCCCCTAGCCCCTCTTTTTAGAGGGGAATAGTTCAGCATCAATTTTGAGCATTTGCATTAAAATTGATGCAAATAACCTCCAACCCCATAAGTAACCTCAAGAGCAATCCCTCCTTTCTCTTGCGCCCGAAGCTTTCACTGGTGGCTGTAGCCTATGGCAAAGGACTCAGCGAAGGCGCAGAGAAGGGTAAGGGAGGTGATTAAATAAGAATGCACAATCAATTGACCATACCAACCCACCCCTAAGCCCTCCCAAGAGGGGAATAGTGTGGTGCTAATTTTAAGCATTTAAGATCCTTCTTAACCACTACAGCATTTCCTTCTTAAGGAGGGCAGGGAGGTGACTATACTAGAATGCAGAACTCATTAACTATGCCAAACCACCCCCTACCCCCGCCAGCGGGGGACAATTCAGTGCCAATTTTAAGCGCCTAAAATCCCTATTAAGCTCCACGGTATTCCCTCCTTTCTCTTGCGCCCGAAGCTTTCACTGGTGGCTGTAACCTGTGGCAAAGGACTCAGCGAAGGCGCAGAGGAGGGTCAGGGAGGTGAGAAGCTCCAAAATCACAATGAACCTAAAGTAAACTTCTATCTATAATTTTGAGCCAACTCTTCCGCTTATCCCTTCAATAGTTAGCGTAAAATAAAGCCGTTGTATTTCAGATACTTTGGGCTTATTATTGGTACAAACAACCTTACATGCATGAAAAAGATTTTTACACTCCTGCTGACCTTTGCTGTTATACAGCTTTCGGCACAGCAGCACAAAGCTGACTTTAAGGCAGCTCAGAAATTTAGCTCAAGTAATCTGAGCAAAATGCTGAAAAGCACGCGCGTATCTCCGCAGTGGTTTAAAGACAGCGACAAATTTTGGTACACTTACACCACTACTTCTGGAAAGAAATTCTACGTAGTAGACCCGGTAAAGAAAACCAAAAATCAAATGTTCGATAACAAGGACTTTGCAGCGCAATTGAGCGAACTTACCCGCAAGCCTTGGAACCACAATGACCTTGATTTAAAAGGCTTGAAACTGGAAGATGACAATACCACACTTAAGTTTATGGTGGACAGCATCGACTACCATTTCAACCTGAATTCAAAGCTTATTACCAAAGGTGATTCTACTGAGAAAAGACCTAAGAGAAACAACTGGGCTTCTTATTCTCCAGACAGTACCTACATCACATTTGCTAAAAATCATAACCTATATATGATGATGGCAGACGATGCGGATTCAACTGAAATTCAATTGACAGAAGATGGTGAAAGATGGTTTAGCTATGCAGGTGATGCGGGTGACACCACCACCGACAAAAGGTCTAGAGCAAGAGTAAGATGGTTTAAAGACGAGGCGAAATTCTTTGTTAACCGTTCTGATTCGAGAAAAGTAGAAGAACTTTTTGTAATTAACGAGTTAACGCTTCCGCGACCAAAATTGGAAGTATATAAATATGCCATGCCGGGCGATCAAAATGTCCCCCAGGAACATCTTGAAATCTTCGACCCGAAAACAAGAACACATATTGAAGTTGATGTCGAAAAATTCACTGACCAAACCATCAGTGCTTACTTACCGGGTGAAACTTCTGACAAGCTTTTCTTGACCAGAATGAACCGAACTAGTGATACACTAGACGTAAGTGTAATCAATACCGCCAATGGTGACTTGAAAGTGCTTTTCCAAGATGTTGACCATCCTTATTTCAACTGGGATTATCAGCAATTATTGATCATGGAAGAAGGAAAAGAGTTGATCTGGTGGTCGGAAAGAACTGGCTTCGGGCAGCTTTACCTTTATGATGGCCAAACAGGTGCTTTGAAAAACAAAATCACCAACAGCGGTCATTTCGTAACTGGCCAAGTGCAGAGTGTGGACACCGTAGGTAGAAAAGTTTATTTCGAAGCTTTCGGAAAAGAAGATGGCATTGACCCTTACTATGCTTTAATGTACAAAGCCAATTTTGATGGTTCTGGCTTCAAAGCCATTTCTACTGAAAACGGAAACCACAGAATAAGCATGTCGAAGTCGAATAAGTACTATGTAGACAATAACTCTGCGGTAGATGTTACGCCAACGGCCTCATTAAAAGACAATAACGGAAACGTAATCATGCAGTTAGAAACTGCCGATTTGAGCTTATTAGAGCAAGCGGGTTGGGAAAAACCAGAGCGTTTCACCATGAAAGCCGATGATGGCATTACCGACCTTTACGGTGTAATGTTTAAGCCATTCGATTTTGATTCTACAAGAACCTACCCAATCATTTCTTATGTATATCCTGGACCACAAGTAGAGTCGTTCACCAATGATTTCACCATTACTGGCGGTTACCAAACGGCCATGGCGCAATTGGGCTTTATTGTAGTGAGTATGGGCCACAGAGGAGGTTCGCCTATGCGTTCTAAATACTACCACACTTACGGATGGCAGAACTTAAGGGATTATGCTTTGGCTGATGACAAGCGTGCTTTAGAGCAACTGTCTGAAAGACACGAGTGGATCGACCTTGACAACGTTGGTATCTTCGGTCACTCAGGTGGTGGATTTATGTCTACCGCGGCCTTGCTTACCTATCCTAACTTCTACACCGCTGCGGCTTCTTCAGCGGGTAACCATGACAACAACATTTATAACAAATGGTGGGGCGAAACGCACAATGGTGTGATCAAAAAAGAGAAAACGAAAAAGGACAAAGACGGTAACGAAACTACCACTGTCACTTGGGATGGAAAAGTAAAAACCAACCAGTCTTTGGCCAGCAACTTAAAAGGACATCTATTACTTACACATGGTACAATCGATAACAACGTACATCCAAGTAATAGTATGCGTGTAGCAGACGAGTTGATGAAAGCGGGTAAACGTTTCGATTATATGCCAATTCCAGGTTCTAGACATGGCTATGGCAGTAAGAGAGATTACTACGAGCAATTGATGTGGTATTTCTTTGCTGAGCATTTGCTAGGCGACTACAGAAACAATGTAGATATGGATTTACCTGACGGTAATTAATTAGAAATAACACCAACCAAATTGAAAAGACCTGTAAGAGATTGCAGGTCTTTTTTTGTTTTAGAAAAGTAAAGTGTAGACTTACTTTTTGTCTTTGTTGGTGTCCATTCAGCAATCCCCACAAACTGCGCCCTTGTAGGTGCTCTTCACCACCAAACCTCAAAACTACAATTCCCACTCTACCCAAGGCAACATGGGGTTACGTCCAATATCCTAAATAGATCATTTCATATTTTTTAGGTATATTACTGGTATAAAATAATTTAAGTCAATTAAATACAAGAACATGAGATCGAATATTATTTTTATTCTAATTATAGCAATATTCGTAAGCTCGTGTGATAAGGATGAAACAGCAGATGATGATTATACCCCAGTTGTAGAGACTAGCACCGAAGTCTCGTTTCTAAGTAATTCTAAAATCATTCTCCCTACGCAACAAGAGTCTGCCGCTTTAATGGCCACTTCAGATGTGTACTCACAAAAGCTAAGTACATTTGACATTAAAGCTAAAACACAAAACATTAACTCTAATAGTGAATCTCAATACCTTCAGTATGCCTCGTTACAAGCTAAATCATGGACCGCATTAGAGATTGATGCAATAAAAGTCATCATAGCTTCTGCCAAAGCAAAAATTGAGGCATTGGGGTTAAATCTTGAATTGCCAGCTGAGATAAAATTGGTAAAAAGCTCGATGGAAGAAGAAGGGGATGCCAATGGCTACACTAGGTCAAATTACATTGTCCTAAAGTCCCCACCTACTGAGTCATTATTCTTACACGAATTATTCCATATTTATTCAAGAGCAAACCCTACGAAGCGAGATGAATTATACAGTACTATTAATTTTGAAAAGTGTAGTTTAATCACACTACCCACAGCAATAAAAGATGGAGAAATCACAAATCCAGATGCTCCTGTATATGAACACTTTTTGACAGTTGAAATCGGTGGAGAGCAAAAGGATGTTATGTTCATTATCTATTCTGAAAACCCTTATACTGGAGGCTCCTTTTTCAGCTATTTAAGTCAAAAATTGATGATCGTTGAAGGAGATGCTAATAATAAAACTCCTGTTTTAATCAATGGATCACCAGTTCTTAAAGACTTTTCTGAGGCATCCAATCTAAAAGCTCTAATCGGAAACAATACAAATTATACTATTCATCCAGAAGAGGTTTTAGCCGATCATTTCAGACTATTAATATTACAAACCAGTGTGCCAGACCAGTCTTTCTTAGACGAAATGGAACAAATATTAAAATAAGCCCTGTCACAGGTGGCTCTATTTCTCTACCATCGGTATTGAATGTGATAGTAATAAACTAGGAGATTTATCCTTCTCAACCCCTATTGGTGCCTAATTGGCTTTTCGGAAGATTAGTGAAGGCAAGAAGATCGGACATAAGTGCGCTTTTTTAGGCCTTTGTATTTCTTAGCTACACGAAATAAAACTGTAACCATTCCAAAAGTTTGGTTGTCTCATGGTAAACCCCTTTCCAAAAAAAACAACCTAAATGAATCTGCAATTACCCAATACCGATTCAAAATCAACGAATCATAAAAGCTTTCTTTTCGACTTGATTATTTACATCTCGGTCATGTTCTTGATTAGGGAAGTATATTTTCCTCAGTTCGGTTTTATGGTCAATGGTCTTTTTTGGTCGTTTACAACCTTGGTGGTTGCAACTTGGAGAATGCGAGTCAGAAACGTTACTTGGAAAGAATTGGGGTTACGGAAACCCAAAAGCTTACGGAAAACATTAGGTATTTCTGTTCTAATACTTATCGCTGTTGTGATATCCATAATGGCTTTCGAAATTATCAAAGACGCATTACCATTTACAATTGTCCCAGATACATCGCCTGAAACTGCCGCTTCCAAATTTGGAAACCTAGAAGGAAATTGGTGGCTATTCTTCTCCATCATGCCAATGGTGCTATTGGAGTCTGCTTTGGAAGAAGTACTCGATAGAGGCTTCTTAATGAACTGGATTGAACGTCTTTTTTCTTCAACAGCTTTCGCTACGATCATTGCTGTCCTATTACAAGCTGCAATTTTCGGGTTTAGACACTCAAACGATTTTTCAGCACGGTCAATCACCGCAGGGCTTATTGGCTTAGTTATGGGAATAGCCTATGTGAAATTTGGCCGGAATTTATGGCCATTAATCATAGCACATTGTATACTCAATACAATGTCTATGATGGATAGGGTATAACAATCCATATTCCAAGGGCATAAAAAAACTGGTGAAGCAAATGCCTCACCAGTTTAAAACCTGATCAGTTAATTACTTAACTAATTATTTCCTTTCGTTTTCTCTTTCAATAGGCTTGCACCCTCACCTTCTACAGTGCTTTTGGTTTCGTCTACCAGTTCATACCCTAAAGTTCTTCCTTTAAGTGTTGCTGGCAATCCGTTGGCCATCCACTCTGGCATTGGTGCTCCTTTAAGGTAATGATCGAAGAACTGCCCCATTCTGATAGAAAGATCCTTTCTGTTTTTACGCTGAACAAGGTTATGATCTTCACCATTGTAAACCACCAACCAAGATGGTTTACCTAAACGTCTAAGTGACATATAGTACTCAATACCTTGGTACCATGGCACAGACCCATCTTCATCATTGTGCATAATAAACAATGGCGTATTCACTTCATCCATTCTAAACAATGGTGAGTTGTCGATATAACGTGATGGAGTTTCCCATAAGGTTCCTCCCAAACGGCTTTGAGTTTTCTCATATTGGAACATACGGCTCATTCCGCTCCCCCATCTCACACCACCGTAAGCTGAAGTCATGTTTACCACTGGAGCTCCTGCACCACCTGCGGCAAACATATTAGTTTTCGTTACCAAGTAAGCCACTTGGTAGCCTCCCCAACTCTGGCCTTGAATTGCCATTTTGCTTTTGTCAACAAAGCCCATATTCACAACCGCATTTGCAGCTGGAACAACGTGGTTATAAGCACTTGGCCCAGGGTATCCTAATTGGTACTTAATGTCCGGCACTAGCACTAAGTAATCATTACTCACATAATATGGAATATTGATGGTACTTGCGCTTGGCGCTGGACTTGGGTGGCTATGTAAACTGTTAGTTCTTCTTTCATAGAAATAAACAATCATTGGGTATTTCTTATTCGGATCGAAGTTTTCAGGCTTGTAAAGAATCGCCTGCATTTCTTCTCCATCTTCTAATGAATTGAATTGGATAAGCTCGGCTGTACCCCAATTGTATGGATCTTCTTGCGCACCAACATTGGTAAGCTTTTTCAAGCCGTCCATTTTGTAGCTATTGGCAACGTACAACTCACCAAAATCTTCATAAGTAGATTTAGTAAAGATAACACGATCAGAATCCTCAGCTTTGATCAATCTACCGAAGCTCACATCTTCCATTACCACTTTGGTTGGGTTAGCTGCTTTTGAAAGGTTGGCAGTATAAAAACCATCTTGCATTGTCCACTCGTGTGTTGCTGAAAGCAATACTGGAGCTTTCATCGAAATGAATTCTTCATCTCTATTTAGCGACTGATATCTAAAGCTGATATTGCTCTTACGACCAAAACCATTGGTTACATTTTCTGGCGCTACTTTTCCTTTTGGATCAATTTTCCAGATATCGAAACGATCGTTAACAAAGAAAGCTGCATCTTTTTCGCTCCATCCAGCACTTCCGTAAGAACCCGCCATAGAAGGGGAATCGTGCAATTCATTGGCAAAACTCACATCTATACCTTCAGTTAGGTTTCTTGTGGTTTCCGTAGCAACATCCATTACAAACCAATCTTCTACTTCTGGATCGTACCAAGTAAGGAAGTTACCCTCTGGTGACAATGACATAAAGCCTCTGCCTGCCTGCATCAACAACTTGGCTTTGCCTGTATTCACATCAACTTTATAATAGTCGCGAGGCTGTTGTGTATCCCAAGTAGACTGAACTCTATACGATTGATCATCTGTAGCCAATACAAAGTCACGGTCGTTTTCAGCATCAATATAAATGTTCTCGAGGTACGGAGTACCCAGCTGAACCATTTTCATTGACTTCAAATCCATCATTACATCGTAAGTCTTATTCTTATCTCTGTTGGCTCTTAATTTCTGCATTGGTTGGATATACGGGTCATTATAAGACCATACATCTACCGCAGGACGTTCAGAGTCCAACATTGTAGAATCTTCTTCATAAGCGTACTTCACTGGGCGTGGAGCAGTTCCGAAGTAAAGTCTCTTTCCGCTTTCTGAGAAACGAGGATTGCTATTATCACTCACCATCCAGTTATTTGGCAAACCAGCAGTGGTAGTATCAGCAATAATTTTAGCTTCATTACTTCCCGCTTTCCAATGCATTAAACTGAAATATTTATCATCAGCTTTGCTATCAGAGTTGGTAGCAAAAAATACAAGCTGCTCACCATCTTCAGTAGTGGTTAGTTTTTTGTAATCCTTTAAACCTGAATTCAAAGTAGTTTGCTTTGCTGATTTGGTATTGAATGCAAATACAGCTGCTGGATTCAGTGAATCAGCCTCATCTTTTTCAAAATACAAGTAGTTACCTTTTTCGGTCAACTCATATTCCACTACGCCTTCAAAACGGCTTTCATTACCTGAAACCATATTGTAAAGCACCAACTCAGTACCTTTAGATTTTGATTTTGGTTTCTTGGCTTCTTCAGATTTTTCGCCTTCCTCTTTCTTGGCTTTTCCCTCTTCAGGAGTTTCGTGTGACCAAGCAATCCATTCTGTAGATTCGCTTGATAGTTGATAGTTTTTCACCCTAGCAATTTTCTTAATCTCACCGCTCTTAAGGTTCACAATGAAAAGAGAATCTTTAGGCATTTTTGCACTGGTTGTTTTCTTAAGTTTCAGTGCATGTTCTTTTTCATATTCAGGACTAACGGTAGCTACCACAAAATCACTGTTCTTAGTAAAAGAATACCTACCTACTCTATCGATAGTAAAGGTCTTGTTGTTAGTTAAGCTCTTAATCTCAAGGATTCCATCTCCTACCTGAGGGCTAATTCTATAAGCGGTCCAATTACCATCATTGCTTATAGTCGTGGATTGCAGGCTTTTCCAGTCATCATAAACATCATGTGTTAGTGGTTTCTTTTGGGCGGTTGCCTGAAAGAACATAAACAGCATGAAAATTGAAAATAAGCTGATTTTCGTTTTCATAGGTTTTCTTTTCTAATTGTTATTAATCCATACAAATATAAAAGTTAGGCGCTACATAGAAACAGTTCTTATATTGACGGAATCAACTTGAATTAAAACTTAAAATATCATGTTCAAAAAGACACTCTTATTTTCTTTTTTGATGGTGCTTTCTCTTCATGCTTTTGCGCAAAAAACACCTGCGGAAAAAACAATTGCAGAGATCACTAAAGACGCTATTAAAAAGGAAGGCTTTTTCAATTATTACTGGGATGAAGATGCCGGTAAAGTATATTTAGAAATCAAAAAATTTGATGAAGAATTCCTCTACATCAACTCGCTATCCGCTGGTATTGGCTCAAACGATATTGGCCTTGACCGTGGTAAACTAGGCGGCACTAGTGTTGTTGAATTCAGAAGAGTGGGTTCAAAAATCCTTTTGGTTGAACCCAATTACAGCTATCGTGCCGTTTCCAACAATGCCGATGAAGTTGAAGCCGTAAAGCAAGCCTTTGCCGAGTCGGTACTCCAAGGCTTTAAAGTAGAAGCCGAGGAAAATGGCGTGGTATTAATCGATATCACCCCAATGATTCTCACTGATTCTTATGGCGTGGCAAATACGCTTAATCGCTCTCGTCAAGGCACATTCCGTTTCGATGCCAGCCGTTCGGCCATTTACCCTCCAATGTTGAAGAACTTCCCGAAAAACTCGGAATTTGAAGCTACAATTACATTAGTGGGTAGTGCTACTGGTGGTGCGCTTAGAAGTGTAACCCCTAGCTCAGATGCGGTTACCGTTCGAATGCACTATTCTTTTGTAGAATTACCAGATGCTGGTTACGAGCCAAGAAAGCTAGATCCAAGATCTGGGTTCTTTGGTATCTCATATATGGATTACGCTACGCCAATTCAAGAAGACATTAGAAAGAGATTTATTAACAGACATAGATTAGCAAAAAAAGACCCTAACGCCAAAGTAAGTGAAGCTGTTGAGCCCATCATTTATTATGTAGACAGAGGTGCTCCAGAACCAATTAAATCTGCCTTAATCGAAGGAGGGCAATGGTGGAATCAAGCTTTTGAAGCTGCTGGTTACAAAAACGCTTTCCAAGTGCGCGAAATGCCAGCCGATGCCGATCCAATGGACGTACGCTATAACTTGGTGCAGTGGGTACACCGTTCCACCCGTGGTTGGTCATATGGTTCATCAGTTTCAGATCCACGAACTGGCGAAATTATCAAAGGACATGTGAGCTTAGGCTCTTTAAGGGTTCGTCAGGATTTCTTGATCGCTCAAGGTTTGATCAATCCATATGAAAACGGCACTACACCTGACCCAATCATGCTCAAATTGGCCATTGCTCGTTTAAGGCAACTTTCTGCACATGAAATTGGACATACGATCGGTTTGTCACATAGTTATGCTTCTAGTGCCGATGGAGATGCTTCTGTAATGGATTATCCACATCCTCAAATTGGGCTTAAAAACGGAAAAATCTCATTAGAGGCTCCTTACGATATTGGTATTGGCGAATGGGATAAAGTAGCCGTTACTTATGGCTACCAAGACTTTCCGAAAGGAACGGACGAAGACAAAGCTTTGAACAATATTATTGAAAAAGGCTTGAAAGATGGTTTGCACTTTCTTACTGATTCAGACTCTAGGTCTCCTGGTAGTGCACATCCTTTCTCTCACCTTTGGGACAATGGGAAAAGCCCTGTGGATGAGTTGAACCGATTAATGGAAGTAAGAGCAGTCGCCTTAAAGAACTTCTCTGAGCAAAACATTCCAATGGGATCTCCGATGACGACCCTTGAAGAAGTATTTGTACCAATGTACATGCTGCACCGCTACCAGTTAGAAGCAGCTTCTAAGGTAATTGCGGGCGCTTACTACAACTATAAATTAAGAGGCGACTCTCAGCCATTGCAACAAACGGTGCCTGTTGGCGAGCAAAAAGCAGCCCTTGCTTCTCTTATCAATGTGTTGAAACCCGAGAATTTAGAGGTGCCTGAGCATATTCTTAAAATCATTCCTCCAAGAACACCGGGTTACGGAAGATCTAGAGAAACCTTTAATGTAAGAACGGGAGTACTTTTCGACCCTGTTTCTCCTGGAGAAGCAGTTGCAGCAACCACAATGAGTTTCTTGTTCAATTCGCAACGTGCTACGCGTTTGGTACAGCAAAAAGCAATGGACAGCAATCAAATCGGACTTCAAGAGGTAATTAACGCAGTTGCCAACCTTGCCTTCGATGCAAATTATAGCGGTTACCTTGCCGAGCTACAGAAAGTAGTTGCCGACAGCTTTATCAGCGAATTGATGTCATTGAGTATGAGTTCTCAAGCATCCGTTTCTACTCAAGCAGAAGCAATGGCAGCACTTAGAAATCTTGCTAAAAAGCTAGCCAGTGGAAATGATACTTTCCAGAAAGAGTTGTCATTTAGAGTAGCTCGCTTTTTAGAAAACCCTAAAGAAGTAACACCTACAAGTTCATTGACTCCTCCTGATGGTTCGCCTATCGGAATGGATGCGCAATTTTGGTGTACTTTCGAAGGAAACTAACTCAACAAAAACACATTGAAAGAGTGAAAAAGAGCCAGAATATCATGGCTCTTTTTCATTTCTGATTACTTTTATAATTACTGTTCGTCTTAGCCATAACTGAAATAACTATGAACAAAAGGAACGCTGTAGCACTCGTATTAATCATTGTATCATTGGCGTGCCTCTATCCCGGACTCACAAAGCCCATCATTCAAATTAATATCGGAGCACAACTACCTTTAATCGGTGAATTCAAACTTTTTGAAAGAACACAAAGTGTGGTAGAAAGTATCCAATCACTTTTTGAAACCAATAATGATTTAGTGGCTTGGTTGATTCTAATTTTCTCTATTATAGTCCCCATCACAAAAGCGGTGATTCTTTTGGCCGTTTTAGCCTTTAAAAAATTACCTGGTCGCAAGGCCCTATATCGGTTTGTGGGTCTTATTGGAAAATGGTCTATGGCAGATGTTTTTGTAGTTGGTATTTTACTGGCTTTTCTAGCCACTGGTGAAAATGAAAGTATTCGTGCTGAACTGTATGAGGGCTTTAATTACTTCTTGGCCTATTGTATTATCTCCATTCTTGCCATTCAGGTAATGGACGTTAAAACCGATGATTTAGTACAGTAGTGATTTGAGACAGGTATGCTAATTAATTTTCTGTATTTAAACGAATTCAGAAACTTCTTTCCAGTCTAACTAATTTCAGAATCACCAGTAATTACTACCTTTTGAAATTGGTATTGGTCAATAAATACCCCTCGATAAAAACAGAAATAGGATATTGAAAATAAAAGTATCTGCCAACCTAAAGAAAAGATTGACAGATAATAATTTCATTCACGCCTCATACAGATAGTTATAAATGTATTTACTTTAAACATGACAGCATTTACTTAACGTAAATGGTCTTACGGTTGATGAATTCCATCATGCCATCCTTAGCCAACTCTCGGCCATAGCCAGAGCGTTTGGTTCCACCAAATGGTAGTCGAGGATCAGACTTTACAAGTTCGTTAACAAAGTAGGCACCATCACTCACTCTATGAGCCATCTCAACTGCCTTTTTAATGTTGGTCGTGCAAACGGTTACTCCTAATCCAAAAGGCGATAACTCAGACAATCTAAAAGCATCGTCAATGTCTTTTGCTTTGATTATTGCCGCCAACGGACCGAAGGTTTCTTCATCGAAAGCAGGCATTCCGGGCTTAACATTACCTAATACTGTTGGTTCGTGATAGCAATTATCCTGATTTCCACCCAAAAGCAATTCGGCTCCCATTTCTACAGAGCTGCGGACTTGCTTTTGCAACTGATCGGCCAAATCGATTCTGGCCATTGGCCCAACCTTGGTGTCTTCATTTATTGGGTCGCCTGATTTAAGTTGACGGATTGCCTCAGTGAACTTAGTCACGAACTCATCATAGATACTTTCCATTAGAATGAATCGCTTGGCGGCAATACAGCTTTGACCACAATTCAGCATTCTTGCCACAAGAGCCGTCTGAATGGTCTTGTCAATATCAGCATCGTCCCAAACAATAAAGGCATTATTTCCACCCAATTCTAACAAGGATTTTTTTATATGACGACCTGCAATTTCTGCTACTGCCGACCCTGCCCTTTCACTACCCGTTAAACTTACTGCCTGAACCGCTTTATTTGCTATGATTTTTTCTGTTTGATCGTGATGAACAATCAGATTTTGGAAGACTCCTTTAGGAAAACCCGCTTTTGTAAATACTTCTTCAATTAGAATCGCGCTCCCGAATACATTGGGCGCATGCTTCAACAAACCTGTATTTCCGGCCAAAAGTGTTGGCGCTGCGAATCTAAAAACTTGCCAAAAAGGAAAGTTCCAAGGCATAATTGCCAATACGCTACCTATCGGGTCGTGCTGAACAAAACTTAATTGAGCATCTGTTTCAATTATCTCATTTGCTAAAAATGCTGCTGCATTATCGGCATAGTAATCGCAAACCCAAGCACATTTATTAACCTCAGCCCTTGATTCACTAATGGGTTTTCCCATTTCAAGCGTTATCATTTCAGCATAGACTTCCACATTGGTTCGAAGTACTTCTCCTGCCTTTTTCATAAGAAGAATTCGCTCACTTAAAGGCGTATTCCTCCAAGGCTCAAAGGCTTCCCCAGCCAGGTTGAGTTTATCATCTAATTCGGCATTAGAGATACCTGTATAGCTTGCTATCTCCTTATTACTATAAGGATTGATGCTTTTAAATTCCATAAATTAAATATTATTTAGTCAAACTACCGATGAGGTTAGGCTGCTCTCTTTTGTCTTCAACAATCTGAGAAGAATACTTTCCTTTGATGGCATTGATCCAGTTCTTGGCCCTGTCGGTGAGTTCAAAATCATCTGTCATCATTCTTCCTCGCGACACCAAAATACCTAAATCAGCTCCTTCGTAGAGGTAATTTCCTTCTTTCGTAATTCTCAAGAAGAACGCTTCTTGTTCGCTTTCCACTGCTCTTCTGTGCGTATCCATTCTGTCGAATTGGATATGACCATTATCAAACATTTTCCAAATACCCGATTTTGGAGCTTCACTAACGAACTCCACTGTGTCTTGGGTGTGCTTTATGATCAACTGACTCCAGCCATCCACATTTTCTTGTCTAGCCCATCTCGCGTTGAGTGCCTTAACGTTGAGTTTATACTCCACATTCATCCATTCCAAAATATGGAAGATAAAAAGAGGTGCATCGGCCAATGCAAACACCGCATGATTGGTGATAGAACTCGCACCAGTCACTCTCGGGTTAAGTTCACCTAGGTAAATTTCTCCATTGTCTTGATCAATCAAAAAGTCCAATTCGAAATAGCCTTTATAGCCTTCTTCTCTGAGTTGATCTCCGAATAATTCAGTGTACTTTTTTGCCTTTCTTCTTAATGAAGGACTAAATGCGTTAGGATATATCTCATTTCCGCACCAACCGCCTTTATAAGGTGTCAACTCTTTGAAGCCAACCAATTCAGTCATCAAAGGGGCTACTATGGTTCCGTGTTTCGTAACACAGGCTTCGATTGCTGAGCCTTTGCAATTGATACGCTTCATAATTTTCACTTCCTTCTCCTTCACGATTTCCTCTTCATATTTCTTGAATTCGGTTTCATTAGAAATAAAGAAAGTGGTGTGGCCTGAATCACCAAAAGGCGTTTGAATTACTAAATCGCTACCGAGTTCTTTCGATACGGTTTGTAAATGAGTGTAACTCTTAACTTTTGAAAGCACATAAGGAACACATGGAACACCCGCTTTTTCGGCAAGTCTATTCGTGTTTACCTTATTATCCATGAAGGTTCGCATTTTGGCACTAGGAAACATTACTTCTAGCCCCTGCTTTTTAGCAAGTTTTTCTGTTTCTTCATCAAACATCAAAAACATTACTTTACCTGCATTCCCACCTTTAGTCCTTGTCTTTAAGTAGTCCTGTACTTCAGGATGCTGTAGCAAGTAATTATTGATATCTTCAATGCTTTCGAATTCATCGTGTGGTATTTCTTCTTTAGGAGAAAAAACATTAGGATGAAGCCCATCAAAACACTCAATATGACAGATAAACTTGAATCCTTTGATCCATTCGTCTGCCCCAAGTAGGTTGAAATTGGTCGCACTGATAAAGTAGATTGGTGTTTCATTTTTATAAAAGAAGCGTCTGATATCCGCTACGCCATTCAGTTTTTCGATACTCGTTTTCTTCTTGGTCATCGTGATTATTTTGTGTTTGATAATTTATTTTTCTTTGAAATACTCATAGCACCTAATGCTGTTCCCGTTTTTTGTCGGTCGAGTACTTTTTTATTGAATACCCTTAGACCTAAGTCTGCTCTGTAACCATGAATTTCAGAAACATCCAGTGCGAGTAGAAATTCGATAATTTCAGTACTCACTACTTGGCCTGGCACTAGTACAGGAAAGCCCGGAGGATACGGTATTACAAAAGAAGAGGCCACCAATTCCTTTCCATTTTTCATGGATGGAAGGCATTCTTTTAATGGAATGTATTCGTAATTGGTTTCGTCATACGCGAGGAAATAAGCCTCACGCAAGTTACCACCTGGGACACCAGGCACAGCCTGAAATGAACGGTGAAAATGACTAAAATCAGGCAACGGAGGCACATCTTCGGTAAGCGACTTAATTCTAGCTTCTCGTATTTCCATTTCGCGACCGTTCAGCGACTTAATCTCATCATCCAATTCCTCAGCAATGGTTAGTAATGCGTTGGTTAAATAAGTAACACTTCCCCTGGTAGTACCAATATTGGTCATAAAAAGGACGGTATTCCTCGATGTTTTATTGATCTGAATGTTGAATTTATCCATCAAGTATTTGTTCTTGAAAGTATCTCCATCAACGCCAGTTCTACCAATATGCAGAGTGACTTTTGTAGGGTCTAGGACAAATTCATCTTGTTCCCAAGGTAATTCCATTCTGTTCCATCCTGCTTCTTTACAATAATACTCCGTAAGGCCTGTTTGTCTATATTTGTTTGGAATAAAGTCGTGTACTGTCAGGACATCGAAGTATTTATTGAGCATGGGGTTATCATTGACTTTTGCCCTAAGTACCATCGCCAATTCCACACTCTTTTCAACCAGTTCGAAACCCTCGAACTGCACTTGTCTTCTGCCCGCATCCAAAGATGCTAACATCTGATAATTGGGTGAAGTAGAAGTATGGGTCATGTAAGCTTCCAAAAACGTGCTTTCGCTCTTCCTTCTAAATTCCTGATCCCAGATGTGGATCATTGATCCTTGCCTAAAGCTACTCAGGGTTTTATGCGTGCTTTGTGTGGCATATACCCTTATTTTCACCTTGTCAGGGTCAGGCAATAATGGTAATTCACCTTCTGAAAGATTCTTTATATGATGCTCATATTCCTTTCTATAGCTACTACTTTGATATTTTCCAGCCAATTTCCGGGCCGAAAACATTCCTGTTCTCTGTTTATAGGTATAGGTAAATCCTGCAAAAGCAAACCATGCTTCGTCCCAAAGAAAAATCATGTCAGGCTTAATGGCCAAAACTTCTTCCATTACCCTTTGCACGTTGTATACAAGTCCGTCAAAAGAGCAATTGGTGAGTAAAAGCATCTTTGCTTTATCTAACCTGCCAGCTGCTTTCAGCTGAATTAGCCTTCTTTTGATTTGCTCAAGCGGTACCGCTCCGTACATTGAATATTTTTCAATGGGATAGGAATCTAAGTACACTGGAAGCGCACCTGAAAGCACTAAGCCATAGTGATGTGATTTATGACAATCTCTATCGACCAGCACCACATCTCCTGGCTGAACGAGTGCCTGCATTACGATTTTATTGGCAGTAGAAGTACCATTCGTTACGAAAAACGTCTGCTTAGAACCATAAGCCGCGCTCGCCATTTTCTGAGCCTTTTTCAAGGGTCCAGTGGGTTGCAAAAGGGAATCTAAGCCACCAGTGGTGGCTGATGTCTCGGCCAAAAACATATTGTTCCCATAAAAATCACCAAAATCTTGAATCCAACGAGATTTGAAAACAGAGTTCCCTCGTGAAATAGGCATGGCATGAAAAACTCCAGTAGGCTTTTGGCTGTATTCCTTTAAGGCAGTAAAGAATGGCGTTTGATAGCGATCTCTGATGCCCATCATAATGCTCAAATGTATTTCTAGCAAATCCTCTCTTCGATAAAAGATCCTTTTAAAGGTTTTTATGGTGCTGTCCTTAAGGTCTCTTAATGCCGTATCCGTAACATAATAGGTATCCAATTCTGGTCTGTACTGCCTCGCCAGCCTGCCTAAAATTGGGCCTAATTCTACATCTTTTCTTCCCGACAGGTCAAGTTTAATAACGTTTTGAACGTAAGGCTTAATAATGGCAGAAATTCCTTTTGAATAATAAGGAGGCGCATAGCGTACCACTACTGCCTGAATATTATAGTTAAAAAGTAGTGTTATCAGCGCATCTTGAAAAGAGCGCTGTACCACAAAGCGATAAGTAAAGGTGTCACTCTTTTGGGAGAGCTCCGCTGCTTTTTGATGAAGGGCAATTTCATCTGCTTCAGACATGTCTTCCACAAAAAGCACTTCAAAATAATTCTGTTGAACATGATCCGCTTCTTCCCTCTTCTCCACCCCCTTCATGGTCTTCTCATCCGTCAGATCAATGAAATCTGGATTGCTGCGATAACTATCGCTTACCAATCTTCGGGTGGTTTCAGCCACATTATTGGCCAAAGCAGTATGTTCTTTTCTACTCAAGGCTAGCTTATATTGTTCGACAAGCTTTTTACCTGGAAAAGCAAAGAAAGCCTCTACCTCACCAAGTTCTTTCAGTAAAATTTTAACATCATCGGTAATAGCATTTTCATTCTTGGAATCTCGATGGCAACGGGCCAATTCAGAGGTTTGATTCTTCAGATAATTCCAATAGGTAACTCTTAACTGACCTATGTTATAAAATGGAGCGGACGTATAGTTCTTCTTTTTCGGCACAATTAAATATTAGAGTGTAAGGCTAGTTTGTTTCCTTCTGAATCGATGAAAAGGGAAAAGTATCCAGAATCATCACTAATCATGGTTTTTCTCATAATAACCCTTCCTCCCGCTTGTTCAATTCTTTCAAGCATGACTTCCATGTCATCAACGGCATTTAGGTAAATCAGCACCCCCGTTTCACTTGGGATGCAACCTTGCCCCATAACCAAGGCACCACCCACCCCGGTATCGGTGGGCAGTATTGCCATGGCATATTCTGAGGTACCAATAATTTCCAATTGCACATCATAAACATGATTAAAAAAAGCAACCGCTCTCTGTAAATCCAGCACGGGAATCTCGAACCAGTTGAGAATAGGTTGTTTAGGCTTTTTCTTGATTGGTTTTGACATAAGATTTCCCATAGCTTTTATTTATGTTTTTAAGATTTAGAATTTAATTACTAGTAGTCTTACTCTACTAAATTCACTGGCAGCTGGATCATGCTTTCCCTCTGTTTCAACTCAGTGAGTTGTTCAGGTTTTTGAGGTTTAATTAATGGCCCTAAAGACTCAAGATATTCATGCTTCTTATGTGCATTATAGATACTGAAATCTCCCATGTGATCCCTAAAACTTTTCAGCGGTTGACCTAAGCGCATTACACCAAGTTCTCTGCTTCGCTGAACCCGTTCCATATCAATTTCAATAGGAATGATTTCTTCGGTACTCCCTGCTTGATACATTATTCGACCATCAGGGCCGCAAACCGTAGAGCGACCAATACCACCAGAATCTAAACCGTTGATATCGAAGAAAAAGCACTGGTTAACAGCCGCCATGGTTTGAGCAATTGAATGCTCAATATCTCTATCCATAGTACCCGTTAAGGTTGGGTGAAGAATTACTTCGGCACCCATTACCGCAAGTGTTCTTATGGTTTCTGGAAACCACATATCATAACAAATGGATAGTCCGAAACGACCTACATCAGGAATATCGAAAATACAGAACTCGCTGCCTGGAGTGACTCCTACCTCATACGGATAAAACGGAAACATCTTTCTGTAGCGAGAAACCACTTCCCCTTGAGGATTAATGACCAGAGCGGTATTGTAAATTTTGTCGCCCGACTTTTCGAAAATAGAACCTGGAACGAGCCAGATTTTGTGTTTCTTCGCCATGGCCTTCATTTCATCTTCGAAATGACCAGGCAATTCCTGAGCATAATAAGTGAGTGGGCCATAGCCACATAACTCACTAAAGAGAACAAGATCCACCGCAGGATACACATTCATCGTGATATCCAGCTTTAACTTCATCATTTCCAAATTGGAATGGGTTGCGGATACCTTCATTTGTATCCCAGCAATAGTAAATGGCTTCATGTACTCTTAATTATTGATTTGAATTTTTATTTCTTCTACTAGTATATCCAATCCCGCGTTCAATTGTTCATCAGTGATGACTAAAGGTGAGAGGATTCGGATAACGTTTTTATAAGTTCCTGCACTTAAAAGGATTAAGCCTTTCTTGGCGCAGCCCTTTACAATGCGCGAACATAAATCACTATCAGGAGCATTCGGGTCACCATTTTCAACAAATTCGATTCCTTGCATTGCCCCTACACCGCGAATATCTCCAATGGCTGGACACTCCTTCATGAAATCGACCATCCTTTTATTGATCACTTCGGCAATATGAAGCGCTTTCTCATTCAGGTTAATTTCCTTCATGTATTTGATAGTTGCCAGAGCTGCTGCACAACACACAGGACTACCAATGTAGGTTCCACCGATACTCCCAGAAGCTGCTGCATCCATCACTTCTGCACGGCCCACAACTGCCGCAATTGGCAAGCCAGAACCTAAAGATTTAGCATAGGTGCTCAAGTCAGGCTGAACACCGTAATGTTGCCATGCCGCCCAATGACCAGTTCTACAAAAACCGCTTTGTACCTCATCTATGATCAACATTATATTATGTTCGTCACAGTAATCACGAAGACCTTGTAGATAGGCTTTTGGTACTGGGTTAAAACCACCTTCACCTTGAATTGGCTCTAAAATGATTGCCGCTAGGTTATCAGGATCAACTATGTTTTTAGCACTATCATGCAACAAAGCGAGATGTTCCTCAACAAACTCTTCTTCGGTTCTTCCATTTCCCAGATGATAGAAATTAGGAAAAGGAATTCGGTACACCTCAGGACTGAAGGGACCACAACCTACTTTATAAGTAATCTTGCTGGTAAGCGTCATGGCCATCATGGTTCTCCCATGATAGGCATCTGTAAAGCAAAGTATACCTTGCTTACCAGTGGCCTGTCTAGCGATTTTAACTGCATTTTCCACAGCTTCAGCTCCAGTACTGACTAACATTACCTTGGTATGGTCACCATGAGGTAAAATTTCAGCAATCTGCTCGCACAATTCGATGTAGGGCTCATAAGTCACCACATTGAAACTGGTATGCAAATATTTTTCTGCCTGAGCTTTGATTGCCTCAACAACAGGCTCAGGACAGTGACCAGCATTAGCTACTCCTATTCCGCCAGCAAAATCGATCAGCTCGCGGCCATCCAGGTCTGTTATTATTGCTCCTTTAGCATGGCTTACAGTAGCTGTATTGAATACGCCAACCCCGTTGGCTACAATTTTTTTTCTCCTCTCAAGGAGCTCTTGGGATTTAGTTCTTTCAGCAATCATTGATTTAATTATAGGTATTTCTTTAGACAGGGAGTTTATAAAAAGTCACATAGATTGTGGATTTTATAACCCAATTAATATAAGTATTAAAAGTGGATTACAAGCTATATAGAGCCATGTATTTATGATATATTTTAGCCCAGCAAATATTACCAGCATTAAATGACTAGTATTTGAAGCAATATCTAAAATCGAATCGTTTAGATTTGCACCCTCATGAAAACCCCACGTAGATCGCTGACCGAAGGCCCAATTCTAAAAACATTAACCATGTTAGCCCTGCCAATCATTGGGGTAAATTTATTGCAAACGGGTTATCAGTTAGTCGATGCTTTCTGGGTAGGGCGATTAGGCGCCAATGCAGTGGCAGCAGTTTCCATTAGTTTCCCCATTAATTTCTTATTGATTTCACTCAGTTCAGGCTTTGCTTTTGCTGGCGCCATTCTAATAGCGCAATATGCTGGCGCTAAGAATTTCAAGATGGTGAACCATGTTGCACGACAAACTTTGCTCATGGCTTTTCTAATTTCCTTAGTAGTTTCAATTATTGCCTACATCTTCTCTCCTCAAATACTCTATGCAATTGGAGTAGAGGAAATCATTTTTGATGATGCCAACCTCTTTCAGCGTACCATATTTATTGGACTAATCTTCAACTTTGGATTCATTATGTTCCAATCCCTCTTACGTGGAGTTGGGGAAGTTAAAATACCGCTCTACATCAATGGAACCACCTTACTTCTTAATTTCTTCCTAGACCCTTTATTCATTTACGGCTGGGGGCCTATTCAGGCTTATGGAGTAACGGGAGCCGCTGTTTCTACATTGGTTACACAGTTTATATCCATTGCCGTTGGGATGTACATATTACTCAAAGGCACTACAGAGATCAAATTGAGCATTAAAGCCTTTTCATTCGATTGGCCATTACTTAAAAAAGCTTTCAAACTGGGATTTCCTTCTTCTATCGAAATTTCGGCTAGGGCTTTAGGGCTTACGCTAATGACTGTTTTGGCAGCTCGTTTCGGCACAGAAGTGTTAGCAGCCTACGGAGTAGGTTCTCGATTAATAAGTTTTGTGGTGATTCTAAGTTTAGGGCTTTCAAAAGCATGCACCACTTTGGTGGGACAGAACATGGGCGCTCAACGGATAGACAGAGCAGAAAAAACTTCCTATTATTCTTCTGTCATTGGTTTCATTTCTCTGTCCATTGTGGGATTGATATTTTTCATTTTTGCTGAACCTCTCACCCGCGCCTTCCTATCTGGTGACGATTATGTTGTCGGCATGGGGGTTGATTTCCTTAAAATCACCTCCCTGAGCTTTGGTTTTATGGGCCTGCAAATGTCGATCATAGGCACCTTAAGAGGCTCAGGAAATACCGTATCATCAATGGTGCTAACGATTATAGGTATTTGGGTAATTCAATTCCCTGTGGCTTGGTATTTGTCCTCACACACAAACTTGGATTACGATGGCCTTTGGTGGTCGTTCCCTATCTCCAATGTCATCCCTGCTTTAATTACCTTAGGCTGGTATAAAACAGGTAGGTGGAAAAATAAAAACTTGGTGCATTCTAGCGTTGAAAGCTAAATACACCAAGAAATACTATTATTGTAAAAAGAGCCCTTTAGAATTTAAAGTCTCCGAAAATATCATCATCATCGTCATCTTCTCCCCAACCACGGTTCTTTTTAGATTTCTGTGGTTTAATCGGCATTTTCTTTTTTCTAAAGCCGTCATCATCACCACCTCTTCCTGTTGGGGCTTCCTTTTTCTTTTTATTCGGAGAGTTTTTCCTTGGTGCTCCTTTAGATGGAGCATCGGACCATTCAGAACTTCGACTGCTCTTTTCTGGTTTACCTCCGATTTCAGAATCTTCCTCGTCTCTACTTTCTTCTCGTCTCGGTTTAAAATCTGTTCTCTGACCTTGGCCAGAGCCACCAGTAGGTTTTCTTTCGTTCGACTTTCTATCCTCAGCTTCAGAAACAGAAATATTCCTTCCGTCTAAAGCTGTTCCGTCTAACTGAGTAACTGCCTTTTGGCCATCTTCATGGCTCGCCATTGTTACAAAAGCGAATCCTTTGGATTTACCGGTTTCTCGATCAGTAATGATCTTTAAGCTTTTCACCTGGCCAATTTGTTCAAACAAAGCGCGCAGGTTACTTTCTTGGGTTTCGTAGCTCAACCGGCCTACAAAAATGTTCATGTTCCTTAATTAATTCTATTTGATTTTCGCCCCTAAGTTATTAGTATTTTGGGATTTGTCTTCAATATCGGTAAGAACAAAGCATTTCAAAATTTATTTCATAATTTATTTAACTTGAAGTCTGAAAAAAACGAACTTATGAAACGTCAATACGCCTTAATTTTTCTGTTTGCCTCCTTTTTAATTGTAAGCTGCGGAAGCTCAAAAAGCAACAAAGAAAAATCAATCGATAACGCTGCCCAACCAGAAGAGTGGACTTCACTTTTCAACGGAAAGGACTTTAGCGGCTGGGAAATGTATGGCGAAGAGCCAATTATGGAACAATGGCAAATTGTAGATGGTACAATTGCCTGTAATGTTGGCTTAGGAGAAGAAAACGCTGGTTTCAACCGCTCCGTTATGACGACTACCGAATATGCCAATTTCGAATTAGAACTGGAGTACAAGATCTCTAAAGGTGGAAATAGTGGTGTTTTTTATCACGTAGTACAATTAGAAGGTAAAGGACACGATTATTTAACTGGCCCTGAATTCCAAGTGCTTGATGATGAATTTTCAAGATCTGAAAGTGAAGCCAATAAAATGGCGGGTTCGAACTATTCAATGCATGCTGCAGCTGAAACCAAAAAGCCAAATCCATTTATGCAGTGGAATAAAATCAAAATCGTTTACAACAACGGGCATGTGGAGCATTGGCTGAATGGAGAAAAAGTATTGGAATTTGAAGAAGGCAGTGAAGACTGGTTAGCACGCAGAGCAGCTGGTAAATGGGCTAATTATGAATTCTACGCCAAATCAAAAACTGGCCGCATCAGCCTGCAAAACCACGGAGACGAAGTGTATTTCAAGAACATCCGAATTAAGGAGCTGTAGAAAGGGCTTTTTCACTTAGGCCCCGAGGAAAAACTAGAATTGGTTACAAATGTCAACGGGAACATACAGCTAAATTTACATTCAGGTGGTTTTCGCTGTTAGTGGCCGCCAAAGTCTAATTTTGAGGACTTGGGAGGATGATTTATATAAATACATCACCGGGATTGTTCAGAATAAGGAGCAGAAAATGCTGGCTATTAATGGAATGCCCGACCATATTCATTTTTTAATCGGCATGACACCTTCTTGTTGTTTGTCTGATTTGGTAAGAGAAGTCAAAAAAGCCTCTAACAAATGGATCAACGAACAGGGCCTAGTTAAAGGCCAGTTTAAATGGCAAAGCGGATTTGGTGCATTCTCTTATAGCCATAATGCCTTGGATAAGGTGATCGCCTATATCATGAACCAAAAAGATCATCATCGAAAAAAGACATTCCGAGAAGAATACATTGAATTTTTGAATAAATATAAAATCGAATTCAAAGATGAATACCTATTCGACTGGCTGGACGAATAGAAAAGGTACAACCCCTTCAGGGTTGTTTCTACATCAAACATTTCATTGCTACAAATGTGACATCCCGATGGGATGCTTAGCATGGCTTAAATTAGCATCATAATTAATATATAAATGTTGCGCCCCGATGGAGTGCTTAGCCGAATTTATTCATGATAACCGACCCCAGCGGGGTCATATCATTATAGAAAAACCACAATGCAATATGATCTCCCGACCCCAGAGGGGTCGCACCGTATACCATGCATCAAATGATAATAATTCCACAAATTCAATTCATCAAAACGTACAAAAAATATTCAACCCCTTCAGGTGGATACAAATATTCTTATCTATAAATGTGGCATCCCGATGGGATGCGTAGTTATGAAAACACTTCAAGGATTACAAATCCTATGTTCTATAAAATAACCATTGTTACTGACCCCAGCGGGGTCGTACCCAATACCATCCGCGAAATTATCTTAATTTCGCGGTATGAAGGCGCAACATCTTTACCTCATTCGTATTCAATATTTAGGGTTTAGGTTCCACGGCTGGGCCAAACAACCCGAGGTAAAAACGATTCATTACATGGTGGATCGCACATTGGCTTTTGTACTCGGGCACCATGATTTTAAAACCATGGGCACCAGCCGTACAGATGCCAAAGTCTCGGCTTTAGACTATGCTTTTGAGCTTTTCCTTCACGAACAGATTCAAGATGAAGCCGAGTTTTTAATTCAGCTCAACATCAATTTACCACCAGATATCAAAGCACTTGACCTCAAAAAAGCAAGCGAAGATTTCAATATCATCCAATCACCAAGGGCCAAAGAATACATTTACCTCTTTGCTTTTGGAGAGAAGCCACACCCTTTTTGCGCACCTTTTATCACTACGGTTCCCGAGCAATTGGACATAGACCTTATGAAAGAAGGCGCCAAACTTTTTGAAGGTTTCCATGAGTTCAAGGCTTATTGTAAAAGACCCAAAGAAGACACCATAACCCAAAGGGAAGTGAGTTTTTCTCGTATCGAACCCAATGAACAATTCACCGCCAGTTTTTTCCCCAAGCAAAGCTACATCTACAGAGTAAAGGCCAACGGCTTTTTAAGGCACCAAATCAGAATGATGGTGGGGCAATTATTACTCCTAGGCAAAGGAGAAACCACTTTAGAAGAAATTGGGCTTTCTTTAAAAGGACTTCATACCAAAGAAATATTCCAAGTAGCCCCTGGTTCTGGCTTAATTCTCAATAAAATTGACTTCGAAGAAGAATAGTACTTCATATTTTTAATAGGTTTCCCAGTTATCCATATTTTGAACCAAGCCTATAACAAGCACGCATTTCATACAAAACTTTCGAAAAATGAATCTGAGAAGGTTACATTTATGAATCTGTTAATTCCTTGAAAGCTACTATTGCCATCATATTGCTCGCTTTGCTTACCCTCCCTTTCGGAGGCACTTATCTATTTCTTGAAATGGAGAAAGCAAAAGCAAAACAACATGCAGCCTTAGCCATAGCGAATGAGGAAAACCCTGTAGAAATGGTTCATTTGGCTTTTACAGCAGCCCAAATGAAAACGGACCTACGCTGGGAACACGATGGCGAATTCGAATATAAGGATCAGATGTACGATATTATCTCCCGAGAAGTAAAGGGCGACACCACCTACTTTTATGCTTATTGGGATAAGTTAGAATCGCTTGTTAATCACAAATTCAATGAACTTATAACGCTTCATTTTGGTGGAAAATCTGACCAACAAGACGATAGTCAATTGGTTGTCTCATTGGTTAAGGCGCTCTATGTTCAGCCAAGTGTACAATCCACAACTTTTTTTCAAACCCAAGTTTCCACTGAATTTCTTGAGATCGAAATGATCTACGACCCTAGGTCGCAAGGAATAGACGGTCCTCCCCCACGCATAAATGTATAAACGTTGCTTTATCTAAAGCATCCTGGAAATTCTTTCCATGTATTATGAGCCCTATAGGCTCAAAAAACAGTTTATACATCATTTTATATTTTCATATGAAAAAACATTTATTCATATGGTGCTTTGTGCTATGTGTCTTTCAAGGCATGGCGCAAACCGTTACCATTATTGATAAAAATACGGGTGAACCGCTTGAGTTGGCTACTTTAGCCAGCAATTCACCAAGGGCCTTTGCGGTTACAAACATTAAAGGCCAAGCCGATATTACTGCCTTTGAAGGTGCTGAGATTATCGAAGTAAGAATGTTGGGCTATGAAAAAGCAATGGTGAGTTATGCCATTCTTTCCCAAACAAATTACATCGTTGAACTGATCGTTTCTAAATTATCGATGGATGACGTGGTGGTTTCGGCCAACCGTTGGCACCAAGACAGACAAGACGTTCCTAACAAGATCACGACAATTACACCTTCAGACATACAGTTACAGAACTCTCAAACTGCAGCCGATTTACTGGGCAGCACTGGAGACGTTTTTATTCAAAAAAGTCAACTGGGTGGTGGCAGCCCAATGATTCGGGGGTTTTCCACCAACAGGTTATTAATTACAGTAGATGGCGTAAGAATGAACACGGCCATTTTCAGAAGCGGAAACTTGCAAAACGTAATTTCCTTGGATGCTTTTGCCACGGAAAGCGCAGAAATTTTATTTGGCCCAGGCTCTGTCATGTATGGCAGCGATGCCATTGGAGGGGTAATGAGTTTTAGAACTTTAAACCCACAGCTCTCTCATTCAGACGAGACTTTAGTGAAAGGTTCAGCTGTTGCGAGGTACTCTTCTGCCAATGGCGAAAAAACGACTCACTTAGACATCAATGTGGGTTGGAACAAATGGGCTTCCGTAACCAGTTTTTCAAACCTCAATTTTGGGGATTTGAGAATGGGCAGCAATGGGCCAGATGAATATCTAAGGCCATTTTATGTAGAGCGCCAAGACGGTGTGGATGTCGTGGTGACCAATGACGATCCTTTGGTCCAAAGGCCGACTAGCTACGAGCAAACCAACTTGATGCAAAAAGTAAGGTTCAAACCTAATGCCAACTGGGACTTCATTTATGGACTGCACTATTCGACTACTTCAAACTACTCTCGTTATGACAGATTGATCAGAACCCGAGGCGGTTTACCAAGAAGCGCGGAATGGCAGTACGGACCACAGGTTTGGTTAATGAATAACTTGACGGCCACCCATCAGGGAAACAGCAGATTATACGATCAAATGAATCTTCGTTTAGCTCATCAGTTCTTTGAAGAAAGTAGAATTGACAGGGATTTTAATGGCATTACCAGGGCATCACGTGTTGAAAAGGTAAATGCTTATTCCTTCAACCTAGATTTTGACAAAGCCCTAAAAACAGGCACAGAATTGTTTTATGGTTTTGAAACGGTTTATGATGATGTAAATTCAACCGGTACCGATGAAGACATCACCACTGGCGATGTTGTAGAAGGGCCGGCACGCTATCCTCTATCCTCTTGGGCATCGTATGCTTTGTATGCTTCGTTGCAGCACCGCATTTCTCCGAAACTCTTATTGCAAGCTGGAACGCGCTACAACTACTTTAAGCTTGACGCTACTTTCGATACGCGTTTTTATCCTTTCCCTTTTGAAACGGCTGAAATTTCGAATGGTGCCGTTACAGGTAGTTTTGGCTTGGTGTTTAACCCAGAAACTGACATGACGATCTCTACTAATCTGTCTACTGGCTTTAGGTCGCCAAATGTGGATGACGCAGGAAAAGTGTTTGATTCTGAACCAGGTTCAGTCGTAGTTCCAAATCCAGAATTAGGCCCTGAATATGCCTACAATGCTGAGGTTGGAATTGCCAAAGTCTTTAATTCGTCTATAAGAATTGATGTAACAGGCTTTTATACGCAGTTAGAAAATGCTTTAGTGAGAAGAGATTTCACCCTAAACGGTCAAGATCAAATCATGTATAATGGTGAATTAAGCCAAGTTCAGGCCGTTCAGAATGCGGCTTATACGAAAGTATACGGCATTCAGGCAGGGATTGAGTTTAAGTTCGATTCTGGCTTTGGTTTTTCTACCCGCTACAATTTTCAGCATGGAGAAGAAGAGCTGGATGACAGTTCAGTGAGCCCTTCCAGACATGCAGCTCCTTCCTTTGGCGTAACCCGAATCACTTATAGCCAACAAAACCTGAAAATGGATTTGTATGCCATGTATAGTGGTGAAGTAAGTTTCGATAAAATGCCTGCCGAAGAACAAGGAAAGGACTATATGTACGCAGCAGACAGCAATGGAGATCCTTATTCACCAAGCTGGTACACGCTTAATTTCAAAGCGCTTTACAAACTATCCAACGGCATGACCATTAGCGGTGGGGTAGAAAACATTACCGATCAGCGTTATCGCCCATACAGTTCGGGGATTGTTGCTGCCGGAAGAAACATCATCCTTTCTTTAAAGGTTGATCTTTAGTGGTTGTTTTGTTCATGGTGCGTTCTGTGTATTCAGAGCGCACCTCTTTTTCTTCTTAATTCCCCCCTACTTCTTTAGTGCATTTTCGCACAAAAAAAGCGGCCAAAACATTTTGGCCCCTCTTGAAATATCTTACTGAGCCAGTAAAAAGACATCAGCTACAACTCAATATCTTTAATTTTACGCTTGGCTTTCCAGTAGCCCCAAAGTAGCTTAGGGCTTATTGCTTTTTTCCGCGTTGGGCTTCAAGCATGTCCCACATTTCTTGTGGTATTTTCTCCAAATGGCTGAATTCTCCAGCGCCTTGTAGCCACTCACCGCCATCAATGGTTACCACTTCGCCATTTACATATGCCGAATAATCCGACATTAAATAAGCCGCCAAATTGGCCAGTTCTTGGTGTTCTCCTACCCTGCCTACTGGCACCAGTTTAGCAGGATCGAATTTCTTCACTAAATCACCTGGCAGCAAACGGCTCCATGCACCTTCCGTAGGGAATGGTCCTGGGGCAATAGCATTCATTCTAATTTTATATTTGGCCCATTCTACCGCCAGAGAGCGTGTCATAGCCAAAACACCAGCTTTGGCGCAAGCAGAAGGCACTACATAACCAGAGCCTGTCCAAGCATAGGTAGTTACAATGTTCAATACCGTTCCTGGTTGCTTGTTGGCAATCCATTTTTTACCCAAAGCCAGGGTGAAATTGGTGGTGCCTTTTAAAACAATATCTATTACCGTGTCGAAAGCGCGGTTAGACAGCCGCTCTGTAGGACTGATAAAGTTTCCAGCCGCATTATTCAAAAGTGCATGGATCTGACCAAAACGTTCTTCGGTTACTTTCAGCACATTTTCTACTTGCTCGTAATCACGAACATCGCATTGAACGGCCAATACCTTTCCACCCGTTTGGGCTTCCATTTCCTTAGCCGTTTGCTCTAATACTTCAATCTTACGACTCGTGATCACCAAATTGGCACCCAACTCTAAGAAATATGTACCCATGGCACGGCCAAGACCTGTACCTCCACCCGTTACAATAATCGTCTGATCTTTTAGTGCTCCTTCTCTGAGCATTCCGTCTGTTCTCATAGTCTGTTTTGCTTCGATTACCAAGTTATAAATTATTATGCATGCAGCACAATCTTTTTAAGGCCGTCCATCGTTAATGTCCGTGATTTTCCGGTTCAGATTATTCATATTTACCCTGTAAACCTCAATTTATGAAACAGCTCCTTTCTTACCTTTCAATCGTTATTGTTCTTTCCTTATCCTCTTGCGTGGCCAAAAAAGATTTTGATGCCTTAATGTCGGAGAAAAACGGGCTATTAACAGAGAAAGCTCAATTAGAAAGCGAACTCTCCATAGCCAATGAGAAAATCAATCGATTGGAAGTTCAACTTAATGACCTAACCACCGAAAAAAACACCTTACAAAGTGACTTCGATATTATCGATAAGGAATTAAAAGCCCTGCGTTCTGAACATGGAAGAATCAAAGGGCTTTATGAAAACCTATTGACCAACAGCGGCCAGTTGAACCAAGATTTGGCCCGTCAACAAACACGCTTATTGGCCATGGAAGAAGACCTTGGTATTCAGAAAAAGAGAAATGAAGAATTGGCAGAGGACTTAAGCAAGCGCGAAGCGCGTGTAGCCGAATTAGAAAAGCTGATTTCTGATAAAGAGGCAGCTGTGCAGGCGCTTAAAAATAAGGTAACCAACGCACTGCTCAACTTCAATGAAGACGATTTAAAAGTGGAAGTAAGAAACGGAAAGGTCTATGTTTCGTTAGCAGAGCAACTATTATTTGGTTCTGGAAGCATAGCTGTCGACAAAAAGGGTGTTAGTGCATTACAACAATTGGCCAATGCCATTAAGACCAACCCTGATATTAATATTATGGTGGAAGGCCATACGGACAATGTCCCTTTTTCAAGAAAAACGCAATACATGAGCGATAACTGGGATTTGAGTGTACTCCGTGCTACTTCCATTGTGAGGATTCTGGTAGAAGGTGGTGTAACGCCTATGTCAATCACCGCTTCTGGCCGAGGCGAAAGCACTCCAGTTGCCGCAAATGATAGCCCAGAAAACAAAGCTAAAAACCGAAGAACAGAGATTATCTTGACGCCAAAACTGGACGAACTCTTTAAGATTCTAGAGAATTACTAAACCAATTTCATCAGCATTTGATTTCATAGTTATGTCAACACAAAACGAGTTTTCGAAATACAGTTTAGAAGAACTGGAGAAAAAGAAAAAGCACTTTAAAAGGCTGCAAATCATGATGTTTGCACTGACTGCGCTATCAGCCATTTTGCTTACAATCGCTGCCCTTGTAAAACATAATAACCAAGCCTATCAGCTCATCCCCTTCCTCGTGATTGCTGGCGTTGTATTCCCACTTTTGGTCTTTATGCCCATCCGTAAGAAGATACAGGCGGAGATTGAGAGTAGGTAGTCTATTTCAAGCTGAAAAAGAATAAACTTTAAACACTTTCTTCAATAAACTTTAAACTCCCTCTCAAGTCGAAACCCATTCCATAAGCTGAGCGCAAAGAATAGCGCCATAAGTACCGAGCGCATAGCCTAGTACGGCAAGTAATACTCCTACTGGTGCTAAAGCTGGGCTAAATGCCGAAGCCACAACTGGAGCCGAAGCAGCTCCGCCTACATTGGCTTGACTGCCTACAGCCACAAAGAAGAAAGGCGCTTTAATAATCTTCGCTACGATAATCATAATGATCACATGAACGAGCATCCAGCTGATGCCAATGGCAAACAGCCCTGGGTTATCAAACACTTCGCGGATGTTCATCTGCATACCAATGGTAGCCACCAGAATAAAGATAAAAACAGAACCCAAACGACTGGCACCTGCGCCTTCTAGTTTTCTGGCTTTGGTAAACGAAAGCCCTACACCAATGGTAGTGGCAATTACTACCAACCAAAAGAAGTCTGAATTGAGCGATGTTAGATTATACTTATCAAGGAAATCAATATTTCGTTCCATTACCGGCTGAATGGAATCAGCCCCCCAACGGGCCAAGGCAGTGGCACCAAAGGCCACTGCTAAAATGGTCATCACTTCGTTGAGGGTTGGCACCTTAGCGATACTCGCTTGATAGTCTTCTACCCTCTTTTTAAGGTCGTCTATGGCCGTTGTATCCGATTTCAACCAACGGTCTACTCTTTTGGCTTGATTGGCTCCATAGAGCAAAAATCCTGTCCATATATTGGCGCAGATCACATCGATTACAATCATCTGAGAAAAGAGCTCATCGCTTACCTCATAAATTTCTTTCATGGACGCTTGGTTGGCGCCTCCTCCAATCCAACTCCCCGCCACAGTAGTTAATCCTCTCCATACTTCTTCGGCACCCCCAACATCCAAAACACTTGGTGCAACAGCCGAAATAAATAAAATGGCAATTGGTCCTCCGATGACAATACCGATGGTGGCGGCAAAAAACATGATCAACGCCTTTGGCCCCAGGTTAATAATTCCTTTTAGATCGATGCTTAGACAAAGCAAAACCAAACTGGCTGGCAATAAATAGCGTGAAGCCACAAAGTACAAGTTCGACTCTTCACCCGAAATTAAGCCCAAAGGCCAATTGAGTAAAGCAGGCAAAAAGTAACACAATAGAATACTGGGGACAATAGTATAAAACTTCTTCCATAAAGGCTTTGGCGAATGCGAAGTGTGAAACACTGCGGCAATGACAATAAGAAGTAAACCGAGAACTACGGCATCATTAGTAAAAAATGGCTCCATACTTATTTGAATTTCGAACCCTAAAAAAAGGGATTTTAATCGTATTTATAACCTTCTCCTTTATCTTCTTCCAATTGAACACCTAAACCTAACACCAATCGGTTCACAAAATTGAAGTAAGCAATCACCAAAGCGGCATCTAAAATGGCCCTTTCTGATATTCCAGCTTCCTTTAAAGGAGTAATAAACTCGGCTTCATTCACCATACTTGGTGCGCTAGTTAATCCAGCTGCATAACGGCAGAGCAACAGATCCACCTCTTTGAGTTCTACTTTCTCGTAATCATTCCAAAGCGCCTGCACTTTCGTTTCATCTTTCCAGAAATGATTAAGTGCTGCGCCATGATGCGTTTGGCAGTATTCACAATCGTTAACAGCCGACACCACCACCGCAATCATTTCGCGCTGGTACCTTTTTAATGGTGACTGGCCAAACATAATTGTCATGTACAAATCCATATGATTCATGATGGACTCCGGATTTAGACTTTGTATTTTATGTACTTCGGCCAACTTTCCACGGGTTTCTAATAAGTGATCATAAACCTCCTTTAGCTTTCCTTCCGCTTGGGCGTGTTCAATTACTTCTATATAAGGCATGGTGCAATTCAAATTCGGCACAAATTAACATATAGACTACCAGTAAGGGAATTTCTGAAAGATTTTATGACCAATGGGAGGCACGGATTAATTTAAACACATATATTCGGGTTTTAAACTATTCAAATATGGCTAATAGAGGAGGTTTTTCAAGTCGGTTGGGTTTTATCATGGCAGCAGCTGGCTCTGCCGTGGGACTAGGTAACATTTGGGGGTTCCCTTATGAGGTAGGACAAGGCGGAGGAGCCGCTTTTGTGGTGATGTACCTTATTTTTTGTTTTGTATTGTGTTACCCCGTAATGGTTACGGAAATCGCTATTGGTCGAAAAACTCAAAAAAACCCTGTTGGGGCTTTCAACGCTTTAGGGTTTAAAAAATGGAATTTTGTAGGAAAAATGGGGATATTCAGTGGTTTCCTGATCCTTTCTTTCTATAACGTAATTGCAGGTTGGGCTTTCGGTTATGTGTACGAAATGGCGATAGGCAACTTTGATATTGCCACACATTTCAGTGAATTTACACAAGATGTATTTAAAGTGGGCGCGTACGGAATGGTATTTATGGCAACTACGGCTTACGTGGTATCCAAAGGTATTTCGGGCGGAATCGAAAAGGCGGCTAAATTTTTAATGCCTTCGCTTTTGATCATGATTCTCCTTATTGTGGGTTACGCTTTAACCTTACCCAACGCAATGGACGGTTTGAGATTCTACCTAGTCCCTGATTTTTCTGAAATCAATACCCAAGTAGTAATCAACGCTTTAGGACAAGCTTTCTTCTCTCTTTCTTTAGGAATGGGTGCCCTAATTACTTACGGTTCTTATGTGAATAAAAAAGAAAACATTGTTTCTGCTGCGGCTTTTATTACGCTTGCCGATGTAGGTATTGCTGTATTGGCGGGTATGATGATCTTCCCTTTAATTGGCTTTATGAGTGGTGGCGCAATGGACAATGTAGGCAGTGGCCCTGGATTAATTTTCGAAACCTTGCCTGAAATTTTTGGAACCATTGGAGGAACTCTTGGAGCAGTGGCAGGAACATTATTCTTCGTGTTGCTCTGTTTCGCAGCCCTTACATCAACAGTCTCTCTACTTGAAGTGCCTGTAGCCTATGTAGTGGACGAAAAAAATGTTAGAAGAAGCAGAGCAGTTTGGTTGGTAGCAGGTGCTATCTTCTTAATCGGTATTCCTTCTTTATTAGGAAACGGATATTCTGAATTCTTCTCGAAATTCGTTACTTACCCTGGCTCTGAAACCGCTACCGATTTCTTGAGTTTTATCGCCAATGTAGCCAATGATACACTTCTGCCTTTAGGTGGATGTTTGATCGTTTTCTTTGCTGCCCATGTTTGGAAAAAACACAATTTGGATGAAGAGCTTTCTCATGGCGCACCTAACTACAAAGGATCTTTCCTACAGAAGTACTTGAACTTTGCAGTAGGATATTTAGCGCCTGCCGTACTAGGGTTTATTTTCGTAATTACTGTGTTGAAGACCTACTTTGGTATAAGCATTTTTTAATTACTGATCAGAATTTATGATATTGAACCTCTTCCATAAACGGAAGAGGTTTTTTTATTTATGATGTTGAAGAAATTCTTATTTTTCATGGCCATTCTAGGCCATTGCATTACGGTCCAAGCCCAATTTCAGTTTATTCAAGGACGTTCTTACATAAGTCAAAAGACAACCACTCCTCTCAAAATTGATGGTTTAGAAAAGGAAGCTGCTTGGCAGTCAGCGCTATGGACGGATACTTTTATAGATATTGAGGGGGATAAAAAACCCAAGCCCTATTTCGACACCAGAATGAAAATGCTTTGGGACGATAATTACTTCTATTTCTATGCTGAAATGGAAGAACCGCATGTTTGGGCTACTCTTACAGAACGTGATGCCGTAATCTTCTACGACAACGACTTCGAAATTTTCATTGACCCGGACGGTGACACCCAGAATTACTATGAATTTGAAGTAAACGCCCTCAATACGGTATGGGATTTACTGCTCACTCACCCCTACCGCAATGGCGGTCATGCCATAGATCATTGGGATATCCATGGTTTAGAATCGGCTGTGCATGTCAACGGAACCCTAAACGACCCTAATGATAAAGATAAAGGTTGGTCGGTTGAAGTAGCCATTCCATGGGATGCCCTGAGTGAGGCCACTACTATGAAAACCCCACCTAATAATGGCGACCAATGGCGCTTAAATTTCTCACGGGTGCAATGGAAAACCGAAGTGGTTGATGGGAAGTATCTAAAGCAGAAAGATCCTCAAACAGACAAAAATCTACCAGAGCACAATTGGGTTTGGTCGCCACAAAGGGCCATTGCCATGCATGAGCCCGAGTTTTGGGGCATTGTTCAGTTTTCTGATAAAAATGTACTTGACGAAGGAGTTAGCATTGTGAAAGTCAATCAAACCGATGAAGAAATCAGGCAGGTGCTCTATTACTTTCATCGGGGTCAAATTGATTTCAAAAGAGACCAAAAAGCATTCGATCAATCACTTGATAATTTCGATTTACCAAACAAAGTGGGTCGATCCAATACAGTAACCTATAGCTTAAACAGCACCGAACAAACCTATTTATTAAAAGCACAAACCTCTGACACTGCTTGGTTCATTAACGACACGGGACGTATCTGGAAAGAAATAAAGCCATGAAAAAACGAGAATTTATAAAAAACATTAGCCTTGGTTCAGCAGCCTTTATGCTGGCGCCTTCCCTACTTACTTCTTGCGGAACAGCCAGTTCTACTGAAGGTGATTTTAAATACTGGGTATGGGTGGACGGCAACAATGAAAAAACCCTAGCCGACTGGAAAACAGAATTAACTGGGCTTCGCGAAGCAGGAATTACTGGGCTTATTATTGGCGGTGGACGACAAATGTTAGAGAAGCTGATTCCGATTGCACAAGAGCTTGGTCAGGAAGTACACGCTTGGCTTTGGACTATGAACCGCCCGGGCGACACCGAAGCACAGGCGCATCCAGAATGGTATGCCGTGAGCCGAAATGGAGAGTCTAGTCTTGATGTGAACCCCTATGTAGGCTATTACCAATGGCTCTGCCCTTCTAAACCAGAAGTGCAGGAGTATGTGAAGAACTTCATGGTGTCGCATTGCGATATCGAAGGGCTTTCTGCCATTCATTTGGATTATGTGCGCTATTGCGATGTCATTCTGCCCAACGGACTTTGGGCTAAATACGACTTAGTACAAGACCACGAGATGCCCGAATACGACTTCTGCTATTGCGAAACATGCCAAGGCAATTTCGAGACGGAACATGGTTACAGACCCGACAGCGTGGAAGACCCGAGTCAAGATGAAAAGTGGAGAAAATACCGATGGGACAGCATTACTAAATTGGTAAACCAAGTTTCGGCAGCGGTGCACGCCAAAGGCAAGAAAATGTCGGCTGCGGTATTCCCTTATCCAGAATTGGCCAGAAAACTTGTGCGTCAGTCTTGGAACGAATGGGATTTGGACATTGTGTTCCCAATGATTTACCACAACTTCTATGAAGAAGACATTCCTTGGATTGAATACGCTACGCAACAAGGCGTAAACGAATTGAATGGTAAATTCCCGCTGCACACTGGTGTGTATTTACCAGAAATGAAACCAGAAGAAATTGCTCAGACCATAGCCGCTGCCAAAGCTGGTGGTGCCAAAGGCATGTCTTTCTTTTCGAATGGTGCTTTAAAAGAAGAAAAGTTGAAGGCCTTTGCGGCAGTGAAAAAATCTTAACCCAGAGCACCGGAACATCAACTCACAATCAAAAGGAGCAAATCAAATAGGTTTGCTCCTTTTGTAATTTAGAACAGAGGATTGCTTAACTTCAAAAAGTAATGTGCTCAGCAGAGGAGCACATCAACCAAACCCAATATTAAGTTTTGTTTATCATTAAAATATATAGCTCACTCTCTTAAAATATTTTTACTAATTGTTCCCCAGAATAAATTATCACTTAGTACTTTCATGAACTACAACAATCGAAAATTCAGATCTGTAAGCAATACATTGAATGGTGAAACATCAGCTGATACCATTTTTGAATATGTGCAGGAAGGGAACATTCTCACCGCCCAATATCAAGGAGGCGAAATCGTTAAAGGTCATTTAATTGGATCAGTAGACGAACAAGGCTACATAGACATGCGATACCATCAAGTAAATCGTAAAGGTCAATTGATGACAGGCAAGTGTCACTCTAGGCCTGAAGTATTATCAAATGGAAAAATCAGGCTTCATGAAATTTGGGAATGGACCTCTGGAGATCTCTCAAAGGGAAATTCTATCTTGGAGGAAATTTAGGCAGCGTAAACTCAAAACACAGCATGCGTCATACAATCCTTCTCATTGGCCTCGTATGGCTCGTTTCTTCTTGTGCCACTGTAATCAATGGCAATTATTCTCAAATAAGAATAAAATCTGATAAAGAGGTTAATTACATCTATGAAGGCGACACAGTTATAAACAAGTTGAATGCGCCTGTTACTTTTGTAGCCAAAAATAGCAGAGAGCCTATCATCGTGTCAATTTTCAACGAAGAGAAATCCAAACGAGTTTATATTCTCCCCAAAAAAGCACCTGTCTATTGGTTAAACACCTTTAGCCCTTATCTCTCTGGCTATGTGGTTGATGAAATCACTGGCAAGAAATGGAAGTACCCTAGAAAAGTACACATCAATATGGACCTGCCCGGCAATTCTTATACCCCTTATTTCCCCATGGATAGCACGCTGCTGCTGAGGAGAAACAAGATCGGATTCAATCCATTTTCAGTTTTTTTGGCCTATCACCCGGGCGTGGAAGTAAGCTATGAAAGACTACACAATGATAAATTTGGCACCCAAATTAGTTACACCCATTTTCTAGCCAGAGACAATGAATATGCACGAAACGCCAATGGATTCAAGCTCAATATAGAAGAGAAGTACTTTTTCAGGAGCTATGAGCAAACAAGGTGGTATGTGAGTCTTGCCGGAGAATATTTGCATAAAACGCATGATGCTGTCCTTGATTTCTATACACAGACAACACCTGATGATCGCTTCTATTTTTCAGAGAGAATGAGAATCGAAAAAACATTTTACTCTATTTCTCCGCATATTGGAATTCAACATTACCTTTCTAAAAACTTGGTAGTTGAAACCTTTTTTGGAATAGGCTTGAGGTATCGAAAAACTGATCATTCTTGGACTCCCGACAACTATTACTACTATGAAGACCACTGGGATTGGCTGGACATAGAATATTATTCCAACAAAAAAGAGACGCGTATTTCAGGAAATTTCGATCTAAGTTTTAAATTAGGCTGGGCTTTTTAATACTAAGCACCTATAATATACCCATTTTAAAACCAGCTTTATGGAAACTGAAATGCTTCATGTAGTACCGGTATTACCTTCCACTAACATTGAAAGAGATGTAAAATGGTATGGCGAAAAAGTGGGTTTCAAATTGCTTTCTGGTGACCATATGTACGCTGTGCTCCAGCGTGAAAACATTTACATGCATTTACAGTGGCATGCAAACACGGAAGATGATCCTTTGAATGGAGGTTCAGTAATGAAGATTTTCGTAAAAAATATCCAACACATTTTTAATGAATTTGTAACCAGAGGAACTGTTACCAAGGAAAAGCTTAGACTCAAGACTTCATGGGGCACAAACGAGTTTGGCTTTTACGATTTGAACAACAATGCAATATTCATTGTAGAAGATGCCTAATCTCTATTAATAGAATGGCAATACTGAAAACCAGCTGACTTTGTTTAGCCTAGAATTCTCTATTGATTAACCTGAGCAAACTGATATTTAAAAGTTATACCCCTTGCATTTTCATAGTTGCATATCGCTCAATATTCAATAATTTTAGATTTCAAATTTAGCTAAACAAGATCGGAATGGAATCAAACGAAGCGTTTCAGAATGCACTAAAGACTGTGGACACCTTAACCCAACGTCCGTCAAACGAACAACTTCTAAAGCTATATGCCCTTTACAAACAAGCCACCCACGGAGACAATGACACCGACAGACCAGGAGGTTTTGACTTTAAGGCAGCCGCAAAATACAATGCTTGGAAAAATATAGAAGGACAAAGCGAGGAGGAAGCAATGAAAGCCTATATAGACCTTGTAAACGAGTTAAAATCCGCTGAAAATTAATTTCACAATAGCATTTAATGAAAGTCGTTTAGCCTAGGCGACAACAATTAATAATATTTTTCTTCGCATATTGCGAACGGTTAAATCAAAATTCAAAATAAACAACAATGGGATTATTTAGTTTCGGAAAGAAAAAGAAGAAACCTGCTAGGTCATGTGATTTAGAAGGCTCACTATTAGAGTTTGGTGAGGGTTATCTTTTAACATCCGCACAGATTATTAAATCAAAACGCTTTTGGGATAACAAAATGATAGAGCCTGAAACACTGGCTTATTCAAAAGCTCATTTTCAAAGAAATGACGAAATGGGTACCAAAATGCGCACAATGATTTTTCAAAAGTACAGCAGCCAAGAAAAACCTTGGTTATTGGGAGACGGTCAGGTCAGCCAATTTGAAATTGATAAAGAGCAAGCCAAAGATTATGCCCGTCAATGGTGGGAATCAAGCTTTAGCTTCACTCCTCCTTCGGCAGGCGCTGCAGAAAAAAACATGGATGCTGAAGAATATGAAAAATGGCGCGATTATGCCATTAACAAAGCCGGAGAAGAGCAATTGAGCAAAATGAAGTAATCGCCTTAGGCATACAAATAATTAATTATCCGTCAGTTCAGAATCTATTAGATCATGGGCTGACGGATTTTCTTTTTATGCCCCATTCAATCTCCATGTTTTAATTCCCAAAGCCGAATCTTTTACTAATTTTGCAAGCATAAATCTACACTCCTTAAAACCTCGTTCTAATGATTCAGTTTTTCGATGCAGGAAACGACAAAATCTACGCTTTAAATATTACGCAACCCCTACAAGATCAGGACATACCAAAACTTTCTTGGCTTTTTGGTGATGCTACTTTGATTGCGAGCGAAACCCTAGAAGGCACTTTTGTCGGCCCTAGAAAAGAAATGATTACGCCTTGGAGTACCAATGCGGTTGAAATCACCCAAAACATGGGCGTTTCTGGAATCGAGCGTATCGAGGAATTTGACAAAGTAGATTTAAACAACACCGCTTTCGACCCCATGTTGCAAGCGGCTTATAAAGGTTTAGATCAGCAGATTTACAAAATCGATATTCAGCCCGAACCTGTGCTTTATATCGAAGACATTGCAGCCTATAACCAAAAAGAAGGTTTGGCGCTGAACCAAGAAGAAATTGATTACCTCAACGGTGTCAGCGATCAACTGGGTAGAAAATTAACCGATGGCGAAGTATTCGGTTTTTCTCAGGTAAACTCCGAGCATTGCCGACATAAAATCTTTAATGGCGTATTCATTATCGATGGCCAAGAAATGCCTTCTTCCCTCTTCAAACTCATTCGTAAAACTTCGGAAGCACACCCTGCAAGATTGGTGTCTGCTTATAAGGATAACGTAGCTTTTGTAGAAGGCCCTCGTGTAGAGCAATTCGCACAAAAAACCCAAGACAAAGCCGACTGGTTTGAAACCAAAGATTTTGATTCGGTAATTTCATTAAAAGCCGAAACGCACAACTTCCCTACTACCGTAGAGCCCTTCAACGGAGCGGCTACTGGCGCAGGTGGAGAAATTAGAGATAGAATGGCAGGTGGAAAAGGTTCTATGCCTTTGGCTGGAACTGCCGTGTACATGACCTCCTATTCACGTTTAGAAAACGACAGAAACTGGGAAGCCAACATGCCGGAAAGAAAATGGTTGTACCAAACCCCAATGGACATTTTGATCAAAGCTTCGAATGGAGCTTCTGATTTTGGAAATAAATTTGGTCAACCGCTGATTGCTGGTTCGGTACTTACTTTTGAACATGCGGAAGCCGACAAAAAATACGGTTTCGATAAAGTGATTATGCTGGCTGGTGGCGTGGGTTACGGCAAGAAAAAAGACGCCTTGAAAGAATCTCCTGCTACTGGCGATAAAATCATCGTAATGGGTGGCGACAACTACCGCATTGGTATGGGCGGAAGTGCTGTATCTTCTGTAGATACGGGTGTTTTCTCTAGCGGCATCGAGTTAAACGCCATTCAGCGTTCGAACCCAGAAATGCAAAAGCGTGTGTACAACGCGGTGCGCGCCATGGCCGAAATGGATGAAAACCCAATCGTTTCAATTCACGATCACGGAGCAGGTGGCCATTTGAACTGCCTTTCGGAACTGGTAGAAGAAACGGGCGGCACCATTGACGTGAAGAAATTACCGGTAGGCGATCCTACCCTTTCCGACAAAGAGATCATCGGCAACGAATCTCAAGAGCGAATGGGCTTGATCATGAAGCAGAAAGACATTGAATTGATGGAGCGGGTGGCCAAAAGAGAAAGAGCTCCTTTCTATGTGGTGGGTGAAACCACTGGCGACCAGCACTTCAAATTCGAGAATAAAGTATCGGGTGAAAACCCAATTGATTGGAACCTCTCTCATATGTTTGGTTCTTCTCCAAAAACCATTTTGGAAGACAAAACCATCGCCAACACTTTTGCGGACTTGACTTATGACAACGCTAAAATTGAAGACTATTTAAAAGCGGTCCTTCAATTAGAGGCAGTTGCTTGTAAAGATTGGCTCACCAACAAAGTAGATCGTTGCGTTACGGGTCGTGTGGCCAAGCAGCAAACGGCAGGACCAATTCAATTGCCTTTAAACAATGTGGGCGTAATGGCCATGGATTACCGAGGCATTAAAGGAATTGCTACTTCTATCGGTCATGCGCCAGTGTCGGCTTTGGTCGATCCGGTGGCAGGTTCTCAGCTTTCGATTGCCGAGGCTTTGACCAACCTGATTTGGGCACCGATTGAAGGTGGACTCAAAAACGTTTCGTTGAGCGCCAACTGGATGTGGCCAGCGAAAAACGAAGGCGAAAACGCTCGTTTATACAAAGCGGTGGAAGGCGTAAGCCAGTTTGCCATAGAATTGGGTATCAATATCCCTACGGGGAAAGATTCCATGTCGATGACGCAGAAATACGAGAACGATGTGGTGTACTCTCCGGGCACTGTGATTATTTCTGCCGTAGGCGTAGTAACCGACCTGAAGAAAGTGGTGGAGCCTGTGCTTCAACCGATTGTTAACTCTTCTTTATTGTACATCGACCTTTCTGAAGATGACTTTAAATTGGGCGGAAGTTCTTTTGCGCAAGTCATTGGCAAAGTGGGCGTTTCGGCACCAATGGTGAAGGACAGCGCTAAATTCGCCAAAACCTTCGATTTGATTCAAACCTTAATTGAAGAAGAACACATTTTGGCCGGGCACGATATTTCTGCTGGAGGTATGGTGACTGCCTTATTGGAAATGTGTTTTGCACAAGAAGAATTTGGTTTGGAAGTAGACCTTTCTGGCATCGAGGCTGGAGACGATGCGCAACTGCTCTTCTCTGAAAAGCCAGGTTTACTCATTCAAATTGCCAACGAAAACAACGTTTCGATCAAAGACAGACTGAAAGCACTGGGCGTTACTTTCCACGAAATTGCGGTTCCAAAACCAGAAGACGAATTATCGATTAAAACAGCCAACGCTGATTATAACTTCGATATTTTGGAAATGAGAGACCTGTGGTACAAAACCTCATTCTTATTAGACCAAAAACAAAGCGGTGCCGAACTGGCCAAAACCCGTTTTGAGAACTATAAAAAACAACCATTACAATTCACTTTCCCACAAGGTTTTGAAGGCCAATATGCTGCGCTAGGCTTAAACCCCGACCGCAAAGAGAAAACAGGAATTAAGGGAGCGATTATCCGTGAAAAAGGCGTGAATGGCGACAGAGAAATGGCTTATGCCATGCATTTGGCTGGTTTCGATGTGAAGGACATTCACATGACCGACCTTATTTCTGGTGCCGAAGACCTGAGCGATGTCAACTTTATTGCCTTTGTTGGTGGCTTCTCCAATTCCGATGTTTTGGGTTCTGCCAAAGGCTGGGCGGGTGCTTTCTTGTACAACGAAAAAGCAAAAGCTGCCCTCGACAATTTCTATGCCCGTGAGGACACCATTTCATTGGGGATTTGTAACGGTTGCCAGTTGATGGGCGAACTTGGTTTGCTTTACCCAGAACACGAAACGCATCCTAAATTAAAGCACAACATTGCAGGCAAATTTGAGTCGGGTTTTGTGAATGTGACCATTCCAGAAAATGACTCGGTAATGCTAGGCTCACTTTCGGGCGCAAGGCTTGGTATTTGGGTGGCACACGGTGAAGGCCGTTTTGCTTTACCAGAGAAAGAATCGGCTTACAATGTAATTGCCAAATACTCTTACGAGGCCTACCCTGCTTCGCCAAACGGTTCTGACTACCATGTAGCAGGTTTGGCGAGTAAAGACGGCAGACACTTGGCCATTATGCCGCACTTCGAGCGCTCTATCTTCCCTTGGAACTGGGCGCACTACCCAATAGAGCAGCGCAAAGACATTCTCAGCCCATGGATTAAAGCCTTTATGAATGCTAAGGAATGGGTGGCTGCGCGAGCGTAGCTCGGTAATGCGTATTGAGTATTAAGTATTGAGCCGCTAAGGCTTATAAAGCATCAAAACCCACTTTTTCCGACACTTCGGAGGGAGTGGTTTTTTTGTTGGGAGTTGGTTAAAAAATAAGGTATGTAAATTTTACACTATGAAAATGTATATTCACTGCCACACTTCACCTTTGTGAACCATAAATAACGTTAGGTACAATACAAGATACTACTATGAAACAGCGGAAATTATTTGCAACTCGTGAATTCGATTTTAAAGATGAAGGACTGTTTGTTAGGGAAAAAAATCTAACAAGTAGCCATGAAACTGTTATCTCCTATGAAGACATTGCGATTAACAATCTTAGTAGGCGAAAAAAGATAGATACTATAATTATTGTTGTAACTGCCTTTTTTGGATTGATGTCTATTATTTTTTTGATAGCGAAAATATCGAGTGAGAAAACAGGCTGGGGTGAAATCATTGTGATGTTCGGTTTAGCATTGTTTAGTGGTATAATTAGTTATGTCAATTGTAAAAGGGAAGTAATAATTCCACTATATATTTCGGGAGGTATTATTTTATTTGAAAGAATCCCAAATAAGAATACTGTTGATCAATTCATTCTTGATCTCAAGAGTAAGATTAACAATTACCTAATAAATAAGTACGCAACAATCGATCATGACTTACCTAGCGAAGGTCAATTGAATAATTTAATTCACCTTAGAGAAAGGAAAGTGATTGATGATGATAAGTTCAGACAATTGAAAGAATCTTTACTAAAAGGAAAGAGTCAATCTGAAATTGGGTTTAGGAAATGAATTTCCCCAAGCCAAACCAACTCATCCTCGATTGTATCGAGGATGTAAGATAAGTCGGTTTTTAACCGATGGATAAGACAAAAGCTTCTATTAGAGTTACTTTTCGCCACTTGATGATTCAGCAGGTAACCAACAAACCACGATGAGAAACAATAATCAAAAAAAGAATATCTTTTGTTTAGAAGGAAGTTGGGATGCCAATTTTAAATCGAAATCAACAATTGAACCTGTTCTTGATTTGCTTGACAAATGTCAAATCACAAAATATATTCATAAGGATTGCGCTACAAAATCTGAAATGGAGTTTTACCTTAAAAAATGGACAAATAAACAATATGACGATTACCCTATCTTATATTTAGCGTTCCATGGAGAGCAAAACACATTACACCTTCAGGACAGTAAAATTACTCTTGAAGAAATTGCTGAAATACTCGCAAACAGATGCAAAGGAAGAATACTCATTTTCGGATCTTGCAGCACACTTAATATTGATAAACGTTACATAAAAAAACTTCTAAAAACGACTGCTGCACTAGCGGTATGTGGATATGGAACAGACGTTGATTGGGTTAAGTCAACCGCAAATGATCTACTAATAATAGAAGCATTACAAGGTAATGAGTTTTCACTCCGTGGAATCGATTCTATTGTAATCAAGATCAATGACATTGCTAAAAAATTTAAAGAATTAGAGTTTAGAATGATTACCCAAAAGGAACTAAAATAAATACTTCTCCGCCCTTGTGTTGGTGTTCTTCACCAACAAGCCACTAAGGACTAACCCACTATCGCAGGTTCTCTGATTTATCTGCCTTTGGGAGGCAGGCTCAGGGAAAGAAAAGAGCCGTCATCGAACAATTAGCATTTCACAGGTCAGAGGCCCCAACTGGTCTTAGCGTCTCGCTGAGACCTACAACCATATTTAAATGGTTAAAACCATGCATTCCAATCTCCCAGAGCTTACCCCTTGGGCTATAAAGCTAAGACAACTCACAACTTCGTTAAATAAACATGATTATAACCATTATAATTATACCTATATTATAGAAGAAGTAACCAACCCGTATTAAAACCACTGGATAAACATGAACAACTCCATCAGAATTGCTAGTCTATTTTTACTCTCTTTGATTCTTTCATGTAATAATGATGATACTGAGATTAAGGATGAAATAGAAGGTGCTATTACCTGTGCTCTTACTAATGGAACTGGGGTATGTCTTGATGGGCCCAAAAGTATAGTTCCAGGCAAAACGTACACCTACGCATTTAAAGTAAATAAAGAGAGGTCTGGCAATAAAGTGCATGAGGTAATTAATTGGGATGTAAAATCAGGAAAACTGGCAATCATAGATATAAAAACTACTATATCTGGGGATTTCACGACCTCAGTTGCAACCATGAAGTTTGAAAGCGATTTTGCCGGAGGCGTCATTAAAGCAAGTACTGTTCCTGATGATCAAGCCTCCCCTCTAGCGGTGAGTTCCATTCAGGTGCCTATTGGTGTTGAAAAGTAAAGATAACGTAGAAAGACTTTTTAATCCCCCACTGGTCTTCGCGTCTCGCTGAGACCAGCCCCAACTCATCCTCGATTGCATCGGGGAGGTAAGGCAACCGAAGTGTCGGAGGTCACGGTATCCTTCAAAATGAGCTTTGCGGTTCTTAGTGGTCTTTTCGGTTTTTTCATCCCATCTATATTTCTGAAAAAGACCTCCGAAGTCTCGGAGCAGGGTGACTGTTCTGAGCGATAACTTATTAAACTTTCTATTCAATTAATTTGTCGCAGTAGACCACTGTCGCAGGTTTTCCAAACCTGTGACCACTATTCACCAAGGACTCTGTCCTTGGGAAACCACATTTATCTCCAACATTGAGGTTTTAGACCCTTCGTTCCTCAGGGAAAGAAAAGAGACATCACCTAACAATTAATCTTTTACAGATCAGTAGGCTCTAGTTCATTGTCTTTCTACTAATTTACCCTATGCGCTACTCAGCGCTCTTTGCGGTAAAATAAGTAAACCGAACTCATCCTCCATTTTATTGAGTATGTATGACAAATCGGTTTCGAACCGTTAGATAAATTACCTTTGTACCATATATGCCTGGCCAAACGGGAATCTGGTATTAGTGAAACTCGTCAATTTTAAAGATATTTAGGTAAAGAAAATCAACATGGCAACTGTAGATAAATTAAGGAATGGATTGATTGACAAGATCCTAACCATACAAAACAAGGAGGTTTTGGAGGCACTCGACAAGCTCGTTTCTTCTAGTGTACCGGAAAGCCAAACTGTTCAACTTTCGGAGGAACAAAAAAAGATGTTGGAAATGAGCGAGGAAGACATAAAAAACGGGAGGTTGATTTCACAAGATGAAATGAACAAACGAAATCTGGAATGGCTGAACGCAATGTGATATGGACTAAAACAGCCGATATCCAATTTGTCGGAGTACTCGAATATTGGGTAAATAGGAACAAGTCACCCCGATATTCAAAAAAATTAGTCCGTTTAGTTGCCGAACGAACTAAGCAAATCGCCAAATCCCCCTTCATTTACAAATCCACTGATTTTAAAGATGTTTTCGTAGCCTCGCTAGGTAACTTCAGCATCTATTATAAAGTAACGAAAGACTTCATTCTGATTTCTGCCTTTTGGGATAACCGACAGAACCCGAAAAAATTACTAGAAATTTTACAGAGCGAAAAATAACGTGCTCAAACTCATCCTCGATTGTATCGAGGAGGTAAGGCAACCGAAGTCTCGGAGCAGGGTGACTGTTCTGAGCGATAACTTATTAAACTTTCTATTCAATTAATTTGTCGCAGTAGACCACTGTCGCAGGTTTTCCAAACCTGTGACCACTATTCACCAAGGACTCTGTCCTTGGGAAACCACATTTATCTCCAACATTGAGGTTTTAGACCCTTCGCATACTCAGGGAGAGAAAAGAAACATCATCGAATAATTTTCATTTCACTGATCAGAGGCTTTATCGTTAAGAAATCTTATTGACAAAGTACATCTTAATTTTTCCTTTTCCTTTGGCTTCAATTGCGCCTCTATATTCAAACTCAAACTCTTTATACTCTTTTAATAAATCATAGGTTTCTTCACTAATATTTACCCTACCTATTTCGCCTGAGCTTTCCATTCTACTAGCAACATTTACCGTATTTCCCCAAATGTCATAGGCAAATTTTGTAGTCCCAACGACTCCAGCGACAACAGAACCAGTATTGATTCCTATTCTTATATCAAAATTTGCCTTTTCAGAAAGATTGACATCCATCGTTTCTTTTACAAAATCGACAATATCAAGAGCTGCTAATGTAATTTTATAAGTGTGGTCTTTTGTTGGCATTGGTAACCCCGCAGCACACATGTAGGCATCTCCAATCGTTTTTATTTTTTCAAGACCGTATTTTTCAATAATCTTATCAAAATTTGAAAAGTAAAAATCGATGCTTTTTACAATTTCTTCTGGAGATAAATTTTCTGAATATTTAGTAAACCCTTTGAAATCTGTAAATAAAACAGAAACAGATTCAAATCTCTTAGCCTCTACAAATCCATTTAGTTTTAACTCATCTGCTGTTTCTTCGGGTAAAATATTTTTTAACAAAGTCTCAGACCGTTCCTTTTCTTGCGCTATTATTTTATTCTTTTTAAAAAGTGAAAAACCAAATACTACCGATAAAATTAGTGCGATAGTAATTGCAATGGCTATAATTCTTTGTTTTTTCTTTTGCTCGTTTAGTAAATTTACCTCCCCTTGTTTTTTAGCAACTTCAAACTTTGTTCTTTCATTTTCCATATCTTGAACTGCTTGAATATTTTGAACACTATCTCGGTATTGAATGTGTTTTTTATATAAACCGAATGAATTCTTGTAGTTTTCTCCTCTTTCATACAAGTCAGAAAGCTTTAAATAACCATCACTAATTTGTTCCTTTAAGCCGTACTTCTTCGCTAATTCCAAACTTTTACTTGCATAGTCAAAGGCCTTTTCTGTTTGATTTTTATCCAAATACACATCTGACATCGCATTTAAATACACACAAATTGGATAGTAATCTTCTAATTTTGTCAATACCAATATGGCTTCATTTAAATTTTCTTCTGCTTTAATATTTTCGCCTTTTTCTGCATAAACCAAACCAACGTTACCGAGATTATAAGCTTCTCCTTCCTCATATTTTAAGGCTTTAAATATACTTCCTGATTCTTTGAAAAAATATAAGGCTGAATCTAGTTTTTTTTGATTATAGTACTCATCTCCTAAGTTTAACTGCGCAGATGCTAAATTTATGGAGTCCACTACGTTTTCCTTTTTAAGTAACGATATACTATTTCTATAATAGCTTACGGCATTTTTACTATCGCCCATGATTGAGTATGCATCAGCAATAGATATTTTTATCGTGGCTTGTTTCTTAAAAAATTGATTGTCTTCTGCTATTTTAGCGGCTATGAAGTAATTGTCAAGGGCCTTCGTTAAGTCGCTTTTCAAACGATATGCATTTCCCATTTGTAAATAACCATGGTACACAGAATTAATAGAATCCAGTTCTTTTGCTGACTCAATTAATTCTTTACTATAAATTATTATTTCATTTGGATCAGTCTCAAACTCAGCAATCTCTTTTAAAATAGATAATTTCTGAGCTCTTTGATAGCTGTTGTTTTTTAAAACAAACTTTAAACTATCTATTTGTTTTTGATCTTGAGAATACGCCACTAGACTATACATCAAAAAAAAGCCCATTAATAAACAGGCTTTTAATTTTTTGAATACAGCTATTATTGCTTTCTTTCTCACTTATAGACTTAGATTATACACTACCTAACAGATCTAATTTTAATTTTTGGATCTATGATATATGTTTTTTGTGTTTGAAGAACCCCGTTTACTTCTAATTGAAACAGCATATTAAATTTAACCTCTACATTATTTTCAGTTGCATCTGGATTCACCATAAAACCTACAAGCCAACCCTCAGTGCTTAAGGGCTTTAAACAAACCCATAATTCATTACTTCCTGAAGTGTACTCATATTTTTGGAAACGAACAATTGTCGTAGGATCATTTGTTTCTATTTTGTAGGTGATTTGATCTCCAGGTATCACGTCTGAAGTAAATTGGTCTGCAGCAACTCCATTAAATTTAATTAAAGCTGTAGCATCATTTCCTGATATATTTGCCAAGGCATTTAGATCTAATGTTGCTTTAACTTCTTGAGTCATTGGAGTAACGTCCATATCATCACTTGATGAGCAAGAATTAAATGTTATTAAAGTGATAATCAGCAATAGTAAAAATTTCTTCATAACCTCTATTATAAAATTATACTTCCGAATATACCAATTCTTTAACTAATGAAACTTAATGCAATGAATGTTTAGTTGTTGATAAAGCTATTTTTGACATGCCTCCCTTGTTGGTGTTCTTCACCGACAAGCCATCCAAGGCTCAATACACAATTGGCATTAGATTAATTATTGCCAAACTCTTTATTCTTCAGCTCAGCTTTTATTCGCTTGATGTGTTCCTCTAAAACGGGTTGTCTTTGCTCCAAACCAAATTCAGAATGAAACCGATGATTTTCTAAGAATGCCAGCTCTCTCTTTTCCCATTCAGCCCTATTTTTGATTATACCCAGTGCCAGCCATTCTTTGTACAGCAATTCACTCCTTTCCTCATACTCGGGTAGCCCGAGATAGTCAAGATCTATATCGCAGATAATGCGCTCTAGAGTAGATTCAGGCTTTTGAGGTACTTTGGTCGCCTTGATTAACTTTTCGACCATGCTCATCTCCTGCGTTGAATAGCCTAATTCATTCATGGCTTCTTTTGCCATTTCTGCCCCTCTCTTTTCATGGTCGACAGCGCTTTCAGCAAAACCTAAGTCGTGAAAAAGAATAGCAATTTTCAATAGTTCTATCTCTTGATCGGATATGTCCTGATGCTCTGTATAACCTGACACTGCTGCAAGCATGGCTTGGGTATGCTCTACACTATGATAGGTATAGACATCATCCAAATCGTGTTGTAGTTTTTCAAATACAGCTTTTCGTAATATATCTAGTCTGCTTGCCAATTTTTAGAAGTTAAGTAAAGAGACAATAATCAAAATGAGCAACCAGAAAAAGCTCAACGATAAAAATTTGAGTGATTTTTGAACCGTTGCAAATTTAAAATCAATGATTTTACTATGGACATAAATCTGCTCTGCAAGTTGGCCATAAAGCTTATCTGGGTCTTGATTAATATCTCTATAGGCATCCCTGAAACCTTTTACATCACCATAATTTCTATTGGCATCTATAAAGAAGAATGCATTTGTATCGAAATTCATTTCCATTTGAGGCCTAAAACATCTTAACGCAAAAAATAAGCTGACGATCACAAGCGCAAACCACAAGCAAACCATGCCAGCGTATAATAAACTACCTTCCATAAACAGCGACACGTTAGCAATTTTATCGATGACCACTCCAATAAATAGACTGTGGAAAGAGAAGATCAAACCGGCCTTTATCTCTGCTGCCCTTATCAATCGATCGAGCCTTTCTAACTGTTCCCAATAGTTAGTTGAGTCTTCGGTAATGCGCTTTTTTTTAATTTCAGACATCGGTGTATTTGAATAAATTTCTAATTCTTAATATCAAAGAGTTAAGGAAGCACTTAACACCTCTCTTTAACCAGCTTTAAGCATTAATAGCAATTTAGTCTTTTTATGTATTAAGACATTACAGAATTACCTTCTTCAAACTGCTTAAATGTAACCCCATCAATTATGCTATCAGCATAATACATTTTTAAGATCCCTCTATTTTTCACTTCAATTTCGCCCCTATAACTACACTTAAAACTGTCTTTGACTAGATTATAGGTGCTTTCTGATATGTTGATTTTACCCGGCTCAGCGTTCGACTCCATTCGAGCGGCTATATTGACAGTATCTCCCCAAATATCGAATGCAAATTTCTTTGAGCCTACAACTCCGGCCACTACAGGCCCTGAACTGATACCGATTCTAATATCAAAGCTCATTTCTCTTGTATTTAAATCTTGCTTTGTCTCCTCTGTGAAACGTGCAATTTCAAAAGCAGCACAGAGCATTTTATGCGCATGGTCTTTTGTGACAAAAGGTAGGCCTCCCGCACACATATATGAGTCTCCTATAGTTTTAATTTTTTCGAGCCCATATTTCTCCATGATTTCATCGAATTTTGAAAAGTAGTGACTCACCGTTTCTACCAAAACCTCTGGAGAAAGATCTTTGGAATAGGATGTAAAACCCGCGAAATCAGTAAACAAAACGGTAGCGGATTCATATTTTTTAGCCCGCACTTTACCATTGGCTTTCAGCTCTTCAGCCGTTTCTTCAGGCAAAATATTGAGCAGTAAATTATCCGATCGCTGTTTTTCTTCTTCAATGATTTTATTGGTGGCACGAACGAACCTAAAACGCCTGTATTGCGCAATAGCCAGCAATGCAATAAAGAGAATGGTAATCGATGTGGCAATAACAATGATGCGTTGATTCTTCTTTTGTAAGTCTACTTCAAGCTGTTTTTGGGCTACTTCAAAATCCGTACGCGTATCGGCCATTTGTTGAACGGCCTCAATATTCTTCACACTGTCTCTATAGGCGATATGCGACTTAAAATAATTCAAGGCCAATGCCTGCTCTCCTACTTTTTCATAGAGTTCAGAGAGTTTGAGATTAGCATCACTTATCTCGTCTTTCAAGCCATACTGGGTGGCTAAATCCAAACTTCTTTTAGCATATTCAATGGAGGTTTGCCAATCTTCCTTTTTTTGATAAATCTCTGAGATCGCAATGAGATACTCAGAAATTGGCGGATAATCTTGTAGCTCTTCCAGTATCTCAATGGCCTCATTCATATTCTGTTCAGCCAAATCATCTTTACCTTGTGCTGCATAAACCATTCCTACATTCCCCAAACCATATCCCTTTCCCAATGGATAATCGACTTCCCCGAAAATATCCGTTGATTCTTTAAAATAAGTCAGGGCTAAATCAAATTTATCAACTTTAAATGCATTATCTCCAGCATTCAATAAGGCACTTGCCAAAGATGGTGGATAATCTGCCTCTCTCAATAACTCAATCCCTCGGCCATAATAGTTTTCAGCCGTTATGGAATTACCCATAATAGAATACACATCAGCAATAGATATGTATATCTCGCCTACACCTTGTTTCTTAATTGATTTTTCCGCAAACCTCATACTTTCAAAGTATGACTCAAGCGATTCTGGATAGTCTCCGAGAAGTCTCAAAGCATAACCTTTTTGCATATAACCATCTCTGAGGTCGAGAAACAAAGAATCCTTAGCGGCCATATTTATCAACAAGTCAGCAAAGATTATGATCTTCTCAGGATTCGTCTCATCCACTAATATCTCCCTAAGTAATGCCAATTCATTACCATTAAATTCACTCGAATTATAAATGGCTATTAGACTATCTGCCACTTTTTGATCTTGTGAAAAAAGAGAGTTGCTTAGGATACAAATGAAGCCTATTAAAAAACAGGCTTTATTTTTAATATTCATTTGAACTAAGTCCTTGGTGGTGGATTCAGTTTAATCTTTGGATCAACGCTATAGGTCGTTTTATTTCCATCGGCATCTTTCATCTGGAAAGTGAAGGTGTATTCTTGAATATCTCCTTGTAAAAACTTCTTATCGCTGATCGTCTTGGTAATTGAAGTCTTTCCAGACTTTACATTCTTGGTTTTTGCACCTAAAATGGTATCCACCGATATACTTTTAAGTGCCACGGTAAATCCTGAGTCTGCGACTAGAGGCTTAACAATCCACTTCACCTGCCCGCCCAGATAGGCATTGGATTGAAATCGTTCTATACTTCCCTTACCATTATTACTTCCAGGTGCTGCGCTATTATTATCTAATACTTTACAGGCGTCATCGATTGGGCCTTGTTTTCCTTTAGGATCAACTGAGGATAGCTTAACTGTGTCAACTTGCAGAGTAATTGTAATCTTAGGTATTGTTTGAGGTGTGGTACTCATAATTTTAAAAAATTAAATGGTTGAAAATGCTTTTACAATCTCTTGAGAAGGCAAAAATTGAATGAATGCTTAGGATCAGCGATTAGTAGTATTTACTAATCTAATAAATGATTGATTATCATTTATTTATTATCTGACAGGCGGTAATTATGACATTAATTAAAAAAACGCTTCTGAATAAGCCTGCCTGCGCCAAGCAGGCTGCCAGATGACTTACTTAATGGGATTGTCAAAAAATTTATTTTCTCTTCATTTACCAATGTAATTCGGAGTGTCATACCACCCCTAGGCTTCGTGGGTTTCGGTATCCTTCAAATTAACATTCAAGTTAATTCCAACTCATCCTCGATTGTATCGAGGAGGTATAATAAGTAGGTTCCTAACCGATAGATAAGTTAAAAACATCCGCCCTTGTTGGTGTTTTTCACCAACAAGCCGCAAAAGGCCTACACCCCTCTTTTTTTCTAGCTTTCGAATTTTCACTCGTTTCTCCCAAGCAGCTTAAATGGTTAAAACCATTTAACAAAGATATGTACAAAAATAGCCCACGGTTTAAACCGTGGGCTATTAATCTCAAAGCTCGGATATCCGTTTCAACGGTTTGATTTTATTCTTTTCGCAAGTATTACTGAATCGAAAAATACGCTGGTATTAAGCCTTTAATCTTCTCTACCGTTTCTGTGACGGATAATTCGCTCATCCCTCCTGAAGCATTGGCATGTCCGCCCCCATTAAAGTGTTCTGCTGCCAGTACATTCACAGGGTTCTCTACTCCTTTCGAACGGAAAGACATTTTCATGATGCCGTCTCTTTCTGTAAACACAATGGCCGCCTTCATTCCTTTAATCGATAAGGCTTGGTTGGCCAAGTTATCGGTATCTCCTTTTTGATAATTGTATTTCGCTAACTCCTCTTTCGATAATGAGATAATCGCCACCATGTAGTCTTCCATGATCTCCAACTTTTCGCACAGGGCATAGCCCTGCAAACGCAAACGACTCGCGGTGTTGTTATCGCATAATACTTCGTGTACTAAGTGATGCTCCACCCCTGCCGTCAATAGCTTCGCCAATATTTCGTGCGTACGTGGCTTGGTAGAAGGAAATCTAAAACTGCCCGTATCTGTCAATATACCGAGGTACAAAGGTGTGCCAATCTCGGAATCGAGTAAGGCGCCATTTCCCGATTGTTCGATCAATTCTACAATCAACTCCGAGGTAGAAGAAGCCGTGGTTTCAGAGACCGTTAAGGTGGGGAATGCCTCAGGGTTTAAATGATGGTCAATCATTACTGTTTTACAGGTTACTGCTTCTAACAAGGCTTGCATATCAGGCCCAATACGGTTGGTCGCATTGTAATCCAAACAGAAAACCAAGTCGGCTGCGGCAAAAGCGGCTGCGACTTCCTCTGGTTGTTCTGTCATTAACAGAAAAGCCGAAGTATCTAACCAATACAAAAAATTAGGTGCAGGATCGGGGTGACAAACCCTAGCTGTTTTACCTAGCTTTTCGATAAAACGTAAAAGGCCTAATGAGCTGCCAATTGAATCGCCATCTGCCGATTTATGTGAGGTGATTACAATGTTTGAAGCCGCTTTAATTTCAGCTTCTATTTGTTGATATATATTCATTTATATGTTGTTGATTTTTTACTCTTCTCTGCTCGGCTGATACTCTTTAACTATAAAAAGGCATCTCGCATTATTGGCTTACTGTTCAGCCTGCCCTCAGATTGGAAGGGCGACAAAGAACGCAGTTTAGATTAATCAATCCTAGGCTCAGACGAAGCATTCGCACGCAGACTGGGAGTCATGATAGGAAAACAGGTGAGTCAGATTTAAAAGATTAGAAGTTATTCTAAAATGGCACACATAAATGGTTAAAACCATTCTCCAAAGCTATATATACAAATAGCCCACGGTTAAAACCGTGGGCTATCAGTCACAAAACTTGCTTCAACCGTTTCAATTTGACCCAACGAATCCTCGAATGCATCGAGGATGTAAGACAATTCGGTTTTGAACCAATAGATAAGTAAATAGCACCTTAAAATCTTCGCCCTTGTTGGTGTTCTTCACCAACGAGCACTTAAAACCTACAGCGACTTTGAAAGTACTAGACCAGCAACAGTCAATGTGTTATTATCATTTGAAAGTACTGCATCAAGCGTAATCGATGCTCCGGTATCACCGACACCCGAATCCTCCCCAGGAGCGTTATCATCGTACTCAATATCGAATATTAATTCTTCTTTACTCGGATCATATGCAAAGGTCCCCACTTCTAAACCATTCTCTGCGCTAGAGGTCACTGTCAAGTCATTTTCAGCATACAGAAAGGTATTGTCTGACAAAAGCATCAAATAAGAAAATTCATCCCCATTTTCCACTCCCCAAACACCTATCACAGGAGAAGTAGCTGTTAACTCTATTTTATCTAAGATTAAATCACCATCAGCAAGGCTTAATCTAGTACTCCCCTCCAGAACTGATGCATTAAAAGTTACTGGAGTTCCAATATCACCAATACCCGAACCATCACCTGGTGCATTATCATCGTAGGCAATATTGAATGTTATTTCTTCTTTACTCGAATTATATGAATACGTGCCCAGTTCTAAGCCATTCTCTTGGCTGGAGCTAACAGACAAGTCATTTTCTGCATACAGAAACGTATTGTTCGACAAAAGCGTCAAATAGGCAAACTCCTCTCCATTTTGATTCCCCCAGATAGCTACTACTGAAACAACTTCATTATTGTCAGTATCTTCATCTTTCCCACAAGCGGATACTAAAAAAAGTAGGGCACAAATAATTCCGAAAATCTTGCTCTTCATAATTTTATTTTGATGGTTATAAGAAAAAAGACACCTCAATAAAGGTAGTTATAAATTATTACCCCACTCTTTTCTTGCTTTCCAGCCTTTGTTGACACTCTTTACCCACCTAACTCAGGTTGGTGTTCTTTACCAACAAGTCATATAACTTCTACGCTCTTCCTTATCTCAAAAAAATGTCTTCACATATTGCTCAGTCATTGTCTCGGCCTTGAAGTAGGTTTTGAATGAGTAATTAAAAAATAGATATATTCATGGCCATAAGTCGCTTCTGTGATACATAAATGAGGTTATACACAATTAGATTAGATGATGACATCCAAAGAAGTTATTAGAAAAGGTGAAGGTGAAAATTACAATTACTCGCAGGATCACTGTTTTATTAAATTGTCGTCACGACATACGAATGGAGAATTATGCATAGTCGAAGACACCATAAAACCAGGCTTCCATTTAAAGCGACATCATCATAAAATAATGACAGAGGTTTTCTATATGTTAGTTGGAGAACTTGAGCTCGTTTTTGATGACGAAACAATCATTCTTAGAGAAGGAGATACAATAACAGTTCCTCCAAATGTTTGGCATGAAGCTAAATCCTTGAAGGGAGGAAAAATGCTTACAATATTTAAAAACGGTGAATTTGACATCTTTTTAGAGCAACTCTCAACTATGACCGAAGGTGATTTTTCTAATCAAGAATTAATGAAGTCTTTCTCTGCCAAATTTGATATCTATGAAGAATAAAACGGTGTACAACAAAATTTAAACTGTAGGATCGGTAGGTATGTAGGCACTATGAAGTTTACAAATGCATTGAATTCCAATATACAAAATAAGCTAACTTATATAACTCCATCACGAGCAACCTATTGACATGAAGCCTTTAAGTCGAGAATTGAAAATTTACTCCAGCCTACTTATACTTCTATCTTCTGTATGCCTATTATTTTGGATTATTTATAAGCCAAAAAGCCCTGACGAAATCTTTGCCTCTAACTTTCAACCTTATGAAGCCCCATCAAATTTTCGTGGAAACGATTTGACCACGATGGATAATGATTATATACTGGGCTTAATAGAATACGATCAAGGTAATTACCCGTTGGCAATTTCGCTGTTCGAACAAACAGTAGAAAAAGACGCTCTTAACTACTCCGCAAGATTCCTATTGGGCATAAGCTTTATGGCACAGAAGGATTTTGACAATGCTGAACCCATACTTAAACAAATGGCAGAAGACCCTTCTCATCTCTTCCAAGACCAAGCTAGATGGTACCTAGGACTTATCTATTTGAGCGATGAAAATGAGGACAATGATGATTTGAGCAAAGCATTATTCGATAAGATCGAAAACGAAAGTTTGCGGAAGAAAGTAAAAAGCCTTTGATAGAGCTATCGTACACACGTTTGGCGTTCATCGCACGAATAAGCCACATGAAACAGCACTCTTCTCCTATCTTAATATAAAAAATTGAAAGTTGTAGCCGTAGTGCAGTTTCACTAGTTTTATCTCACAATACCTTAGTGGTGTAATTCAATTTATTCAAAACATTTAATACATAATATGGCCTCAGGATTTTTTGCGCTATTCGATGACATTGCAGTGCTCATGGATGATGTTGCCGTTATGACAAAAGTCGCATCCAAGAAGACAGCAGGGCTTCTTGCCGATGATTTGGCCGTAAATGCTGAAAAAGCATCAGGCTTTGTTTCTTCACGAGAACTGCCCGTTTTATGGAAAATAACCAAAGGCTCTTTCCTAAATAAGCTCATCATACTACCAATTGCCTTTCTGTTGAGTGCTTATCTACCGGAAGCCATTGTCCCTATCCTGTTATTAGGCGGCATGTACTTGGCTTTTGAGGGTGCTGAAAAAATATACCATTACCTTTTCCATAGAGGTCATACTAAACAAGCTGCTGATCTCACAAAACTATCAAAGGTTGAAGTACTTGAGCGTGAGGGGAAAAAGATCAAATCTGCCATCATTGTAGATTTCATCCTATCAGTAGAAATAGTCATTATAGCGCTGGGCACCGTAATTGACGAACCGATTAAAGTTCAAATTGTAGTGGTAACGGTGATAGCCATATTGGCCACTATTGGGGTTTACGGACTAGTAGCCTTGTTGGTGAGGATGGACGATGTAGGATACAAACTTATTGCCGCAAGCAACAACCAAGCTGGCGCTTCAAAAAGTATAGGTACGGCCTTAGTAAAGACATTACCAGTCTTGATAAGGATTTTAGCCGTTGTAGGAACCATCGCCATGATTTTGGTAGCAGGCGGAATTTATGTCCACAACATTCATTTCATACATGAGCTTGTTCATTCTTTACCCGGAATCTTAGGCGAGTTTATCGTTGGCTTAATGGTTGGTATTGTATCATTGACCATTTTTAAAGTATTCTCTAAAATCTTCAAGAACAAAAAGAAGTAGAACAGCAATCATTATGAAACAGGAAGAGTTAGCAGGTTCACCTGAGGAAAAATCACTTCAAGAACAAAAGAAGATCAAGTCGAATAGGTTGAATACATTTATTATAGGCATGCTCATTGGTGTTTCCGTGTATAGTGCTATAAAAAATGGCTTTGAGTTCTTTACATTTTTCCCATTAATCATTGCCTACTTTTTTTTTTTGCAAGAAGAAGAAAAAAAGAATAATCTTTCTCCAAAAAATGACTCCTCCTTGTTGGTATTCTTCACCAACAAGCCTTCCAAGACAGGAAAAGCCCCATCACCATTAGCCCCCATTTACCCTCGATTGCATCGAGGATCTAAAACAAGTTGGCTTCTAACCAGTGGGTAGGACAAAATCTCCTATAACATTTACATAATAAAGCGAATTGATGTATTATAGCGGCCTATCTAATTTGCAAATTATGGAAGGCAGTAAAACGCTCAATTATATTAAAGATGTATTAGAAAATATGCCAGCTGATTGGTTAAATCTAACCACTCATCGACTGGATATTTATGATGAGTCAAAGGCTAAAACTCAATTTATAGATCAATTTGAAGCTTTATTCAAAAATAATAACGTTTCAACATCGGCACTCAATGAATTACCAACAGCTTACGATTATATCCGATTAGGCCATCCGCTGTCTTGTGTGCTAGAATGGGCAATCGCTCACTTGAATAACCTAAAGTCAGAAAATGTAATCAGCTTTTCTTCCAAAACTACTCCTGTTTTGGCCATTCTTAGAAAAAACTTATTGATCCATAAAAACACCCAAATCAATTACACAGGTGAATTACCTGCATACTTCGATGCTGAAGTAATCAGGAGCGTCTATGGTTATAAATTTGAGTTGAATAAAGTCGGAAAAGCAGAAGATGTTATTTCGTTTGATGGTAGTACTGTTTTTCTTTCGGAAGAAGGTAAAATTGGCCAGATCACTCTCAATTCAAATATTGATTTTGTGGTGAACCTCCACTCCCACTTGGGAAGTGTCTTGGTGGTAAATGGAACAGAAAATGAAAGTTACGTTTCAGAAATTCAACATGTAAGAAGAAGAGAGACCATTGCCATGACCCCTGCCAATTGTCTTGTGGCTCTAAAGGCACTGGTAGAACAATCTTCTATTAAAAGTCAGCACAGTGCGGAGCCTTCAAAAACATCGGTATTAGATTCTCTTAAGTCCATTACGGGTACAACTTTAAAACCACTTGTTGCCTCAAGTGGATTGTCCATGCAGTATGCCATAATGATGGGACTGGTACACGATGCGTTAGAAAACCATAAAGGGAAGTCAATCAAGTTTCTTGTTCCTCCAAACTGTTATGGCGGAACAAATGACCAAGCTAGACGTGTTGCTGCTTGCCTTGACAATGTCGAAGTCGTAGACTTACCAGTAGATGGTGACAACGATATGGTGCAAAGTATCGATACCGTATTAGATAAAGTAGCGCAAGAAGATGCTATTCCTTACATCATTGCCGAAATCCCAACCAACCCAAGGGTTGAAGTGCCAGACCTTCAGCAATTAAAAGCGGTGTTAAGCAAAACACGCAAAACAAGCCAAGGAGCAATCGCTATTGACCCTGTTTTTGTTTTAGATCAAACCTTTTGCCCCAACTTCCACTTCTTGGGCGAGGGTGAAATACTCTCAACCATGAGGGCCATCTCTTACGCCAGTGGATCAAAATTTCCGAGTGGCGGAAAATGTACGGCTGGTTACGTTGTAGGAAATAACAAAACTGCGGCACTGATGGCCCACATAGAAAAGCATCTAACACTTTGCGATAACGAGGCTACAGACCTTCAATATGAAATCTTAGCCAAGCAATTGCCTTCAATGAACCAAAGAATCATTGATGCTTATAAAAACACACGCGAGTTCGTAAACTTCATTCACGAAGCTTTACCAACTGCTAAAATCAATTTCGTTTCGGAAGAACTGGCAGCACAAGGGTTTACACCATCTGTGTTTTCATTAGACCTTCCTACCAAAGGGAATACTGCGGAAGAAAAAGAAGCTTACAAAAGGGCCTTGAATCATAAGTTAATCCACTTAATGATTACAGAAATCCCGAATGAAAGCAAGTACTGTGTGAGTTATGGCCAGTTAAAAGGATGTTACTGGACAATCCCAGCAACCTCTACCCAGGGAACAACCAAAGAAGGCGACAAAGATTACATTGCCCGTGTATCACTTTCTGCTGACATGGACCTCGAACTACATAAAAAAGTGTTCTTAGATTTTGTAAAGGGAATTTAAACAAATGGGAGGCCGTAATAGCCTCCCATTTTTCATTAGGTATTTACCGAACACTAAAAAATAATTACAGGGAAAGTTCATGGAAAGAAAATAGGTCACAATGAATTTAAATGTAATCGAGATTCTGGTTTTTGTAAGTTTGATTCAAGGCTTCCTTTTTTCAATAGTCATTCTAACTCAAAACACCTTTAAAGTAAAAGCCAACAAGTATTTAGCATACAGTACTTTTTTGCTCTCCTATATTGGTGTAATCGAACTTTTAGTTGCCAAAGACCTAGATAAAGAATATTACTTCATCGACTATTTTGGGGACGATATTCCCTGGCTATTACTGTTTTACATTCCAATGGTTGTCTATTTTTTAAAGTCAACAAAAAACAAGTTTGCCAACAGTAAAAAACTATTTCTCCTTACCATTCCATTCTTTCTCTTTTGGGTTTTGTACACAATTATTGACCTACAGATAGACTTTGGGCTAATAGACTGGGAAATTGTAAACAACAACTACAGGCTGGTTTATGATATAGAATTCTACTTCTCAATCTTATTTAATGTGGTTCTATGTGTACTTTCATATTTTATCATCAAGCGTAGTAACATAAGTTTTGATGAAAGGAAATGGCTAAAAAACATCTGGTTTTTCATTGCTTCCCTACTGCTTATATGGGTAATTAACACCTTCATTCCAGATGACATTTACCCTTTTGAACATACAGACATCACCTATCCCGTTTGGCTAGGAGTTTCAATTTATGTCTACTGGCTTATTTTCAGAGGACTTATCCAATTAAAACTCTCTCAAGACAAATCCGAAATTCACAGCTTATTGAGTATACCAGAAAATGAAAAAGTGGTTACTCAAGCTGACGATAATTCCAAGAATCCATCTGAAACCAAGAACCTCTATTTTCAGAATTTTTTAGCGTTAATGAATAAAGAAAAGCTCTACAGAAACCCAGAATTGAGCAGAGATATTGTTGCCGAAAAACTAAACATGAGCACAGGCTATCTTTCTCAATTGATCAGTGCATCGACCAGTTCGAATTTCACTTCATTAATTAACGATTATAGGATTGAGGATATAAAACAGATGTTGTTAAATCCTGATTTCGATAAATACAGCATCGTTGCCATTGGTCTCGAAGCAGGCTTTAAATCGAAATCAACTTTTTATAGTGAATTCAAAAAGAGTACTGGGTATACACCCAATCAATTTAAATTGATAGAAAATAAGTCCTAATTCATTCATTTCTAACTTTTCCGGACTCCTACTTCTCTAGTTAACCCTAATATTGGGCTATCAATTAAAACCCTAATACCCTATGAAAGTATCGGTTTCGATAGTCATTTTAATCTCCTTTTTAAAAATTAGCGCGTTTGCCCAGGAACAAGAATCATTGCCCATGAACTATTTGGGTATTGGTGTTGGCTATAGTTTTGACAGAATCAAGGACGTTAATTTTTCACCACTTCAACAGCACGGAAGCTCCCTGTTTTATTCAATTTTCTACGAGCGACATGCTGAAAACACATTAAAAATCAGCATCAAATACAGTGATACGATACTGAAATCTGGACGCTCAAATAGATTTAAATCTTCAACTTATAACCCAAGTGTTAGCGTCACCTATTTAAAGAACTTATCTCCTGAACAGTCCTCCAACCTATACATTGGTGGCACTTATGAATTGAATATCCTATACATGGACTGGAATGGTCAGGATGCCTTCAGTTATCTTTCAACCAATGGATTATCCGTAAGCGCAGCCATTTCAAAACAATTAACATCGGAAAAAAATTTAGAGAGTACCATCTCAATTCCGGTAATACAGTTTTTAAGCCGCCCCCCTTATAATGGCATAGACGAGTACATTATTGAAAACCAAGACGACCCTCTAAAAATCATTTTCAATAGTGACTTGGTCTCATTCAAAGACTACAAATCGATTCGCTGGAACATCAACTACAACCATGAAATTTCCAATCGATTAAACTGGAAAGTTGATTACGACCTGAATATTCAAAAGGTAGAAAAAGCGCCAACATTTACCAGTTTATCCAATCGAATCTCGACAAGTCTCCTATATAAGCTCTAATATGAAAAAGCTCACTCTTCTACTCATGATGGCCTCATTATCCTCCTGTACTAACCTTATTTTGGATGAAGACGAACCTAATACCCAAAGCAATAATTTCGAGATCTTCTGGAATGATTTTGATAAGCATTATAGCCTCTTTACCATCAGAAACATCAATTGGGGTGAATTATATGAAACCTATAGGCCACAGATCAATGACAACATTTCAGATGAAGAACTGTGGAACATACTATCAAATTTAATTGAGCATTTAGATGATAGCCATACGGTTTTATATGATGGAAATGGAAATAGATACCGCTCTGGTTATACATTAAACCAGCAGTCTACAACTGAAATTAGCGAGGAACTCATCGTATCTAAATACTTAGACTCCGTTACAGAGGTGCCTTCAGAAGACCACCTTTCTTTCGGTAAAGTGAAAGACAAAGACATTGGGTATATCTATTTAGGTACTATGGACGGCCAAAACCCTGCTGCAATAGATAATGTAATCAATGAATTGAAAGACTATAAAGCTATAATTTTGGACCTGAGGCAAAACACGGGAGGAGATGATCGGTATTCGTCAAGAATTGCAAAAGCCTTTTCAGATGGAGAACACTTTATCTACACCGTTCAGACTAGAAATGGGCTTGATCATGATGATTTTGATGAAAAGAAAGAGTACCGCACCTATTCGAATGAAGAAAACCCTTACTTAAAGCCAGTTGTCGTTTTAACCGATAGAAAAACCATAAGCGCAGGAGAAATATTCTTACTACATATGAAATCCTTCGAACAAGTAGTTCAGATTGGAGATACAACGGCTGGAGATTTTTCAACCGTCAGCAACATGAGATTTCTACCCAATGCTTGGCATTATCAATATTCTATTCAAAAATTTCTATTGCCTAACGGAGAAAGCTTGGATGGCATTGGGCATGCTCCTGATATCTATGTAAAGAACAGCCAAGCAGATATCAGCGCTTCAAATGATAAAGTACTAGAAAAAGCAATTCAATATCTTTTTGATGAATATCAAATTCGATAAAGGGTATTGAATAGAATTATGAATCTTTTTGTCTAAGTTACTTTCTTAGGCCTACAAAGTCAATATCAACTAATTTCAGAACAACTAACCACAGTATGGAGTTGATTAGCCAATAGAAAATAAACCTTTGTGCTTAATTAAGAATATGAGAATACTACTAACAGGCGCATCGGGGTACATCGGAAAACGGCTTCTCCCCATTTTAGTTGACTCAGGACATCATGTTATTTGCTGTGTTAGAGACGTAAAAAGGTTTGCCCCGCCAGAATCACTGAAGTCAAAGATCGAAGTCATTCAAATTGACCTGCTAGATAAAGCTTCATTAGAAAACATCCCAAAAGACATTGATGGCGCTTTTTACTTAGTCCATTCTATGTCAGCATCCTCTGACTATGAATCACTAGAAAAAGAATCTGCTGTTAATTTTAGAGAAGCAATAAATAAAACTCAGGTAGCGCATGTAGTCTACTTAAGTGGAATTGTAAATGAATCTGCGCTATCAAAACACTTGGCTTCGAGAAAAAATGTTGAAACAGAACTGGGAAAAGGAAACTATAGTTTAACCACTTTAAGGGCTGGAATTATCATTGGCTCTGGGAGTGCTTCCTTTGAAATAATGAGGGATTTGGTAGAAAAACTCCCCATTATGGTTACGCCCAAATGGCTCAACACTAAATGTCAACCCATTGCAATCTCGGACGTAATTAAAATACTTACTCAAACGATCCTTAATCCTAAAACCTACAATAGTGATTTTGACATAGGTGGCCCTGATATTCTATCGTACAAAGAAATGCTGATTGAGTTTGGTCGGATGCGAAATCTCAAGCGCTATGTTTTTACTGTTCCGGTAATGACACCCAAACTCTCTTCCTATTGGCTTTATTTTGTAACATCCACTTCTTACAAACTTGCCACTGCGCTAGTAAATAGCATGAAAATCGAGGTGATATGCCGAAATGACGAGATCAATAAGATACTGAAAATACAGCCCCAGAACTACCAAATGGCTTTGCAAAGAGCCTTCAGTAAAATTGAAAGAAACGAAGTAGTTTCCAGTTGGAAAGATGCCTTTATAAGTAGTGATTTTGAGTTTAAAATATCAGATTTCCTTGAAGTACCCTCGTTTGGCTGCTTCAAAGACGTTAAGGAGAAACCTCTGTTTGATCGGGAGGCTAGTATTAATAAAATCTGGAGTATAGGAGGAGAAAACGGCTGGTACTATGGAAACTGGTTATGGAAATTAAGAGGCTTTTTAGACAAACTGTCTGGTGGTGTAGGCTTAAGAAGAGGCCGCACCTCCGAAAACTCTTTAAATGCTGGAGATGCGCTAGATTTCTGGAGGGTTTTGTATGCTAATAAAGAAGAGGGAAGATTACTCTTATACGCAGAAATGAAACTGCCAGGTGACGCTTGGCTTGAATTCAGAGTTGTCGGTAATAAACTCATCCAAACCGCCACATTTAGGCCTCTAGGCTTATTTGGTCGGTTATATTGGTTCTCAGTCCTCCCATTTCACGGCCTCATCTTTCAGGGAATGATAAATCAAATAACCAGCCCCAATCAATTAAACAGTAATCCACAATAATTAATTCGAGTATCTTATTAGTCTTTGTCTTTCGGACTGGCGTAGCCTATTTTAAAGAAAAACATAAACTTCAAAATCTCCTTCTATTGTATTCACTCCGTCAAAAGCTTATTTATTTTACCTTTAAGGAAACAACGACCTGCCAAAACCATGAAATGCTTTAAAAATATTACCCTCATAATTCTGCTCCTCTGCATCACGAGAGTTGCCGTTGGCCAAAACTACCGCATACTGATTTCTAATGACGATGGGATTCAATCACCATTGATAAGTACGTTGAAAACAGAGATTGAAAAACTCCCTAATGTTGAAGTTATCGTTGCGGCTCCCGCCCAGAACCAATCTGGTAGTAGTCAATCCACGAATACTGGTCCATTAGAAGTTGAAAAGATATTTAAAGGCGACCAATTTCTTGGTTATGCTGTGAATGGACGACCAGCCGATGCGGTCAGGTTTGGTATTCGGATATTGGGTAAAGACAAACCATTCGACCTTGTGATCTCAGGCATTAATAGTGGCTCTAATGTGGGGAACCTCTCCCACCTTTCTGGTACGGTAGGTGCGGCCATGGAAGGTCTCTATCATGGCATTCCTGCCATTGCCGTGTCGCAAGAGAGCCGAGGAGTAAACACAGAAGCCACCTCACGATTCATTGCTCAATTGGTGGCCAAATACCAAAACGAAGGTGCTCCAAAAGGGGTGGTGCTCTCGGTTAACATTCCTGCGGGCGAACTTAAAGGCATCATGGTGAAACCAATGGGAGACGCTTATTTGGACATGGGAAATTATGAACTGATAAGTGAAACCGACAACAAAATGGTGTACAATCAAAGAATAGGATTTGTAAGGTCGCAGAATGAGCAAACAGACACCTATGCCTACCAAAATGGTTACGTCACCATCACCCCAATTAAATTCGATTGGACGGCCTATGAGTTGATGGGATCCATTTCCAATTGGGGACTGAAACTGGAAAATAAATAAGGCCTAGGGCACTTTTTTCCGCCCTCGTTGATGTTCTTCATCAACAAGCCATCTAAAGGTTAAATACAACGAGGAGTTGAAAAGTAAAAACCACAAATAATGGGATTTTCGCCCTTGTTGGTGTTCTTCACCAACAAGCCACCTAAAGGTTACTTACAGCAGAGAAAGTAGAAAAGCAAAAACTTCAAATAATGGGATTTAATATTGTATTGATTGAGCCCGAGATACCTATGAATACGGGGAATATTGGCCGACTAAGCTTGGCCTCTGGATCCAAGTTACATCTGGTAAAACCCTTTGGTTTCGAGCTAGATGACAAGAGGGTAAAAAGAGCTGGATTGGATTACTGGAAGCATGTTTCTCTCTTCGTTTATGAGAGCATTGATGATTTTTACGCTAAAAATAAAGGTGGGAATTTCGCGTACTTTTCAAGCCATGGATTCCAAGATTATTGTGCTATTGACTACAAAGACGATATGTTCTTGGTATTTGGAAAAGAATCAAGTGGCTTGCCAGAAAGTATAGTGACAAAGAATGCGGATTTAGTTTATAACATCCCCATTTACAGTCCTCATATTCGAAGCTTAAACTTGGCCAATGCGGTTAGCATAGTTGTATATGAAGGCCTTCGAAATTTAAAAATGAATATCAGATCATGACTCTCAAATAATTCCTAGTAGAACATTACTGGTTAAGTGAAAACTGCGTCTTTTTTAAGCCTTGCGCGTCCCACGGTAAGTTTGAATCAATATTGAAGAATTATATGAATAACATCACCGAAAATATTTGGAATGATTTCTATAAAGAGCTGAAGAGCTTCACCCTAAAAAAGGTAAAGGATGAGGATATTGCCAATGACATTTTACAGGACGTATTCCTAAAGATCATTGCCAATTCAGACAAAATAGCAAATGCCACGAACCTGCGCCAATACATTTATGGCATTACTAGAAACGCCACAGTTGACCACTTTAGAAAAGCAGTTAGAGTAACGCACATAGAAAACGAATACTCCCTTATTTCAGAAGAAGAGACTGAATCGTTAAATGCCACAATTGCAGATTGTTGCATGAAGTCCTTCATTGCTCAACTTCCAGAAAAATACCGACAAGCCCTGATTAGAACGGAATTCGAAGAGGTTTCTCAGAAGGATTTGGCGAAAGAACTAAATATCTCCTATTCAGGAACAAAATCCAGGGTACAGAGAGGAAAAGAGAAGTTGAAAGCACTCATTTTAGAATGCTGTAACTTCCCAAGCGACAGCTACGGTAATCTCCAACCAACGAAATCAAAAAACTGTAACTGCGACTAATTTTTCATGCGTCTTTTTCTGACAACCAGCGTGTTAGAGAAAAAAGACAGAAATGAAAATCATGTACATCTTTCCCCATCCCGATGACGAATCATTTGGACCAGCGGGAGCAATCGACAGACAAATTCAAGAAGGTAACGAGGTTATTCTTCTTACCCTCACCAAAGGTGGCGCAACCAAGGTTCGCCATCAGCTTGGACTTACGGTTCAAGAAATGGGCAAAGTGAGAGAAAAAGAAATGCAAAAAGTACAGACGACTTTAGGCATTTCAGAAATGACCATCCTTGATTATGAAGATGGTGGACTTGCGAAGATCAATCCCTCCTATCTTGAAAGCGAAATTCTAAAATGGATCCAATATTACCGTCCCAATGTGGTGGTTACTTACCCGGTTCACGGAGGTAGCGGACATCACGATCACATTACACTGCACCACATCATCAAGCGTCTATTCTTCAACAAGAATGAAAGCCTAAACTTCTGGAAGCGACTGGCCTATTTCACGGTTATCGACACCGGACTCCCCATGTTCTTTGAAGGAGGAATACCTAGAGTCACCTGGACCAAAAAAGAGGACATCATGGTGACTGAACAACTGAGCGAGGCCAATATCACAAAAATGAAAGAAGCACTGCTTTGCTACGACACTTATCAAGAAATGGTAAAGACGACCAACGTAATCGACAGAATCGGAAATAAAACTCACTTCGAACTCGAAGATGAAATACATCCAAATACACTTTCATCCCTAACCGAATCAATTAACGCCTAAACTCAAGAACATGGAAACTCAAGTGATTAAAGAAGAGATCAAAAAGTCCTACGGAGCAATTGCCAAAAACGATATTCAAGCGGGCTGTTGCTCAACAGATTCAGGCTGTTGTGGAACCGAAGAACTAGGCAATTCAATGATGGCTGAAAACTATGAAAATATCAAGGGTTACGAAAAAGCCTCAGACATGTCTTTAGGCTGTGGATTGCCTACCGAAATAGCCAATATCAAAGAAGGCGACACTGTCATCGATCTCGGTGCTGGTGCTGGCAACGATGCATTTATTGCCAGAAGACTCGTGGGTTTAACAGGAAAAGTCATTGGAGTTGATATGACACCCGAAATGGTCATTCGCGCTTTGCAGAACAACCAAAAGTTGGGTTACAAAAACGTGGAGTTTGTATTGGGTGAAATTGAAAGTATGAATGGAATAGCCACAAATACGGCCGATGTGGTGATCAGTAACTGCGTAATGAACCTTATACCTGACAAGGAAAGGGCATTTAGTGTAGTTCACAGGGTATTAAAAGTAGGTGGCCATTTCAGTATTTCAGATATCGTATCCATTGGGAAACTTCCTGCGGCCATTTTAGAAGCTGCAGAAATGCATTCTGGCTGTGTAGCTGGAGCAAGTGAGAAAGGGGCTTATTTAGGCATTATAAAATCCGTTGGATTCAAGAACATCCAAATCAAAAAGGAAAGACGGATTGAATTACCTGATGAACTTCTTTTAAAATATGTCAGTCCTGAAGAATTATCCGCCTTCAGAAAAACAGATGCTGGAATTTATAGTATTACACTATATGCCGAAAAATTGGAAGAAGGCGCTTGTTGCGACAGCACAGGCAGCGGTTGTTGTGGGGGCGAAGAAGTTGCTACTACAAGTAAAGTGGAAGAAGTATCCTGTTGCGGGACTGTATCAGGCGGTAGTAATTCAAGTTGTTGTAGCTAGGAACAGCCATTCATGGTTTACAAAATAAAATAGCGGCTTTGGTGCTAAACCAAAGTCGTTATTCCTATTTATAGTCGGTTATAAATAGAATGGTCTGCGTTCATTATCCCTGAAAACTAAAAACTATCTTAGCAGGAGATAAATTGCTCCCAAAATTTATTTCAGCCTAGGAAGATTAAGTAACATAAAACAACATCAGCGTTATCGAAATCCATATTGCTCCAAACTTACCCGCTCCTACCCGTCTTCAAGAGTATGGCGTTGGTATTTTCAGTCTTCTCCCAACCAAATCGGCACTAAAGAAAGCTTTAAAGAAACAGTACATTACTGTCAATGATATGACTGCTACTTCTGCCACTTTTATCAATGGAGGGGAAAGCATTAAGCTAACCATGCCAGAAGACCTTGATCAAGATAATAGACTCGTCTACGCCCTTGAAGTACTCTTTGAAGATGAGCACCTAGCTTTAATCCATAAACCTGCTGGTATTTTGGTCAGTGGCAATAGTTTTAAAACCATTGCCAATGCCTTGACCCAAAACTTAACACCAAGCCAACGCCCAGATGCAACAATACCACAGCCTGTCCACAGGTTAGACTATGCCACCACGGGCATTTTATTAGTGGGGAAAACCAGCAGCAGTATTCGCGCTTTAAATAAAATGTTCGTAGAGAAAACCGTTGAAAAAACTTACCATGCAGTAACTATTGGGGTTATGACCAATGATAGCGGCACCATCTCTTCAGACATTGACGACAAAGAATCACAATCGGATTATAAGGTAATCGAGTCCGTATTCTCGAAAAGGTTCGGTCAACTCAATTGGGTTGAACTAAAGCCTAAAACAGGAAGAAGACATCAATTACGAAAGCATTTGGCAAGCATTGGCCACCCCATTTTAGGCGACAAAGATTATGGAATTGAAGGCTTGTTGCTGAACGGGAAGGGACTGTACCTGCATGCTTTTTCACTCAATTTTATCCACCCATTTACTGGTGAGGACCTTCTGCTCAAAGATGAGCTACCTAAGAAATTCAAGAAAATATTTATTCAAGATCAATAGTAAGTTGTCTCGGTCTTTCAGAACATTTCTCCCTACCTGTTAAGCAGGTAAAAATACCGGAAAGAGAATACTCTAATTTCTTATCCAGATAAGGTAAAAATAAATATGAATTATATACTTTTATTGAAAACCAAATATTAGTACTGATCCCTAATTATGAAGAGTAAAGCGTTCACCTTGCTTGTTGCATTATCAGTAATTGGCTGTTCACAAGGCACAACCAATAAGGTGGAGTCGTCCAATTCCCCTCAAAACACGGTTGTTACTGACACTGTAATCGTTAAAACCAAAACAACTTTAAATCAACCTATATCAGAAAATTTCTTAGTAGTTTCGAGCTACAACAGTAATGAAAAAGGCGTCTATGGCATAAATCTAAAGGAGTTTGAAATTATAGATGGGAAAACAGAGGTTAAGAATCGAAACCTTGATTTAGGAGAATATAAGGAAGGATTAATGAACGGTAAATACAACGCCACCGGCTCCTCCTTTCCTGTTCAATTCGATTTAAATAATAACAAAGCCTACCTCTCTATCTATAGCGATAACGAAATTGAGGACATATACTACTATGGTAAAATTTTAGAGTATGACTTACAAACTGACAGCATTAGAGAAATCATTACCTTCTCAGATTACTTCAGGTCATGGCATTACTCACCATATAACAACAAAATTTACGGATTCGACAACGCAAGTGAATCAATCATTTCTATAGATACCAAAAATTTGGAAGTTAACACTTTACATACCTTCCGTACCTTTCCTGAGAAATTAGAATATGTGGAAACCAATCAAGGCATATTGTCGATATTTGCATATTATAGCCCTGGAAACTTATCCAAATATGATGTAAATCTAACCAACAATGATTTCACCCTAAAGGATAGCTTTTCATCCACAAAATATTGGAGCTACAGGAAGGGCATGATCACTCAAGCTTTCAAAGACTTTGAAACTGGCCATGCTGAATTGCGCATACTTAAAAACTCAGAGACAAAATCTACCCCCTTCGACTTATCAAATTTTAATACCTATTGGATAAGTGATTCAGAATTTCTTGGTATTCAAAAAAACAAAATCGTCAAATTCAATACGGAATTACAAAGGGTCAATGAGTTCACAAAGAACTCAATACATGTTATAGAGGTATTGAAAAACTCTCTGGTTATTTTCTTCCTTGAAGGAAAAGAGATAAAACTGGCACTAGTTGATTTCGATTTCAATCAATTCATCGAGATAAAAGGTATTGACCAAAATCATCTGATAACTATTGTAAGCAAATGATAGTCATAAAGTATTACTTTTTCCGCCCTCCCAGCCCTTGTTGGAATTATCTCCAACAAGCCGATGCTTTCTCCTAGCCACAACCACTTCGGTTCAAATACAAAAAACTATATTGAAAAAGAGTGAAATCCTGATGTTTGTGGGTGACAACCCCCACAAAGGCGTTAAGGCGTAGAGTTACGTAGAGTATACATATAGCCCATTGTTTAAACCGTGGGCTATAATGTGTAATAGAAGCATTAACCGTTTAACGGTTTACCAAGGCACTAAAAAAAAATGCATCAACCATTACTGATTCATGCTTTTACTTGAGGCGTTGAACTGATTACTCATACACACGGCCATCCCGCACAAACCCCTCGTGAATCTTCGATTTCGAACCGCGCGGTTCTCATCCGCTTAAGTACAAACAAAAAAAGCATCAACCATTTCTGATTGATGCTTTTACTTGAGGCGTTGAGCGGATTCGAACCGCTGTACGAGCTTTTGCAGAGCTCTGCCTAGCCACTCGGCCACAACGCCCTTTCGAGAGCGCAAAGATATCAATTAATGACTATGCACCCAATGTTTGTTAGAATTTTAAACCTCAAAAACAAAAAAAGACACCCCATTAATAAGGTGTCTTCTTTGTATGTATTTAAATAAGCCTTTACCCTATTTCTCCTCTTCAGACGAAGCTTCGTCAGTTTTAGGAGCCGCTTCGTCAGTTGCTGGTGCTTCTTCTTTAGCACTTGCTTCTTTCTTAGCTTTTGGGGCTGCTTTCTCTTTCTTTACCTCTGCTGCTTTTTTAGCTTCGTTAGCCTTTTTCGTGTTGTCTTCCATTTCGGCTTTCAATGCAGAAAGTGCATCAAGGTCACCTAAAGTAGAGACATCTTCGTTATTAGACTTGTTCGCTGCTTTAGCTTTAGCTGGTTTGCTTGCTTTAGCTGGCTTCTCAGAAGGAGCTGGTTTAGTATGAGTGTTTGTGTGTGACAAAACAATTCTCTTATCATCTTTAGAGAATTCAACCACAACAAAATCAATAGTTTCACCTACTTCTACTTCAGAACCATCTTCTTTCTTCAAATGCTTGTGAGTAGCAAGACCTTCTAAACCGTAAGGTAATTCAAGTGTTGCTCCTTTGTCATTTTTAGAAAGTACAGTACACTTGTGCGCTGATCCTTGTTTGAATACAGTTTGGAAAGTATCCCAAGGGTTCTCTTCCAATTGCTTATGACCTAGGGCCAATCTTCTGTTATCAATATCAAGTTCTAACACTTGTACTTCAAGCTCTTCTCCTACTTTAACAAATTCAGATGGATGCTTGATTTTCTTAGTCCAAGAAAGATCAGAAACGTGTACCAAACCATCGATACCTTCTTCTAACTCGATGAATAAACCGAAGTTAGTAAGGTTACGAACAATACCTTTGTGGTTTGTACCCACACCGTATTTCGTCAATACATCGCTCTTAGTCCAAGGGTCTTCAGTCAATTGCTTGATACCCAATGACATTTTTCTTTCTTCTCTATCTAGGGTCAACACAACCGCATCAAGTTTATCACCAATATTGATGAAGTCTTGAGGGTTTCTTAAGTGCTGCGACCAAGACATTTCTGAAACGTGGATCAAACCTTCAACACCTGGGAACAATTCAAGGAATGCACCGTAATCGGCAACATTAACGATTGAACCAGCTACTTTAGAACCGATTTCGATTCCAGCATCCAATTTATCCCAAGGGTGCTCAGTCAATTGCTTCATACCAAGAGAGATTCTCTTCTTGTCATCGTCAAAATCAAGAACAACCACGTTCACTTTTTCGTCAAGGTTTAACACCTCAGCTGGATCGTTGATACGTCCCCATGAGATATCTGTGATATGCAATAGACCATCAACACCACCAAGATCGATGAATACACCGAAGTTAGTCATGTTCTTGATCACACCTTCGAGTACTTGACCTTTCTCAAGGTTTTCTAGAATCTTAGCTTTTTGCTTCTCAAGATCTTTCTCGATAAGTATTTTGTGTGATACTACTACGTTATCGTTAGTGTAGTTGATTTTCACAACTTTCACTTCCATTTTCTTACCTACAAAAACATCAAAGTCTCTGATTGGCTTCACATCGATTTGAGAACCTGGTAAGAAAGACTCGATACCGAATACGTCTACGATCAAACCACCTTTGGTTCTTCTCTTCACCATACCCTCGATCACTTTGTCGTTCTCGTATCCATCTTGGATCAATTCCCAAGCCTTAACGATCTTAGCTTTTCTTCTAGAAAGCACTAATTGACCCAAAGAGTTTTCTTGCTCTTCAATGTAAACCTCTACTTGGTCACCTACTTTTAATCCTGGAGTGTCTCTGAATTCAGAAGCACCAACTAATCCATCAGATTTGAAACCAATGTTCAAAACCAAATCTCTATCATTGATAGAAACGATGGTAGCAGATACAACCTTCTTCTCTTCTACAGTAGTAAGGGTGTTTTCGTAGATTGAAGCTAGTTCTTCTCTCTTCTTACGAGAGTAACCTTCTCCAAAACCTTTTTTCTCGAATTCTTCCCAATCAAATTCTTCTTCGGCTTCAGCAACTTTTGCAGCTGGTGCAGCTTTGATAGATTTTTCTTTTTTGGGAGCTTTCTCAGTAGAAGGGGCTTCTACTGGTGTTTCAACTTCAGCAGCGGGAGTTTTCACTTCTTCTGCTTCGTTTGTCTTATTTTCTTCTGACATAAAAAAACTCTGTGTATTACTCCATCCGGCAACCAGAGCTATAACCGGTGGATTTTATTTAGAATAACCTTTCGTAAAACACGAAAAGCCCGCCTTACTCAAAACGGACTGCAAAGGTAGAAAAATCTGCCAAAAACTAAGAATAGAATAGAGAATTAATTAAGGCTCAAGTATTTGAGCCATTGTTCGGAAGTTAAGCCACTGAAATTCCTCACAAACATGATGTAAGAAGGTTTAAAAGGGCGGTTTTTAAGCAGCATACCAGCTTCTTCTGGTGTTTTGTCTCCTTTCATGGAGTTACATTTATTGCATGCTGCTACCAAGTTTTGCCATGACGACTTGCCCCCTCTTGATTTTGGCACTACATGGTCTAATGTCAAACTTCTAGGGCTTCCGCAATATTGACATTCTTGACTATCTCGTTTAAAGATATTTTGTCTAGAAAGCACCACACTCTTAAATGGAGAATATATATACTTCTGAAGCCTTATAACTGATGGCATTGGAAACTGAGCAGTTACGGTTCTAAGGAATTTACCAGGAGCATCATGAACCAAATCGGCTTTGCTTAGAAATAAAAGCAGAAAGGCCCTTTCAACAGTACAAACTGTTAACGGGCTAAAATCCTGATTTAAAACTAAGACGCGCTTCATGTCATGTGTAATCTCTCAATATTCGCTTGATTTTAAATAAGTGGTGAGAGTAATTATTTTGTTCTACAGAAAAAATGCCCTGCTCATCTAGCTTATCAATCTTTACTTTGCCAGAAGCATGAATGATTTCCGTTGGGCTTAATACCATGCCCACATGATTCATTTTACCTTCTTTATTCGTGAAAAAAGCCAAATCTCCTGGCATTACATTTTCAAAATTCACCTCTTTCCCTTTAGCGATTTGATCTTTGGAATCGCGCGGCATTCGGTAACCAGCAATCCGCAGCACCATTTGAGTAAAGCCAGAACAGTCAATTCCGAAAGGCGTAGTCCCCCCCCAGAGATAGGGTGAATTTAAATATTTTTTTGCTAATTCTAGGGTCAAATCAACACTCCACCGCTGGTGTATACTTTTGGCTTCGCCATTAAAAGCAAAGCGCTCTTGATCCATAAATAACGAATTATTCAAAATAGGTAAAACAGCACCTAACGTAATATGAATTACACTTTTTCCGTAAAGGATTTGTGAAGTAAGATCTGTGCATATTTTATACTCCGAATTGTCGATTTGCTCAAAATATTCTTGAGTAATTCGATAATGTTGTTTGGCATCTATCCAGCCTTCATAACTATCAAAAACATTTTGAATACGAAGCCATTGTTTGTTCTTGGACTCTTCCAAAACAGCATAGTGTTCACCAAACAGTAACTGAGAGATCATTTCAGAAGCATCTGACCCTTTTGCTCGAATAGGCACAATGCTCAAACGTGAGATTCCGTAATCAATAGGCTCCATTAGTATTTTGCACGTTCTAAATCCCGCTTAATATCTTTGTCTTTAATAGAATTACGCTTGTCAAAAAGCTTTTTACCCTTACCCAGCGCTATTTCTGTTTTGGCAAAGCCTCTATCGGTAATAAACAATCTTAACGGAATGATAGACAATCCCTTTTCGTCAAGTTTAGTTTCTAATTTAGAAAGTTCCCTTTTATTTAACAGTAGCTTTCTTTCTCTGTCGGTAACATGGTTGTTGTAGCTACCTTCAGAAAACTGGGCAATATGCAATTGCTTAATATACAGCTCACCATTCTTAAAATAGCAATAAGCGTCTTGTAACTGAACTTTACCTTCTCTAATAGACTTAATTTCTGTGCCTTGCAATTGCATGCCCGCCACATATTTGTCTAAGAATTCAAATTCATAGCTCGCTCTTCTGTTCTTTATATTAACATTGTTCGAAAACCTATTTTTATCCTTCGCCATCTATCTTTCTAAACTAGTAAAAATTTGGTTCAACTTCTCTTTCTTTAAAATTTTCTGTCCGGTCCGTCCAGTCGCTACTATCCTTTCCTCATCTGTCACCAGTATTTCACAGGTCAATTCGTTTTTAACAACCGCTACGAGTTTGGCTTCAAAAACCAGTTCAGCATTAAAGAGTGCTGGAGAAATATGTTTTATCTCCAACATAGTGCCAATTCCTTCTTCATCGGCTTCTTTCATTTCAAGTGCAAATAAACGTGAAGACCACTCCATTTCTCTACCGAGTGAAAAAGTGCTCATAACCTGATGTACTTCCCCAGCATCAAAACTGGCTGCATCAGTAGCTTTTACGGTATACTTATGTACCCTAACTGCTCCCAATTTCACATTATTTACCATTGGCTAACCCTAATTTAGTTTTAATCAATTCGGCCTGAAGCTGCTCTGTGAGTTTTCTGCAATCGCTCAATTTATTAGAACATGACTCTATACTTTCCTTTTGTTGCCTTACATAAAGATCCATTTTAATTTGAATCTTTTCTTTTGGCGTCATCTTTTCTTTAATCTCTTTTTCAACTTTCAATGCGGCCTCCAGCTTTTTTCTCATTTTAAACTGATTCCCCACCTCTGCCTTCAAAGCTTCATTTTCTTTTTCTAAAGCAGTAATATAATTTTTGGCTACTACCAGTTGTTCAAAATCTGACTTCATATTTCTTCTAAAATTTCATTCTCGGTAAAGCGCTTACCTCTTGGGTAGTAAACTCTCCTGCTAAATACTTGTAATGTGCAGCCATACCAATCATTGCAGCATTATCAGTACAATATTCAAAAGCAGGCACAAAAACACTCCAGTTTTCCTTTTCCGCCATAACATTGAGTCCATTGCGTAAACCACTATTGGCCGATACACCACCAGCCAGTGCAATGTTTTTAATTTTAAATTGTCGAGCGGCTTTTCTCAACTTCTGCAAAAGCATTTCCACAAGTGTATGTTGAATACTTGCACAGATATCGTTGAGATTTTCGTCAATAAATTTTTCATTCTTTTTTAATTCGTCTCTCAAAAAATATAGAATACCAGTCTTAATCCCACTAAAAGAATATTCCAAACCAGGCATTTCAGTTTGCGGAAGTGTAAAACGATGAGGGTCGCCCAATTGCGCATATTTATCAATTAATGGCCCACCTGGGTAACTTAGACCTAAGAGTTTGGCCGATTTATCGAATGCCTCCCCTACCGCATCGTCACGGGTTTCACCTACTATTTCCATCTCTAAATGGCTCTTTACCAACACAATTTGAGTATGGCCTCCACTTACGGTTAAGCACAAGAATGGGAACGCTGGTTTTGGGTCATCAATAAAATGAGCTAAAATATGGGCTTGCATATGATTCACTTCAATCAGGGGAATATTCAAAGCCAAAGCCATTGATTTTGCAAAAGAAGTCCCAACCAAGAGCGCTCCCAAAAGCCCAGGGCCACGGGTAAAAGCAATAGCCGATAAACTCGACTTATCTATGGCCGCATTTTTGAGTGCTTCGTCTACTACTGGCACAATATTTTGCTGATGAGCGCGTGATGCTAATTCGGGGACAACTCCTCCATAATTTCCATGGACAGATTGTGTAGCGATTATATTATTAAGTACTTTGCCGTTATCTACAATAGCTGCAGAAGTTTCATCGCAAGAAGATTCAAGGGCCAGTATTTTGATATCGGAGGTGGGCATTGACAGAGAAAATTAAAAGATCGCAAGTTATTAAAAAACGGATAGTCAAATCAATATTATGGTTGTGCCTTTCGCCAATCATTCTATTATTTATAATTATTGGGTTAATCCACCTTCCTCCCGTTCAGAATTACTTAGTTGATAAGGCCGCAGACTACTTAACCGAAAAAACAGGTTATCGTTCCGAAATAGGTTACGCAAATATTAGATGGTTCAACTCTGTTACCATTGACGACTTAACCGTATACGATCAAAATGAAGTGAAAATGATTGATGTCCGTGAAGTGGTCATTTCATTTAAACTGAAAGAACTTATTGGAGGAAAGGATATTTTAATCAATGAGGCATGGTTAAACAAAGCTTCGGTTAATCTAAGAGACGAAGGAGCCATCGGCCTAAATATTGACAACTGGGTAAGCAAAATCACGGATTTGACTTCATCACCAAGGCCAGCTCCTGCAGAACCTAGTGTATTCTCTATCGATAAAATTACGCTCCTCAATTCAGAATTTAGTCTTTCAGACGCTAAAAAGGATTCAATTACCGATGGTTTTGACTACAACCATTTCACCCTAAAAAACCTAAGGACTGATATTCGCAACCTCGAATCTTTTGATGGTAATTTTGAAATTAATGTTCAATTCCTTACAGCTGAAGACGAAGTTTCAGGCCTAAAAATAGAGAAGTTAGAAACCGTTTTCCAGACCTCGTTAAAGAAGATGGCCTTTACCAACCTTGACCTTTTGATTGGAAAAAGCCATATCAAAGACTCTGTCGTACTCAATTTTGACGACCCCTCTGCCATGAGTGAATTTGTGACAGATGTTACATTTGACGCCAACTTCAAAAATTCATTATTGCATTCAGACGAGCTCAGCTTTTTTGTACCTGAATTCAAAAAGTACGATCAGCAAATCAAGATTGATGGTTATTTTCAAGGGAAAGTAAATTCCTTCTATTCGGATGATTTCACCATTTCCTTTGGAGAACACTCGAAACTAAATGGCCGACTGGACATTGAAGGCCTACCAAATATCAATGAAACCATATTTGACATTGACTTGGACGATTCATTTCTCAAAGCCACTGACATAAAACAATTCATCAACGATCGTACATTCAAAATATCAAACAAGCTTGGGCTAATTGAATTAAATGGTCAATACGATGGTCTAATAAACGATTTCGTAGCGGATGGCGAATTTAAAACTGCTTTGGGTAATGCTAAACCAAACGTTCAAATTACTTTACCAGAAAGCAAGGTAGCCTCATACAGTGGTAGGTTGTCTTTAGAAGACTTCAATGTGGGGGTGCTAACAGAAGACAGCACTTTTCAAAAAGTAAACCTGAATGGTAGTATTGAAGGGGAAGGTTTTACGCTTGAACAAGCCAATTTTAAGCTTGACGCCAAAGTCAGTAAAATAGGTATTTTAGGATATCAGTATGTAAACATCACCACTAACGGAGAATTTGCACAGTCATTCTTCTCAGGAAATATTTCAGTAGATGATCCTAACTTGATTTTTAAGGCTGAAGGTTCTGTAGACTTAAGAAACAATAAAAGACTATTCAAAATCAACGGGCGTTTGTCTCGTGCAGACCTAACAGCCATTAATCTAACAAAGGAGGAAGTCTTTGTTGCTTCTGATTTTAATTTAGACTTTGAGGGTGTAAAACTCGATAGTCTACTGGGTAATTTTCAGCTCACCGATGCTTACCTCAAGTATGGCAATGAAGATATACTTGTTGATTCAGTTTTCTTTTCTTCACAGCGTAGCTCCAGAAATAGAACTGTAAGATTTAATTCAGATTACTTTAATATTAATATGGATGGCCAATTTGAGTTTTCAACCCTACTCACTGAACTCCAAAATATTAACGGTCAATACAAGCTCGTTTTCTCTAGCCGAAGCAATGAGATTCTTGAATACTTAAAAACCAACGGCCGTAGTCCACAGGCTTTCGATATTACCTATTCAGCAGAATTACCCAATATTAACCCTATCATTCAACTTTTCGATTCGGTTATTTATATAGGAAAGAACGCTTCGTTACATGGGCGTTTCAATAATTCCAACACAGAAGACTTTCAGTTGAACGCAAAAATTGATTCGCTGATTTATTCCAATATCTCTTTTCTAGAGAATGAAATTGACATTAATGCCAGCAGTTTACGAGACCCTGAAAAAGTTCTTGCCCTTGGATATTTATACTCTAAAAAACAGATCTATGCGAACACCTCTGAAACGGACGCCTTAACCCTTGAAACCGTTTGGGATGGTAAAAGAATTGAATTAAGACAAAATATTGAGCAGACGACCAGTGGAAACTATGCTGAAATAGGAGCTGGAATTGATTTTTTTGAGAACCGAACTGAGCTTAGGTTTCAAGAATCAAACATTATTGCTTTAGACCAAACCTGGAACATTACCGAAAACAACGTAATCGTTTTCGGTAAAGACAACATCAGCATTGAGAATCTAGACATCTATAACGATACGCAGTCAATTACTTTAGATGGCAACATTTCTGTGTCCAGAGATAGCACTGAAAGTATGAAGATAGCCTTTGAGAATGTTGAAGTAGAAAATTTAAATACACTTACGTTAAAATCTTATTCGGGTAGAATCAATGGTTCCGTTAATATTCAAAATCTTCTCTACAACCCATTGATCTTTGGGGATATCAATATCAAAGAATTTAAAATTGACGAATTTTTGGTGGGCGATATCAGTGGAGCCTTACTTTGGAACGATTTGAATAGAAAATTCGACATCAATTTAATCGTAGATAGGTTGGGGAAAAAAATCATTCAACTCGAAGGTGATTTTTTCCCTTCAAGAAACAGCAACCAGCTGGATTTAGACCTCATCCTAAACGAGGCCAACCTAAACATTGGAGAGCCTTATATTGAGGATTATTTCACTCAAATAGCAGGAAACATAAGTGGCAAATTAACAGTTGGGGGGATGCTCTCTGATCCGTTAATCAGGGGCAATGGAACGATTAGGAACGGAGGTATTAAAATCAATTATTTGAATACCGAATACAAATTTGGCGGTGGAGTTAAATTCGACAAAAACCTGATTTCCCTATCAGAGTTGGATTTCCTTGACATCAATGGAAGTCCTGCCCAATTCAGGGGAGAAATACGCCACAATTCATTCCGTGACATTAGCCTAGACCTCAATGGAGATTTGACCACATTTCAAGTATTAAATACCACGGTTGACAATGGCGACTTATATTATGGCGATGCCTATGCTTCCGGAAATGTAAGCCTCAGAGGTGCAGCAAGCAATCTCTCAATCAATGCCGATGTAACCACAAGTCCGAACACAAAAATATACATCCCCATTAGTGAGACCGATGATGATACTTCTGTTGATTACATCAACTTTATTAACCTAACAGACACCACTCAAACTTACAATTCAAAAGGTGATGAAGTGGATAAAATGAAAATTGAAGGCCTTAAACTCGACCTGAATATTAACATCACTCCAGATGCATATACTGAGATCATCATTGACCCAAAAACTGGAGATATTATTAGAGGACGAGGTAATGGCCAGTTGAGATTACAAATCGATACCCAAGGCAACTTTCAAATGACAGGAGGATTGAATATTACTGAAGGAGCTTACAATTTCTCATTGTATAATATTATCACTAAGGAATTTGACATTGAACAGCCAAGTAGAATTACTTGGTCAGGTGACCCCTATACTGGCATAATGGACATTAACGCCTCCTATTCTCAAAACACTTCACTGGCCCCTATTCTAAAGCAAACTGGTTTTGATGATGAGAATTCGTCTGCTGCGAACAGAAGATACCCGACCAAGGTGCTATTACGCCTAAATGGCCCATTACTCTCCCCTGAAATAGGTTTTGATATTGATTTCTCAGAAGTCAATGCACAAGATTTCGAATTACAGACTGCCTTAAATGCTTTCAAGAATCGTTTGGCCAGTGACGAACAAGAACTTACCCGACAAGTAGTCAATGTAATTGTACTCAACAGTTTCTCTGATAGTAACACCTTAAATATTGGAGGGCAGACTGCCTCACAAAACGTAAGTCAATTACTTTCCAATCAATTGAGTCAGTTGGTGGCCCAATTAGATGAAAACCTAGAGATAGACTTTGATTTGGCCTCATTAAACCAAGACGCTTACAATACCTTCCAATTACGCCTCTCATACACTTTCCTTAATGGACGCTTAAGAGTCACGCGGGAGGGCGGACTATCCAATCAAGTAGATGGAGACAGCTATGCCACGGACATTAATAGTATTGCGGGCGACTGGACAGCAGAATACCTTCTTACTTCTGATGGTCGCTATAAAGTAAAAGTCTATTCACGAAGCAATTATAATTTGGTAAATTCCACCACTGGTGGTTCCACTAACCAAACTAGTGGGGCAAGTATTACGCAATCCAGTAGCTTTAACAGCTTGAGTGAATTCTTTACAGGCGTTGATAAAAAAAGGAAGAAACGAAGGGAAGAGGAGTTGGCAAAAAAGAAAGAAGAAAATAATTCTGGGAACGATTCAAACTAATCATCCTCCACTCAGTTATTTTCTCAAAATCCAAATAACTCATGTCGAAAATCAATATATTCTGGTTTAGAAGAGATTTACGTTTTGCCGACAATACAGCGCTGTATTATGCACTTAAAGAAGGCCTTCCGGTGCTCCCAATCTTTATTTTCGATAAAAATATTCTTGACAACCTAGAGAATAAGCAGGATGCCCGAGTGAAATTTATTCAGAATACTGTTGCTCAAATGAATCATAACCTGGGGGCAAATGGTTCGAAGCTCAAAACGTTTTACTCCACTCCTATTGAGGCTTATGAAACACTGACTGATAAGTATGAAATTGAAGCCGTTTTTACCAATCGAGATTACGAGCCTTACGCCACTGAACGAGACAAGCAGATAGAAGCGTTTTTGAAAGAGAAAGGGATCGGCTTTTATACATTTAAAGACCACGTGATTTTTGAAAAGGAAGAAATCGTTTCTGGCAACGGCACCTTCTACAAAGTATTTACCCCTTACAGTAAAACATGGTTGGAGCAATACTCGAAGAACAAACCTACAATACTACCTAATGGGCTAAATGAAAAAAATTGGCACCAAACAACACATGAAGAAGTTCATTCTTTAACGCAGATTGGTTTTCAAAAAACGGAAATCAATATTCCTCCGGGTAGCCTAAAAGAAGAGCTAATCAAAAAATACGATCAACTGAGGGATTATCCGGCACAAGACGCCACTTCACGCTTGGGTATTCACTTAAGATTTGGCACTATAAGTATTCGACAATTGGCAGAAAAAGCCAGTACAATTAACCAAACCTACCTCAATGAACTGATCTGGAGGGATTTTTACGCGATGATTCTTGCCAATAACCCACAAGTAGTGAATAGCGCTTTCAAATCTCAATACGATCAAATCCCATGGCTACACGATGAAGAAGGTTTTCAGAAATGGTGTAATGGCGTTACTGGCTACCCCATTGTAGATGCAGGCATGAGACAGCTTAATACAACTGGCTTCATGCACAACAGGGTTAGAATGATAGTAGCCAGTTTTCTAACCAAACACCTACTTATAGATTGGCGTTGGGGTGAAGCTTATTTTTCTGAAAAACTGCTAGACTTTGATTTAGCTTCAAATAATGGTGGTTGGCAATGGGCCGCTGGAACAGGTACCGATGCCCAACCCTATTTTCGTATTTTCAACCCTGAATCCCAAACCAAGAAATTTGACCCAGAATTAAAGTACATTAAAAAATGGGTATCAGAATATAATACTCCGGACTACCCAAAACCAATGGTTGACCATAAGTTTGCTAGGCAAAGAGCCCTCGATACTTATAAGGTCGCGTTAGCAGCTAATTAGTATAGATTAAACCTATTAAAGGTATTTTTTTAAGCTTATTAAATTAATAACTTCGCCATGCATTACAGTCCAATTTTTTAATGGAATATACCCCAGAACCAATAAAGATTTTTGTTGTAGAAGATGACCCAGTCTACCAAAAACTACTTCAATACATTGCTGAATTAAACCCTGACCATGTGGTCAAAGTGTTTTCTAATGGCAAAGATTGTATTGCTCATTTAAACGAGAACCCTTCGGTAGTTACCCTCGATTATTCATTACCAGATATGACTGGAGGTGAGGTATTAAAAGCCATTAAACGTAACAATGTAGAAACCAATGTTATTGTTGTTTCTTCTCAAGAGGACATTAATACTGCAATCGATTTGTTAAAAGTTGGGGCATACGACTACATAACTAAGGACGAAGAGACAAAAGACAGACTACTCAACGCCATTAATAACGCCAAGAAAAATGCTTCACTAAAAGAGGAAATAATCCACTTACGTGAAGAAATTGGTGAGAAATACGAATTCGGAAAAAGTATCATCGGAGAAAGTAAAGCCATCCAAGGTGTTTTCAGGCTCCTGGCCAAAGCCATAAAAACTAACATCATCGTCTCTATTACTGGCGAAACAGGAACAGGTAAAGAAGTAATTGCCAAGGCCATTCATTATAACTCCGCCAGAAAAGGAAAACCTTTTGTAGCCGTAAACATTGCTGCAATTCCAGACAATCTTATTGAAAGTGAGTTATTTGGGCACGAAAAGGGGGCATTTACTGGTGCAATGGCCCGTAGAAAAGGGAAATTTGAGGAAGCAGATGGGGGTACTATATTTTTAGATGAGATTGGTGAAATGGATATTAACCTCCAAGCCAAACTCCTGAGGGTTATACAAGAAAGAGAACTAAACCGTGTTGGCGGAAATGAAGCAGTAAAATTTGACGTAAGAATATTAGTCGCTACTCATAAGAACCTAGCAGAGGAAGCAAAGAAAGGAACTTTTAGAGAAGATTTGTATTACAGATTGCTCGGCATTCCAATAGAATTACCTCCACTGAGAGATAGAGATAAAGACATTCTTCTAATTGCACATCATTTGTTGGCTAACTTCGCTAAAGAGAATGGTTTGGGAAAGGTTAACCTTAGTAAAGCAGCTCAAACTAAACTGCTGAAATATGGATATCCTGGAAATGTTCGGGAACTCAAGTCAGTAATTGAATTGGCAGCAGTAATGTGCGACAACAATCAAATTGAAGAAGAAGATATTACCTTCAATTCATTGGCCAAGGAAGGACAGTTTTTAATGGATGAAATGACCTTGAAAGACTACACCTTCAAAATCATTAGACACTTTCTGGACAAGCATGATAACAACGTACTGCTGGTGGCGAGTAAACTGGACATTGGTAAATCGAGCATCTATCGCTACCTAAAAGAAATGGAAGACGAAGACCTTTAATTTAGGTCTGGGCTTCGTTCAGCATTCTTGACACACAACTTTGTAGTGAAGAAAATTGAGCTGATTTATGAAGATATGTACAATGACATGTGATTTTCTCTTTTGCTTCTTTTTCATCTAAACTAGAGGTGACTAAGATTTGAGTATACCGAAATCTACCATCATTTCGTACTTGCTTAACAAATTCAAAGCCATCCATTGTTGGCATTTCCAAGTCCGTAATAATCAAATCAGCTTTATAACCATTCTCCAACCAAGCCAGGCCCTCCAGTCCGTTTTCGTAAATCGACAAATCGTAATCTTCTGAAAGATAATAACTCAAGAGCAATCTTGTGACCGCCTCATCTTCTAAGATTAGTATACTTTTCTTCATAGCACTGTACACTTACTTGCGGAATTCGTGCCTAAAAACTTCAAAGTACCTAAAAAAGCCAAATCAATGGATTTCAAACCTAAATGAAATGTTATTAACTTTCCCCTACTCCCAATTCGGGATTCAAATCCCCATTACTGTCCCCACCTTCAATAATTACCTCTCATAAAAAGCTAAACCCCAATTGAATCTTTTTTAGTTATTTTTCCCTGTTGAAACAGAACAAGGTTAATTTCTATCTTTAGTTTTAATTCCAATTGAAAAAAATGAAAGTCAACAATCAAATATCTATTACCATGAAGAAATTTTTACTAACGATTTGCTTTTTAATCGTATCAGGCTTCTTAGGTTTTGCCCAACAAAAGCCACTTTCTCAACTTACGGTTGAAGAACTTATGCAAGAGCCCGACCAGTTTGTTGGCATCATGCCTTCAAGGCCTCAATGGTCTAAGGATAGCAAGACTATCTATTTTATGTGGAACCCAAGCGGAGAAGGATTTCCTAGCTATCACGAAGTAGGTTTAGATGGCAACAACCCTCAAGAGGTAGAAGATACTAGTGAGGGTTTTCCTTCAAACTATCAATACAATAAGGACCGTACTAAAATAGTGTTTGAAAGATCTGGCGACATTTATACTATGGATGTAAAAACCATGGCTGAGAAGAAAATAATCTCTACAGTTGCCCGAGAATCTAGCCCTTCTTTCCATAGTGATGAATCTGTTATCACTTTTATCTCCGATAACAACTTATTTTCTATAGACACAAAAACTGGCTTAATCAGACAGCTGACCAATATAAAAATCAGCAATGATAATGAAGACAGACCTAACCGTCCTACAATAGCGAGGAACGGTAATAGAGAAATGGACAAATGGATTTCGGACGATCAGCAATCCACTTCTGAAATATTAAAAGAGCAACAGAACCGACCAAGGCGTTTTTCTGCTGCTGGCCAAAGGTTTTTCCAACAAAGCCAATCCGAAGACAGAATGTCTACAATAGAGTTGGATAATGTAAGTGGACTTCAACTTTCTCCTGATGGAAAATATGTAAGCTTCAGCGTTCGTGTTGCAGCAGAAAACCCAGCAAAAAATACGATTGTACCCAACTATGTGACCAGCAGTGGTTATACAACAGACATTAACGCAAGATCAAAAGTAGGTGGAGATCAATCTTACAGAGAGTTGGGTATCTACAACATTGAGGCCGACAGTTTTTATATCTTAGACACCAAGCAATTACCCGGTATTTCCGATTTACCTGATTATGTTACAGACTATCCAGACAAAAAATTCTCTAAAGAACCAAGAATAGTATCTTCAGGGAATATTGTTTGGTCTAATGACGGAAAATACACTGTTGTTCAGTTTTCGTCTTTAGATAACAAAGACCTTTGGATCATGAGATTGCTTCCGTCCTCGGGGGAATTAGTTCCAGTAGATCGTCAACGTGACGAAGCTTGGATTGCAGGTCCTGGTATTGGAAGAGGGATGAGCTTCTTACCCGACAACAAAACCATTTACTACCAGTCGGAAAAATCAGGCTACTCCCACCTTTACACACATGATCTATCTACAGGAGTTGTAAAGCAGCTTACTTCAGGAAACTACGAAGTATATGACCCTCAGCTTTCTAATGATGGGAAAACTTGGTATTTCACTGCAAATCTGAAACACCCTGGCATACGTCATTTCTACTCAATGCCACTTAAAGGCGGAAAGCCAACACAGATTACTTCAGAAGATGGTCACAATGAAGTAACGCTTTCCCCTGATGAGAAAAACCTAGCCATTCTTTACTCTTACACCAATCGCCCACCTGAGCTATTCATTCAAGCGAACAAGCCAGGTGCTGCTAAAAAACAAGTAACTGAGAGCTTACAGGCTGGTTTTAAGCAATACGATTGGTATCAACCAGAAGTAATTTCCTTTAAAGCCGAAGATGGCGAAATGGTAAATGCAAGAGTATATAAGCCAGAAAATCCAAATGGCGCGGGTGTAATCTTCGTACATGGTGCTGGTTATTTGCAAAATGCACATTACGGTTGGAGTAGCTATTTGAGAGAATACATGTTCAACAACATGTTAATGGCTCAAGGTTACACCGTGCTCGATATTGACTACCGTGGTAGTGCTGGTTACGGAAGAGACTGGAGAACCGGAATCTACCGACACATGGGCGGAAAAGACCTTTCTGACAATATTGATGGTGCGAAGTTATTGATTAGTGACTATGGTGTTGAACCAGGCAAGATCGGAATGTATGGTGGATCATATGGTGGTTTCATTACCCTATTCGCCATGTTTAACAACCCAGATGTAATTGCTTCAGGTGCAGCGCTAAGATCAGTTACAGACTGGGCGCATTACAACCACGGATACACTTCTAACATCTTGAATACACCATTAGAAGACCCTATAGCCTACAAAAGAAGTTCACCAATTTACTTTGCTGAAGGTTTACAAGGCAATCTTTTGATAGCGCATGGAATGGTAGATACTAATGTTCATTTCCAAGATGTAGTGAGGTTGGCTCAAAGACTTATTGAGCTAGGAAAAGACAATTGGGAAATGGCCCTCTATCCTGTTGAAAATCATGGATTCACAACCCCAAGTAGCTGGACAGATGAATACAAAAGAATTTTCAAGTTGTTCGAAACAACTATAGGCAAGAAATAACCTCATATGAAAAAACTAATGATAGCGGTTTTGGCACTGGTCCTTGTGGCCTGCCAAAACCAAGAATCAGTCGACAATCCAAACATAGCTAGAGGCCTAATTGCTGCAGAAGCGATGGTGGTTTCTGCCCATCCAATTGCCTCAAATGTTGGGAAGGAAATCATGCAAAAAGGTGGCAACGCAGTAGATGCCGCAGTGGCAGTTCAATTTGCATTGGCCGTTGTTTACCCTGGCGCTGGCAATATTGGTGGTGGTGGATTTATGGTTACGCGCATGGCTGATGGCACTGCAAGCACCTTAGATTATAGAGAAAAAGCTCCAAATGCAGGTGGCCGTGACATGTACCTTGACGAAAACGGAGATGTAATTTCTGGTTTGAGTACTCGCGGACATTTAGCCGCTGGTGTTCCAGGTTCCGTGGCCGGAATGGTGGAAGCTCATAAAAAATATGGTAAACTGGATTGGGTTGAAGTGGTTCAACCCGCTATCGACTTGGCTTCAAAAGGCTGGGTACTTACCGCTAGAGAAGCTTCAGGTTTAAACGGTAATCGTAAATCCTTTATGGAATTAAACACCGTAATGCCTGATTTCTTTTTGGCTGAAGAAGGTCAAGAATGGAAAGAAGGCGACTTGGTGAAAATTCCAGAATTGGCTAAAACATTCGAGAGAATTCGCGACAATGGACGTGATGGTTTCTATAAAGGTGAAACTGCCGATTTAATTGTGGCCGAAATGAAAAGAGGCAACGGCATCATTTCTCATGAAGATTTAGAGCAATATGAAGCAGTATGGCGCACCCCAATTCAAGGCACTTATGGTGACTACGAGTTTATCTCAATGCCCCCCCCTTCGAGCGGAGGAATTGCTTTGGCACAATTATTTGGAACCATGGAGAATTACAAACTCAGCAATATGGATTTCCATAGTACTGAGGCCGTTCATTTAATTGTTGAAGCCGAAAGAAGAGCCTATGCAGATCGTGCTGCACATTTAGGCGACCCTGATTTCTATGATGTCCCATTAAAAGGTCTTCAAGATGGAAATTACATTAAAGACCGAATGAAAAGCTATGACCCTAGCAAAGCCACTCCAAGTAGTGAGGTGAGTGCGGGAAAGCCTGCCCCTAATGAGAGCATGGAAACCACTCATTTCTCAATCGTTGACCCGATGGGGAATGCAGTATCGATCACTACAACACTCAATGGTGGAATGGGATCGAAGGTATTTGTAGGCGGTGCTGGTTTTCTATTGAATAATGAGATGGATGATTTTAGCGCAAAACCGGGTGTGCCAAATATGTATGGCCTTGTTGGTGGAGAAGCCAATGCCGTTGAACCCGGCAAAAGAATGTTAAGTTCTATGACACCAACCATCGTTTCGAAAGACGGAAAGCTCTTTATGGTGGTCGGAACTCCAGGGGGTTCAACCATTATTACTTCAGTTTTTCAAACCATCATCAACGTAACTGATTTTGGAATGGGAATGCAAGAAGCGGTAGCTGCCCCTCGCTTCCATCACCAATGGTTACCAGATCAAGTTACTTATGAGCGCGATGGTTTGAGTGCAGAAGTAATTCAAGCATTAGAGGCCAAAGGACATAAATTCAGAACCACAGGAGGAATTGGCCGTGTAGATGCCATTTTGGTAATGCCAAATGGTAAGCTAGAAGCTGGAGCCGACCCTCGTGGTGACGATGCCGCTTCGGGTTTTTAACCTAACCGAAAAAATATAAGGATTTAACCTTCCTTAAACCCATTTAGCCTGTAACTGGCTCCATTTATCAATCGATAAAACTTTGGAGACCAATTACAGGCTATTTTTATTTTATACCTTTAAAATAAAAATCATGAAGAAACTGCTTTTCATTGCCCTCCTATTCAGTTACTCCATTGCATCTGCCCAAGATTTTGACAAACAAAAGTTAGACAGCTACATCAATTCACTTCAGAAAAACAACAAAGCTAGCTTGGCTGTTTCCATTTCTAAATCGAACAAACCCGTCTATGAAGGCTATGCTGGTTTTCTTTCAGATAAGACTCAGCAGAAGATTGATTCAAACACCAAGTTTAGAATTGGATCTATCACCAAAACCTTCACTGCGGTAATCGTTTTCCAATTGATAGAGGAAGGAAAACTAAGTTTAGACACAAAAGTGAGCCGGTTTTTTCCTGACATCAAAAATGCTGAAAAAATCACTATAGCACAACTCTTAAACCATCAAAGCGGTATTTTCAACCTTACAGATGCTCCTTCATTCATGAACATCATGACTCAGAAGAAATCCAAGGAAGAATTGCTTAACATTATAAAAGACCAAGTTTCTGATTTTGAGCCTGGCACTCAAACTTCCTACTCCAATAGCGGCTATATCCTCTTGGGCTTAATTATTGAAAAAGCAACCGGAATAAGCTATGAAGCCCATTTGAACACAAGAATCATTGATAAGCTTGGCTTGCAAAACACGGCTTATGGCGACAACATTGAAACTGAAAAAAACGAAGCCAATTCAATGAATTTTCAAAACGGAAAGTGGACTAATTTTCCATTCAAATCAGATATGAGCATTCCTTTTTCGGCAGGCGCCATTATTTCTACCCCAAATGATTTGAACGAGTTTACCTATGCCCTCTTCAACAACAAACTGGTTTCCGCTACATCATTAGCAAAAATGAAAGAGATCAAAAATGGTTTAGGCCATGGTCTGTTCTCCGTTCCTTTTTATAACAAAAGTGCTTTTGGCCATAACGGTAAAATCGACAATTTTGAATCCAGCGCCTACCATTTTGAAGCAGACGATGTCAGTATTTCTGTTTTGACCAATGGGTTGACCATTACTTTCAATGATATTTTGGTCGGAGTACTGAGCATTTATTACAATAAGGATTTCGACCTACCTAACTTTGATCAAAAGCCCATTGAGATCAGTGCAGAAAGCTTAAAAAAATATGCCGGCTTATTTTCATCCGATGCCCTACCCATCCAAATGGTGATCAATGCGGAAGGTGGAAAAATAACCGCACAAGCCACTGGGCAAGGTGCATTTCCACTTACCCCCTACAGCAATAGAGAGTTTAGGTTTGATCAAGCAGCCATTGTAATTCTTTTTGGTGGAACAGAAGATGCTGTAGACTACACCACTTTCACGCTCAAGCAAGGCGGCCAACAATTCCCTTTTAAGAAAAAATAGCTAAAAGAGAGCACCAATAAATACCATTCCCCTTCTTCGCTAGAATTCTTTAAATTCAGCCAACCAAATGCAACAATCATTACTTATGAAACGCTTCAAATCAACCTACCTCATCCTCACCTATCTTCTTTGTTCGACATTTAACTTTTACGGCCAAGAACAAAAAAGCCCAGAAATACCTGAACCAAAGAAATTTACAACCGAGCACGAAGGTATTTTTGGTGGTAAAAAGATAGCCTACACCGCCACGGGCAGCGAAATGCAATTGACCAATTCAAAGAACGAACCCACTGGTTCCATGTGGTCGGTAGCCTACACCAAATCGGGCAGTATTGAGCAAAGCACGCGTCCTGTTACTTTCGTTTTTAACGGAGGCCCTGGTTCTGCTTCGATGTGGCTTCACATGGGCTTCTTTGGCCCAAAAGTGGTACGTGTAGATAGTGATGCCGTAGAAGATGATGGTGGTGCTCCCTACCCTATTGAAGAAAATAAATTTGGCCTATTAGACATTACTGACTTGGTATTTATCGACCCGATTGGTACAGGTTATAGCCAAATGATTGGCAATGGAAAAGGGGATGAATATTGGGGTTTGAACCAAGATGCTCAATCGGTAGCTACTTTTATTCGTCAGTGGGTAACAGAGAACAACCGATGGATGTCGCCTAAATATATTGCGGGTGAAAGCTTCGGAACCACCAGAGCAGCAGCGGTTTCGCAGGCACTGGAAGGTAACGGACAAGCCTTGGCTTTGAATGGTTTGATCTTGATTTCTCAGGCTTTGGATTATGAGGGTTCAACTTCCATTGAGGACAACATTACTTCTTACGTTACTTACATGCCTACCATGGCGGCAACAGCTTGGTACCACAAAAAAGCGGGCCAGGGCAAAACGCTCGAAGCCTTTGTTGAAGAAGCCCGGGATTTCGCTTATAACCAATATGTATCTGCACTCTACAAAGGCGATCTAATCTCAAGTCAAGAAAAGGATGCCATTGCTCAAAAGCTTGCATATTTCTACGGCATCGACATTAATTTCATAAAAAGAGCCAACAACCGCGTATTGACAGGCCGCTTTAAGAAAGAACTTTTAAGAGACCAAGGCGTAGCTTTAGGTACACTTGACGCTCGTTATTATGGCGATGATCCAGATGACACTGCCGACTCTCCAGAATTGGGTGACGCCTCTAGCTATAAGGTTTCCGCAGCCTATACCGCAGCCTTGAACCACTATTTCACCAATGATTTACAAATCACAATGGACAGGCCTTACCTTTCTAGCGGAAGGTTGAGCGGCTGGGATTGGGGTTCTGGTGGCGAACCGATGTACGTAAAAACCTCCCGCAGATTGGCCAATGCCATGCGCAGAAATGAAGGAATGAAAGTATTAGTGGCATGTGGTTATTACGACATGATTACACCATTTTTCGATGCAGAATTCACCTTCTCTCGAAATGCCATTCCGATGGATCGCGTAAAATTAACCTATTATGAAGGTGGCCATATGATGTACAACCATCAACCCGATTTCGAAAAACTGGCCAAGGACATCAGGGCATTTATTACTGAGAAGTAAAGGGTGAATTAATAGTATTCTGAAACAATTCAGACTTGCTTCTTGAATATACCAACACTTTCTACACCTGGGATTGGAAGTTTTAAGACCTTTCGTTCCTCAAGGAAAGAAAACAAGCATTTTCGGTTTTAGCGAATGGAAGTTGTATGCACGCTCCTTTTCATCCTGAGCGGCAGAGAAGGAACTGAAAACCATGTCATTATGAAAGACCAAAATAAATCACGTAGGGATGGCCTGTTTGTAATGCACATATACAGCTAATAATACCAAGCTCCTTAAGTGCGACCCAATAGATGATCGTTTGTAACCGCATAAATAACCTTAAGCGCTAATATCACCTCCTACCTTTAAGTAATTCTTACTATTTTTAGCTTTAAGCCAAAGCATCAATGACCAGAACACCATTCGAAAGAGGCCGAATTATCAGTTTTATAGACGCAGTATTTTCTATCGCGATGACATTACTGGTTTTAGAGGTGGCCATTCCCACTTATGAAGCTGTAGCCGAAAAAGGCACTTGGGGTATTCTGGCTGGTCTAATCCCAAACTTCATCGGTCTTTTGGTGAGCTTTTTAGTCACTGCGGTGTATTGGATTGCCCACCTGCGCATCATGAGTTATGTAGTCGACTTTGATAAAAAGCTCTTATGGCTCAATATTTTTCTATTGCTTTTTGTGGTGCTTATGCCCTTCTCTACTTCATTTTACGTGAATGGATTCGACCTCCTAGGGCCATTTATTTTTTACAGCTTTAACCTAGCAGCCATTGGTCTCTTCAATTACCTAATTGTACGTTACGTGGTGAAAAAAGAAATAGCCACACAAGGCATTGACCCAGTTACCGGACAATGGGAAAGTTGGCGTGCTTTCAATTCCTTTGCCGTATGGGCAATTGCAGCCATTCTTGGTTTCTTCTTTCCGTGGGTAGCCCGGTTCTTTTTTATCACCATTTTCATTTTTCAAGCGTTCATCAATGCGCACTTTCAGAAGAAAATGAATAAAACCGTTTCCTCATGAAAAGTCAAAAGAACCGCAGGTTGGCAGCCATTATGTTTACCGACATTGTGGGCTACACTGCCTTGATGCAGAAGGATGAAAAATCAGCTGCTGCAGTGAGGACGCGTCACCGTGAGGTTTTTCAAAACAAACACCAAGAACATAATGGTGACATCATTCAATACTTTGGTGATGGCACCTTAAGTGCTTTTCAAAGCGGAGTAGAAGCTGTTGAGTGCGCCATCGCTATACAAAGAATGCTTGGCATTGAGTACGGTATTCCCCTTCGGATAGGGCTTCATATTGGCGACATCGTTTTTGATGGCTTAGAAATATATGGTGACGGGGTCAATTTTGCTTCCAGAATTGAAAGTATGGGCGTTGCTGGAGCCATTTTGATTTCAGGACAGCTGAACGCTGAACTTAAAAACCATCCTCATATCTCAACCTTTTCGCTGGGCCATTTTGAACTTAAAAACATCACAGAACCAGTTGAGGTATTTGGCATAAACAATGAGGGTATTAAAACGCTCTCTCCTTCAGACCTCAAAGGAAAGCAGAAAAAGCATTTGAAAACGATTGCCGTTTTGCCCTTTGCCAACTTCAGTAGCGAACCAGAAAACGAATACTTTACCGATGGGATGACCGAAGAAATCATCAATGCCTTGGCGAAGATAAAAGGCCTAAAAGTTACGTCAAGAACTTCTTCGTTCTATTTCAAAAACAAGAACATCCCCATTTCACAAATTGGGAAAGAGTTGAATGTCGGTATTATTCTAGAAGGCAGTATTCGCCTATCAGGCAAGGCCATTCGAATTACCGCACAGCTGATTGATGTAGCTGAGGATTATCACTTTTGGTCAGAAACCTGGGACCGTCAGCTCGAAAATGTATTCGAAATTCAGGATGAAATAAGTCTTTTGATTGCGGATAAATTAAGAGAGCAATTCGGCCATTTCGAAATTCAAGAACACTTAGTAACCAAACAAACCGAGAGCCTTGACGCTTATGAATACTCCCTCAAAGCCCGGTTCCATTTCAATAAATGGAACCCAAATGACATGCATACGGCTATTTCACTTTATGACAAGGCCCTTGAATTGGATGACAAACATGTAGAATCTTATTTAGGTTTAGCCGACTGCTATGGTTTTCTGGCCACCACAGGTTTTATGGATCATGCCGAAGCTTGGCAAAAGGCTTCTCAACTCACCCATAAGGCGCATACCCTGAACGATCAACATGCAGGGGTGTATTATCAACTGGCCAATCTCGCCTTTTTCACTGCCATCAATTACAAAGAGGCGGTGAGGCTAACGATCAAAGCTTTAGAAATTCAACCCAATTATGTAGAGGCACAGCAGTTCATGTCCTTTCTGTATTTAATTGCAGGAAAGAGAGACCTTGGGTTTGTTCACCTAAACAAAGCCCTAGAAATAGACCCGCTGTCTCAAGAAACACTTTTCTACAAGGGCTACTATAATTACATCACAGAGAATTATGAGCAGGCCATTGATGTGATGGATCAATGTCTAAAACATAACCCAAAAAATATTCCTGCAAGCACCGTTAAAAGCTATTGCCTCATCAAACAAAACCGTCTAGACGAGGCCATCAATCATTTCGACACCATTCCATCCGACATTGTAATCGAAGGAGATAAAATTGGAGTACAAGCCATCGCTTATGCACTTAAAAATGATGTAGTCAATAGTGAAAAGCTTAAACATCGTTTGTTAGAATTTGCGCAGAACATCGAGAATTACCATGCGCAATCCTATCTATTCATGCTCTACGCTGCCACTGGAGAAAATGACAAAGCCTTTGAGTGGATCAGAGAAGCCATGGAAAACAACTCGCCTTTGCTCCACCTACATTTTGTCGATCCTTTAGTCAACGCTATTAAGACTGATCCTCGATATCCTGAATTTCAAAAGGCAATATTTCACGAAGTACCCGAGGTTAAAAAAGTCAAAAAGAAGAAAGAACTTTTAGATCAAGATACGGCTTTAGATTACTCAAATCGACTACTGAAATACATAGAAGAAGAAAAGCCATTTCTAGATCCAAATCTATCCTTAAGGGCTTTGGCAGAACAAATAGAGATCAACCCGAACCAGCTTTCTTGGTTGCTCAATGAAAGTTTAAATAAAAATTTTAGCGAATTCATCAATGGTTATCGGGTGCAGCACTTCAAAGAAAAGGTAGCCGATGCAAGTCAACGGCACCTCACCATTTTAGCCTTGGCTTATGACAGCGGCTTCAACTCTAAAACCGTTTTCAACACCTTCTTTAAGAAAATCACTGGGCAAACCCCCAAGGAATACTGGAAAGAACTAACCAAGAAATAGGTTCGGATTTAGAAATCAGAACGATCAGGCTTTGAATTATACCCAACTTTGATTCATGAAAGCGATTGAATATCACACTTATGGGTCACCTGAGGTTCTGCAGATCCTAGAAAGAGAAATACCTACACCAAAAGACAATGAGATTTTGGTGAAGGTATTTGCCACTACGGTTACGGCCACGGAAGCCACTTTCCGCCAAGGTAAACCCTATTTCTCAAGGCTTTTTACGGGTTTGACAAAACCGAAAATCAAAACCTTGGGCGAAGAACTCGCGGGAGAGATAATAGAAACGGGAAAAGCAGTGACCCTTTTTAAAAAAGGTGATCGAATTTTTGGAACTGCTGGCCCTAATTTCGGTGCCAATGCAGAATACATCACCCTTCCAGAAGATGCGGTAATTGTGCCCTTGCCTTCTAATTTGAATTACGAAGAATCAGCTTCGACATGCGATGGTTTCTTAACCGCCCTACCCTTTCTTCGTGATACAGGGAAAATCAAGCAAGGTCAGAAAGTACTGATTTATGGCGCTTCGGGTAGTGTGGGAAGTTCTGCAATTCAAGTAGCCAAATATTATGGTGCGGACGTTACAGGAGTATGTAGCAGCACGAACCTTGAGCTGGTCAGTTCATTGGGTGCCGACCATGTAATTGACTACAAAAAAGAGGATTTCACGAAAAATGGCCAACAATACGACATCATTTTTGATGCCGTTGGCAAAACGACCTTCTCAAAGGCTAAGAACTCCCTTACCAAAGAAGGACGGTTTTTGGAAGCGGGAATCGGCCTGAATGTTTTTGGCCATGTGCTCATTACAGCGCTGTTTGGTAAAAAGAAAGCCCTGATTGCCGCCACAGGCTTACGTCCGCCAGTAGAAAGAACCAAAGACCTTCATCTACTCAGGTCACTTTTAGAAGAAGGCAGTATAAAACCTGTGATCGATAAGACCTATACTTTTAGCAACATAGCCGAGGCGCATCGTTATGTAGACCAAGGGCACAAAAAAGGAAATGTGGTGATCAGGATAGTTTAAGGGAATAACCAAAACTCAAAAAATAGGCTTGATTGGGTTTTCAAAAACATCAGTCGCGAAACTGGTATTCAGATAAACGCTACAGTCTGGCATGCGTTCTTTCAAGATGATTCCTTTTTCAATAATGCTTTCTTCATCCTCTTCTGAATCTAAAAACACTTCTTTGAGACTCTGGTTGTCCAAACTGTCACATATATCGAATAAAGAGATTTCTGTTTTTGTGATGTTTAAGCTTTGTAAAGACGCCATTTCATTGAAAAACGGAATACTTGCTTTAGTGATTTTACTATGATTCCTTAGATAGAGAATTTCCAAGTCCTTGAGCTTAGAGATGTACTTGACGCCCCCATCTGTAACCAAGGTATCCTTCAAATGAATCTCCATTATGGATGAAACGCGTAAAGTAAAAAAGTAAAAAAAGTCATCATCATTTTCAGAATCTATTGATTTATAACCACTCCACTTATGCGGAATGTCTTCCACCTTTTCAATGCGGAAATGTCGCTGCCAGAATTTCTTTTCTTCTTTCAAGAGGTTCATTTTAATATTTTTTCAATCTTCAAACACTGTGTAAATTTCGCCCTTACAGGTGTTCTTCACCGACAAGCGTATCATTATTCTTTTCGCCCTTGTTGGTGTTTTCACCAACAAGCCTGTCAATATTCTTTACCTATTAATAACTAAACAGTCACTTCCACCTTAGCATATTTGTTTCGGTACTCAATCGGTGTGAGTCCTGTGATTTTCTTAAACACATTGCGGAAGGCTTTGGTATCGGTATAACCTACATCGAACATCACTTCATTGATGTTCTTTCGACTCGATTCAAAACTACGTTTGGCGGCCTCAATTTTGATCCGTTGTAGGTATTCTAGCACCGTATTCCCCGTGGCTTGCTTAAACCTCCGCTCAAAACTTCTTCGGCTCACGGCAACATGCTCAGCCACTTGATCTACGGATACTTTCTCTTGAAAATTCTCTTCTAAATACTGCTGCGCCAGTTTCACCGCTTCATCATTATGACCCTTCTGTCCATTGAAAATAGCAAAGGAAGATTGACTGCTTCTGTCGATGTCTATCGCAAAATATTTGGAGGCTAGAATGGCCGTGTCACGGTCGGTGTATTTTTCAAGAATATAAAGCAGTAGGTTCCAATAAGAATTAGCTCCTCCACTCGAATAGATTCCTTTCTCTTCCGTAATAATGCTCCCATCCATAATTTCGACATCTGGAAAAGTTTCTCGAAACTCATTATAATAAGCCCAATGGGTAGAGCACTTTTTGTCTTTCAACAAACCTGTGGAAGCCAATAGAAATGCCCCAACGCAAAGCGAAGCCACCTCTGCACCATTGTCATGTTGTTCAATAATCCATGGAATGGCAGCCTGGTTTACCGCTACGGCATTGTTCATATCACCAAAAAGCGCAGGGATAATGATCAGGTCCGTTTGTTTCACCTCTCCAATCAACTTGTCGGCATGAACGGAAAATACGCCTCCGTGAAGCCTTACTTCTTTCGTTAATGCCACCAATTGCACATTGAAAAGGGGCGCTTTACCTGCCGCTTGCAAAAATTGATTAGCAGCAGTAAACATATAACGAGGATCAGCCACAGCCTCCATTACAGACGACTCCGGAACAAATATGGAAACGGTTTTCATACCTAAATGTAAATCAAAAGTTTGGCGGAATCAACCCTATAAAGTGTCGCATTCACCCATCCGTATATACAAATGAATCCAGATATTTGTAATGTAATCTATCGAGAACCTAAATAACAAGCACATGGAAAAAATCACAATTAATGCAACGGTTAATGCGCCCATTGATAAAGTCTGGAATTTCTGGGGAGCACCAGAACACATTACGCAATGGTGTATGGCTTCAGATGATTGGCATGCACCGAGCGCTGAAAACGACCTAAGAACAGGCGGTAAATTTTCAACAAGAATGGAAGCCAAAGACGGTAGTTTTGGTTTCGATTTTGGCGGAGTTTATGATGAAGTAATCAAGCATAAACTGATTGTTTACACCATGGAAGATGGCAGAATGGTGAAAATCACTTTCGAAGAAAAAGAAGGCGTTACTGAAATCATAGAAATATTCGATGTAGAAAGCGAAAACCCTGTAGAAATGCAACGTGATGGATGGCAAGCAATTTTAAACAACTTCAAAAGCTATGCTGAAAAGAATAAGTAACCATAAAGTTTAGAGAAATGTCATTTCAAGCTTACTTAGATAACATTCAAACTAAAACAGATAAAACGCCAGAAGACTTTAAAGCTTTGGCTGAAGTCAAAGATTTCACCGAAAACGGTGAGCTCAAAAAAGGTGTAAAAGCCACAGAAATCATCAATTGGTTGAAAGAAGAATTTGACTTGGGTCACGGACACGCCATGGCGATGTATGCCTATATCAAAGGAAAAAGAAGTTGACCAAAAGTGAGTCAATTGCTTCCATACCTCACCTTTAATGGCAATTGCCACGCGGCAATGACTTTCTATCATGCCTGTTTCGGAGGTGAAATTCAGCTGCAAACCATTGGTGACTCGCCTCTCGGGAACAAGTTGAGCCCTGAAATGCGACACTACATTCTCCAAGCCTCCATTTCAACTGACCATTTTACATTGTTCGGAACGGACATGGTTGGAGAGCAAAGCTTAACTCAAGGTAATTCAGTTTCGATTTGGGTAGAATGCAATACGCTAGAAGAGGTTCATGCTTACTATAAAAAACTCGCCCAAAATGGTAAGACTTTCCAACCTATAGCACAAACATTTTCAGGTGCTTTATTAGGCAGCCTCACCGACCAGTTTGGTAAACACTGGCTCTTTCATTTTAAAAACAATTAATTCAACATCATGAAGAATACAGCAGAACAAAAAATCACCACTTTTCTCACATTCAACGACAAGGCCGAAGAAGCCATGGATTTATATATCAGTCTTTTTAAAGACAGTAAAGTAAGTCATAAGTCATATTACGGTGACGAATATCCTGAACTGAAAGGTAAGCTCATGACTGCTACAATTGAACTAGCAGGACAGCGCTTTATGGTGCTGAATGCGGGGCCCTCTTTCAGTTTCAGTCAAGGCTTTTCTCTGTTTGTAAATTGCAAAGACCAAGACGAAATTGATGAATTATCGGCCAAACTTATCGGTGAAAATGGCGAGCAATTGCCATGTGGCTGGCTACAGGATCAATTTGGTGTTTCTTGGCAGATTGTACCTTCTAATTTGATTAACAAAATGCAGGGTGAAGACCGTGAAGGCTTCAAAAGAATGTTTGCCGCTTTAATGAAAATGAAGAAAATAGACATGGCCACATTGCAAGCAGCCTATGATAATGCTTAATGTTAGTGGATGCTTTAATATTTACGATTGTCTTAGTGCTTTATTATCTTCATTATCATAAATTGAATCCTGAAATTAGAGGTTAAACCGCTAACAGCAAATTAGTTATGATCGAAGTTTTTGCTACAAATATCGACACCGACCGACAAGCTGAAAAAGTGCTTCTCCAAATCAGTGAAGTGTTTCCAAACTATATGGCCAACTTCGATTTAGAGGATTGTGATAAAATTCTTCGTATCGAAACAAAGCAAACTATGATCGACACCCAATCCATTATTAAGTTGGTAAATGAAATGAACGGTGAAGCTTCGCTTTTATAAATGCAAATGACAATGGAACAAAAGAAGCATTTAAAAACATGTCCTCAGGGGCATCAATATTACAAAAGCAGTGACTGCCCAACTTGCCCAATTTGTGAGGCAGAAAGAAAGCCAAAAACTGGTTTCCTTTCACTCATTAGCGCTCCTGCAAGAAGGGCTTTAGAATCAAAAGACATTTCGAACTTAAAGCAACTTTCACAATACACCGAAAAAGAAATATCAACGCTTCACGGTATGGGGCCAAAGGCCATCACGCTGTTAAACACCGCGTTGGAAGAAAATAACTTACATTTTAAAACAAATTAAAACCAAACTCAAAATTATGGCAGCAGTTAGCACTTACCTCAATTTTTCTCGCAATACCGAGAAAGCATTTAACTATTACAAATCTGTATTTGGCGGAGAGTTCTTTGGTGACGGCATTATGCGCTTTGGCGATATTCCAGCGCAAGAAGGGATGCCTCCTATGGCCGAAGATGACAAAAATCTTGTAATGCATGTTGAACTCCGCATTTTAGGATGCCACACCTTAATGGGAACAGACGCACCTGAAAGCATGGGCTTCAAGGTAAACTTTGGCAACAATAGCTACATTAACCTTCAGCCCGACACCAGAGTAGAAACAAAAAAACTTTTCGATGCGCTTTCAAATGGTGGAACTATAACTCAAGATTTACAAGACATGTTCTGGGGTGATTATTACGGAAGCTGCACCGATAAATTTGGTGTACAGTGGATGTTTAATTGTGGTGAAAAGGCATAAGCTGAATCAAAACTGACCCTTTGGCAATACTTGGGATTACATCACCTCATTAAGACAAATAAAATGAACCAATCACCCGAAATAGGTCAGTATATTTTAGGCTTTCCGCTAGAAGTTCAAAATGTGCTTGCCGAGATCAGAAAGACCATTCAAATGGCAGCACCCACCGCGGCAGAATGCATAAGCTATGGCATTCCTACTTTTAAGTTAAACGGAAAAGGCTTGGTGCATTTTGCGGCCTACAAGAAGCACATTGGTTTTTATGCTACGCCTACTGGTCACTCAGCTTTTGCAGAGGAGCTCTCACAGTACAAGCAAGGCAAAGGGTCTGTTCAATTTCCGCTTACTCAGCCCATGCCCTTGGTATTGATTGAGCGGATTGTGAAATTCAGGGTAAATGAAGTGATGAAGAGCTGTTAATTAGCCGTCATTGTGCCTTCGCTGAAGCCTTTATGAAAGGCTACGGCCACCGGTGAAAGCTACAGCTCAAGCGTTGCGAGAAGCAAACTTCACGAGAGCGAAAGGCAGTGACGAAGCAATTTCTGGTAGTCAACTCGACATTCAGATTGCTTCATGTAAACATCCTCACTTCGAATAGATTCGGCAGGTTCGCAATGATGGTACCGAGGTGAGCCGCACTTTCTTCTGACTTCGTACTTCCCACTTCCGTCTCCACGCTTCCCTCTTCCTACTCCCTTAAAAATCCTCAAATAGTAATTTTTGTTTACCTTCGAAAATATTCAAGAGTGAAGGCTTAAAAAGGGGATTTCCCGCGCCATGTTAAGAACTGTAAATGTAACCCGATACATCCAACCCTTACGCGAGGGCGGCTCATTGCCCGCTTTGGCCGAAGCGGACGATGACTTCAAATACGTATTAAAATTCAGGGGCAACGGCCACGGCCCCAAAGTGCTGATTGCCGAATTGATTGGTGGAGAAATTGCCCGTGAACTCGGTTTAAGAGTTCCGGAATTGGTCTTCGCAAATTTGGATGAAGCCTTTGGTCGTACCGAAGGAGACGAAGAAGTACAAGACTTATTGAAAGGAAGCCAAGGCCTAAATATTGCACTTCACTTTTTGTCGGGCGCTATTACCTTTGATCCGGTGGTTACACAAATTGATGCAGAAACTGCTTCGAAAGTGGTGTGGCTCGATTCCTTTATTTCGAACATCGACCGCACCGTGAAGAACACCAATATGCTGATGTTCAATAAAGAATTATGGCTGATCGATCATGGTTCTTCCCTATCATTTCACCATGCCTGGATGCACCTTGAGGAGCGCGCCAAATCGCCTTTTCCTTTTGTGAAAGAACATGTACTGCTGGCACAAGCTTCTTTGCTAAAAGAAACCAATGAGGCCTTCAAAACGCTGCTGACGCCTGAGAAATTACAGACCATTGTGGCCTTAATTCCCGATTCTTGGCTCGAATGGCCTGACACCGATGAAAGCCCTGAAGCATTGAGAGAAGCCTATGCCCAGTTTTTGATTACGCGTTTACAGCATTCCGACATTTTCACCAAACAAGCCCAAGATGCAAGAGCAGCACTTATATGAATATGCGATGATTCGGGTGGTCCCTGTTTTGGAACGTGAAGAGTTTCTGAATGTGGGGGTGGCTGTATTTAGCAAAAGAGCGAAATTCATTAAAGTGCTTTGGACGATTAATGAATCAAAAATTGCATTGCTTTCAGACGAACTGGACATTGATCAAATTCGGTTGAATTTGCAGAGTTTCGAAAAAGTAGCTTTGGGTAATAAAGAGTGCGGTCCTATAGCGAAGCTCGACATTACCGAGCGTTTCCGTTGGTTAACTTCCACCCGGAGTTCAGCCCTTCAGGTGTCTAAAACCCATGCAGGTTTATCAGATGATTTAGAGAAAACTGCCCAGCGCTTATTTGAGAATCTAGTACTATAAATACCCACCATGCCCGCTATTTATGAATCTACCTTTAAAGTAACTGCTGCCGATTTAGACGCTATGCAGCACGTAAATAACGTGCGCTATTTGCAGTGGGTACAAGATGTGTCTGAAGCCCATTGGACACAAGCAGCAAAAGCCATATGGCTAGAACAATACAAATGGGTGGCCATTAATCACTTTATTGAATACAAGAAACCTGCATTTTTAGGCGATCAAATCCAGATTAAAACCCATGTACACGAACACACGGGAGTAAAAAGCAACCGTCTCGTGCGTATGTTCAATGCCACCACAGGCGACCTGCTCATGCAGTCCAGTTCATGGTGGTGTATGATAGATGCCAACAGCCTAAAACCCACCCGAATCCCAAAAGAAGTTACTGAGGCGTTTGTCTGATAAGGTACTTTGAACCTCCAATCGGAGTGTCATTGCGAGAAACAAACCTTACGATAGTGAAGGTTTGTAACGAAGCAATCTCTAGCCTCTCAACCTCAAAAGCACAGAACAGACAGATTGCCGCGTCATGAAACCTTGTTCGCACAGGTTTCATTTCTCGCAATGACGCTTCGATAAACCTAAGCAGGTTCGCAATGACGAGGCGAATAATCACTGTCGCAGGTTCTCCGATTTATCTGCCATCGGCAGAACCTGTGACCAGCTATTAAACAAGGACTCTGTCCTTGACCTAATTTTCCATTCATAAAACTGGAATGCAAACAACACAATCGCTATGGGTCGCCCCGCTGGGGCTTAATGTGCGGTGTATATTTCATTGTGCTACGAAGAGGCCGCCCCGATAGGGCTTTGCTTTTGCACAAATATTCAGCTTCTACTAGCCCTGAATGGGCTCAATAGCAAAACGAAGGGTGCAACCCTTCGTAAAAGAACCATATCGTTATAGAATTCCTGAAAGGACGTGATAAGGATATAACTTTACGCTACTCAGCTGGCTTTGCGTAGGGCACAATGACGAAGCGAATAAACCTTCGCTCCATAATGGTTTAATCCATTCCCAAAGAAAATCCTTATCCATAGCCCAAGATTTAAACCGTGGCCTATGGATTACAGCAGCAACACCAACCGTTTTTTTTACGGTTTACCTCTGGCACTCATTGGTCTGACCAATTACCTCCCACCCTTGTTGGTGTTCTTCATAACTAGCCACTAGAAGTCGATTTTATTTCTAGCTTTAACCCTAAGTTTAGCTAGTCTTATTAGCGATACATTGACACTTTTTTATTTCATTACACCTCGTAACAACCGATAAATCACCATGAAGTACTTAATACTATTTTTCTGCCTATCAATTCCGAGTTTAGTAATTGGACAAGAGATTGAATTTGTTACAAGTACTAGGTTGGTGCTAGGGATAGACAAAGACAGGTCTGCTTCAATAAGCGCTGGAGACATCGATAATGATGGTGATATAGATTTAGTAGTGGCCAATGGTAGGCATTGGCCTCAAGCCAACAAGGTGTTCTTCAACAACGGATTTGGAATATTCACAGTATCAAGACTACTCGATAACATTGAAGAAACCAGCTACGCCACTGAGTTAGCTGATTTTGACGGTGATGGAGATTTGGATATCGCGGTGGGTAATGACATGGCGCCAAACACTATTTATTTGAATGATGGAACCGGTAATTTTCTGAAGTTAGGCCATTTTGGGGACCCTTATTCGCCAACCCGAAATTTAAGAACCACTGATATTGATTCGGACGGAGACATTGATATCCTCATCACCAACCGAGGAAAAGTAAATGAAATATGCCTTAACAATGGCAAAGGAGAGTTTACCGAAACCCTGAAATTTGGCTCAAAAGATGACTCTACAATTGATGTAGACGTTGCAGACATCAATAAAGATGGCCATAAAGATTTGATATTAGCCAATAGAGATGGACAGCAAAACTTCATCTATTTAAATGATGGAAAGTTAAACTTCTCTGAAAAAAATCCTTTTGGTAGCGGGAAAGATGAAACGAGATCGGTAGGCGTAATTGATATTGACAATGATGGTTACCTGGACATTATCACAGCCAATATTGGCGAACCAAATGTGATCTATTTTGGAGACGGACGGATGGATTTCAACAGAAAAATAGCGTTTGATGATAGTGCTGACAGTTCCTATTCCTTAGATTTTGGGGATATAGACGGAAACGGAACTACTGATATTGTGGTGGCCAATTCTGGTGAGCCGAACAAAGTCTTCCTCAATTTCAAAAATGGACTTTCTTGGACGGAAATCATGCTCAGAAATGAAAAACAATCAACTTATGATATCATTCTTGCCGATCTAAATAATGACAAAAGATTGGACATTATCGAAAGCAATTCAGAAGGCATTAATTACTTCTACCGAAATACTAAGAAGAAGTAAGAGTTAAGGTTGCTTTATTCCTTAAGTATATAAAGTCAGTCATATTGAACGGTGCGTGAAGCACTGAAGTGAAATCACAATCTTTGGCGTCAACTTAAAAACAACTATCTTAAAAATTAAACCTCTCTCGAATAAAAAAATAAGAAGTAATGAGTATCAAATCGAATTCCGCAATTGCATTTTGCTTAATGTTACTCACATTTTCGTGTAGCAACGATGATGGCCCAACAAAGGAAGAACCAATTACAAGTGACCAAGAACTACCCACCAGCATTATTCTAAAAGATATTCCAGCAGGAAGTTTCACCATGGGTGGTTCCACGACTGGAGATGCTCCCTCTATAAGCGTCACATTGACAAAGTTTCAAATATCAGAGAAGGAAATCACCAACCAACAATACATCGACTTTTTAAACAACGCATACATCGATGGTTGGATTACCGTTTCTTCACAGTCAACTTCTGACCCTTGTGGAACACATACTGAAAACATGATTGTTGGAGCAGGTGATGCCCCAAACACTGGTCAGATATTCTTACAATTAGGAGAAACAGGCGGATGTACAAGTGGTGGAGAATCTGAACACATTGACAATAAAAGTTGGATCTCATTTAATAGCTCAAGCAGCACTTTTGAGTTATTAGACGCTACAAAAGGAAATTGGCCAGTAAATTGGGTGAAATGGTATGGAGCAGATGCATTTGCGCAATACTATGATGTAAGTTTGCCTTCTGAAGCTCAATGGGAATATGCTGCAAGAGGCGGACAGCAATTAGATTTCCCGACTGATGATGGAACACTGTCTTCATCAAAAGCCAATTACAATGGTGATAGCCCAGGGGTTTATAATCCAAATGGGCATTCATTAGCAGTTGGCTCTTACCCTGCTAACCCTTATGGTTTATATGATATGGGTGGCAATGTTTGGGAATGGTGTCAAGATTATTACAGTAGTTCATTTTATGCTGATGCTACGGATCCAGTTAACACTGTTCCTGGAACAGATTCAAAAAGAGTGAGACGTGGGGGTTCTTGGAACTATCATAAGGCAACTTTATTGACTTATGAAAGAGCCAGTGACTTTGAAAACAGAGGAAACAACCATTTTGGATTTAGAATTGTAAAGAACTAAAATCCTGTGCTCTTGCGTCCTAGTAGATGTTATTCAACAACTAGCCTTCAATAAGCAACTTAACTGCTGTTGTAGGCTCTATGAACCTATGACCACAATTAATCAAGGACTTTGTCCTTTACCTAAAAAAAATCTCTTGAGCGAGCCGAAAGGTATTGGCATGGGCCTCAACAATATGGTTTACCTTTTCTGAATAACCTCCCCCCATGCAAGCCATAATAGGAATGTCGTTTTGCTTGCAGGTTTCTAAAACGATCCTATCGCGCTGCTTGCAACCTTGCAAGGTCATTCCTAAGCGCCCCAGCTTGTCTGTCGCTAAAACGTCTACTCCGCACTGAAAGAATACAAAATCAGGTTGAACCGTGTCGATTAAGGCTTTTAGGTTGGCATCTAATAGACTTAAATAAGTATTGTCGTCAGTACCATCTTTAAGCCCTACATCTAAATCAGATTTTTCTTTGTGTAGTGGGTAATTGGCGGCTCCGTGCATACTGAAAGTAAAAACTCTTGGTTCGTTCTCAAATATTTGGGCAGTTCCATTCCCTTGATGTACATCTAAATCCACCACTAACACTTGAGTCGCCAATCCGTTGTCGAGCAAATCATGCGCGGCAATGGCAATATCGTTGAGCAAACAAAAACCCTCTCCCCTGTCGGTAAACGAATGATGTGTACCACCAGCCATATTCATAGCAATTCCATTTTCAACCGCAAGACGCGCGGCCATTACCGAGCCCTGCATAATTACACGCTCTCTCTCCACCAAAGCTGCTGAAAGTGGAAAACCCGTTTTTCGTTCTTCTTTTCTAGATAAGGAAAGTGTATTCAACTTATTCCAATAATCAGGATTATGGGTTCGTAGTATGGCCGTTTCACTCAATAACTCAGGGGTGAAAAAATTACGCTCGGAAATGGTGCCTTCATACAAAAGCTGTTCGGGCAGCAAGTTGTATTTCTCCATCGGAAAGCGATGGTTATTGGGCAATACATGAGCATAAAGGTCTTTCCAAGCTATTTTCAACATAAAAACAAAAAGCTATTATTAAAGGTAATTGTTTGCATCAAAGATGGTAAAAAGAAAAATCCCTAAAAGTCGAACTGGCGACCGTTAGGGATTTCCTATCTTGAAATTAATCAATACTTATTCTTCGTCATCTTCATCGTCCTCATCCATTTGGAAAGAGAAGTAAGTTGGATCAAGCGCTAATGTGTCGTTGGTAAAATCTTTAATAAATTTCTCAATCACTTCAGGAGTGATTTTTTCCACATTCAACCCAACATCCAGTCCTACACCAAAGTCGATGTTCTCGTCAATATCAATATGCTCTTGAACCTTTACAGCATCTTCCTCTTCTAGCTCTTCCATCACTTCGGCCATGTAAAGCCCAATTTCTTCTTCTAAATCACCCAATGGAGCAATATCTCCATTTTCGTCTTCATCGTAGGCAATGGCTTTGTACTCAGGGAATTTCTTGGCGGCTTCGTGTTCAGCCAATTCATAAATTTCGCTGGCGTGTTGAATCTTCAAAGTATAAAGTGCTACATCATACACTACTTCTTTACCGTCAAAGTCTCCAACAAAATTAAAGTTCATGTAATCATCAGAATTATCTTCTGATTCGATCACAGTATATGATTTTCCCGATGCCTTAATTTTGGCTTTAATTTCTTCGATTTCTTTGGCGTCAAACCCTTGATTTTCCATGGTTACAATACAAATATATTAACTATCATTTTTTGAGGTGGCAAGATAGTAGCCCGTTCGAATCTTTAATAAGATAATCTTCTATTTCGATAAATCAAAAGATCGAGCGGGTCTCATTTTTAACTTGATAGACACGTTCGTCAAATTTTGCCGAGTGATATTCAACCCCAGGATACAATATAGCCTTCAAATAAGCCTCTACTTCTTCTGAGTGTTCTACCGTTCTACTGGTATCCATACCAACATACTTAAAGGTGGTCCACATCATGGTTTTTAAATAACTTTTCGAATCATCAAACATACAATACTCCACTACCAAGGTGTTTTTGTTGTACCAAATCACCCTGCTCACTATACGTACCCACTCAGCCATATTCGCGGGTTTTATATAGGCAATATGATGATTATACACTACCCAAACGGCATCAAACGACTTGATAATTTCCCGCATTTCTACTCCGTAAATTTTCGGCACTTGATCTTCTCGGGCATTGAAAAAATAATCAAAGTATTTCGCATTATTCAAGTGACGCAAGGGATCGCAGTCCTGAAAACGGATCAATACTCTAGACTCTGTTTCTTTGGGGTAGTTAAAATTTGGGTCGATGATGAACATTATAGATATCTTTCTTTGATGATTTGAATATGGTGAGCTGCATGTCCCACTGTCATGGCAGCAAGTGCCCTAACGGTTACTTTATTTCCACTGGCAGTCCCTTCTTTCATCGTCTCATCTTCCCTTAAGTTTTCAAAGAAAAGGATGGAAGCCGACCGAATGGCTTCAAATTCGGCCAAATAGCTGGTCAGTGGACGAGACGGATTGGTCGCTGCCGCTTGGTATGAATCTTGGTCCATTCCAGGAAGTGATTGCTTGTCACCTCTGGCAATGGCCAAAGCACGGTAAGTGAAAATACGTTCCACATCATTGATGTGGTTCAACACTTCTTTAATCGTCCATTTACCTTCAGCATAAGCAGTGTTTGACTTTTCTTCTGAAATGGAATTAAAAAGCGCGGTCATTTCTGCTTTCTGCTCGTTGATGCGCTCTAGAACATTATGGCCTTCTAGCTGGCTAATATAAGTCTGATAGAAGGGGTTGTATTCACCAGTTTTTGGAAGAGAAATCATACTTCAAGGTAATTTATTTTTTGAAAAAGGCACAAGAATAAATGAATCATCATGGCTTTGGAAGATCTTCGATCCAACCGCTATACATAATATAGTTTTCAGGTGTTTTATCAATCACCATTCGTAGTCGCTCATCAATTTCTTTGATTTTTTTAGCGGGCGTTCCAGCATAAAGTGAATTGGGTTCAACCACGGTATTGGCCAACACCACTGCGCCCGCAGCAATCATAGAACCTGTACCGATTACAGCATTGTCCATTACAATAGCACCCATTCCAATCAGAACATTGTCTTCCACAATACAGCCATGCACAATGGCATTGTGGCCAATGCTTACATTTTTACCCAATACGGTTTTGGACATATTCAACGTACCGTGAATCACTGTGCCATCTTGAATATTACAATTATCTCCTATCTCTATTCGACATACATCACCCCTTACCACCGCATTGAACCACACACTGCAATTATTGCCCATGTGCACATCGCCCACTACGGTAGCATTGTCTGCCAAAAAACATTTCTTTCCAAAAACAGGCTGTACGCCCTTTACTGCCTTAATTACTGCCATCGAATAAAATTATATGTACATACATTGAACTTAACCACTCTAGATGTAGTTTTGCTTTTCGATAAACAAAATGGGTAGAAAATCGATTACCCAATACATCTTGAAAAGCAATTAACAACAATTAATTAAACTAAATGAAAACTTTGAAATCAACCTTTGCTATGGTAGCCGCAGTACTTTTAGTAGTAGCCTGTGGACCTAAGGAAAAAACAGTGGAAACTTCTGACGCTAAGGCTGTAGCTTCTGCCTCAGGTGAAGCCATGATGGTACGTACAGATAACAGCATGGTAACTTGGATTGGAAGTAAGCCTGCAGGAAAACACAATGGCACAATTCCAATTACTGCAGGAGTAATCAACGTAGAAGGTAATGATATCGTAGCAGCGAATTTCCAAATGGACATCACCAACTTAGTCGTATTAGACTTACCAGCTGATTCTGAGTACAATAGCAAGTTAAAAGGTCATTTAATGTCTGCTGACTTTTTTGATGCTGAGAATCACCCAACTGCTACTTTTGAAATGACAGGAGCGGAAATATTTGATGCCACTAAAGTTTCTTCTGACTTAGATGAACCTAAAACAGATTATACGCCTGCATCAATGGGCGATATTATGGTAGAAAATCCTACTCACATCATTTCAGGAAACCTGACCATGCGTGGCACAACAAAAAACATCTCATTTCCTGCGATAGTGACAATGGAAAACGGGATGGTGAAGGCCAAAGCTAGCTTCAATATCGACAGAACTGAATGGGGCTTGACCTTTAAGGAAAGAGCTTCACTTGCTGAGAAATTGAAAGATGACTTTATTTACAACACTGTAAATGTAGGTTTTGAGTTAGAGGCTGAAACAAAGCCATCTCTTTAATAAAAATTGAAATAGAATAAAGAGGGAGCACAAAGCTCCCTTTTTTATGCTCTTTGCTTTACTAACTTTGCATCGCTTTAGTACAACGCATTGAAAACAACTTCCATTAATAACAAAACGCTGTTCCTTAAAAAGGCCTTGCACTGGGCGAATGGCTTTTCGCATTGCGCCTTCTTTCAATCTAACGGGATTTCTTATCCCTATCAGGGTTTTGAAGAAATACTAGCCGTTGGAGTAAAACGCATTTTTGTACCGAATGAAATAGATCGCTTTTGTTCGCTTTCTGCCTTCCACCAAAACAAATGGTTGTTCGGCTATTTAGGTTACGATCTGAAAAACGATACGGAAAACTTATCGAGCAATAATGCCGACACCGTTCAATTTCCGGAAATTTCTTTTTTTGAACCGCAGCATATTTTGTTCTTTAAGGGAAATGAAGTCGAAACTTGGTCGGAAGAAGATGTATTGGGGCAAATAGAAAGAACTGAGCTTGATTTAATTCAAAGCAAACTAACCAAACCCACAGCCAGTATTAGTCAACCAGAGTATTTAACCATTATTGAAAAACTTAGACAGCACATTGAAGAAGGCGATTGCTATGAAATCAATTTCTGTCAGGAATTTCATGGCGAAATAGAAACCGTCAACCCGACTCAACTTTACTTAGACCTTAATCAACTCTCTCCTAGCCCGTTTTCCTGCTTTCAAAAACACGGAGATCACTATATCCTCTCGGCTTCGCCAGAAAGGTTTATGAAGAAAGATGGCAATAAAATCATTTCCCAACCGATTAAAGGCACGCGCGCAAGAGGAAAATCAGAGACGGAAGATGAAATACTAAAAAAAGACCTTCGCACAGATAAAAAAGAGTTGGCTGAGAATATGATGATCGTGGATTTAGTCAGAAATGATTTAGCGCGTTCTTCCAAAATTGGAAGCGTTAAAGTAGAGGAGATTTTCGGTATTTATTCCTTTCAGCAAGTACACCAAATGATCTCCACTATTACTTCAGAAAAGCGAGAAGATATGAATGCTTTTGAGGTGATCAAAAATGCTTTTCCGATGGGCAGCATGACGGGCGCACCAAAGGTAAAGGTGATGGAGCTGATTGAGCATTACGAAAACACGAAGCGTGGCGCTTTCTCTGGTGCCGCGGGTTACATTAGCCCTAATGGAGATTTCGATTTTAATGTATTGATCCGAAGTCTATTTCTAAACTCCTCATCTAAAACCTATTCCTTTCAAGCAGGAAGTGCTATTACCTACGATTCTGTTCCACAAAAAGAGTATGAAGAGTGCATGGTAAAGGCTAAGGCGATAATCTCCCTTATTCAGCAAGGCGCATAGTAAACAACCATCCTGAAAAATCTCATTTCACTAATACTAATTAACTGTAGAATCATTATTCACCATCCCATATAAAAGTAAAACAGGTGCTATTTAAACCATTTCATACCTTCTAGCTAAAAGGGTAGCAAGAATTATATTTAAGCCCACTGTAAGTTTTCACCCCACTTTAGCAACCTATAGGGAAATCAAAAAAATCGACATCATGGATTTCTCAAAAATCTTCTACCTAATTCTATTCCTACAGCTTTCATCCAATAGTTTAAAAGGGCAAAATAAGATCATCGTAAAGCAAACAGAAGATTTAGCGGCATATCTCGAATACATTCATGAACAAAAAGGGTTTAGTGGAGAAGTTCTGATAGGCAACTCAAACTCCATTACATTCCAAAAGACCATTGGTTTGGCCTCAAATGAACATAACGTTCCTTTAAAGCCTAAAGCTAAATATAAAATCGCGTCTATAACCAAAACCTTTACGGCTGCCTTAATAGCAAAAGCGAAAGTAGAAGGGACACTTTCTTTTGATGACAAAGCATCACAATACATTCCCGAACTGGCCAGCAAGTTCAAATCCATCAGCATTCATCAGTTACTTACCCACACTTCTGGCCTACCTCATAACGAAGCCATTAGAGACTATTGGCCCGTTAAATCCAGATTAACGCTTAACAGTAATCAGGTTATCGCTGAGATCAACAAAGTAGATTTACTCTACGAGCCAGGTACTCAAATGCATTATTCTAGTCTTGGTTATTATTTATTGGCTACAATTCTTGAAAAGGTATATCAAGAAGACTACGGACAAGTATTAGCATCAAAAATCTTAAGCCCACTAAATATGCTATCGACAGGCAGTTCAAACTCTTTAGCCATTATTCCAGAAATGACAAATGGCTATCATTTGGTGAGTGACGATAGTCTTGTAGTAGCACCGTACCGCAACTACTCCATGTTAAAAGGTGCGGGTGATTTATACTCTAATGGTTCGGATTTATTAAAGTGGGCCAATACTTTATTAAACCAAGAACTACTTCGGAACACCACTGAAACCCCTATATTCACTCCAAATGGGGATTTCAAAGATGATTCCGGAAGACAGTACGCTTACGGGTGGTTTATCGAAACAGGCGATCGTTTAAAGTATTCACATGGAGGAGGTACTTGGGGTTATTCTTCAATTCTGGCCTTATACCCTGAAAGTAATATGAGTATTGTGGTGCTAAGTAATGTATCTACTCTTCCGACAGAGGCAATTCTTAAAAATATCGAAAAGATCATTTTCAATGAGGATTTTGAAGTTCCAAAAGCGAAAACTCAAGTCGCTTCAACCTCCACTGATTTAGACCAGTATGCTGGTAGTTATATTTCAGATTCTGGGCAAATGAAGTTGAATATTGCAAAAAACGAGAACGGCTTGATAGCTCAAATGGGTGGCAACCCTGCTTTTCAAATATATCCAAAAGGTGAGCATGAGTTTTTCGGTAAAAAAATAGAAATTCTATTCTCCTTTAAACTTACCAACAGCATAATTTCAGGGCTTACAGCGGAAAGAATGGGTCAAAAATTTGAGTTCAAAAAACAATAAAATGAAAGCGGAATTCCTGCAGATCATAGAGGAAAATCAGGGCATCATTCACAAAGTGAGCAAGATGTACCGAAACTCAAAAGAAGACCAAGAAGACCTGTTTCAGGAAATAGTTTTTCAGCTCTGGAAGGCCTTCCCAAAGTTTAGACAAGCTTCTAAAGTAAGTACTTGGATGTACCGCATTGCACTGAATACCGCAATGGCTTCTTACAGAAAAAGGAGTATCTCTATTGACTATGACAGTCAGATTTCTGATCAATTTCACCCTACTGAAAACACCGAAAAGTCAGAAAATGAGGAAAAAATGTATGAGGCCCTAAGACGATTAACCGATTCAGAAAAAGCCATCATATCACTCTTTTTAGAAGATTACTCTTATTCTGAAATAGCTGAGATAACCGGTATTACTGAAAACAATGTTGGCGTAAGGATCAACAGGATTAAAAGCAAATTAAAAACAATTTTAAATCAATAAGCAGATGGAACTTGACGAATTAAAAAAGAATTGGCAGCAGTCTGGAGAAAGCTATAAAAGCCAAACACAATTGGATAGGATGACCCAAATTCAGCAACACCCAAAACTCAAACGCATCCGATTCAGGTTAATTTTTGAAAGCATTCTATTACTAGCATTTGTCTTCACTTACAATGACATACTGGATGGCGCCAACAAAGCTTTATGGGCAAATATTATGTTGATTGGCAGTACCTTAGTATTCATTTTATCTGATGTGATTGGATATTTCACTTTCCAAAACCCGATTAAGTCAAATAACCTCAAACTGTCCATGAAGTCATTTAACAGAAGCTTAAAAAAGCTAAGCCTATTCTCTGTTACATCAACTTTCTTGTTCGGAGCATCACTCATTCTGTTCATGGTTTCAACCATTGATTTGACCCAAATAAAGCAGCTAATACTTGCAGGAATGTTGGTCACATTGATTGCTTTAACTTATGCCTCATACAAAAACTGGAACCTCAGAATTAAAGCCATACAAGCTACTTTGAAAGACCTCAATGATTGATTTGACTTGTATTTCTCTTCCCATTTTGGTAGCCTAATAAATCAGTCATATTAAATTAATTTGTAAGGACCTGATTTAATATATAAAACTAAATAATTACATTAGGTTTATGGAAATCACTGACATATTAGTTCCTGCAGTACTCTTACTCACTATAGCTTTATGGGTTTGGGCATTGGTGGACTTATCTAAATCAAGGTTTAAGTCGGGTAGAACCAATTTGTTATGGCTTTTGATCATTCTTTTCTCCCCTATTATAGGCTCTATTCTTTACTTTCAATTGAAGAAGGGCTTTACTGAAAGGCGCCCGAGACAATTTGAGCCTAAATTTAATTAAGGACTTTTCAGACCATACATAGTGCTCAATATTGTTTTGAGCAGATTATTTAGTTAACTATCGGTACTAAATAATTTAACAACTATGTTGAAAAAAATAACTCTACTTGCTGTATTAGTCTTATCAGCCTTCGCTTGCACCCAAAAAAGCAAAGTTCCGAAAGTCGACTTCAAAGTCGATTACGAAAAATTTACCCTCGATAATGGCCTAGATGTCATTCTTCATGTAGATAAATCTGATCCTGTAGTGGGGGTAGCACTAACCGCCCATGTGGGTTCGGCCAGAGAAGTTGAAGGAAGGACTGGTTTTGCCCATCTTTTCGAACACTTATTATTTTTAGAATCTGAAAACCTTGGTAAGGGTGGATTAGATAAAATGAGCGCCCGAATTGGCGGCTCAGGCGCTAATGGTTCTACCAGTCGCGACCGCACCAATTATTTCCAAACCGTTCCTAACGATGCGCTAGAGAAAATGATTTGGGCCGAGGCAGACAAATTAGGCTGGTTCATCAATACGGTAACGGATCCAGTATTGGCCAAAGAAAAGCAAGTTGTTAAAAACGAAAAAAGACAAAGTGGAGATAACCAGCCTTATGGTCATACTTCATATGTAATCGATAAAAATCTTTACCCAGCCGACCATCCCTACAACTGGCAGGTAATCGGTTCTTTAGAAGACTTGCAAAACGCAACACTTCAGGATGTAAAAGACTTTTTCAAACGATGGTATGTGCCCAACAACGTAACATTAACGATTTCTGGTGATTTTGACCCTGAACAAGCCAAAGCTTGGGTGAAGAAGTATTTTGATGAAATTCCAGCAGGCGAACCTATTGAACCCCTCACTCCTCGTCCTGGAAAAGTAGTCGTAACCAAAAAGCTTTATCACGAAGATAATTTTGCCCGTGTGCCTGCCCTTACTTTAACATGGCCTACAGTTGAGCAATACAGCACTGATGCTTATGCGCTAGACGTATTGAGCAATTATCTTTCTAGAGGAAAGTCTGCTCCATTAAATCAGGTTTTGGTGGAAAACAAAAAACTAACTTCCGGTGTAGGTATGTCTAACCGTACCTCTGAGCTGGCGGGTCAATTGCAGATTTCTGTAAGGGCTTTTGCCGACAAGGATTTGGACGAAGTGTTAGCTGCGATTGAAGAAGGATTAACCAAATTTGAAAATGAAGGAATTCCGCAAAAGGATTTAGAGCGAATCAAGGCTGGCCAAGAAACTGGCTTCTACAATAGCCTTTCTAGTGCTTTAGGTAAAGGTTTCCAACTTGCTCAATACAATATTTTCGCTAGCGACCCAGGCTTTATCAGCAAGGACATCGAGAACATTCTTTCTGTAACTACAGAAGATGTGATGAATGCTTACAATAAATACATCAAAGGAAAGAACTATATCGCTACCAGCTTTGTACCTAGAGGACAGATAGATTTGGCCTTAGAAGGTTCTGAAAAAGCTGAAGTGGTAGAAGAGAAAATTATTGAAGGTGCCGAAGAAGGCTTCGATCCTTCTATCATTGCTACTTACGAAAAAACACCTTCAACCATCGATCGCTCAATTGAACCACCAAGTGGAAATACTCCAGAAGTTAAAACCCCTGAGGTTTGGCAAGAGTCTTTAGAAAATGGACTTAAAGTTTATGGAATCGAAAGTAAAGAAGTACCATTGATTCAATTCAATATTGTTATAGACGGAGGTCAATTACTAGACGACCCTAACAAGGGCGGAGTAGCCAACCTTACTGCTGAAATGATGACCAAAGGCACAGCCATTAAGACCACTGCGCAGCTTGAAGAAGCAATTGAGCAGTTGGGAGCCTCAATCAGAGTGTCTGCATCTACAGAAAGCATCAACATATCGGTCAATACCTTGAAACGCAACTATAATGCGGTGATTGATTTGGTTGAAGAAATTTTACTGGAGCCAAGATGGGATGCTAGTGAATTTGAATTGGCCAAGCAAGCCGTAATTGCTAGAATTAGACAGCAAGAGGCCAGTCCTAATTCAGTGGCGCAAAACGCTTATAACCGTTTGATTTATGGCGAAGGAAACATCAGGGCTCAGAACATTTTAGGTACTGTAGAGTCTGTGAATGAAATCACGATGGATGATTTGAAGAAGTATTACGAAAATTACATCTCTCCTTCCGTGGCTAAAATGCACGTGGTGGGCGACATTAATACAGTTGGTGTAATGACTTCTCTGCGTGACCTCAATTCTAAATGGGAAGCCAAAGCAGTGGAAATCCCAACTTACGATCCACCCGCAAAACCAACTGAAGCCACTGTTTACTTCTTTGACATTCCAGATGCAAAACAATCTGTACTTAACTTTGGCTACCCAGCCTTAGCCGTTACAGACGAAGACTACTACCCTGCTACAGTAATGAATTACATTCTTGGCGGTGGAGGTTTCGCTTCTAGGTTAACCCAAGAGTTAAGGGAAGGAAAAGGTTACACCTATGGTATAAGATCTGGTTTTTCAGGAAGTAAAACCAGAGGTGCTTTCACAATCTCAAGTGGAGTAAGAACTAATGTAAGTTATGAATCGTCACAATTGGTAAAAGACATATTGACCAACTATGGCAATACCTACACCGAAAAAGACCTCGAAACCACTAAAAGCTTTATGATCAAAAGTGGGGCAAGGGCCTTTGAAACGGCTGGCGCTAAACTTAACATGTTGGAAAATATGAGTGAGTATGGTTGGAGCGCTGACTATGTGAAGCAGCAACAGCAGATCGTAAAAGACATGACAGTTGAAGAAATTCAGCGATTGTCTCAGGAATACCTTGATCCTGAAAAAATGATTTGGTTGGTGGTTGGTGATGCCAAAACACAACTGAAGAAAATGGAACAATTAGGCTTTGGCAAACCTGTTTTGATTAACAAGACTTCTGGACCAGAGAATAAATAAGCTGAGATTCAATTTCATCAAAAAGCCCTGTATTCGTGAGAGTACAGGGCTTTTTAATAAGTACGTATTTAATTCTTTGTCCAAATTCTTATCAATCCATTTTTTGCATCAGCCCCATAAATAGAAAGTGGAGCATGTTTGTTAAAACTAATATGATCGATGTTTCTAGGCCTCAATACAGAAATAGATTGTCTTGCCTCTTGAGCACTTAATTGTCTGTCATTCAACATAAAAGCGGGAGGTTCAGAGGTACTGGAAAGCATTTCTATGGCTTTCCGTAATTCCTTTTTCTTGTTCTTCAACTTTAAAGGCTGAGCTCTATGAATCAGAACAATCAGTAAATTAGGTTTAAAAACAGTTGTTGAAAGTGAATCAGAAAAGAGATAATCTATGAAGAGGAATTTATCATTAAGTTTGTATTTAACGAGTTTAGACTCGATTTCAATATTACTATTAGGAACACCATCAATGACATACAGCTTTTCCTTATTCCCAAACTCTATACTAGGTTGGCTCATTTGAATATACTGATCAATATACTCTACGGTAAGCGATTGCCCGAGTAAACAATGAGATTGAAAAACAATAGCAAGTAAAATTAGAATTCTTGTCCGCATAGTTTTTTGCGTTAATTCAACTTTATTCTTCTGATTTCGATGGGCTTTACTTTGCTTAAATCAAGCTCTCTGTCTTCATTGTAAGCGATCCAAGGGCTATTGGCTAAATAATAGAAATAACCATCTTTCACCTGACCTAAAGTAGGTTCACCCAAAGAAGGCCCACCTTGATTAATCACTCTTCCAAACAAAATATATTGGCCAGTCTCGTCCAAAAAGTACTGCATCACCCGGTAAGGCTTTACACCATTATGAATGGCTATTAAGCTATTTTCATAATAATACAGTCCATCAATTCCTTTCAACAGAATCTCTTCTGGAGCGAATACTTTAACCACATCATCGGTTTCGGTATCAATCCTATGAATTCCCGTGATATAATCGGCCATATAGAGGTACTTTTCATCATCATTCAAGGCCAAACCTTGCGGACTAAAGAATCCATTTGCCAGATCAAGTTGTTTCCTGATAAACGAACCCGTATAATCCGTTGTATCGGCATTACTTCTTGCCAAAGAAGGTTCTAGAGAGTTGGAAAGCCAAACCCTAGACTCTTTATCGATAGCCAAATCTCCGATGGTTGTTCCTTCATCGTATTCCAAACCTTGAATCACCACACCTGAAGTCGGATCAATTTGCATGATTAGACTTTTGCCTTTGTCTGCTGGATTATAATCTATCATTTGAGGCATGGCTGCAGTGGCCGCCCAAAGCAATCCGTTGGCTGGGTCGATATGCATCCCCAGCACTGAATATTCAGTTTTCACCAAATCAATCTTACTTCCTTCAGGATCAACCCTAATGATTTTCTTGTCTCGAACACTTCCTAAAAGAATATTGCCATTATCCATGATCACAAAGCTTTCAGGGTGAATTTCTCCTACGTCTATGGTTCTAAAAACTTCATCGTGCTCTTCTACCCTATTGAGTTTTGCTTGAAGGGCGACCAACTCATCATATCCTTTGTTTCTTCTTACTTTTCTGAAATCTTCATTCTGTTGAAAATCATAGGTGGCGTCCATCAACAACAATTGATTGAGTCTTTGAATGCTTCTGATTTTCCTGCCATTCAAGGCATATGCCCCCGCCAAATTATAGACAACAGTTGGATTATTAGGCCTGATTTCATCAAGCGTCTGCATAATTTCTAAATAGAGTTTGTAATCTTTGGCTTCGTAGGCTGCGATGCCCTCATTAAAGTATTCTCTAAATGTTTTTTGGCTAAAAGCTAAAGTTGAAATGAAAAGAAGCGATATTGATAAATAGAATTTAATCATAATCAGAGTGGCCTTAAAAAACAAATTCCAGTGTTCAGCTGGAATTCAAGGTAGTTAATGTGAAGGTTTAACCTTCAAAATATCTCGTTAAAATAACACCAGAGTAACCGCATACCCTTAGTGATCGTTTAAATCCGAAAGCAAAAACCATTTTTCATTCTTAAAAATGAACAAAGCGGGTAAAAGCTTCACGTTCCAAACGCTCTCTATGATCTGGATGCGCAATATTGATTAAAGCTTTTGCTCTTTGCCTCAATGATTTCCCATAAAGGTTCGCGACCCCGTATTCTGTAACAATATAATGGACGTGAGCCCTGGTTGTCACCACACCCGCTCCTGGCTTTAAAAAAGAAGCAATTTTGCTTTCCCCTTTACTAGTCACAGAAGACAAGGCTATAATAGGCTTACCTCCTTCAGAAAGTGAGGCGCCACGAATAAAATCCATTTGACCTCCCACTCCTGAATAAATCTTTGTACCAATACTGTCAGCACAAACTTGCCCCGTAAGATCGACTTCTATGGCGCTATTGATACTGATTACTTTGGGGTTTTGTCTGATTACACGGGTATCGTTCACGTATTCAATATCCAGCATTCTAATGGAAGGATTATCGTCAACAAAATCATACAACTCCCTTGAACCCACCATAAAACCAGACACCAATGCGTAAGGGTGTTTCTTCTTGAACTTATTATTAATCACCCCACTTTTCATTAAGGGAATTACCCCATCAGAAAACATTTCTGTATGTACACCCAAATCTTTGTGGTTTCCTAGTGCAGCCAAAACTGCATCGGGTATTGATCCAATACCCATTTGTAATGTTGAACCGTCTTCAATCATTTCAGCAATAAAGCCACCCATTTTCACCTCAGCGTCTGAAAGGTGATGAACTTTTGCCTCATAAATTGGTTCCTCGCTCCAAGTCATGGCTGCAAAATTCCTGATGTGAATCATCCCATCACCATGGGTGCGTGGCATATTAGGATTTACTTGAGCAATTATTGTTTTGGCACTTTCCGCAGCCGCCAGGCTTGCGTCTACGGAAACACCTAAAGAGGTAAAGCCATGGGCATCAGGTGGTGATACCTGAATCAAGGCTACATCTATGGGCAGTACTCCTCTTCTGAACATAATTGGCACTTCGCTCAAAAAGCAAGGAATAAAGTCTGCGTCACCTTCACTTATTGCATTTCTACAGTTACCTGCTACAAATAATGAATTCGTATGAAAACTAGCAGCATGCTCTTTTTTAGCATACGGTGCGTCACCTTCAGTATGTAAATGAAATATCTCAACATTCCTCAATTCGTGTGAACGTTCGGTCATGGCATTTACCAAGGCTACTGGCGTAGCTGCTGCTGTATGGATAAATACTTTATCCCCAGACTTTATCAATTGAACTGCTTTTTCCGCTGTAGTATATTCCATCACATTACCTTTTTCTTAAAAACAAAGATAAAGGCTTGAAAAGACACCCCGACTGATGATGATTAGTTAAAAAGGTGACTTAAATCAGGTAAGATTACTGACGCGACTTGGTGCAGGCCTAGTCTAGAACTTCGCTTACATTAATTCTATAATTGATTGAGAAAGTATCCCAGTCCCATTGCCTTAATCCGTGGTGATAGCCTAAACTAATAGCTCCTCCACTCAGCTGCCTAGTCAAATTAAAGCGAAGGAAAGATGGGTTATCCCTATGCTTCTGATAGCCCTGATAATTCGACCAGTCTGTATCCATTTGCCATTTAGAATGATGATACTCTAAACCCAAACCATACAATGGTGCATCATTCTGTCTTTCAGTTGAGCCATTGATCAAACGGTTAACATTGGTTTGGAAAGTATAAAATCCTAACATCATTTTCCCCAAAAAGCGTGAGTTCCCCTGCTCTAGGAAAGACTTACTAAAAGTCCCTTCCCAATACAACATGCCTGCATCGGTATAGCGTGCATTGGCCAAATTACCTCCCGTAGTGGTTTTTGCATGAGCACGCATAGCAAAATTGAATGGCCCCATTTTGTCTTCATCAAATATTTTATACAATACGCCAAAGGAAATATCTCCAGTGGTTCTTCCTTTTCCAGAAACACCCATCATCCTGCGCTCATCACGGGTTGAGGTCTCTACAACCCATTTTTCGAGCGGAATACTGTTCACGTAGAACATTGCTCGATCTCTTTTTATGGGGAAGTTAAATTGAAGAAAAGCATTATCTGTTATGTCTCCGTTCCCTACATGGTGTTCGTAACGAATGTCAAATGATATATTATTATCGATAATCACATTTCCCAAAACAGGCATTCTAAGCGCATTTGGCCCCATAAAACCAGGTGATATGGAAATATAATCCAAGCGATCTGGGCCTGCTGCATCGGGATAATTATGCATTTGATCCCACCAATCTAAACTTTGAGCCTGAGTTTGCCCCATCAATAACAAGGCGAAAAAAGCCATTAAAAATTTCATCGTTCGAAATAACAAAATTTTAAATTAATCCCACGACCAATATCAGATATAGAATTCCGTCCAAATAAATTCTAACTGCTGGATTGATTGGTAGATAGATTCTTATGATTGAGCCCATCATTTCATTCGTTGGTATATTAGTAATGAACTGATGTTAACTAGTTGGTTTACTGGGAGGTCTTATCAATAAAAATAAATATGAAAAATATATCCCATCCTCTATTTAGAATTTTGACAGTTGTAATACTTGTTGGCTTCTTTTCACTCAATATTTCTGCGCAGTCCGAAACAGTACGAGACAAGAAAGTCAGCATTGCAAAGGAGTTACTGAAGTCTTATGCAGGTGATTACGAAATGAATCCTGGTTCCTTTTTAAAAATCATTTTTGAAGGCGACTCCATTAAGGCCATGGGACCAGATCAAGTACCTGTTCAATTGAAGCCGATAAAGGAAAATCTGTTCTACCTCAAAAAATTCGGGGTAGATATTGAGTTTGTAAAAGGGCAAAATGGGAAAGTTGAAAAACTACTAATGATTAGGGAAGACGGACAAACCCTAGAAGCCAAAAAAGTCATTAAATAAGCAATCAACAGCCGAGAACAATCTCGGCTGTTGTGATGAAGTTAGAGGCAAACTAAAGCACTCCTTTAGTACTGGGCAACCTGTCCATTTCATCTTCATTTCGCTTAACCGCCATTTTAATGGCCTTAGCAAAAGCTTTAAAAATTGACTCAATTTTGTGATGTTCATTATCGCCTTCAACCTTGATATTTAGGTTGCATTTGGCGGCATCCGAAAACGATTTAAAGAAGTGCATAAACATTTCGGTTGGCATATCGCCCACCATTTCACGTTTGAATTCGGCTTCCCAAACCAACCAAGGTCTCCCGCTAAAATCAATGGCCACTTGGGCCAAAGCTTCATCCATTGGCAATAAAAAGCCATATCGATTTAAGCCCTTTTTATCTCCTATGGCCAGTGCATAAGCTTCGCCCAAAGCCAAAGCGGTATCTTCAATCGTATGGTGTTCATCAATGTGTAAATCGCCTTTCACCTTTACGGTTAAGTCAGCACCAGAGTGTTTCCCCAATTGATCGAGCATGTGATCGAAGAAGCCCAAACCTGTTTCATTCTTGCATTGGCCTGTTCCGTCTAAATTTAACTGAATTAGAATATCCGTCTCTTTGGTTACACGATGCACCTCAGCCGTTCTTTCAGACATTTGCAAGAACCTGAAAATTTCATCCCAGCTATTGGTGCTCAACGCTGCTTTAGCGTTTTGTTCTTCAGCAATAAAAATGGCTTTAGCGCCTAGGTTTTCCGCCAATTGGATGTCGGTTTCTCGATCACCCAAAACGAATGAATTAGCTAAATCGTAATCGCCATTGATGAATTGAGTGAGCAGGGCGGTTCCTGGTTTACGGGTTGGCGCATTTTCGTGTGCAAAAGTACGATCGATGATAATTTCATCAAACACCACTCCCTCTCCTTCAAGAGTTTTGAGCATCTTGTTCTGTGCTGGCCAAAAGGTGTCTTCAGGGAAGGAATCCGTTCCCAATCCATCCTGATTGGTTACCATCACAAGTAAAAAATCTAACTGCTCTGCAATTTTTCTCAGGTTAGAAATGGCACCCGGTAAAAACTCAAGTTTCTCCAACGAGTCAACTTGAAAGTCGGTTTTCGGTTCAACAATGATCGTACCGTCACGATCTATAAATAGTATTTTTTTCATCATTTGGTTAAATAGGTTGTTCGTCATTGCGAGGAGGCTTTCTTGCGATAGCAAAGAAAGGTGACGAAGCAATCTCTTTATAAGGTACAGTGAGATTGCTTCGTCACGAGCCATTGCTTTCGCATGGTTCGTTTCTCACAATGACGGGTTCAATTTAAGTTTTTGAGCGCTTCAATTAGTAATTCATTTTCCTTTTCAGTGCCCACAGTGATTCTAATTCCCCCTTCGCAAAGCGCTACTTTAGAGCGGTCGCGAAGAATGATTTTTTGATCAATCAGTTTCTTATATACTCCAGAAGCATGATCCAATTTCACTAAAAAGAAGTTTGAATCGGTAGGGCAAATCGTTTTGATCATAGGGATTTGCTTTAAGGCATTACCTAAAGATTCTCTATTCTTCAGAATTTGAGCTACCATCTTGTCCTTCTTCCCTAGATTTTCCAAAGCCTTTAAAACGGTTTCCTGAACTAAACCACTTAGATTATAAGGTGCTTTGATTCTATTCAAAATAGCCAATATTTCTTCCGAAGCGAAAGCCATTCCTAGTCTTAGGGCTGCTAAACCCCAAGCTTTACTGAAAGTTTGAAGCACCAATAAATTGGAAAACTCTTCAAGCCTTAGTGCAAAACTCTGTCGACTCGTAAAGTCAACATAAGCCTCGTCTACCAAAACAATTCCATTGAAAAAGCGTAATACTTCTTTGATCTTATCCAACGAAACATCATTGCCTGTCGGGTTATTGGGAGAACAGATAAAAATGATTTTCGTGTTTTCGTCTACGGCCGATTTAATCGCCTCCACGTCTAAATCATAATCCGCTGTAAGTAGCACTTCACGCGCCTCTACATTATTGATGTCGGCACTTACCTTATACATTCCGTAGGTGGGCGGATTGATAATCACATTATCCTTTCCTGGCTCGCAAAAGGCTCGGAACAATAAATCGATAGGTTCATCGCTGCCATTTCCCAAAAAGATATTTTCTGACCTCACTCCTTTGATCTGAGCAATTTTAGTCTTCAACTCCTTCTGATAGGGATCAGGATAGCGGTTCCAATCTTCTTCAGTAATTGAACCCAGCGGGTTTTCGTTGGCATCTAAAAAGACCCCTTCGATACCTTTATAATCATCTCTGGCAGACGAATAAGGCACTAACTTTTGCAAGTGCGCTCTTAGAAGTACGTTCGGATCAAACATTATTCAAAGATTTAAGTCTCAAAGTAACTGCATTCTTATGTGCTTGAAGCAATTCGGCTTCGGCCATAATTTCCACCACAGGACCTAAGTTTTCAAGTCCTTCTTTCGTGATTTCTTGATAGGTAATTTTCTTCACATAGCTATCCAAAGAAACACCACTGTACATTTTAGCATAACCATTGGTAGGTAAGGTATGGTTTGTACCTGAAGCGTAATCTCCAGCCGATTCGGGGGTGTAATTACCAATAAATACAGAACCAGCGTTAATGATTTGATCCGCTACTTCCCATGGTTTTTCAACACATAAAATCAAGTGCTCCGCCCCGTATTCGTTCAATAAATCAATGGCCTGTTCTCTATTCTCCAATACTATTGACACGCTGTTTTTCAAGGCCCTGGAGGCCAAGTCAGCCCGTGGCAAATTCAACAATTGCGCTTGCACTTCTTGTTGAACCGCATTCACAATTTCTTCAGAAGAAGCTACCAACACTACTTGAGAATCAGCACCGTGTTCCGCTTGCGAGAGTAAATCGGCAGCCACGAAAGCAGGGACAGCAGTTTCATCTGCATACACTGCTACTTCCGAAGGGCCAGCAGGCATGTCTATCGCCAAGCCATACTTAGTTGAAAGCTGTTTCGCAGCAGTGACAAACTGATTACCAGGGCCAAAAATCTTATTCACTTTAGAGATAGTAGCTGTTCCAAAAGTTAAGGCTGCAATGGCTTGCGCCCCGCCCACCTTGTAAATCTTAGTTACGCCCACCAGTTGTGCTGTAAACAAAATGGCTGGGTTTACATTTCCATTTTTATCTGGAGGTGTACACAACACAATCTCTTTGCAGCCTGCAATTTTAGCTGGGACAGCCAACATCAAAACGGTAGAAAATAATGGCGCAGTACCTCCGGGGATGTACAAACCAACCTTTTCAATGGCCACAGATTTGCGATAGCAATTCACACCAGGCATTGTTTCAACCTTCAGCACTTCGCCTTTTTGGGCAGTATGAAAGGTCTCAATATTCTGTTTTGCAATGCGAATAGCTGCTTTCAATGCCTCTGGCACCAAATCTACTGCTGCATCAACCTCGTGCGAAGACACTTCGAAATTGATAATTTCTACATCATCAAACTTCTTGGTAAAGTCGATCAAGGCCTGGTCTCCATCTGCTTTCACCGCTTCCATTACAGGCTTTACAATGGCCTCAATGGTTTCCAATTCCATTGTGGGGCGCTTTAGTAAAGCATCCCACTCTGCTCTTTTTGGGTTAATCGCGACAATCATAGAATCATCTTTTCAATTGGCACCACTAGAATTCCTTGTGCACCCGCATTGCGAAGTTCTTCAATAATCCCCCAAAAATCGTCCTCCTGTATTACGGAGTGGACAGAACTCCAGCCCTCAGTCGCTAAAGGCAAAACCGTTGGACTTTTCATTCCAGGAAGAATGCTGATGATGCTCTCCAAAGCATCGTTTGGTGCGTTTAACAAAATGTATTTGTTGTTTTTTGCTGTCTGAACTGCATCAATTCTAAAAATAAGTCGATCGAGGATTTCCTTTTTCTCAGCTGAAAGGTTCTTGTTGGCCAACATTACAGCTTCCGACTTGAATATCACTTCAACTTCTTTCAGTCCATTGCTCATTAGGGTGGAACCAGAACTAACAATATCGCAGATCCCATAAGCCAAACCAATGCTCGGGGCAATCTCTACGGAACCACTGATTTCGTGAATGTCAGCATTGATGTTATTCGCCTTGAGGTAATCACCTAAGATTTTCGGGTACGAAGTGGCCAAGCTCTTGCCTTCAAAGTCTTGAATTCCATTGTAGGTTTCTGCCTTATCAATGGCCAAAGAAAGGCGGCATTTTGAAAAACCTAGTTTTTTCACCCAATCCACTTGTTTGTCCTTTTCTTCGGCTTCATTGGCACCTACAATTCCGATATCTGCGATGCCATCTTGTACGTAACCCGGAATATCGTCATCTCTTAAGAATAGAAATTCCATTGGGAAATTTGATGCCTCGGCTTTGAGTTTCCCCATGCCATTATTCACTTTAATACCACATTCTTTGATCAACGCGAGGGAATCATCGCTCAATCTGCCACTTTTTTGTACTGCTATGCGCAAAGTATTTTTCATCTGTATGTTATTGTAGAGTTCAGGTAAATCGAAGTTTAAAGCATACCTAACCCTAAATGTTTAGAAATTGATTTGAGTTTTTTCAGAAAAAGCGAACATAATCATGAACTGCTAAACTGAAACGGGTAATTAATTGAATCGAATGTTCCGGCAGAACCTGCCGGGTAGGGTGTTATATATATCTCTCTTACGAGAGATGGTGGAAATGATGCACTTGAGGTGCAGTAGTAGAAGCGATATGTGTGTTTTTCAACATCGAGAGCAAAGGTAACTAAGCAAATGGCTTTGGCAAAAATTATTATGAAAAAATGGTTTATTCTTATTTAGAAAATTGAATAATCTCTTTTTAGAGAGAAAGCCACTCTTCTTTAACCTTTTTAGGTAAACTCTCTACTACAAGGTTGTAGGAATGATCAATCAATTCTTTTATTAGGTTTTCAGCAACTGTACCATCCGTTTTCACTGAATTCCAATGCGTTTTATTCATATGCCAGCCAGGCGTAATTCCGGGCTCTCTATCCCGAAGTTCTGCAGCATATTCAGGATCACATTTTAGATTGATAAACTCGTAAACATCGAGGCCCGTGAGTGCAAACATTTTGCCCATCACTTTTAACACCAATGTATCTGGACCAAAAGGAGTGTGTTCAGTTACTCCTTTTTTGGCGATACAATATTCTCTGAACTCATCAATATACATAGTTTAAAAAATTAGGCACCCCTATATTTTTACATCCGTCCTATCATTCTACTGACAATCACAATTACTGCGATTATAAACATAATGATCGAAATTTTATTGATGGTGTGCATGGCCTTTATATTGAAATTGGTAGGCCGAGACGGATCCTTTTTTCTGAAAAAATATCCCAAAACAGGACCGAAATCAAAGGCTTCTTTGGTGGTTAGCTTTGAATCCTCTTGCTCTTCATTTTTAATTTCTTCGCTCATCACATTTCAATTTTAAAATTCGGCACTTGCCAATTCGGGCTCCAACCATCTGCCATCTTCACGAATGATATCAATCAATTCGTCCACGGCTTTTTCAGAGGCTACTCCCCTTTTCATTACTTCCTGACCTTTATACAAGGTAATCTTTCCTTTGCCCGAGCCCACATAACCGTAATCAGCATCGGCCATTTCGCCTGGGCCATTTACGATACACCCCATGATTCCGATTTTCACTCCTTTCAAGTGATCGGTACGCTTACGAATCATGGCCGTAGTTTCTTGTAGATCGAACAAGGTTCTACCACATGACGGACAAGAAATATATTCAGTTTTGGTCATTCGCGTACGAGCCGCTTGTAAAATGCCAAAGCCAGTTTCATTCTTCAACTTTAAATCAGCCAGTTGAGTTTCCTTATCGGAATGCTTATCTACTTGAAGCATGAGGCCATCTCCAAATCCATCGACTAACAAACCACCAAAATCTGTAGACGCATGAATCAAGAACTCCTCGGCATCAATAACGGTGTAGTTTCTAGATACAATCACCGGAACTGACAACTTCCTTTTTACCAATTCAAAAAAGAAGCGTCTCAAAGCCGGCATAGCATGTTCATTCTCTGTTTCGAGAATTACCACTAAGTTGGATGCTTCCAACACCGACATTACATCTTCCGATAATTCATCGGCTTTTAACTTAATGAAATTGAGTTGATCATCAGCGTTTTCCGCATCGGCCAATTGATCGAAAGTAAAAACGGGGTAACGATTCGCCTTGTCCTCCAAAGCATTCCATTGCGGGTAATCGACCAACTCCTTCAAGCCATTCGGCAGCATAAAATCGATCGCCTTATTGCCCGAGTAAACGTAATCTGCACCTTGATCATTCATTCGCCATTTATCGGGTTCTGGCAAATAGAAGTGTCCAACGTTCTTTAAGTCTTTGATGGTAATTTCTTCAAACTGACTCAAGTCGGCAATTACGCGTGGCACATTAGAAGCGCCAATATTTACGACTTCTCTCGACTGACGTTTGTGATACAAGAACGGATCAATCGGGTTTTCGTCAATCTCAGCTATCGTTTTGTGCTCATGTCGGTTATGATAACGATCAACAAGCTTTTGCGCCACAGGAGCTTCGAATTCTGGTTCCTCGGTCAACGAAACACGAACAGTATCTCCTAAACCATCTTCCAGCAAAGTACCAATCCCCACTGCGGATTTGATTCGGCCATCTTCAGCTTCACCTGCTTCGGTTACACCCAAATGCAATGGATAAGGTTTTAGGCCTTCTTCATCTAACTTCTGCACCAGCAAACGATAGGCCTCTACCATCACTTGCGTATTGCTAGACTTCATGGAAAGCACAATATTATAGTACTCTAAGTCTTCGCAAATGCGCAAGAACTCCAGTGCCGATTCCACCATACCAAGGGCAGTATCGCCATAGCGGCTCATGATTCTATCTGAAAGCGAACCGTGATTGGTGCCAATTCGCATGGCAGTTCCGTATGCTTTACAAATCTCGACTAAAGGCGTAAAGCGTACCCGAACTCTGTCCAATTCATCCTGATAGGTTTCGTTGGTGTATTCTATATTTTCGAATTTCTTTTTATCGGCATAGTTACCTGGGTTCACCCTTACCTTCTCCACAATCTTGGCCGCCAGTTCGGCAGCGTTTGGGGTGAAATGGATGTCGGCTACAAGCGGAACATTACAGCCGCGCTTTTTCAATTCTTCTTTAATGGCACGAAGGTTTTCGGCCTCCTTTAAGCTCGGGGCTGTAATGCGCACCAATTCGCAACCCGAAGCCACCATGCGCAAAGTTTGCTCCACCGACCCCATGGTGTCCATGGTATCAATGGTAGTCATCGACTGCACCACAATGGGGTGATCGCCCCCAATGGTTACACTGCCCACCTGAACAGGAATGGTTTTTCTGCGACTGTATTTTACTAGGCTGTTGCAGTATTTCTTTACTGCGCTTACTGCTGAATCCATGCGTTTTATGCTTGCTCCAAAGTTAACTTGAAATGAATTAAAATGTTAGACGAAATAGGGAAAGGTTGACATGACCTTACGCTACCTCTAAAACCTCCTTCACTTTTTCCCAGGCTAGGTTGGCACAGGTTAAGCGTTCTGGGAATTCGCGGGCGGAAGCGAAGGCCAAAAGCTCTTCATCAGAAGTCAACGATTCGGGTGATTCACTGTTCTCAGGGTTAATGACCTTCAAAAACAGCTCGATCAATGCTTTTGCTTCGCTTTTGCTCTTTCCTAACAGTTGCTTTGCCAATACGGAAGTTGAGGCCTTTGAAATAGCGCATCCGTAACCTTTAAAAGAAGTATTATGAATAACATCTCCTTCGAACTTTAAGTACAGGTCAAACTGGTCGCCACACACTGGATTATAGGCTTGTATTTTATGCGTATAGTCGTCCAAAACACCTTCGTTAAAAGAATTTTTGGCATGGGCCAATATTTGAGTTTTATAAAGTGCTTTTAGACGGTCGTTCATAAAAAGAAGCTTCTGATTTCGTCTAAGGTATTTTTGAGCAAATCCACTTCTTCTTCAGAATTGTAAATACTGAAAGAAATCCTTACGGTTCCTGCAATGTCAAGCTTCTGAATTAACGGATGTGTGCAATGATGACCCGCACGAACCGCAATTCCCTTTTCAGCTAAAAATGCTGCAATGTCATGCGGATGAATTCCTTCCACCGTAAAGGAAAGAATGGCAGTACCTTCCGCATCTTTAGCTAAAAGCGTTAGGCCTTCAATTTCAGATAAGCACTCCACTGCGTATTTTCTTAACTCAGCGCTGTGCCTTCCGATTTCCTCCACTCCTACTGAATTGACAAAGTCAATCGCAGCTGCTAGACCAATTGCTCCTGCAATATTGGGCGTTCCTGCTTCGTGTTTCGATGGCAAGTCAGCCATGATCGTTTTATCTACGCTCACTTGCTGCACCATGCCTCCTCCATAAGCCAAGGGAGACATCTTATCAAACAAGCCCTGTTTTCCATACAATACGCCAATACCTGTTGGGCCAAAAACCTTGTGTCCCGAAAAAGCCAGAAAGTCGCAGTCCATTTCTTGAACGTCAATCTTTTCTGATAGCGGCAGTTGTGCGGCATCTACAAAAACCTTGACATTATGTTGATGGGCTAATTTTATGATCTTCTTCAAATCATTCTTCACCCCCAGCGTATTGGATATGGCGGTAATGGCTAATATTTTCACGTTGTCTGTCAACATGGAAGCAAGCTCGCTGAGATCTAAGTTCAACTCAGCATCTAGTGGAATCACTTTCAGTTGGGCGCCCTTTGATTGACAGGCTTGTTGCCAAGGAACGAAATTACTGTGGTGCTCCATTTCTGAAACCAGCACTTCATCGCCTTGTTCCAACTGTGGCAATAGAAAAGAATTGACCACTTTATTGACAGCATCTGTAGTTCCCGAAGTAAAAACCACTTCCTTTTTAGACGAAGCACCGATGAATGCCCTCACCTTTTCACGGGATTGATCATAACTGGCAGAGGCAATGGTGGCAGGCCAATATAAGCCACGCCCTACATTCGCATAATAACCTGTATAGAATCCTGAAATGGCGTCAATTACACATTGAGGCTTTTGGGTCGTTGAAGCATTATCTAAAAAAATCAGTGATCTACCCTCTTTTCTTGCGTTCTCAAAAATCGGAAATTCAGACTTTATCGATTGCATAGTTGAAACGTAGTAGATTTACCTTAATTACTAATTTGAAGAAGTATTAATAGTAGTCGTTACAATAATGGCCGACATCATGGCCACCATAATGGCAGCTTGAATTTCTCGAATACTTTTGTTCACACTCTGGCTGATCTTAATATCTTGAGTTACTTCTTTAATCTTCTTTTTTACCACTTTATACTCCTCCTTATCTCGGAAAGCTTCTTTAGTAAGGTCGGAAACATCAATTAAGCTCAAGAGCATCACATCACGGGCTTCTGATTTTGCTCCGCGAAGCATCACATCACTCAGGCGCTGCCTTACTTTATTTTCAGGGGTAATATCGGTAGTTGGGTATTTATTGTTCGGAATAATCCATAGAATTTTATGCTCTTCCTTCCGTAAAATACCTTTATTCTGAAGCCCAAACAAAGTATCCTCTTTAAGCTCTTTAGCTTGTTTTGATAAAATCTCAATCCAGGTTTTTAACTTACGTGGCTTCGAGTTATTAATCTGGTCGATTACTTTATTAATAACCATTTCCACTTCATATTCATCGTGAATAAGCTTGAGCTTATCTCCTGACACGTCAATCTTTTCGCGAAGCGCCATTTCTAACAAAATGGCCCCTGCAAACCCAAAATATAAATGAGTAGAGTCGATAACGAATTGACCTTCTTCGTCATCAAGAGCGATTAATAAAAATTCTTCAATGAGGTTGAGTTGCATGTTGTTTGTTTTGCCTTACTCTTAAAATTTTGGTTTGTACCGTTTCTAAAGGTCGCATTTTTTTCGTTTTGGTTCAAAGCTTAAGTGATCTACTTCAACTTAGCCAATTCAACATTAATACCCTTCAACAAGCTATCGCACTTATTGGAAGTTAAGCGGTAAATAACCTCTCTTTCCTTTAGCAGATTGGTATAACTTCCTATCATGTTTCTTACCCTGTTATTCTTTAAGGGCGTATCATCCAGTATTTCATTCTGGCCAAACTGTGCATTTCCAAACTGAATATTTTCAATCATATAAGGATAAATTTGTCCGTTCACCAAGTCATGAATAAAGTCATCTGCTTTGGATATTTCATCATAATGAAAATTATATAAATCTGTAATAGATGCCCTCAGTTCATAGTTACTGATCATATCTAAGGAACCAGAATTGACGAGTGAATGATATGTCCCGTCTTTCGCATTAAAATAGGGTGCAGCATAAGTGCTTGTTATGTGACCATATTTTAAATCTTCTAAAGGGCCACTAGCATAAACATAACGCATCAAGAAATCAATGTTGCCATTAAGTACTTGGGATGAATCCAAAATACGATTCAATTCGGTGTTATCATTTGTGATATCGTCCTTTAAGGAGGTTAAATAGTTAATTTGGGCCTCTCTGTCACGCCTTTTTTCAGCCCAATTCTCCATACCAAAGGCAATGGAAATACCAATCACCACTACCAAAAGCTCTATAAAATGATTAAGCCAGTTGATTTTACTTTTAGCCATACTGATCTATTTAAAACGGAAAGTAGCTAAAAACAAAAGAACCACAAAGCGCTGGCCTTGTGGTTCTTCAATCAGAATGTCTTTGTTTTTTATTCTATCACAGAGCCCATGTCCGAGAATTTATCGATCCGTGAATCGATACGTTTGTTGGCATCCATTGCACTCAACGCTTTCAATTCATCTAGAATATTCTTTTTCAGTTCGTTACACATCCAAGGAATATTTCGGTGTGCTCCTCCAAGTGGTTCTTTGATAATTCCGTCAATTAGGCCAAAGCCCTTCATGTCTTGGGCCGTGAGTTTTAAAGCTTCGGCTGCCTGCTCCTTATAATCCCAGCTTCTCCATAAAATAGAAGAGCATGATTCAGGAGAAATAACAGAGTACCATGTGTTTTCTAACATCAATACTCTATCACCAATTGCAATCCCCAAGGCTCCGCCCGAAGCACCTTCACCAATGATGATGCAGATCACAGGAACCTTGAGCATGAACATATCTCGGATATTTCTGGCAATAGCTTCGCCTTGCCCCCTTTCCTCAGCCTCGAAACCTGGATATGCTCCAGGAGTATCGATGAGAGTAACAATGGGAATGTTAAATTTCTCGGCCATCTTCATTAAGCGAAGTGCTTTTCTATAGCCTTCGGGGTTGGCCATACCAAAATTACGCATTTGGCGCTGCTTGGTGTTTCTACCTTTTTGCTGACCTATAAACATTACTGTTTGACCATCAACGGTACCCAAACCGCCCACCATGGCTTTATCATCTTTCACCGTTCGATCTCCAAACAGTTCGATAAAGTCATCGGTAATACTATATATGTAATCCAGTGTATAAGGTCTATCAGGGTGACGCGAAAGTTGTACTCTCTGCCACCTGGTTAAGTTCTTATAAGTATCCTCCTTGAGGGTTTGGATCTTTTTCTCCAGAGATTTAATGTCCTCGCTTACATTCACTTTGCTGTTCTCAGCAAGCTCCTTCATTTCAGCAAGTTTCTCTTCAAGTCTGACAATTGGTTGTTCGAATTCCAAAAGCATTAATTTAGTTGATTCAATGTACAAATTTAATATATAAACCCATGCCCACCTTATAAGAGAATGAAAATTTCGATGAAGGCGGGTCGATTCTTCATTTTTCCGTACTTTTCGGTAAATCCGATTATATGCTGCCCGATAACGATATTGTAACGATTAAAAACATACTGCTCCTCTTTATGGGCTTAGTCATAGTGCTCGTAATCAAAGAATTATCGGCACTTTTAATCCCATTAACTTTTGCCATTTTCATTGGTATTCTGCTTCAGCCTGTGATTGCCTATTTGGATAAAAAAAATTGGCCCTACATGCTCAGTATTATCGTGATAACGGTACTCACCTTAGGCTTTGTCTTTTTGGTAGGTCTAATAGTTTTCGACACGGGTTTACAAATTGCTGATCAGAAAGATAAGCTGTTAACGCAGATTGGAAATAGACTAAATGATTTAGTCATTCAGTTCGAAAATATTCCGGGATTTTCCGCCTTAAAAGAACGAGACTTCAAGGAAACTTTATACCAAATTGTGTCTCCTGAAATGATGCTCAATACTTCGGGTCTGGTAGCAACCGAGGTAGGCAATTTTGTTTTTAACCTAGTGCTTTCAGCCATTTACTTGGTCGCGGTTTTGGGGAGTATTGTTAAATATGAGAAGTACATCAGCTATTTGGAAGGGGATGACGACATTGCAAAACAACGTTTGCTCAAGGCTTTTGTGGAAATTAAAGATGCCGTAGCCAGTTATATGAAAGTGAAGTTTTTCACCAGCTTAAGCACTGGCGCTTTCTTCGGACTTATTTGCTGGGGTTTTGGGGTTGACTTCCCTCTATTCTGGGGTTTCTTGGCTTTTATGCTCAACTTCATTCCTACGGTTGGGTCAATTATGGCCACCATTCCTCCTGTGCTGCTGGGCCTTATTCAGATTGACAACGGTACGAGTTATATATTTTTCATCTTGCTTCTGATTGCCACACAGTTTGTTTGGGGGAATGTGGTAGAGCCGCTAATGATGGGTTCTAAAGTGGCCTTAAATACAGTAGCCGTAATCCTTGGCCTTGTAATCTGGGGGTATATTTGGGGAATTGCAGGAATGCTGCTTTCAGTGCCATTAATTGTTTTGGCAAGGGTAATACTGGCTCAAATTCCTGATGCCGACCTTATTGTAAAGCTGATGGGACGGAGTCAGCTAGATGCTGACGAGCCAGATTAAAGTTCTAATTTTGAAGACCAGCACCTTTTTTCTACTTTAGTTTGAAATTCAAAACCACAAAGAAAAATGAAAAAGAAATCACTTATGCTCATTGTTGCGGGCATGTCTGTTATTGTTGCTAGTCAATTCATAACACACTTTGCTTCTACATCAGACTTTCTCAGTGGAGCGCTTTTAGGGGTTGGTATTGGGATAATGTTTTTGGGCTTAGTTCGGTTAAGGCCCAAGACTGCCAAGTAAAAAACTTAGCAGTCATATTATTCTAAAGCTCCCAAAAGCTAAAACTCAAGATCGCCTATTTCTTAGTTTTTAAATCCACGCCCTTATTAAGTCTATAAATCAAAACGGCTGCTCTTTTTGATTGCTTCGGAAGTGCACGAAGATCACCCGTTTCATTGATTGTATGATCGTCAGCGCCAGACATTCCCATGGCATCAATTCCCATTTCGATATGACCCGAAGTAAAAGAAATATCAGCTGCACCCGCATCGGCAGGGTTTACTGATGTCACTTCCCCAAAACCCAAGTCTTGACTCACCTTGCTGAACAGATTCATCAGCTGATAATTCCCTTCGGTTGGTGCGAAAGGAGGATAGCCTTCAGCAAAAGTAATAGTTGCGTTAGTTCCTGGCAGATGCTTGGACACAATTCGCTTCATGGTTTCTTGGGTTCTTGTAATTTGCTCTGGCGTTAAGGCACGAATATCACCCGTTACAGTTACATCTTTAGATACCACATTGTTCTTCCCAAAAGCAGTTCCCGTGTTTTCTGATTTGCTATAGTCTACTTCTGTTCCACCTGCAATCATTCCAGGATTGAAGGTTAAATATTCTTCTCCAGCCAACTCATCATAAAACTGATATAGAATTCTAGAGGCCTCATAAATGGCCCCTGCTCCTACTTTTGGTTTGAAGATTTGAGAAGAATGCGAAGCATTGCCTGTTACCGTCAATGACCATCCTGAAGAACTTCTTCTGGCTACGTTTACCGTGGCTGGATTTCCGTCTCCGTTCTCAAAGCCCAAAGCGACATCAGCCCACTTTGCGGCTTCTATCAATGCTTTTTTCGATTCAGAAAGCGGGCTTCCTGAAAGCTCTTCATCACCCGTCATCACCACGGTTATGTTCATCTCCTTTAACAAACCAGCGCTATGCAAAGCCGCCAACGATTGAAGTATAATCACATCACCACCTTTCATATCGGCAATACCCGGGCCTTTGATTGTGTTCTCATCTACTTGAGACCATTTCTGATTGGGGCTGTCTGGCTCGAAAACTGTATCTAGGTGACCGATCATTAAAATCTTCTTCCCTTTTCCGCCTTCAATTCTCGCCACCAAATGACCAGCGCGATTAAATGACGATCCATCTACCCATTCTACTTCCATGCCCAATGCCTTGAACTTCTCCATGAGCACATCGCCAACCTGACGAACACCTTTGAAATTCATGGTGCCACTATTGATGTTGATCAGTTCCTTCAGTAAAGTCAAGTATTCCTCATTGTGGCTGTCCACATACTGAATCAGTTCTTTTTCGATTTTATCAGTTTGTGCCGTTAAAGGCGAAGCGATGATGAGTGCAACTAAGGCAAACAGAATAGATATTTTTCGCATAGTGTCTTTTTTACGTTCGTGAATTAAGAACTATTCCTAACCCATTCGACCCAATAGGTGAATGATTTACGACAATCTTAATTTCTTGGTGTAATTCTAAAATTGAAATTAAGAAAGATTAAGTGATGAGACACTAAAAAACCCCAGCTTTTCGACTGGGGTTTAGTTTTATATTCATTAAAGTCTCTAATCTATTTTTTAATACCAGGCAAATTTACTGGTTTGGAAGTGTGCCAATTGAAAGGCCCTGCTTTCTTCTTTCTAGGATACACCTCATCCAAAGTATTTCCATCGTAGAGCCTTCCATTTTTCATTACTTGAATAATGGTGTTTGTATTTCGAATGTTCTCCAAGGGATTTTTATCTAGAATCACCAAGTCAGCAAGTTTACCTACCTCAATCGAACCCAGATCACCTTCTAAACCTAAGGCTGTGGCTCCAAGAATTGTAGCCGTTTTTAGTGCATCAATATTCCTCATTCCGCCAGAGGCAACCGACCACAATTCCCAGTGATAACCCAAACCCTGTAACTGACCATGACTACCAACTCCCGCTAAGCCGCCATTTTCAACCACATCTTTCACTCCAACGGCATGCTTTTTAAACACATGCTCTTCATCCATAAACCACCCTGGTCTTCTTCTAGATTTAGCGGCCAATTCATTGTATGGCGTGAAAAAGCTCAATTTAGGATCGTTATACGGATTCTCTCTAGAGTAATAATAATTTTCAGCCCAAGGACCTCCATATGAAACCAACAAAGTGGATGTATAAGCCATTTTGGACTGAGCCACCGACTGAATTACATCTTTGTATAAAGGTGCAATTGGAAACGAATGTTCGTGTCCAGGATAACCATCAAGCATTTGGGTCATGTTCAATTTGAAATCCAGTCCACCTTCGGTAGTTGGCATTAGCTCTTGTTCTTTGGCCGCCTGAATCACCCATTGACGTTGCTTTCTATTCCCTACCAAATACATCTTAATAGATTTAGTGTTGTAGTATTCCGAATACTGCTTCAACACCTTTCGGGTTTGCTCAAGGCTCTTTAGATTATATGCCCAATAGCCTACTCCAGGTCCTGTAGAATAAATTCTAGGGCCAGGAATCTGTCCAGTCTCCACCATGTCGGAATAAGTTAATACATCGGTGGTAGCAGTTTGGGGATCACGCGTGGCAGTAACGCCATAGGCTAAATTAGCCGCGTAAACCCAAACTTCATTTTTCTCCAAACCCCAAGCCGGCCACATGTGCGCATGGGTATCTATAAAGCCGGGAACAATAGTTTTACCCGTCAAATCGATGGTTTCTGTACCTCTTGGCACCGAAAGGGTACCAGAAGCACCGACAGCTTTGATTCGGGCATTTTCTATAAGGATATCCCCATTTTCAATTACCTGATCGCCATTCATGGTGATGATTCGAGCACCCTTTAAGAGGGCCGTGCCTTTCGGAATGTCTTTCTTGACTTTCACTTCTACATTGAACTCAACAGGCTTAAAAGTGGCTTCCTCTTTCTTGTCATCCTTCTTCTCTTCAGCCTTTTCTTCCTCAGTTTTCTCCTTATCGGCCTTCTCTTTGGCTTTTTTGGCCGTAGCGACAGAATCAGAATAAGCTTCTCCTTTTTCTAAGTCATAAATGAAATGGGCTTTACCAATGCTCCAATGCACCTTCTTAGCATCAGCAGACCATTTAGCAAACTCTCCTCCTATTTCAGTCAGTTTCTTAGCCGGAAATTGAGCCGACTCTGGACTGGCTACAGAAATGGTTGGAGTTTGCCCCAGCTTAGGTACGGTTACAATGTAAATATCATTGTTGATCACCGCCATGGCCTTATCTCCTTCAGGCGCCATATAGATTTCACTCGCACGGGCTGGGGGATTGTTTTCACGCCAGTTATCGGTTTCACTCAATGCAGTATTATTAGCCGCTGCTCCTAAATGATCATCCACTGGATTCGAACCATAAGTTGTGATACCAGTAATGGCAACCAAGTTCTTTTCATCAGTTCCATCCCACCTCACAGAGCTCAGACCTTTCCCACTGCTTAAGTAAATTCTATCATCATTTCTCACGAAATGAGGATTGCCTCGACCATTGGTTTTCATGATAAAATTAACCTCGCCCCCATTATCGCTAATCCAAGCCAAATCTTCAGTAGCCCTAGGCGCAGACGGCCCTTCAGCGTCTTTCATGTTTTGAGCACTTCCCTTCGTGAAAACTATTTTACCGTTCTTATTCCAAGCTGGTGCCGTATAAATTGCAGATTCTTTGGTGAGCTTCACAGGTTTAGCCTTTCCATCCATCAACAGCTTATAAATGCTCCCACCCTCAGTTTCAGACCAAGAGACAAAGGCTATAGATTTACCATCTGGTGACCATGTAGGCATGGCTTCCGTCATTTCGAAATCTGTAATTCTTCTTGGACTGCCCGAAGGAATGTCCATTACATACAGTCTGTTCAAAGCGGTAAACACCATTTTCTTTCCATCAGGAGAAGGTACGGCATCCCTGATTTGAGTAACCAACATGTTTTCGTCATCAGAAATTGGGTAGTTAAATTTTAACCTAGGCCCCATTTCTAGTTCCACATCTACTTGGAATGGAATATTCTTAGCATCACCGCCTGCCACAGGAATTCTCCAGATTTTACCTCCGTAAGAGGCCAATAGCTCTTTACTGTCTGGCGTAAACGTCATGGCAGGCAAAACACCCAATGGTGCAATAGACTCCTGATCATCGCGCTGAACAGGGTAAGCCAACCAACGCTCATCTCCAGACTTAAGGTCACGCAAGACCAAACCTGTTTGTTCTTCGTAGCGCGAACCGTACACCAAATACTTTCCATCTGGCGATAGAGTTGGCGTAAATGCAGAGCCGTAACGCGAGGTAATTGTTGATCTTTCACCGTTATCTCTATCATACATTCCCACCTGATATTGAGGCAATTGAGCGTTGTAATTCCAAGCGCCATTGCGTTGCGAATAGTAGATGTAACGACCATCAGCACTAAAAGCTGGTTCAACAAGCTTTAAGCCAGCGGGTTCTTTAATCAACTCAAAACCTCCACCACCATTTTTGTGGTACATGAATAGTTTCAGATTTCTTCTACCTCTAGAAGTCACTATATAATCTCCATCAGGTGACCATTCAGCGGATTGAAAATTTTCGTTTTCACTTTTGGTGATTTGCTTTGTTTCCTTCGATTCCAATTCCATCGTCCAGATATTGTCATTTCCACTTCTATCTGAAGTAAAAACAATACTTTTTCCATCTGGGCTAAATTTCGGATGCGTATCATAAGCCATTCCGTCTGTGATTCGAGTGGCTTGACCTCCTTTAAAGGGCACTGTATAAATATCACCCAGCATATCGAAAATAATGGTTTGGCCGTTAGGGCTAATATCCAATGAAAGCCAAGTACCTTCGGTAGTATTAAATTCCAAGGTGCGCTCAGCCTTTAGCGGTAAACCCTTGAATGTAGTTTGACCGGTTGTATCTTGCTCCTCTTCTTGCCAATTGTAATTGGCCTGTAAAGAAAAACTTGAGGAGATTAAAATAAGGCAATAGAGACACCAAGAAAGGTGCTTTAGCCACTTTGTTGGTGGTTTGGTTTTAACTTCTTTCATGTATTGTGGTTAATTTGGTTCATAAAATGAAAAGTAATTTAGTGAATTAAAAAAAGTCCGCTCAAGAAAAATATCTTTATCATTGCGGAAAATCAGAACAGGGCATGGCAAAACGGAAGGCAGCAGTTTCAAGTCGGGGTACAACAAAAAAGAAAACCACTTCGGGAAGAAAGGGACAAAAGGGAGGTTTTAGCCTCTGGAAGTTCTCATTAGGGCTAATTATCTTAATTGGGTTGGGATATGGCTACTTGGCCATCAAGGAAGAAAAGCTAATTCCTTCATTTTTTGATGAAGAAGTAACTCCAGATTTAGCTCCAGAAAAAATTGACCCTAAGCAGGAAATTCCAAAGTCAGAAAAGGAAATTCAACCAAAGCAGGAAGAAAGCAAAGTCGATTTTGATACTTACGACCTCTATTTCACCAAGGCATTCGATTTTGCTTGGCCAGCATATGAGGCCTCTCAGGCCATTGTAGAAAGACCTTATTACACTTTACGCTATAGTGAAGAGCACGAGCAAGCTTTATGGGTAGCTTATATTTTGTATGCCGACAGTTTAAAACAAACCACTTACGAAAGAAAAGATGATTTCAGGGCAGACACCAGAATAAAAACAGGTTCAGCCGCTTTGGATGATTATAAAGAAAGTGGTTATGATCGTGGGCATTTGGCGCCAGCTGCAGATTTCTCTTATAGCGAATTCGCTTTAAGCCAATCTTTCTTTATGAGCAATATGAGCCCTCAAGACGCTTCCTTTAATCGAGGAGTATGGAAAAAATTGGAAGACCAGGTAAGAACTTGGGCCATGGAAAATAATCAAGTTTATGTGGTTACAGGCCCTATATTGAACAAAAAATACAAAACCATTGGCTCGAACCAAGTCTCAGTTCCTGAATACTACTACAAGATTATTCTTGACATGAGAAAACCAGAGATTAAAGCCATTGCCTTCTTAATGAAGAATGAGGCAAGTTCTGCTCCCCTTTCGTCCTTTGTAGTCACAATCGACAGCGTAGAACAGTTGACAGGACTAGATTTCTTCCCAGGCATTTCAGACGAACTAGAAAATGCCCTAGAAGGGAGTTTAATGACTTCGAAATGGTTTTAACGACAGTGCTTTGCTAGTGCGTCAGAAGCCTCCAAAGAACCTAAAGCTTTAGACCTTGTGAAATCCTGACAAGCAGTTTTGGTTTGATTTAAAGCTATCTTAAGTGCTCCTCTGTAAAGAAATGCCTCAGCGTTGTCATTATCAAAGTTAATCGCTTGGTTGTAGTTTTCCATCGCTTTGTCGAAGTCGCCTTTTTGATGATAGCTACGACCTCTGAGCATATAGGCATCAGAACGAAGGCCATCCAGTTCGATCACTTTATCAAAAAATATGATGGCTTTGTTATAGTCTTTTTGATTGTACCAATATTTACCCATGCTCAGGTTAGCACTTAGGTTATCTCCATCAATGTCTAAAACGCTGATAAAGTCATTCTTGGCATTTATCAATTCCTTCATCTCTTCATAAGCCCTTCCGCGGTTATACAGTGATTTGATGTCCTTAGGGTTGGTTTTAAGGTATTCCGAATAGGCATCCACCGCCTCTTTGTAATTTCCTTCATTATAAAGCTGATCTCCTTTTCTGGTAACATCATCGTTACAAGAAAATAAGAAAGTCGTAAGGACTAAGACCAAAAGAGATAAGCGATTTTTCATTGAATGTGATATAAATAGTTTTTAAGAATGAATCCGTTTCAAACAACATTTAAGATTGATTCAGCCATAAATGGTTTAAAGGCTGCAAAAGTATTTGTTTATACGGAATACAACAATGTTTTTAACAGAAGAAGGGCCCGAAGGCCCTTCTCTAGGTAGCGTGAAAGCACTCTACCCAACCACAATATGGTCAACTCAAAACAACACAAACAGTATTGCAAAGCTGAGGCCAAAAAATAAACCACTGAAATTCAGTTGTTTATAAAAATATCATTATTGATTATCTTCTCAATTCGAGAGATTCATTCCCATTTTTACACGGCAACATTATTTTCACGCAAAGCTTCGTTCAGGGAAGTTTTTTTGTCGGTGCTCTCTTTTCTTTGGCCGATAATCAATGCGGCAGGTACATTATAAGTACCTGCTGGAAACTCTTTTGCATAAGAGCCTGGAATTACCACTGATCTTTCTGGTACATATCCTTTGTATATGACGGGGGTATCACCTGTTACATCAATAATTTTAGAACTCCCTGTTAAGGTAACGTTTGCTCCCAAAACCGCCTCTTTTCCAACCCTCACGCCTTCTACCACAATACAACGAGACCCAATAAAGGCACCATCTTCTATAATCACTGGAGCCGCCTGTACAGGTTCTAGCACTCCGCCAATCCCAACTCCTCCGCTAAGGTGTACATCTTTACCGATTTGAGCGCAACTGCCCACCGTAGCCCATGTATCAATCATGGTGCCTGCATCCACATAAGCGCCAATATTCACATAAGACGGCATCATCACTACACCACTGCTGATATATGCACCATAACGAGCAACAGCATGAGGTACAACACGGATGCCCTTACTCGCATAACCTGTTTTCAATCGTATCTTATCATGAAACTCAAATGGCCCAACTTCGATGGTTTGCATTTTCTGTAAAGGGAAATACAGAATCACTGCTTTCTTAATCCACTCATTTACTTGCCATCTGTCTGCAGTAGGTTCTGCCACACGAATGTTACCGCTATCGAGGTCTTCGATCACCGTTTTCACAGCCAAAATCGTTTGTTTCTCTTTTAATAATTCTCGGTTATCCCAAGCCGCCTCAATGATCTTCTTTAATGCCTCCATCAGTAGTTAGAAATTTTCAATAAATTCGAATGTTTATGAACAAGACCAAACTTCTTATTGCTTCTACGCTAAAACCTATTGACGATTCTCGTATGTATGAGAAGTTTGGTGTTTCTCTGGCGAAAACAAACGAATATGAGGTTAATATCATAGGCTTTGCTTCAAAAAATACGTTAACCCACGATTCAATTCATTTCCACCCTCATGGACCTTTCGGAAGAATGTCCTTTGATCGGATCACAAGTTCTTTAAAAATATTCAAAACATACATTAAAGTAAAGCCTCAAATCATCATATGTAATACACATGAATTACTGATAGTTACCTCTATATACAGAATATTATTTGGTGGGCGAATTATCTACGATGTAAGGGAAAACTACGTGAAAAACATTCGGAACACCAACGTCTTCAACCCTATTCTCAGACCCTTTTTGGCAGCTTATGTTCGAGTAAAAGAGTTAATTACGAAACCATTCTTTGACGGCTTTATCTTAGCAGAAAGGGTTTATACTGAACAATTGGGTTTTATTCCTTCACGTAAATCCATTCTGATCGAAAACAAGTACATGCCTGTTGAAGTGCCTGAGAACGAACCGATGGTGAATTCAGAAAATACCGTTTTACTATATTCAGGGACAATTTCAGCATCAAACGGAATATTCGAAGCCATTGAAATTACCCATCAACTTCACCAGATTGATTCAAGCATAAAGTTGTGCATTATCGGCTACTGTGCCCTCAAAAAAGACCTTATACAGCTAAAAGAGGCTATCTCAGGTAAAGACTATATTGAATTGATTGGAGGTGATTTCCTTGTTCCTCACCATCAAATCATTCAGCAAATCAAAAAGGCAGACTTTGGCTTTGTGCTCAAAAAACCTAACAATGGCGTAAATGATGATAAAATACTGACGCGCTTGTTTGAATACTCTGCCAATAAGCTCCCTATGCTGCTTTTGAACAATTCGACTTGGATTAATTTCTGTGATGAATTCAATGCCGCCATACCAATAGACCCTAGCTATTTTGATCCTGAAAAGGTACTCGCCTTAATGAAGGATTCTCGCTTTTATACCCAAGGAGATACCAAAACCAGCTTATGGGAAAGCGAGGAGTCTAGGTTCCTAGATTTCATTGCTCAATTCAGCAATTCCAAAGTTTAGATTAACCGAAAATATATCTTTCCAATATCCAACTCACTGTAAATAAGTCTTAAATATGCATTTTGTTTTAATTTAGTTTATACATAAATTTTTATTAGATTCATCTAAATACTATATTTACGCTGTAATCAATCATTACCCTCAGTCCAATACACTCCTATGTTAAGCTTTGTTGAAGAGAATTATTTAAAGGCCATTTACCATCTTTCAGAAGGTGGAAAACGCTCTGTGAATACTAACGCCTTGGCGGAAGAAATGAAGACCGCCCCTGCTTCGGTGAGCGATATGATTAAGCGACTTTCGGAAAAGAAAATGGTGGATTACCAAAAATACCGAGGCGTAAATGTTTCGGAAAAAGGTAAGTTCAAGGCTCTGCATGTTATTAGGCAACACAGAATCTGGAAGGTGTTTTTAGTGGAAAAACTCAACTTTCAATGGGATCAATTGGACGAAGTAGCCGAACAGTTAGAGCACATCAAATCCCCCCTACTCCTTCAGCGGCTGGATGAATTTTTGGGCTTCCCTAAATTCGACCCACATGGCGATCCGATCCCAGACGAAAACGGCCAACTGATTGAAAAGCGAAAAGATCCGATTACTCAACTTCCAGTGGGAACATCTGGTATCGTGGTGGGCGTAAATGGCTCCAGTGCTTCGTTCTTAAAGTACTTGGATAAAGTAGGCATCTCCATTGGTACCAGACTGCAGATTGTAGACAGAATGGAGTTTGATGGCTCGGTAGACGTAACCATTGACGGTAAGAAAACCATTACCATCTCCATGGCGGTAGCCGAAAACATCTTACTTTCAGAAGCCTAGTTATTCTTTGATTTTAGTACAATCTATTTTCCAAGTGGGAAAAACTATGGATTCGGCTTTATCCACCCATTCCCCTATCCATTTATACCCTTCGGTACTGATATCGTAGAAAGTCAATCGAAAAAAACCATCCGCACCGTTAGGCGCCTTTTGTGCCTTATAAAACACCCTCTTACCCTGCTCTTCTACACGCTTTCCTTCCCAGGCAGGTAATGTAGCCACAGCGGTACTGGAGGTGTAATAATGGACATACCATTTAAGGCTATCGCTATTGAACTGCCGAATACTGCCAGAATGAACTCCGTTTGCTTTCATCGTCTCGTCCTGAACGGCCATACCATTCATAATGTACTTAAAGCGCCAAGTCATTGCTTCAGGTTCCGCCCAAGTCTGATCTGCATTTCTGGCTTGTGAAACACAATTACACAAACCAATCATGGGTGCGAAATCCTTAATGGCAGGATTCGCCTCGGGGTTTGGCAAACCAAATGGGTTTTCAGCCGAAGGCTCATAAGGAAACGACAATTTTTGAGCGTTGAGCGAAAGCCCTATTAGAAACAAAGCACTGAACAGGATAGAGATTGATATTTTTTGCATGACCTTTTTTCTTCAATAATGGCCTAAATAGCCAATTGAGTCAAGTTTTTTGCAGTGAAGCCCCATACAAATGCAGTAAAGCCAAGGCCTTTCTTAGTTCATTGCTGTCTTTACCGACTTAATCCGCGACTGCGCCAAAGGCAACTCTAGTCCATTGTGCATAGTAACGGAAGCCGATGCTCCCCATTCGATCCGCTCTACAAACTTTAGGTTGACGATTGACCTGCGGTGAATCCGTTGAAAATAATCTGAAGGAAGTTTCTCTTCTAAGCTTTTAAGGGAATTCCGAAGTGTATAGGCTTTTCCTTGCCGGTCATGGATTTTCACGCAATAATCGTCCGCTTCAATCCAAACAATATGCTCAAGCGGCACAATCTGCGACCTATTCCCTACCCTTACCTGAATTACCTTGGCAGCATCTGTAAAACTACTCTCCGTGGATTTTATCTGCTTATACAGCTTAGAATTAGTGTTCTTCAGGTCACCCAGTTCTTTGATGTAGACTTCAATTTCGGATTTATACTGAAAAAAATGAACGAGAAGAATCACCACCACCAGAAAAACGAAAACGATGGGCGCCTTATGAAAGAAGTAAAACTGAAATAATTCGGCAAAAACAGACCCGCCCTTTTGATCGGCTGGCATATTGATCAAAGCCGCCAAAGCGATATCAAGCAGCAAAAGCAAAAGCAGAAGGCCTCCATAAGCCAAAAGCTTTCGAACCAGTTCATAACCAGACCTTATCGGGAACTTGCGAACGTAGAACACCAAACCCACCGAAGTAGCCAACCAGAGCCCCCATCGGAGCATGCCGCCTTTGAGCACCTCTAAAAACGTAACATCAATAGGCACACCATTATTAAAGTTTTCAGCATAAAAAAGCTGCTGAAATGCCTCAAAAACCACAAAGGCCATAAAGCAACTCAGCGCAATCAAGAGACTCTTATAATGGGTTTGTATCCAGTTCATTTTGCTAAATAAGTTTCAATATAATGAAGCTAGCCGAATAGAGCTTATTAGAAATGAAGATGCCTAATTATCAAATTACCGCTACCTTTGCTGCCATGCGCAAACTTGCTCAAAACGAAGACACCATTATTGCACTGGCCACACCACAAGGCGTGGGCGCCATTGGCGTTATCCGTTTATCTGGAAAAGAAGCCATAAGCATTACCAATGCGGTTTTTAAGGGAAAAGATCTCACAAAACAAGAATCTCACACGATTCATTTTGGCACCATCAGGGATGAGAACAAGATTCTGGACGAAGTGCTTATCTCGCTTTTCATTGCGCCAAAATCCTTTACCAAAGAGAACGTCATTGAGATCTCTTGTCACGGATCGAGCTACATCATCCGCCAGATTATTCAGTTGTTAATCCGCAAAGGTGCGCGGCCTGCCAAACCGGGTGAGTTTACTAAGCGTGCCTTTATGCACGGCCAATTTGATTTGGCGCAAGCCGAAGCCGTAGCCGACTTAATCAATGCAGATTCTGAAGCGGCACATCAAACCGCCCTCAACCAGATGCGTGGTGGTTTTTCTGATGAAATTAAAAAGCTTCGTGAAGAACTCATCCACTTTGCTTCCATGATTGAGCTTGAACTCGATTTTGGCGAAGAGGATGTAGAATTTGCCAGCCGCGAGGATTTAACGAATTTGGTCAACAGACTCCTGAAAGTCATCAATGCTTTGATCCAAAGTTTTGATTTGGGCAATGTGATCAAAAACGGAGTACCTACCGTGATTGCGGGCAAGCCCAATGCAGGTAAGTCTACCCTACTGAATGCCTTGCTGAATGAAGAAAAAGCAATAGTGTCCGAAATAGCCGGAACTACACGTGACTTTATTGAAGATGAAATCATTATTGGCGGCATCGCTTTCCGCTTTATCGATACGGCTGGCTTGAGAGAGACTACGGATGTTATCGAAGCCATGGGCGTAGAACGCACCCATGCCAAAATGAAGACCGCTTCGCTGATCATTTACCTGTTCGATTTGGCGGATACTTCTATTGTGGAAGTGAACAAGGAAATCAATATTCTGGAAAATGCTGGCGTGCCCTTTTTAAAGCTGGCCAATAAGCTCGACAAAGCCGATCCTGCTTTTATTGAAACGCTTCAAGGGCAACACCCCGGTATGCTGTTCCTATCGGCCAAAGACCCAGAGCAGGTAGAAATGCTTAAAGTGCGCATTCTCGAACTCGTCAACCTCGATAAGTTCAAGAAAGGCGACACCGTAGTGACCAACATCCGTCATTACGACTCTCTGCTTCAAACCAAAAACTCTTTAACTGCGGTCATCGAAGGCATTGACAACCAAGTCACTAATGATTTTGTAGCCATGGACATTCGCCAAAGCCTCCACTACCTCGGTGAGATCACTGGGGAAATCACTACTGATGACTTATTGGCGAATATTTTTAGTAAATTTTGTATCGGAAAGTAAAACAGTTAGAAACACAGATTATACGGATTAATGGATAACACAGAAGTATACCTAGGCTTCATTCTACTCCAATGCTAAATCAGAGTAATCCCATAATCCATCAAATCTGTGATACCCACAAAAAAATTAGAAATACAGATTCATAAGGATTTTAGGATTCCACAGATTCAAAGTATCTTAAGGCATGGCACCTTCGGAATATAAATACAAAGACTTAACGCATAAGATCATCGGGTCAGCTATGAGAGTTCATTCCTTTCTAGGCAACGGTTTTCAAGAGGTTATTTATCAAAGAGCCTTGGCCTATGAGTTCAACCAATCTGATATTTCATTTCAAAGAGAACAAAATCAAGAAATCTATTATAGAGATTGCCCTGAGCCCATTGGCACAAGAAGAGCAGATTTTATAGTTGAAGGAAAGGTGTTAGTTGAATTGAAAGCAACAACTAAAATCGAAGAGGTTCATTGGGCTCAGATTTTAAACTACCTTAGGGCTTATCGTTTTGAAGTTGGTCTGTTGATCAATTTTGGGGAGAAGAGTCTTAGTTTTAAGCGCTTTGTCCTAGACCTAGATAGCAAAGCCGATACTACCACACCTTAGCCAATCAGAGAAATCCCGTAATCCATTCAATCTGTGATGCAGACAATAAGGGAAGAAACACAGATGATAAAGATTAAATGATAGCACAGATATCTACCCTCTTTCAATTTGTTGGTGAAAACACACAACAAAGGCTGGCTTTGAGCTCCAAATCAGCGAAATTCCGAAATCCAATGAGTCTGTGATGCAGACAAAAAAATTAGAAACGCAAGTGATATTCATTAAAGAATGACGCAGGTTTCTGTAACTTTTAAATAAGTCATCCGTCTCATAAGTCGGTCACCAATTTTTTTATCTCAAAATATCAATCAATGCAGAGCTCATCCGAACTCAAAAAAACTGCTATACTATTCTTAATTCTCACCTTTTTTCTCTCCTGTAATTCGAACAATGAAGAGCTTACTCCATATCCAGTAATAGATCCTGATGTGGGGCCTTCTGTAAGCATACCCGACCATAATTTCGAAGCAAGTTTGATTGCTCAGAGAATAGATACCGATGGTGAGCTCAATCATCAAATTTGGGAGCAAGATGCCTTAGCGGCAATTGAGATGAATTTGTTTTTTACTGGCTCTGATAATGAAGACAAAATAACTGACCTTACGGGAATAGAGGCTTTTAAAAATGTAGAACACCTCATAGTAGGAGATCATGCACTTCAAACAGTTTCTCTTGCCGAGAATACGGCTCTAAAGAAACTCTATTTGTCTTTTAACCAAATCACTGAAATTGATCTAAGTAAGAATACCTCTTTAACCCACTTATTCATTGGCAGAAACGACCTTACAACTCTTGATTTATCTCACAACACTGAACTTCAGTATTTACACGCGGAAGCAAATCAGTTGACATCGTTGGATCTTAGCCATAACCCAGACCTTATTGAAGTCTTGGTAACTGCAAATTTACTTTCTTCTGTAACCGGATTTGAAAACACTAGCCAATTGACAAAACTCTATTTAGGTTTTAACGACCTTCAGGAATTTAGCATTCACCAACCATCGCTAGAAGGTTTGAACATTGAGAACAATCTTCTAACCGTACTCAATGTAGATAATTGTTCCAATTTGGAGTACTTACTGGCTAGGCAATAAATTGACTGAGTTGAACATTAGCGCCAATGAAGCGCTCAAACATTTAAAAGTGAGCTATAATCAAATCAGTGATTTATCACTAAGCAGCAACACGAACCTAGAAATGATATGGGCATCTGGTAATCAGCTTACTCACTTAAACGTGTCTCACCTTTCTGCATTATATGACTTAAGAATAATAAGAAACCCAAGCCTAACTTGTGTTGAAATCAGCTCAGGACAAGACATTGCTACAGTTCAAATCGAGAATCACCAGAGCCTGAATCCAGAAGGCTGCGATTGAAGATTAAGGCTTACTTCTTGAGCAATCGACATCAGCCAAGCCTTGCATTACCTTGTTGAGGTCACAACTGACGATCTACTATCGAATACTTTAGCAAGTTTGTGTTTGGATGGATAATATTGTCTGAAACGCTGATTTTAAGGATTACTAACCTGCCCTAGTCTTTGCGTCTCGCTAAGACCAAGAACCGTTGGACTAGCTTAAAGTTAATCTTGTTTGGTCTAAGCGTGACGCTTAGACCAGTTGGGGAGCAATCCCTAAATCCATTCAATTTGTGATGCCCACAAAAAAGGTAGAAACGCAGGTAATAAGGATTAATGGATGTTACAGATGCACACCCTCCCAGTTTGTTGGTGAAAACACACAACAAAGGCGGGCGTTTGGTGGGGAAATCAGAGCAATCCCGAAACCCACCCAGTCTGTGATACCCGCAAAAAAACTCACCTCGTGAAAATATGATGCTGGGTAGCAGTAAAGTAGTCTCTGAAGATTTGGTTAAGTACAGCATCCTCTCTGCTTGCATTCACTCCTAAATAGGGCTGCAAACCAATAATAGCAGCCGATAAGTTTTTAACTGAAGCGGAAGCAACTTGGTGAACTTCCTTAATAAAAGGTTCCGTAAACTCCTCGCTATGCGTTGTCATATCTTCTACCTGTTTGGCAATTTCGTAGAGTTGAGCGTTTGCAGAATCAATCGCTTCTTTTAACTCCGTTAACAGAGTTTCATCTTTTACCTGAGCTTCTTCCAAAAAATGCTCCGCCATACCAACATAATTCACCCAAAGGGTAAGGTCAGCAAAAACTGAAAAATGCGTTTTGAAAATGGGCTGCGAAAGGTGAAACCGATTGTACACAAAACTGTATTCCTCGCCTACTAACACATCCTTCACTTCGAAGGAATGGGTAGCTGAGGCTTTGAGCCCCATAGTGTTCCAGTCATGGATGATGCGCACTTGACTTGTAGGAATGATAAAAGAGAGAAATTTAGGCGAACCATCTTCATTTACCTGCTCAACTCCATTTTCTACAATCTTAGCATTCAAGGTAAAGTGTGTTAGGTAAGGTGCGCCAGTGGCATATCGCCAGGTGCCATTCAATCGGTAGCTACTCCCCTCCTTTTCAGCTGTACCGAACATACCTCCACTTCCCCCAAAAATTACGGGCTGAGCAAACAGCTCCTTTGCCACTTCAGGTTGAAGGTTTCCAATAAAGAAATTCGCACCACTGCAAAGCGTCACAGTCCAGCCTAAACTGCCATCAATTCTAGCCAATGATTGAAGTTTCCTGAGCCCTTCAGTTAAGGCCATTTCTCTTCCTCCAAATGCTTTTGGAACCCAAATATTCCACAAGTTTTCTTTGGCGATCCAGTCCAGCACCTCTTGTCTGAAGACAGGTGCATCGCTACACCATTCTTTAAGCTGTTGCAAATACATTCCCATTTTCTTTATTCATTAATTTGCGCCACTTTAAATAGCCAGAAGTACCCATAACAAATAGAAACACCGACATACCCGCGTAGATATAGAGGTCTTTATAAATCAAAAGCGGAATAGAAATAATGTTGCTGATATTCAAATAAATCCAATTTTCAATCTTTCTTTTGGCCATCAGCCACATACCCGCCCAAGCAAAGGCACTTACCGCTGCATCCCAAATGGGCACATCAGAATCGGTGTGAAAATTTAGCCAATAGCTCATTAGGCCAAAACACCCTAACACTATCAAAACTGCCTTTAAATGTTCTTGCTGAGTGGAATTACTGATTGGAGCTTCCGCCTTCTGCTTACCGTATTTCCAGTACAGCCAGCCATAAATACTCATAACCAAATAATACATATGCAGCAAAATATCGGCATATAGTGCACTTTGGTAGAGTACCCACATGCTCATTAATATGGCCACTATCCCAAACAAATAAGTATTGATGTTATTTTGGCGTGCCAGTATCACCTGAACAATGCCAAAAAGCGTTCCTAAGCCTTCAAGCCAAGTTAATTGTGTTAGAAATTCCTCGATCATTGTTCTTTATTTTCAATGAAATGAGGAGATGAACTAGGCCATTACAGAACTGTAAAAGCCTAAATCCCTACGCCAGCATTATCTGGATCAGGTGCGGAGCCAGAGCTCCTGGGTATCATCTCAGCCTGCCATTTAGCAAGCACCCCACTTGGAGAGCAAATGTAGGATTCAACCTCCTAGTAGAAAAGGATTCAGAAGTTTTTATTAAGCGTAACTGAATGATTATTTTAGACTTGACACCTAACCAACCAGAAAATATACTTTCTTCACCTTTATGATCAATATCCCCACCCTCACAGTGAATGAAGATTCCATTACCGTTTTTTCTGAAGAAGCCCTTCCTCAGCATGTTCGAGGTGGAATGGTTTTAACCAAGAGAATTGATGCGTTGAACCTAAGAATCAGAACCAGTGATGCAGGTTACGAAAGTGATTGGCATGTAGCAGGCGACCCAACCCTGATTGTGATTCAGAGCGGTATTTTAAGAATTACACTTCGGAATGGAGAACATAAAGACTTTAGTACTGGCAGCATGTTTATAGCGAAAGACTACCTGCCGAAGCATATTCCTTTCGATACTGAAAAGCATGGCCATTGCGCTAAAGTGATTGGCAATGAAACTTTATTGGCTGTGCATATCAAATTGGAGCAAATCTAAACTCTATTTCAGCTTTCGGTGAGTTTTACCAATGATGGAAGACCTATTCTCTTCCACTCCAGTTTTGGAGGCGTATTTGGGCCAATCACTCACTATAGAAGTCACATGATCGATCAACTGTTGAGGTTTCTTGATGGAATTTTCTTTGGCAAAAGCCAATAGGTCGTCCAGTGTAAAATTATCACGCTTTCCCCTAATCGACATCTGATGCTGACTGGTCCAGTCGCCCTGAGGATTATAGGCCCAATTGACATCATAGGCGGGTGACAACCTCCACTCGCCCCCCTGAGGTAATAAAAAAGCAATGTTCTTAGTATGGTCGTCTTGGTTTCTAGCAATTACATTGAACACCATACGTACATACTGTTGCTCAAAATCCTGATACGGCAACCTCAGCTCACGCATGTCAGCAAAAGCATCTTCATAACCGTACAGTCCAGGCATCATGAAATCGTAATGTGCCATGGCACACAAGGTTTGCATATGAATCTTCTCTCCGTCCGCTCCCCTATCGAAACGCTGCGTCATAAAATGCGCTCTACCATTTTCTTCTAAAAGCCGACAAGGCATCATGTTGATTCCGCAATCCTTAGCCATTAAATGATAAGCCATTTCTATGCGTCCGTAACCAGCTGGATCACCTAAACTACCTTCATTTACACCATCAAATTTCAGCATGTAATAATCAAAGCCTTTGGGTAAAGTGAACTGCCCCGATTTAATCGCTTTCGTTTTGGGGTTGAAACCAATAATCGCTTTCGGCCGCTGACCACCAGCCGAAGTTCCTACTCGAATCAAATCCGTCATGGCCTGTTCCTCATCGGCTGTCAGGTTGAGGTTTACCGCTTGCCTTTCTTCGAGCACTTTATTCGTCAGCGAAAGCAAGGATTCCACCTCAATATCTTTGACTTGGGTTCCGAAAGGAGTGGTAGCAGGTTCAAACTCCAATGCTCCCATACCACGAATACCAACGTAACCCAATTTCTCAATAGGATTGATCGAATTAACCGCTCGCCCCTGAGAAGCCAGCCAAGAACGGATGATCTGATTTCCAAAAGCATCGGGAAGCGAATCGGAAAGCAGACCAGGTAAACCACTGTAAGTGGCCTTCCCTAAATTGGGGAACGAAAAAATGCGCTCCCCACGCTTAATATCTTCCAAGGGCATGGTAAGTGGTGCTAAGTCTGTAGTGCCTTCTGCAAACTCAGGAGCAAATTCAAAAGAAGCTAGTTGCTGCTGCTCGTTCCAAAGCACAGCCCCCACCAGTTCGCTCCAAATCTTTACCCTTAAAACCACCATAATTATTGATTTTTGGATTTACGTACCCGCTGCATGGGTTTGAGTTCACGCTCCATTACCTTCATTGGGCTTTCTACCACTTCTGGAATCAGGTAATCGAGCTGATCGAGGGATTTGAGCGCACGAAGCACCTGAATCAATACCGACAAGGTAACGGAACGCCCGTATTCCAAATTTTGAATCGTATTGATGTTTACCCCAGCATTTTGAGCCAGCTCTTTCTGAGTGTACCTTTTCTGCAACCTTAGCTGCTTAACCCGCCTGCCCATCTCATCGACAATGGCCTGATCTGTCATTCTTTTCCAGTTCATACACCTGAATTTATAGGTTTTAAAAGGAATATCAATACATAAAACCTAATTACATAGGTGTAACGTAATACATAAAGTTAAGGTTCATTATTTAAACACCTATTATAACAGGTGTAAAATATTAAAAACGTACATAAAACCTATTAAAATAGGTTTTATGTACGTTCAGCTAACACAACAAAGTAATGGATCAATGAGACTAATTATCGCATGAAAAAAAAGATAAAGCTTATAAGACTCAACAAGAGCGCCCCACCGATTATATACCAGTTCAACTTTACTAGTCTTTGGTCAAGCTTCTTATGCCTCGCCCAAAAATTAAGTGAAATAGCAATCAACAGCGTGGGCAAGCTAAGTACTAAGTTGAAATAATAAAACCACATCCAGCTAGTAAACAAAGACCAAATGGCCAAGACGGCCACAACAAAAGGAATTGCTCGATGCATGTTCGGAGTGGCCTTCTCAGGCGAACGGAAATAATAAACAAGCAACAAGAGCACCGAAAGTCCCGCTAAAATCAACACCCATGAGAGTATACCCGGCATATGCTATTTATTTATAGGGTTCGTCTTCTTGATAAACGCATAATCTGGCTCCAAAGCGCCAGTAGGTTCCTTCCACCATATTTTAGTTTTCTTAAAACCATAAAGCTCCTCAATCACATTCCCTTCTTGATCGAACCTTTTGCGATATACTTTAGTCCAGTTGTCCTGTCCATCATACTCATACACACTCTCAGAGTTAGTGTATTGCTTATCTCTTGCTTCCATCACTGATTTAACCACAGAATTATGCTCATCTCGGAATAATGTTTCTTTTCGTTCTTCCTTCAGTTCATAACTTTTTCTATATCCATTCTCATCAAACACGATCTCCTCGGCACCCAGCTTTCGATCGCCTTCAACATGGGTAATATTAATACTACTGGGAACCATGCTATTTGGATAATACTTATGGTCTTCTATTCTTTTTCTTACCCCTTTACCATCGAACACTATTAACATCTTGGGCGTTTCAGGCGACCCAGTAACATACTGATATACCTGTGCAGTATCAGCTGAAATTTCATAAGTAACCCACTTTGATCCGCGCCTTACCTGACTAAACTTGACCAAGTTGCTTCTCTCATCACCCTCAAACTTCACACCGTTGAACATTTCACTTGGCGAACCATCCATATTCCATGAGTATCTATTCTCCACCCTTCTGTCCTCTAGTACCTCGAAAGTTTTGTCTTGTAATTGTCTTCCTGCCTCATCAAACAAAGCATAAGTTTCTCTTATTTTAGTAATGGTCTTACTTTCGCTGTCATATCTATACCAGTCAATTTGACTCTCAACCACATTACCATTAAGGGAATAATCAGCTATGGATTTTGAAAATTGTGCAAAGGCCGAATGGGCTACAATAACAAAAAATGCACTCACTAATGTCAATATCTTTCTCATTTCTATTGATTTAACTGATTACATAAAAATGATCCAAATCCACATTATAGCAGTCAAGGATAGATAGGCTCATCATTTTATACTAACAAACTTACCTCTTAGATCAACGTACTTCAATACCGCCCAAATGGGATTAGGAATACCCTCTAGACGGTATAGAAAGGATTTTTTTACAAAAAAAACATTAGTCTAATTCCAACCTTTAATTATGGGAGCTTGTCTTTAAAGATTGTGGAAACCCCATGCCGTGTTGTTCTGCAATAAAAATCATAACTGTATGCGTTAAAGCATTGGGTTTCATTGAAACCAATGGCATTAAACTTGTGGTTTTAATATTGAATATCCGCCTACTAAAACAGGAGGCTCAGCTTTATAAATAACCTAAATCAAATTAAAATTCAGAATTATGAGATTAAATGCAAAGCAAGAGATTCCGTTAAACGGAATGATGAGGAGTATGATGATGTTGGTTGCCATCGTGTTTATGCTTTCTAGCTGTAATAATGATGACGGAGATAGTCTTCCCGAAAATGTAGCCTATGTATCACTTTATCAGGCATCGCCTAATGCCCCAGCAATGGACATCGGAATCGATAATAGACAATTGAACATTTACCCTTTCGATTACGCTGATTACACTGGGTATTTAAGATTCTTTACAGGAAGTCGCTACTTCCAGTTTACACCAGCTCACGCCAATAATGTAGTAGCCGATACTACCTTCATTTTAGGCGCTGGCAGAACTTATTCCATATTTACTGTAGGTGATTATAATAATTTGAAAGTGCTGAAATTAGAAGACAATTCCGATGCGCCAAGTGATGGAAAGGCCAAAGTAAGACTTGTGAATTTATCGCCAGACGCACCCGCTTTAGATGTTTCGGCCAATGATCAAAATGACCCACTATTCAGTGATTCCAATTTCATGGATGCTTCTGGTTTTATGGAGCTTACAGCCGATGAATATGATTTAATAGTAACTTCTCCTGACGACAACAGTATTCAGCTTAACGTGCCTAATGTTAAATTCCAAAATGGATATTATTACACCATCATTTTAAGAGGATACCATGTTCCGCCAGCGGGAAATAACAATTCACTCAGTGCAGAGATTATCGTAAATTAATTAGTATCAGACGAGTGAAAAGCAGAAAGACAATCCGTATGGACTGCCTTTCTGCTTTTATGTTTTCTAGTTCCTAAAGAATAATAATCAACAAGAGAATGATAATAATAGCTCCTGAAGAAATATAAATCCCTCCCCCTCCGCTATCACGGATATCGCTTTTCATAGTACGCACTTCTTTGCGTAGTTCCTTTCTTTCAGTTCTCGTCAAACTGGACTTGTCCATGTCTTTGATTTCATTCAATCGAACTACCATCGCTTGCATTTCTTCATGCGTGAGTTTTTCAGCTGATTCAGTTGTAACCGGGTCGCTTTTTGAAGCGGCATTCATTTGACTTGGAACAAACATTAATAGTATTATCCCAAAAGTGATATAGACAGATAATTTCTTCATTGCTTAAAATTTAATGTTTCAAGAATAACAATGAAGTTACATCAAATGTTTTTCATCTGCTAATAGCCTGCTGCACATTCCTATTTCTTCTTTAACTTCGATTCACCCTTTATTTCATAGAACTGGTTATCGGAAGTCATAAAACCAAAGACCCAACCTGTAGCCTTACCTTTGAACACCATAATCAAATCCCCAATCTTCACCTTTTCATAACTATTCTCGCTTACACTGATCAATTGATTGTTCGTGCGAACCATAAAGCCTCTCGTATTTCCCGTTTGCCTAAACTTGTCAAGTACTAATTCTGAATAAACTATTTTCATTCCAGAATTAACTTCATTTCTATAGGCTAACACGTATTTTATCATCTTTCTCAAAACCATTAACCACCAAATGGTAAAGGGAAAGAGCATAATAGGCAAAAACCATAAGCCTGAAAATAAAGGACCAATGACTACCCATCCAAGGATCAAAATTATAATGAGTCGGGATTTTAAGGCACGATTTCTCGCCTTTTTTAGAAACTCGAAATCGTCTTTTGTCATTTGCAATTCTCTTTCCTTAGGAACAAAATTTTGATTTTTATCCACATTTGGAACTATCGCCTTAACCTTCTCTTCACTGATCTCAGCCTCCGCTAAGACCCTGTGACTTAATATAGATTTTGAGTATTTGGTGTAATGAATTTCTACCTCGGTACCCACCGCCAATCGACCGTATAGACCTGCATCTACTGCCAATTGTTTTTCATCAAAATACAGATAGTATGTTCGTTTTGTAGAGGTTCTGGAACTGCTACCTCCTCTGCTGCTTCCACTGGTGCTATGTGATGTAGTAATATCTATCCGCTTATCGCTAATAACTCCTGTGAGGATGATTTTTCTTCTTTTAATAAAGTCCAAAAGGAATCCTCGCATTATGAAGCCGAGTATCCCCATGAACATAAGAAAAAACACCCCGAAAATAATAATCGGGATAATTTCATCCATGTCTGAAAGAAGGTTATCCCAAAAAAAGAACTTAATAAAAGCGAAAAAAATGAGCATGAAAATAAAAACCCCGATCAAATTCACCCTTGCTTTCTTTAATTCCTTGGGAAGTAAATCTGTCTCAAATTCCGAATACGCCATGTTCTTTTTTTTGAGTTCAATTTCCATAAGTAAACTCAAATGCACTATACCACGCAGCGGGTATATTCCTATACCCTAAAAAATAAAAAGTACTTTTCACTATAGTTTCTGGCTCCAGAGTAAGCCATGGTGACCAAGCTGACCAGTGATGAAGTCATTTAGAACATTAAAAACCTACAGGAGTTGCATATATTTCAATGCTACGGCTAAAGTCAATTTTAGCCATGGGGTCAGGATTGTTGGATTACACTTCTGAATTTAAATAAAATGTATGAAAAGGGTGGTGAATCGCTAAAGAAGAAATGAAACGGGTTTATTTAATCTCGTAGGAGAAACTAACCATTCCAGAAACGGCCAAATCCTTCCGAATACACTTCGTATCAATTTTCATATTGGCTTTTAACGCTTCTTTTAGTTCATTCAGGCGATAATAGGTTTCAGAAACAATGCCTATTGCCTTTCCATTATGTACAATTGAAATCTGGTTAGATCCTGCGTTGAGCTTTAGGTTTACCAAGTTTCCAGTTTCTAACTGCTTAAAATCAGACTGATCCTTTTCAAATTCAGCTAAATCAAAAGTACCAAAACCCGATGCGAGAGTCATTTGTCCTTCCTCATTCAGGTTACGAACAACCGTGGCTTCTTCTTTTTGTAAATCTTTTTGTAACAACAGTGCATTCGATAAAAAACCAGCTACTTCTAAAATCATAAGTCTATATTTAGATATAATGGCAATACGCCATTGTAACCACTTGAGTTACACAGACCAAGATACTCCTTTTCTATAAAAAAATGAATGAACTAGGTTAATCGGTTCATTCAGCAAGGTGAATATTTAATGCTCAAAAAAATATTTCAACCTAAACGCAAGTTATTTTACGAGTTAGCATCAAAGCTATTATACGACAAATATAAACTCATGAAACCGATGATCCTTAAATCTAGCATGGCACTTTTCCTTCTTCTCAGTTTTAGCTGTGGTGGGGATGACTCTCCCCAAGAGGAAGAAGAAACCAATCAAGACCTGCCCGCAGTTTTTGAAAATTTTACGGATAATGTGACAGTCTATGTTGACGGTTCATTTGTAGTTATTGAAACTGATGATGTCCCCAACCATTCGAGTCCTTATTTTGCTCAGTCAGACGCTAGGTATGAAGCCTACAATGGGAACAACAGCAATTTCAGAATAAACCCAAACCGGATTGTTGAACAAAGCATTACGCTGCGTATTCCCTTAAACCCAACAGAAGCAAGTAACAAACAAGCTACCCCTTTGGGCGCTATTGGAGTTTCTGTAAATGGCGTGGTTTTCTTTAATCAGTATGCAGGCCCAAACGAACCGCTGACCAACGAGATAGATTCTTTCGATCAATACCTTGGACATCCGCAGCAATCTGGCACTTATCATTATCATCAAGAACCACTTTATCTTACAGCAACCCTTGGGAGCGACAAACTTTTAGGTTGGTTGCTAGACGGTTTCCCTGTGTATGGCCCAGTAGAAAACGGAACTAGAGTAACCAATAGCGATGTAGATGATTACCATGGACATAGTCATGCAACAACAGAATATCCAAATGGTATTTACCATTACCATATCACAGATGCTGATCCATACATTAACGGAAGTGGCTTTTTTGGTGTAGCAGGAACGGTTTCCAATTAATTCAAAATGAAAAAGATTTTTCTTTATATCGGACTTTTGCTTTGCACTTATACAACTACAGAAGCTAACTTCAAGGACAGCCCACCAATTCCAGATGTTATTGTTAACGCAAATGAAATAAATCTAAGAAGAAGTGGTGCATTCATGCTTTTGGATGACCAACCCTTTTCGGGTCATTTGGTAAGCTATTATTCCAATGGCCAACTAGAATCGGAAAACACTTATTTTGAAGGGCTTCGCGAAGGTAAATCCACTCAGTTTTATAGTGATGGAAGTTATAAAGAAGAGAGATGGTACAGCAAAAACCAGAAAACAGACATTCATTATGGTTGGTGGCCCAATGGTAATATGAAATTCGAATTCCATTTTGTTGACGGTTTTCACCATGGAGAAGCCAAGGAATGGCAAATAGATGGCCAGCCTTATAAGTTCTTCACCTACACCATGGGGAAAGAAGATGGATCTCAAAAAATGTGGAAATCGGATGGTAGTATTCGAGCCAACTACGTGGTAAAAGACGGCCACAGATATGGCCTTATTGGATTGAAAAATTGTAAATCAGTGGATAATGAAACAGGAACATTTAGCGCTTTACCTTATTAGTTTCGGACTTCTATTCCTTTTTGGCTGCGCGAACCAAAGCAAAGAAACCAAAGGAACACCGCTACCATTTTACAATTCTGCAGATTTCACTCCCGAATGGATAAATGACGAAGATGAGCAGTATTCTCGAATCCATACTATTGCAAGCTTCAGTTTTCAAAATCAAAATGGAGACATTATTAACAATAAAAGCCTCGAAGGAAAAATATATGTAGCCGACTTCTTCTTTACCATTTGCCCCAGCATTTGCCCAAAAATGACTTCGAACCTAGAGAAAATACAAACTGAATTTTCAGATGACGAATCGGTCATGTTAGTATCTCATACCGTAATGCCTTGGGTTGATTCGGTCGCGGTGTTAAAAGCTTATGCAGATATGCATAGTATTGAGGACAGCAAATGGCACTTACTCACAGGCGGTACTGAGGAAATATACCAATTGGCGCGTCAATCTTATTTTGCTGAAAAAGAAATTGGTTTGGATAAAGGTTCAAATGAATTTCTTCATACTGAAAATTTTATTTTGGTCGATGCTTTAGGAAGAATTCGTGGAGTGTATAATGGTACCATTCCATTAGAAATGGCTCGTTTGATTACCGATATTAAAACATTGAAGCAATTAGGGTAAAGAGCCAAGAAATTGCCAATCCAGACCAAACAACAAGAACACCCATTCTTGACTTAATTTTTTCTCCGTGTTTGTGCCAATGATAACCAAACCCAACAAAGAAAAGAATTAGGAAGGGCCAGTCTAATACTTGAAAATCCATAGGAAGTACAGAGGCCATTGAAAATACAAAAAAGCCAAAACCACTGAGCACAAAGAAGGCCACCTGACTCCTTTTCATCGAAAACGAACTCGTTGACTCAAAACTTGCGAGCAACGAAAAAAAGCCTACTGCTATTGGAGCGTAAGAAGAAATCTCATAATAATTAACAACAGAAGCTATTGCACTGAAACCAAGCAACACAATAACGACTTTAGTAAACTGACTACGGGATTTCTTGACATTAAAAAGCCCAAAAACACCAGCCAAAGCAACTATTAAAGATGAAATCATTTCTTAAGTAAAAGTAGTAAGGCCAAATCTATTTTGGTGAAATGTTCATTTATCGAATTGTGAACTTTATATAACTAATACAAGCCATTTAATTTTCAACTCATTATTTCACTCGTTTAAATTTCCAAACAAAAATGGAATAAGGCCTACCCTTTTTGGGTGGTTTTAACATAAATCGGCTTTTAAACAATCAAAAAGAGCTAATTGAATACCAAAAAAAACGTTATTCACGCAGGCTTATCTGGTTCAAGTATTAATTAGTCAACATCTCCTTTTATGTTTTTAACTCACCCTATCTGTATGGGATAACAGTCTGTCAAATTCTATTTTTGATTTATCATTGATCCAGAGAACTAAATAGGATGTAGCAAAAAAACAAGAGCTCCAATATTTAGGAGCCCTTGCGGAATTATGGTTGAGGGTAAATATTTTGACTAATATTATATTTCGAAAACTACAGTCCGCTTATCATGGTAATAGAAAACAAAACCCAAATCATTAATTTCAATACGAAGTCAATGTTCCTTTTTGATGTATTTCTACTACTTCTGTATTTTCCCATTTTCACTTAATTCAGAAAAGAGAAATGCCGAAGTACTCTTCCTAACTTTGTTTACTTCTTAATAATCCGTTTGTGGTTTACCTACCAACCTTATATGTATAAACGACTTGGCAAACTGCTACGATCGAACCCTATTTTGAATTCCTTACTAACCTCAAGCTGTTCTGAAAATCTCATCGAGTTCCACCTTTAGTAGAGGTGTGTTCATTAAAATATGTTTTGGTTAAATTATTCACTCGGTAAGACGAACCTATTTAAACCTAATCAGTCGCAAATTGTGAAATAAAAAAACTGCCGCCCTACCCATTTTGAGTAGTTATTATATTAAAAAGCCGTAAACTGCCCAGTTGGGAGTTTGAGAAGACTAGCCAATGCTTAAATTAGGTTGTGATAAGAAAAAAGAGAAGAAGATCTATTCAATCAAACTTCTTTTTTCATGACTTGAAGTTTCTCTAAAAAATCTGCTCGGCTAACTACATCAAATTTACTATACAGGTTTTTCAAATGATACTTTACAGTATTTGTAGATATTGACAGCTCATTAGCGATCTCTGTAGTTAACAACCTGCTATTGAAGCATTTGAGCACTTCCATCTCACGGTCAGACAGATCAAGGTGACCTACAGATCTCTCCAATAAATGTGAGTCCTCCTCGGAGTGATTAATCGTAGCCATTTCAATACCAATCATAATATCTTGTGGAGTAAAAGGTTTATTCAGATAACCTCCTGGTTTGGTTTCTTTGGCAGCGATAACTGTATCACGGTCTGAATAAGAGGTAATGTATAAGAATGACTGTTTGTTTTTGTAACACAACTTACCAAGCTCAATCCCATCGTTCTTGCCATTTAGATTGATATCGAGTAAGATTAAGTCAACTTCCCCACCTTTTATAACACTTTCAGCCATTAGAATAGAGTTGGTTGTCCCCACACACAGATGTCCTAGGCTTTTTAGAATTAACTTTAGAGACTCTGCAATGATGAGTTCGTCTTCTACTATAAAAATTTTAAGGCCTTTTGAGGTCTCCATAAACTGACTAGCTACCGATCGCTTAGATTAAAAATTGGCAGTAATTGCAATATGATGTTTCCCAATGAGATTAACGAATCTCTTCTAAATATTTCAAGTTGAGGAGTTATTATTTTAATAAGAACATGCTCATCTAATTGTGATTAATTTTAATACACTCATTAGGGCAGGGAAATAATTACTTTAACTTTGGCGCATCCATTTTTATGAAATTCGCGCACTATTTAATTGTAATTGCTTTATTGTTTAGCACTGCTTTTCAAGAAAAAAAAGACTCTACTCCAAATATTTCAGGGCCAGAACAAGTATTGCGTGAATTAGAAGGTGCACTTTCTTCAACACCTTTTGATTCACACCAAATCTTTAAGCTTTACTCTGAGGCCGCTCAGCACTTAGCTATTCGAGGTAGTTATAAAGAGGCCGACTCCCTTTTCATTAAAGCAGATGCTCTTTCCATACATGAATCCGATTCTATAGAAATTATGGAAATGAACCTTTCTAGGGCCAACATGTATAAAGAACAAGGTAAATATACTGCTGCGCTCCAAACCTACATGGAAGCTCTGGTTTTTTATCAAAAGCGAAAAGATGTTAATGCTCAACTGTGGGTTTATGGCTACTTGGTGGAGTTTTATAGAGCTACCTATAATGAAGACCTATCTCTTAAATTTATTGAAGAAGCCGAAAATTTAATGATGCAAAATGAGGTAGAAATAAGGCCAAAGGCCTACTTTTATCATGCAAAGGCCGCCTATTTTTTACAGTTTCAAATCAAGGAAATAAGCACCAGTTTTAAAGAAACGCGCGCTTACTTGGAACAAGCTCTGACCTTGGCAGAATCAACCGGAGATTCATACCTTATTGGACTAAATCTAAATGGGTTGGGTTTTTTATTAATGCATAATAATCCTTCTGAATCAAGTGAGATTGTAGATTATTTAGAATCGGCCAAAGGCTATATGCTCGCCAACGAACGATACAGAAATTACACCTCTGTATTACAAACACTATCGCTCTATTATACCCGAAGTGGCCATCCAGAAATGGCCGTAGAATTAACATTTGAAGCTATTGAATTGAGTAAGAAGAATAGCTGGAGTAGCAACTTAGGGGACTTGTATCGACTGGCTGGAGAAGTGTATTATGAACTGGGTATATTCAAAGAAAGCGCAGTGTACCTGAATATGGCTCTTGAAGCTACAAAAGAAAGCATGGACAAAATTCATTCTATTGAACTTAGTGAACTCACCACCAGTTATGAAAAAGCCATTGCAGAACAAAAACTCTCTGAGCAACAAATAGAAACAGAAATAGCTCAAAAACAAGCTGTTAATAATAGAAAAGCCCTAATTACTACGGTAATAATTTCTGTAATTCTGCTTACTATTTCAATTGTCAGTGTAGTCCTCTATAATCGTTTTAGAAAAGCCAATACACAACTCCGAACACAAGAGGAGATAACCCGCAAAACCAACGATGAGCTCAATAATGCAGTCGAACAGAAGAATGTACTTTATAAGGAGCTGAATCATCGTGTAAAAAATAACCTCACCGTTTTATCAAGTTTGATTCATATACAAGAAGATGGCGAGAAAAATGAGACACAGCGAGAGCTCTATCAAACGCTCAGGCATAGAATACAATCAATGGCCTTAGTACATCAAAACCTTTATCAGCTTGACGAGGCACTCAATATCAACTTCCAACAATACCTTCGGAAGTTAATACCTAGTATTGCTTCTGCTTTTAATATTCACCATGATGTAGGTACTACTATTCGTTGTGAGAATCTCATTGTAAATATGGACGAAGCTGTTCCAATCGCGATGATTATTAATGAATTGATCACCAACTCTTTCAAGTATGCTTTTGAAAATGGTAAAAATGGTAAAATCGAACTTTGGTCTGAAGTAGAAAAGGACAAAAGACACATTCATTACAAAGACAACGGCCCTGGAATGCCTATAGAATCAAAAACGGCAGAAAGTCAGAAATTAGGCATGACGCTCATCAGATTGATGGTTCAACAGTTGAATGGTGAGCTTATATATAATGGAGATAAATCAGGGCTTTATTTCATCATAGAATTACCTTTGCTTCAAAGGAGTTAAACGCCTAAGTTAACAATACCAAAAGTAACTGGCTTATGTGACTATTGTTGCGATTATTCCAACTGAGGCAGTAATTCAAGTCAACTAAATCACCTTTAACTAAGGATTAATGTCCTTAAATCTGCCATGGTAAAGCTGTTAGTATTAGCAAGACTTGTTCGATTCTGACCGTACAAGGAATTAAAAGTTATTTCTCCTGACTTGATAATCCATTTTATATTTGTTTGAGTTACGATTTATCTTCTCGAACTTGCTCAATTACGAAACCACCAATTAATGCAGAAAATCAAAAAGGTATGTGTCTATTGTGCATCCAGTGAAAACATTGATCCTAAGTATTTTGAGGCCACCGAAAAACTAGCTAGAGTGCTGGTGAAAAACAATATTACGGTAGTATATGGAGGCGGTAGCCGAGGTTTAATGGGTAGGCTTGCCGATACTATACTTGCTGAAAAAGGCCGAATTGTTGGGATTATGCCTCACTTTATGAAAGAAGTAGAATTCCATCATAAAGATGTTAACGAGTTCATTTTTACAGCCGACATGCACGAGAGGAAGAAGCAGTTTATGGTAGGGGTGGATGCCCTTATCACCTTACCTGGAGGATGTGGTACTATGGAAGAGTTATTGGAAGCGATGACCCTAAAAAGATTGGGTATATTCACAAAGCCCATTGTCATATTAAATGCCTTTGGCTATTATGACCACCTTATCAAAATGTTGGAATTTTCCATAGAAGAAAATTTCATGAAGCCTATCCATAATGACATATGGAAAACCTTTGAAGACCCAGAAAAAGTACTTGAAGCTATTTCTCAGTCTACACCTTGGAGTAAAGACTCATTGAAGTATTCGTAGTTCAAAAACACAATTAACCCATTGGAATATAGTATTATGCTTATTACCAAAGAATTCAATTTTAAACATATTGATATTTAACAAAGCAGGAAATTATTAGCATTTTTGAGCACTAGTTTACAGAACCATCCCCCCTTGTTTAAGACTTTATGCCTAGGGTTACAATTCTTATAATTCTACTTATTAGCGGGCAATCACTCCTAGCAAACACAGATAGCATTTCCGACTACTGGTATCAGCACAGAATATATAATAACGAAACCCAGTATATCCCAGCATCTCAAGTGATGGTATTCAGAGATGATAGTAATAATTTGAATTATGATCAGGTCAAGGATTTTGGAGCGAGTTACTATATTGGTTTAGATGAAATTGACTTATTCGAAACAAATAAAACTTATTGGGTAAAACTTGTTCTTTCAAACTATTCAGAGCGATATCAAAACTTAGTTGTTTACACTGGTGACAACTCCTACTCAACCGTTTATTTTGAAAAAAGTGGAATTTTAGACTCAATTAAAACAGGCTATTTTGCACCTGTTAGCGAGCGTAATATTAAAAAAGGGTTTCAATCTCAATTTAAAATGGATTTAAAAGAGGATGAAAGCGTCTCTCTTTTAATAAAAACAAAATCACTTGATAATTACCCCCCTCGCTTCGACTTCAGGACAGTTCAGCTTGAAAAATGGAGCCAGCAAATGGAAAAAAAGGCCCTTTTGGAAGGTGTTTTCACTGGCCTATTGATCATTTTATCCATTCTAGGCATTTCTCTTTACCTCTATGTAAAGAGAATCGTCTTCCTTTTTTATGCATTCTATGCTATCACAAACACTGTTTACTTTCTGTTCTTCCATGGTTTTTTAGACCCTTACATCTTTTCTGAACACCCAGAAAACCTATCTTTATTATGGTTGTTACCCAATCTGGCTGCTGTATTCTATTTTTCTTTTGCTCGTCACTTCCTAAACACCAAAGAGTACTACCCAAAATGGGACAACTACTTCAAAAATTTTATTAAAATAATGTTGACTGCTTTTGTGGTCAACGCTATTTATATTACTGTTACCAAAGATGTATATAATGGACTTATTGTCCACAACCTCTTTAACATTGCTCTTTCAGCCAGCGTTGTTGTTTTCATACTATCACTAAGAAGACTGAATAGTTTGGAACTACGCTATTTCGTAATTGCCTCTATTCTGTTAGTGACCCTAGCCTTGTTTGCCTCGGCCCAATACATTTTTAACCTTGACGCTAAAATTGTCCCTTATGTTCAGCTTGGGGTAGGTATAGAAATTATATTTTTCGCTTTAGGTTTAGGTCATAAAATGAGAAATCTTGTTGAAAACCAAGCTATTACTCAAGAATCATTAATTATTCAATTGGTTGAAAATGAAAAACTCCAAGAAAAGACGAATTCAGAGCTGAAAGAAAAAGTGGCAGAACGCACCCATCAGATCAATGTCCAGAATATTGAACTGAAAAAAGCCCGAATGGAAGCAGAACAGGCGACAAAGTCTAAGTCTGATTTTCTCTCTGTGATGAGTCACGAGATCCGAACACCACTGAACGCTATTATTAGCTTAAGCCATTTAATGGATATCGATAATGAAAATGAAGAAACTCAAGAATACATTGATGCCTTGAAGTTTTCAGCCGAGAGTCTCAGTTCCTTGATTAATGACATACTTGATTACAATAAAATTGAAGCTGGAAAATTAAAACTGGAAGTGATTGACTTCTCGTTAATCGATCTGCTTAAAAACATAAGGGACAGTTTCAAATTTAAAGCACATAGCAAAAATATAGCATTGGATTTTCACCTTTCGGAAAATACACCAAACAGGCTTATTGGAGACCCTACCCGACTAACCCAAATCTTCAATAACTTAATGAGCAATGCCTTAAAATTCACAGAAGATGGCAGTATTGTAGTAAGCGCAGACTTATTAGGGATTGAAGACGAAAAAGTGAGCATAGAATTTACTGTAACAGATACTGGTATTGGAATTCCTGAAGATAAGATCAATGAAATTTTTAACGACTACGAACAGGCCAGTAGCGATACCACAAGAAAATATGGCGGCACTGGACTAGGCTTATCTATTACCCAAAAGTTATTAGGACTACATAATAGTAAAGTATCTGTATTAAGTAAGCTTGGTGAAGGCACTTCTTTTAAATTTATTATAGAGTTTAAACTCCCCGAAACCTTTGATTTATTGGCTGCAAATAAAGCCGACACCATTTTTGACCTTAAACAAGCCAAAATACTTGTGGTAGATGACAACTATATGAATCGCATGGTGCTTAATAGGTTATTTCAGAAATGGAATGCTGAGTTCCATGAAGCCTCCAGTGGCAATAAAGCATTTCAAAAAAGTAACGAAGAGCTTTTTGACCTCATTCTAATGGACATTCATATGGATGAAATGGATGGATTTGAGTGTACTGCATTGATACGGGAAAAATCAGTATTGAATAAGAAAACTAATATTATTGGGATGACAGCATTTTCTAAAAACGATCTACAAGAAAATCCAATGAGAAATGTTTTAGATGAATTTATCTCGAAACCCTTCGATCCAAAAGAGCTCTTGAACAAATTGGTTATCTATTTAAAAAAGGAGACTCCCAAAGAAAGCTAATCTTTGTTTGCTAGGTATTCCTTAAATCATTTCCCATATCATCAATAACGGCCAGCAACTCACTAAGCATCATGGCCGTTGCTCCCCAAACCAAATGCTCTTCCACCTTAAAATAAGGTGAATGGATTACATACTTGCCAAACCTCATTTCTTCCACTCCTTTTTTTTCTAGATTGTAAAATTGAGAAATGGGAACTTCTAAAATTGATTCTACTTCATAAGGGTCTGGGATGAACTGAGGTGCATGGTCCAAAATCCCAACGGTAGGCAAAACCTTGAAATTACTGGCAATAATAAATAGTTCAGACAGCTGGCCCAAAACCAAAATATCTGTAGCCTTCACTCCAATTTCCTCTTCAGTTTCTCTCAGGGCTGTCTCAATCAAACTTAAATCCTGTTCCTCAGCCTTACCTCCTGGGAAACTGACCTGACCTCCATGAGTACCATTGTACCCAGGTCGTTTCATCAATGGTAAATATAACTCTCCATTCTTGGGGTAAAGTAGTACCATTACACCTCCTGGCCTAGCGGGTCTATTGACCATTTCACTAAAACGGTTCTCATCTACAGGTGTTGGTGCCATTCTTACTTGAGCCTCTCTTCCTGGTAATGGTAAACCAAGACGGTCTTTCAACTGATTTGCAACTATTTCAATGTTAGAAAACCTCATTTCACTATTTTGAGTAAACTTCGCTGAAAATATATCGTTCTTGTATAAAAGTTGGTTCAATTATAACCTGCTTTCTTTATTTCATTTGGAATTTTACCTAATATGTTCTCTTAAAGAAAATAAGCATAGCCCAACTTATGAAAACCACCCCAATTCTTTTTTCATTTATCCTTCTTTTTGTAGTCACCTTAGGTTCCGCTCAACAAGCCAAACTAAAAATTGCAAAATTAAAATACAATGGCGGAGGCGATTGGTATGCTAACAAAACTGCGCTACCCAACTTGGCCACCTTCTGCAATGAAAACCTTAAAACGAACATTGATACGCAAGATGCTGTCGTAGAAATTGGCAGCCCCAGTTTGTTTGAGTATTCTTATGTCTACATGACGGGCCATGGCAATGTGGTATTTTCGAATCAAGAGGCTGAAAACATGAGAAACTACCTTACCGCTGGAGGCTTCCTACACATTGACGATAATTACGGCTTAGACCAATTCATTCGGTTAGAAATGAAAAAGGTATTTCCTGAATTAGAATTTATTGAATTGCCTCATGATCACCCAGTTTACAACCAGAAGTTCAAATTTGAAGAAGGCATTCCGAAAATACACGAACACGATGGTAAATCACCTCAAGGCTTTGGCTTAATTTACGAAGGCCGTTTGGTATGCTACTACTCCTATGAGAGTGACTTGGGAAATGGCTGGGAAGACCAGCGTATATACAACGACCCTCAGTCGGTTCGTCTTCAAGCATTAAGAATGGGTGCCAACCTGATTGCTTACGCTTTCACTCAATAATTCACTAATTATTATATTGAAGTTAAAAAACTATTGCATTAGTTGGAAAACTAGTGCAATAGTTTTATTATTGATATTAGAATAACTCGAGTGTTTTAATCTATAGATATGAAAGAATTAACGAAAGCAGAAGAGCAGGTGATGCAGATTTTATGGCAGATTGAAAAAGGCTTCGTAAAGGATGTACTTTCAAAGATGTCAGAGCCAAAACCTGCATACAATACAGTATCAACAATCATTAGAATTTTAGAAAAAAAGGGATTTGTGGGCTATAAAGCTTACGGAAAAACTCATGAATATTTCCCGATAGTGGACAAAACAAGCTACAGTAATTTCTACCTAAAGAATTTTATTGGTGGCTATTTTGGAGGTTCTTTCCAAAAGCTAGTATCATTTTTCGCACAAGAAAACGACATGGATATTAAAGAATTCGAGTCGCTAGCGAAACACGTTGGAGATGATTTAAAAGAAGACTAAACGTAAGGTTATGTCAAAACACCCCACTTTAGTATTGTTAGACACGCTAAATGAGGCGCTTCTATATGCATTGGAAACCGCTACGTGTTTAGCTGTATTCTATTTGCTATATCATTTTGTTTTGAGAAAAGAAAGTAGCTTCCAATACAATAGGTTCTATTTATTAGCTGCCATAATTATCTCATTCTCATTTCCATTACTAAACGTGGGGTATAATCCCGAAAACACACCTAGTGTACTGAACTCTTTACACGAAGTAAGCAGTGAAGTAACCAAAGAGCCTATTATTCAACCTAAAGGTTATTATTTTGTAACTGTAATGGCGAATTCCGAGAAACCACTTATACAATGGTGGGAAGCCGTTATATTTATATATATGGCTGGGTTGATCGCTTTAGCCTTAAAGCTATTTATCCAATTGAGATCTTTCAAGGATTTCCTCTGGTACAGAAGGCACAACACTCGATTCAAGGATGGCTTTTTTACAGTAAAAACCGAAGGTTCAATGCCAACCTTTGCTTTCTTCAAGTACTTAATGTGGGACGACAGCTTAGACCTTTCTAAAGAAGAACAAAAGCAAATTCTTGACCATGAGAAAGTGCATATCAAGCAAAAACACTCCTATGACATTATGCTTATGGAGGTTTTAAAAGTGCTTTTCTGGTTTAATCCTTTCATTTATCTCTATAGAATTTTATTGGAAGAAATTCATGAATACGAGGCGGACCGTAAAGCCGTAAAGGCCAATGGACAAGTGGCTTATACCAAGTTGCTTGTAAAACTTGTTTTTCAGAAAATGGGGATCCCTCAAGGAAGTTTCTTTGCCAAAAGCAAAACATTGAAAAGAGTAGATATGATTACTGCACAAAAGAGAGTTAATTGGATTAAATTGCTTGCTCCAATCCCTGTAGTAGCACTCCTTTTCTTTATTTTTTCATGTGAGGCTTATGTAAAAAAAGAATCTGTAAGTATAGCAGAAACAGCCTATGTATATATGAGTTTTGGCGAAAAGGACATAAAGCCAACCCCAGAGAAAGGGTTTAATGATTGGAAAGACTACTTACTTGAAAACATTAAATACCCTGAAAAAACCGTTTTCGGAAAGTTGGAAGGGAAGGTAACTGTATCTTTTATGGTGAATGAATCGGGTGAGATAAGAGACGTTAGGCTTGTTGATGGGATTGGTAGAGACTTTGATGAACAAGTATTAAGCGCTATTAAAAAATCGCCTAAGTGGTCTCCTGGGGTTAAAGGCGGATTCGCGATTCCTACTAAAATTGAAATCCCTATAATTTTTACCGCTTCCTAGTACTTTCGGTTAAAAATCTCGCTCATTACAAAAGCTTTTCGAGCACCATCGGTATCACTTACTAATGCAGCATAGTCTGTTTGTTCTACTACTTCTTCATCAGGTTCATGAAATATTATGCTTGGTGTTTCTGTGCGTTTTTTAGCTCCATATAGTTTGTTCGCCTCACTATAGATAGACTTCCTAGATTGGTTTGACTTTATTTCTTCAATCACAGTTGAGGCTGATTCTTCTACTACAACTGGTTTAGCTGCTTCCTTTACTTTTCGCTGTCCAGTAAACTGCTCCAATAGATCTTCAAAAGTGGGTTGCTGATTGGTGGGAACTGGCCCAACAGTATCTCCCCTCCTATCTGATGATGAAGATGGTTCACCTTCGTTATTCTTTTGTCCTTTCTTTCTTGCAGTAAAAACAAAGTAAAGAATGGCAAAGGCGATATAGAGTAAGTTACTTGAGTCAAATTCCATGCTATTAGCAAATCTAAGAATTAATTCTAATTTTGCTTACTAAGGTCGTTTTTTCGCAATCCACGTTCAATGCAACTCACAAAATTAGAAATCAAAGGCTTTAAAAGTTTTGGTGACCGAATCGTCATCAATTTTGATGAAGGCATCACTGGTATTGTAGGCCCTAACGGCTGTGGCAAGTCAAATGTTGTGGATGCTATCCGCTGGGTGTTGGGCGAGCAAAAAACCAGAATGCTTCGTTCCGAAAAAATGGAGAACATAATCTTTAACGGAACCAAGAAAAGAAAACCAACTCAGCTGGCTGAAGTTTCATTAAGTTTTAAAAACACAAAGAACCTACTTCCAACAGAATACACGGAAGTTACCATCACCAGACGGTATTACAGATCTGGCGAAAGCGAATACCTGCTCAATGGCGTTAGCTGTAGGCTGAAGGATATCAATGAATTATTCATGGATACCGGCATTGCTTCGAATAGTTATGCCATCATCGAGCTTAAAATGGTCGATGACCTTTTGAACGATAAGGAGAACTCAAGACGAGACCTTTTCGAGGAAGCGGCCGGAATTTCAAAATTCAAGAAGAGAAAGAGAGAGACACTCAAAAAACTTAAAGATACCGATGATGATTTAGATCGTGTGGAAGACTTACTTTTTGAGATTGAAAAGAACCTCAAATCTCTAGAGAAACAAGCCAAACAAGCCATTAAATACTACGAGTATAAAGAAGAGTATAAAAACTTAAGTGTTAGGCTCACTCGAAAAACAGTTGAGACACAAACCAACAAACTCAAAGTACTTGAAAAAGAAATTCAGCAACTGAACGACAAAAAGATTGAGATCAATCAAATGATGTCAACACAAGAGGCAGCCATAGAAAAAGGAAAGGCTGACCTTATTGTGAAAGAAAAACTACTTTCTACCCGCCAACGAACACTGAACGAGCACGTGAATAAAATACGTCAGTTTGAAAGCGATAGAAAAATCAAAAATGAAAGACTCACTTTTCTACAAGACAAAAGTGATAACCTACGTGAGCTACTTGAGTCAGATAAGAAAAGTAATGAACGTGCGGCATTCAGTTTAGAAAGCTTAAAAAACGAGAAAGAAGCAGCAGACAAGGATTTAAAAGCGGCAACTACTCAAATTGAAAGCTTAAAAACTGCTTTTGAAGCACAACGCACTACAGCTCAAGAAGCTCAAGCTAACTTCGATCAGAAAAGCAAAGCTTTTAACGAAACTCGTGAAACCCTCTATAACTTAAAGAAGGAGATTGAAATTAAGGAAATTCAGCTTCAAACCTTAAATAGGGAGTTAGAAAAAACCACTTCAGACACTTCGGAACAATCGGCCAATCTTGAATCCTTTGATTCTAAATTGGAGGAAATTGGAGCAATTCTTGAACAGAAGAAAAAAGACCTTGAGGCAAAGAAAAATCAGGAAGAAAAGCAGCGCACATCCATTGATAGCACCGAAGAAACAATCAATGTTGTTCGTGAGAAATTAACGAAACTAAGCCGTAAACTTGATTCACAACGCAACGAGTATAACCTAACCAAAAGTTTGGTTGAAAACCTCGAAGGTTTTCCAGAGGCCATTAAGTTCTTAAAAAAGAAAGCCAGCTGGAGTAAAAATGCCCCACTCCTCTCTGATATTCTTACCTGTGACGACCGCTACCGAATTACGATAGAAAATTATTTAGAGCCTTACATGAACTACTATATTGTAGACAATGAAAGGCAGGCTTTTGAGGCCGTCAATATTCTAAGTGATGCCGCAAAAGGAAAAGCAAACTTCTTCATTCTCGATGCTTTTGACCGATATGAAGCTCCGCAAGCCAAGCTCTATCAAAATGCAGTTCCTGCTACAGAGATTGTGGAATACGAACAGAGGTACAAACGATTGATCAGCTTTATTCTGGATAATGTATTTGTCATTGCAGGTGGCCCAGGAGAAATCCCAATTGATGAAGATGCTGTTTTTATTACCGAAAGCGGAAAATACACCAAACGTAAATTCAGTATTTCCGGAGGCTCCGTGGGGCTTTTTGAGGGTAAGAGAATTGGACGTGCGAAGAATTTAGAGAAGCTTCAAAAAACTATTAAAGAGCTAGAAACTCAAATTGCAGAGGTCAAAGAAAGGCTCGATGAAAAGCAAAAGGAATTGGCGCATTTGAAATCAAGCAGCTACAGAACCGAAATTGACACGCTACAAAAAGAATACAATCAGGTAAACGAGGAGTTCATTTCGGTAAAAACCAGAAAAGAGCAGCTTGGTCAAATGCTGAATAGCAATGCCAACCGAAGAGAAGACATTACTCGAAACATTGATAATATTTCTGCTGATCTAGTTGAGTTAAGGCCCGAAGTAAAAGAGGCCGAAAGAAGCTATTTAGAACTTCAACAAGGTATTGGCGAACTGGAAATAAATGCCAAAAAGGAAAATGAGCTACTTTCTGAAAAGTCGCAGAAATACAACGAAATAAATATTCAATTCCATCAAAAGCAGAACAAGCTTCAGTCGGTAACACAAGAAATTGATTACAAGCAAACCGCTTATGATGGAAGTAAATCTAGGATTGAAAAGAACCAGCTTGAGTTAGAAAGAAACGAAACCGAAATCAAACGTTTGATCGATACCACGGAAAGCAACGATGATGAACTCATAGGGCTTTACGATGAAAAAGAGAGTATCGAAAAGGGAGTAAACGAATCGGAAAAGGAATATTATGCCCAGCGCGGTAATATCGATGTGTCGGACAAAACCTTACGAGAGCTGCGCCAAAAGCGAGAGCAGGCTGACACAGTTTTAATGGAGTTTCAATCTAAACTGAATGAAACCAAGCTGGAACTCAGTGCGGTAAAAGAGCGATTATCGGTAGAGTTCAATATAGACTTGAATGTGCTTCTGAAAGAAGAAGTCGAAGAGGAAGATCAAACGTCTGTTGAAGAGCTTAAAGCATTGGTTCAAAAAGTAAAGGACAAAATTGAACGCATTGGGCCAATTAACCCTATGGCGATGGATGCTTATGAAGAAATCAAACAGCGTTATGATTTCATCACGGTTCAAAAGAATGATTTAATAGAAGCCAAGGGTTCTTTAATGCAAACTATCGATGAGATTGATGCAGTTGCCAAGGAAACCTTCCTTACGGCATTTGGGCAGATTAGAGATAATTTCGTGAAAGTTTTCAGGTCTTTGTTTACCGATGAAGACGATTGTGAGCTGAAATTAGTAGACCCAAGCAATCCATTGGAATCCGCCATTGAGATAATGGCCAAACCAAAAGGTAAGCGTCCGTTAACCATTAACCAGCTCTCGGGGGGCGAAAAAACACTAACGGCCACGGCCCTGTTGTTTTCCATTTACCTGCTTAAACCAGCTCCATTCTGTATATTCGATGAAGTGGACGCTCCACTAGATGACGCCAACATTGACAAATTCAACGAAATCATCAAGAAATTCTCGGCTGAATCTCAGTTCATTATCGTAACACACAATAAAAGAACTATGCTCAGTACCGATGTGATTTATGGCATCACTATGATCGAGCAAGGGGTTTCCAGAGTAGTGCCCGTAGATTTAAGAGAGTTGGTGTAGTCGCTAGTTTTATTAATTTTATTAAAAATAAATATTATGAAACAAAGGCTCCCCCTTTTAGCATTGTTAATCATTATGATTTCCTTTTCAAGCATGAAGACTTCATCAGCTCAAAAAACAAACACCCAAGAACCATCAAAAACATATTTAGCGCTCGGAGACTCATATACTATTGGTGAAAGTGTAGCCGAATCTCAGCGATGGCCAATGCAGCTCGCTGCGCGTTTGGTACATGAGGGTATTCCAATGAAAGACCCAAAAATCATTGCTAAAACAGGTTGGAGAACCGATGACCTAAAAGCAGCCATTGAAGCCGATAATGAACTTTTAGAAAGCTATGATTTGGTGTCGCTATTAATTGGCGTTAATAACCAATACCAAGGGAAATCGGTAGATAGTTTTGCTCCTGAATTTGAAGAACTACTTCAGATTGCTATTAAGTATGCTGGTGGTAAAAAAGAAAACGTATTCGTGGTGTCGATTCCAGATTACGGAAAAACACCATTTGGCGCAGCCAAAGAAGAGCAAATAAAAAAAGAGTTAGATGCCTATAACAAAGTGAGCAAGAACATCGCTAAAAAATACGGGGTCGCCTACTTCAACATCACGCCAATATCAAGAATGGCAAAATCTCATCCAGAACTCGTTGCACACGATGACCTCCACCCTTCCGGTAAAATGTATACCAAATGGGTTGAATTGTTTGAGAAGAAGATTGAAAAAATCCTAAAAAAATGACAAAACTGACCCTAACAATTCTTTGCGCACTTTTTACCTTCTCATTATTTAGCCAAACCACAGAAGGACCAAAAAACGGACATTTGATTATTGCTGGTGGTGCATTAAAAGACGCCAACGTATACGCCAAAATTATTGAATTGGCGGGTGGTGAAGGGAAAGCACACATCGTGGTAATTCCTACTGCTGGAGGAAACAATGTGACTCCTGAGGTAATACAAAGTTTGGAAAATCAGTGGAAGGGCTATGGTGCTGCAAAAGTCTCTGTGCTCCATACTACAGACCCTAAAGAAGCCAATACGGAAGCCTTTTCCAAAGTGATAGATGAAGCAGGTGGTGTTTATTTCTTGGGCGGTCGCCAATGGCGCTTGGCAGATTCTTATTTGAATACAAAAGTGCATGAAAAACTTTTCAACCTACTTAAGAGAGACGGAGTGATTGCAGGAAGTTCTGCTGGCGCAACCATTCAAGGTTCATATTTAGCCCGTGGCGATACCAAGGGCAGTAATATCATGATTGGTGATCACGAAGTGGGTTTAGGCTTTATCTCAAACATCGCCATAGACCAACACACATTAGCCAGAAACCGCCAGTTCGATATGTTTGAGATTTTAGGGAAATACCCGAAATTATTGGGTGTCGCCCTTGACGAAAACACGGCCATGCTGGTTTCAGGAAATGAGTTTGAAGTAATTGGCCAAAGCTACATAATGATATACGATGGCACCCACTGGGATCAAACTTCAAGTAAATATGAAGCCAATGCCGTAGGAGAGCATAAATTTCATGTGCTTCGTGCTGGAAGAAAATATGATATGGCCGAAAGGAAAGTGGTAAGGGGAAGTAGATAGACTTGTCTTCACTCTTTTCAGATCAAAAATTTCATAATTCAAAGTCCTGCTTATAGATTTTAACGAAAATCGCATTTAACCACCTTAAATCATAACATTCCATATCCAAGCTTGTTGATTTTATACAATTAACATAACTAGATATGAAAAAAACACTTACTATATTATTCAGTACCTTCTTTATTTTCGGTTGTTCAAACGGGAAAAATCAGAAAGAAAACAGTACAGAAAGTACTGCATCCATGTCCAAAGCTGAAACCATTGTCAGTGAAATGATTAATGAAATAGGTGGACAAAATGCCTTAAAAGACTTGTTCGATGTAGAATACACTTACATCTATGAATCCCCAGAGGGTGATAGAGACGTTTCTAAAGAAAGATATATTTTCGATGGTGAACTCTCTTGGGCCGAATACCTTGAACGTGGAGGTAATATGATGCCGGATTACCAAGGAACTATTATTCAAAGCTACAACGGTGACTCTACAACAACGACTGTAGACGGCAAAGAGTTGGACACTCCAGAAATAAATAAGCGATCGGATTTTTTAAGGAAAACCAACTTCTACTGGTTTGTAATGAACTTTAAGCTACTTGACCCTGGGGTGAACCTAAAATATAATGGAGTTAGAATATATGATGGTATTAATTACGAAATGGTTGAAGTTACCTTTGATGAGCAAACTGGTGATGTTCAAGATAAATATCTGCTATATATAAACCCAGACACTAAATTGATTGATCAATTTTTATTTACAGTAAGGGATTATGGTCTTGAACAGCCATTTATGATGCGCGTTAAATATGAAGCGGTAGAAGGCGTGAAACTTACTACCTACAGAGAATATGCACTTTCTAATTGGAACGGTGAGATAGTTCAAGAGCAGTGGACAAAAGAATGGTCTAAAGACATTTCTTTTAACAACGGGTTTAGGGTAGAAGATTTTGAAATAGAATAGTTATTTAAATTATCTCGTCCTAAAAAAAACTGTGTCCCACCCTGAAATAGCTGTGTTTAAAAAGCATTATTATGAATGCGATTTAAACTGTTTTCCAATTTGAATACTGGCTTGGAAAATTGTCATAAAATCAGAGTTTGAGTTGATCTAAAAAGTCTGTTTGAATGGTGCAAATCTTACATCTTCAAACTCAATTCAATTATTAGTTCGTCCTGAACTTTGATTAAACCGAAGAGTTTATTTGGAGGGCTTAAATCGAAATAATCCAAGGATATGGTGATTTCGGAGTAAAGAAACTCCCCTGTTTCATCCTTGTTAATGGTAAAAGGGATATGCTCCATTTTCATTTCTTTACCTGTGAGCATGATCCAAATATCACCGAAATAATGTTGATCAATTCGTTTAAAGTCATCAAGCTTCACTTCGATGTGAGGGAACTCATCAGACCTTAATGTTTTCCCAAAATCTCTATCTAACATTCTATTTCCGCAATCAAACGAGGCCACTGGAATAGATAATTCCATTAGGGACTCTACCTCAGCTTGTTTCTTAAAGCTAACAGTATCCTGATCTTTCCCATTTTGATAAGTACAAGAAAACCTCCCGAAGGAGGTCTTACCTTTAATAAGGACTGTTTTCCCCATTACCACTAGGTACTCTTGCCCTGTTAGTGATAGTGTAGAAAACAGTCCTAAAGCTATTATAATGATCAGTTTCTGCATTCAGTTAAAAACTTGTGTTTTAAAAAGTAACATGAATCTAATCATTGTAAATTTTATTAGAAACTAATTGCTGCTTCTAAAACAACTCCATTGAACTTACCATCTTGGAATCGGCTTCCTGTAAATCCAGCACCAGAGTATTCTTGATTAACATATTCTAGTTTCACCAAAACATTGTTAGTCATAAACCAACCACCACCAAGATTCATTCGGCTGATGTCATTTGTACTCGCTGCATCACTTTTCTCACCACTCACGCTGTTATAGCGACCACCAAAGTACCATTGTTCGTTCATCCCGAATCTATAAAGGCCTTCTATACCCACTTGAGTAAAACTTCCACCTACGGCATCATTTCCGTTGTTCACGAACTCCATAATTCCAAAGAACTCTAAGCCTTTAAATTTAATGAATGGATTGAATTGAATAGCTGTTTGAGAACCAAATCCAGGGTTGAATCTAGGATCGAAGTCTGAACCGCCATTGGCCACTGTCGCCAAAGTGCTGTAGTATCTACCTCCAGCTCTGTCTCCACCGTAGATGTAGTCACGAGTACTTTTGTCTGAACTTGAGTACAATGAACCTGTCAATCTTAGTCTTAGGTCGTCATTCATTTGCTTGTCCCAACCTGCTTTTCCATAGACAACCATTCCGTTATCACCTTTAATTGGACTTTGATTTAATCTACCGTTGGTAACCCCAGCCACTAAAATGAAATCTGAAGGTTGTAATGTTACTTCAAAGAAAGGCTCAGTAGTAAATGCATCCATAATATAGTTACTCACAAACGGATTGTAAATGGTCATCGCATTGTCTGATCTTCTAAATTGGGCATCACCGTAATTAATCTGATCCATACCCACACGAATGGTTGCGATTTCCATTAATTCTGACAAGAATCCTTCTTTGATAAAGTCTAGCTTATCCATTTGGAGATAACCACCCTTTACATAAGATTCAGTATGGTGACGGGATGATAAATAAGTTCTTAAATGCAAACGCATTCCGTCTGCTAGCTGAACATCAAGGTTCAAGTTAGCAGTTGGTAGACTAAAATTCGCACCCAAATCAACTAGCGGATCTCCGATAATTGAATTTTCGTGACTCAAACCTTGAAATTGAAGTGCAAAATCACCACCTACTCGTACATTAATTCCATCAAAAATTACGGTATCTGTTTTTGATGTTTCGAATACGTTTACTCCCTTTTTACCCGCTTGTCTACTGTACTGCAAAGGATTGCGTAAGTCTACCTGAGCAAAACTCATTACACTGCTTAATAGAAACAGTACTAAAAATGTAATTTTAAAATTTTTCATGGCTTTATTATTTTTGGTTTTTGAATGTTAGCTTAAATTCTGCGGTGACATCGTCACCTGTTTTAATTGTCCCGAACAATGCTGTTGGGGGATCAACTTTAAAATCTGTTAGTTTAAAGGCTGTTGTACCTGATACTGTGATTGTACCTGTTCCTTGAACAGTCTCTACATCAAAGGTGACTTGCTTAGTGAATCCAGCAATGGTAAGATCTCCCATAACAAGCCCCTTACCGTCTTGCTTTGCTTCAAATGTTGAGAGTTTAAACTCAATCCAAGGAAAATCATCTGTTTTAAGGGCTTTATAGGCATTTTTGTCCATTCCTCCTTTACCACTTTCTAAGCCCTCAGCTTTGAATTTAACTTCGGCTTTCTGAACGTTCATGACTCCATTAGTTTGAGTCAATACACACTCTCCTTGACCATCAGTGGTCTCCATGTGCCAATCGTGCAGTGACGAAGTGCCCTTCACCACAAAGTGCTGATCGGCTTTGATCAAACTGTATTGTTCCTGCGCGCTCAAAACATTGTACGACAAAGCCATGAGTGTGACGAGCATCAATCTTATTGTGAATTTTATAGTAGTGTTAACCTTCATAGTTCTAGGTTTTAATAACATAACAAAGGTGTAGGATTAAAACCGCCCTTAGGTTGATGTGCATCAAGGTAGGTGGTGACTTTAAACACTTTAAAACATGACCTAGATCATAAAGCTACGGTGGAGTATTTTACTAAAAGTACTTTCAGATTGAAATAAAGCACATTAAGTCGATGTAACCCCTTGCATTGGCTTTGAATTCATATGGATTCTTTAACTTCATTCAAACTTTTTAAAAGCTTAGTTCATCATAAGTTCGGGAACACGATAATCCAATGAAGGAAATCAACCTGATGCCACAAACCAATTTCTTGATTACCGCTGCAAAAGAGGGGGACGCCATTGCGCTGAACCAACTCGTGAAGCATTGGTATAAGCGTATTTACAACTTCGCCCTAAAGTATTTTGGCGACCATGATCAAGCAATGGAGGTGACTCAGAAAACCTTTATTAGCATGAACAAAAACCTGAAATCCTTACAAGATGAACGCAGGTTTAAACCTTGGCTCTACCGGATTGCTTCCAATTATTGTCATGAAGAAGCGCGAAGACAAAAGGCAAAATGGGTTTTCCCTTTTATGAAAGTACAGTCGAAGACCGATCAAGACTTTATTCAGAACACCGAATCGACAGACAGGAATAGCGACCCCGAAAAGGAATTTGGCAGTATGGAATTAAAACAATTGTTGAAAAAAGCATTGGCCGAATTGCCAGAAGAACAACGACTGGTGGTGATTATGAAAGAGTATGAGGGATTGAAAATAAGAGAGATTGCCGAAGCAATGGACATTTCGGAAAACACGGTTAAATCTCGCTTGTATTATGCCTTAGGCTCCTTAAAAAAGCTATTTGCCCAATGGAACATTAACAAAGAAACAATTCATTATGAGCTATAAACCAACAAACGAAGATCTTATGGATTATCTCTACGATGAGATCAGTCCAGAGAAAAAAGCTCAGATCGATGATTATATAAAATCTCATCCTGAGGTAAAAGAAGAACTGCAAGCGCTTGAAGCCACCAGAATGGTAATGGCCGATTTGAATGACGAAGAACCCGAGTCCATTCCTTTTATGATGCCACAAACGAATAGCGAATGGCTCTACTGGAGGAAATATGTAGCCATAGCCGCTACAATCTTGCTCATTATCACAGCGGGTTGGGCTTCTGGTTTTTCAATTCAGTATAACGATGATGGACTTCAGATGGCTTTTGGTGATATCCAAAATGGGCTCACCGAGCAACAAGTCGCTGATATTGTAAATAATGACCGCCAGCTCATGCTGGATTATATGCAAGCAGGCTTAAAATCTGTACAAGACAGTATTGGTATTGAAATGCAAATTCTTCAGGCCAATATGAGTTCAGAAGAAGTAATCAAAAAGGTATTTGAGCAAGAAAAAAATGATTTAATGTATCAAATGGCTTCGCTGAATGACAAGCTGGGAGGTGATTATAGAGATATGCTGAGAGAAATTGTTGTGGCCTTTTCAAACAATTGGGACAGCCAGCGCATCGAAGATTTAAGAAACATTCAAGCCGCATTTACCAATCTTGAAGATGCCACCATCAACAAGCAACTAGACATAGAAGATGCAATATTGACGCTTTCTGAAAAAGTAGAAATCATTGCAGCAAACAACCCAAACAAAAAGTAAAATGGTCAAAAACTCAAAACATCTGATTTACCTCCTTGGTCTGGTGGTAAGCATAAACGCACAAGCCCAACTACAACAAAATGGCCTGAGCCCAATCAAAAGAGACTTAGAAATTACCCGAGTTACTTTTGAAAATTTCCTCAAACACTATGACGATGCATTACTACTGAATAACATAAAGGAAAGCGAAGGGGATTATAAAGACGGCAAAGGCGTTGAGATTCAATTTGAAGCGTACAATGCGAATATCTATATCAATACTGCTGCAAGATTTGGTAACAACGACAATGAAATACTCGACACCTTTTATACCGATGAGATCATCAGCCTTCAACAAAAAAGATTAGAAGAGGCTACCAAGAAATTTATCAAGGATTTCCATTCCTATCTACCTCAGCTGAAACCAAATGAAGAATTCAAGTTTGTGTTTAACATTGAAGACAGCAAGATAAAAGTAGACGGCAAAGAACTTCCTCCTTCTCCAAAATCAGCAAAGCGAACGTACAAGCTTGAAGCAGTTTGGAAAATGAGAGACATAGATGCTTTTAGTAAAGGAGAAATCAACGAAAGTCAATTATCTGACAGAATCAAAATCGAAAAAAAATAACAACAAAATATCAAAATCATGAAAATGAAAACAACAATCAAAACACTCGCCTTAGCATCTCTTATGATGTTTGGTGGCTCATTAAGTGCTCAGCAATTCGGCACTACAGCAACAGTAATTGGTGGGTTTCCTTCCAAAGACCAAGACTTGTCTAAACTCCCCAAAATGGAGCGTGACATCATCATTCTTCAAAACGTTTTAGGTGACATGTTTAGGGATTCGGAACGCCAATTTTACTCTTCTTCAAGCGATATTAAAGGCATTCATATCCCTGGCAAAGGAGTGATTTTCAATATTGGTGATAACAGTTCATCTAGGAGTGTCATATATTCGCAAAATTCATACTTTAACCTTCTATCAAAAGATGAGAGTAAGGAAGATGATGAAAAAGAAATCGACATAGACCAAGCCAACAAAGAGCGAGAAAACAAACTCAAAGAACTCTCTCAGGAGTTTCTATTGAACTACGGCAGCATTCTCAGTGAGGTCAAAGACAATGAAATGATCATGTTGAATGTGAAATTTTCATCTGTAAAACAAGTTGACAAGGACTCTAAGGCACGAACCATCGCATCACGTCAGGGAACCGTTGAAGTTTTCTTAGATGGTAGGAACCAAAACATCAAAAGAATAACTTCTTCTATTCAGTTTAAAGATTTGAAAGATTTATTGAGCGGTAAGCTTTCTTTTGAAGCCGCGAAAGGCAAGGTAACTACCAAGGTGATAGATGACGAAACCAAAGAGTCGTCCGACACTAAAATTATGGCAGGTATTCTAGACGACCTATTTCAATCCAATTTTGACGGAGTCTATAGAAAAACAAGCAACACAAGCTGGACCTATTTTGAAGGCTTTGGGTTAATGTACAATATAGGTTTGACCTACAATACAGGAGGTAATAGTGCCAGAGTAGCTTTTTATACTAGTCAGCGTGCAGACGCTGTCAAAGAAGATACTGAAGAGAAAAAGAAAGATGAAGAGCAGCTCAAAAAAGTGGAAGAATCCTTCGATGATTTGATTGAATTAGCCAAAGAAAGCCTAGTTACTTACGGACGTACATTACGCAGTGTGAAAAGTGATGAAGTGATCATTCTCAACATAAACTTCAGCAGTTTTTTCACAAAAAGTACGCTTCCAAAGTCTGTTCGCATCTCAGTCAACAAAAGCCAGATCGATCAATTTTCTAAAGGTGGCATCAGCTTAGACCAATTGAAGAAGGACATTGATGTGAAGAAGTTGACTTCAAGCATTAACTCTTCTGCTCAAGGTATTTATTTTTATGAACCAAGTACAGAAGGTGCACAGGCAGTTTACGATAAAGTAAGAGTACTTAAAAGTAAAGCAGAAGGTAAAAATTAGCCTTAGTAATAAGTAAGGTCAAGGTCAATTAATAAGTGGTATGATGGATTTCATGCCACTTATTGCTTTTTTAGGACCAAGTGAATTCAACAACTCAGCTTCAATAAAAAGCAAAAAGCTCCGACAAATCGGAGCTTTTTATAAACCCTTTAGAACTCGGATGTTTTTGAACCTCCTTAATAGACAGGATTTGGGCTATCCCTTTGCCCGCAACAGTCCACTGTTATCCTGCTCTTTCGAACGAGGCCCCATCTCGATAAATCGAAACAGGGTGAGGCCTTGTTTTGTGCGAGAATCACCCGGCATTTTAGTTTAACTTGTAAAGTTCAAAAATGTGTCCGAGCCCCTTGGGGAATATACATACAAAGCTACGAAGCCATTTGTTCCCTAAAAACTAAATCAATCATTTTTAGTAGCTGTTACCTAAACTTCTAATTTCGCGTCTCACCGTTAACAATCAATAAAAAATGCGTTTGCGAAGCTTTCTGTTTTCATTCGTGATAATTTATTCTTTGTTTTGTCAAATGCCTACTAGGTAATTATCCATTAAGAGATTTAGCTTTTGCAGACTGATAAGATTTTAACTCGGGATTTCGTCCTTCATTTCATTTCCTATTTCTTAATGGCAACGGCTTTCTATTTCCTGCTGCCTACCCTACCCGTATATGCTGTAGATGTTTTAGGAGCGAATAAGAATCAAGTAGGCTATATTATTGGTGTATATGCGCTTTCTGCATTGATCATTCGGCCTTTTTGCGGTTATGCGCTAGATGCTTACGGAAGGCGATCGGTTTATCTCTGGGCCTTGGCCATTTTCACGGTCCTATTTGCACTATATCACTTCTCTTCTACCTTCTTTATCCTTTTAATCCTTCGTGTATTCCACGGTTTTACTTGGGGAACGATTACAACCAGCGGAAGTACAATAGCCGCTGACCTTATTCCCGAAAGCAAAAGAGGCGAAGGAATTGGTTATTTTGGGCTTGCCATGACTTTTTCAATTGCTTTTGCGCCTTATGCAGGAGATCAGATAATGGGACAAGGTAATTTCACCAATCTCTTCAATATTGCCTTTGCGGTTTGTTTCGCTTCGCTTGTGCTTGCCTTAATCATTAAAGTGCCAAACATTAAGACTGGAGAAACGAAGCTAAGTCTTAAAAAAATGTTCGATGGCCGAGTGAACCGCATCGCAGCCGTGATGTTTATGGGTGCCTTTCCGTATGCCGCCATCATTTCCTTTATCCGAATTTACAGTGATGAACTAGGCTTAAAGCAAGGCGCACTATTCTTCATTTTCATGGCCATTGGCGTAGCCGCATCTAGACTCTTAGTAGGTAAAATCATGGACAGAAAAGGTCCAACAGGCATTGTTGTAATGGGTTTAGTTGTCACCATTATTGGATTGATCTGGCTCAAGTATACCGACAGTTTCTGGCCTTTTATGATGTGTGGAGTTTTGGTAGGAATGGGCAATGGACTGATCATGCCTACTGTTCAAACCATGGCTTTAAACATTGTTCCTGTTGAAAGACGTGGCGCTGCTAATGCTACTTTCTTCTCGGCAGTGGACTTAGGAATTGGGGCGGGCTCAATTGCTTTGGGCTATGTTGCAGAATATTATGGCATCGACACGATGTTTTTCATCTGCGGCTTAATACTTTTGCTTCCGTTAGCATTTTATTTTCTGTTTGTACGTAACCACTACTACCGACAGTTAGAATTGCTGAAAAAGGAAGAACAAAATGGCTAGAAAAATTTTCTTTACTCCAGGGCCCTCTGCCCTCTATTTTACCGTAGAAGAACATCTAAAACAGGCGGTGAAAGACCAAGTGATGGAGGTTAACCATAGAAGCAAGCAAGCTTCGGCCTATTACCAACATGCGGTAGAAAACCTAAAAACCCTGATGAACATCCCTGAAGACTATCATGTCTTCTTTCTTAGTTCAGCCACAGAGATTTGGGAGCGACAAATCCAGAACTTAGTGGTGGACAAATCTTATCACTTCTGCAATGGTGCTTTTTCTAACCGATTCTATGAGTTTTCTAAAAGCTTAGGAAAGCAAGCTTTAAAGAGCGAATCTAAGTTCGGTGCTATTCCAGAAGTTAACCCAGACACTATTCCACAAGACACCGAGTTGATCAGCTTTGCATTGAATGAAACCAGTACTGGAGTTACTTTTCCCGTAGAAGAAATATATAAGGTAAGAAAGTCGCACCCCGAAGCCATTATTGCCGTTGATGGCGTTTCAGCATTCCCTGTCATTGACATTGATTTTTTACAAATCGATAGCGCTTATTTCTCTGTTCAAAAATGCTTTGGGCTACCAGCTGGTTTGGGCGTATGGATCGTGAATAACCGTTGCATTGAAAAATCTTTAAAAAAAGAAGCCGATGGCCATGCTATAGGCACATATCAAACATTACCGAACCTCCTTAAAAACGGAAGTAAGTTCCAGACTACCTACACCATTAATGTACTCAACATCTTTTTATTGATGAAAGTAACTACTGACATGCTCGACAAGGGTATTGATGTAATTAGAAGAGAAAGCAATTACAAGGGCCTACTACTACATAAAATGGTTTCCGACCATCCGTCATTTAATCACTTTGTAACAGATGACAAACTCCGATCCAAAACGGTTATAGTAGCAAATACATTGACCTCATCTCAAGAATGGATTGATGAACTATCATCCAAAGGTTTCGTGCTTGGAAACGGCTATGGCGAGTATAAGGGCAAACAAATTAGAATCGCCTCATTCCCAACCCATTCAAAAGAATTGATCGAATTACTCTACGATACCATAAACGGAATGAAGCTTTAATACCTTCAAAATAAATGGATTAGAATCCTTTTAAATTTTGCCTATATTCATGGGTATATCTACCTTTTAAATCTTTAATTTTGCCCTTAGGTTTATATTAGAATTATGCCCAAAAGAGAAAAAATTTTGGTGTTGATGGACACCAGCGATGTTGACAAAACACTTCTCAGGTTTATTGAGATAATTGCCACCGCACACGAAACCAAAGAGATTCATTTCTTCAATAGTATTAGCGAAATGAAGATTCCAGAGGCTGTTCTCAAAAACTTCCCTGAAATCAAAGACAAGTCTATTGAGGAAAGGAAGAAGATGATCCAAAGTTTGGTATCTTCTACTTTACCTGAAAAGCTAGAAGCTATCAGTGAAGTACACATCAAAGAAGGTTCTCCAGCAAAAGCCATACTTAAGTTTGTCGAAAAACATGATATCGACTTAATTATGATGGGTCGTCATAAAAATTTCGTTGGTGGTGGAATCCTCTCGAACCGTTTGGCCCGAAGGGCCGACTGTGCACTTTTCATCATCCCAGAAAACTCAGGTTCTAATTTAAATCTGATTCATGTGCCCTGCGACTTCTCGGTACATTCTAAAATTGCCATGGAAGAAGCCATTGGTATTTCTAGAAAATACAAGAATGACATTAAGATCATCTGCCAAAATGTATTTACCGTACCTGGTGGATACCATTATTCTGGAAAAACTTACGAAGAGTTTGCAGAAGTAATGAAAGCAAATGCAGAAAGGGATTACAAAAAATTCATGGCTAGTATTGATCATAAAGGTTGTGATATTGAAGTAGTTTATTCACTTGACACTAATGACGACCCGGTGAATGACATTATCGATTTTGCCAACGAACACAAACCAACTACCATCATTATAGGAGTCAAAGGAAGAACAGCTACTACCGCTTTATTTATTGGAAGCAGGGCTGAGCAACTCATCCAAATCAACAATAATATACCTATGATGATTGTAAGACCAAAAGGAAAAAATGCTGGTCTAATGGACTTAATAAGAGAAATTTAAACCAAAGGGCATTCATGCAAAAAGCCTTCCATTCTCAAGAATGAAAGGCTTTTTTATGTTCTCAAAGGTCTAATTATTTCCCCTTGATTCTTTTCTCTTCTACTTCAACCCAAGCCAACAATGCTTTGGTCTCATCATCTGTCAATTTACTTTCTGGATTTCTTTCAACCGTTCTTGCAGGGGGCATTTTACCTTCTTCAAGCACTTCAAACAACTCTGCAATCAAGTGCGTTTGTTCTTCTTTGTTCATTTTTGCCACCTTTTCCCACTGAAGCTTTTCTTTAGCTTTTTCGTTTCGCGCATCAGGCTTATGACAGTTCATACACTTTGCTTCAATGATCAATTGTATATTCTCAGGGATTGTAATACCTTCTTGCTCGACTAAAGTGGTAATTTCAATCGTCTCTGGTTTACTTATAAAAGATACTGAGATCATTAGGAGCGCAAAAAGTACAGCGCTCGTTTTAAGAATGTTTTTCATAGTTATAATAGTTTTACTTGAGTAAGATGAAAAAAACATCCTAAGGTTTAAATCATAAGTTGTTAGATAGTCAAATAAGGCATATCAGTGGTTAAGAATAGTCCTTTCAAACGCTAGCCTTGTAGCGTTCTTAGTTCATCCAATAGGTCATTGGCTACTTGAATCCTATCCTCATTAATTTTTTCAAATCGCTCCATCCATAGTTTGGAGCTCACCTCAATCTCATTTAGCAGATCAAGCCCTTTTTGTGTGATAAGCACATCTTTCGCCCTCCTATCCACCAAGCACACTTCTCTCGCTACAAGCCCCTTAGCTTCAAGCCTATCCACAATTCGTGAAGCATTCGACATTCGATCAATCATTCTGTCTATAATACTATTGATAGTACAGGGTTTGGGGTAATGTCCTCTTAGAATTCTAAGCACGTTGTACTGAGCTGAGGAGATTCCAAAAGGCTTAAACATATTCAATTGCTGCTCCGAAATCCAACTGTTAGTGTAAATCAGGTTTACAATCAGTTTTTCGTACTCATTCTTAAACTTACGGCCTTGCTTAATATCCTCTTCTAACCCCACGATATGTGAATTACTTACTTTAATGTTAAATATAGACAACGAAAACCAAACCCCATAAAATCCTTCTTGGTTCAAAGTTTTTAATTTGGTTAAAACCAATTAACTTTCAACTAAACCTATGAGTCTTATCAGCATCTAACAGGCTAAACAACACATTCTTTTTGGACGATCATCAAATCATAGAGGGTTTTAAAAACCCGGCCACTAAAAACAAAGCTTTTAGTGTACTTCTGGACAAATACCAGCAGCGCATTTATTGGCATGTCCGAAAGATCATTATAGATCATGATGACACCGATGATGTGGTTCAGGATGTATTTATTAAGGTTTTTAAAAATCTTGACGGTTTTAGGGAAGCCTCTCAATTATATACATGGGTTTATAGAATCGCTACTAACGAGGCCCTTACTTTTTTAAAGAAAAGGCAGCGAAAGCAAGCTTGGTCAATTGATGATGTTAATCATGACCTAGAAAACAAACTTACCAGTGGTTCCTATATTGATGGTGACGAAATTCAAATCAAACTTCAGAAGGCAATTTTAACGCTACCAGAAAAGCAAAAATTAGTCTTCAACATGAAGTACTTTGATGATTTGAAATATGAAGAGATCTCAGAAATTATTGGGACTAGCGTGGGTGGATTGAAAGCGAATTATCATTTGGCTGTTAAAAAAATAGAAGAGTATTTAAGCGAAGATTAAACCTTATAACCCTTTGATAATCAAAGCATCGATGTCGGACGAAAATCCATATAAGAAACTTAAAGCCCCTCATCTCAAAAAGAACATTTTTGAGACACCAGAGGGCTATTTTGGTGACCTTAAAGAAAAAATCACCCTAGGGCTTGTTACTGAAGATGAGCGAATTCTTAGCAGTGAGCAACTTAAAAAGAGCATTTTCGAAGTTCCCAATGGTTATTTTGATAAATTAAATGAAAAAATAATTTCAGCTACCAAGCGTACTGAAGAAGAAGGTATTCTTGGTAATGAAACGCTTAAAAAGAACATTTACTCAACTCCTGAAAACTACTTCGAATCACTTAATTCAGAGATTCTTTCAAAAGTTAAACCAGAAACCAAGGTAATTCCACTATACCAAACCACATGGTTTAGAGCTGTGGCCGCTGCGGTTGTCCTTATTATGGTGGCGCTATTATCAATGCCAACAAAGCAACTTAGTGAAAGTGATCTTCTAAGTGAAGTTTCCGATGAGGCCATTATCAATTATTTGGAAGAGCGCCAGGCAATAGAATATGAATTGCTATCATCTGTAGAAGGTTTGGACGCTATACTTGACAACATGATTCTGGAAGAAACTTCAAGCTATAGCTTTGCACTAAACGAAAATCCAGAATTAGATTACGACTTTGAATACTTCGATCATTAGTAAAAGAATCATGAAAAAAATTATATTCTCACTTTTCATTTTAGCCAGTTGCTTTTCAGCATCTGCCCAAAATGATCGGTCCTCACAGGATGAAAGGGATAAAATTCAACAAGCAAAAATTGCCTTTTTAACAAGTCGCTTAGACCTAACTGTAGATCAGGCCAAACTATTTTGGCCTTTATTCAATGAATATGACAGCAAAAAAATAACGCTTTCAAAAGAATACGGCCAGAAGAAAAGAGAAATCTATGCGAAATCTGAAGACTCTAGGAACATGAAAGAAGAGGATGCAGATAAGCTATTGGATATTTACTTGGATCAAAAACAAGCCGAATTAGATGTAGAGAAAACCTACATGAAAAAGTTCAATGAAGTATTAAATTCAAGACAAGTCTGGAGAATGGTTTCTTTCGAAAGTGACTTCAGAAGGTCATTATACGACCGTATGAGGCGTGATGATAAGGAAGAGCCAAAACGAGGCGGTAACCGCAATTAAGTCGAGTCCCATTCCTGAAAAATTTAAATCCTGCTCATGCAGGATTTTTTATTTAAACCCATTTGATCAAGAATAGCATTGATGTAATTTGCGCTATGACTCACCTCTCTCTTTTTGAGTTAACCAGCCTCATCAAATCAGAACTCGAGAAAAATCTCGAACCCTCCTATTGGGTAATTGCCGAAATCAGTGAAATGAGGCTCAACCCAAAAGGCCATTGTTACATGGAGTTGGTGGATAAAGAAGGTCAGTTTGTTACTTCTAAGATCAGAGCAAACATTTGGGCTTACACTTACCGCAACCTTAGTGCTTGGTTCGAATCAATCACAAAAACCCCGCTTCAATCTGGAATAAAAGTATTGCTTAATGTTCAAGTGCAGTATCATGAACTGTACGGAATGAGCCTGAACATCAAAGACATTGACCCCAACTTCACCCTTGGAGAGCGCGCCAGAAAACGTCAGGAAGTAATTCAAAAGCTTCAAGACGAAGGCATTTTTGATATCAACAAAGAATTAGCCCTTCCAACGGTTCCGCAGCGTATTGCTATAATCAGTTCAGAAACAGCTGCCGGATATGGCGATTTCAAAAACCAAATTGAACAGAACTCAAGAGGCTATTCCTTTAAAACAAAACTGTTTCAGTCATTAATGCAGGGTGATCAAGCACCGAGTGCTATGATTGCCGCCTTGCATCAAATTCATTCCGATATAAAAGCATTTGATTTGGTGGTCATTATTCGAGGCGGAGGTTCTCAAGTAGACCTAGATTGCTTTGACGATTATGAATTAGTCTCTCATATCGCTCAATTTCCACTTCCTGTCATTACCGGTATAGGCCATGAACGAGACGAAACCATTGCCGACTTGGTGGCTAATACGCAGATGAAAACACCTACCGCTGTAGCTGAATTCCTCATTTCTGGAATAGAGCGCTTTGACGACAGCTTGAATGAAATGGCCTATCGATTGGAGAAATCAGGCAAGCACCTTCTTCAAGGTTCCGCATATGAGATAATGAACATAGGCTATGCCTTGCAGACCTCGATGAAAGCAATTATGCACCAAGCGGAAAGCAGCTTAGCCCAAAAAGAGTTAAGACTAAATTATGCGATTCAAAATCTTTTTAAGGTTGAAAACAGGAAAGTAGATAACTTTGAAATCCCTTTGATTAAAGCCAAGAGCCAAAGGTTAAAAGAAGCGGAAAAAAAATTGGACGGATTGGAGAAACAGCTGAAATTGCTGGATCCATCATCCGTTTTGAAAAGAGGTTATTCCATCACCTTAATCAATGGAAAGTTGATTTCAGAAGAACAAGAAATACAATCTGGTGAAGTGTTAGAAACAATAACCACCAAGCATAGAATAAAGAGTACGGTAAAATCAGTCGACAATGAGTAAAAAGAAATTGACCTATAAAGAATCGTTAGAAAGGATTGAAACGATTGTAGATATTATTGAAAATAAACAGCCTGACATTGATGACTTATCAAGCTTGGTAAAAGAGGCTACTCAGTTGATTAAAGACTGTAAATCTCGTTTAAAAAACACTGAAGAAGAATTAAGCAATTCTTTAGAAAACCTTGAATGATCCTGAAAAACGAACCCATGACCCCCGATCAAGCTCAAGTACAAATCAAACAACTGACTGATCAAATCAACTACCATAGTGATTTGTATTACCAGAAAAGCAAATCTGAAATTTCCGATTTCGATTTTGACCAACTTTTAGTCAAACTCGCTGCGCTCGAAGCTGAATTCCCTCAATTTAAAGCAGAAGACTCCCCTACCCAACGGGTCGGTGGTGCCATCACAAAAGAGTTTGATACAGTAGTTCATAAATACCCAATGCTCTCTTTGGGCAATACTTATTCTGAAGAAGACCTTATCGAGTTTGATAACCGAGTAGCCAAAGGTTTAGAAGGCCAGACCTACGAATACTTTTGCGAGCTTAAGTTTGACGGAGTTGCGCTTAGTTTAACCTATGAAGACGGAGTATTAAAAAGAGCAGTCACCAGAGGAGATGGAACCCAAGGCGATGACATTACTACCAATGCTAAAACCATACGCTCGATTCCTTTAAAGTTAAAGGGACAAGTACCAGCTGAGTTTGAAGTAAGAGGAGAAGCTTTCTTCCCCATCAAGGAATTTCAACGTGTAAATGATGAACGAGAAGACATCGGTTTGGATTTACTCGCCAACCCAAGAAATGCTGCCTCAGGAACGCTTAAAATGCAAGACTCTTCAGTCGTTTCGCAGCGCAGGCTAGACTGCTTTCTCTATTATTTATTGGGTGAAAACCTTGTTTACCAAACGCACTCAGAATGCATGGCCGCTGTTGAAAGTTGGGGCTTTAATGTTTCTCCTACTTACCGAAGATGCAGTTCAATTCAAGAGGTACTGACCTATATTCATGAATGGGAAGAAAAGCGACATACGCTCCCAGTAGAAACCGATGGCATAGTCATAAAAGTCAATGACCTAAATCAACAAGATCAATTAGGTTTTACTGCAAAGAGCCCGCGTTGGGCCATCTCATACAAATACAAAGCAGAAAGTGCAGCTACAGTTTTAGAAAGTATTACTTATCAGGTGGGAAGAACTGGATCCATTACCCCTGTGGCCAATCTTAGTCCTGTGCTATTAGCAGGCACAACGGTAAAAAGAGCTTCACTTCACAATGCTGATCAAATTGAAAGGCTTGATTTACGTATAGGAGACACTGTTTTTGTAGAAAAAGGAGGTGAAATCATCCCCAAAGTAACTGCCGTTAACCTTGCCTTAAGAAAGCCCAATAGTGAACCTGTAACCTACATCACGGAATGCCCTGAATGCGGCACACCATTAGTGAGACAAGAAGGCGAAGCCAACCATTATTGCCCAAATGCTGACGCCTGTCCTCCACAAGTGTTAGGTAGAATTGAGCATTTTATTCAGCGTAAGGCTGTCGATATTGATTCGCTCGGACCAGAAACAATTCGAGGTTTACTTCAGAATAACCTAATCAGCAATTACGCTGATTTATACAGTCTCAAATTCGACCAACTTAATGGCCTAGAATTCCGTATTTTTTCAGATAAGAAGGGAGAACATACCGTTAGAAGCTTGCGAGACAAGTCGGCTGGAAACATTATTAAGGCCATAGAAGCCTCTAAGCAAGTCCCGTTCGAGCGCGTTCTCTTCGGCTTAGGAATTCGTTTTGTGGGTAAAACCGTAGCAGAAAAGCTGGGGACTCATTTTCAAAATATAGATGCTTTAGCCAAAGCAAGCTTTGAGAGTTTAATTGCTGTGGATGAAATTGGAGACAGAATAGCACGGAGTGTAATTGAATTTTTCAAGAATGATGAGCATATAAAAACCATTGATAAGTTAAAGCAAGCTGGGGTACAGCTAGAAACAGATCAGTCTCAAATAATGGTGCCAGAAAGCAATATTTTTGAAGAGAAAACCTTTGTTATTTCTGGAGTATTTACTCAGTTTTCTAGAGATGATCTTCAAGATAAGATCAAGGTAAATGGAGGCAAAATCATTTCCTCCATTAGTAAAAAACTAGATTACTTAGTTGCTGGGGATAAAATGGGACCCTCTAAACTAGAGAAAGCTACTGCCCTCGGAATTAAGATAATCTCGGAAGAAGAATTCATTCATATGATCAATAATTGATGTCATTATTCGATAAATCATCATCTACTCTAAACAGAAAGTCCCAAGAGGACTTCAAGTTATTTTCTGAATCAGAAAGAATAGGGTTAATATACTCATGGGAAGACAGCCAGAAGGAAAAATCTGTTTACGCATTTGCGAAATCAATAGGGAGTGAGAAATCAATTACTTTTTTATGTTTCAATCCCATAAAAAAAATCGAGCCCGCAACGGATAATCCAACATTCAGTAAAGCAGATTTCAACCTATTTGGAAAGATAAAAACTCAGACGGTTCTTTCTTTTATGGAAGAGCCCTTTGATTACCTATTTCATCTTGACTTTGACGTTAACCCTTTAGTTAGACCTTTACTTGCAAAATCAAAGGCCAACTGTAAAGTAGGTTGTCATTCAGAAGATGGAGAGGGTATATATGACCTTATGATAAAGATAGATAAAAGTGCTGGCCTGAAAAACTTATCAGACCAAATGCTTATTTATGTAAACGCGTTGAAATAAAGAAAATGGAAATATTAATAGGTACAGGCGTGGCTTTGGTCACACCGTTTAAGGCAGATTTAAGCATTGATTTTGATGCGCTTTTAAAACTCTTAGAACACACTGCCGAAGGAGTAGATTACTATGTTGTTCAAGGCACCACAGGTGAATCGGCAACAACCACAGCAGCTGAAAAATCAGAAATCCTCTCATTTGTTAAGCAAAACAACAAGGCAGGCTTACCCATTGTTTATGGCATTGGTGGAAACAATACGCAGTCCGTTTTGGATAATATTAAATCAGCAGATTTAGACGGAGTAAGTGCCATTTTATCGGTCAGTCCTTATTATAACAAGCCTAGTCAAGAAGGGATTTATCATCATTTTAAAATGATTGCAGATGCTTCACCCGTTCCTGTAATTTTATATAATGTTCCAGGGAGAACACAATCAAATATATCAGCAAACACTACATTACGTTTAGCGGAACACAAAAACATAGTCGCAATTAAGGAAGCTTCCGGAGATTTAACCCAGTGTATGACCATTTCGAAAGATGCGCCAGCGGGATTTTTATTAATTTCTGGAGACGATTTATTGACGACTCCAATGATGGCCACTGGAGCAGTTGGAGTTATTTCTGTTTTGGCAAATGCCTTCCCAGAAACTTTCAAACGCATCACAAAAGCAGGGCTTTCTGGCGACTTTAAAGCCTCAAGTCAAGCTACATTTGAACTCATTGACATTAACCCATTGATGTATATGGAGAGTAATCCTGTGGGTATAAAACAGGTTTTAGAAGAGTTCGGTGTTTGTAAAAACCATGTCCGAATGCCACTCTTATCTGCCTCAGGAGAGCTTAAAACAAAGATTAAGGCCTTATTGTAAATAACATAGCGTTCAAAAAAGAAAGGCCAGTCTAACGACTGGCCTTTCTTTTTACTTCTCAAAAGATATATAATTATCCTTCGTTCTTAATGTTTTGAACATCAATACGAATTTCTTGAGCTAAGTTCTTAAGGTCTTGCATTCCTTTTCTTACTCTAGTACCCGCAGCTTGATTTTTTTTGTCGTAGAACTTGTCGAAATCACCCTCTAAAGAGTCAATTAAGTTTTTTACTTCGCTAAATCTGCTCATATTATTTGTGCTTTTAAGGTTGTTGAAAAATGTTTGTTTGGATAGCAATTTAAATCAAAATACTCTATTTGCAACAGTCAGGGCACTTTTTTTTAATATTACTCACCAAAGGCTACCGCTAACTCTGCATTTTTATACTCACCACTGGTTAACTTACCCTTAACCGCCTCAAACGCAGCGATAGTTTCTTTCACATCTTCCATACTATGAGATGCTGTTGGAATCAATCTCAAAATGATCATTCCTTTAGGCACAACAGGGTAAATAACTACCGAACAGAAAATACTAAAGTTCTCTCTTAAGTCCTTACTTAGCGATGCCGCCTCGCCTACGGTTCCGTTCAGTACAACAGGAGTTACACTCGATTTAGTTGTACCTATACTGAAGCCTTTTGCTCGCAACCCACCCTGAAGTGCATCAACAATTTTCCAAAGCTTCTCTTTATGTTGAGGCTGAGTTTTAATGATCTCTAATCTCTTTAAACCACCAATTACAAATGGCATTGGTAATGACTTGGCAAAGATTTGAGACCTAAGGTTATATTTAAGGTAATGGATAATCTTCTTATCTCCTGCAACGAAAGCACCAATAGCGGCCATTGACTTCGCGAAGGTTGAGAAGTACAAATCCACTTCATCTACACAATTTAAATGTTCAGCAGTTCCTGCTCCAGTGGCTCCCATGGTTCCGAAACCATGTGCATCATCTACAAAAAGCCTGAAGTCAAACTTAGATTTTAGGGCAGCAATCTCATTTAGAGACCCTAGATTACCAGTCATCCCAAATACTCCTTCGGTGATTACTAAAATTCCACCACCAGTTTCTTTAGTCAATCGTGTAGCTCTTTCAAGTTGTTTTTCAAGGTTTTGGATGTCGTTATGTGGATACACAAAACGTTTCCCCATGTGTAACCTTACACCATCAATAATACAAGCATGAGACTCCCCATCATAAACGATTACATCCTTACGATCTACTAAGGCATCTATAATTGAAAGTACTCCTTGGTAACCGTAATTCAATAAATAACCAGCTTCTTTACCCACGAAAGTGGCCAAACTCTGCTCTAATTCTTCATGATAAACGGTATTACCTGACATCATTCTAGCGCCCATTGGGTACGCCAAACCCCAGTCCGCAGCAGCCTTAGCGTCTGCTTCTCTCACTTCTGGTAGGTTTGCTAAGCCTAAATAGTCATTTAAACTCCATGTAAGAACTTCCTTGCCCATGAACTTCATTCGAGGAGCAATTTCACCTTCCAATTTAGGGAACATAAAGTACCCTTCTGATATCTCTGAGTGTTTCCCTAATGGGCCATTATCAGCAAGCAATTTTTCAAATAGATCCAATTCCTTTAGACTTTAAGTTGATTAACCTAAGTAACAAATAAGGCTGCAAATGTAACACTATAAACGCCATTTATCAAAAAACCGCACGTATATATCACGAGGACAAACTTAGATTTTAGCAGATAATTAATTAGCATTGTACGGAAAATTTTGAAGGGAATGGAAATCAGGAAAATAAAGAAAATTCTAGTCGCCAATCGCGGTGAAATTGCCATTAGGGTAATGAAAACTGCCCGTGAAATGGGAATTAAAACCGTTGCCATATACAGTGATGCTGACAGTCACTCTCCGCATGTACGCTATGCTGATGAAGCCGTTAACGTTGGCCCACCGCCTTCGGCACAGTCTTATTTAATGACCGACAAAATCATCCAAATCTGTAAAGATTTATCAGTAGATGCTGTACACCCTGGTTATGGTTTCCTCTCAGAAAACGCTGGGTTTGCTAAAAGTGTAGAAGAAAATGGCATATTATTTATCGGGCCATCTATAAAAGCCATTCAAGTGATGGGCGACAAACTCTCTGCAAAAGAGACCGTGGCTGCCTATGATGTACCAATGGTTCCGGGTGTAAACCATGCCGTAACGGACCCTGAGGAGGCAAGAAAAATTGCCGAACAAGTAGGCTACCCAGTACTTATAAAAGCCAGTGCCGGTGGTGGCGGTAAGGGAATGAGGGTAGTTGAAAACCCAGAAGAGCTTGAAGAACAAATGAAACGCGCCATTAGCGAAGCAATATCTTCCTTCGGCAACGGAGCTGTTTTCGTTGAAAAATTCATCACCTCACCTCGCCATATCGAAATTCAGGTGTTGGGCGATAAGCATGGAAACTTGGTTTATCTTTTCGAACGTGAATGTTCTATTCAGAGAAGACATCAAAAAGTAATTGAAGAAGCCCCTTCTGCTATTCTTACCCCAGAAAAGAGAAAAGCAATGGGAGAAGCAGCCTTGGGTGTGGCCAGGTCATGCGATTATTATAGTGCGGGTACGGTAGAGTTTATTGTAGACGAGAATTTAGATTTCTTTTTCTTAGAAATGAATACACGCCTTCAAGTAGAACACCCTGTCACAGAAGAAATCACAGGCGTTGACTTGGTAAAAGAACAAATTCTAATTGCTGAAGGCCACCCGTTAAGTTTCAAACAAGAAGACCTTAAAATAAAAGGGCACTCACTGGAAGTAAGGGTTTATGCAGAAGACCCTACAAATAATTTCCTACCAGACATTGGATACTTGAGTACCTATAAAAGACCTGAGGGACCAGGCGTTAGGGTGGATGATGGTTTTGAGGAAGGCATGGACATTCCTATCTATTACGACCCCATGATTGCCAAATTGATCACCACAGGGAAAGATAGACCTGAAGCCATTGAACGCATGGTGAAAGCCATTCAGGAATATGAAATAACTGGCTTTAAAACCACTTTGAACTTCTGTGAGTTCGCCATTAAACACGAAGCATTTACATCAGGGAAATTTGACACTAAGTTTGTTGAAAGGTATTATAAGCCTGAATTACTTCAGGAAGTAAACCCAGAGCACCATGACCTTGCCCTGGTTCTAGCCGCTTTAGTAGTAGAAGAAAAAAGCGACAACAACCTTAAAGTAAAAAGCAACAGCTCAACAAGTAACTGGAAACTAAGAGTACGCGATTAACCATTATGGCAAGAATAAAACCTTTTCGCGCTTGGCGATATAACCGTGATTTATCATCAAAAATTGAAGAGCTAGCTTCCCCACTTTTCGATGTAGTTTCAAAAAAACAACGGGAGGCGCTTTACAGTAATCCTTATAATAGTATCCATATCAGTGTTCCTAGAGACATTGAGACTCAAAAGAGGACTGTAGAAGAATGGAAAGCGGAAGGTATTATTAACCAAGACCAGATTCCCGGAATTTATGTTTACTACCAGCATTTTACATTACCCGGCAGTAGACGAACATACACCAGAAAAGGCTTTGTATGCTTTATTGAAGCCACTGACTGGAATAGTATAGATTCCGATGTGCTCCGCCATGAAAACACTATGCCGCATTCGGTGAATGACAGAATAGAAATTCTGGCGCAAAGCCAAATGCATGTAAGCCCAACACACGGGCTTTATTTCGACCCTGAATTCAGCCTTGAACAGTACATGGACGAGAGCATGAAAAACCCTATTTATGATAGGGAAGACTATCAAGGGGTGCGTGATGTAATGAGCGTTATTCATGATTTTGAGATCATTAAAAAGTTTGTGGCCAAACTAAAAGATCAACAGGTGATTTTGGCTGATGGCCATCACAGGTACGAAGGTTCATTGTTTTACAAGCAACGAATGGAAGCCCAAAACCCAAACCACACAGGTAATGAGGCTTACAACTTCCATTTAATGTACCTCACCAATGCCGAGGCTGATGATTTAAGGATTCTACCTACACACAGACTCTTATCTGGCTTGAAAAACTTCAGCAAGGAAGAGTTGCTCCAAAAGCTTTCTGAAGACTTCATCATTAAGCCACTTGACAACCCTAATGATGTCAACGAAATTATTCTGGGTAAAAAATGGGCCTTTGGATTATTGTTTGGAAAAGAGGCTGTAAAAGTAAGACTAAAGCCTGAGAGAATTACTGAGCTTAAATGGAGTTTTCCTCAGGTGGTTAAGGACTTGGACCTCACTGTAATGCACTATTTCATTATAGAAAAAGCATTAGGAATTTTAGGTAAAGAACAACGCAGTTCAGACCATATTTCGTTTGAAAGAAACTTCTCTAACTGTTTAGAAAAAACCATGTCTGGTGAAGTAGATTTTGCCATTATCACACAAGACATCAGTATGGAGGATGTGAAAAACGTTTGTCATTCTGGTTATACATTACCGCAAAAATCCACCTATTTCTACCCTAAAGTAATCAGTGGCTATTTATTCGGATCAATCAAAGAAGATGAATTTACCCTACCGTTTGATATTGGCTTCTAAATCGCCCCGAAGACAAGAACTGCTTCGGTCTTTAGAAGTGGATTTTGAAATCAGAACGAAAGAGGTGGACGAGTCTTTTCCAGCTACAATGCCTGTAAACGAAGTGGCTGAATACTTAGCCGTTAAGAAATCTGAGGCTTTTGAGAATTTAAAAGCAAATGAGTTGGTCATTACTTCTGACACCACGGTATTGAATGAAGGCCAAATCTTGAATAAAGCCGAAAATACTGAAGAAGCGTTTGAAATGATTCAGTCACTTTCAGGCAAAACTCACCAAGTAATCACAGGCGTTTGTCTTCGCTCATCGAACAAAAGCGTAAGTTTTTCAGAAACCACTAAAGTTACTTTTCGAGTATTAGAAAAAGCTGAAATAGAGCACTACATCCAGAATTATCAACCTTTCGACAAAGCTGGCGCCTACGGAATCCAAGAATGGATTGGTATGGTGGGCATAGAGAAAATTGAAGGTGACTTTTACAACGTGATGGGATTGCCCTTGCATCGGTTGTATAAAGAACTTAAACACTTTTAAAAATCTATTTTCAGATCAATTATTAGTGATACAGATGGAACATTTAACCTTTTGATATTTTTTAGTTAGCAACTGCCAGCTTATTTTTTCAAAAGGACTTAAATCACTAAATTTCCAAATGTTAGAATATTGGTTTACACTCTCTCCCTTACTACTCGGTGTTTACTATCTAGCAATTATAGCTGTGGTGGTTAACATTCTTCTTGAAAATAAGAACCCCTTAAAGACCCATTCTTACCTCTTACTTTTACTTCTCTTACCAGTTTTCGGGCTCATCATTTACATGTTCTTTGGTCAACATGTAAGAAAGCGTAGAATATTTAACAAAAACCAGCTGATAAATTCTGCATTCGGCCAGAAGTATGTAACTGAATATCTGAGTAAAGAAAACCTTACAAGAATCCGAAAGGCAATTTTAAGCGAGCAGTTTGACAAATTAATTCGTTTTCTTAACAAAGATTTATCCCCCCTTTCGCAGAATAACAAAATCACCCTTTACAAGAATGGAGAAGAAAAATTTGTGGCCTTAAAGGAAGCTTTATTGAAAGCAAAAAATCACATCCATATTGAATACTATATTTTCGTGAATGACGATATAGGAAGCGAGTTGAGCGATATTCTAAGAAGGAAAGCTCAAGAGGGTGTTGAGGTACGCATGATTGTAGATGGTGTTGGTAGTTTGGGGCTAAAAAAGGCTTATTTCCGAAAGATGCAGTCTGACGGAGTAGAGATTTTCGAATTTATGCCTGTGCTGTTCCCTGCACTTACCAGTAAAATCAATTACCGAAACCATAGAAAGGTGGTGATTATTGACGGGGAAGTGAGTTTTACAGGAGGCATTAATGTAGACGACCGTTACATCAACAATGGAAAATTCCCTACCTATTGGCGTGATACGCATCTAAAACTCGAAGGCGTGGCGGTAAGAACTTTGCAATTCCTATTCATCCTCAATTGGCAATTTGTATCGAAGCAGCCTTGGACACCAACCAAAAAACACTTCCCCGATCTGAGAGCCGATATGGGTACAAGCTATGTCCAAGTAAATGCTAGTGGCCCAGATTGGGATTTAGCGAGTATAATGGATTCATTTTACCTGGCCATAAACTCTGCCCGTGAAAGCTTGAAAATTGCGACCCCATACTTTATTCCTAACGAGAGCATAATGGATGGCATAATCACTTCAGCAAAAAGTGGAGTTGACGTTGAAATCATGATTCCACATTCCTCTGACGCGTGGATAGTCCAGGCAGCTTCTATGTCATATATGAAACTGTTGTTAGAGGCTGGAGTAAAGGTTTATTTCTATAAAAAGGGCTTTCTTCATTCCAAAACGCTCACCGTTGACGGTAAATTAGCAATACTCGGTACCGCTAATATGGACTACCGCAGCTTCGATCTAAATCACGAAGTGAATACATACATTTACGATACCCAAATTGCCATGGAACTAAACAAAAACTTTGAAGCAGACAAGGCGGACTGTACTTTACTTAGTGCTCAAAGATGGCGTGATAGAAGTTTGGGTAAAAAACTTTTAGAATCCATTTGTAGGCTACTTGCACCATTGCTTTAGCTTTCAACTTTTAATCCATTATCACAAAAAACCTGAATGGCATCATTGAGAAACACAGCCAAACCTTCTTTATAAGCATCATAATACATTTTAAATCTTTCATCTTCGGTATACATTTCACCAAGCCCTCTGTAGATTTTATCTTTCACCTTATAAAATTTATTTAAGTGCTTAAAATGCTCAAAAACAACTCTTTGTACTTCTACACTTGTGGGATCCAAATGCATTAAATTCACTAACCAGCGGTTGATTTCTTCCGCTTCTTGCTTCGTATCACTCCATTCCGATTTGTCCATTTGGCGTATATTCTTCTCTGCTCCTTCCAACTGCTCCTTCCCCCATCGGTCAGTTACTTCTTGTCTAATTTGTGGAACCTCCTCCTTAGAAAACCCAGCGTACATTTCTTCATCTGAAATCATATCATCTTTACTTTTAAGTGTTTGAATAGTTTTATCAATGGTATTCAGCAATTCAGAAAGCCTTTCAGTTCGTTTCAAAAGTGCATTCCGATGCCGCTCCAAGGACTCAACCAAATCAAAATCGGGCTGATCAAGAATATGCTTTATTTCCTCTAGAGGGTAATCCAGCTCCTTATAAAACAGGATTTGCTGCAACCTAAGGAGTTCCGATTTCCCATAGTAGCGATACCCTGATTCTGCGCGCTCTGCAGGTTTCAGAATCCCTATGGCATCATAGTGATGTAGGGTTTTGGCCGTTACACTGGCCAGCTTAGAGAGTTGCTTTACTGAATACTTTACCATTATGATTTCAAATAAAAGCTATGACCTAAGGTAAGAGTCAAGCGAAAATGCAAATATTTTTTCAATCACTTAAAATTCATTCCATTAGGTCAAGTCTTGTTACCCAAATTTTATTTGTTTTCACTTATATTGAAAACAAACTAATATGCCATGTCCAATTCATCGCAATACACCAACCTGAATACCATCAAATTTTTGATGTACAATGTGCATCAAACAGAAAAACTGCTGGTTGCCAATCGTTATGCTGCCTACGACAAACCCTCGATTGATCTTCTGTTGGATTCAGTCAAAACCTTTTGCGATAAAAGCCTCCACCCCTTTATTAAAGAGATGGACGAAAAGCCTTCAACTTTTAAAAACGGAGCCATCACTATTCATCCACAGTTTGAAACCATCCTAAAAGAATCAGGGGAAATGGGACTGGTAGCCGCAATGTTCGAAGAAAAAGATGGCGGTTTACAACTGCCTAACATCGTTTTCCATACGCTCTATTTTATGATGGAAGCCGCTAATAACCACGTTACAGGCTATTTGGGTTTAACTGCAGGCGCGGCAAATCTCATTGTCTCTTTTGGAAGTGATTTTCTGAAAGAAACCTACGCGCAAAAAATGATGTCGCTGGAATGGACAGGCACTATGTGTTTGACTGAACCACAAGCGGGATCATCATTATCCGATGTAAAAACAACGGCCAGTCTTCAGGCGGACGGCACCTATAAAATTAACGGCCAAAAAATATTCATTTCCTCTGGTGATCATCAGTTTGCAGAAAACATTATTCATTTGGTATTGGCCAGAACTGAAGGGGCACCCTCGGGTACAAAAGGGGTTTCGCTATTCGTGGTGCCGAAGAAAAGTATCGGAGCCGATGGAAGCTTTGGTGAGCAGCAGGTGATTGTGGCTGGTGAATTTGAAAAACTAGGTCAACGGGGCTATTGCACTTCACATTTGGTTTTTGAAGACAGTGTTGGCCATATGATTGGAGAAGAAAATCAAGGCTTGATTTACATGTTCCAAATGATGAATGAAGCACGAATTGCTACAGGCAGAATGGGGACAGGAATTGCCTCCGCAGCTTATTACGCTTCACTTCAATATGCTAAAGAAAGACCTCAAGGCAGAAAACTCACCTCTACAGGCAAAAAGGATTTAGACGAAGAACAAACCTTGATCATCAATCACCCAGATGTAAAGCGAATGTTGCTCTTTCAAAAGGCCATTGTGGAAGGTTCTTTAAGTTTGGTAATGCAGGCCGCACAATATGTAGACCTGGAACACATTTCTGAAGGCGAAGAAAAGGAGCGCTACAATTTGCTGCTCGAATTACTCACACCTATTACTAAAACTTATCCTTCAGAAAAGGGGCTTGAGGCGGTAAGTACAGGCTTACAAGTCCTCGGAGGTTATGGGTTTTGCATGGATTTTATTCTTCAGCAATATTACCGCGATATCCGAATCATTTCAATTTACGAAGGGACAACAGGCATTCAATCCCTAGATTTACTTGGCCGAAAAGTGGGGTTGAAAAAAGGTAAAGTGTTGGAATGGCTGGCCGAAGAAATTCAAGTCACCATAAAAGAAGCCAGTGCTCACGATTCACCTCAGTCCAATATTCGAGTTTTAGGAGAAAGCCTTAATTCAATTCAGCAGGTTTTAGGCACGCTAATGCCACATGCCCAAAATGGTGACTTTGAGCGCTACTTGGCGGATGCCACAGTCTTTATGGATTTATTCGGAACCGTGGTGATGGGTTGGCAGTGGCTTAAAATTGGAGTTTCGGCACAAATTGCTTTAGATGCAGGTGACAGCACTTATTCCAATGATTTTTACGAAAGCAAACTCCATACACTTCAATTCTTCTATAAATATGAAATGAGTCGTTGCAAAGGACTTTCAAAAACCATCATGAATGAGTTGGCCTTAACCGTTGATATGAAACTGAGCTATTTAGACTAACTCAACCGATCAAGCAGCAACACAACCAACCCAATAGCTTAATTAATAAGTAACATTTTCTTGCTTCAACTCTAACACAGAGTAGCTAACTTTATGCCTCCAAACTGGTGTTATGAAGAAGCATTTCGAACTCATTTTATTCATTGTTGTCATCACTTTTGTATCCATCTCCAAAGTGAATCAAGCCAATGAGGAACCGCCCTATGTAATCATGATTTCCTTTGATGGTTTCAGACATGATTATGTAGAAAAATATGACGCCACGAATTTCAAGGAGTTTATCAATTCAGGAGCTTCTGCCAAGGCGATGCTTCCCTCCTTCCCAAGTAAAACTTTCCCGAATCATTACAGTCTAGTCACTGGGCTTTACCCTGGAAACCACGGCTTAGTGGATAATAATTTTTTTGACCGTGAACTTGATTTACGCTACAGTATTGGCAACCGTAAAGTAGTAGAAAACCCTGCTTTTTATGACGGTTTACCTTTATGGCAATTGGTGCAGAAGAACGGAATGAAATCGGCCTCTTATTTTTGGGTAGGATCTGAAGCCCCTATCACCGGCAGCTTTCCTGATTATTACGAAATTTATGATGGTAAAGTAAAGAATGAAGATAGAATCTCGACAGTGATGAATTGGCTCAAATTACCCAAAGCCGAACGCCCTAATTTCATTTCATTGTACTTTTCTATAGTAGACGACCAAGGACATGCCAACGGTCCAAATGGTGCCAAAGAGTCTGTTTTAGAAGCCGATCGGCTTTTGGGTTCAATTATGGAGCAACTCAAACAAATTGACCTGCCTGTGAATGTGATTGTCACTTCTGATCACGGGATGAACGAAGTGGCCAATACAGAAGAAAGTTTGATTGATATTGATGAAATATTGAAAGGTATTGACAAGGCTGATTACAGATTCGTAAATAGTGGAACCCTTGCCCATCTTTACATCAACGATCCGTTTAAAATTGACAAAATATATAATGCCATTAAAGGGAAAGAAAAGGATTTTAATGTCTACAAAAAAGAAGGCTTCCCTGAAAACTGGCATTATCAAAATTCACGAAGTGGAGAAATAGTTTTAGTAGCCAAGGCAGGTCACTCTTTGAGTTCTAAAGGCAATAGAGAGAGAATGATTCAAAGAGGTGGAATACATGGAGAGCATGGATTCGATCCTTATGTCAATGAAGACATGGCTACCATTTTCTATGCCAATGGGCCAAATATTAAGCCTAACACCAAACTACCGAAGTTCGAAAACATTCATGTTTACCCATTTGTAGCCCATATTTTAGGAATTAACGAGTTACCAAATATTGATGGGAAGTTGGAGGTATTGAAGGGTGCATACCTAAAGTAAGAAATGTATATTTGGTTTTTAATCAGACACCAAGTACGTAATGACTGAACAAGAAGCCAACGAACTCCTGACAAGTAAAATTCTTAATAAAAAGCTACACAGCATAAAGGTATATAACCATCATCAGCCCTACCCTTTTGTGGAAGACAATGAAGCCGTGGTGGTTTCTGCTGCCGTAGCCTTCCTTTTTGAAGATGAACCGATCACCTTCTATTGGCATTTAGAAGACAGTATTTTCAACTTCTCTTTGGCCAAGGTAGAAGTAGATGAAGATTGGGATGATATTGAAATCACCAACATCGACACTTTCAAGAACATGGAAGGCGATGAAGTTAGTGAAGTAAATATCAACTGGACTTACTTTCAAAAGCTTGACGAGAATTTCGAAATCCTAGAGGAGAAACTCTATGTGCCCCAAGAAATGGTGCTCAGCTTTTCTAACGGAAGTCAACTGCAAATTGCTTGTGTAGATTTTAATATCGACCCAGTTTCAAATGACCTCGTGAACCTCAGTTACCATATGAGTGGCGGCTTGCTCATTAGTGCTGTTCCTTATACAGAAATAGCCGCTCCCGTATTCAACGACATCTAATAAAACCTCTGGCTTTCAAAATTTCTCACCACTCTAAAAATAGATGCGGTTGATAATCATTATGTTTGTGCGTGCAGATTTGATTTAATGAGTACAGCGAAGACAAAAAATCTAAGAAACATCTGGTATGTAGCCTGTCATGGTAGCCTTTTGAAAAAAGGGAAGACCATTGAGAAGGAAATAGACAGTGAGAAAATTCTTTTGGGCAGAGATGAACAAGGGAAGGTTTTCGCGCTTCGCAACCAATGTCCGCACCGCGGTATTCCTTTAACTTATGGCAATTTTGACGGCTGCGAAATTGAATGCTGTTATCATGGATGGAGGTTTAAAACAGACGGCACTTGCTCTAAAATACCAACGCTCCCCCCTTCTTCTAAATTAGATGTAACCAAGGTAAGAGCACCCTATTATCCGCTGCGCGAAGTTCATGGCATTGTACTGATTTACTTGCCCAAAGACATGCGCAAGCCTGAGGACATGGACGAAAGTCTTTTCCCTCAGTTTCCTTTAAAAGAAGAAGCCAATTTCGATTTTGTGACTGCAAAACCGATGTCTTGCAGCCTCGATCATTCGGTGATAGGCTTGATTGATCCGGCACATGTTCCTTTTGTGCATCAATCTTGGTTCTTCAGAAAAAAGACTAATCTAAAGCTAAAGACAAAGAATTTTGCTCCTTCACACCTAGGTTTTAAAATGGTGCGACATGAACCGTCTAAGAACTCAGCGGCTTATAAAATTCTAAAGAAAGAGCAGACGACAGAAATCAGTTTTCAGTTACCGGGCATCAGAATTGAGCATATAAAAGTAGGCGAAAATGACATCGTGATCATGACTGCTCTGACTCCTGTGAATGAAAATCAGACAGAACTTATTCAATTCATATACACCGACATAGGCTGGTTCAAATACTTAAAACCTATTTTCTATCGCTTTGCTAATACTTTTATTCAGCAGGATGTTGATGTTTTTGAAAAGCTTAAAGAAGGATTGCAAAACAATCCCCCGCTTATGCTCATGGGCGACCCAGACATGCAGGCCAAGTGGTACAATGCCATCCGAACGCGTTACGAAAAATGTCAAGAGGAGAAAACGCCTTTCGAAAACCCAATCAAGCCAGAGACTTTACAGTGGCAGACTTAAGTTATAGCTGAGGATAAATTATTACTTGATGTTTGAAATTACCGACCGTCAAGAATCTTCAATTTTCTTCTTTTCATCCTCTAGAAGCCACTCCCAAAGAACGCGGTAAAAACAGTGATTAATTTGTTTATAATGCTTTCTACCAAACTTGTGAACATCTTCATAGTTGATTTCATTATGAAAAAAATCGTTGATTTCCTGCATCAAATAGAATAAGTCTTTCAAATCCTTTTCTTCTACTTCTAATTTTATTTTCATCTTTTTAAATACTGGGTTTCACCAACAGGCCACAGAAACAGTGATGATTAAATTAACTCACTAGTTTGCACTTTTAATGCAGACTGGTCTTTCTTTACCTTAACAAGATATGCACTTCAAGTGCATAATAAAATAGGTACTCGCCAAAGGCAAGCACCAGTTACCGCTGTGGGTAAGTGAGCGCCAGTGGATCCTTTTTGGGCTGGATGAAAAGAATATTCAACCCCTTCAGGGTTGTCTGCTACCTCAAACATCTCCATGCTACAAATGTAGCATCCCGATGGGATGAGTGTGGAAGTAAAATGCGCATAACCATAAATGCTAAAAATTTGCCTCCAGATAGAAAACTAGCAGAATGGATTCAACCGACCCCAACGGGGTCATATATCTATAAAAAACCACAACCCAACACCATCTTCAGACCCCATAGGGGTCGCACCTTGCACCAAAGAACCTAAATTTATCGGTATGAAAGTTCCATAGGAAGAAAAAGCCTGCTTGTCGCTAGGCAGGTTACCGCAGTGGGCAAGTGAGCGCCAGCGGGCTCTATTTTACCGCTAGGGTTTGATTACTCTTTTGGGTATTGGAAACATTTGCTTTTTCCTTTCGTTTTCATAGCCTAGAAATTTATCACTATCCAAAAGCATACAAGACAATGATAGTAGAGTCTCATCTACCAATGTAACTTCCCAATAATAGAAGTACCCAAAACCAAGAAAATCTATTCTTCCGTCATACTTTGGTGGTGACATAACTTTAACAACTCGTTTAATTTGGCTTGCCTTAAAGGTCAGGTCAAAATCCGCTTCTTTATATCGGTACTCCCAATTTGTAGTGTCTATTACAAATGATACACCCTTACTTGCTTTCAGGTGGCGTGCTGCCAAAATTAGCAGTGGCAATACATGAATTAAGCCCACCCAAGACCATGTAATCCCTACAATAAAAGGTAAATTTTCAGCATCAGTATTAAACCAATACATAGCTATTAATGTAAATACCACAATGGCAGATAATAGCTTTGCCAATGGTAGAATGAAATATTTTTTGCGCTGAGAGTTGCTTAGTCTATAATTAACAATCATTTGTTACGATCTAAAATTTACCGCAGTGGGTAAGTTAACGTTGTACGCTTGTTGATAAAACACCAACAAGGGCAGCAAATACATAATGGTTTACGCTAAACCTTCAAGAAACTCATTAAAATTATTAGCCACCAAATATAAATTGGAGTAATCAGTATCACTAGATATAGAATAATCTACTTCTCTTTCATGGTTCCAGAAAAAAACTCTACCAGTATCAATTTCTAAACAAATCAAATTTCCTCCCGGGTCATGTGCTATAGGAACAATATTAGAGGGTAGTCTTTTTTCATCTATTTTGTATATCGTGTAATACTTTTTAAAATTATCATATTCCCCATCATATACAGACAAAAACCAGTCTATTGAAGAGTAGGCTGGCTTACCGTTTTCTTGAAATTTAAATACATTTGGATCACATCGACCACCATTATAATTCAACAAATGTGACCGAAATTCTTGCGGGAACTTAAAACTCAATTCCTTTTCAATTTGTCCAATTTGCTGATTAGTAAGTTGCTGCTCCTGATCGAAAAAATTTAACATACTATATTTAATTTACCCTCTCCCCAAATAGACATTCTACCTATATGTCCCGTTTTACTATGAGCACTTGCTCGCTACACCAACAAAGACATCAGTAGCAGACTTAAAAGCCTAATCCCATATCCGAGGCCTATCCACTCCTAGCTGTCTTAAATAGTTTAGCATTTGACCTGTATGCACAGATTCGTGATAGGCAATTCGATTGAGATAGTCTCCAAGAATTTTGCTTTGCCCCACTTCCTTCCTCTCAATTTTTATCTCTGATAAGTCCGATTCATTTAAGCCTTTAATCATGGCTATAAATCGATCGTGATATTCAGCAGCGATATCCAATTCATTCTGAACGTCAGTATACTCCAACCCTTCCCATGGCGACTTGTAATCTCCAAGGTTTCCTCTGTTCTCAATGATTTTATGAAAAAGGTGCTCTCCTTCCAACACATGTCGGATCATTTCAATGATTGAAAAGGCATCCTTATCGGGCCTCCAGTTTAAGTGCTCCTGCGGAATTCCCATCCAAACCTTTGTGCTCCTTCTTCTTACTTCTGAAAAATTGAGCAAAATCACATCTATTGCTTTCATGTTCTATATAGTAAAATGTAAAGGTTAAATATCTCCCAATTGCGGACGAAGTATGATTTCCTCCACCACAGTGCTAGGCGACAAGGCATGAGCCGCATAAATCGCGTCAGCAATATCTGAAGCCTTCATAAATCGTTCTTCTGGAAGTCCGGCCCCTTCCCAACTTGGGGTATAGGTTGCTCCAGCCAAAATAGAAGTAACGCGTACTCCATGAGGCTTCATTTCTTCACGCAAGGCTTTTGTAAAACCGAGTAAGGCAAACTTCGAAATAGAATAACTACCACCATTGGCATAGGCTTGAATCCCAGCAATTGAACCTGAGGTAAATACATGACCCGATTTGCGCTCCATCATTCCAGAAATCAATGCACGGGTAAGGTGGTATGCGCTGTAAAGGTTCGTTTCAATCATCATTTCCAGATTCCCATCCTCTTCATTATGCACACTACCTGGAATAAAAGTACCCGTATTATTCAAAAGCAGATCCACGGGGCGGTCGAAAGATTTAATCATCTCAGCAAATTTAAGCACCTCTTTTTTCTTAGATAAATCTGCCTGAACTGTGTGTATCTCAATTTCAGGGAAAGCCTCATTAATTCTTTTTTTGAGCTGTTCTAAGTCCTTCTGATTACGAGCACAGGTGATAATATCGAAGCCTTCTTTGGCAAATTTTTCAATGGTTGCCCTGCCTATCCCCTTAGTTCCTCCGGTAATTACTGCCAGTTTTTTCATGTTTGAATAATTGTTTCAAATTTTTACGTTCTACCAACGACTTGAAATTAGATCAATTTGTTCAATTAAGATGGCACAAGCCGAATCTTTTGCCTCAAGTTTTGTTATTTTACCACCCTGTTAATTTTATCACCCTGATGGAAATGCTTTTTTAATGAAGAGTCTCGGCAAATATTTATTGTTTATAAGCTCTCTTTTCAAAAATCGTGAGTCGTTCAAAACCTATGTCAAACTAACCTTTGAGGAATGTATGCTTGTTGGGATCAACAGCATCGTTTTGGTGGGTTTGGTTTCGCTCTTTATCGGTGCGGTATCTACCCTTCAAACGGCATTCAACTTGGTTAACCCACTTATTCCTGATAGTGTTGTAGGGCTTGTGGTTCGTGATCTCACGATTTTAGAATTAGCCCCAACAATTACCGCTATTATTTTCGCGGGAAAGGTAGGGTCAAGTATTGCAGGGAATTTGGGCACCATGCGAATTACAGAGCAAATCGATGCACTCGAAGTGATGGGAATCAATTCAGCCTCCTATTTAGTGCTCCCAAAAATTGTGGGGACTCTTATTATGTACCCGCTCTTGGTAATTCTAGCTGGCGTGCTAGCGATTTTAGGAGGATTCCTAGCCGCCAAATTTGGTGGTGTAGTATCTACAGCCGACTATTTTACGGGGTTGAAAATGGATTTCAATCAATTCACTGTTTCCTTCGCTTTAATAAAATCTGTCGTTTTTGGCTTCCTAGTTTCATCCATATCTTCCTACATGGGCTTTTTCACCAAAGGGGGAGCGTTGGAAGTTGGTCAAGCTAGTACACGTGCGGTAACGGTGAGTTGTATTGCCATTTTGTTTAGTGATTTTATTCTCGCTCAATTGCTTTTAGTAAGATGATAGAAGTCAAGAATTTAGTAAAGTCGTTCGATGATAAGGTGGTCTTAGAGGACATTAGTGTAACATTTGAAAAAGGAAAAACAAACCTGATCATTGGTGCTAGTGGATCTGGAAAAAGTGTGCTGCTGAAGAACATTGTAGGCCTTTTTAAACCCGATTCTGGGGATATTCTGTACGATGGCAGGGACTTCATTAATGCCCATAGAGACTTAAAAACTGACATTAGACGAGAAATAGGAATGCTTTTTCAAGGAGGGGCACTTTTCGATTCTATGACTGTGGAACAGAATGTCAAATTTCCATTGGACATTCTCACCAAAATGCCTGAAGATGAAAAACTAGATAGAGTAAACTTCTGTCTGAAGCGTGTAAAGCTTGAAAACACCAACAAACAAATGCCTTCAGAGATTAGTGGGGGAATGCAAAAAAGAGTGGGTATTGCCAGGGCCATTGTAAACAGTTCACAATACCTGTTTTGTGACGAACCCAATTCAGGACTGGACCCAATTACTTCGATCAAAATAGACCGCTTACTCGCGGAAATTACTGAAGAATATCAAATCACAACCGTGATTGTAACCCATGATATGAACTCAGTAATGGAGATTGGAGAATACATTATGTTCCTCAGTAATAGCCATAAACTATGGGAAGGCAACAGTGATGATATTATGCATTCTGGTGTTCAAGAACTTGACGAGTTTGTATTCGCCAACAAAATGATGCGCAGATTTAGGGATCAGTAGTCTCACTCTAAGTACTTCAAAAGCCACTAATCTCCTGCTTAACACTCTCATATTTAAAAATTTGACATAGTAATTATTTTTAATTCGGATAAATTTGTCCGAATTAAAAACCTAACCTATCTTTGCATAGAAAATATACAACTATGTTCTCAAAAGCATGTGAATACGGAATTCGGGCAGTGATTTACATCGCGCAAAAATCACTTAATGAGGAGCGTGCGAGTTTGAAAGACATTACTGCTGAAATAGATTCTCCGGAAGCATTCACTGCCAAGGTTTTACAACAATTGGCCAAAGCGAAAATCATCAATTCAGTAAAAGGTCCCAATGGTGGTTTTGAAATCAAGAAAGAAGACATTGACTCCATAAAGCTCAGCGAAATTGTGAACGCCTTGGATGGCGACAGTATCTATAAGGGTTGTGGCCTCGGTTTAAAGGTATGTAATGCCAACGAACCCTGCCCTGTTCATGATAAGTTCACCACCATTAGAAGTGAGCTGAGAAAGATGCTTGAGAATACAAATCTTTTTGAATTGGCCACGAGTTTAGAAACTGGTTTGACCTATTTAAAACGGTAAAATTTAACACAATAAAGGATATAAAGGTATTAATATCTCATAATGAAAGAAATCTTAAGCATAACGGACATCAAACTATTAGTCGACAGCTTTTACGATAAGGTGAGAAAGGATGAACTCTTGGCCGACATTTTCAATATTGTGATTAAAGACAAATGGCCTCAACATTTAGAGAAAATGTACCGTTTCTGGCAAACCATACTTTTAGGTGAACACACTTATTATGGAAGTCCATTTGCTCCTCATGCTCATTTGCCTATCGAAGCGAAGCATTTCGAGCGATGGATTGAGCTGTTTTATAGCACTATAGACGAGATTTTTGAAGGTGAGAAAGCTGATGAAGCCAAATGGCGTGCGCAGAAGATGGCAGAAATGTTCCTGTTGAAAATCGAATATTATAAAGAGCGTGACTCAAAACCTTTATTATGACAGTACAAGTAAAATCGCCTATCACAGTCGTATCCATTTTTATGTGGATTGGCTTTGTATGCGCCATTAGTTTTTTAGAAGCTTGGTTGAAATTTCAGGCACCCGGCATTACCCTGCCCTTGGGTTTGGGTATTGGTCGATTGGTTTTTGACGCACTAAATAAAGTAGAATGGGTATTCGCCATCGCCATTGCAATTCAGCTTGTTATCCATAAAGCACCCCTGTTGAGTACAATAACCGTAGCCTTCTTAATTCCTCTCTTACTTCTATTTATTCAAACACTTTGGCTACTCCCTGCACTTGACGCTCGGGCCGAAATGTACATTCAAGACACCACACCACCTGCTTCTAATCTCCATTTCTACTATGCTGGAGCGGAAGTCGTCAAGGTGATATGCTTATTCATTTATGGTATTACCCAATTTAAAAAAACAGATTATGGAAAATCTAATTGAAAAAACGATCGGTGAAATAGTAGCCGAAGATTATCGTACCGCTGAAGTCTTCGAGTCCTATGGAATTGATTTCTGTTGCAATGGCAATCGCAGTATAAATGTAGCCTGCGAAGCAAAAAACATTAATCAAGATCAGCTTATGGAGAAACTCAATTCAGCAATTACCAAAGTACATGCCGGAGGAAGTGATTATAAATTCTGGCCCATTGATTTACTAGCAGACTATGTTGAGAAAAAGCACCACCGCTATGTAGAGGAGAAAACGCCAGTGATAAAGCAGTACTTGAATAAAATCAGTAGCGTTCATGGCAAAAATCACCCTGAACTATTAGAAATAGAAAAGCATTTCAATGCTTCTGCGGGTGAACTGGCCATGCACATGAAGAAGGAGGAATTAATGCTATTTCCGTTCATTCGAAAAATGATGAGTGCCAAAAGTGAGGACATAAAAGTGAATCCACCTCATTTCGGAACAGTGACCAACCCAGTACAAGCCATGATGTATGAACATGATATTGAAGGAGAGCGTTTTCGTCAGATCAGCGAATTGAGTAACCAATATACACCGCCAGCCGATGCTTGTAATACTTATAAAGTGGCCTTCTCTCTTTTAAAAGAGTTTGAAGATGATTTACACCTTCATATTCACTTAGAGAACAACATTCTATTCCCTAAAGCCGTAGCCTTAGAGAAGAAACTAACTGCCTAGGCCATGAATCACCAATACAAAATCAGTGCGCTTGAATATGCCGAAGGGAAAGTCAAAGGCTTTGCCGGATCGCCATTATTAGACCTGAAAAATGGTGCTGTAAAAATGGTAAAGGTGGCTGCTCATTCTGAATACCCCGAACATGTGCATCCGCAAAAAACTGAATATGCCTTTGTTGTGGAAGGAACGCCTGAATTCGAAATTGATGGCGGCACTTATCAATGTCAGCCTGGAGAATTCTATGTTTTCCCAACCCAAACAAAGCACAAAATTGTAAATAAAGGAAATGAAGAATGTTTGCTACTTATTGGCTCAATAAACAACTGATTTAATAGCGGCCTTTATTTCTTTTCATTCTGAGAAATAAAGGCCTTTTTTTCACACTAGCCCCAAAACTATGGAAGAAAGAAAACCCCTTAAACGACACAAAGCACTTCAACCATTCAGCCGAGAACACCACCACGGTTTATTACTCTGTTGGAAAATACGCAAAGGCTTTCTCTCCAAAGTTGAACCGCTGAGAATTAAAGCATATGCCGACTGGTTTTATAAAACGCATCTCATTCCTCATTTTTCAGACGAAGAAAAATACATCTTCCCTATTTTAGGAGAAGAGCACGAACAAATCAAAAAAGCCTTGGCGGAACACAGAAGGCTTGCTCGGCTTTTTGATGATCAAGAAGATATTGCCCGCAACCTTAACAGAATTGAAGAAGAACTGGAAAGGCATATCCGTTTTGAAGAACGCGTTCTTTTCCCTGAGATTCAAGAGGTTGCCACCCCCGAACAATTTGAACAAATGGCCGAAATGCACGATTCCATTGCCTTTAAAGAAAATAGCGAAGATCCATTTTGGGAGTAAAGTAAGTTCAAGCCCAATTCACTGCAAATTTTTCATTTACACTTGTAACCGATCCCTCTATTCTGTATCCAATAATAAACCAGTTTTAACAGAATAGAAACACAATGAAAAAACATGTAACATCAAAGCTCGGCTTGTTATTAACAGCCATTTGTTTTTTGGCTACTTCTTCTCTTTTCGCTCAAGAAGTACCTCAATTAAACGATACCGAAATAGCTCACGTTGGGGTTGTTGCTAATCAAATCGATATTAGCTATGCTGAAATTGCTAAGAAAAAATCCAAGAACAAGGAGGTTATAAATTTTGCAGAAACCATGATGCGCGATCACAAATCAGTGATTGAACAAGCCACTGCGCTAGTCACTAAACTAGGAGTAAGCCCTCAAGACAACACAGTAAGTCAATCACTCCTCGATGGTGCAGAAAAAACAAAGAAAATATTGAACGGCCTAAGTGCCAGAAAATTTGATAAAGCCTATATCGATAATGAAGTAACTTACCATAAGGCCGTAATTGATGCCTTAAACAATCTATTGATCAAACAATCTAGCAATACAGAATTAAGAGAATTTCTTCAAGCCATAGTGCCAGCGCTCGAAACACACTTAAAACATGCTGAGATGGTTCAAAAATCTTTCAAGTAGAGTCGCTTTCTGTTCATTAAAGGGCTTCATGTTTAGAAGCCCTTTAACTTCTACTCTTTATAATCTCTCAAGTCAAAATCATGAACACGCTATCCATTTCTATCATCAGTTTGATTATTTCGCTATTTAGCTCATCCACTTCAGTATCTCAAAACCATCTCGTAGATTCTGCACCTATCTGCACTACACCTCAGAAACACATTGTTGAAATCAAGCAATTAAAGTTTATTCCAGATTATATTGAGGTCAATAAAGGGGATACTATTACCTTTATTAACAACGACTATGTTGATCATGATGTGACCGAAGAAAAGACAAAAAAATGGTCATCTTCCCTTATGAAAAAAGGAAGTAAGTGGAGTATGGTTGCAAAAGAAGATGCGGATTATTACTGTACACTTCACGTCATTATGAAAGGAAAAATCAGGATTAAGAAATAACCCCACTCAATGAATAAAAGGAAAGATGAATTTTCTGTTCAAAATCACAAATACGAGAACTTGTCAGGACAATTAGAGACCAACGCAGACCAAAGACTTTCTTTACAGAAATCGGTAATTGAATATGCCGAAAGTTTCCTGAATGGCCTTGAAAACAGAAAGGCTTACGAATACGATAGTTATGGAAAGGTGGCTCAAGACAGTTTCTTTGATATTGACGAGCAGAACCACCCTATTGAAAACATTCTTCCTTTTATTGGCGAAAGAGTAGATATGCCGGGTCTCAACCCAGCTTCCGGAGGTCACTTGGGTTACATACCCGGTGGTGGAATTTACGAATCGGCTTTGGGCGATTATTTGGCCGCAGTTTCCAACCGTTACGCTGGCGTGTTTTATGCTTCTCCGGGAGCAGTACGCATGGAGAATGCACTGATCGATTGGGCAGGAAAGCTTATTGGCTATACAGGGCGCTTTGGCGGGAATTTAACTTCGGGTGGAAGCATTGCCAACCTCATCGCTATTTCGACAGCCAGAGAAGCTAAAAAACTAAAAGGAAAAGACCTTGAGTCAACGGTGATCTATACCACCCAACAAACGCATCACAGTTTACAAAAAGCCATTAAGCTATGTGGTTTGGGCGAGTGCATCTTGCGCATCATTGATTTGGATGAAGACTATCGGATTATTCCGGAAAAACTCAATGCTCAAGTTTTAGAAGACAAAGACAAAGGCCTTCAGCCCTTTTTGGTCATTGCCAATGCAGGTTCTACAGATGTTGGCGCAGTTGATCCGCTCAACGACATTGCCAGTATTGCCGAAGAACATGAACTGTGGTTTCATGTGGATGCTGCCTATGGCGGTTTCTTTCAATTGACAGTGCAGGGTAAGGAAGTAATGAGCGGCATTGAAAAAGCTGATTCAGTGATTCTTGATCCACATAAAGGTTTGTTCCTTCCTTATGGTTCTGGCATTGTGTTGATTAAGAATATTGAGCATTTGGCTGCGGCCAACAGCTACGAAGCCAATTACATGCAAGACACTAAAATGCATCAGGATGAAATGTCGCCAGCCGAGCTTTCTCCAGAATTGAGCAAGCATTTTAGGGGCATGCGCATGTGGTTACCGCTTAAGCTTCATGGTATTGCTCCATTTAAAGCTTGTTTAGAAGAAAAAATGGAATTGGCGCAGTATTTCTATACCAAGATTAAAGCAATGGGCTTTGAAGTAGGGCCAGCACCAGTACTTTCAACCGTAATTTTCAGGTACCTGCCAAAAGATAAAGATGCCAATGAATTCAATGCAGCCATAGTGAAAGCCATTCATCAAGACGGAAGAATTTTCATTTCTTCTACCACGCTCAATGGCCAATTCTACATGCGTGTAGCCGTGCTTTCATTCAGAACCCACAAAAAGGAAATTGATCTTCTTTTAGATATTATTCAGGGCCAACTCTAAAAGTATTGATAGCTTAACCTGATTACTTCTTATTGAGATTGACGGTAATGGTGTATCCGCCACTTTTACTTTTAGCAGGATTGGGTTTTGTGGTAGCTGGGGTCAATTGATAATTATACTGTGTAGCCACTTTTTTAGGCTTTGGCAGCTTAAAATCCACTTTCAGCTTTTTATGTGTTAAGGTATTTTTGCCTTTATTAATGGCAGTTTCATACACCAGCATTTTCACCAAACGAATTACTTCTTCATCGCAACCGGAGCCCAAGCCAGTAAGTATTTTAACATTGAGGATTCGACCTAAACCATCCACATCATAGGCTACTTCTACGACTCCTTCAACCTTATTTTTCAAGGCTTCTTCAGGATAATTCAATTGCTCAGACAGGAATTTCTTCAACGCCTGTACTCCTCCCCTATACTGGGGCGTTTTGAGCGGTTCGCCTTTTCTAGGTTTTGACATTGATTACTTCTGCACCAATCTGTAAAGTCCTTTTCCTTCTACACCAACATATAAATAGCCATCGTTGCCCATTTCTACATTACGAACACGGCCTATGCCTTCTGCTATCTTTTCTTCTTTCACCACTTTATCGTTTTCGATTACCAGGCGTACTAAGTAGCTAAATTTCAATGAACCAACAATCAGGTTACCATCCCATCCAGCGTATTTCGCGTTTTGGACAAATGCCATTCCACAGGGAGCGATTGAAGGCACCCAATAAGTAACGGGCTGCGCCATTCCTTCCATGGCCGTTTTATCTGTGATAGCACCACCACCATAATTTTCGCCATAGGTAATTAATGGCCAACCATAATTCTTTCCTTTTCCTATAATATTCACCTCGTCTCCTCCTTGTGGGCCATGTTCGTGTTCCCAAATGTCACCAGTTTCCGGATTGATAGCCAAACCTTGAGGATTTCTATGTCCGTAAGAGTAAATCGCTGTTTTTGCATTGGCCGTATTCACAAAAGGGTTGTCTGAAGGAATTGAACCATCATCATTCAAACGATATACCTTCCCTCCATCTCTAGTAATGTCTTGAGGGTTTACATCGCGGTTGCCACGGTCTCCAATAGAGAAATAAACATGATTTTGGGCATCGAAGGCTATTCTACTCCCGAAATGCTGACCTGCTCTTGTATTGGGCGAACCTTTGTAAAGCACTGTATGATTGTCAAAGGATGAACCATTCCATTGTGCTCTCGATAATGAGGTCATGGCCCCATCCTCTTCGCCTTCTGCACTAGCAAAAGTAAAGTAGACCCATTTGTTCGATTCGAAATTGGGATGCAATTCAATGTCTAATAAACCTCCTTGTCCCTGAGTTTTACTTACTGGGCCACCTTTCACATCCATATTGATCACCTTATCCTTTTCAATCAAGACAATGGTTCCTGCCTTCTCCGTCACCAATATTTTGCCATCAGGAAGAAAAACCATTCCCCAAGGATTACTTAGTTCATCTGTCACCAGCTCAGGCACCAAAGCACTGGTTTGAGTAGATTCAGCGATTTCAAGTGGTCCGCTGGTAGATTGTTGAGCATCACAGGAAAGTGCGAAGAATATTGCAAGTGCGAAAAGAGGTTTGTTTAACAACATAGTTATTTTGTTTTAGGCTTATAACGTTAAAAATAGGGTATTTTGTTTTGAAAACTAATATCTAGAACAAAGCAGAGATCTGAACCCTGCCCAAATGCACAATTGGATTGCCTTCTGATTTACGTGCATCATAACGAAGAAGTAATTGCAGTCCATTGCCGATTTTCTGTTGCCAATTCAAGTTCCATGTAAGGTTACGTCCTGGCCGAAGTGCTTCTAAAAGTTCGTACCCTGTAGGTGAATTTTCTTCTCCTGTGAAATCAATATTGATGTACTTAAAGTTAGCACTCAGGGTAGTTTTGGCCGCTTTAGAAAAACGGGTGTCAATTGAGAATTCGTTGATCTCAGAGCCTTCATTGCTATTTTCAGCAAAGACATTCTTCTTTTCCTTATTGGCATAAGTGGTCGTCAGCCTAAAATAGTTAGTGGGCTGCCATGAAATAGCTGGCTGATAAATTTTACTCTGAATGAGGTAATTTCTTTGGGTTAAAACATCTGAACTACTTGCTCTCTCGCCAGAAATAAAAGTCAAATCTAGATTAGTTTGGTAGTTCACATTCCAACGAACATGGGCTCTCAATTCATCATTATCAATACGTTCAAAACCATTCAATAACAGTTGTCGATTCTCTCGCTGCGCAAAGCCTAAATCAGCAGCAAAGGCAGCTCTAGACTGATTAAAAAAGAGGGTTGAACGAAGGGTTTGTCTGGAAGATAAAATCATGTCATCCGTCACGTTTACAGGCCAAAGTCTGGCAGCAAGGTCTTCATCCGTAATTTTAGAATTCAGCGTATAGGCCGTTGTGTTCGTGAAACGCGCTAAGAGTTTTTTCAGGCCTCCATCTTCGAACCAAGTATTGGGTGTTTTCATTCTTAGGCGATAGCTGATGTTGGTGTTAAAAGCCTCCTCATAATTATCTGTGGGAACAAAAATCTTCGCATAGTTCTTTTCATCGGGGTTTACGGCTATATAAAACTCGTTTAGGTCTTGAACGCCATCACTATTATCATCGCGCCAAGTGTGCGTTCCCTCTCCCGTAGGTACCTGAATAAAGATGAACTCTCTGCGCAGCTCACGGCTGTTTGCAAGGTTATAAGACAGCTCTGACTGAATGGAGCGTTCGAAGAAGTTCCCCAGCCAATCCACTCGGCCCATGATCGTACGGTCATTCCTGTCTTCTCCTGTTTGGTTTAAATTATCTAAATCTCGATAAGTAAAAAGGGTACGCAGCGTTTGCGTTTTGTCAATTTCGGTATTGAAAAACGCAGACCATGTTTCCGCTCTACTGTTATTGATCAGCTCCCCATTAAAAGGTGTTCTGTCTTCCCGAACTTGGTATTCAATTCCATAGTTCGTGGTAAGGCTTTCATCATTTTTCAGGTAGAAAGTATGGGCTTCAAAATTCATTGCTGACCTCACAATTTCATCTGTAGTAGTATTAGAAACCTCATTTCGATCTACACTATAGCGATAACCTGGAATCAACCACTTGGAGCGAATGGATAAATCCGTGGCAAACCTTTGCCACTCTGATGACACAATCTGCTGGTCATTCGTCATGGTAAAAGCATCTACTTTCAGCCTAAAAATATTGAGTTCCTTTGTTCCTTTTAAATACTGCTGAAAACCATCTACCGCCACTCCTCTTTTTCTTCTTACCAAACGATAATCAATGCTATTGAGCGCATCCTTCTGTAAACCTGCCTTGGCTTCAAGTATATTCTCAGCAAAGTTTTCTCCAAAATCATTCGAGTCGAAACTCCAATCCCGATCAAATTCTATGTAACGCACGCGGTCGATAAATGAGAAGGCATCGTTATTGAATTCGTATGAAGCGCCTGCATTAAACTTATAGTCTTCAAGTCCTTTTACTGGTCTGTTCACCGACTCGTAAATGAGCTTATACGCCATTCCTCGATCATCATCCGAGTCTAAATCCGAGAACAGATTGAGGTCATTTTTGGAGAAAGCCACTTCGCCACTCAGTTTTTCGTATTCATTTAGTTTAGCACCAGCACCGAGCGTGACCATTTGTTTTTGGTTGGGCGCATTCAGCAATGAAATGGGCTCATAATCACCTTGGAGTTGGCCATCAGCTGGCCCTATCCATTTGTAAATACGTCCGTTAGTGGTAGAATTTGTCAACAGGTAATTACCGTTCCCCAGCCCCACATAGGTGAATTGAACATTGAAGAAAGCAGAGTCGGGGTTGGTGGAGTATTGAAAAATATCGAATTCATTACCCAGGTTATCTGAGCCTGTGGTTTTACGGTAAAGGATAATATCCGACCTATATTCTAAGCTATCAACACGTGAAGTAAAAGCTTGATTTAGGTCATCTCCTGCATCGGCCAAGATTAGTTTTTCTTCCAAGCTTAAATCAAAAGCCAATGGCTGATTTCGGTTGTCCTTCTCCCCATAATAGTTGAAGGAGAAATCGAGTTTATCGTTAGACTGATAATGGCTGGCTTGAAAAATAGAACGTGAATAGTTTTGATCTGAAAACTCAAAATCAATCCTGATTCTACTGAATTTGGTAATCAGCACTTTGTTGGTGAACGTAACTTCACCCAAATTATAGTCGATTACATAGTCATTATCAAAACCACGAGTCAGTTCTTCCCCATCTACAAACACCTTTTCGGAACCCGCAATTACAATGATGAAACGCTCATTATTTGGCCCTCTAACCCGATAAGGCCCGAGAACCCCTTCAATTGGATCTACATTAATGGAAGCGAAACGGCCTTTGGCCACAGACGCAGCAAAAGTGGTTTCCGCCTTAAATCCATTCTCCATTTCATAAGCAGTTTTGAATTGCGCTCCCTGCACATTTTTATAATAGCGCAAGAAGTTGGATGCACCATTCTTAAGTACGACATCACCCGCTGTTAATGACCAATTGTCATTGTAGAGTTGAATGAAAATATTGTCGAAATCTTGTAATTGCTGCGTGTTCCCTTCCGGTTGAAAGGGTACATTTCTATCCGTAATTACTGCACGTAAATTCACATTTTCAGTCAACTGCCCTTCCATTTGTAGGTTAAGGGAAGAGTTCACAAAAACATCCTGCTTATTCCCGAAGGAAATCCCTCTGGTGATGCTTCCCGTTTTCGAAATATTTTGGGTGGTAAAGGCTTCTTCACGTTTTGGCATGGCCAAGGTTTGTTGGTAGCGAATCGCATCTTTAAACAAAGCAGTAGAATCGTAGATATCGAGGGTTTTATTGGCGCGTTTGGTATGCAAATCATAAGGCAGTGTGCGGTAACAAACGATCACGGAATCCAATGCAGGATAAGAAATTCGGATAGTATTGGTATTCAATTGGAAATTGAACTGGATGTTCTGCCCTTCCAATTGCGCTACCTTTATGGATTCTGGAATGGCGGTAAGGGAATCGAGGACAGTAGGTCTTCCATCAGTTTTCACCCATTTGCATTGTTCCTCTGTTTGGGCAAATAACGCTGACCCAAATAGAATTAAGGAAATACAAATGAATAAGCCGCGCAACACAGTTAATCGCTTAATGGAAACTCTAAGAAGAATGTGGTGCCTTCGTCTGCCACAGTTTCGAACCATATACTCCCTCCTGCATGTTCTACCCCACGTTTAGCAATGGCCAAACCAATTCCAGAGCCTTCTACCTTTGTACTAAATTTAGGAATAAAAATCTTGTCTTGAATATCCTCTGGAATTCCAAAACCATTGTCCTTCACACTAATAATGGCCTTAGAATGTGTTTCTTCTAAGCTAATCTCCAACTTCGGTACGCGCCATTCGGGCATGGCTTGCAGCGCATTCAGAATTAGGTTATTGAAAATTCTGCCTAACAAATTGGCATCTCCTTCTACCCAAATAGGGTTTCGAGGGATATTCGATGTGATTTGTACTTCGTCATCCGCCTTGAACAAACGCACCACTTTACGAAGAGAATCGGCCAAATCGAGCTTTTCATTTCGAGGTATGGGCATTTTAGCAAAAGAAGAAAAGGAAGTAGCGATATCGCTTAGGGATTCCACTTGGTTTAAAATACTATCAATCGGTTTATTGAAATCTTGCCCCAGCCCTTTTCCTTCTGTAAGCACTCTTTTAAGGTGCTGCAATTTGAGTTTCATTGGAGTGAGTGGATTCTTAATCTCATGGGCGACTTGTTGGGCCATTTCACGCCAAGCACTCTCTTTTTCGCTCATGGCCAATTCCTTTTTACTCCGTTCCAAGTTCACCAACATACGATTATACTCGCGCACCATCAGCCCAATTTCATCTTCAGCACTCCATTCCAAAGGCTCATTAATATTGGAGAAAGTAGTGGCTTTAATTCTTTTGGTAAGGTAAGTAAAAGGATAAGTAATGATTTTTGACGCCATAAAAGACAGCAATACGAATACGATAAAAATGAAGGTAAATGAGTTGAGAATATTAGAAACAATATCGGTTTGTTGTCGCTTTAGCTGTGTTTGCGATTCAAAAAACGGCATACTTAAAATCCCCAGCAATTCATTGTTTTGTGACTGAATGCCCACATAAGTCGATTGATATTCCAGCTCTCCCACTCTTTCAGTATACAATCTTTCACTGGACCTATTCTCCATAATTTCAGCCATGGCCTTGGGGTTCACAAAAGTGGAGAGCAATTGGTTTTCGAAAATCATTCGCTGATTAGTAGCCACAAGCACTCCTTTATCATTGAATAAATTAATATCAGCCCTAGAGTATTGGCTAATTTCTCCCACTCTATTCTCTAAGGTCTCATTATTCTCACTTTGACTGTCCAAAAACTCCTTTAAGGTAATCGTCAAGTTTGACCCTGCACTTTCAGCGACCTCAAGGTAGTTCTCTTCAATGTTCTTTCTGACGGTTTCATTGACCAACCGGAGCACCACAATACTTACAATAATCAACGGAAGGAAAAAAGCGAAATTGAGGAGAATTTGAACTTTAGCCGCAATGGTCACCGTTCGTTTTTTCAGGTTATAGAACAAGGCGCTTGCGAAGAAGACTAAGATGATCATGCCCACAATAAAGAGGAAGAAGAGTGAGAAATTGGTAATCATAAAACGAGTAGGATAAACAGGACTACTGATAATGAAATACTCGGTAGCATCTCGCCCTTGCACCGCTAAATGCGTATAGCGATTCGCTAAGAGTCCCTTCCCAAATAACTCTGGATTATCCTTCCATTCGCTTGGAAAGTCTCGAGCGTAGTTGAAATCGCCAACGCTACTGACCATTTCCTCATTTTGGAAAAGGGCGTAATCGAAATGTCCGTTATCAGTTGCATTGCTGCTTTCATCAAAAAGTAAACGAGGAAGAATACTATTATTCAGTTGTTCTTTTTTGACTAATTGGATAATGATATGTCCTATAACGGTGTTATACCGCTTAATATCCATAAACACATAGTAATGATTGGATATGGTTGGAAATCTAAAGCTTAAAAAGTAAACACCATCTTGGTCGGTTCGGTATTGATCTTGGCTATACAAACTGAAAGAAGAATACTCATTCGTTTGGGCATTATTAATTGGCCGCCCAGAGCCATTGAAGAGCGAAATTTCAATGTCATATTTATCGAAATACTCACCTAAATATGACCTCCTTATTCTTTGTCGGATTAACTGCTTTGGGGAGAATAGACTGGAAATATTGGTTTGAATAAAAATATCGTCTTCAATCTTCTTTTTTGCTTCACCGAGCAGATACTCTGCTGTTTCATCTTTGTTTGTAAGCAATTCAGTGGCAATACTTACTTTATCTTGCCGGTCTACTTTCTTAATGTCTTCACTCAAAACCAAGGTGCTCACCAAGGCCACCACAAAAGATGCGGTAAAGAAATACAGGAAGGTATTGTAACTGAGTCTTTTGATTTCAGAAGGGAATTTCAATCGAACGATCAATACCAAATAGATAATATAGATGACTAAATAGACAAATAGGTTTTCCTTGAAAAGCCCGCCAAGCACCACAGAAGCAAGTAAAACGATCGCCAACCCGATTTGAAAAGGAATTTTATTTTTGAGATTTATAAATCTTGTAGCCGTCAGTTGGGTCAATAAAAAGAACATCACCCCTTGAATGAAAATCACAAAGTAGTTGATGAGTTTGTAGATGGTTAGGTTATTATCCTTGGCGATATCCAGCTTCCACTGTGAATTGCTGAGCATGGAATGCAGCTCATAAGTCAGGTAATAAAACGAGAAGACTGATAATGTCAGAATACCAAAGAATTTCCAGTCATACCTTGTATTCTCATTTCTATTATGAAAATTCAAAAAGCCATACACCACTACCACCAAAAGACTGATCTGATTAAGGAGCAAGTCACCTAATGATGGTTCAGAATAACTTGCCGCAAAATGCAAGGGATCGAATAAACCATATGCCCGCACACTGTATGGTAATTGAAACCGAATCATTAGTGCCCTTAAAATAAAGAACATAAGTGCAAGTAGGCCCAAGGCATACATGGGTTTACCCTTGTCATTGAGCAAAGCCGAATAGAAAAATACTGAGCGAACATAAAAAAATATACTGAGCGCAAACATTAAGATAATGATGGTAGAGTATATAGGGTAGTCAATTTTCATTAAATCATTCCCTGTAAATGAAAACAGGTAAACGCCTTGTTGAGATAAAATTCGATTGTTTTGAGGCAAGTTCTCATCTGAACTTATATTATAATTTGACTTTCCGAAGATCTTCTCGTTTAGTCTTGTATTGGTGAAGTACTTTGTTATTGGAACATCATACTTGAGGGGAAGAAAACCATAGATTTCCACAATCCTATTTTGCGCGCTATTGATGGTAGTTTTCTTGACGATGAACTTATCGTTTCCAATTTCTAAATAGCGGTATTGAAATAGTCCTTCTAAGGTTCCGTATTTTGGTACAAAACGGTTGGTGGACCAATAGATCACTTCTCCATTCTCATAAATAAAAATGGGAAACTCTTCACTTACCTCAAGTCGGTTAAAAAGGCGACTTAGATCAACAATGGCTTTACTTTCAACAGACTTTACTTCCTGATCCAAAATTGAAAGTTGCGTCTTTATATTAGCAGAAATGGTTTCTTGGGGCTCTACACGTCTCTTTCTGTCCGAAAAAACAACTTCATCGATAATCAGCGTTAAGGCCAATAAACCAATGCACAGGAGGAAATACCTATGTTTCTGAAATTCGAATTTTCTCTGCTTTACCAACAATCCTTTGCTATTCTTTTAGAACAGGCTTAAAGTACTAATTATTTTGTTTAGGAGTATACTTAAAACCTCCAAAGGCATAAAGGTAGAAAACGCGACTGTAACGATACATCAAAGGGTAGAGCAAAACCACCTCGGTAATAATAGCAATGAGGTAGGTGTTTTCATTGGCGTCCTCAATTGTATTGTAAATAATAAATGCGCTGACTAAGAAGAGACCTACGGACATTGCATAACTAATGTACATGGCTCCATCAAAAAAACGAGGTTCCTTCTCGAACCTAACTCCACAACAATCGCATTCCTTTTTCATTAAAAGGAATTTTCGGAGATTATAAGATTTTGATACGAATAATTTGCCTTGACGGCACTGGGGGCATCTAGCCTGTAATACTGCTGAGAGCTTTGTTCTTTTGGCCATTTCGTTTGCTGGTTCTGTACCAAAAGTAGCCTAACACCGCAAAAAGGACATAAGGAGCAACAAAAAGGTAAAGAATACCTATGTTTAAATTAGAAGCTGTTGTGGTATCACCGCCTGCCACGGAGGATTCTAGAGTCCCTCTGCACATGGCGCATTGCGCGTGAGCTGAAACACTAAAAACAGTTAGAAAAATTGCCGATAAGATAATTTGTTTAACTCTTCTCATGATACCTCAAAGTTAATGCTTTTAAACTAAAACTGATAATATGGGCTAATCATTAAATAGACAATAACACCCGTTAGTGACACATATAACCAAATGGGATAAGTGAACTTCACAATTTTCTTATGCTTATCGATCATACCGCTCCAAGCATAGAAAAAGGCCAAAAGGACTAGCGGTACTACCCCAATTGATAATACAATATGACTGATAAGGAAGAAGTAATAAACTGACTTTACTGTGCCTTCTCCGCCAAATGGAGTAGAAGGTGCAGAAGCATGATAGGTTACATAACAAAGCAGGAACAAGGCACCTAAAACAAGTGCAGTCGTGTTGAAATTCCTGTGAAGGCTTATGTTTTTCTTTACTTTAATGGCGATGAAAGCGGAAATCAAACATAAAGAAGTCAATGTGTTGATTACTCCAATTACATGAGGAAGATTATATACCCAATCTCCTAAATCAAGTTTTTGAGGCAGTCCCAATAATACGGCTACCGCCACGGGAATTACTACGGACAAAATTCTGATCCATAGCATTGACTTTTTCTGTGTCATTTCAACCTTACTCATTTTCTATATCTATTGTTTGTAAAATCCTTATTTCAAGAATCAACCTGTCAGTTTCTTCGCGCTCCATGATATTGTAATAGCCTCTAATCCGGTTTTCAGCATCTACCAATATTACTCTATTGTCGAGATCTGACATTACCATACCGCAATATTTTAAATTGCTCCAACTGGTTGAATCGAGTTCTTTGAAATGCCAGAACTCATCCATAAACGTAATCCGTTGGTTATAGCCCGTAATGGCATCGGTTTGAATTGACGCTTGATTGAGGTACGACATCATTTGAACATCAGGATTTAAATAAAACACATCCTGTACTTTTTCTAGTTCTTCGAGCCTTGTTTTAAGCACTGGGCCATCCATTCTTTCAAAGTGAATTACCTTAGTGCCTCCTATTTTCAACTCTGGACTCTTTACAATGTATTGGTTTGTGTTTCTTTCCAAGCAGGTTACTTGACGCAAAGTATCGCCTATTCCATTGGAATAATAGATTGGGATCTGGAATTGATTCGTACCAAAGCCTTTCAGAAATAGAAAGATCAATGCTGGCATCAAAATCAATAAGAATAAGTAAATGCCTTTCTTGTTTTTCATAATACTTCGATCAACAAAAAATCAGACCAATTGCTCAGTCTGATTCTATAATATTTTCAAATAAATTTCCTTGCGCTAATGACTGTCATCGACCTGTTCAGAACCATCAGGATTATAATCAACAATTCCTCTACTGCTTTTTACAGCACCACCTTCTAATTCTACTAAGGCTACAATAAGCCACAATATGAAAACCATAGGTAGTATTACAGAGTAAATAAGTCCTTTAACCTCATGACCTAAGTGCATAAACTCGCTCACAATGTAAAATGCCTTAACAATGGTTAAGCCAACGAAAATCACATTTCTAAGCGTTCCAGCATCCATCATAAAGGCAAATGCATATTCTATAAGGGTAATGATCGCAAGGATTCCTGCGATTTTCCAAATACCCATTATTTTGTTTTTGTCTACTGGTTGTACAACCACGTTTGATGTTTGTTCCATAGTATATATAATGTCCTTAGATCAAATAGAAGAATGTGAAAACGAAGACCCAAACTAGATCTACAAAGTGCCAGTACAAACCAACTTTTTCAATCATTTCATAATGGCCTCTCTTTTCATACATACCATTGGCAGCATTAAAGAAAGTGATGATGTTAATTACTACCCCTGAGAATACGTGGAAACCGTGGAAACCAGTAATAAAGAAGAATAGTGCAGCAAATGCAGGCGGACCGTATTGGTTAAAGCTCAAGCCAGCTCCCATAATTTCATAGTTCTCAACCCATCTACCGTTTAAGAAAACGTCACCAATAGTGGCTACACCGCTTCCTGAAATAAAGTGAGACCATTCCCATGCTTGGCAGCTTAAGAATGCAACACCACCAATAATGGTCCAAAGCATCCATTTCACCACACCTTTTTTATCCATTCTTTGGCCTGCCTCTACAGCTAAAACCATAGTCACTGAACTCAAAATAAGTATAAACGTCATTAAACCTACGAAGAAAAGCGGTGCTTCAACTCCATGTAAACCTGGGAAGGCATCATATACCTTTTCAGGAATTGGCCAATATTCAGTAGAAAACACAAAATCGCTAGGATCTCCTTTATAAGCAGGGGCGCTCCATCTAAGGAATGCGTATGTGATCAAAAGGCCGGAGAAAGTGAAGGCATCTGAAAGCAGGAAAAACCACATCATGAGTTTTCCATAGCTCGCCTTAAGAGGCGCAACCCCACCTGCCCATAAGCTCTTGTTGCCGACTGTAGCTGTAGTAGCCATAGTTAATAGGTTCTAGTTAATGGTTAAGTAATAAAAATATAAACAAGTATATCCAAAGTCCGCCTAAGAAGTGCCAAAAAGTTGAACACATTTCCATGTTTAACATATTTTCAGAATTCACTTTCAGTTTGAAAGACGAAATTAATAGATATAAAAGATAAATCACAGCAGCTACTAAATGTAGGCCATGCAAACCTGTAAAGATGTACAAGAAACTCCCTGCAGGATTACCCACAAAGAATACACCCGCATCCACCATTTGCCCCCAAGCCATGAACTGCCCGATAAGGAAGGCCATGCCCAAAACAAAAGTGATACTTAAAGCTATTCGTACTTTTACAAAATCGTTCTTTTTGGCAGAAAGGTATGCCCAATGCATAAACCCACTGCTTGTAATTATAACTACTGAAGTAGACCAAAATAAAGAAGGTAAGTCATACTCCAACCAATTTCCGCTGGCTTGTCTCACTATATGAGCACTGGTAAAAGCCGCAAATATCATTACCACAGTTACTATGAACAACCACATCGCAAATTTCTTTGGATGCATTGAAAGCGGCTGTTCCGCTGGGCTATCTACAAATTGATAATTCTCTGTCATCATTTTACCATGTCCAATAGATAAGCAATCTGCACGATCGGTAAATAGAGAAAAGAACCAAACATAATTCTCAATGCTGATTTCCTCGATGGATCGCGCATCAACTTAATCGTCTGCGCTAAAAACAAAACCCCACAAATGGTAGCCACTACTCCTGAGTTAATTCCCGTAATACCAAAATAGGTAGGTAACAAGCCCAACGGAATCAAGAATAATGTATAAGTCATTATCTGAAAAGCGGTCTTCATATCCTTCTCCCCTTTTACAGGAAGAAGCTTAAAGCCTGCTTTTTTATAGTCTTCATCGGCCACCCAAGCAATTGCCCAAAAATGAGGAAATTGCCAAATAAACTGGATACCGAAAATAATCATTGCCTCATGGCTAATTGCTCCTGTAGCTGCTACCCAACCCAATAAAGGAGGTAAGGCTCCAGGAAACGCCCCCACAAACACTGCAATTGGGCCTACTCTTTTTAATGGAGTGTATACAAAGCTGTACAACACCATAGATAGAACAGCTAATCCAGTGGTCAATGGATTAGTGTATAAATAAAGAATGAAAATACCTGCCGCAGCTACAATTGCAGCAAACCACAGAGCTTCATTTTTAGAAAGTCGATTGGTCGGTAAAGGACGGTTTTGAGTACGCGTCATCATGGCATCGTAATCCTTTTCAATTACCTGATTGATTGTACACGATGCACCTGAAACTAACCAACCACCTATAAATAACATAATCAACTGAGGCCAAACCACATTACCCCCCATGGCTAAAGCATAGCCAAAGGCAGAGGAGAAAGCCACCAAAAGTGATAGTCTCATTTTAACCAACTCTAAATAAGCCTTGGCTTTTTGAGCGATTAACACTCCTACTCCAATATTTGCAGAATTACCTGATATCATTCAGTTAACTAGTTTGTACTCTTTTATTTCCAAGAAGCAACAGCACGTAGTACTGTACTCCAATAATTAATGTTCCTAATAACAAATGTATTGGTTGCATAGCCGCAGGCACTCGAAAGTACGCCATAATCACCCCACTTAATACTTCGGCTCCTACAATCCATAATAAAATAGCTCCATAGAACTTTAAATTTTTTGGGGCTTCTTTTTTAAGTGTTAATAATAGCACCAAATAAAGATGTAAAGCTAACAGCAGAATAGAATAAGACCTATGAACTATGAATTCAATTCCAAGTCTTGAAATCCATTCTGATCTAGCAAAATGATCAGCCAAAAGATCAATACTTTCCCTCACCTGTGTGCCCATTACAATTTGAGGTAATGTGGCGAAAAGGCAAATCATAAGCACTGTTCTAAGCTTACTTGTTCCTTGTAAATTTAGATTAAGGGCTTCCCTTTTCGACCTGTAATAAACATAGATCAAAAGACAAACGATCAATAAAGCAAGTAGCATATGAATCGTAATCATCCAATGAAGCAAGTTGGTACTCACTACAATCGATCCAATCCATCCCTGAAAGCCTACCAATACAAATGCAATAAAAGAAAGAACGGTAATGGTTCTGTCAGTTTTCCAGTATCGGATTGACATTACAAATGTTCCGAAGACCAAAAGCCCGATGACCGCGCCCACTAAGCGGTTAACGTATTCTGTAAGTGTTTTTGTAGCATTAAACTCTTCTTCAGTTAGAATATTAGGATCGTTTAATATCTGATCCGCTAACTCGTCAAAACCAAAAGCCGTGAGGTAACTTACAAACCTCTTATTCTTCTCTACCCTTTCTAAGGCATACACTTCTTTGTAATCGGGTGGAAGTTCACTGACATCTGTTGGTGGCACCCAACTTCCAAAACATTTGGGCCAGTCTGGACATCCCATTCCTGACCCAGTGGTTCTTACAATTCCTCCTATTAAAATCAATAGGTAAACCGCAATTACTGTGACGGCAGAAAACCGTCTAAAAGCTTTACCGTTAGTGACCTTTTGATTCATCAACAACGATCTCATTAGCCATCTCCTCTTTCTCAATTGCGATCAAATCATTCTCATGTGGAAGATTAGAATCCATAGTTTCTGAGAAAGGCACTGTTTGAAGAATAAAGTCTTCAGGTGCACCTGGCTTAGAGTAATCGTATGGCCATCTGTATACTGTTGGAATTTCTCCAGGCCAGTTACCGTGTCCGGGAACTCTTGGTGTTGTCCATTCCAATGTGTTAGACTTCCACGGGTTGAGTGGAGCTTTCTTGCCTCTAAATATGCTGTAGAAGAAGTTGAAAAGGAATATAAACTGACCAAAGAAAGTCAGGATAGCCGCCACACTAATGAAGGCATTCAAGTCTGTAAATCCACTGAATGCATCAAAGTTGGTGAAAGAGTAATATCTTCTTGGGAAACCTGCAATTCCGATATAGTGCATTGGGAAGAATACAGCGTAAATACCAATGAAGGTAAACCAGAAGTGAATATAACCCAGTTTTCTATCTAACATTCTACCGAACATTTTAGGGAACCAATGGTAAACCCCAGCGAGTAGTCCGAAAGAAGATGCCGCGCCCATTACCAAGTGAAAGTGAGCTACAACAAAGTAGGTGTCGTGCAATTGTATATCAATTGCTGAGTTACCTAGGAAAATACCCGTAATACCACCTGAAATAAACACTGAAACTAGTCCAATAGAGAACATCATGGCTGGAGTGAAAACAATGTTTCCACGCCAAAGTGTAGTCAGGTAGTTAAATACTTTTACTGCCGAAGGAATTGCAATAATCAATGTTAGGAACATGAAGATCGATCCCAAGAAAGGACTCAGGCCTGACACGAACATATGGTGTGCCCAAACTACGAATGAGAGCACAGTAATTCCCAACATAGAAATAATCATGGCTTTATATCCAAAGATTGGTTTTCTAGAGTTGGTAGCAATAATTTCAGATGTGATACCTAATGCAGGTAACAATACAATATATACTTCAGGGTGACCCAAGAACCAGAATAAATGCTGGTAAAGAATTGGGCTACCACCGACATTCGGAAGCGCCTCGCCTCCAATATAAATTTCAGATAAGTAGAATGAAGTACCAAAACTTCTATCCATTACTAATAAAAGAGCTGCGGCAAACAATACAGGGAAAGATAATACTCCAATTACCGCTGTAAGGAAGAAACTCCAAATAGTTAGAGGTAACCTTGAGAAGGTCATCCCTTTAGTTCTTAAATTGATTATTGTTGTGATGTAGTTAATGCCACCTAACAATGAAGAAACAATAAAGAATACGATAGCAACAAGCCACAAAGTCATTCCAAGGCCAGAACCATCCATTGCTTGTGGCAATGCACTCAGAGGCGGGTATACAACCCAACCGCCAGATGCCGGTCCAGTTTCAAGAAATAAAGAAATAAACATGATAACACTGGAAAGGAAAAAGAACCAGTAAGAAAGCATGTTCATAAATCCGGAGGCCATATCTCTTGCTCCGATTTGTAATGGAATAAGGAAATTACTAAAGGTCCCACTCAAGCCAGCTGTTAATACAAAGAATACCATGATGGTACCGTGCATTGTAACCAGAGCCAAGTAGAACTGTGGATCTAAACTCCCTTCGGCCTGAATCCATTTACCTAAAAGTGGTCTTAACCAAGATAAATCTGCTTCAGGAAATCCCAACTGCAATCTGAAAATTGCAGAAAAACCAGCTCCAATAATTGCCCAAAGAATACCTGTGATCAGGAATTGCTTAGCAATTGTTTTATGGTCCAGTGAGAAAATATACTTCGTGATGAACGTGTCATGGTGCTCGTGATCGTGATCATCATGTGCGTGTGCATCAATATTTGTTGCTGTTGCCATCTTAATATATTGATCTTATTAATTACTCGTTAATGCCCGCTGCAATTACGGCCAGCTCTTTCAAATTCTCAGGTACCTGAGACATGTAATCAGGGTTTTTTGATAACCAAGATTTCTGCTCTGCTTTCCATTTGTCGTATTCCTCAGGCTCTAAAACCGTCACAACTCTTCTCATCGCAAAATGAGAAGTACCACAAATCTCAGCACAGGCCAATTCAAAATTGAATTCAGGATTACCTTCTTCAACTCGCATTTCTTCCGTTGTCTTATTCGGCACAAACCAGAACTGAGTAGGCATACCAGGGACAGCATCCATCTTCAACCTCATATGAGGCATATAAACACTATGAAGCACATCCTTTGCTCTAATCTTCAACAAGACAGGTCTTCCTTTAGGTATTACAATTGAGTTATTGTTAAAGTCATCAAAATTGTTCTTGTCAGTAAAGTCCATTCCTAAATCATTTGTCGCATCGATCAAACGATAATCATAGTCCCCTACTTCATTGTCCATTCCGCCATAGCGAATTAGCCAAGTAAACTGCTGTCCGGTGATCTCAATTTGCTCTGCATCCTCTGGCGCATTGCTTGTGATATCAGACCAAGCTGCAAATCCAGAAATTACCAACCATGTTAAAACAATGGCAGGGACACCAGTCCATAATAGCTCTAATTTGTTATTATGGGGATAGAATTCAGCTCTGTGATTCTCTCTATATCTGTACTTATAAGCAAATACAAACAGTAAAATGTGTGTGATTATGAATACGATACCCGTAATCCACATTGTTCTCCAAAACAACTTATCTGTAACAATACCGTGATCAGACGCTACAGGAGGATCATACGCATCAAAATACACAAATGAATACCAAGCCATTAAACCAAAGAACAGCACCATGAAAACCACCATAAGAATGGCGTTTACATCATTACTCCCTGTGATTGACTTTTCATCAGAACCTTTTACAATACTGACCAATCTACTTACTCTGAAGATCAACAAGAGGATCGCCAGTACTAAGAAAATCGCTAAAACTATATAAAACCCGAACATATCTTTAGTTTACTCTTATTAAATATGATGATGTTTTGCCTCTTCATACATTGGATGATTTTTAGCCACCAACGCAGATTTAGATAAGGCACTTAAGGTGACGAAAACAAATGCTACACCGAATACCATGAACAAGCCAATTTCTGTAAGTCCAAATGCACCATTTTCACCAAGGGTACCTGGTGTTACCATCAAGTAGAAATCGATCCAATGACCTGCCAATACCACAATACAAACGATTTTCAAGAATACATTCAATCGTTTCGCATCCCTTGTCATAAACGTAAGGAGTGGAAAAATGAAGTTCATTATTAGGTTAATGAAGAAGAATGGTGCGTATTTATCACTTAACAATCTTTCTACAAAATATACAGACTCCTCTGGAATGTTCGCATAGTAAATCAACAAGAATTGAGAGAACCAAATGTACGTCCAGAAGATACTGAAAGCGAAAATAAATTTACCCAAATCGTGCAAATGGTTAGACGTTACTTGTGATAAATAACCTGCCTCCTTCAATAACACAGTTACGAGTGTAATAAAGGCTAATCCCGTTACCCACCAACTTGCGAACACATACCAACCAAACATGGTAGAGAACCAGTGAACGTCAATTGACATGATCCAATCCCAAGCTGATATTGATGAGGTTACAGCAAATACTACCAAGAATATTGCAGAGAACTTTCTTATTTTAAACCAGTAGCTATCTCCACCTAGTTCGTCTTCGGCCATGGCCAAAGACTTAATTTTCTTAAATAACCAATACCATACTCCGAAGAATAATGTCATTCTTAAAACAAAGAAAACTGGAAAAGAACCTCCTTCTAAAGGAAGGAAGAAATAAGTGCTTTTTCCTGCAATCAATGCATCGAAATGTGTATTCAAATCTCCATTAGGTAGAAACTTGTTATATAAGTCACTATGGGTCCAGTGAAATATGTCATGACCGAAAATAAAGAAAGTAGCGATCATTAGCACAAATGCATATGGTAACCAACTTCCCATTGCCAATGGCACTCTCAACAAATAAGTTGACCATCCAGCCTGTGATGCATACTGTAGTGTGAAGAAGAATATTCCAATTAGACCCAAACCAACAAAGTAAACATTGTTGATCCAAAGGTTAATACCAAGCCTCTTTAACCAACCACCACCATGGTCAGCCTCACCTGCTTCGTGCTCTTCACCTGATTCATCAGATATCATTCCACCATGAGCGTCATCGCCACTATGGTCATCGCTAGTATTGGTTTCATGGTCTCCAGAAGCACCAGCATCGTGTTGCTCCGTTCCTTCATGATCTCCTGCAGCCTCTTCATGACTACCACCTGGGAATATTGCACCAACAAGCAGCAATACAAACCCAATGATGGCTACGAGGTATAGCTTCTTTTTTAAGCCTGTCGTAAATTCAAATCTTTCTTTTGCCATTTTCTAAAAAATTTGGGGGTTACTGCTTTTGCAATTGTTTAACATACTTCACAATTTTCCATCTTTTCTCTGGACTAATCTGAGAACCGTGGGCTCCCATTCTTCTTATTCCATAAGTAATAACATGGAAAACATGTCCTTCCGAAAGATCTCTCTGAGCCGGAGCTGTATAAGGAGGAACACCAAGGTATACTGGCGCTACCAAACCATCAGCTTGACCGTTTGAACCATGACAATGATCACAATACAATTCATATAGCCTTTTACCTTCTGCCAGAATCTCTGGTGTATCAGCTAAAGGGTTTTCTATAAGATTAGCCGCTTCAATGTCATCTTTTTCTAAACGATAAGGAAGTACACCATCAGCAGTTCTTCTTACAGTACCCGCTACTGGCAACTTTACATTTTGTTCATAAGGATTGTTTGAGTTTGAGTTATAAAACTCACCTAATCCATCTTCTCTATTACTCAACCATTCTCCTCTATCCTTGTCCTTGATTTGCGTCAATGGCTCATAAGGTATTGAGTGATACATCTGAGGTGCATATTCTGTACCTGGGTTATCGCCACTGGCATTACAAGAAGCCAGAGCAAAGATCGCTATGAGTGGTAAAAATGCTTTCAATCTATTCAACATGATCATCTTTAGCTTAGTCTTCAACTTCTTTATCGTTCACTTCAACAGCACCTGAATCTTTCAATACACCATTGATGGTTTGAGCATCCATTGATTTATTTTTACCCAAGTCAATTGCCATGATATGCTTATCATCGGTAATTCTTAAGTCAAGCATCTTAGGATCTTTCCATGGTTTCAAGTCACTACTTACCAAGAATGTACCCACCATACCAAAAGCTGCAAGTAAAACTGTTAGCTCAAAAGTTACAGGAATAAAATCCGGTAGTGGGGTAAAGTCCTTACCACCAATAATCATTGGCCAATCCACACCTAGCATCCAAAATTGCATTGTTAATGCTAAGGAAGTTCCCAATATACCGAACATAAAGGCGGCAATCGGAAGCCTAGATCTCTTATAGCCTAGTTCATCATCAAGCCCGTGCACAGGGAATGGAGAATACACCTCGTCAATTTTGACACCGGCACCTCTCACCTTTCGTACTGCACTTAATAATACGTCCTCGTCATCAAAAACCCCGAGAACAAAGTTTCTAGAATCGCTCATAATTATGCAGTCTGTTTTTCTGATGAAGATTTCACAATACTTTTAATTTCGGCCATGTTCACCACTGGGAAGAACTTAGCAAATAGCAAGAATGCTGTAAAGAATAATCCGAATGTAAATAAGTATACTCCCATGTCATAAACCGTTGGGTAGAACATAGACCATGATGATGGTAGATAATCTCTATGCAATGAGGTAACAATAATTACAAAGCGTTCGAACCACATTCCAATGTTTACAATAATTGAAATAATGAAAGTAGCCGAAATACTTGTTCTAATTCTCTTGGACCAGAATAACTGTGGAGAAATCACATTACAAGTCATCATCGACCAGTACGCCCACCAGTAAGGTCCTTGCATTCTGTTAAAGAACGCATATTGTTCTGCAGGAACACCTGAATACCATGCTACAAAGAACTCAGTGATATAAGCAATACCTACAATTGAACCCGTAACTGTGATTACAATATTCATCAAGCTAATGTGCTCGATCGTTATATAGTCTTCTAATTTAAATAATCTTCTGGTTACCAACATTAAAGTCAATACCATGGCAAACCCAGAGAAAATCGCTCCAGCCACAAAGTATGGAGGGAAAATGGTGGTGTGCCATCCTGGTATTACTGAAGTTGCAAAGTCAAAAGATACAATGGTGTGTACTGAAAGTACGAGTGGCGTTGCTAAACCAGCAAGGATTAAAGATACACTCTCGTATCTACTCCAAGTTCTAGCAGCTCCATCCCATCCAAGACTTAGTGCACCATATATTTTCTTTCTCATTCCAGTAGCTCTATCTCTGATGGTAGCAAAATCAGGTACAAGACCTAAATACCAGAATACAAGCGATACTGAGAAGTATGTAGAGATCGCAAATACGTCCCAAAGCAGTGGTGAGTTAAAGTTTACCCAAAGCGACCCAAATGTGTTTGGCAAAGGCAATGCCCAATAAGCACCTAACCAAGGCCTTCCCATGTGAAGCACAGGAAACATTGCGGCACATATTACAGCAAAAATTGTCATGGCCTCAGCAGCCCTGTTAATGGCCATTCTCCATTTTTGACGGAAAAGTAAAAGTACTGCGGAAATCAAGGTTCCAGCATGTCCAATACCTACCCACCATACGAAGTTGGTAATATCCCAGGCCCAACCTACGGTTTTGTTCAGCCCCCACATTCCAATTCCTTCCCAAAGGGTAGCGGCTACAGCGATGAAACCAATGCCAAAAGCAGTAAGTGCCATTCCCATTCCCAATAACCATGATTTGGATGGTTTGCCCTCTACCTGCCTGCAGATATCCTCGGTAACATCATGGACAGTCTTACCGCCTGTTATCAAAGGTGTTCTTACGGATGAAGTAACCTGCATAGTGTATCTTTTTTAAAAATTAAGCTTCAGTTGATTGTTTTTCCTTATTTCTGATTTTGGTGAAATACCAAACGTTAGGGTTAACGTTGATTTCCTCCAACACGTGATAAGCTCTGTCTTCTTCCACCACACGCTCAGTTGCTCCTTGACCATCTTCCTTCTCTTGAATTTTCAAAGCTTGAGAAATCCTAGAGTTTTTGTCGTTTAAGTCACCAAAGGTGATCGCATCCGCAGGACAGGCCGAAGCACATGCCATGTTGATTTCGCCATCTACAGGTCTTCTATCTTCACGTTTAGCAGCAAGTTTACCAGCTTGGATTCTTTGCACACACATTGAGCATTTCTCCATTACACCTCTTGAGCGAACAGTTACATCTGGGTTCAATACCATTTTACCCAAATCGTTGTTCATTGAAAGGTTTTTGTCGAACTGCGTATTGTCGTGATACTTGAACCAGTTAAATCTTCTTACTTTATAAGGACAGTTGTTAGCACAATATCTTGTACCAATGCATCTGTTATAAGTCATTTGATTAAGCCCTTCAGTGCTATGCGTTGTAGCCGCTACCGGACAAACAGTCTCACAAGGAGCGTTATTGCAATGCTGACACATCATTGGTTGGAAAGTAACTTCTGGATTTTCTGAAGCTTTTTCTAAAGCGATCAAATCATCAACAGGAGCATCAGAGCTATAGTAGCGATCAATTCTGATCCAAGCCATTTCTCTTCTGTTCAATACTTCTTCTTTCCCAACTACAGGAATGTTATTCTCTGCCTGACAAGCAACCGTACATGCACCACAACCAGTACAAGAGTTCATATCAATGGCCAATCCCCAGTGGTGATTGTTATATTCGTGACCTCCCCAAAGCGTGATTTTAGAAGGCTTAACGTATTCTCCTTCCTTGTAAATCAACGGATATTCTCTTCCCGCTTTAGTATCTTTTTGGTAAGCACTTAATGTTGACTCCTGAATTACATTGGATCTGCCCATGTAAGTCTGGTGTGTCTGCGTTTGAGCAATTCTATATGACTCGCCAGTTTTCTCTACAGAAACTCCAGCGAAGACATCATACACATTAGCGCCATTCAACTTGGTGATGAATGGGTATGCATTTACACCCACTTCATTTCCAACTCTACCAGCACTTGTTCTTCCGTAACCTAAGGCAAGCCCTACAGTGCCAGCAGCTTGTCCTGGTTGTATCAACACTGGTAAGGTCACTGAAGTATTACCTACTGTAAGGGTTACTTTTTCAGTAGTACCATCATTCATTTTGATGCCCCACTCTTCGGCTTGTGCTTGAGAAACGGTTAAGTAGTTATCCCAAGTTGTTTTTGCAATTGGATCTGAAGCCTCTTGTAACCAAGGGTTGTTGGCCATTGATCCATTACCAATTGTAATTTTTTCATAGAGTGCCAATTCAAGGCCTTCTCCATTTCTCTTATAGTTCTGAGCTATGCTTGTTGCAGCTGGGGTAGCTGCACTAAAGTCATAAGATAAAGTATCGTTGTTTCCTCCTGTCTCAAATACACCATCAAACAAAGTTTTGTCCCAGAATGTCTGGAAGTTAGAAGTGTCAGATTGTTTAGTGAAGAAGTTTTCTCTCCAGTTGTCTTGTAGGTAGGTGTAATACTCTACACTTTTTCCAGACCATTTCAAGAAAGTCTCTGGTGCCTGACGAGTACTGAACAGCGGTGCAATAGTTGGTTGAATCAAACTGAAGTGACCCGTTCTCAATTCAACATCATTCCACTGCTCTAAATAATGATGATCAGGAGCAATGTAGTCTACTAAAGCAGCCGTTTCATCCATTCTATCTGATGTAGATATTTTCAGAGAAACTTTAGCCAAACCAGCTTGTAATGCTTGTCCATCAGCCGAATCGTAAACTGGGTTACAGTTAAAGAAGATTGCAGCGCCAATTAAACCAGCGTTAGTATCTTTTACAAAAGAACTCATAGCTTGGTCATCTCCCTGACGGAAATGAAGTGGTGCATTTACATTAATTGTAGCACCATAATTACCTAGCATGTTATTGATACCATTCACCAACACCTGAACTACAGGGTCGTTTGAGCCAGAAACTACAAGGCCTGCGCCTCTATTCGCCCAAAGTTCATTAATAGCTGCTGTTACATGAGCAACATCGCCAGCATTTCCACCATTCACTTTGGCTTGTCCAGCTTTAGCTGCAATACCATTATAAATAGCAGCTATTAAAGGCCCAGCTTGTGAAGGCCTAATGCCTGTTCTATAATCTGCGTTAGCACCAGATAATGAAAGGTTAGACTCAAATTGGTAGTGTCTAGACATTTCACGGTGCTCCGCGCTAATTTTCCTTGTTCTTGAATACTGTTTCGTGAATTCAATTGGTGAAATCCAAGTGCCTAAGAAATCAGCACCTACACTTACAATTGTTTTCGCTTTGCTGAAATCGTATGATGGCACCATTGAAGTACCGAACGATCTTCTGTTTCCTTCAGAAATACCATAAGCTGAAGATGAATCGTAGCTTACGTGTTGTGCTGTTGGGTATTTAGCAGAAAACTCGCTTATTGTTCTTTTAGTAGTAGGGCTCAATACAGAATTACTAACAATTCTAATTTGACCGCCTTTAGCAGAAATTTCACCCAACTTGGCTATTACTTCTTTATCCAAAGTATCCCAGTCAGTTTTAGAACCCGCCTTTTTAGGCCCTACAAGTCTTTCTTTATCATATAATGAAAGTACAGAAGCCTCTACTTGAGCATTAGTACCACCCTTTGTCATTGAAGAAAACTTATTTCCTTCAATTTTAATCGGACGACCTTCTCTAGTTTTCACTACTATACTCACAGCGTCACCGCCATTTACATAGGTAGAAGCATAATAATTAGGAATAGACGGGTCAACGTCAACAGGCTTATTCAAATAAGGGATTGCTTTCCTTATTGGAGTTTCACAAGCTGCCAAAGAAGCCGCTGCGATACCAAAGCCCATTAATTTTAAGAAGTCCCTTCTGTTACTGCTTCCTTCACCATTTTCGTTGATAGGAAGGTATTCCGGAAATTCCTTCTCAGCACTCTTAACAAACGAAGGCTCGTTAGTTAACTGCTCTATCCCTTTCCAGTATGTTTTTTGATTTTCTTTCATTGTATATCAATCAGAAATCGAAATTCTATTCAATAAATTAATAGTGACATTTAGCACATTCCAAACCACCGATATCGGCTACTTTCATTGGTGTTTTTGAGGTTGCGTTGTGCATCTCCACCAACTTATCATAATATCCGTTACCCTGCGTATTTACATCTGTATTTCTATGGCAGTCAATACACCAGCCCATTGTTAAAGGAGCAAACTGTTGAACAACCTCCATTTCTTGAACCTCACCATGACAAGTCTGGCAGGCAATCTCTCCTACTGTTACGTGTTGTGAGTGATTGAAATAAGCCAAATCAGGTAAGTTATGAACACGAACCCACTCAATTGGCTTTCCGCTCTCTTGCGCATCATATAATTTCTGAATCTGAGGTGACATACCAGCTTGACCTCCTACATTTTGAATTTCAGAATGACAATTCATACAAATGTTGACTGATGGAATGTTGGCACTTTTAGCAATTTCAACACCAGTATGGCAATACTGACAATCAATCTCATATAAACCAGCATGCAGCTCATGTGAGAATGCTATTGGTTGAGTTGGAGCGTAACCTTGTTGCACGCCCACAGTATAAAGACCGTCAATTACATTTTTGGCAGCCAAGGCAACCACAAGGAAGGTAATGATACCTATAACCGTTGGGCTTCTTAAGAATGCAGTAATGCTGAATTTCTCATTAACAATTTCTTGATCGGTCTCAGTAAGCTCTTTCTTGTCCTTTAAGTAACGGCCAACAAAATTGATAATAATGGCCAACACTATTAACAATAGCACTAACACTACTATCAATGTCACCATAATTACGTTAAGGTACTCCGAAGGCACACCACCAGATTGAGCAGCACTACCTTCAGTGGCCGTTCCTGCCACAGGAGCAGCTTCTACCGGAGGATTCTCTTCAGTATATCTTACATAAGCCATAATGGCTAAGATTTGATCATCAGCCAAATCTTGGTTTGGCATTACCTGATTGTACTCTTTGAAAAGAGCTACAGCTTGAGGATCGCCATCGTTGATCATTTTGCCTGGGCTCTTCACAAAAGATAAAATCCAGTCTACATCTCTTCTATCATAAACACCAGCCAAGGCAGGACCAACAACTTTCTTGTCTACCGCATGGCATGAGTTACAGATGTATTCTTTAAAGAGATCTTCTCCATTTTTGATGATTGCTTCATCGGTTGGAATTTTATCTCTCTGAGCAAGGGCTTCCTGGCCAGAAAAAACAAAACAACACACAAACAAGCATGCTGTCGCGAAGCGGACTAGTAGTTTTTTGGATAACATGTAATCAATAGTTAGAGTCACAGATTGTCTCATCACGTAAAATCGAGACAAAGGTAGTACCGGAATGCCTTATTTCAAACTAAAGTTTAGATAGTACATGAGTGGTCGAAACAGATTTAAAAACCACATATTTAATTCATTGACAGCTATTTACGGACATAAATTATCGCTCTTACCTATTTAGAATTATTATAAATAGACTAGGTAGACAGAATTAGTGTAACCCTGTATACAAAACGGTTTTCACAAGTAATACTTAAAGATTAAAAGAACCTAAACCTTACTGGAACAAACCTTTGATTAACTGCCATATTCATTGATTCATGTATCTAATTGGTTGTCAGATATATTAGCGTTCTCCGAGTTTTTTCTTAGTATTTACTAATACCTAAACCCAATATTTCTATAAACTACAACTCCTAAAAGTCTCTTACAAAACAATTTCATTGTTGCTGAATAAAAATTTAACCAGAGGTATTGCCTAATAAAAATTATCCCTATATTTGCACTCGCAATTGGGACAACGGTCTCAAAAAGCAAACTAAAACAGTCTTGATATATTGAATAAAGACTGAAAGAAATTGGGAACCGAACTCCCTCAAAATTAAAGTTCGGGGTGTAGCGTAGCCCGGTATCGCGCCTCGTTTGGGACGAGGAGGTCGTAGGTTCGAATCCTGCCACCCCGACAACAAAAGCTTCTGAGAAATCAGAGGCTTTTTTGTTTTTAGACCTTCAAGTATTCTAATGGAGAGGTCGTAGGTTCGCTCCGAAGTCTCGGAGCTGCCACCCCGACAACAAAAGCTTCTGAGAAATCAGAGGCTTTTTTGTTTTTAGACCTTCAAATATTCTAATGGAGAGGTCGTAGGTTCGCTCCGAAGTCTCGGAGCTGCCACCTTTACTTTTTTTTATTGAAAACAAAGTGTCTTCAAATAAAAAAATCTCCTTGCTAGTAGTTAACTAGTGGCAAGGAGATTATATACTTTCAAATGGCTCTTAAGCCATTAAGTTCATCTTAGTTATTAGAGGTAGCACCGAAGTTCTTAGCCGCAGTCTTTTCAATTAAGTCACCTTCTTTAATGGTTTTAGAAACCACCAAGAATGGGCCAGAAACTACAACATCACCTTCTTTCAAGCCTTCCAATACTTCAATATTGTCGTAATCACTGATGCCAGTTCTCACTACAACCATTTTTGCTTTTCCACCTTCATCGATGAACACTACTTCTTTGGTTTCATCCTTTGATGCAGCATTAGTAGTCGCTACAGTAGTAGTTCCTGTGGTTTGACCCTCAGTCACTTTGGCATTTGGATTCCTAGTAGTCACAGCTGACAATGGCACAGAAAGAACTCCCGATTTTGTGTTGGTAATAATTTCAACACTGGCAGTCATCCCTGGTCTGAATGGAGAAGCACTTTTAATCTCAGAAAGTAAGTCTGCAAATGACTCATTCAATATCCTGATTTTCACTTCGAATTCAGTTACTGCATCTGCCGATGATTTAGCATTTGCCGTATTAGCAATTGAAGTTACTATCCCTCTGAACTCTTTATCCATTGAGCTGTATGAATCAACATCAATGATGGCCGTGTCGCCTTGAGTTACTCTAATGATATCGTTTTCGTTTACATCAACTCTAACTTCCATCATAGTTAAATCCGCGATACGCATCATTTCAGTACCCGCCATTTGCTGAGTCCCTACAACACGTTCTCCTTTTTCAACATCTAGTTTCGATACAGTTCCAGAAGATGGTGCTCTTACCACAGTAAGTCTTACATTCTCTTCTGCCTCCTCTACGGTAGCTTGACTTGACTTAATTACATACTCAGAAGCGTTAACACTTTCTTTAGCGGCATCTAAGTTCTTTTTAGCTACTTCATAATTAGCCTTGGCGGTTTCAAAATCAGATTCAGAGATTACATTCTCTTTTCTTAATTGCTCAGAACGCTCAAAGGCTTGTTTAGACTGAAGCAATTGCGCTTCGTTTCTTGCTACCTGAGCAATGCTAGACGCCAAATTGGCCTTTTGCTGATTCAGGTTTGCTCTCGCTCTTTCTAATGCAGATTGTAAGTTGTCAGGTCTAATTTTAACCAAAATCATTCCTTCGGTTACAAAATCTCCTTCTTCAACATTCAATTCAATAATCTCTCCTGCCACATCTGGGCTAAGTTTGATTTCCGTTACGGGCTGAACTACACCAGAGGCAGTTACTTTCTCTATAATAGTAGCTTTTTTGGCAGATGCCATCTGAACTTTTAACGTTTTAGGCTGGCCTATAAAGCCCGCTTGTTTGCCAACCACGGCAACTACTAAAATCAGTACTACCGCTACTAACAGTATATAGATTAGTTTATTTGATCCTTTCTTTTTCTTAGCCATGTTATTGTAGTGTAATTGGGTTCCCTAAATAGAAATCTAAAATCTTTGTTCTAAAAATGTACTCGTATTTGTTTCGAATTAAATCTGCTCTTGCAGAAAATAAGTTATTGCTCGCAATTTGATAATCAAGGTTGTTTACGTCACCTACATTAAACCGTTGTTCAGTAGCTCTGAACGACTCCTCTAAAGCTGTTACTCGCTTAAGTGTTGCATTGTATGTATTTAATGCTGCTAAAGCACTGTTGTAAGCTGACTCTATACTTTGCCTCAGTTGATTTCTTGTGTTCATTGAGGTGATCTCTGCACGTTGCTTAGTGATTTGCGCCCTCTGAAGGTTAGCACTGTTAGAGTACCTACTGAAAATTGGGACATTTAACCGGAGAGAAACTGACTGACCTAGGTTGTCATCATACTGATTGAATACGCCATAGTTCTCTGCATAAACGGGTATAGTTTGTTGACTTGGATTTGAGAAAACAGATTGGTTGGTACCTTCCACAAAACCAATGTTCTGAGCAGGCACAGTAGTTTGCTGGGTACCTATTAACTGCCTGGCCCTTCCAGAATGGTTAGTTGATACACTACCACTTAAACTTACAGTTGGCAAAAAAGCACTCTTAGCAATATCCACTCCTATTTCACTAGTTTTCACTCCTAGCTCAGCACTTTGTATTTCTGGCTGCACACCCATTGCGATATTGTAAATCTCACTTGGGCTTTGAGAAATAAAACCGAGTTGATCTACAGAAACTTCTGGAGCAACTACTTCCAAAGATTCATCCGCAGGCATTTGCATCGCTTGTTTTAAATTAAGAGAGGCAGCGCGAAGACTGTTTTCAGCATTCACTACTGACACTTCGTTTGTTGCAACTTGAGACTCCAAATCCAATTGGTTTGTCATAGGAAGTGATCCTGCATTCACCAATTTTTTTGTCCTTTCAAGTTGAGCTTGAGAAGACTCTAATTGAAACTGAGAATTCTTCAACTGCTCTCTGCCCAATAAAACATTTAGGAAATTGGTTGCTACTGTTACACCAATGTCATTCTTAGCTTTCTGAAGATCGAACTCACTTGCGTCAAGGTTAAGCTCATTTCTTCTAATAGAGTTTCTTAATGCCCCTCCATTAAACAATGTAACCGATGTACTAGCTGATAAACCACTACTCACAAAGCTAGTACTGATAAAGCCGTTCGTTACAGGGTCAATAGTTCTACCAAAAGACTTCCCTAAATTTCCCCCAGCACTTAAACTAGGTAGAAGGGCAAATTTTGATTCCTTCAACGATATTTCGCTGTTCAACTTGTTCAGTTCACTAGAACGAACTGTAAGGTTATTTTGCCATGCATAATTAATGCATTCTTCCAGCGTCCAGTTATTTTGCTGACCATAGGACGCAAGCAGCATAAAGAGTCCTGTAAGACTCAGGTAAATTTTTCTTTTCCAAATCATGTTTGATTGCTTTTTAAAAATCTATATCGGGTATATAAATGACCTTTTTGACCCAACTTAAATGGTTTAAATATTCAATTGTAATTTTATCTAATCCCGAATCTGCTTCAATACAGTGACAAGCCATATCCGACTTTCCTTTTCTATTCACCGACATATGTGCAATATTGCATTCAGAGTTCGCTAAAATATTCGCTATAAACGCTATGGCTCCTCTTCTATCCTCTGCTGTTATAATCAAAGTGTGTAGATTGGCATTAAAGCCAGTCGAAAACCCATTTACACTTACTATTTTAATCACTCCTCCCCCTCTACTTTCACCAACCACCTCAATTGTTTCTTCTTTGGCAGTCACTCTTATTTTAACTGTATTCGGGTGCATTGTAAGCGAGTTACCAACCGATCTAAAGCTGTAAGTAAATCCCGCCCTCTCTGCTTCGTCAAATGACGTTTTAATTCTAGCGTCATCTGTCTTAAAGTCTAGAAGCCCAGCAACAATAGCCCTATCACTTCCATGCCCCTCGTAAGTTCTAGCAAAAGAATTGTAAAAAGTAATTTCAGCAGTTTCAGGCTTGCAGCCCAAAATCTTTCTTGCCACTCTGCCAATTCTAACCACTCCAGCGGTATGTGAGCTCGAAGGGCCTATCATTACAGGACCAATCATATCAAATACACTACTTTGTTCAGCCATAACCTAAATTTATTCTGCTTTCAAAATTAGAGAATAATCCCCTACTTGAATTCGCAATCTGTTTAAGTGGTTTATAGAATACATGAAAGCGATATTTAATTCCCGACTCATAGAAATTGATAGCCAAGTGCTCAATACTAAAAACAGAGCGTTCTGCTATGGAGACGGCCTGTTCGAAACAATTGTTACAGGTCCCCACCGAATTAATTTGACTGATTTTCACTTAGAAAGATTAACACGGGCATGTAAAGTATTAGATCTTGACTCTCCACAATTTTCGAATCAAAATTTAAGAGAAATGACTTCACAACTCGCTGACATTAATCAACTTAATGGAGACACAAGGGCTAGACTTCAAATTTGGAGGGAAGACGGAGGACTTTATTCTCCACAACTTTCTTCCTATTCTTTTCTGTTACAGGTAGCAGAAACTACAACGCCCGCTTTTGGACAAGGAGGGTCTATCGGCATTTCTACCTCATCAAAGACCAGCCATAACGCGATCTCTTTTGCCAAGACCATGAGTGCCTTGCCTTATGTGCTCGCAGGAATAGAAATGCGCCAAAAAAAGTTAGATGAAATTATTTTATTGGATGACCAAGGAAATTTATCAGAGACCCACAGCTCAAATCTGTTCTGGATAGAAGCTAATGAAATATTTACTCCATCACTTCAGAGTGGCTGTGTAGAAGGAGTAATGAGAAGACTTATTTTAGAAACATTGAAAGTAAATGAAGTGATGTACAAGCCAGAAAGACTTACTCTGGCAGACTCAGTATTCAGTTCTAACGCCAGTGGAATTCGTTATTTCACTTCTTTCGAAAATAAGAGGTATCTGAACCCAAAAGAAAAGCTCAGGAAAGTACTTAAACTGCTACAGCACCTTTAATATGTGGGTGCGGATCATACCCAACCAACTCAAAATCTTCAAACTTGAAATCAAAAATATTCTTCACCTCAGGGTTGATCTTCATTGTAGGCAATGGACGAAAATCTCTTGATAATTGAAGTTCTGTTTGCTCAAGGTGATTGTTGTAAAGATGAGCATCGCCAAATGTGTGAATAAACTCTCCAGGCTCTAAATCACAAACCTGAGCCACCATCAATACCAATAAGGCATAAGACGCTATATTAAACGGAACACCCAAGAACACATCTGCACTACGTTGATAGAGCTGACAAGATAATTTCCCGTCTGCTACGTAGAATTGAAACAAAGCATGGCAAGGGGGAAGTGCCATATTATCTACATCGGCCACATTCCAGGCACTCACCATTAATCGTCTGGAGTTGGGGTTTTTCTTAATTTGATCTATCAGCTTAGAGATTTGATCAATAGTACCACCGTCTCTGGCAGGCCAGTTCCTCCACTGATATCCGTAAACGGGGCCTAAATCACCATTTTCATCTGCCCAGTCATCCCAAATAGAAACTCCGTTATCTTTCAGATATTTAATATTAGTATCTCCTTGAAGAAACCAAAGCAACTCATGAATGATAGACCTCAGATGAAGCTTCTTGGTAGTAACCACAGGAAAACCCTCTGATAAATCAAAACGCATTTGATAGCCAAAAACACTCTTTGTACCAGTTCCTGTTCTATCTCCTTTGCCCACTCCGTTTTCCAGAATGTGTTTCATTAGGTCGTGGTACTGCTTCATAAATATGCACTTTTTCGAATGAAGAATTGATCTTCAAAATAAGCCATTTTAAAGATCAATTCGAAGTTTGATGCAAGGTTTTTAATCCCTACTCGCCCGACCCATTAAGAATTAGAGTGAGTCTAAATCAACAGCATCCGATTTAGAACTCCACTTTTTGTAACCAAACATAAGATTCAGTCCAAAACGAAAATCCATTTTAGAATACTGCTCTGGCTTGTTAGAAATCAACATATTGTCTGTCGCGAGATAAAGTTGCATTGGCCCAATATCAGTAGCAAGATTCAACCCGAGGTTAACTTCATTTTGAGGTCCTCTATAACTGCCCAAAACTCCAAAAGTGAATTTATTTACGGTATGGTTATATGCAAGTGCAAAAGATGGATCTATCTCTTTAAACACATGATTATTGAAAGCTATCACGGTAAACTTATCTCTTGGTGTTAGAAAAAGTGATGCTGCCAAATAGGTTTTCATTGGTAAACTGGTACTAAATTCCTTCTGAGTTTCGTTAGACCTAAACTTATTCTGAATACTGTCTTTAAACGAATCTGAAGAGTTCTCAAGCCCCCTTAATTGTATACCACTAATGGTAACAGTTGTGTCGGCAGTATTATAATTCCTTACCTGCTCTTTCCAGTTAATAGTGCCAATATCATTCATTGCCGCCTCAACAGTAAGCCAATCCAACACCTTGAATTTAGCACCCAAATCGAAGGCAACCGTTTTGTTCTGATTACTCATGGCATAACTTGATGCAGCATTACTCTCGTAGTCATCACTATTCATCAATAAGTCTAATCCTGCAGTATTTACTGTTGCATTTTGAAGAGATATTCGCCAACTATTGTCTATCTCGTTAGTATACAAAGTCCCACTTGCTCCCTCAGCAGTTGATGCATGAAATAAGCCAGTGATCACCTTGACCCTTGCGCCTACAGTTAACCTATCTTCTAAGAATTTATGTGCATGACCTATACCAATCTCATGATACGTATTTGCAAATATTCTGGTGTCTGAAAGATTAATTTCAGCGCCAATGCGATTGGAGTTACCATTGGCTAAGAACTCCATTAGGTCTTTCCCATATCTTAAATCTATAGAGGCTCTGGCGTTAGCAAAAAGGCTATACCCTCCATTCTTTGTTTTATATCCGACATGGAAAAGATTAGCGGTTACATCTGTACTTATTGTATTGATCTCTGCAGAAGCCGCTAGCATTACATCAAAGTTAACTTCAAAATTGACGTCACCACTTTGTTTAGAAATCAAATCTCTCAACTTGAAATCAGATTGTGCTAAAAAACCCGCAGTAGGTAATCCAAATGTAAAAGTTCCCTTAGGGATAAAAGCCGGTTGTAAGCTTTGTGTTTGAGGAACCAATTCTCTCAACTGAAAATACGAAAAGTATGCCTGTGAGTACGAAAACTGAATAGTAAATACTAAAAGAGCTGTGGTTAGTAGAAGTTTTTTCATGGCTTTCATCAGTTCTTAGTGTTTAATTCAATATCCGCTTGAGCAGCTAATTTTATTTTTAGGCTATAGTCCGAAAAGAACTTCACGGCCAGATTCGAAGATGCGTCTGTCGTAGTGAGTCTTGTAACTACATCAATACTTGTCGCATTTTCTAGAAGTCGAATATCGGCATCTAGAAAATTAATATCTACAATATTAGTGGTTGGGCCAGTTGTTCTTCCATCCCCCCCCACTGGGGCGCCTTCAAATAAAGCTCTTTGACTGACCGTAAACACCGCGTCATCATTTACATCTTTAAAAACCAACTCAATCTCACCTCCAAGTGGTAGCTCATTTTCAGCTATCAACCTTAAGGTCAATTTCTTGGCTTGTTCTAGGTCACCAGCAATATCAAAAGCAACATTCTGACGAGAAATTAAACCATTGATATTGACAATCATTGGCATTTCTAGCAACACGCCAATACTTAATTCATTACTAGCTCCAATAAAATTATATTGGGCGGGTGCACTAGCGGGGTTCGTTTCAGTATTCACTTCTATAATTACTTTTTTCGGCATTGAACTGATCAATTCGGGGATGTTGGAATTTGTTGAGTTCAACTTCAGTACCGTATTTACGCTAGTCCCGACTGCCCCTACTAGAGGTCCATTAACAATCCCGGGTGTTGTAGCTGCACTCCCAGTTAGCGGGATAATTTGACCCTTTTGGGTAATTGCTGCAATCTGGTTAAAATTAATCCCGAGAGGAAACCCAAAGCTATTATCAAAAACAAAGTTGAAGCTTGGCTCTGCGAAACTGATTGATCCTTCTTTAAAGGAATCAAAAAAGTCAAGGTTCAAAAGTTCAAAGTTTATATCAAGATTACGTGATCCAATAAAGCCATACACCAAATCAAATTTTGGACTGACCAATGACATAGAAAAACTAACCCCATCTGTTGCCCGAATAACGGAACTGCCTGAAACTCTCACCTGATAATCCAGTTTAACAACTATTTTATTCCTTACTTCATTACCGTTCTTATCCTTCGAAAAATCACCCACATACTTACTTAAGGCATCACTTAAGTTTACATTTGCGTTTCCGGGTGTGAGTGTCCCGGATACTACCAAGGGCAAATGAGTATCACTATTGACTAATGAACTTAATGTAAGTGTAAAGTCTACTTCAGCATCAATTTCAGAGTTCAGCACTATATCGATACTACCTCCACTAAACCTCACGCTATCAAATGCCTCATTTTGAGTTGCCGCCAAATCAAACTCATATACTTCATTAAAATTGAACTGAGCACCAAAGCCCGTAGCATTAATATTGAGTCCTGCATCTACCTCTTGAGCAAAGGTTTGATCCGCTAGTGTAAGAAAGCCAGTTGCTGTTTGAGATTGCAGCTGCGCCTCATACGTAAGCATAACTACATCCTCCGAGTTTTGCCCAATATCTACTCCTGCACCACTTAACTCACTAAACAAATCCTCTACAGTATAGGATAGTTCACCTATAGGGATCGCCAAGGAAGGCGTCCAAACGAAATCATTGAGTTCTGCATCTGCGAAATATTCAAAATTACAACCCACTAAAACGGCTGTAGCACATACTGCTAACAGAAAGCTTCTTATTCTTTTTATTGACATAGAAATATTGTTAAGTACACACGCTTGTTATTCTTGTGGCAATACAACCCACAAAATTATATAAACTAAAAGTCCCGAAAATGCTGTAAAAATTGTGGCCAAAACGTATAGAACTCTGACAAGACTCACGTCCCAGCCCAGCCATGCCGCAAGACCTCCACAAACTCCAGCTACTACTTTATCAGAAGACCTTTTAAAATCCTTATTTGACGACATACCTTGACTTAAAAGCTACTAAATTAATAACTTATTGAGTAAATACCTACTACTGGGAAGTGATCTGAGTAGTCTATTTCATTAAGTGTGGTGAAATCCAGCACCTTCAATTGATTATTATAGAACTGATTATCTATTCTAAGAAAGGGTAATTTACCATTATATGTAAATCCGAAGCCATTACCAGCATCCTCAAAGGCATTATTGAATTTTCTTGAAACCTTAAAGTAATTATAACCATAAGGTATATCATTAAAATCGCCAGCAATCAAAATTGGATAACGGCATTCTTTTGCGTGTTCCAGTAAATCATTAATTTGAGCAGCTCTTCTTACTGAGCCATCCTGAAATTTCCTTCTCACTTTTTCATACTTTTTCTCAAACTCCCCTTGATCAATTACTTCCTGATCAACATCGATCCCCATTGACTGTAGATGGACATTGTAAACACGCAACGTATCCTTACCTATTTTTAAATCGGCAAAAAGTATGTTATTGGTTGTCTGCTTTTCATAAAACACACCTCGATTTAGAATAGGGTATTTCGAAAATATGGCATAGCTGTTAGCATACCCCCCTACAAAACTATTGTATTCCCCCTTTTCAGATATCGTATTGATCACACTCGATCTACCCAAGAACTCTTGAAAAAATTTAATATCAGCGGTGTTTGACGTAATCCATTCAAGCATGGCCTTCTCATTCCCTTTATTCATCCTCATCATGTTGTAACTCAATACCTGAAATGATGAAGAAGACTTCTGGGTTCTGCTTATAGAAAAGGTGGACTGGATAAATGATAATCCAATAATGAGAAGTAAAGCCGGAAGGATTGCCCTTTTTGGCCTTGTAAACAACATAAAAAGGAAGAAAACCAAATTAATAATCAATAGAAAAGGTATGCCCAATGAGATTAAGGCTGAATACTTAAAAGTTTCGGGAGACACCCATACGCTTCCGTAAACAATCAAGGTTACGAGACACCAAATGATAATGGGAAGTTTTAAAATACTTTTCATTGGATAGGCTATCGGCCACTATTCTAACCATTTTCAAGCGAAGATCTTATATTAAGGACATAAAAAAAGCAGTCCGTATACGAACTGCTTTATAATCAATTAGATAGTTTTTATTCACTTCGAAGTGATTTCACGGGGTTAGCTCTTGCTACTTTAATAGACTGATAGCTCATGGTTAATAAAGCAATTGCAAAAGCCGATACCCCAGCCAAGACAAAAGCCAATAAGTTAATTGGAGGGCGATATGTAAAATCTTGCATCCACCAGTTCACACCCCAATACCCAAGAGCTGATGCAAGCACAAAGGATATAAACACTAAAATTGAAATCTCTTTGGACATTAAATAAATCAGTTGGATTACAGATGCTCCCAACACTTTTCTGATTCCTACTTCTTTGGTTTTCTTTTGCGCGGTAAAGGCTGCCAAACCAAACAAACCTAAACAAGCAATTATGATGGCCAATGCTGCGAAAACTGTAAAAATCTCTCCCAACTTACTCTCGGCAGTATACATATTGGTAAAGCGATCATCCAAAAATGAATATTCAAAAGGTTGTCCTGGAGCCATTTCATCCCACTTAGCTTCGGCATCTTTCACTTGAGAACTGACGTTCTCGCTATTCAATTTAATGCTTAAATAGCCAGTGGTTTTACCCAAGCGCATAATTAAAGGCTCAATTCCGCTTTTTAAAGTTTCAAAATTGAAGTCTTCAATAATTCCAATCACATTATAGCGATCAAGTACTTCTGGATTTTCACCAAACGTACCCACAATCCGGCCATCAATTTCTTCAATCCCAAAATCCTTAGCTGCAGTTTCATTGATAACCATAGCGGTAGAATCCGTTCCATATTCTTTAGAAAAGAACCTTCCTTGTTTCATCTTCATACCAAACACATTGATATAATTTTCATCCACTCTCCAGTTTTGGCAAACCATTCCTCTGTCTTTATCAATTACACCATCAGGAAAAAAAACAGTAGAAGAACGATTGCTCGAAGTCGGTAAGTAACTAGAAAACGATGCTTGCTCTACATCAGGATTCTGCAAAATCATATTTCTAAATGCATCAGAATTATCACCTAACATATAAGCATTGTGGATCACTAAAACCCTATCTCTTTCAAACCCTAACTTCTTATTCTGAATAAAATTCAATTGGTTGAGAATACTGAAAGTAGCAATGATTAGTAGTATAGAAACGAAAAACTGAAAGCTCACCAAGGCTTTCCTCAAGCCGCCAGATTTCCCTCCAGTGCTCACATCTCCCTTTAATACTTTTGCTGGACTGAAAGCCGAAAGGAAAAATGCTGGGTATAGTCCCGCTAAAAACCCAACTAAAACTGACCCGATAGCCACAACTGGTAGGTTCGCAAGAAACTCTAAAACCATCTGTCTATCAGTGAAATCATTAAAGAACGGAATAACCACTACAGCCAACGAAAGCCCTAAAAGACCCGCTATAAAGGTAATCAGTACGGATTCAGAAATAAATTGGCCTATTAACTGAGATTTGAAAGAACCTAACACTTTTCTTACACCTACTTCTTTCGCTCTGTTGGCAGAACGTGCAGTAGATAGGTTCATAAAATTGATACAGGCAATTACAAGAATGAAGATAGCAATCGAAGTAAATATATAAACATAGGTAATATCACCCTCAGGTTCAAAACCACCATAATTATCTGACCTCAAGTGGATATCAGCTAAAGGCTGTAAAAAGTAATTGAAGTTATTGCCTCCAGCTTTAAACTGTTCAAAGCTCATATTGAGGTATTGCTGAAGCTCTAGCCCCATTTTCTGGACTGCTATTTCGTTAATTTTATCCTGAACGGAAGTGAGGTCCGCATTTTTATTAATCACCAAATAGGTGTCAAAATTCTGACTCAGCCATTCTTGATTGTTGTAATCTCCTTCTCTGGTAATAAAAGAGAGGATGAAATCGAAATGAAAGTGACTGTTGTCTGGAATATCTTCATATACCCCACTCACAATCCATTCTTCGTCATTATCCAGTTTTAACACTTTACCCATGGGGTCTTCTTCCCCAAAATATTTTTCGGCTTGGGTTTGGTTCAATACCAAATGGTTTGGCCTTGAAAGTGCTTCGTCAGGGTTACCTTGAATAAGATTTACAGAAAACACTTTAAAAAAAGTCTCATCTGCAAAAACCAAGTCATCTTCATTGAAAACTTTATCGCCATACTGTACCACCCAATCTCCCGTACTTCTAAATCGAAGGCGCTCTTCCACTTCTGGAATTTGCTCCTTAAATGTGGGGCCAGCTGGAGACGGGTTCTGAGAACCAGTGAAATCACGACCATTAAAACGGCCTTCAATAACGACTCTGTAAATCTGTTCTTGGTTTTCGAAGTGCTTATCGAAACTCTGTTCGTAGTTTACATAAGTCATGATTAACAGCACGCAGGAAATGCCAATGGCAAGTCCAGTGATGTTCAGAAATGAAAAGAATTTATCACGCAGAAGACTGCGGAATGCAATTTTGAGGTAATTTTTAAGCATGTGGTTGTTGTTTGAGTTGTTTGACCTGAGCCCGCTATCCAACAGATTCACAAACAAGACGATACCAATGACCCAATGGTTGCATCGACCTAAAAACTTTCTAAATGTTTAATTTCCTGACCATTAAGTGTAGTGTATGACTTCATTAGATTAGCGGTAAGACAGGAATGGATGGGAAGTACGCCCAATACATCACCTACTTCAATGGCTTCAAAAACTTCAGCAGAAGCCCTAAGTACTCCGTGCTCTTGAGAAAGAGACACCAGCTTTATTCCCTCCACAATGGGCGACCAACCCTCTTCTTCCAATACGACTACCTCTCCAAAAAATTTCTCTTCATTCGAATCAAAGAGATGATCTTTTGAAAAGTGAACGGCTCCACCATGAATAATGATTTCATTTCGACTTTCATTCTTGGCCACCACAGGACAGGCCATGGCCACAGCAATGTCACTTTCAGCGCAAACATCTAGATAGTTCATGACCAAATCGTAGAACACAAAATTACCAGGCCCAATTTCGTCCACCCCTTCCATATCTTCTACCAAAACGCAGCCAGGTGTATCTCCAACTCTAATTCTCAATGATTCTCCCGCAACACCCAATGTAGTTTTCACTGCCAGTATGTTTTTGATTACTCCCGCCCAAATGCCTTTAATCTCTTCTACCGAATTGGTGTGATAAGTATTCCCTGGGTGACAATATAAACCATAAAGATTCGTCATACTTCCTGCCTCAATCAATCCAACCAACTCCTTTACTTTGGCGATGTCTTCTGTAGAAACACCAGACCTTCCATAACCCGCATCCATTTCGATAAATAGGTTTGCTGGAGCAGTCAATTCTTCATTCAACCGATGAACAACCTCAGTGTTGACCACAAAAAGAGTGAGGTTGACATGTTGATCTAGCATCTTATTGATTGCTGGAATTTCATGCACATTAAAAGGAAAAGCAATGGTAATATTCTTCCAACCTGAACGAGCAAAAAATTCAGCCATCTTTACGGAAGAAACAGTGATACTTTCAATACCACAAGCCTTAAACCACTCACCTATTTCGGCAGATTGATGTGTTTTAAAGTGAGGAACCAGTTGCACATTCAAACGTTTGGCTTTGTCCACCATTTGCTGAATATTAATTTTGCACTGTTTTTCGTTGAGCAATAAGGTTGGTCTGGTAATTGCAATCATCGGGTTCGAACGATTAGAAACATTAAACATGAATACAGCCATGAAGAAACCACTTTTTTTACTGATGTCCATACTTATTTTAAGTAGTTGTGGCCCAAGTAACAGCGGCTACAACAGACAAGCACCTGATGATTCAGGAGTGCAAGTGGCAGAACAAGCGCCTCGGAGCGAGAGCATGAAGCTTTCTGCCGATAGTTATTCGGGCAGAGCGATGGCCACCTCGAATTTCGCGGAGCAAGACCAAACCTCAAAAATTATTACCACAGCCAACTTAAACATGGAAGTGGAAAGTTTAGAGAAATTCGAAGCCAGCTTAAGTGAGCTTCTGAATAAATACAAGGCCAATGTAACCAATCAGAGTCGAAATGATTCAGACAGAAGGTTAGATGCCTATTTTACTGTTCGTGTGCCAGAAGATCAGTTTGAAACGCTTTTCAACGAGCTTAAATCATTCGCTAAAAAAGTAGAACATCAGGCACTCAATCAGCAAGATGTGACTGAACAGTTTATCGATGTTGAAACCAGATTAAAGAACAGAAAGGCTTTGGAAGCTCGTTATTTGGAACTTTTGAAAAAGGCCAACAATGTGAATGACATGCTGAACATTGAAAGGCAATTGAACCAAGTGCGCTCTGAAATTGAATCTCAAGAAGGAAGGTTAAAATACCTTAACAGCCAAGTTGACATGAGCACTATTCAGCTGAATGCTTATGAAGTAAAACCTTATGTTTATGAGCCTGAAAATCAAGACAACTTTGGCCAACGCATTCTAAAATCCTTGGCCAATGGCTGGGCAGGCCTTATCAACGGAATCATGTGGATCATAGGTTTATGGCCATTATTTCTTGTCATTGGCTTAGTAGTATTGGTGATAAAAAAGAGGAAAGCGTAACAAATATTTTATCTATCAAGATTTTAAAAGTGGCCTTTGCCACTTTTTTTATGCCCAAAAATTGAAGTAGAGGCCACTTTCTAATAGTTAGAAAAAATATTTCAAACCTATTTTTCAGTTCTTCCGTAAAATGAGTTACTTTGATATTATATTGATATCACTTTAAATCAACTCAAAACACAAACATCATGAAAGAAGAAAAAACATTTGAACCAAGATCGGGTTTTCCCATGCTCCTTTTGAGCTTCCTGATTTTATTCGGTACCATAGCCGCGCTGGTCACTACGCATATGCCAATTTTTGCACTATTGTTCATCGTATTTTTCATCATGCTTTTGGGCTTTTTCATTATCAACCCAAATTCATCACGTGTAATGGTATTCTTTGGCGACTATCGCGGAACCGTTAAGAAAAACGGCTTTTTCTGGGCCAATCCATTCTATTCAAAAAAGAAAGTATCACTCAGAGCTTATAATTTTGATAGTGAAAGACTAAAAGTGAATGACAAACTCGGAAACCCTATTATGATTTCGGTGATCTTGGTTTGGCAGGTAAATAACACTTATAAAGCCATGTTTGAAGTAAATGATTACGAACATTTCGTTCGTGTTCAGTCAGATGCCGCAGTACGTAAATTGGGGGGAAGCTATGCTTATGACAATTTTGACAATGATGGCGAAATCACATTGAGAAGTGGTATGAACGAGGTTAATCACGACCTTGAGGAAGAGCTTCGCGAACGATTGGCCATGGCTGGAATTAATGTAATTGAAGCTAGAATCGGTTACTTGGCCTATGCCGAAGAAATTGCAAGTGCCATGTTGCAACGTCAACAAGCCACTGCAATAGTAGCAGCCAGACAGAAAATTGTTGAAGGTGCTGTGGGAATGGTAGAAATGGCCTTGGACGAACTAAATGCGAAAAGCATTGTAGAATTAGACGAAGAAAAGAAAGCCGCAATGGTGTCTAACTTAATGGTAGTACTTTGCTCTGATAGGGCCGTAACACCAGTAGTAAACACAGGAACACTAAATCATTAATTCATTCATTGATACCATAATTCATTCTCTCATTAATTCACTAAAACATTAATTCTATGGAATATAAAATCATATATAAAGGAGCATTCGAGAAAATGGAAAGCTTTGAAAAGAAGCTCAACGCAATGGCAACTTCAGGTTGGCGTGTGGTTACTTCGTACAGTAACGGTGCATACCTCATCTTGGGAAGATCTAAACATTAAAGCTTATGTCAAAGAAAAAGCCATTTGTACTACGACTAGACCCCGAGTTATTGGGTGCTGTTGAAAAGTGGGCTGCGGATGAATTTCGTAGTACAAATGGACAATTGGAATGGTTAATCAATAAGGCGTTGAAAGACGCTGGTAGACTTAAAAACAAACCAAAAACTGAAGAATAATGGAAGGACCCGAACTGCTCATCATACACCTAGTAGTAGCCTTTACCGTCATCCTCCCTGCAATACTGATGAAGCTAGCCGTCAGTGAATATCCAAACACTTTAATGGGCTATAGAACCCCAGCCTCATTAAGAAGCAAAGCAGCCTGGGATTTCGCACAAGCTTATAGCGCCAATCTCCTGCTCTGGTCTTCGGGCATAACATTGCTCGCCCAAGTGGTTACCTATATTATGCTTCCTGATGAAGCCTCAATACTCATTACATCAGGCGTAATGGTGGTAGGTATTGCCTTGGTGATAATTATGACAGAAAGCGGACTTAAAAAACGCTTCGACAAAAAGGGCAATCCAAAATCAAGCACTATTATTAGAGGAAACTAAAAGCAGGGGTGATTATTTAACAATCACCCGCTGTTTTCTACCGTTAATTGGCGCTTCAATTCCTTCCACCTGAATAGAAAAGCGTAAGTCGAACTTCCCTTCTATATCTGGCATTTTTACCTTTACAGTTTTGGTTAATTCTTCGCCAGGTGCAAGGCTTATTATTAAGGCTTCAAGTATATCGGTTGTTACGGGGTTAAGCCCTTTCAGAATATGTGCGTTGAGGTAAACAGCCCTTCCATTGACATCTGAAAAATCTACCGTATAGTCATAGTTGTTTTTCATGGTAATGTTAAAGGTCACTTCTTCACCAGAGGCAAACTCATCGTCTTCAAGTCCGTCAACTTCAACATTTACATTTCGGAACGATCTAAAATTCTCCACTACTCGGTAATGAATTCCCTTGCCAATAGAGGTAGTGAAAGTTTCATACTCCCCTTTTCGGTTATGTCTATCAATTAAGAAAATGGTTTTTCCCTGAAGGTTCTCTTCCAGCGGCCATAAATCGTGCTGTGTTTCTCTATAGTCAAATGTATTGTAGCAATGCACAATATCGCCCGTTAGGTAACTATACCGTGATGCACGCTCATAATGGTTGATAAATACAATCGGAAGACCTCCTGAAAGCTCTTCAACCTCTTCGGCCCAACCGTCCCAGCCATGAAGCACATCCCAACCCTCTGTCCATTTTGAAGGAAGAAAATCATACATCAAATAAATTCGTGCGGGGATAAAAAGCACCAATGAAATCACGCATAGTTTCATCATCCATTTTCTCCAATTTTCTCTACTAGTAATGTATTCATGCCCTAAAAGAATAAGTGGAATCATGACTACACTGGTCCAATGCTTGTGTACTTCTACCCTAAAAGCAGAAATCAAGAAGAAGATCAACACCCCAACAATATTGAACTTTAGGGCCCTGTGAAAAGCAGATTCGGTTTTATGTTTATAGGCAGCAGCAAATAGCATGACGCCAATTAAAGGCCCAAACACAAGTGGCTGAATGCTGATATAATAAAGGATTGTACCGAAGCTAAAGCCTAAATCTATACGATTGTAAAGATGAAATTTAATACTAGCGAAGTCGTGCATATACTGCCAATAGGTATGCGGCAGCATAAACACCACGGTTAAACCAACAATGGCCCAAAACGATTTCTTCTTAAAAAGTCCAAAATTGGAAAGCACCGTAAAGAACACAACCAACACTCCATGGTATTTGCTCATCATCACCAAAGCAATGTTCAAGGCAAGTAGCACTACGGTTTTCCAATTATCTTCTTTCAAATATTGTTTATAGAAATAGAAGAAGGTGGCTGTAAAAAACAAAAGAGGTACATCAGTTTTCACCAATAACCCACCCAAATGCACGGGTAACAAACCAAGCATCATCCATACAAAAAGCTTATCATCCTTGATTTCCAGCGTTCTGCGTAGTACAATGATGGTAAGAATATTGGTAATCAACATCCCCATTCTCAAACCCATATCATTGGGGATAAGCCAATAACCAGGTGCTGTCACTACGCCCACCATTGGCGGATGATCTAGATAGCTCCAATCCAAAAACTGAGAAAACAACCAGTAATAGGCCTCCTCCCCACTTACTTCAGTAAAGTAGTTCTGTATTAGGCCAGCGATTGTCCAAAGGATTAAAAAATAGAAAAAGAACCGTTCGTGTTTACCGTTCTGTTGCGTATCCAGTGAAGTCATTCCAATAGTCAAGTTTAAATCGAGGTTCAAAAGTACAAGTTTTCGCGTTATGAAAATTGTTCAGCATATTTGTATTTGACTTAACCCAAAATATCAGACCTCACCATTCTTAATGTTTGAATTAGGCCTTAAATTTTTAAAATTCAGTTTAGTAGGCCTTTCGGGTCTCGCCATCGACTTCTGCATCACTTTTTTGGTTAAGGAGAAATTGCGTCTGAATAAATACTTTGCCAATAGCCTCGGCTTTGTATTTGCCGCCACCTCCAACTATTTACTTAACAAAACTTGGACTTTTCAAGACACCAATCCAGACGCGGTCACGCAGTTCTCAAAGTACATTCTAATTGCCATCATTGGCCTTATCATCAATAACTTAATCATCTACTTGTTGGTGAATAAAAGGAAGGTGAATTTTTATTGGGCAAAACTAATGGCGATTGGTATTGTGGTTTTGTGGAATTTCATTGCCAATTATAACTTCACTTTTGTTTCTATTTAATCTTTCCAAACCACGCTATGAGAATCAAAACTGCTCTAATCTTAAGCATGTGTTTTAGTTTCTCTATTTCTAAAGCCCAAAAAGCTGAAGGCTATGGTTTGGAAATTCAAGCCTACCCAGCAGGAATGATGTTTCTGGCAAAAACTGCTTTCTCCTTAAATGAACAGAATATTTTGAATGCCCGAATTGGCTACAACATGGCCAGAAGACAAGATTTTGGAGAACATGACAATGAAGAAGGTGGTGGCTTGGGCTTGAATATGGGTTTCAAACATTATCTAAAACCAATTCACAGTGGCTTTTATTACGAACTTAAGTCCAGTATCTGGTTTATGAATATTGATTGGAGAGACAATAACCCGAATAGAAATGGCTCCACTTCCATCACTGTTTTTCAACCTACCGTTATGGCTGGTTACGATTTCAACCTGAGTTCCAAAATGTCTTTTGGACTGTATGCCGGATTTGGCTACGAAATCAATGTAATCTCATCTGGTGAGGATGTCGGGCAAGGCGGGATTTCTCTGGTCGGATTCTCTCTTTCGCGCAAACTTTAAGCAAAAAATTCGCCTCTCTCCAATTTCCTGAATTACTATTAGAATATTTATCCTATTACTTCTATAGACTTTATGTATACCAGTCAAAATGATTAGTTTTGCGTATCAATTAGTTCACAATAAAATATCATTGAACATGAGCATTAGATTAGGAGACATTGCCCCAGATTTTAAAGCAGAAACTACTGAGGGCACCATTAATTTTCACGAGTGGTTAGGCGACAGCTGGGGAATGCTGTTTTCACACCCAGCAGATTATACACCAGTTTGCACCACTGAATTAGGCCGCACTGCTCAATTAAAATCAGAATTCGAGAAACGTAACGTAAAAGTACTAGCCGTTTCAGTCGATGGGTTAGAATCGCACAAAGGCTGGATTAAAGACATTGAGGAGACTCAAAACACAACTGTAAACTTCCCAATCATTGCCGATGAAGATAAAACCGTTGCCAATCTGTATGATATGATCCACCCAAATGCCAACGATACGCTAACTGTACGTTCTGTATTTATTATTGGTCCGGACAAAAAGGTAAAATTAACTTTGACTTATCCGGCTTCAACAGGCAGAAACTTCCACGAGCTTTTAAGGGTGATTGATTCACTTCAATTGACAGCAAATTTTAGCGTAGCTACCCCAGCCGATTGGAAAGATGGAGATGATACTGTTGTTTCACCATCCATTGCTACAGCTGATATTCCAGCAAAATTTCCGAAGGGGCATCGCGTAGTGAAACCTTATTTAAGGTACACCCCACAGCCTAATAAATAAAATTGAGAAAAGTAAAAAGGACTTCGAAATGAAGTCCTTTTATATTTAATCCATTGTTCTAACAGAAGGATCCTGAGACTTCCGAGACTTCGGAGTCAGGATGACTGGCTGATTACCTATTTACCAAACACCTTTTTTAATAATTCTGAAGTTCTTGCTCCCGCATTATCTCTAATGTTAAGCTCTTCTTTGGCGATCATCAAAAATAGACCATCAATGGCTTTGGCTGTAACATAGGCTGTTAAATCAGTCTCTACTTTCTTTACAAATGGCACTTTATTATAAGTCCCCATTACATCTGACCAATACTTAGTAGCGTTTACCTTTTGCAAGGAAGCCTCAATAATTGGATTAAATTTACCTTCTAGCGAAGTAGTTGTTTCCCTTTCTAAGAATTGTGTAGCGGCATCCTTATCTCCTTTTACAATATTGATAGCATCCGTAATGGTGAGTGATTTAATGGCTGCAATAAAAATATCTTTCGCTTCGTTAGCTGCATCCTCAGCCGCACGGTTCAAAGACTCTACCGCTTGATCTACCTGATTGCCCAATCCTAGTGCCCTCAATTTGTTCTCCACGGCTTCTGCTTCTTGCGGAAAAGGGATTTTAATTTCGGGGTTTTTATAATAGCCGTCCGCTTTTGAAAGCAAGTCAACACCCTTGGAGGTTCCTTGTTCTAAAGCTTCTTTCAGGGCATTAGCAGCTTCCTCTTTAGAAAAGACAGCTCCTCCACCAATTAAATCTTTGGCCTTTTTGAAAATTTGGGCCTCAGCAGCACAACTAAAAACAAGAAAAAAGGAAAGTAGTAATGTTAGTTTTTTCATAATGATGATTCTTTGATTTGAACTTAACGAATGGTTTAGCAAAATACACACCAAAACAGGTTAAATTTTTATAAAGTAGAAATGATGAAGACCTAATATTCTTTAATCGTCATCTCTCCCCTTTATTATATATTGTCCCTAAGACTCTAAAACATTGATACTTAAATTAAGACGAAGATTTACTAGATTGAAGGTGCGCGGAGAATAAAACAGAAATAGCCGTCAATTACCAAAATAGAAATTATGAAAACGATGAACTGTAATCAATTGGGAGGGGCATGTGAGCAAGAATTTCATGCAAATACTTTTGAAGAAATGGCAGAAATGGCACAGAAACACGGTATGGAAATGTTTCAGAAAAAAGATGAAGCTCACCTTAAAGCAATGAGAGAAATGCAAGAAATAATGAAATCTCCACAAGAAATGAAAGTATGGTTTGACAACAAGAAATTGGAATTCGAAAATTTACCTGAAGACAAATAGCGCTCAGCTGATTAAAACATGGCTTACGATATTTATTTAGGAGAAAGAATCAGTCAAATCTTAAAATCGAGAGGCGTACCCTTTACCGAAAAGAAAATGATGGGTGCCTTAATTTTCATGGTAAATGAAAAAATGTGCATCGGAATTCATACTAACAAGAAGTACGGTGACAGCTTGGTGATGGCTAAAATTGGGGCCAAAGCCTATGAAACAGAGATTAAAAAAGAGGTTTGTCTGCCCATGGACTTTTCAGGCAGGCCATCGTTAAACTTTATCTATATCATACCCGATGGCTTCGATATGGATGAAGATTTAGAGTACTGGGTTGATCTCGCTGTTGCTTTTAATAAAAATACCCACTAAAATCTTCATTTCAAAGCTAGTAGTACTTCAGATTAAACCTTCCATTGCCACTTATATATAATAGACAACAATATAAAACATATCCGGTTTACTATAGAATGGAATTTTTAGACCAAGAGAAACATTGGAATAACATCTATCAAACCAAAGCACTCAAAGACCTAAGCTGGTACCAACCTACCCCCGAAACGTCTCTCAATTTTTTCAAAGAATTCAAAGTACCTCTCACCGCAAAAATCATTGATATTGGTGGCGGTGATAGCTTTTTAGTCGATCATTTACTTGACTTAGGCTATACCGATATTTCTGTATTAGACATTTCTGAAGCTGCACTCAATAGAGCAAAACAACGACTTGGCAAGCGAAGCGAAAACGTAAAATGGATTGTCGCAAATGCAGCTTCATTCAAACCAAAGGAAAAGTACGATTTCTGGCACGACAGGGCTGCTTTTCACTTTCTAACCGAAGTAGACCAAATCTCTAACTACGTTGACTTTGCAGGTAAAAACATCAATTCAGATGGTATTTTGGTGATCGGTACATTTTCGGAACAAGGCCCTAAAAAATGCAGCGGTATAGATATCAAACAGTACTCTGAAACTTCAATGGAGGAAACCTTTAACCCATTTTTTGAGCGCATCAATTCCGTAACGGTTGATCATAAAACTCCATCCAACACCATCCAAAATTTCACTTTTTGCAGCTTTAGAAAAGCATGAACTAGTAAGATTTAGACGCATTTCTTTAATAAGCTTCATCAACCCATCAAAAACACGAATATGGATTTAGAAAAGAATAAACAAAACGCCATTGCCTTCTATAAAACCGCCTATGAGGGAAATCCTCTAAAAGCAATTGAGGACTATGTTGGTCAAGACTATATTCAGCATAACCCTGATGTTAAGAATGGAACCGAAGGCTTTATCAGCTATTTTGAGCGGATGCAGACCGAATATCCCGTTAAGTCCATTACGTTTGTGCGCTGTATTGCCGAAGGGGATTTAGTGGCGCTACACACCCACCAAACCTGGCCGGGGAATGACCAATACGTCACCATGGACTTTTTCCGTTTTGATGAAAACGGTAAAATCTGTGAGCACTGGGATGCTATTCAACAAATCCCAAGCACCTCTAAGAACCCCAACACCATGTATTAAAACTGACTTTGAGCACCTCTATCTCCCTTTTTAATGCAAGAGAGGTGTTTATTTTCAGAATAGCTCCTCCTCCAAATTGAGCATTTACAGCCCATTTCAGTACAGATACTTCCCTGCTTCTATCTAGCTAGCACTATAGCATTCCTTCACTTTCTTACACCCAACTCCTCATTCTCCAAGGAGGCTGGGAGGATTGGCATTTTGGGAAAAATTCACCAAAGAGATCACTCTTGATAAAGGCCAGAGAACTAAATAGATTCAAAATTCCTTACATTGAAAAGAAACATAGTAAAGCTAAATTAATGGCATTTGCCCATAAAATTATGACCATTTCCCATGTCACTTACGTTGAATACAATTGAACAAACTGAATTAGATTACCCATACAACAACACTTAAATGGAATTTATTGACTACTACAAAATTCTTGGGATTGATAAAAAATCAACCGAAAGCGACATTAAAAAGGCTTATCGGAAATTGGCCCGAAAGTATCACCCTGATCTAAATCCTGACGATAAAGAAGCAGAGAAGAAATTCAAGGAGATCAATGAAGCCAACGAGGTGCTTAGTAATGTAGAAAACCGAAAGAAATACGATAAGTATGGTAAGGATTGGAAGCATGCAGAAGAATTTGAGAAAGCACAACAGCAACAACAATCTCAGCGAGGTCATCAGCAACAACAAGGTCTAGGAGGTTTTTCAGAAAGTGATTATTCAGATTTTTTCGAATCGATGTTTGGAGGTCGAGGTAGTAGATCAGGCAATGTTCAATTCAAAGGACAAGATTACAATGCCGAATTACAGCTTGACCTGAATGATGTTTACACTACCCATAAACGTACATTAACCGTCAACGGTAAAAACATCCGCCTTACCATTCCTGCAGGGGTTAAAAATGGACAGGTCATCAAAATTAAAGGGCATGGCGACCCAGGCATAAACAAGGGGCCAAATGGCGATTTGTACATCCAATTCTCAGTCGAAAACCATTCCAAATTCAAACTTGATAATGATGATTTATATACAAACGTAGACCTTGACTTATACCTCGCCCTTTTAGGAGGAGATCTTATAGTGGATACTTTTGATGGAAAGGTGAAACTAAAAATACAGCCCGAAACTCAAAACGGCACAAAGGTTAAACTTAAAGGAAAGGGCTTCCCTGTATATAAAAAAGAGGGTACGTTTGGAGACCTATACATCACCTATAATGTGACCTTGCCTACCAACCTTACCGACAAGGAAAAAGAATTATTTAATGAACTAGCTAAATTACGATCAGCATGAGCATAGAAAATTTCATTCCGATAAATCAATTGTGTACGCACTATAAAGTTGAAATGTCATTCTTTACTCATTTGAATGAGTTTGGTTTGATCGAAATCGAAACGACAGAAGAATCACTCTACATTCATCAGGATAAAATCACTGATGTAGAAAAAATGATCCGACTACACGTTGAACTGGACATCAATTTTGAAGGAATCGATACCGTGTTTAACTTATTAGAGAAAATCCATGACCTGCAAGCGGAGTTAACCGCTACCAAAAACAGGCTACGATTGTACGAAGACTAAACAGGCTCAAGCTCCTTCTTTAATCAACTGAAGGGCATCCATTCTTACACGGGAGCTTCTGATCAGCCGTGAAAGCATGGCTTCTTCATTAAGGGCAATCTGAATTTCTTCTGGCCGGATGCTTTTGTTTTTCTCGTGAAGCGATGCCAGCCTACCAATTTCATGATTCATGGTAAGGTTCATCTGTTTTAGCCCTTTTATGACTTCTTTCTCTCTATGCCCTTCTACCAATTCTGTGGCGCACTTGATCATATGAGGAAGAATAGTGTCCACCAAATACTCATTCTCCAGCAAATCATTCACTTGCCCTGGCCTTAGTTGCTGATCGAACAATTCAACCGGATACTCTTCCGTAACCTCCTCACCGCTATGATCCACGACAATCCTCAAAGGCGTATTGGGAAGAAAACGATCCACATTGATATTCTTGCCACCCGATGTTTCGAGCACAAAAAGCACTTCCAAAAGAATCATTGAATTCCCAGTTCCGCGAAGCACTCCATAACTGGCGCCTCCTGTTCCTGAGCTCAGCATCATATCTATGGCACCTGTGGCCATCGGGTGATCCCAACTCACAAAACTGATATCTTCCCTACTCAAGGCGCGTTTTCGATCAAAAGTGATTGAAATCCCTTGGTCTGGAATAGAGGGGAATTGAACCGCATTGGCCTGTTGCGGATGTAATAAATAAGTCCTTGGTGCCAAATCTTCCATGTCAACTCCGAATTGCTCAAAAACCTGAGTCATGTACTTCTCCAGATCCATATCCAAGTCTGCCGCTTTGATCCGCTCTACCAATTTTCCAGCAACTCTAGGTCGGAAGGAATTCATTTCGAGCAATCGATCCCGACCATTGGCCAGCATTTCCTTTAGCTTTTGATGATAAGCCGCGGTATCGGAAATCAGCGATTCAAGTTGATTATCAGTGGCTGCTGACGAAACAGACAAGGTGGCTTCCTTCAATCGATGGTAAAACAATTGCACCAGTTGATTTCCACCCTCTAGGTTTTCTTCAAAAGCATTTAACCCTTCGTGAAACCATCGAACAAGCACTTCTTGCGGACTTCCCTCTAGGTACGGCACATGAATTTGAATATCTTCCAATTGCCCAATCCGATCCAATCGCCCAATTCTTTGTTCCAACAATTCTGGATGAACTGGCAAATCAAACAAAATAAGGTGATGTGCGAATTGAAAATTCCTTCCCTCACTCCCTATTTCAGAACAAAGGAGTAAGCGAGCACCATCAGGTTCAGCAAACCAAGCCGCATTCCTATCCCTTTGCACAATGGTAAGGTCTTCGTGAAAAACGGCCACTTTTATGCTACTCAGCTTTTTTAAAGCAGCCTCCAAGGCCAGTACTTTTTCTTTACTTCTGCAAATAAGCACCACTTTTGACGGCTTCAATTGCTTCATCAGTTTCACCAACCAATTCACCCTTGGGTCTTCAGTAAACCAAAACTTTTGCTTCGCAGAACCTGACGGTTCCATATCGATGGCATACTCCTGAGATAAACGTTTTACCCATCGGTCATGCTCTTCTGCTGCTTGAACAGGACTAAGATGAACTTTTCGTTTTGGAAAGCCACTCATGGCTGAGCGTGTGTTTCTAAACACTACTCGTCCTGGGCCATGTTGATCGAGCAAATCTTCAATAAGGTGGTTTTTGGCAGCTTCGCTCCCTTTTGCAAAGGCTTCCATTCTTTCCTTCCCAAACATCGATTCCAATAATTGGACATCAGCTGCTTCTAAGTCTTTTCCAGATAATAATTGCTCTACAATATTCGCTACGGCAGTGTGGTCCTGTGTTTCATTTTTGAAAGTTTCATAATCCGCATACCGCTCTGGGTCGAGCAATCGAAGTCTAGCAAAATGACTTTCAACCCCCAACTGCTCAGGGGTGGCGGTCAATAACAACAAGCCCTTTGCCACTTTACTCAAGAGTTCTACAATCGCATACTCATGGCTTACTTTATCAACAGACCATTCCAAATGATGGGCTTCATCCACCACAAGCATATCCCAACTGGCCGTTAGCGCCTGCCGAGCACGGGTTTGTGAACCCGCCACAAATGAAGTACTGCAAATAATCAACTGATCATCTAAGAACGGATTCCCTTCTGGCGCACTTTTATCGAGCGAAGCACAGCGCTCTTCATCATAAATATGAAACCACAGGTTAAATCGTCTTAGTATTTCCACAAACCATTGGTGTACCAATGAGTCTGGAACAAGGATTAGTACCCTGGAGATTCGTCCGCTCAACAATAGACGATGCAAGATCAAACAGGCCTCTATGGTTTTACCAAGCCCCACTTGATCGGAAAGCAACACGCGGGGCGCATAGCGCGAACTAACCTCATGGGCAATATATAATTGGTGGGGAATAAGGTCGATTCGACCACCCACAAATCCATTGATGGGCGAAATTCTTCTGTGGTGGTCGTATTCGAGTGTTTTTCTGCGTAGCGCAAATGCCTGTGGCGTTTCGACATCCCCCATAAAAAGGCGATCATCCACACCGTGCGTCACGGTTACATCCCCAAGTTGAGCTTCCGATAGGCTTCTATCTTTTCCAAAATAAATAAACAAATCACCCTTCTCTTCCACACGAGCCACCAATAAGGGTTGCTGATTCTTATCTACGATGGTATCTCCTAGTTTGAAAACCACCCTGCGCAAGGGAGCATTCTCCATGGCGTACTGTCGAGTTTCATCCGGCACAGGAAAATGAATAATCACCCTCCCTTTACTGATTCCTGTAACGATTCCTACGCCTAACTCAGGCTCTCCCTCACTTGTCCATCTTTGCTCTGGAAAGAAGTTTCCCATAGAATAATTCTTATTTGGTTAATGTTGAAATTGAGTCAGGCCAAAAGGATTTCCCTCTGGATTGCAGTGCTCTCTTCCTAGTCAGCAAAGTTGACGAACAAATTCAATATAGACTTACAAATATTTGCGAAATGTGATTAAACTGGCTGGGCTAAGCGTATCGCTCAGACCAACTCAAATTTCAATGTATTTCGACACTCCCCTAGCCCCTCTTTTTAGAGGGGAATGGTTCATCATTATTTTCAAGTTCCACAACCAATCTCAAACTAGAGACCTCCAATCTTTATTAACCACCATGGCATTCCCTCCTCGAGGAGGGTTAGGGAGGTGATGGAGTGTGAAAAATTAGCAGAAAATTTACCTCAATGTTCTAATTGATAATTTGAATTAGTCTCGCTCAGACCAACCAAAAACAAAAGTCCAAGCGAGATGGTTGAACTAGCGTTAGGCACTTAAGTCAAAAGCACATTAACCAAACCTTATAATTTAAAGATTTACCGAGAATACAAATCGAATAATAATGACATTCGTTACATTAGTATTATGGAAGCAAAACTTAAAGAGCACTTAATTCAGATTGCGGATCAGCTCACACCCGAGTCAACTCTTGAAGATGTTTTTGAGCAGCTTTCACTTCTTTCAGACATTGAAACCTCTGAGCAACAAGAAAAGGCGGGTGAAACGCTAAGCCACCGAGAAGTTGAAGAAGCCTCAAAAGCATGGTTAAAATAATCTGGACCAAGCGAGCATTCGGTCAACTCGAAAGAGCGATAAAGTATATTAAAGAAGAACAAGGCATTGGCTATGCCGAGCCTGTACTCAACAAAATTCTCAGCCACACCAAACTCTTAGAAGGAAACCCAAGGCTAGGTACTGTCGAACCCCTCCTCGAACACAAAAAGTCAGAATACCGCTTTTTAATCGTTTGGAGTTACAAAATAATTTACCGTGTTGCATCCGACAAAGTGGTGATATCTAGAGTATTCCATATGTCTAGAAACCCCAAAAAACTAAAAGGGGTATAAAACCCAATTAAACAACCTCCACCCACTATTAACCACCACAGCATTCCCTCCTTTTCTTGCGCTCGAAGTTTTCACTGGTGGCGATAGCCTATAGCGAAGGAGCAGAAGCGGATGAAAGAGGTGATGGAATACGAAAAATTGTTAGATTGAGAGAAATATCTGATAACAATATAAATAAATGGACACCGATTTCAAACACAAAAACATGAGCTTAAAAGGACTAAAAGACATTCTCCAACTAGGCCACCCTTTACTTTATGAGAAGTGTGAACCCATTTTGGAATCAGAGCTTCCGCTTATAGCCGATTGGGCAAAGGACTTGGCAAACGCAATGACTGAAATAAGAGAAACCTATCACTTTGGACGTGGCATTGCAGCGCCACAGTTGGGCATAATGAAACGCCTCATCTACATTGACATCGACAATAATCCGAAAATCATAATTAACCCAGAGCTGACCAATTTAAGTGATGAAATTTTCGAAATGTGGGATGACTGCATGAGTTTCCCTAATCTATTAGTGAAGGTAAATCGACATAAAAAACTAACATTGACTTACCGTAATGGGGATTGGCAACTCCAAACTTGGAATGCTGAAAACGATGAATCAGAACTTATTCAACACGAATACGACCATCTTAATGGCATTCTGTGCACTATGCGCGCGATTGATAACAAATCCTTTAAGTGGAGAAATAGTTAAGCTGTATTCAATCTCATCACAGATCTTAACATCTCATTACCATTCCTCCAAACCGTCCTATATAAAAAAGGCTCATTCCATTGACGGAATGAGCCTTTTAGATTTTAATTACTTTACGCCTTATTCACTCCTCAACTTTTCCGCAGGATTAGCGGTGGCTGCTTTAAGGGCATGATAACCAGTGGTAAGCACGGTGACTACAATAGTCCCAATCAATACAGTAGCGAAGATTGTGAATCCTGGAGTTATATGGAATTGGAAATTTTCTAGCCAATCCATCATAGAAAAGTAGCCCAATACTGATGCTGGTATAGCAGCTATCACGATTAGGATCACAAAGTCTTTAATGAGCAGATTAATTAACCCTTGTGTATTAGCGCCAAGCACTTTTCTGATGCTAATTTCCTTAGAGCGCTGTTCCGCTGTGTAGGAAGCCAAGCCCAATAAGCCCAAACAAGCAATTAAGATGGTCATACCTGAAAAACCCAAGAATAATTGACCACGAATTTGATCAGCCGCGTAACTCTTCATGAATTGCTCATCGATAAATACAGGTTCAAATGCTGTGTTAGGATATGTTCTTTCCCATGCTTCCCTGATGTAGGCAACCGTAGGCGCCACATCACCTGTTATTTTAATTAATGCAGAAGGATTGATACGACCTGGGGTAAACATTAAAGCCGCAATTGGCTCGTACAGCGATTTTTGATGGAAATCTTTGACCACACCTACAACTACGGCAGAAGGCAGAGACTCGTCCCCTGATATATTTACTTTTTTTCCGATCGGGTTAGTCCAATTCATTCTACGCACCATGGCCTCATTTACCATTACGGCTTGAGAGGAGTCTGAAGGAAAATCCAATGAAAAGTTTCTGCCTTCAACCACCTCAATACCTAGGGTAGGAAAGAAATCATAATCTACCTGATAATGGTCTAAGCCACGGTTATCCATTGGCCCTTCTTCAGTCTCAATTGGCATTACGTTTTTAGCATAATCATTGCCGGGAGTAGTGCTGGCAGAGGCAATGCCGCCAATATTGGTGTTTTGAGCCAATTCATTTTTAAGAATATTCCATTTCTCCACATCGGCCCTACTTCTAAAGTCAATTTGCATCACCTGCTCTTTGTCAAAACCTAAGTCCTTGTCCCTAAGAAATTGCATTTGACGATAAATAACCATGGTACCAATCAACATGAAAATGGAAATGGTGAACTGTAGAAATACCAAGAATTTCCTTAAGAATTTACTGCCAGATTTTCCGCCACCTCCTTTAAGCACAGCCGCTGGCTGAAAAGATGACAGAAAGAATGCAGGGTAACAGCCACCCAAAATCCCTGTAATAAATACAATACCTATGACTGCCAGTATCACATTAGTATCAAGCAATGCCTCGATAGCTAAATTAGTACCTACAATGTTGTTTATTACAGGAACCACAAGCATCATTACGATAATACTTAAGAACAAAGAGATTAGTGTAATTAGAATTGATTCAGTCAAAAACTGACCTATTAAACCACCTCTTTGAGCCCCCATCACTTTCCTCAAACCAACTTCCATAGACCTTTTGGAAGATCGTGCTGTGGCCATGTTCATATAATTGATACTGGCAATAATGATGAGGAAAATTGCTATTGCTGTGAAAATTTGAACATACTCATTATTGCCCACTGCCACCGGTTCTCCTTCAAAGTCGGATGTCAAATGGATATCCTTTAACGGGACTGGTATCATTTTAACCTTGATATTCAGCGGGTCAAAAATCGGAGCAATATATTTGGTAACAGTCTCATCAAGCTTCACCTGTAAGGCTTCTTGCGTTACCCCCTCATTCACTAAAACATAGGAAAAAACACCCCAGCCTCCCCAGCTACCATCTCCTTGTGTGAAGATGGTCTTCCAAGAGACCAGTGCTTCGGCAATGAGGTGAGAAGTTTGAGGCATGTCTTTGTATACACCAGTAACTTGTAAGGAAATTTCTCTATTCCCATCGCTTCTGAGTGTTTGACCAATGGGGTCTTCATTTTTAAATATTTTTTCAGCCATCGACTGATTGATAACAATCGAATTTGGCGCCTCCAATGCAGTTTTAGGGTTTCCAGCTACGAATTCAAAATCAAATATTTCGAAAACCGTGGAATCTGCAGCATAGACATTCTCTTGATAATATTCAACTTGATTGTAATCGAATCGCCTGCCTCCTTGACCACTTATACCAGACAATCGAGTGGCCTGTACTACTTCTGGGTTTTCATTTTTAATCGTAAACGCAGCGGGGTTTGTCATATTTGCCCACCTAAATGAATTGTCAGGTTCAGTAATTTCTGTCGACAAACGATAGATTCGATCACCCTTAGAGTGCTGTTTATCGAAACTCGTTTCATGAAAGATGTACAGTAGAATTATTAAACTAGAGGCAATACCAACCGTGAGTCCAATAATATTGAGGGCAGTGTAGCCCGGTTGTCTTAGTAGGCTACGGAATGCTACCTTAATGTAATTTTTAAGCATGTTTGTTGTTTATTTAGATTTGAGAATCTGATTAAAAATAATTGACCGTTATAAAAGTAATAAAAAATACGTAACGTGTTACGCAATGAGCAATAGTAGGTTATAAATTGCGAATACCTTGAAAGAAGACGGCAGACACATGCTAAAGACGCACAGAAAAGCAGTAATGTTTTCGGGGAATTAAAAAGTAAAGAGATACAAGCTAGCACTGTCCATTCCCCCTCCCGAAGCTTCGGGATTGAAAAAGGGGGTCAGGGGGATTAGAACTCCAACTTTAACGATATTTAATCCCAAACCTCCCAACCTCCTTCGCCAAGGAGGAGTGTTCGTGCAAACAACCTTCCCCTCCCTGGTATTAGCGTCTCGCTGAGACCATCGTAAGATGAAAGTCCAAGCGAGACGCTTGAACTAGTAATGCAGAGAGCTAAGTCAAGTCAACTTATCACTAACCTACCTCCAGCTTATAGCCTACACCATGCACATTGGTCAATTGAATGGACTTATCCTCTTTTAAGATCTTGCGGAGTTTTGAAATAAACGTATCCAAACTTCTTCCTACAAAAACACCATTGTCTTCCCAAACCCTTTTTGTGAGTTCATCTCTTGTAATAATTTGATTAGGCTTGCTAGAAAAAATCTGCAACAGCTCACATTCTTTTTTGGAAAGACTGATTTCCAGGCCACCCTTCATCAGCTTATTCTGAGCCGGGTAAAAATCAAACATGCCAAGTGCTAAAGATTCTTGGTGAATTTCTTTCTCCTTTACAGGCTGCTTTCTTTTATAAAATGGAAATACAAAGAGTAGTAAAGAGGCTATTGCGGGGGCTATCAGAAGTGCTTTTTGGTTCATAAGAGAAGGTTCCATTTCAGTAAACTTCACTTGTAAATTATAAGCACTTTGAGGCAAGTCTCTGCTTAAACAAGGGATGATGCTGTTTTTACGGTCAAACTTCATTTCATAGCTGTATGCGACTTCTTGATCTGAGTTTTGGATAAGTTCAACACGGTAATAGTTAGGAAGCCCCGAAGCCTGAAAGCTTTCTTCAATTACGGACACCAAGTGATCTGGCGTCAATGAAAGGTCATTCTGAAATGAGAGTTGATACTTCGATTCGTCTAACTCAATGACAGGCAATACCAACGAAGTTGAGTCTTGATTGGAAAGCAGCAGTTGATTTCCCACAGCTCTTAAAGCAACTTTAACTTGCCCCGAAAAGTCTTCCGCTCTTTCGTTTGGGCTAGAGAAAATCCAAGTGAGAAAAATGACAACAGCTAAGGCGCTAAACGAATAAATCTTTCTTCTGCTCATAGTAAGTGTAAATAAGCCATAAAGTGTCGATTTTTTGCTGTCGTTGACACTTCTTTTACATTCATTTGACACTTCTAGTGGCTTTTCGCTTTAGGTTTACTCATAAGGATATAATTATTTCAAATGCCATAGAATTCAGAATTGCCCTGCGTTTAAAATAACACATAACTTTAAATATCAGCAATAAATACGCCCTATGAAAACAACAAGAAACATCCTTCTGACCCTAGTCCTACTCCTCAACTCAATGTTGAGCTTTGGCCAAGAGCAGGAAGCGGAGAAACCAGCGGAAAGACTATTAGAAGCAGACAGCACTTGGGGCAAAGAGCTTTTTCAGTTTCCGATAAGTTTTGCACAGGAAATCAATTTTCAAGGCGCAGAAGTGGCGCTTTTCCCAAAGGGTTGGTCAAATGAGGAAAGCCCTGAGTTCTGGTCATATGCGTTTGTATGGGAAATAGATGTCGACAAGCTAGTGACAAAGTCTGTTCTTGAAAGTAGCTTACAACTCTATTTTGATGGTTTATTGGGTATAGATACTTGGAAAAAAAACAATGCGGGTATTCAGAATACCAAAGCGCTACTGGTCGAGAAAGAAGCCAGTAAAAGCACTTCTCGATTTACGGGACAACTCGATATTTTTGAGAGCCGCTATACACAAAAGCCCATGACACTACAGGTTACCATAGTACAGCGCTATTGCGAGCAAACCAAAGAAGCCGTCATCCTATTTAAGTTTTCACCCAAAGATTTTGACCATAACACTTGGGTGAAATTAGATGAGATCGAGTTGAGGGAAGGCTTGTGCAAGTAATGCACTCCCCACTGGTCTTCGCGTCTCGCTGAGACCGACCTTAAGTTTCGTCAATCACCTCATATTAACCACCATATTACCAAACTCGCCAACGCGAATAAAAGAGCTGGTCAAGTTCAAAAAATCATTAGATTGATGGAAAATACAGAAAGCGTTACACATCAGTGTGTCCCCAAAAATAGACTTATGAAGAAAAATATACTTTTCATTATTGCATTCGTGTCCTGTACATCCGTTTTCGGACAATCTATCGATAAAACATATGCCGAAGATGTTAAGTCTATTGATGCAATTATCAATGCTTATTACGATGTAATTTCGGGCTCAAGCAATGATCCATGGCAATTTGAGCGAGACAAATACATTCATTCCGCTAATGCGGTTATTACGAGGTTAGATGAAAATGGAAATGCTGACTCCCATTCATTGGAGACGGAATACCTTCCAATGGCGCTAGCACCTAGAGAGAGTTTCTATGAAAAAGAACTTAAGCGAGAGACGAGCCATCATGGCAATTTGGCTCAAGTATGGAGTGCTTTCGAAATAAGAACCAATCCAGAAATAGCATCAAATATTAGAGGGTTGAATAGTATTCAGCTTCATTTTGAAAAAGGCAGGTGGTGGATTGATAGCTGGACATGTGAAATGGAGTCTGAGAAAAACCCTTTGGTATCGGATTTCTTGAAAAAGAAGTGAAACCTCCAACTATTATTATACCTCCACAGCATACACTGTCGCAGGTTCTCCGAACCTGTGACTAATTATTAAAAAGGGACTCTGTCCCGTTCAAACTAACTCAACATTTAACAATCTCAATTCTTCTACTGGCCCTCTTTCGCCTCTCGCTGAGACCAAAATAAAAGTCCAAGCGAGACGCATGGACTAGTGGACAGGCTTGGACTAGTAGAGGGCTTGGTATCATACGGACAGAGTCCTAGAAACCATAGTGGGTCACAGGTTTGGAAAACCTGCGACAGTAGCTAAGGGCATTAACAGAAACTTGAACTCAATCCTTCTTCAAAATCACTTTCTGATTTTCCGTAATCGCATCCACCATCCGCACATAACTTACGCGTTCTCCAGTTTCAATCGACTCGTAAAAAAATACCAGTTCTTCTAATACCACTTTACAATCGCCCAAATCATAGCGCAGCGAGGTCACTACATCGCCCTCGTTTATGGGATTGCTATTCAGATCGAGCAGTTTTGGCGCCTGCTTTTCTTTGGGCTTCTTTTTAAATAAACCGAACATAGATTTCTATTCAATGATTAAATATAAGGGCTCTTGCCCAAAAGGCACGAATAATCGCGAAAATGATTTATTCAAGGGCGAAAAACACTATTTTTGCGCACTTTAGATATTAGAAACGGTTAAGCGGCAATGGCAGATTATAATCACAAGCATATAGAGCCTAAATGGCAGGCATTCTGGAACCAAAACCAGACGTTCAAAGCTACAGTAGACAAGAGCAAACCCAAGTTTTACTCGCTCGACATGTTCCCCTACCCTTCGGGCGCTGGACTTCATGTGGGTCATCCGCTGGGCTATATCGCTTCAGATATCGTTTCTAGGTTCAAGAGAAACAAAGGCTTTAATGTATTGCACCCTATGGGCTTCGATGCCTTCGGTTTACCTGCCGAGCAATATGCCATTCAAACTGGGCAGCACCCTGCCATTACCACCAAAGAAAATATCGACCGCTACAAAGAGCAGTTGAAGAACATCGGCTTTTCCTTTGATTGGGACAAAGAAATTCAAACCTGCGACCCTGCGTACTACAAATGGACGCAGTGGATTTTCCTTAGAATTTTCAACAGCTGGTACAACAAAGCCACCGAAAAGGCCGAAACCATCGACCAATTGGTAGCCACCTTTGGCCAATCGGGCAATACCAATGTAAATGCCGCTTGCGATGAAGATACTCCGTCTTTTTCAGCAGACGAATGGAATGCTTGGTCGGAAGAAGAGCAGCAGCGCATGTTGCTCAAATACAGACTCACTTACCTTTCCGAAACCTCGGTAAACTGGTGTCCCGAACTGAAAACCGTATTGTCTAACGATGAAGTAAAAGATGGTTTTTCGGAACGTGGTGGCCACCCTGTAGTAAAGAAAAAAATGAAGCAATGGAGCATGCGCATCACCGCCTATGCCCAAAGATTGCTCGAAGGTTTGGACAACCTAGATTGGTCAGAACCATTGAAAGAAATGCAGCGCAACTGGATTGGTAAATCCATTGGTGCCGAACTAGCCTTCCCCGTAATCGGTCATGATTTGAAAATCAATGTGTTCACCACGCGTATCGATACGATTTTCGGGGTAACATTCTTGTCTTTAGCACCAGAAAGCGAAATGGTGGCCGAATTGACCACAGAAGATCAAAAAGAAGCAGTAGCGGCTTATGTAGAAACGGCCAAAAACCGTTCGGAACGCGACAGAATGAGTGATGTAAAAACCATCTCAGGCGTGTTTACGGGCAGTTATGCGACCAATCCGTTCAACGGAGAAAAAATTCAAATCTGGATTGCTGATTACGTTTTGGCGGGTTATGGTACTGGTGCAGTAATGGCCGTGCCTTGTGGTGACCAACGTGATTACGACTTCGCGAAGCACTTCGATTTACCGATTGTTCCGGTAATTGAGGGCGCAGACATCAGCGAAAAAGCCGACCCGACCAAGGAAGGCGTCATGATGAATTCTGGTTTTTTGAATGGGATGAGTTGTAAAGACGCCATTGCTAAAGCCATTGAGTTTGCAGAAGAAAAGAAAGTCGGAAAAGGCAAAATCAACTTCAGAATTAGAGATGCCATTTTTGCGCGTCAAAGGTATTGGGGCGAACCGGTGCCTGTCTATTTCAAAAACGATTTACCTTATTTGGTAGACGAGGCTGACTTGCCGATTATTCTTCCAGAAATTGATAAATACTTACCTACTGAAGATGGCGATCCTCCATTGGCCAGGGCCGAAAATTTTAATTATACGCCAAAAGGCGAAACCCAAGCTTATCCATTAGAAATGAGCACTATGCCGGGTTGGGCAGGCTCAAGCTGGTATTGGTACCGTTATATGGACGCCAAAAACGATACGGCCTTTGTAGACAAAGACATTCAGGAATATTGGGGGAATGTGGACTTGTACATTGGTGGTTCTGAACACGCCACGGGTCACTTGCTGTACTCTCGTTTCTGGAATAAAATCTTGTTCGATTTAGGCATTGTGAACCAACAAGAGCCTTTCAAGAAATTGATCAACCAAGGCATGATTCAGGGGAGATCGAATTTTGTAAGACGACTGTCTTATAGAGCACTAGAAGATGAGAACCTTACTCTACCACAGATATTTGTGTCTTACGGAATACTACAAAAGTTGAACAATGAATACTCAAAAGACAAGGAAGAGGGGCAGAAATACTATCCTACTGAAGAATTTATATTAAATGAATTTGAAAGAATACTAAGGAGACGATCAAATGAAGCTTATGATAAATACACTTTGGATGTCGGTGGTAAACTGGGTGGATTGGTATCACAAATGCATGTAGATGTCAGTATTGTTTACAATGATGAACTCGACATGGAAGCCTTCCGAAACTGGCGACCTGATTTAGCTGATGCAGAATTTATCACTGAAGAAAATGGTAAATTCACCTGTAGTTGGGAAGTAGAGAAAATGTCCAAGTCGAAGTACAATGTGGTCAACCCAGACGATATTATTGAGCGATACGGTGCCGATACGCTTCGTTTGTATGAGATGTTCCTTGGACCTTTGGAGCAATTCAAGCCTTGGAATACCAATGGCATTGATGGCGTTTCTAAATTCCTAAAGAAGCTTTGGAGACTCTTCTATAACCAAGAAGGTGAGTTTGCAGTAAGCGATGAAGCACCAAGCAAAGCAGAGTTGAAAGTGCTACACAAAACCATCAAAAAAGCGGAAGAAGACATTGAGCGTTATTCGTTCAACACTTCTGTCAGTAGCTTTATGATTTGTGTGAATGAGCTTACCGCATTGAACTGCAATAACCGTCAGGTGTTGGCTGATTTAGTGGTGTTGATCTCGCCTTATGCGCCACACATTACCGAAGAGCTTTGGAGCTTGTTGGGCAATAAGGAAAGTATTGTAAATACGCCTTACCCTGTTCTGAATGAAGAGTTTCTGCAAGAAGACGAGCATGAATACCCAATTGCGTTCAATGGTAAAATGAGGGTAAAAATGAGTTTCGCTGTAGACAAGCCTAATGCTGAAATTCAAGCGGAAGTACTCGCCAACAAAGACGTTCAGAAATGGCTCGAAGGCAAAACCCCTAAAAAGGTAATTGTGGTACCGAAGAAGATTGTGAATATTGTTATTTAGTACGGAGTAGATGGTATTGAGTATTGAGAAAAAAGCCTGATTCGAAAGAATTGGGCTTTTTTTGGTTTAAAATCAACAACAAATCCCCCTCCAACCTCCCCCCCTTGCTTTGCCGAAGCTTTGCGAAGGCAAGAAGGGAGGACAGCGGCAGATGTAAAGAAACTTCAGAAGTAAAACATAAGCTCTGCTGCTTTTATCCCCCGCTGCACGTATGCTGAAGCTTTAGCGCGTGCATGGCGTGGACAGCAAGCAGACCAAGGGCTAGGCGTCAAAAAAGGAGATTAAAACCTACCTAACTCCCACTCCTAATCCCCTCCAACATCTCCAAAATCGTTTCCTTAACCAAGTCAGATTCGTTCCAAGGTAGGAAGTGATTTTGTTTGGGAAGCATAATAATTTTATGGGGTGCGTTTACCAAAACGCTATCTGCAAAAGGCCCATTTCCGGGGTGAACTAGATTATCTTCCTCACCTTGAATAACCACGCTGGGCACAGTGATATTCTTCCAAAGCGGCATCATCAATTCAAGTTCTTCTCGTAAGAAAATAAGCTCTTCATTAGAGACTCTAAAGATTTTAGGGAAAATACCTTCAATGATTGGCAAACGCATGGGGACTCTAAACCAATCTTCATGCGGTTCTAATTCAGCTGAAAGTGCTGGCGCTAACATGATAACTCCATCTACTAATTCCGGATAATCCATCGCCATTCTGGCAACAATTGGCCCTCCTAAAGAATGTCCGATCAGGATTCTTGGAGCAGGATATTCCTCTAAAATAGGTGCTAAATATTTGACTTGGGCTTCTAATGAAGCCACTGGTTTTCCGTAACTCGATTTACCAAAACCTGGGCGGTCAGGAGAAATAATGACCGCTTTATTATAAAGTGTGCTGTCTACAAAATAGTCGATAAAGGCATCCCAAGAACCGGGCGTTCCATGTATAAAAATGAAAGTAGCAGGTTGATTTAAGTCCAACACCTCGTAGTGCATTTTATAGCCGTCAACGATATAAGACTCACTTACTGGTTTTACAGGCTGTTCTTCAAAAAATTCAGCTACCTCCTTATCACTTTTCGAAAAAGAGACACAACCACTTACAACCTGAGATAAAACTATAATGAGCACTACGCTAGAAAGGCAACCTATTCTTACTCTTTTAGACCACTTCTTATTCATAACCATTAGAAACATACCATAAAAAAACCACTCCCTAGCGGAAGTGGTTTTAAAATTTATGAAATCGTTTCTATTATCTCAAGAAAAGCATCTCTCTGTATTTCAATAAAGGCCAATCCTCATCGTCAACCAAAAGTTCGAGTTTATCCACTGCATTACGGATTTCATTAAAGTATTTACCCTTAATTCTATCACAATAAGCAATCGCCCTATCTCTAGACTCTTCAATGTGATTCACCTCTCCTCTCTCTTCATTCATCTCATCCACTTTTGTCTGGATGGTTTTGATATAGCCATTAACCCTACTCACAACTGTCATTACGTGAGTATTATCGAGCCCTAAACCTGCTAGTTTACTAGCATTGTCCATGAGCCTACTTTGGTAATCAACAGAAGCAGGAAGAATCATGTTCATTGCAATTTCACCCATCAACCTGGCTTCGATCTGCAATTTCAAGATATAGTTTTCCAGTTGAATTTCATTTCTTGCTTCAAGTTCAATAGCATTCATCACCTTAAATTCCTCAAACATTTTGATGGAATCTTTGCCAATATATGCATCAAGTGCTCTAGCCGTATCTTTTACATTCGGAAGACCTCTTTTCTTTGCCTCTTCTGCCCATTCTTCAGAATATCCGTCACCTTCAAACAGCACAGATTTAGAATCCTTAATGTACTTTCTCAATACATTAACAATGGCAATTTTCTTATCCTCACCTTTCTTGATCAAACCGCTCACCTCATTGTAGAACTCTTTTAATTGGTTTGCTACAATCAGGTTAAGCACTGTCATTGGCTCGGCCACGTTTTGATCAGAGCCAACAGCTCTAAACTCAAACTTGTTTCCAGTAAAGGCAAAAGGAGAAGTTCTGTTTCTATCTGTGTTATCTAGTATGATTTGAGGTATTTTATCAATCCCCAATTTCATATACATGTTGTCGCCTTTGTCTACTTTAAGGTTTCCGTTGTTCTCTAGCTCTTGTAAAACAGAAGTAAGCTCAGAACCAATAAATACGGACATAATTGCTGGAGGAGCCTCATTGGCACCCAATCTGTGGTCGTTACCCGCAGAAGCAATACTTGCCCTTAGCATTCCCGGATGTTCGTGAATGGCTTTAATAGTCGTTACTAAGAAAGTAAGGAACTGCAAGTTTTCTCTAGCGCTAGAACTTGGCTGGAATACATTCACACCCGTTGTTGTGATGATCGACCAGTTGTTGTGTTTTCCAGAACCGTTAAGGCCAGCAAATGGCTTTTCGTGGAAAATAACCTTCAGATCATGTCTTTCAGCAACACGATCCATCACATCCATCATCAATGAATTGTGGTCGGTTGCAATGTTAATATCTTCGTATAAAGGAGCCACTTCAAACTGAGCTGGAGCCACTTCATTGTGACGGGTCATTACCGGAATCCCCAATTTCAAAGACTCAATTTCAAAGTCTTTCATAAAGTTATAAACACGGCTTGGGATCGCACCAAAGTAATGATCGTCCAACTGCTGTCCTCTTGCAGGGTGGTGACCAAAAATGGTTCTTCCACTCATGACCAAGTCTGGGCGCGCATTGAATAATGCTTTATCGATTACAAAGTATTCTTGTTCAACACCCAATGAAACACTAACACCTGTTACGTTTCTATCAAAAAGCTGGCAAACTTTAGTTGCTGCTTTATCAACCGCCTCAACCGCTTTTAATAAAGGCACTTTATGGTCAAGCGCTTCACCTGTATAGGAAACGAAGATGGTTGGAATACACAAGGTTCTGCCCCAAATAAATATTGGAGAAGTAGGATCCCATGCTGTATAACCACGTGCCTCAAATGTACTTCTAATACCTCCATTAGGAAAAGAAGACGCATCTGGCTCTTGTTGAATCAACGCACTACCTTTCAACACTTCAATACCTTTTTGGGCATCAAAGAAAGAATCATGCTTTTCAGCAGTCGATCCTGTTAATGGCTGAAACCAGTGTGTATAGTGAGTAGTACCTTTAGAAAGGGCCCAAGTTTTAACCGCAGAAGCCACCTCGCTGGCAGTTTCTAGGTCGATCTTTTTTCCTTTTCTAATTACTGCTTCAACTTTCTTGTAAGTTTCTGGGGTCAATGTTGACCTCATTTTATCAAGAGTGAAGACATCATCGGCAAAGAAATCTGAAATTTTGTCTGCTGGGGCGAAAACACGCTCCGTAGTTCTGGTTTGAACGATATTGAGCGCTCGCTGACGTTGATTTAACATACGATAGAACAGGTTGGTTAAAATTTACACCCAAAAGTAAAGGATTTACAGACATTAATTTAGAAACAGGGTATTTTTTTAACCAGTTTTTTATAAAAAAACGAAAACAACCCAAATAACCGACTCCAGACGGTATTACACATTCGAAAAACAGTCACTTTCTCATTTAGCAGGCTATGTAACTAATCAAAACTTCTGATTGAAAACTTAAATGATTAGATTTGCAGCCCGAAATGAGAAAAGTAGCATTCTATACGCTTGGCTGTAAACTGAATTTTTCAGAAACTTCCACCATTTCCCGTCAGTTTGCTGAAAAGGGTTATCAAAAGGTAGAATTCTCTGAAACGCCAGATATTTTTATTATCAACACCTGTTCGGTGACGGATAATGCTGATAAAAAGTGTGCAAAGATTGTTCGTGAAGCCCAAGCTATAAACCCTGACGGCTATGTAGCTATTATTGGTTGCTATGCGCAGTTAAAACCCAAGGAGATTTCGGAAATACCAGGCGTTGATGCCGTTTTAGGTGCTGCAGAAAAATTCCGTCTAATTGAATTACTAGATGGTTTTGTAAAACCAGAAACCACGCAAGTCTTAGCCTCGGAAATTAAAGAAGCTACAGCTTTTAACAATGCCTACTCTATTAATGACAGAACACGCACTTTCTTAAAAGTGCAAGATGGTTGTAATTATCACTGTGCTTTTTGTACCATTCCTTTGGCCCGTGGCAAAAGCAGAAGCGACAGTGTGGAGAATATTTTGAGTTCGGCACGAGAAATTGCAGCTTCAGAAGTAAAGGAAGTAGTGCTGACAGGGGTAAATATTGGTGATTTCGGTATTCAAGACGGTAAAAGAACTGAGCGTTTCGTAGACTTGGTAAAAGCAATAGATGAGGTAGATGGCATTGATCGCATTCGAATTTCTTCTATCGAACCCAATTTGCTTACCAACGAGATCATTGAATTCACTTCAACATCTAAACGCTTTGTCCCTCATTTCCATATTCCACTGCAATCTGGAAACAACAAAACGCTCAGAAGAATGCGCAGGCGTTACTTAAGGGAATTGTACGAGGATAGAATTAACAAGATCAAGCAATTGATGCCCAATTGCTGTATTGGTGTGGATGTGATTGTTGGCTTTCCAGGCGAAACACATGAGGACTTTTTAGATACTTATAACTTCTTAAACGAGTTAAACATATCTTACCTCCACGTTTTTACTTATTCTGAAAGGGCAAATACCGCTGCTCCAGAAATGGAAGGTAGAGTTCCTTTAAAAGAAAGAAAAGAACGTTCAAAAATGCTTCGTATTCTTTCGGAGAAAAAGAAACAACAGTTCTATAGAGAGAACCTAGACTCTACTGCTACTGTACTTTTTGAGAATGATATTGAAAACGGCATGATGCATGGGTTTACTGAAAACTATGTTCGGGTTGCTGCCAAGTATGACCCAATGCTGATCAATGAGCTAAAAACGGTAACACTGAAGTCCATCAATGAGAACGGCACAGTAGCTGTTGAAGAACCAGAAATGGTTTTTGAAACACATTAAGCCCCTTGTTTCACCAAAAGTCAAGAGGTCTGCTTGACCCAATCAGGCTTTCAGCCTTTAAAATGTGACTTTACCCAGTGACTCAAACCCTTTACCTAAGTCTCCTACCACTCACCCTCAGCGAGGAACCCAAACGTCCTTTTTTACGAAAACCTACCTGTAACTAAAATAAAAAGAACATGGCAAGCGGAATAGGTTTTATATTAGATGCGAATAACACAATGTTAAACAATAGGGCTCTATTAAACAGAGGAGGCTCTTTTAACATTAAATCAGCAAACAAATTCATTCAACCATCTGGGCGCAAATACACTTTCAAAAAACTGAGTGCCCTAGGTTCAAAGGAGATCAGAACACAGATTCAACAAGAGCAATTAGAAGAAAGAAAAAAAACACTCCTTCTAATTACGGCTAGCACAGCGGTCTCTCTTTTACTCTTTTGGGGAGGTTTCGAATTCCTGAACTTCATTTTCTAAGAATACTCACAACAGTCGCAGCCTTAAAAGTCTGCGACTTTCTTGTTTTTTACACGAACGCCTAATTTTATACAGATTTATTTTTCATATTTGAGATAGCACCGAATTTTCAACCGCTAATTCTTAACCATGAAAAAAATTATTCGTTATATCCTCCTCTTTATTCTTTTTGCATTTGTTGTCATCCAATTTATCAATCGACCGGAAAAAATCAGTGAGCCAGTTACGGACAGTGACATCATCCTTGCTTTAAATGTAGATCAAGAAATTGCCTCGATGCTGAAATCAGCATGTTATGATTGTCATTCAAATCAACCACGCTACCCTTGGTATGCCAATGTAGCTCCAATAAACTGGTGGATTGGTGACCATATCGAACACGGTAGAGAAGAATTGAACTTCTCACTTTGGAGCACTTTTACGGCCAGAAGAAGAGATCACAAACTCGAGGAAATGGTAGAAATGGTAGAAACGCGTGAAATGCCACTTCCGAATTATCTTCCAATGCACAAAGAAGCCAAGCTATCGGATGAGCAAATTGAAAAACTAAAAAAATGGGCTAATTCGGAAAGAGCAAACATTGCAGCCGAGACAGAAACAGAGAATTAATCAAGAACTGCTGATCAAAAAAGAAGGCTTCAACCAATATTAGTTGAAGCCTTCTTTATTTCTTATAAAACCATTTCAGGTTTCTAATATCACTCAAGTGATTAATACAAATTTGGAAACTTCGTTGGATTCACTTCGCTCATTAGCGCATAAGCAGTATCGAAAACCGTTTCAACGCTTGGCTTAGAGAAATAATCTCCATCAGAAGCATATGCTGGTCTGTGTTCTTTTGCTGCAATCGTTACTGGCTGAGAGTCTAAATGGAAATAAGCGCCTTGCTCCTCCACTACTTTCTGCATCATGTAAGCCGAAGCTCCTCCTGGCACATCTTCATCAGCAAAGATTACCCTGTTGGTCTTCTTAATCGAATCCACAATTGAATGATGAACATCAAATGGAAGTAAGGTTTGAACATCGATCACTTCGACAGAAATGCCAATCTCTTCCAATTCTTCAGCTGCTTGCATTACAATTCTACACATAGAACCATAAGTCACAACCGTCATATCAGCACCTTCTTTTAGTACTTCGGGCACACCCAAAGGCAAAGTGAACTCACCAACATTATTTGGAATTCGTTCTTTTAAACGATATCCATTCAAGCACTCAATAATCAAAGCGGGCTCATCAGCCTTCAGCATGGTATTATAAAAACCTGCCGCTTGCGTCATATTTCGAGGCACTAGCACGTGAATTCCACGAAGACTACTCAAAATCATACCCATTGGAGAGCCTGAATGCCATACTCCTTCAAGTCTGTGACCTCTTGTTCGAATAATCAATGGTGCTTTCTGCCCTCCTGCTGTTCTATATTGCAATGAAGCCAAGTCATCAGAAAGGATTTGTATAGCATAGAGCAAATAATCTAAATACTGAATTTCAGTAATTGGCCTCAAGCCCCTAAGTGCCGCACCAATTCCTTGGCCAATAATAGTGGCTTCGCGAATACCTGTATCAGTAACTCTTAGCTGTCCGTATTTATCTTGCAAACCAGCGAAGGCTTGGTTTACATCTCCGATTTTACCCACATCTTCGCCTATGGCAAAAACTCTTGGATCGCGCGCTAGAGCCGCATCGAAACAAGCTTGAAGTACTTCTCTTCCATCAACCAAAGGAGATTCATCCGAAAAATCTGGTTTTACCTCTTCAACTTTCAAAGCCGATTGCGCAGACTCACTCAATAAGTGAGAGCTAAATCGTTCTTTATTCTTCGCTAAGGCATTATTCAACCATGAAACCAACTCTGCTCTTGTATCCGTATTTTCTGAACGCGTAAGCCTCAGCACTTTTTTAACCGACTTGATGGAATCCAAACGGATTGGATTCATTGTTTTCTTCAAGTCAGAGGCTGCTTGATGTATCTCACCAATGAAATTACTGTCTTCAGCACATTTCTCAATCGCAGCAATCGCCTCGTTTTGCTCGGCTTTTATATCTTCCATAAAGGCATTCCAAGCAGCTGTTTTTGCAAACTTAGCGCCTTCTTTAGCTTCTTTCTCTATGAATTCTAAATCGGCTTCTTGCGCCAATTCATTTTCCAAAATCCACTCCCTCATTTTCTTGAGGCAATCAAAATCAGCTTCCCACTGAAGTCTTTCTTTTGATTTATACCTTTCATGAGAACCCGAGGTGGAGTGCCCTTGAGGCTGTGTCATTTCTATAACATGGATAAATGTAGGCACATGCTCATCTCTGGCTATTTTTGCTGCCTTCTCAAAGGTTTCAACCAAAGCCGCGTAATCCCAGCCTTTCACTACAAACACCTCAAAACCAGGCTTATCCTTAGTGCGTTGAATTCCCGCTAAAAACTCCGAAATACTTCCTTTTGTGGTATGGAATTCTTTAGGAACCGAAATTCCATATTCATCATCCCAAACCGACATCACCATGGGTACTTGAAGCACTCCAGCTGCATTGATTGACTCGAAAAATGGTCCTTCAGAAGTTGAGGCATTACCAATAGTCCCGAAGGCTACTTCATTTCCCGTAATAGAGAAATCCGTAAACTGATGTAATTCTTTATTCTGACGATATAATTTTGAAGCATAAGCCAAACCTAAAAGTCTTGGCATTTGGCCAGCAGTTGGGGAAATGTCAGCGCTGGAATTTTTCATTTCCGTTTGCTTCTTCCACCCTCCGTTTTCGTCTAAAAGTCGAGTACCGAAGTGACCATTCATGGACCTTCCTCCACTAGCAGGTTCTGCTTCAATACTGGTATGCGCATACAACTGCGCAAAATACTCTTGAACGCTAAGCTGACCGATGGCAAACATAAAAGTTTGATCACGATAGTAACCAGAACGGAAATCACCGTTTTTAAAAGCTTTAGCCATGGCTATTTGAGCGACCTCTTTGCCGTCACCAAAAATGCCAAATTTGGCCTTGCCCATGAAAACTTCCTTTCGCCCCATCAAACTCGCTTCTCTGCTTTCGCATGCCAAACGATAATCGTTCAATATCTCCTCTACTCCTATACTCAGTTTTCTATCTGTCTTAGTCGCTCCCAATATCTTAAACGTTAAATTTTCAATGCACCTCTAACTCAAAGGTTAACAAAAATACAACTTTACTGATACGAATCAAATTTGGCTGAGCCTATGTTATGAACGGGCACACAGAATAAAATAAACTAATTTTTAGTTAAACAGAATATTATTTCAAACAAACCAGTAAGCCGAAATTTTATTTCTCTTTATGTTTAAGTTAAAAACTTTCATCTAAGATGCCTACAGTGTAGAGAGCAGAAACCTTTTTTATCAACGGGCGCTTTTTTCTCTAATCTTTGCAATCGTTTGAAGTCTAGCTTACTATATTTGCCCAGTAACATTAAAATTCAGATATCATGATCATTGGTGTACCAATCGAAATTAAAAACAATGAAAACAGGGTTGCTTTAACCCCCGGTGGTGCCTTAGAACTTATTAAGCGTGGTCACACGGTTTATGTTCAGGATAATGCGGGCTTCAATAGTGGTTTCCCAAATGACTTATACGAAAGTATAGGGGCTAAAATATTGCCTACTATCGAAGCTGTATATGACATTGCGGAAATGATCATGAAGGTTAAAGAACCGATTGAAAGCGAGTATAAATTGATCAAAGAAGATCAATTGCTATTCACTTATTTCCACTTTGCTTCTTATGAGCCATTAACGAAAGCAATGATTGAAAATCGTTCAGTTTGTTTGGCCTACGAAACAGTTGAAAAGGCTGACCGCTCATTACCTCTTTTGATTCCTATGTCGGAAGTAGCAGGAAGAATGGCTACTCAACAAGGCGCTAAATACCTTGAAAAACCAATTAAAGGAAAGGGTGTATTGCTTGGTGGGGTACCAGGTGTTAGCCCAGGTAGAGTACTTGTTTTAGGTGGCGGAGTCGTTGGTACTCAAGCTGCTAAAATGGCTGCTGGCCTTGGTGCTCAAGTAACTATTATGGACATTAACCTTGACCGTTTGCGTTATTTGAATGATGTAATGCCGGCAAATGTGGTGACTCGTTATTCTAGTGAAGTAAACATTCGTGAACTTATTCCTATCATGGATTTGATCATTGGTGCGGTATTAATTCCAGGTGCAAAAGCACCTAACTTGATCACAAGAGACATGTTGAAAGACATGCAAAAAGGAACAGTTCTTGTTGACGTTGCTGTTGACCAAGGAGGTTGTATTGAAACTTGTAGACCAACTACTCACGAGGATCCTACTTTCATTATTGACGACATTGTTCACTATTGTGTAGCCAACATGCCAGGTGCAGTACCTTACACTTCTACTGTTGCGCTTACAAACGCAACATTACCTTATGCTATTCAATTGGCCAATAAAGGATGGAAGAAAGCTTGTACTGAAAACAAAGAATTGGAGCTTGGGCTGAACGTAATCAAAGGTGACGTGGTTTATAGAGCCGTTGCTGAAGCTTTTGATTTACCTTACGTAGATGTTAAAAATCATTTGAACTAATCAACGTTCAGTTTTATAAATATTGAAAGGCCGCTTTAAAGTGGCCTTTTTTATTTTCCTACCAACCAAACGACACTGATTATTCACCATTAATAAAGATTTAAGAAGAATTTCATTTCAAACTCTTGCAACATCGTTGCATTTGCACTATTGTTGCATATACAATCATCGTAACAACAGTGATATTTAAGTATATTTAGAAACACAACGTTTAGTAATTATGAAATTTACACGCATCAAGCTTTACTACCTAGCCGTATTTGCAGCTCTTTTGACTACAACGGCATGTGGTTCGGACGATCCTGAACCAGTTAATCAAGAAGAACTTATCACCACTTTAAGAGTAACTTTTACTGGAACTGGCCCAAATGAAGGAGAAACAGTGGTTGCTACTTTCACGGACCTTGATGGTACTGGAGGTGACGATCCCGTAATCACCAACCCAGTAGAATTGACCGCCAATGGCACTTACGATGTGAGTGTAGTTTTCTTAAACGAAGCGGAATCACCTGCACAGAATATTACCTTAGAAGTAAATGCAGAATCAGATGAACATCAAGTATTCTTTGTAGCCAATAATATTAACTTCACTTACCAATATGGAGACGAGGATGTTAACGAACAACCAATTGGCTTGACAGGCTCTGTTTTAGTGGGTGCTGCGGGCACTGGAACTTTACAAGTGCTACTTATTCACGAACCAGACAAAGATGCTTCTGGTGTTAGTACAGGAAGCCCGACCAATGCAGGTGGAGAAACGGACATAAGCGTCACCTTCAATGTAAGCATCCAATAAGAAATCAATCATAGATGATTTAGTTTGTAGTTATTGCACGTATCGATACTCCCATTTCGGTACGTGTTTTTTTTAACATGTATGTAAAAAAAGCACTTCTTTCGAAGCGCTCTTCATGGCAAAAGCATTTCCGTAAAATTTCCTTGACGACTTTTTACCCAGCTTTCACATCATCTAATCCATATATGATTTAATTATCTCTGACACTTTAGTTTGAACTTCCATGCTATTGTAATTATCAGCAGTGGACATTTCATCGCCTAAAGCAAATAAAACTTCATAAAGCATTTTGTCATTAAGGCTTTCAGCGTAGCTAAAATAAGGGTTTGCAGCATATACTTCAGTCCAAACCAACCTTACATCTTCCCAGTACTGCTCATTTTTCTTCCACCACTCTTGCGCAGCAACACATTTACTGTCTTCTACTTTAGTGTAGACATTCATCCCTTTTTCCTCGGCTAAAAGTTCATCTCCTTTTTCAGTACGATTCACTTTGCCATTGTCTTGCTCATGAATCCAACCAAAGTCCGTGAGTTCATGTCTGTTGGTTCGAAGCATCACATTGTAGTCGCTACGCTTTGAATACTCCCTTCTAGGCAAAGGAGAATCAGAAGCGCCTTCCCAATAATGCTTTCCATCTACATGTACCCATGAACCAGAACTCTCATAACGCGGGCTGTCATCTACATGGTAAACCTTCTGCGACCACTGTCCTTTCACTTCTGCTTTTGGCAAAGTGTGAAGCTTCCAGCCATTGTCTTTCACATAGCTGTACAGTTCAGTGTTCTCATAAAGCCAATCCTGCCTCCAGTGTTTTACAATTTGGCCACCCCCAACAATAAGCAAATGTTGAATTGAGATTTCTTCCTTGTCATCCTTTATCAATTGCGCCCACTCAAAGCCTTTGGTTCTGTAATTATCATGAAACTGGTAATCTCTCTGATAATCAAATGTTTCGGCAAAATTGAAAGTGATTTCATAACAACCGCACATTTCTTTGATCGCTTCTTGATCTTGCTTCTTCTTACTTTGTGCCATAGCGATTGTAGACATCACCAGCATTAGGCAAATCAGTGTATTCTTCATTTTACTATTTATTTGAACTTGTATTAATACTTATTTAAACCTGAATGACTTGAGTTTCTGACCTTTGAGTTAGTCCTTACTGAACCAACAAATCATACTGAATTTGTGGGTAGCCCCTTTCTCCAGAAATTGGGTCCAACATTCTGGTGAATTTCAATTTGTAATAGTTGTTATCGCTATCTTGCACCACATAAAAAAGATCAGGATTCACCCCTGTTTCTTGATCAGAACCAGGCTGAGCTACAATTCTCCAGTTGCTTCCAATCGTAGCTAAATCTGAAGAATAGCTCAAATCAGTTGAGTTGGTATAAGTAAAATCTTCATAGGCAAAGTCTGCCACAGCTACCTCTGCTATTTCCACATTGGCCCTATTTTGGATCACAAAATCTTTGTAGGCATAAGGTATTTTCGAAGTCGCGTCAATCGGTAACAGATTCGTAAAAATGGTAAAGCAAATATCCCATTTAGCGCTCTCTGGCTCTACATTCACCAAACCCTGATTGAAGTTGACGTAATTGAAGTTATAGTCACTGTCTTTGTTGATCTGCAACTCGCTAAAAGTGGTAGCATTGATCTCTGCATATTGCATTTTGTATCCACTACCCTCTATTAAGAAGCGGGCTTTCATCCAGCCTCTGGCCGTACCATCAGCATTTTTACCACGATTAATAATGTACACTTTGTTTTGATCGGCTGTTGCTGATATTTCCGCTATGGCTGTTCCTTCCAAAGATCCGTCAGGCTGATCGATCCATGTTTGGGCTTGTGGTAACCATTCCGCTGGCGCACCAAACAATGAACCGAAAATGGCATCAATATCCATTTGAGTACCCATTCCTACGGTATCTTCCGCAGTTACTTGGGTCAAATCATTTTTATCTATGGCCTGAGTAAGCATACTGGCAGGATTATTCAAAATCACTCTGAATTCGTTACCTGCATAAAAACCTAAGTCCCAAGAAGCACGGTTCACCACCGTTTGCCTTTTAGAAGAAAAGTCGATAAAGACTTGATTTGGCTGGTCTGCCCCTCCTACCTCTGCATCTATAATTGCACTGGAAACCGCAGGATCAACTTTAGGCTGATCGTCTTCCCCATCGCAAGCATTTAAGAAGCCAATCGCTACTAAAGCAAGAATTAACTTCAATGTGTATTTACTGTTTGTCATTTTAATTTTAGGTTATAGTTTAATTTTATAAAATAGCTTCTTCCGTAGGAAACAGGTACAGAGGCACCACCAGAGTGCGTTCCGCCTGAAACTCCTGAATTATTGATTCTTTGAATGTCTAGAAGGTTTCTTGCCCCGAGGATCATATCAAAATGGGTGAAAAACGTTTTGGACAAGGTTAAATCCAACCAGTGATATCCCTCCACTTCACCAATGGTTACTTCTTGTTTGCCAGCAGTTTTTTCTGAGAAAATGTAGTTTCTTAATGCCCCTGTATATTTGTAGAAAACATTAATCTTTGTTCTGATTTTAGTCCAATGGTATTGAACATTTCCATTGAGCTCTGGAGTGTAGAAAAACTTATTCAGATCATCTCTCTGATCTTCATCTAGTCGATTAAAGCGCCCGACATAAGAAATCCCGATACTTGTAGAAAGCTTAGCCCATTCCATTTTCTGATTGACACCAAGCCCCAAAGTTTTGTATTTATCTATATTGACATAGGTTGTAGAAGTAGCATCCGTGGCCGATTGTGCGATGCCTATCTGGTCGTCAATTGAATTATAGAAAAGATTAATTCCGGCCTCAGACTTTACATTTCCTACCTCGTAAGGTTTCGTGAAGTTGGAACTGAAATGGTGCGAAAACTCTGGACTAAGGTTCTCATTTCCGAAAATTCTGTGGTTCGAATCGACAAATTCAAAGTAGAGTTCCCTTACTGAAGGGGCACGATAACCTCTTCCGTAGGAGAGCCTTAAATCTGCATTTCCATCGAAAGGTTTTTTGATTTGTACCGAAGGGATTAGCTGCGTTCCGAAGGAACTATTTGTAGCCAAACGCAGCCCTGGACGGACAAGAATATTGTCACTGATTTCCCACTCCAAGGAACCATAAATGGCGATGTCATTGATCTCTTGTTCACCCTCTTGAATTCTTCCACCACCTACTTTTTCAAAACTTAAATTATAGCCAGTTTGCAAGTCGAGTACATCAGAAAATGCCAAATATCCAGTACCGCCAAACTCCCACACTTTATAAGTACTCACATCTTGATCGCCCTCTGAAGTGGTCAAATGTTCTTCACCAGTAACCAAGTTTTTAGACATCTTTCTCTTGACCCTTTCAAAGTCAGAATATGAGACAAAAGCATTGTAACGGCTCAGAAAAGGGAGTTTACCTTCCGCTTGAATATGATGAATAGCACGCTGAGTTAAATACTGTTCATCAATAGCGAAAGGCTGATTTTCTCCCGAGGATAAATAATTATTATTCGACTTACCGAGGCCATTGATCGTCTCATCCAAGAAATCAAATCGATAGTAAAAGGAGTGATTCTTTGGGATAAAACGAATAAGAGCATCGGCCTGATATTGCTCTTTTGGGTTCCATTCCTTTGTCCTTCCTGTTTGGTTTCCCTGAAAACCCTTGAAATCAGTATGTAGCACACCAATTTGCCCAAACCATCGGCTTGCAATCTGCTGCTTTATACCTAAACTTTGAATATGCTTTCCTTCCCCTGTTCCGAACTCAGAACCTACGGTTTCCTCTTGCAAGCCTACCGAGATTTCAGTGGTATTCTCTGCGTCTTTATAGGAAATAAGGTTGATTACCCCAGCCAAAGCATTCGCACCATAATTCACTGCCATAGGTCCTTCAACTATCTCAATTCTTTCAATATTATTCAGGTTGATTTGAGAAAGGTCAGCCGCGTTTCCGTTTCCATTTCGGTTGACCAACGGAATCCCATCCAACAGAATTTTCACGTTCTGACCAGAAATGCCTTGCATGCTAATTCCTGAGCTCCCGATGGCCAGATCCTGAGAGGAGCGAATGTTTAAAGTATTGGAAAGCGCCTCGGATAAAGTCACTGCGCCTCGCGCTTTTATCTCTTCTTGGTCAATCACTTTAACAGTGAAAACCGATTGCTCAGCAGATTGAGGATTGAACTGCCCAGTAACAATAAAATCATCGAGATGAACCTTCTTTGGAACAACGCGAATCGAATAATCTTTAGAAGTCCTTAGGGTATCAGAATATGACTGATAACCGACATGTTGAGTTTTTATTAGGATAGGGAAATCGACTGCTTTGAGTTCAATTGTCCCAAGGTCATTGGAGATTACTTGACCACTGTAAGTACCATTTAAGGTCTGAAATATTAAGACTACTCCTTCAACTGGATCTCCTGAATTTTGATCTCTTATCGTGATCTTTTGCCCAAAAACGAAAGGGTAGATGAGTATAAAAATGAGTGTAATAGCGCTGCGCACAAGTGTTATTTAGATTAATTCTTAATAACACAAAGGTAGCTGGCTTTTAAGTTGACGTACAATCGCTAATGCTAGGGAAAATAATCACTAGCGTTAGTGATTCACCTTCTTTCTAAACTCACCCAACCTTGTTCTGCAGCAAAAATAATGAGCTCTGTGGGCGACTTGAGTTTCAGTTTTTTCAATATGTTTTTACGGTGGGAGTTCACCGTATGAATACTAATGATTAGCGTTTCAGCTATCTCGGACGATGAATTACCGACAGCGATAAGTTTCACCACCTCTTTCTCTCTTTCCGAAAGTTCAAAGTATTCGTTGCCATCATCTACTAGAGCCTTCAACACCCTGTTGCAAAAAAATGTCTTCCCATTTTTAATCGCATTTATGGCTTCGAGGATTTCGGCTTCACTGCAAGATTTGGTCAAAAAACCGCTCACTCCCATTTTCAGTACACTCCTAATCCGATTGCTATCTAAGTCATCAGTGATTACAAGCACATTCAAATTAGGGTGCATCTGAATCCAGCGATTGAGTTCATGCACGAAATTTTCATCTTCATTGAGGTAGTCTAAGATTATAGTTTCTTTGGCATGACTTCCAATGGACTCCTTTAGTTCGGCAGTATGCCTGAACACCTTGATTTCACTATAATACCCACTATTATTGGCCAAAGCCAGCAAACCCTGCTGAATTAAGTATTGGGGGAAACAAATGTACAGCGGGGCGAGACTCAATTAATTATTCTTATTTAGACTAATTCTATACAAAGGTAAAGCAAAAAGGTAAATAAGAAACAGATGAGCTATTTAAAAATCATAGGCAGCAGACGGAATCATAAAAGAATAGTAGATAAGACTTAATGTGGTTTCCTTCCTTTTCTCCCTTTTTCCTAGTTATTTCGTCTGAATTCATAAAAACATAGATTATGAGATACGAAGCAATAGGAAAAGACCTGTTTATCAAGAACAGAGCAAAACTAAAAGCCCGTTTAAAGCCAAACTCAGTTGTTGTAGTTTGCTCTAACGATGTTATGCCTACCAATGCAGATGGTACCATGCCATTCCGCCAAAACAGCAACATGCTTTACCTTTCGGGAATCGATCAAGAAGAATCCGTTTTAGTCATCGCTCCTGATTTTCCAGATCCAAAATTCAGAGAAGTACTCTTTGTACGCGAAACCAATGAGCACATAGCCGTTTGGGAAGGCCATAAATATACGCAAGAAGAGGCCACAGAAGCTTCGGGGATTCAGACCGTCATCTGGACTGACAAGTTTGAAAATACTTTCAATACCATGCTGGCCGAAATAGAGAACATTTATCTCTATCAAAACGAGCATATTCGTAATGCCACAGAAGTAGAAACACGTACTGATAGGTTTAGCAAATGGTGTCATGCCACCTACCCAAATTACGAGTACGAAAGACTAGCTCCGATCATATACGATTTAAGAAACGTAAAAGAGAAGCGTGAAATCGAACTCATGCAAACTGCCTGCAACATTACCGAAAAGGCATTCAGAAAAGTACTCGGGCTAACCAAGCCTGGCGTTTGGGAGTATGAAGTTGAAGCTGAATTTCTATATGAATTTGCGAAGAGTAGATCAAAAGGATTTGCTTACACTCCTATTCTTGGTGGTGGCGCCAATGCTTGCGTGCTCCATTATATTGAAAACAAAGATCAGTTGAAAGATGGTGATGTGATGCTCCTAGATGTTGGAGCCGAATACGCCAATTATAATGCTGACATGACACGTTCAATTCCAGTGAATGGCAGGTTCACGAAAAGACAACGTGAAGTTTATGATGCAGTATTAAGAGTAAAAAAAGAAGCTACTGCCATGTTAACACCGGGAAATAGAATTCCTGAATACCATAAAGAGGTAGGTAAAATCATGAGCAGTGAATTAATCGGTTTAGGCCTAATTGACAAAACCGATGTAGCCAACGAAAACCCAGAATGGCCAGCGTACAAAAAGTACTTTATGCACGGAACATCTCACCACATTGGATTAGATGTTCATGATGTGGCAAGCATTTACACTGAGTTTAAAGAAGGTATGGTATTCACTGTTGAACCAGGGATTTACATTCCAGAAGAAGGGCTTGGTATTCGATTGGAGGATGATGAAGTAATAACGAAGGATGGCACGTTCAACCTAATGCGTAACATCCCGATTGAGGCAGACGAAATCGAAAGCATTATGAACGCTTAGTTTCGAATGGCAATAGAAATACATGAAGGAACACTTTTGGAGGCATTGAAAGTCTTGAAGAGTGTTCCTGAATTTGATCCATTATTGGAATCAGATTACTACGAAGGCAAGGTCAAGAATAAAGTCCATATCATATTATTGGCTAAGATTGGTGAGGCAACGGTAGGCTGCAAAGTCGGTTATCACAAACACAAAGATGGCGCTCTATACAGTTGGTTAGGTGGTGTTTTACCTGATTATAGAAAACTTGGCGTGGCTAAAGCACTGTCAGATGAAATGGAAGTTTGGGCACTGAATAAAGGTTACTCGAAAATTCGTTTCAAAACATTAAATCGACACAAGGCAATGTTGGCTTTCGCACTTAAAAACGGCTTCGATATTTTTAATGTGAAACCAAAAGACGAACTTGAGAATTATCGCATTGAACTTGTAAAGCATTTAAAATGAGTACAGCAGCCGCGGCACAAGCCGCTATTCAACAAGCCATAAAAGCATCTGGCGCTATTGTTAAAATCGAAGCCAATGATTTTAGCCGTATGCTTTCAAAAATGGATGACGGTTTAGTGATTGAGCATCACGGAAAGTTGTTTTTTAAAGATGTTTATAAATACAGTACTTCATACAAAGGATTTGTTTTCTATTGCAAATCGAATGAAAAGATTACGATTCCTTCAAGGTTAGAAAGCATCTCTGCCAGACAAATTTGGGTTCCGCAATAACAATATGTAATGAGTGACAAATTAAATTCAAATAGAGCACCAGAACCGGTAGGTCTATATCCGCATGCGCGAAAAATCGGTAACCTGCTATTCCTTTCTGGAGTTGGACCAAGAGAACGAGGTACAAAAAAAATCCCTGGAGTTGAATTAGATGCCGAGGGTAATATTCTCTCTTACGACATCGAAGCGCAATGCCACTCCGTTTTTAAAAATGTGAAGCTGATTCTTGAAGACTCAGGAAGCAGCTGGGATCAATTGGTAGATGTCACCGTTTTTCTCACCAATATGAAAGCTGACTTTGCCACGTACAATAAAATATACGCGCAATATTTCAGCGAAAATCAACCTTGCCGCACTACGATAGAAATCAATTCCCTCCCTACTCCTATTGCCATTGAGTTGAAATGTATAGCAACCATATGAGTAGTTCTCCTTTTTGAAGCAGGTCCTTATTATAAATCACAGATTTGATAATCAATGATTTATAAGTAGATTTTGGAAACCATATTCCGACATGCGCATTTTTTTTAAACGTATTTTCCAAGCAGTTAAATCCTTCATTTCAAAAACAACGCCAGGGGAAGTTGCCTGGAAAGGAGCAAACAAGGCCATCGCCACCACCGCAGTCGTAATTTGGGTTTTAGGTGCACTCTTTATGTTTGTGCTAGAGCCAGGGACTCCCATCGGCTTAACCCTTATCGTCATCGGGCTGATTCTAGCCTTTCTATGTAGCGCGAGTTTAATCCTCTTACTCCTTATTCTGAAAAAACTACCCAAGAGTTTTCTATGGGTACTGCCAGGCGCTTTCTTTTTAACTACCATGCTTTTTGGAGATAGCTTGGCCATCAAATTCCCTTTGCTCGTCATTGGTTTTTCCGGGCTGGCTGGTGCTGGTTTATTTTCACTCACTAAAAAGAACCGAGACGGCCTTTCTATTTATCAAGTCATTGTATCCAGCTTGGGGAGCCTCATTGGTTTAGCTGGTTTAGTCTGGGGACTAATCTGGTTATTCGACACTGGAAGTTTGCCTGAAATAGCACACATTGACGCAGCCCAAACCTCACCTTACAAAGCTCCATTGATTCAAGCTTCCAATCCTGCCGAAGAAGGCACCTATAAAGTAGGATACCTTACTTACGGTAGTGGGAAAGATAAACAACGCGAGGAATTTGCCGAGGAAGTAACAATCGTTACCGATTCAGTAGACGGATCTCGCTTATTGGATAACTGGAAAGGATTCGCTGGAAAGCTACGAACTCGATTTTGGGGTTTCGATGAAGAAGCACTTCCTATTAATGGACGCGTTTGGTATCCAGAAGGTGATGGCCCTTTTCCTTTGGCATTAATTGTTCATGGCAATCATGGAATGGAAGATTTTTCCGACCCCGGTTATGAATACTTAGGAAAGCTCTTGGCCAGCCAAGGAATGATTATGGTGAGTGTAGATGAAAATTTCATCAATAGCTCTTGGAAAGATATGTTTGGTGATGGTTTGGATGAAGAAAACGATGCCAGAGGCTGGTTGCTTTTAGAACACTTGAAATATTGGAGAAAATGGAACAATGAAACAGACAATGTATTTCAGAATAAGGTAGATATAGAAAATATTGCCGTAATGGGGCATTCACGTGGTGGCGAAGCCGCTGCAGTAGCTGGATTCTTCAATAAGCTACAATTCTACCCTGATGATGCCAAGCAAAAATTCGACTTCGACTTTAATATCAAATCAGTTGTGGCCATTGCTCCAGTTGATGGTCAGTACAAACCTGGAGAAGTTCAAACGCCTTTAGAGAACGTAAACTACTTAGTATTACATGGCGCGAATGATGGTGATGTTCAGTCGTTTGCTGGCCTTAGACAATACGAAAGAGTCAAGTTCACTGACTCTCTCTATCACTTCAAATCGGCTGTCTATATATATGGTGCAAACCATGGACAATTCAATACCACTTGGGGTAATTCAGATTCGGGACAACCTTACGGCTCATTGCTCAATAAGAAGGCACTTTTACCGATGGAAGATCAATTGCAAATTGGCAAAGTATATATAAGTGCATTTCTACAAGCCACATTACAGGGCAAAAAAGAATACGAAACTTTATTCAAAGATCACCGAAGGGGCAACAATTGGCTGCCCCCTACTATTTATCTAAATCAATATGAATCGTCAGATTGGAAGGTAATTGCTGATTTTGAAGAAGACTTAGATCTAACTACCAATTCTAGCGGAGGAAAGGTTACTTCAGAAAATTTAACCGTTTGGCGAGAACAAATGGTAGGCATGAAATGGGGAAACAAAGCAACCCAAGCTGTTTATGTAGGTTGGGACAGCCTGGCGTATGAAGGTCAAACGGCTTGGATTGAATTCTCTATTAATGACAAACTTACATTAGCAGAAACAGCAGCCCTTACTTTTGAATTGGCAGAATCTAAAGAGAACTCCTATCCTGACAAGGACAGAGATGAAAAGAAAAAAGAGGATGGGTCGAATGAGAACAACGAATTGAACAATGGAAATAACAATTCAAATCAGAATGACGATGACTCAGAAGAAAGTGAAAACGAAGAAGAAGACAAAAAAGCACCGGAGCCTATTGACTTCAGTATTCTGCTCACTGATACCGCAGGCAATACGGTACAGCTTACGTTAAGTGAGTACAGTTATTTACAAAGACAACTGACGGTTGACGTTCTAAAAAACCCAAGTCTTCAATCCACTAAAACCTCGGAAGCGGTTTATAACACGTTTTTCCTATCTCAATATATGCTCGTTCGCAAATCACCAGAATTCAATCTCAGTAAATTATTCAAAGTACGTTTTGTCTTTGATAAGAGCCCTAAGGGAGTAATTATCATTGACAAAATGGCCATAAATTAAGCTTATCAGCCGGCTTCTTAATTCCCAAAACGAAAATCACCTCCCAAAATGACACCATATATTAAAGATTAATAAATAATTTGACTATTTTTGGAATATCAGTAGGGTTTGCATACATATATGTGTAGTTGGTATAAGAATTGAAAACAACTTTCATCAAAGTATCTATTTATGAGAACCATAACCCATAAAATGAAAGAGCCATTTTTATCTTCTTTATTTAATCTGTCTGGTGGTATCTTCCTAAAGACGATAAAACCATTTAAAAAAGGTGATTTTATTGAGGTGAATGGAGAGATAGGTTCTGTGACATCAAGTAACTGGACTCGAAGTGAAATAAAAACGATTGATGGTGAAATAATTAAAGTTGGAAATGCTCAATTCTTATTAGGCACATTAAATAACCTAAGTGATAAAAACATCATCAGGTTAGAATTAAAGCTTAATGTTTCTTACTCAGAAAATATGACTGAGGTAAAACAGAGTATCTATAATTTCCTAAAAGGACATTCTAATATATTAAAATCCCCTAAATCAAAAATTACAGTAACCAAACTTCATAAAAACCATGTTGAATTGAAGGTTGCTCCTTGGTGTTTACTAGATCATTTTTTAGAATTAGATTACAAGTTGGAAAACGACATGTATAAACACCTTCTCAATAAAGGTTTTAATATGCCTAACAAAGAGGAATTATTTAGTGAAATAAGAGAGATTGCCTAAAGCTGTTTTTCTTTGCCTAAGCAAAAAACATAGACAGTTTGATAACTGTAAAAATTGCCACTTTGGATCTATCTTTGTAAGAGCAAATATAGACTATGGAATTAACAGCAGACAACAAGCTCAGAAACCTTATCATTGTTGGAGACCGTGTTTTGATTCGACCGAAAAAGCAAGCAGAAAAAACAGCAACTGGCTTGTACCTTCCTCCAGGAATTCAAGAAAAGGAAAAAGTACAAAGCGGGTATATAATCAAAGTTGGGCCTGGCTACCCTATTCCTATGCCGGTTGAAGATAGTGAGCCATGGAAAAACAATGATGAAAAAATAAAATACATCCCTCTACAAGTGGAAGAAGGTGATTTAGCCATTTTTCTACAGAGAGAAGCCATTGAAATAAGGTATGGAAACGAAAAACTTTTCATTGTCCCTCAGTCTTCCATCTTGATGTTAGAAAGAGATGAAACACTTTGAGCAAGTGTTTTCAGCCATTCTAAAATAGGCAAATGTGACCTACAATAAACGCCACATTCGCCTGTTCTTTAACCAATTAAAAAAATCAATTTTGTCATTGCTAAATCAGACTGTTATCTTTGCACCAAAAAGAAACCAATATTTAGTCAGAGTCGTTCTATATGAGTCAACCGTTCTGAGTAAACATTGCGAAACACAACAGGTTCTATTCAACACTCAAAAGCTTGTTAAAAACATCGTATGAAATATAAAGCAATAAAATTTTCAAGGAGCAATCAGGCTGAATTCATCAGCGATCTCCGAAAAAGAGTCAAAGAGCACTTTGAGACTAATAAAATTTCCGTTTACGGAAATGCAACCATGGTCACAAAAACAATAGTGATGTTTTTACTCTATTTTGCTCCTTACGCACTTATGCTTACTGGAGTGATCACCAATACGTGGATCTTACTTTTGATGTGGGCGATTATGGGTATTGGAATGTCCGGCATTGGCTTGGCCGTAATGCACGATGCCAATCATGGTGCCTATTCAAAGAACAAGCATGTGAATAAATACATGGGTTACGTGATGAACGTGATCGGGGCAAGTGCCTTCAACTGGAAAGTTCAACACAATGTGCTTCATCATTCTTTCACCAATATTGAAGGAATGGACGAAGATATTGATCCGGGTAAATTAATGAGGCTTTCTCCGCATGCACCATTATTGAAAGTACACAAACTTCAACATATTTATGGTTGGTTCTTATACGGCCTTATGACCTTCTTATGGCTAACAACAAAAGACTTTAAGCAACTGTACCGTTACAAAAAACTAGGGCTTCTAAAGGCTCAAAAAAGGACTTATACTGGTGTTTTAATCGAAACGATTATTTCTAAAATCGTTTATTATGGATACGCTTTAGTATTACCATTAATCTTTATCCCTGCCCCTACTTGGGTAGTTTTATTAGGCTTCTTTATCATGCATTTTATTACGGGGCTTTCATTGGGATTGATTTTCCAGCCAGCGCACGTAATGCCAACGACAGAGTACCCTATACCTGACGACACTGGGAATTTAGAAACCAACTGGGCAGTTCATCAGCTTTTCACTACCACGAATTTTGCTCCCAAAAGCAAACTATTCTCTTGGTATGTTGGCGGTTTGAACTTCCAAATTGAGCACCATTTATTTCCAAACATTTGCCATGTTCATTATAAAAAGATATCTAAGATTGTGATGGAAACAACCAAAGAGTACGGCCTTCCTTACAATTCGGAAAAAAGCTTCATGGATGCCGTTGTTGCCCATGGCAAAATGCTGAAGAGCTTGGGGCGTAGCCAAGTAGCTTAAAACATTATAATGAAAAAAAATAGACCTACTGAAATCCTTAAAACCTACTTATTGATTTCAGTAGGTTTTTTATTGCTCAATTTTGGCTGTCAATCGCCCAAATCAGAGGGACCCTCTTCTAAAGAAATCAAAAGTGAGCTAGTCAAAAATACAGTGTTGGCCGATGGGCATCCGCTTGCCGTTTGGAGTAAATCCAATCCCAATGCCACAGAAGCTATTTTACTGGTGCATGGAAGAACCTGGAGCGCCCTACCCGACTTTGACCTGCAAGTAGAAAGTGAAGATCTTTCCTTAATGGACGGCTTGGTTGAGCAAGGCTACTCTGTTTATGCAATAGATGGCCGAGGTTACGGTGCTACTCCGCGAGACAGCACAGGTTGGTTCACCCCAGACAGGGCTGCAAAAGATATAGCTGTGGTATTGGAATGGATGGGCCGACAAAAAGATTGGAAGAGCCCTCCTCATCTTTTTGGTTGGTCAATGGGCTCGACAATGTCGCAACTTACCGCCCAACGCCACCCTGAACTCATCTCCTCACTAACTCTGTTTGGTTATTGGAAAGATAGCGATCAAGTGTTCCCAGACGAGCCAAGCGATGCTAAGCCAGACATGAGCCCTACAACGGCAGAGGCGGCAGCCAGTGATTTTATTGTTCCCGGTTCCATTAGTCAAAAGGCGGTAGATGCTTATGTAGAAGCGGCCCTTAAGGCCGATCCTGTACGCGTTGACTTGAACAGGTATGATCAGTTTAACGAACTGGACCCAGCCAAAGTAACAGTCCCTACACTAATTCTTCAAGGTGAATTTGATCCGATTGGCCCCACAGCAACTCAGGCCAAACTTTTCACAAGATTGGGTACTTCACACAAACAATGGACGGTAATTCCAGGAGGTGATCATGCTGCTTTTATGGAAACACCTCGCGATTATTTTATTCGTGCTTTAGTGAACTTTCTACAAGGCACGACCATTCAGTAATTCATGTCTGAAATAGTAATTATTGGGGCGGGTCTGTCTGGTTTAACTGTGGCCTATGAACTAAGTAAACACGGTGTTCCCTCTTTACTTATAGAAGGTAGAAATAGAATTGGTGGTAGAATTAATACCGTTGAAGGCCCTATTGAAATGGGTGCTACATGGTTCGGTCAACAGCATATCACATTAGTAAAGCTTATTGAAGAACTTGGCATTACAAGCTTCGAACAAAATACAGAAGGCAAAATTAGCTTTGACCCCGGCCCAAAAACTGCGCTACAATATTTTGACTATCCTCAAGGGCAAGCACCTTCATTCAGAATAAAAGGAGGCACCTTAGCACTCCTTCAAGAACTAAAATCAAAAACTACAGGGGCAAAGGTTAAATATGATTTGAATGTCATTGGCCTTAAGTTAATTGGCAATTCAGTACAAATATCTACTGATAGTGGCGAAACCCTCACTTCCTCAATAGTCATAAGCACAATCCCACCTCAACTACTGGCCACCAACATAAATATAGAACCCGAAATTGAGAATGAAAGGTTGGAATTAATGTTGCAAACCCACACTTGGATGGGCGAATCAATCAAATTCGCCTTCAGTTATATTAGGCCTTTTTGGAAAGAAAACAGACTCTCAGGAATGGGATTTAGCCAGAGCGGTGTGATTCAAGAAGTACATAATCACTCCAATTTCGAAAATAATTTCTTCGCATTAAAAGGCTTTCTTAATCCTAATTTGGTGCGTTTAAATGAAGAACAAAGAAAAGAATTGGTTGTAAATGCCATGACCAAACTATTTGGTCATGGAGCAAAGGAATTCATTTCGTACAAAGAAACCCTATGGATAAATGAAAAAAACACCTCAATCAAAGAAAGTGCGCCATTAGCGCCTCATCAGAACAATGGACACCCGATACTCGCAGAAACACTTTTAAATGGCCGACTAATTATGGCTGGTAGTGAAACCTCATCCCGATTCCCAGGCTACATGGATGGTGCCGTAAACTCAGGTTTAAGAGCTGCACAAGAGGCCATTAAGTTGACAAAATCAGGAAAATAATTGAGCAAACTCTTTCGCATGATAAGTCAAAATCACGTCTGCCCCCGCCCTCTTAATACTCAAAAGCGTTTCAGCCATGGCGCGGTCATAATCAATCCAACCTTTCATTCCAGCAGCTTTTAGCATGGCATATTCACCACTTACATTATAAGCAGCAATCGGCTGAGCGTAATTATCTTTTAATAGCTTGATTACATCCAAGTAAGCCAAGGCAGGTTTTACCATCAAAAAGTCTGCACCTTCTTCTATATCCAAGTCCGCCTCGATTAAGGCTTCTCTCTGATTAGCAGGATTCATCTGATAGGTTTTCTTATCACCATTCTTAGGAGCCGAATCGAGTGCATCTCTAAAGGGGCCGTAAAAAGCACTGGCATATTTCGCGGTGTACGACATAATGGAAACATTCTTGAAACCATTATCATCTAACACCTCACGAATGTAGCCTACGCGGCCATCCATCATATCAGAAGGACCAATAATATCAATGCCTGTTTCGGCTTGCGCCAAGGCCATTTTCCCCAAAACCTCGAGGGTTTCATCGTTAAGGATTTCGCCATTTTTCACCAAGCCATCGTGCCCATCAGAATTATAAGGATCCAAAGCCACATCCGTCATAATAGCAGCTTCTGGAAATTCAGATTTTATTCTTTTTAAGGCTTTTTGATAAAAGAAATTTGGGTCGAAGCTCTTGGTAGCTGTTTTATCCTTATAGTGCTCTGGCACCACCGGAAACACATCGAAAGCATGGATTCCGAGTTTTAAACAAGCTTCTATTTCCTTCAATATTTTCTCCAAACCTAAGCGGTAAATACCCGGCATTGAGTCTACTTCAATTTTATCATTCGCTCCTTCGAGCAAAAATAAAGGGAAAATAAAATCATCGGTGGCCACTTTGGTTTCTTCCACCATTCGCCTCACGGCTTCTGACTTTCTATTTCTTCTCGGACGGATGTTCATCTAAATATTATTCTCTAATTTTTCAATGTAAATTCAACAAAGTCTTTATTGAATATATTTCCCACTAACCCCTCTTTTTAGCTTCAAACAGACTTTTATCCATTTTTGGAGGATTTCGAAGATCAAAATCATAAGCTACCGAAATGAGATAATTTGCAGCCCTTAGCCTTTCATTAATATCAACCTTAGACCAATATGCCAGATCATTGTTCCGATCCTCAGCTTTAAAACTCTCAGCGCTTGTTCTGTCAAATGAATACATGATCTTAATTCTTACTTCACAAAGTTAATGCAAAGCGGATATTTATACAGTCTACCTTTATCTGCTTCGATAGTAGCTAGAATTACACAGATCAAATTCACAATTGGAATGATGATCAAAAATGGAATTCCAATAAGGAAGAATATTCCAATACCCGCAATAAAAGTATAGAGCAGCATAGACAGCTGAAAATTCAACGATGCCTTGGCATGCATGGCAATCACTTCAGATTCATCTTTTTTTGATAGCCAAATAACTAGTGGCACTATAAAACTCCCCAATGCAACGGCATATCCTATTAGGGTTCCAATATGCGAACCCAAAACCCATGGTCTTTCTTCACTTGTCATAATTCATCATCATTTTTATATTCCAAAATATCACCTGGCTGGCAATCCAACACCTTACAAATCGCTTCGAGCGTACTGAACCTAATCGCCCTTGCCTTCCCTGTTTTTAACACGGAAAGATTGGCCAAAGTAATTCCAATTTGCTCTGCAAGTTCTTTGCTCTGCATTTTTCGCTTGGCCAACATTACATCCAAGTTTACTATAATGGCCACTAGATTGTCAATTCTTTATCTTCTTTCAATTTTAAACCGTGATCAAAGGCCTGAGCCACCACCAGTACAATGAGCCCTACGAAAACCGTACTACTGAAAATATCTGGTGAAAAACTCACTTTTATTGTTTTAGCACCCAGCTTATCAAGTTCAAAATAACTGCCCGCAATATAACTAATCCAAAGATTCATCAATAGGTGTACAGCACCAAGCCCGACTAAAATAAAGCCCATCATACGGACCCTTGTAACATTTTCCAGACTGAAGAAATTCTCTCCCAATGCAGATTTCACAAACTGAAGCAACAGGTGAATAAAATATACAGAAAAGCCCATTACAATAGCCAAAGCAACTAAAATCAGAATACGATATCCTTTATTGAATGATATAACATAATTCTGAGTAGTGGATTTCAGTTTGGCTCCTTTAATAGAATCTTGATATTCTGCTTTTACTTCAAGTTCAAGTGTACTTCCCTCTTCCACCTTATCGAAATTCTCTCGGCTCATCTGAACCGTGAAATATTTCTCTGTATTCTCAAAAATTCCAAAATAGAGCACTATTGCCATTCCAATCACAGTTGCCAAACGAGCAAATGTTAAAAAGACAATGCATATTTTAATCAGTAAATTATTGTTTTTCATATTGTTAGGTCTTTATCCGTTTTAAGTTCTATTCCTTGTTTAAAGGCTTAGGTTATTTGAATGACCAGGAACCGAATAAAGTCAGCCCAACAAACCAGACATTGGCTGCTCCTATCAAAATATTAGTCAGCCATAAAGATGCTTTCGAGACATTCATATTTTTCAATTTTGCCAAATGTAGAAATTAATTATCGATAAACAATAATTAATTACCGCAATACAACGATATAAAAAGCGAAATAAACCTTTTCATAAATCCCATGTCGAAGTGCCAATATGAAAAATCAAGTCATCCGAACCGCAATCATTTTTTTGTTCCTAGCTTTTGCAAGCAACGCCCAAGCTCAGTTTTGGGTAGTGAAAGGAACCGTCCTCGATAGTGCAGACCGTGTACCCATGGTAGCCGCAACTATCAGTATTGTTAACAAAGCAGACGCTACCCTTAAAGCCAAAATAAGTGACTTGAATGGAGAGTTTAGAATTACCGGAATAGCCGATGGTAACTACGCTTTTAAAATTTCATTTGTAGGGTATTTCGATTTCAAAAAAGACATTACCGTAGCAGGAGGAACTCTTGACCTGGGCACAATATTTATGTCGGAAGACATTAAACAGCTAGACGAAGTTACGGTAGAAGGACTTGTAGACAGGGTTGAGCAAAATGGAGATACTACAATCATGAATGCCGCGGCTTACAAAGTAAATCCAGATGCCACAGCTCAAGATCTTTTAGAGAAAATGCCTGGAATTATGATAGTGGACGGACAAGTTCAAGCCCAAGGTGAATCAGTTAAAAAAGTATTGGTAGATGGACGTGAATTTTTCGGTAATGATGCAAGTGCAGCTTTACAAAACTTACCTGCTGAAATTATTGAGAAAATTCAAGTATATGACGAAGGGAGTGATCAATCTCAGTTCACCGGCTTTGTTGATGGAGAAACTTCTAAGGTGTTAAACATTATCACCAAAGCTAGTATGAGCAATGGCGAATTCGGAAAAGTATACGCTGGAGCTGGAACGGACGAAACTTACAATGCTGGAGGTAGCATTAACCTTTTCAGACCTAAAAGCAGAACAACAATATTAGCCCAAACCAATAATATTAACATCCAAAACTTTGCTACAAGTGACTTATTAGGAATTACTTCTGGTGGTGGCCGTGGCGGTGCGGGAGGCGGCAGAGGTGGTGCTGGTGGCGGCAGAGGTGGTGCTGGCGGTGGCCGAGGCGGTGCTGGCGGTGGAGGTTTCTCTAACGGAGGAAACACCAGTGATTTCCTTGTAGGAGCGCAAGGTGGTATTTCAAAAACCACGGCCTTTGGTATCAACTACTCTTATCAACCAAATAACAAATTAGATTTCTCTGGAAGTTACTTCTATAATGAAAGCAGCAATAATTCTAACCAATCTATTTACAGAGAGTATACCCTACCTCAAAATGAAGGTCAGACTTATGAAGAGAATACAATCTCGCCAAGCACAAACATTAACCACAGGTTTAGCGCGAAGATTGATTATACAATCAATGATAAAAACTCATTAACCATTAGGCCACAACTTACGCTACAAGACAATGTTGGTTCTTCCTTTTTAAATGGAACAACAATGTTGAATGATGATATATTGAACACTACCGATACAGAAAATTCAAGCGATTTAACGGCTTACAATTTTTCGAATAATATTCTCTACAGACGCTCATTTGAAAAAAGAGGGAGGACATTCTCGATCAACGTAAATACTGCGCTGAATAAAAGCACAGGTGAAAGTCTTTTGTTGTCTGAAAACGTTTTCTATGACGAACAAGGAAATCCAGAAAGTCAAGATTTCAGACAAAGTGCATCGTTAAACCAGCCTGGTGTAACACTAAGAGCAAATGCAACTTATACTGAACCCTTAACCGAAAAAAGTCAATTATTAATGACCTATCAGTATGGCTATCAATACAATGATTCGAATAAGGAAACTTATGATTTCAGTGAAAGCTCAGGTCAATATTCAGACCTTAATATCCCATTGAGTAATATTTTTAAGAACGACTATATAACACATGGCGCTACTGTGGGTTATAACTTAAGAGGCGACAAAGCAAACCTTTCTGTAAGTGGTAATTATCAAAATGCGACATTAGACAATAACCAAACTTTCCCTACAGATGACAACGTACAGAGAACGTTTAACAACTTTTTACCAAGTTTTAACTACCGATACAGTGTCGGGCGTACAGAAAACGTGAATGTTTCATACAGAACCAGTACACAAGCTCCTTCGGTTAGTCAACTGCAAAATGTAATTGATAACTCGAACCCTCTATTCATTAGCGCAGGTAATCCAAACTTGGATCAAAATTACCAACACAACGCAACAGTGAGGTATACCAAAACAAACGTTGAAAAGTCGACCACATTTTTCGCAACATTGAACACCACTTACTCTGACAATTACATTGGTAACAATACCATTATTGCCTCAAGAGAGAACACAACGGTAGGAGATATTACCTTAGAACCTGGTGCGCAATATTCTCAACCTATGAACTTGGGTGGCTATTACAGTGTTAGAAGTTTCGTTTCATTTGGCCTTCCGATGGCCTCTGTGAAATCTAACTTGAATCTCACGCTTTCTGGAAATTATAGCCGTACACCGGAAATGATTAACGAAGAAATGAACCACTCTTCTTCTCCTAGTTTAGGATTGGGTGCAGTATTCAGCAGTAACATTAGTGAAAAGATTGATTTCACACTTTCAAGTAATTCTAGCTATAGCACAACCAGCAACACGGTTCAAAGCCAAACCAATACAGAAAATTTCACTCAGTCAACACGTTTAAGATTGAACTGGATTTTCGGACCTAGCTTTGTATTTAGATCTGAAGTGAACCACACTGCTAATCCAGGACTTAGCGATGGATTTAATCAAAGCTATTTGGTTTGGAACATGGAATTTGGCAAGAAGTTAATAAAGGACAAAGCCGAATTGAAACTGACCGTTTTTGACCTTTTAAAGCAAAACCAGAGGGTTTCAAGAAGTATCAATGGTTCTTATATTCAGGATACTAACTCACAAATCCTTACCCAGTACGTTATGTTAACCTTCACTTTCAATATCAGAAGTTTTGGCAGTGGAACTGTTCCTAGCCTTAACGAGAACCCAAGACAACGTTTCGGTGGAAATGAAGGAGAGGCAGGTGGAGCTAGAGGTGGCCGTGGTGGAAACGGAGGCATTGGGATAGGTGAAATGTACTAAGCACCATACAGGAATAAGACAAAACCTACTTTCTAATTTTTTAACAAACTAAAATTTAAGTTTTCAATAAATAATAACTAGTTTCATGACAAGGTCATAATTCATGAAACTAGTTATTATTTTTTTATACTCCTTCTTGTGCTTTTCATATTGCATATCACAAGAAGCGACCATTTCAGGAACAGTGCTCGACAGCACAGAACAAAAACCTCTCTATTTGGCGAATGTGATCCTCCTCCAGCAAAACGACAGCCTTTATAAAGCCATGACCACCTCAGAAAAAGGTGAGTTTAGTTTCTCAAAGTTGACCAAAGGCACTTATAAAATTGACATCACTTACGTAGGCTTTAAACCCTATTCTAAAACCTTCGAATTCAATAATAAATCGATCGACTTAGGGAAAATATTTTTGGCAGATGACCTTATGCTGCTGGATTCTGTAAGTGTTGAAGGTATTGCCCCTGCCGTAGTTCTAAAGCAAGACACCGTTGAGTTTAACTCCTCTGCCTATAAAACCACTTCCGAAGCTAACCTTGAAGATTTACTGAAGAAAATGCCCGGCTTGGAAGTAAAAGATGGGAAACTTACCTCACAAGGCGAAGTGATCACAAAAATTATAGTGGATGGAAAACCCTTCTTTCAAAACAGCCCAGAATTTACATTGAAGAATTTACCTGCCGATATGGTAAGTAAAATTCAGGTGATAGATGAAAAAAGTAAGGAAGCCATTTATACCGGCCACGATGATGGTAAAAGGGAGAAAGTGCTTAATGTGGTGACCAAGCCAGAAAAACGGAGAGGTTATTTCTCAACTCTAGGCCTTACTTACAGTCCACCAGAACGCTACCTAGCGAGTGGAAATATTAACTTTATTCGAGGCAAAGACCGTTTTTCTTTTTCTGGAAGTTTTAATAACCTAAGTTCAGGAGGGGGCGAACGGTATATTGATTTGGGTGGAGGTCAAGGAATGGTAAATGTAGAAGGTATTGGCTCAAATGGAGGGATATCACAGCAAAGCACATTTAGAACTTATTATTACTCAGAGATTATTCCAAAACTTACGGCCAACGCCTCCTATTCTTATAGAGGTGCCATCACCAAATCGATTAATGAGACCTCTCAGCAATACATTCAAGCAGCTGATTCTGGCAGGGTTTATAACCAAAGATCTGAACGTGAAAACAATAATATTTCCCACAGTACATCATTGAGTTTAGAGTATAAACCAAGCGACAATAATCGATTTACGCTAAGGCAGAGCTTTTCGTTAAGCGAGGGAAAAAATACCTCTCATGTAACTGGGAATACTTTTATGAATGATGAAGAGATTAATAGTACCAACAATAGGAACTTCTCTGAGCTTGATGGAAATAACTGGAGTAGTAGCTTTAGTTGGTGGCATAAATTCTCCAAAAAAGGAAGAACTATTTCAATCAACTCTAGTCTTGGACAAAGTGAATCGACTGGTATTGACTCTGTGAGGTCGATCAATCGTTTTAGCACTGGAAATGTGAGCAACCAAGATTACGACCAATTCAGTAAACCGGAAGATAATACCAATAGATTTTCCACTCAAGTTTCTTACACCGAACCTATTGGAGAAAAACAAAGCTTGAAACTTTCTTATAAAAGGGATATTAACAAAACCGACAATAAGAACTTACTACTGAACTACAATAACAATGAGTCGAATTATACAGACATCGACACCTTACGCTCAAGTCAGTATAACAACCTATTAACCAAGGATGAATTCAACTCAGGAATTCAATTTAAAGTTGGCGATATCAACATCTCTGCAGGTGCAAAATACCAGCTTCAAAGGATTGAAAATGATCAGACCTTCCCAAGATCTACGGCTTTAGATAGAAGGTTTGATGGTTTCCTTCCCAATGTTAACTTGTCTTTTAGAAATAAGGAAGGCAAACAAATTAGGCTGAATTATTCCAGAAGCATGGGAGTACCGCAAGCCAGCCAATTACAAGATGTGCTAAACAACAGCAACCCTTTATTCCTTAGAAGAGGAAACCCACAACTCTCAGAAAGTTATTCTAACAGGCTCACGTTAACCTACGCCATATTTAACAAGGATACAAAGTCGTACATTTCTTTCAACCTTTCTGGAGGAACCACAGAAAACACAGTAGTAAATAACACGATCATTGGGAATGGATCGAACAGTCCTGATGGTATTGAATTGCCCGTTGGTGCACGTTTAAGTACTCCTGTGAATATGAGTGGGAGAAGAAATATGAATGGCAGTGTTAATATTTCGAAGCCCATTGAAAAATGGAAACTCAATGTTCAAGTTGGCGGTTCTGCCAGTTTTAGCCGAAGCCCTCAATTCTTAAATGGTATCATTCAAGTTTCAGAAAACGCTAACTATGGAATTGGATTTGGGATAAATAGTAATTTTAGCAAAAAGCTCGATATCTCACTTAGTACAAGACCAGGCTTTTCAAATGTGAAAAACCCGAGTAATGAAGCAGGTAACAGGCGCTATTCCCAAATGGCTTCTTCCCTACGTGGAACCTACAAGTCAGAAAGTGGAATTTTTATCACTACTTCACTCACCCATCAACAAAACGGTAAGGTGGGCAACATTGATGGGACAAACCAACTTATTTGGAACATGTCGTTCGGGAAGTCTTTCTTTAAAAAGAAAATGGACTTTAGCATAACAGCGAGTGATTTGCTCCGCCAAAGCTCTGTGATTAATCGGAATGTGACTTCAGAATACATTCAAAACTCTGAAACCAATGTTTTGCGCCAGATTATTAGGTTTAGGCTGGGGTACAAGTTGAATAAATTTGGAGGAAAATAATTTAACGATTTAATGGGGCACGGCTACTTCTTCCTCTAAATCTGAAATCAAATTATCGTTTTGAGGTCCATCCTTAACCAACTCCAAGGCATGGGATTCCTTGGTAGCTCGATTCTTAGAATTGCGCTCTATAAGTCCATAGACTACCGCAGCAATTGCTAGCAAGACAAAACAAAAGTTGATTACTTTTCTCATTTTTAGATTAAGGTTGATAACTAACCAACCATGTTTACAACAACTCTGCCAGTAATCATACTGACTCTAATTTAAGCAATTCCGTTATAATAGGAAGATAGTTTATTTGCTTCTTCCATTTTATCAGCTGGCATCGGAATGGTATAACTATTACTGGACTTCCTATTTCCAATCCCATACTCAACTGTAAATATAATCACCTTCATGTTAAACCTATCTTGAAGTGAAAAGTGTTTGAGTCTGTACCCAAACTCATTTATGAGGATAAGCCTACTGTTGAATATAATAGAGGATTTAGCAAAATGAATATCGGCCACTTCCAATTGACTTTGCCGTTTGAAATCAGACCTAGCTTTCAGTCCTGCTACATACTTTCCAATAAAAAAGAAAAAAACAGCCGTTAACAATGTAAAAGCAACTATTTGGTCTAGATCAAGTCTATCCCAAAGCGAAAAACCCGAGACAAGCCCCATTAAGCAAGCGGCAGCCCAACCGTAACCAGAGGACTCTTTAAGGTCAAATTCATATTTAGATTTACAGAAACTGGTCCACTGCGCTTTGCTTATTTCCCATTGGGTAAAAACGGCCTCATCGCCATTCATAGCCGCGTCTACTCTCTGTTGGCTGTAACTTTGATTTTGTTTAATAATTATCCGTAGGCTAATTACAGTTACAGTCAGACCCAGAAAGAAGATAAAGCCTTTATCGAACGAGACCTCATCAACAGACATCAAAATAAGCATAATGATACAAGCACTAAGGCCTGCAATCATTAAGAGGGTAAACCCGACTATTAAGAGGGTGAAATGGGACTTTTTGGTCGCTTTCATTTCACTTATATACTCGAAGAGTTTCAAAAGTATTCGAACAGGCTTCTAACTCAACAGGGGCGTCATCAAAAACCTGCATTGAGATAAGCATGGCCAAAGCCTTAAAACTTATGTCTTTGGTGCTGTCTTCTGTCACACCATCAATCACTACCATTCTGAACAAATAAGTAGAGTCTCTTTTTGTTAATTGAACGGATTTTCCGTTTCCATCGGCAAACTCAGATTCAACTAAGTATTCACCAAGCTTTTGAGCGTCAGTTTCTGTCACTAAATCTGTATAGTAAACGTCAGTGCCGTTAAATTCAAGTTTTTCTCCGTAGCTAGACGAACTGAAAATGAAATATGCAATTACAGCAATAATAAAGAAGAGTCCTGTTAATACCTTTTTCATGATTTATATTTTTAAGATTTTACAAAATTGATTTTAGGGTAAAATATGGTGAGGTATATGATTGGCCGAAAAAGTCATAGGTCGATTCTTCTTATAATAAGGAATAAGCCTAAAAATGAGCAAAGCCAAAAAACTAAGGGCAACTATCCATGCACCAAACATGACTAGAATAATAAGCATGAGTCCAAAAAAGACTACCGAGGCAATTACTTCTAACCAGTAGCTAGATTGAGATTTTCCCGACTTAAAGTTTGTTAATCCATAAGCATCCAAATTCAGTAATAAGCTCCTTACAAACTGACTGTATTTGGCAGATTGATAATCAAAACTTGCTGGCCCTAAATACCGTCTGTTGCTAAGGGTAATCTTTCCAAATCTAGACTCGATTGTACACTGGTAAATGTTACCATAGTACTTTGTAGGTTTGAAACTCAAATGAACATCTCTAATATCCTGTAAGTCCCACTGACTTTGTCCGTTCGATATACTTCTATCATCTAATGTGTAGACCTGTTCTTTGTCAAAAGCGCCAATTCTATTCAAGTAAGTTTCCATTTTTCAGTATTTGGCTTCACAACCAATTAATTACATGATAAAACTACGTTGGATAACAGTGCTCTAACATCCCACTATAACGGCAAAAGAGCGTCAGTGCTAGCACTGACGCTCAACCATGAAACGAAGAAAGCCTCGCTCCCGAGGCTTTCTGAATCGACCACTATTTAAGGCACCCAACTCGAGCCTAAAATAATCTTGGTAAACTGACAAAACCGTAGCGTAAGCCAACACCAAGAACCTCAATCATAGTGTGGCTTAGCTAAAGTTTCAATCAAAATCAACTACTAATTAGTTTCCTTCTGAGACTTGAGTTAATTATTTATTTCATATTGGCCTTAATTTGGGCTACAATGGCCTTTTGAGCATTAAGTACGATTTGTCTCAGTTCTTCGATGTACTTGGCTTCATCGGCATGGATGGAATACTCTCCTTTTGACGATAAGCCCCAGAAAGAGCCATCTCTAGAGTCAGTTTCAACCAAACCTTTGCTCCAATCGTTGTTGCCTTCTATAGGTTTATCAAAAGTAACACCACCCCATGCACCTTTTGGAGTTGTGATACCAAGAGTTGGCTGAATTGTTAGCCCAGCTTCTGTTGTCAAGCTATTTCTAGTCATACTCTTCTTCCCATCAAACGATGCAAATCGAATCACATAGTTGATATTGATCATGTTTACATCTGCCCTTTTTGCAGCGCTATTGTAAAAATTACCGGGAACCATTGCCCATGTCGTATAAATTGGCATGTCAGTAGGTCTGAAAATATTCTGCTCTTTTATATCTGGCGCATTGTCTAAAACACTAGTTTTATCATAAATAACCTTACCATCGGTTTTACCAATCCATGCATTCTTTCTGTCAGCTTTGCCACTTTCATTTCCATATTCAATCACAGGTTGACCATCGCTAATATTTAAACCAATGCCCTTTAACTCTTGAACAAATTGAGCATGTAGTTCTTCTATGAGCTTTTGAAGTGCTTCTGCACTTACTCCTGCCAGCGAAGCTTCTGCGAATACTGAACCTACACCTTGTTTCTGCATCATACCTGCCTGTGATTTCCCTTTCATTAATGATGCCTGGCTTATGTAATAATCATTAATGAAAGTGGGAGAACCTTTTAGTGCTTTCGCAACACCTCCAGATACCTTTGTCTTCATTTTATACTTCTTGGCGAAATCGACTTTCGACCAGTCTGTTTGTGCATTTAAGCCAATTGCGGCTATTGAAAGCATTAATAATAGAGTTAACTTTTTCATGGTGATGAATTTTAAATGTGTTTACTTTTTATGGTTATTTCATGTGATGTAATGTTTTCTAGAATTTCTTAATGACATAGCCCACTGATAATGTAATCACTGCGCCCTCATAAGGTCGTGTACCCAGTTCACCGATGGCGAACATATTACCGAAGAAGCCTTTCTTCTCTCCGAAATTATTTCCGATCGTGTAAGGACTGTTGTACCATTTCACTCCTAGCCTCCAGCCAATTAAATCCGAATCATCGTATGCTGGATCTTTAATATTCGTGGGTAAAATGAGCACATCTGCATAGAATTTGAAGATGCTTCCGAGGGCAAACTTTTCTTGAGTTTCTTCGCTCTTAAATTGAAAGAATGTGCCTTTAGAAATACCTATCCCTACATAGCCTCCAGTATGTGTAATGGAGCTAATAGTTGAGAAAATCCCTGCATCATCAGGTTCATAACTGCTATTTCTGTAGTAGCCACCTCCACGGACAAACATCTCTGTTCTTACATTCCCAGGCATGGTTAAAGTACTTGATCTAGTGGTTGTAGTTCGATAAGAGCTCGACTGACTGAAACTCATTAGCACTTTGAGTTCTTCTTTTAATTTGGTTTTCGAGAATAGGGTTTTGCTTGCTCCGGCTTCAGCAGCAATGGCCAGGCCTCCAGATGATTCAAACTTCAGCAGCGGTGTTCTTAAACTTCCTTCTAAACCAAGAGAAGGTAACAAAGGGAAATAAGTGTTGACGCCCACCGCCCAAGCATAAGCACCACTTACATTGGCCATTCCAGCATCGACTGTTAAGTACTCTAAGGCCACATGTCCTTTGATCAGTTGCGAAGGGTCGTCCTTTAAAACTTCATAACCTTGGGCAAAAACTGATTGACCAAAAAGACCAATCAAAAAACCGATAAAAAATATCCTTTTCATGGTTTATCTCACAGTAAATTGACCGTAAAAACCAGTTCCACTGGCTTTTTCTAGATTGATTTCGTTAAGGGTACCGTCTGTATTAGCTGAGATATTGAAGGCAATATCTTCAATGCAAGCGGCCTTAAATGTGTAGTTACCAGAAGTTGAAGTTGCTCCAAAACGGTGAACTGGGTTTTCAATACTAAAGCAGTCGCGCCCATCAATAGATACCACTAGTTTAGTAGCTGAAATAGTAAATGTAGCTTCCGTGCCTAAGTCCACTGGCGAATTAGATTCAGCATAAGTAAGTTCTGTAACAAAAGTGCCATGAAGGTTGGTTGGCACTGTAGCAGCTGTTTCGTTTGCACCCACTGTGGCTGTACATACTTCTCCGGTACAATCTTCTGCGGTAGGTTCATCATCTTCTCCACAAGCCATGAAGATTAATGCTGCGAGTGCTAGTATTGCGAATTGCTTTTTCATCACTTAGGTTTTTTAGTACTTCTCAAAATTGGGTGAATTAAAGCCTTGAGAACATACAGCCTAAGTGGTGTTTTTAACTCAGTACTAGCACGGAGTAAAATCAATTACCGTAATGAATAAAGGGAGACCAGAAGCCGGTACCCTTGAAGACTTCTCCAAATTCTCCTCTGATAAACCTTCGTTTCATATCATCAATAGCATCGGCATAGGTCATGTTGGTCTTCCCTACCAATTCGTACATACCTGCCATAAAGTACATGGTAGAAGCATCGTTTACCGCCCAAAGAGAAACTGCTGCGCCATTGGCACCAGCCAAGATCAGAGATTGTGTTAAACCGATTACTCCTTCCCCACCATAAATTTTACCCAAACCTGTTTCGCAGGCAGAGAGTACAACCAAATCTGCATTAAGCTTGAGTGAAGAAATTTCTGGAGCAGTGAGGTACCCATCTTCACCGTCCTTTTCATCTTTAAAAATACTCATGGCCACTCCTGAAAGTTGAGGAATATCAGAAAGTGCAAAGCCATGAGTCGCTAAGTGAACTACTTTGTAGTTCGCAAGTTTTCCTTCCGCAGAAAGCTTTTTCAAAAAAGCTTCATCCATTTCCAAACCAGTGTACACATCTGCACCAGGCACGGTGGCAGCCATCGTTTTCACTTCATTGAGTGTTCCAGGCAGGTAATCCATTTTACCAAAGCCTAAAGCCGCATATACTTCTCGTTGAGATAAGCCCTGTGCAGCATTGTCAATTGCTTTTGCATTCATGTCCTGCATCCGTTCCACGCTTCGAGCTGGTTCTGCAACTGTCGACATCTCATCATAAATGGCACCCCCCATGGCCAGCATAGGTTTTCTAGACGGGCTGTAGTTTCGATCATCAATTATTCCAGCTATACTGGCGGACTGAATATATCGGACTCCATGCTTTTCGATCAGAAACTTTCCGTCACTATCTATCAGCGTTTCGAACGGAATAAAATTCAAAAGGCCATCAGGTGAAATAATCAATTTCTTTTTACCTGAAATCAGGTTGGCAATTGGTGTAATTAGAAATTTGTAATAGTGATCCAAAAACTCTTCTCTAATGGACGCGTGCTCAGGCTTATCACTCTGTAGTAATTCCCTTACCCACTCCCCTAGGGTTTCAAAGTCTTCTTGGTTGAACAAATTAGCGATGTCTTGCTCCACCAATATTCGTTCCCCGGATGTTCTAGCATTGGCCGGAAGCTTAAAGCCAGTTCGTTGCATATCAGCTACACGTTCCGTATCAATGTACTTTTGTTTGAGTGCGACAAACTCCTTAAAAAACTCATTGAGCACAGCATAACTTTTATCCTTAGTCACAACATTAATGGCTACAGCTCCTGGCTCTGCCAAGGTGTAGAAAAGCGCCACTTCATCGTCCTTCAATTTTGATTGAAAGCGTTGCAAAGTGGTTTTTCTCGAATTATTCTTGAGTTTCAAACGGTCTGTTAACACTCTCGCCCGCTGCTTACCAATGGCGTCAAACATGCCCGCTCCATTGCCTGTTCGAGCATAACTGTAGGTCAGAAATTCATAAGCACTTAGCTGAGATTGCAGGAACGTTATGCGGCTTTGTCCATCCAACTCAGCCATTTGCTCCTCACTTATTGCAATTGCTTTTTCAAAGTAGGGGACGGCCTTTGCATATTCCTCCGAAAAGAAATTCATAGTACCCACATTGTTCAGGTTGATAATGGCATCTTGATGACGACCACTTGCTATTAAACTATTTATCAGCGTTTCATAAGTGGATATAGCCTTACCTCTGTCTCCCGATTGCCAATAGGTAATGGCTAAGTTTCCCTGAACAGATTCAGCCAGCCAAGTAAATCCGTTTTGAGTGGCCAAATCATTGGCCTTTTCTAAGTTTGTTTTAGCAGAAGCCCTGCTGGCAGGATCGGTGGAAACTAGGTATGAGGTACCGATGCTATTGTAGGCTTGAGCCATAAAGTAGTTATCCTGTTGTCTCTGACCCAGCTGAAGAAGTTCATTTGCAATAGCCCTTTGTTCAGTACTTTCACCTTGAGCATTTAAGACATTGGCTTTTCTGAGTAACAACTCGCCATGGAGGTAAGTACCAATAAGCTTTTGGCTTGATGGCAAAGTCCTGTCAATTACCTCTTGCGCTCTATCGTAATTTCCTATGTAATAGAGGTAATCTGAATAATAATATCCAACGGTTGCCTTCACATAACTGCCTATAGATGCATCATTAACAATATTCAAATAAGAATTATTGAGCAGCTGCGCCCCCTCCTCCACCAAACCATTGTAGTAAAGTGTGGCACCAATCTCTGCCTGCCATTTATGGATAGTATTATTGGGTTTTGGGCTGATTTTACTAAGTCCATCAAGCGCCTTGTTAAATGAGTTTAATGACTGCTTATTATCCCCATTTCTGGCATGCTCAGAGGCTTTCAAATAGGATTGAAGTGCGTTTGTGAAATTATTATTATCCACTTTCACACTTGGCAGCCAAGCCTTTAATTCACTGAAAGCATCCGTCTTTTTACCAAACTGAATGAAGGTATCCCAAGCATCATTAATGTCCTGAATATCTTCTTCAAGTTCTTGATACTGTAGTGCCATTTGAACTAGTGCTTTGGCTTCATCCGTCTTCCCTTCAAAAACCTTTAGGTTTGCACGCATGAATATAGGATATAGATTAGTTTCTCCCATATCCACAATTTGTTCAAGGTAGCTCTTGGCCTTTCCTAAGTCATCTTTCAACATATAGTTGAATGCGTACATGGCATACACATTTTCGATATAACTATTCATTTGCATGACCTCATCGAGCAACTGAATTGACTGACTTGTTTGGTTCTGTTTTACCAGTTCATAAGCCTTGAGGTATTTGGCATTGAGATCATCCTGCGCTTTTAGCGGAGGTGAAAAAATTGCGCATAGCAAGCATGCCAGAATTGCAATTCTTCTTTGAAGTCGGGACGAAATAATAAACATGTTCATGGCCTGATGCTTTTATGGTTAAACCGAAATTGGCGTATTATTTACCTCCCTTACCTTTTGAAAGCCCTAGGTCTTTATACATCTTATCTAATGCGCTATTTGCAATATCACTTGCTTTTTTATCGTCATAAATATTGATTTCATCCACCATTACTGTTGTTCTTGGGCTCGTTTTAATGGCTATAAAGTCACCAAAGGTTTTAAGATTAGCGGAATAAATTTGTTCTCCATTAATCTCAAAGCTGAACTTCTTACCCTCCTTAATGACCAATAAATCATTGTATTCGAATTTCTTAACCACACCTTCTGCCTTTCCACTAGAAAGCTTTTTCATTTTTTTGTCATACTTATAAACTCCATAAAACCCGGTGTTATCGTATAAGAATGAATAGTAACTTTCACCATCTTCACTCATTCCAAAACGGATTCCTATAAACCCCTCAGCATCTCCTTTTTCAAGAATCATCTTAGCGGATAATCCATAATCTTCTTTATTTACATTGGGGTTAATAAAGGTTTGAATTCCAACATCTGAAGTGCTTTCGATTCTTAAATGACCATTCTGAATGGCGAGAGAATAGCCCTCATGATTACCCAAAAAAGGCCAACCGTTTTTATTGTCATCAAACTTCTCGTTGAAGAAATTGATTTGAGCAGAAAGGCCAGTAGTGACCAACATTGCCATTAAGAGTACTAAAATTCTGTTTTTCATAGTTTCTATTTTAAAGTGTTTTCTAATTGCTGGTGCGAATGATATTGCCAAAGGCATTGATCACCAACTTGTATGAATCAAAGGAATTTCCGTTTTGCTGATTCGCACTGATCACCGTAGTGCTTCCCTCCTTTTTTACATTGAATTCAATTTTATTGGTAATGGCTCCTCTGCTTTTTTGCGTAACTCCAATATTCTCTGTCCGTTTATGCGTTCCGTCTGTTCCAAAAACCGATACCTTAAACCAAGAAACATCAGACCCACTTACAATCCCTCTCCACATTGAGAGTAGAATCAAATCACCATCTTGGGTTTGACCTATTTCCCCAATAGCACTCAGGTTTCCATTATTTCCCGAAATTTCAGAAGCGCCATCTAAACCATCGATTGCTCTGCCTTGAAGCGAATTATAATCCAGTGCCCATGGCAGCCTAAGTAAATTATAGCTGTTCAATAAATTACTATTGTAAACCGGACGTACAGGAGCTGAAGGCTTTGAACTAGGCTCAACGGCACCTTTTGGAGGGAATAGATTTAAATCATCAGTAACTTCATTGCTCCTTAAATCCACCAATAGCATATTGGAATCCCTTATCTGTTTGGTAGGAACTGCCGCAATGTTCACTTCCGAAATCAGTTCATACCTGTATTCCTCCCCTTTCATCAATCCATTAATGGATGAAAAAGACCAAGAAGCGTCTACGATAAATTGATCTCCTTCCCTCTTTAATCGACTGACAACACGGTTTACAGGGTCTACAGAATAGAGTAAACCACCAATGAATTTATAGTCCATTTTAGGTTTGTTTTCATCACCTAAAAAAATAAGTTCATTATTTTCTGCGTCATAGTAATAGTCATTTCTTTCTGGAAAAGTAGGTCTGAATCTACTAATCACAGCTCTTGGTCCATCTATTGTAGACAGCTCCGTCCTGCTATAATTAAAACTTGGCAACTCAGGTACTGCGTTCATTTTCTTTGCATTCAGTAAATCATAAATCTCAAAACCATCTTCATATTTCCATAAAAAATGGTAATCAGGGCTGAACTGATGAGCCTTTTCCAAATATTCACCTAAGTCCACTTTCTCACTCATAATTTGTGTGATTCTTCTAGAACTCGGGTCATAAATATATAGGCCAGATTGTGATTTTATTGCTGGGTATTTTTTCTCAATTTTCACCTTGGTGGCAAGGATTCTTCCGTCATCATAAACCCCAATTATAAAGTGGTCTTCACCCAAGTTTTTTACGCTACTTGACTCTACCTGAACAACCGCACTCACAAAATGATAAGCATTATTCCCCTTCAGTATTCTACTAAAAGCCATATAAGCGAATGCCCCAGAGAAACCGCCATAAATGCTGTTTTTGGCAACGAAAGTGGAGTTTCGGGTATAGGAATCATAGACAACTATATTCTGATGTTGCCCATCAGATGTGCTTAAAGGCCCGTCCGCCAGGATTAAATACCTGCCATCTGTAGTCGTTTTAAAGTGTCGTATCCATCCTTCGAAGGCAATTTTCTGGGCAGAAATTTGAAAAATAGTTAGCCCAAAGAGCAAGAATGTAATGAGATAGCGGTTTTTCATGATTTGGAATCTTATGAAGTAAAACTAGGGCAAAAGAAAAGGTCAGAGCATGCCTAAAAACCCTTGTTTTCATATCCGTACTAACGCGTACTAGCATATAGTTTAAACCACCAAAAACTACTTGCAATACCTCATTCAACAATTGAATCGAAGCGCTGATTTTATCATCTTGTTTAAGCTTACCCTGTGCAAAACCTGAGCTAGAAACAGAAGTATAAACGTCAGTACAATTGCCTGAAACTGCACTAGTAGATTCTTTATTTCCTCATCCTATCCATGTAAAAAAAATCGGGTAATATGATGTGTCCTGCTTCATCGAATTCCTTCACAATGTTAAAGACAATATTTCGGTTGGCTTTTGGGAAAAGTGCTGTATCTCTATTATAAAAAGTGATTTGAATTTTGTCCAAAAACATCTTGAACCGTTTAAGATTCTCCTCATATTCTTCCGTCCCAGCTCTCTTAATTTCAAGTAACGTGTACTGCATAAAAGCAATAGCTAGCTCATTCTGCTGCACGCTACCATAGTAGTATACCAACCAGTTGTTGATGTTGTTTGAATCAATAAAACTCAAATGCATGTGTTGCAGAGAAGTGATGGAAACACCGTTGTCAGAAAAATCAGAGATTGCATGTTTAGCATCTTCTTCTGCATTAAATGTAACTGTCACAGGATAGTCTTTACTTCCTATTTGAGTTGAATAAACAGTCAGGGTCTTATCATTATTAATCGCATCCAGAAGTGCCTTCTCTTCCAAAGAAATTTCACCATCAGCGTTGATAATATTAAGAATGAATAAAGCTGTATTCGCCACAACCCTACCATCTTTTGATCGCATCGACTTACAGAAATTGTAATACCTGACCTCGTCCACCGTAATGGTATCTGGCAGGTTTCCTTCCAAAGCCAGTTTGATCACTTTTGATGGAAATTGCTGCTTGGCGTAGTCACTTTCCAACATTTGTTTCACCTGCTCATAAACCTCCTGTGTTTTTCCAGAGAATTGTGCCTGAGATCTAATGCTCAAACATAAAAGAGACAGACTGAGTAGCGCTAAAGTTATTGACTTCATCGTTTATAAATTTCGTTAATGAATATTCCCACTTGGCTCTATGGTAATTTTAAATGGAGTCTTCCTTTGTTCAAATTGTTGTTCTCCAATAATCGTGAAGGTATTGTTAAGGCCACGCTCGATTTTAAAATTAACCACCGCGTAAACCCTTCCCGCACTGCTTTGCTCTACTTTACCTATTTCTTTACTCGTCTTGTGATTTCCATCTTTATCGAAGACGGAAACATAGTAAGTAGAAGCCACAGAACCATTAGATGCCGTATTTCGAGTAAGTGAAAGTAATATTAGAGATTTGCTAGCCGTGGCGCCAATCTTCCCAATGGCAAACACCTGACCTCCTCCAATACTAGATGCCCCAGAAAGGCCTGTTACCGATCTACCAGAAGGATTGGCCAGGGTATATGGCAAGGATAAATCATCATAGCTATTTAATAGGTCGCTTTTGTAAAGTGTTTTTGTAGAGTAGCTTGACGTTGAGACTGCTTCTTTTAGCTTATCTTTCTTATAGATCGTGAAATTATCCACGACTTCATTGGTCTCAAGGTCATAAATAATTACATCAGTCGCTTCGCCAGTCCTGCTCGTTGGCACAGCCACAAGGTATTTCTCGGAAGCAATCGTGAACTCAAATTCTTCACCTCTCAAGAGGGTTTGTGGAATTTTCGGGAAAAATAGTTTATCACTCACCGGTAAACCCGTACTTGTATTGAACCTCATAACCACTCCGTCTTCATTATCGAACTGATAGATATTGTCATCCTTCATTTGATAGTGCACTGGAGTTTTATGAGTGATATTATTCGACATGGCCAGTTTTTTTCCTGAACTTGCGTGAATAAAATAGTCTTGCCACTGACCTTTATACCTTGTCATTTCACGCCTCATCATTGCAGATTCACCATTGACCGTTAGTATCGTATTTCTAAACAAATAAGTGGTGTCTGAAAAGCTTAACTTAACTTCTTTCTTACTTCCATCTCTTAGATTATAAAAATTGAAAGCTGTAGACCTACCTGAATCCTCATTGTATAAATTCCCTCCCCATGAGCTTAAGTTGTCAGGGCTTAATAGTTGAAAGAACTCTGGATCAGCGTCACGACTGTAATTATCGTAAAAATACTCGTTATCCAGAGGCTCCTTCTTCCCTAGCAACTGTTTACCTTCACCTTCTTCAAGGCTGTATAGATAGAGGGTTGAAAAGCTATCGATCACTGTAGTGATTTTGGAAGTCTTGGCTTTAGTGGCCAATATTTTACCATCATCATAAACCGCTAGGCCAAAATGCTCGTCCCTCCATGATTCTTCTTTATTGTTATTTAGATTTAAAAGAGTGACTTCATAAGGTCCTCTTGCATTATGAGCATAGATCAACTTGGTATTTAAAAAGTAGTTCGCATTGGGCGAAAACCCTCCATAAGGTCCAGCCTGCGAAAAGAATCTGACCTCCCTTGATTCGAAATCATACACTAAGTAATCACGCATATTAGGGCCCGCCCCGGGTTTATGCCAAGCAATTGATTTGATGATAATTTTTTTTCCGTCCAGCGTGGTGTTAACGGACAGAATATTCTTTTGAAAATCAACCTTAGCCTTGTCCTGAGCGAATGATAGATGGGACAGTATGATCAGTAGGAAAAAAAATAAGTACTTCATATAATATGGTTTAACTCTATTATAGTTATCTCTTTAATTGAAATAAGAACATGAAACACGTTCAGGAACTGATTGTACTAATGAATATTCCCACTTGGCTCTATGGTAATTTTAAAAGGGGTCTTCCTTTGTTCAAATTGTTGCTCTCCAATGATAGTGAAGGTATTGTAAGCCTCACGTTGAATTTTAAAATTGACGGCTGCATAGGTTCTTCCAGTATTACTTTGCTGTACACTGCCTATCTCTTTACTGGTTTTGTAATTTCCATCTTTATCGAAAACTGAAACATAATATGTAGAAACTTCTGAACCGTTGGATGCCTTATATCGAGTAAGTGACAGTAATATTGGAGCGTCAGAAGCACCAGCCGCTACACCAATCATTCCAATTGCAAAGACCTCACCTCCTCCAATACTCGAAGCACCCGAAAGGCCTGTCACCTGCCTGCCAGAAGGATCACCCAAAGTATAGGGCAATGACAGGCGATCATAGCTATTCAAGAGGTCACTTTTGTAAAGGGTCTTGGTGGAGTAACTTGATGTAGTTTCTTTGGGCTTGTCTTTCTGATAGAGTGCAAAATTGTCCACAACTGCATTATTTTCAAGGTCATAGATTATGACATCAGCCACTTCACCTGTTCTTTTAGTGGGAGTGGCCACAAGGTACTTTTCAGAGGCGATGGTAAATCTATATTCTTCCCCATTCAGCATGGCTTTGGGAATTTTCGGAAAAAAAAGTTTATCACTCACTGGCAATCCCGAACTTGTATTGAACCTCATAATCACCCCATCTTCATTATCGAACTGATAGATTATGTTATCCTGCATTTGATAGTGTACTGGAGTCTTATGTGTGATATGATTTGACATGGCCAGTTTTTTATCCGAATCAGCACGGATAAAATAGTCTTGCCATTGGTCATCGTTCCTTCTACTAGTTACGCGCATCATAGCCGATTTTCCATCGACCATAAGTACAAGTCTTTCAGGTGAGCTAGTAGTATCATCTGCGAAGCGAATATTAAACGCTTGTTTACTCCCATCTCTGAAGTCATAATAATTCAAAAATTCGGTGTAGTATTTACTATAAAGTTCTCCACCCCAAGAAGAAAGATTATCTGGACTCATTAAATGAAAAAACTTCTGCTCAGCGTCTATTCCATGATCTTTACTATAGAGTTCTTTTTCCAACAGCTCTTTTTTCCCTACAACTTCTCTTTTCCCTTTAGTTTGTGGATCGTATATGTACAATGTTGAAAAACTATCAACACTTGCCCCACCTTTGTAGGTCTTGGCGTTGGAGGCTAAGACTTTCCCATTATCATATACCGCCAATCCAAAATTTTCATTCTTCCAAGATTGCTTTTCATTCGAAGCCATATTCAAAAGTGTGACTTCATAAGGTCCTCTCTTCCTATCCACATAGCTCAGCTCAGTTTCTATAAAATAGTTAGCATTGGGAGAGAACCCACCATATGGCCCAGTTCGAGAAAAGAAGTTGATTGACTTTGATTCGAAATCGTAGATCAAATAATCACGCCAACTTGACCCCAGTGCTGTGTTGCTCCATTTTTTTGATTTGATAATGAGCTTTTTTCCGTCCAATGTAGTTTTAACAGAACGCACATCTTTCTCGAAGTCAACCTTAGCCCTATCCTGAGCAAGTGATAGGTGGGACAGTATGATCAGTAGGAAAAAAACAAAGTATCTCATAGAACTAGATTTTTGTTCCATAAAGTTGCACCTACTAAATTGAGTAAAACATGGTGGATGGCAAGGGTTTTTATATCCGTGTTGGCACTGATGTATATTTCAGTAACCCAGTTTAAATTGCTTTATCAATCATTCCCGCCTTTTTTCTTTGCATCAATTTCTTTTATGATTGCGCTCAACTCCGAATCTGAGAGTATCTCGGGGAAAAGAAGGTCTAAATATTCAGCTTTTTCAAAACCTTTGAATCTATACGCTTTCTTGTTTTCAACACCAGTGACATAAATAAGATCTCCTTGATATATATCAGAGGTGAAGGTTGTACTCTTATCAAGAGTTCCCTCTTTAGCAAAAGAGAATCTACCATCTTTTAACTTAGTTAAAACTACTTTTTCATCGTCTATTGGTAGCTTTTTAATGTCTCCCATAAAGTAACCTGCCTTTTGAGGGTATTCAGCATAATAAGTACTGCCACTAGAAATGTCATACACCAACTCACTCCATGTTTCGGACTCTGGCAGGTTGTTTACATAAATGCGTCTAACATCCAGTTGTGATTCTCCATTTATAAAGAATGCTAGGTTTTTTTCTTCCCATTTCAGCGCCTTGTGGTCGTTTGGTCCGATGGCAATTTTAGTAGCCCCTTCAATATCATCCTGTGTAAAGTAGCCCTCAAGTTGATAGGTAACATTGTTTAGGGTGTCATGGACTAGCGCATCAGAGTCTCCTAGATCACCAAAAAATTGCAAATAGTCATTAATCGGATTCCCCTTTTCATCCCATAAATAATAAGAACCCGCTACTTTTTTAAAGGTATTTGGCTTGGCTCTTACTGCTTCTACATTTTCTTTTGGCTTTGAGGGGTCAACCTTCAACTTGCTCGCCAGACTGGCAACATCCATATCTAACACCATTTCGGCAGGAAGGAATTCACCAAGCTTTATGTCTTTAAACCCTTTAAAACGATAGGCTTTCACTGCATTTGAAGCAGTTGTATAGAAATGGACTACGTCATCCCCATCCATTAGGCTATAATCATAGATACCTAAAGTTTCGCCCTTTGTGAAAATAACCCATTGTTCCTTTTCCAATTTCATGATATAGGTATGAGCAGTATTCCACGGTAACGCCTTCATTGGTCCAACTCTAGCCGTTCCTTTTAAATCGTATTGCATACCGTAACTGGTATTGAAAATTGTGTCATAAACGACAGCCCCATATTTCACCTGATCAGCATAGAGCTTACGGGATCCCAAATTACTATTGACCAATCGCGTGCCGTTAACATAGTAGGTGATGTTTTTATTCTCGTTATACAAATAGTAGATTGATTCTTCTCCTTTAGACAAAACCGTTACAGGCTGATTTGGAAACTCTTTATCATCAGGTTTCTCATAAATACCATCCATTCTTAAATACTCGCCTGTCAGAGAAAAATAAGTTACAAGTTGATCATCAGGAGCTCGGGTAGAAGTTTCTGCAAGATTAGTTACTATAGTGCCGTCAGAAGTTTTTAATCGATACTTGCTATTTGCGAGGTTATCGTAAACAAAATGATTAAAATTAATGGAAGGATAACGCTCTTTTAGTCGCTTTAAAGGCTCCGTTAATTTTGTGGCAACATGAATATCTCCAGGCTTACCATTATCGTATTTAGACCTAAAATCGGTTAATAGATACCACCCGTCCTTGCTGGTACTTGTGCTTATCAATCTACTGCCATCAGGCATTTCTAATTGTTTTCTAACGCCAAGCCCATAGCCCTTTGAAATAAAAGCGTAAGTGCTGTCGGTCATTTTTCCCCAAAACAAATTGTTATCTAGAAATTCAACCTTATGAAGCCCAAATTCTTCATCTGGATCTTTAATGGCTAAAAATGATTTATCTTGACTGTCTAAATAGTTGACGCTATTGGTTCCTACATCATATTTGCTTTTGCCTTTGGTTAGAATAAGTCCCTTTTGGAAAATAGTGAGGTAAGTTGGCCCCCCAGCCCAGAAGATATCCTCTGGATTATGTGACACAATTACACCTTCATACCATGTAGATCTATTTACATTATTGTTGTAGCCCTTTAAGACAATCGTGGCATTTGAGGAGGCCACATAGGTGATATGATCGTTTGTGCCTGATATAAGATTAGGGCTGGTTGCTGATGCTATTTTACCATTAATTGCAACCGAGGATTGAGCAGATGACTGCCTAATATACTGTGCCCTATCATCCTCGGCTGTCATGTCTGTTCTACCTGTAGTTTGACCATCAGCATAGCTGATTTTCCGTAACACCAAACTGGATCTGCCAAACTGCTGATCTAGCACTTCACTTTTTATCCAACTTCCTTGTGCATCGTTTTCAAAATAATGTTTCAGAATAGATTGCTGATTGTTCCCTAAGTTCTTTGTGGTTTCTTGAACTTTCAACTTTGTGGTTTTATCTGTTAACGTGACAATAGAAAATGTTCCATTAGCGGTTGCTCTGGTTTCTGAAGTTATTTCATTTGTACCTTCCTCTTTATACTCAAATGTGGAAATAACCCTAGCTACCTCTTCACCTGTTAATTTCTGGGAAGTTTTAGTAATTCTATTTTGTGCATCTCTTTCGTTGTAGACTACTCCTTTAACCTCTCCATCCTCAGCCACCTCAGTTTCTATAAGCTGACCCTTGTCATTATAGGTATAGTTTTTAACGGTAGTAATTAAGCCTTGCACTTGCGTAGTTGTAGCCAGCAAGCCTTTTTTATAGTCGTACTTGGTGTTGCGCAAGTTTAACCCTGTAGCACCATTTGCAATTTTCTCAACCTCCAAAATTCCCTTTTTATCCAACTCATAGGTGTACGAGTACTTATTACCGGTTAAGAGCTCGTCTCGGCTAATGTTTATTAAGTTGCCGTTTTTGTCAAATCTTTCAATCTCAACTACAGATTTTTGAAGTCCCTTTTCCGCCACAAACTCATAGTAGGTATTTATAATACTGGTGACTTTACCATTTACTCCTTTAGATGCTAAAGTGGTTGTTTCAAATAATTGTGCCTTTGCGGAAAAGGCAAAAACCATAAATAAGAATAGGGCGATTTTTTTCATGAGTACAGCATTTAGTGGTCAATCAAGGCTATTGAAAATCAAGCGTTTGGATTAATGTAAAATTAAAACCACTCTGCGTTTGAAGGAATACGCTAGGCACGGGGTATTTACATCCGTGCTGGTACGGATGGGGAGCATATAAAGATAATTAATGGGATATGAGGGGGATTAGATCAAATTGTTCGCGTAAGCAAATTTGATAAGCCCTACCAAAGAACTGGTTTTTGTTTTGCGAAAAATATTCTTTCGGTGGGTTTCTACGGTGCGCTCACTGATAAAAAGTTCTTCAGCAATTTGCTTGTTGGAATATTCTTGAGAAATCAGTTTTAGAATTTCACGTTCACGCGAAGTCAATAGCTTTCCTTCATCGGGTTCGTAAAGGCTTTTTACTAACATGGCATTAATGTCGGTGGACATGTACATCTTTCCCCCTCTTACCGCATAAATGGCTTCGATCAATTCTGCTTTTGTGTCCTTCTTCAACACATAACCATTTACGCCTTCTTTAAGAATTTCCTTCACCAAATGGGCTTCATCGTGCATACTCAAAATGATGAATTTCATATCTGGAAAAAGACGTTTAGATTTTTGCACTAGGCTCAAACCGTCATCATCGCCTAGGTTGTAATCGGTAATCACCAAGTCGGGTTTGTGCTTGTCGATGGAGCGGATGGCCTCAGGTACAGAGCCCACGGCATCTACCACAGAAAGCATTTCATCTTCTTCTATCAGCTTTATAAGGCCATCTAATAATATGGCATGATCATCGACAAGGAGGATTTTCATCGTTTCTGCTATTTGTTCCCTGCCCACAAAATTGAACAACCATTTCATGGGGACAAGGTATTCCCTCTAATCTATTAAAAATATCCGACTAAGCGGTGATTTCACTTTCAGTACTGGTGGGTATTTTTATGATTGATGCATTGGCCAAATTAACGGTCATCATACTGCCGCATCTGTCTGGGTGGGTATCTAAATCAAACTCTCCTTTGATCAGATTCAATCGAGTTTGGATGTTCTTCCAGCCATTCCCTTTGCCACTATAAAAGAATTCAGCATCAAAGCCCTTTCCGTCATCTTCTACGGTCAAGGTAAGTTCGGTTTCATCCCTGGTCAACTGGATGGTGATGCGACTTGACTCCGCATACTTCATCACATTGTTCACCCATTCTTGACAAATCCTAAAAAGTGAGATCTCAATAAGTTCTGGCAAACGCTCTTCATCACCAAAAACTATTACTTCACAAACCACCTTTTTGCTTTGTGTAATTCTGTCGCCAAACTCCCTTAAGGCAACACTGAGTCCGTTTTTCACCAAAGTTTGGGGCATTAAATCAAAACAAATGGACCGTAGTTCAGCATACATATCATTGATGACTGATTCTCCATTTTGGAATATTTCCAACCTTTTCTCTGGTTGTCGTGCATCCTTATCAGCCAGAGAAGAGAGGTTCAGTTTGAGTACAGAAATTAGCTGACCAAAACCATCGTGCAAATCTCTGGCAAATCGATTCCTTTCCTTTTCTTGAGAGTTAATTACTGCATTTAATTCTGCTTCGCGAAGTTTAAGTTGTGCTTCTTGTTGTATTAATTGTTCTTTCTTCTTGGCCCTATTTCTATTGAGAAGCACCATAATAATCAATAATAAGGCAATGAAAACTAGCCCAATAATCAGGGCTTGATTCCGCTCTAAACGGGCCTCTTGTGCACTTAAAGCAGATTGTTGCAGTTCTATTTGCTGTTCTTTTTCTTTCGTCTCGTACTTGGTGAACAAATCCGACATTGTTCGTTGCTTATCGATGCTCATCAGCGTATCGTTCATCGCAGAGAAATTCTTAAAAGATTCAAATGCATGCGCCTTGTCTCCAATTGAATCATAAGCACTGGCCAACTCATAGTATTGAGCCCTAAGTGCATGATAATCTTTTATTAAGTAACTATGATAAACCCCTTCGTTTAATAGCTCTATAGCCTTCTTAAAGTCTCTTTTTCTAATAAAAACTGCCGAGCTGTTGATACTCACTTGACCAATCCCTTGACTGAAATTGGCTTTTCGGTAGTAGTCCAAAGCTTGCTCAAAATCTACCAAAGCTCTTTCAGGCATCGCCATTTTACCATAAACAGTGGCCCTATTTTGAAGCACAGCTGCTATACCGATAGGGAAATCAAGCTTCTTTTGCACTTCTAGATTCTTCTCTAGGTAATAGAGGCTACTATCATGAATGTCAAGCAGCATGAATTCACCAGTGAGGTAATTAAGTGCAGCAGCCACCTCGCTAATCTCATTAGAGTCCTTTACCTTAGCATAATAATATTGCATCTGTTTAAGGGCCTTTTCATGCTCACCTTGAATAGAGTAAATACGTCCAATTTCTGCCACGGTGCGCAACCTATAAGCTTCGTTCCCTACTTTTTCAGCAACCAGTTGGCCTTCCAAGAAACGGGTCAAGGCTTTGTTATAATTACCCAAACCTGTTTCCATCACTCCTGCCGATATGATTACCCTGATCAACTGTGTAGAATCCTGGATTTGTTTATAAATGGTGATGGCTTCTTCAAAATTATATAATGCAGAATCAGGCTTGGCACTCAACTGATAATAAACACCTATCAACCGATTGCCTTCTCCCAAAAAATAAAGATCATTAGCCCTACTGGCTTGTGTGACTAACTCCTTCGCATAATAAAGTGTACTATCTGGATTAACGTAATAATTAGACTCCGCTTTCTTGACTAGTTGTTTAAAACGTAATGAATCTTGGCCCAACAATATATTTGGCATCAAGACTATTAACAACACATAAAAATACTTCTTCATCAAAAAGAGATTATTGACAGAAAAAGTGATTTGACCAAACCACACACACGGAATAAAACTATTGAAAAAAAATGATTAAACCGTAATACTCCTTTCTGCTCTAGCAGAAACTTCTTTCATTTCTACCTCTAGCAAATTAACCGTCATCATGGTACCTACTCTATTTGGCTGGGTGTCTAGATCGAACTCTCCTTTGATTAAGTTCAGTCGAGTTTGAATATTCTTCCAGCCATTACCTTTGCCGCTATAAAAGAATTCCGCATCAAAGCCTTTACCGTCATCTTCCACAGTAAGTGTAAGTTCGGTTTCATCTCTGGTCAATTGGATTGTGATGTGACTTGCCTCTGCATATTTCATCACATTGTTTACCCATTCTTGGCAAATCCTGAAGAGAGAAATCTCAACAATTTCGGGAAGACGCTCTTTATTGCTGAATACCATCACTTCGCAAACCACCTTCTTACTTTGTGTAATTCGGTCGCCAAATTCCTTTAAGGCGATAGTCACACCTTTTTTCACTAAAGTTTGAGGCATTAAATCGAAACAAATAGATCGCAGTTCAGCATACATGTCATTGATCACAGACTCACCATTTTTGAATACTTCCAGCCTTTTTTCTGGGTACTGCGCATCTTTATCGGTAAGAGAGGAAAGGTTGAGTTTGAGTACAGAAATCAACTGACCAAAGCCATCGTGCAAGTCTCTTGCAAAGCGGCCGCGTTCTTTTTCTTGGGAATTGATTACAGCATTTAGTTCTGTTTCGCGAAGCTTGAGTTGTGCTTGTTGAAGTATAAGTTGTTCGTTCTTTTTTGCACGGTTCCGTACTAAAAAGATAATGGCTAAAAATAGAATGGCAATCAAAACCAAGCCAATCATCAGCAAGCGATTTCGCTCAAGTTTCAACTCCTGCTCACCCAGTTGCGCTTCTTGCAAAGCAATTTGTTGCTCTTTCTTTTCAGTTTCGTATTGGGTATTTAGTTCTGCAATTTTATCTAAGTTTCGATTATTGATCAATGAGTCGTCCAATACCATGAACTTTTCTAGGTAACTTAGAGAGTTCGCAAAATTATTTAGCTCTTTTTGAAAAAGGTACATCTCTTGATAAGCCTTTCGCTTTGTCACCTTATCATCGACTTGTTCTGCTAGCTTAATTCCCTCCAAGTAATATTTATCTGCTTTTTTGTACTCCCCTAAATCCCCATAGGTACTCGCTAAAGTTATACTTACTGAAGCCAAACCTGCTTGATCACCAATTTTAGTTTTTAGTTCGTGCGCTTTATCCAGATAAGTTATTGCAGTTTTATACTCTTGCTTATGCGCATAGGTATCTCCCAAATTATTATAGACCATCGATATCAGGTACTCATTTTGAGCTAACAAGGCATATTTTTCTCCCTCCATAAACATAAGAAGAGCAGAGTCATATAAATCCTTCGCCTGATACACACCACCAATTCCATTATATGAAAAGCCCAATAGTTGAGGGTTTTTATCTCCCTCTATCAGGATATCTTTACTCCTAACAAACCCCTTCTTGGCATCCTCTAAACGGTCGAGTTGTACTGCAACCGTTGCCATGTTGATCAACGCATAAGGCATCATAGACTTCAAATCAAGTGCTTCATACTCTTTCAGTGCATTTTGGAAACTTACATAGGCAGAATCCATAGCGCCTAGACTATTTAGTAGGTTACCTTTATTTAGATATGAGTCTGCCGCACTTCTATTATCATTTGAAGTCAAATAAATAGCTATACTCTTATTGATGTAAATCATCGCTTCGTCATACCTAGAAAGCCGCTGAAGAACAGTGGCAATGTTATTCATAGAAGCTGCCTGTGCTTGTTTATCTCCTGCTTCTATACGATACTCTAATGATTTTTTATTGTAATAGAGGGCACTATCAAAACCTCCGCCATTATTGAAGATGCTTCCATATGTGCTATACACATCCGAAATCACTAATGGGTCATTTCCCAATTGAGCATATTTTAGTGATTTTTGGGCATATAGCTTTGCCGAGTCGAATTGGAATAGATTTTTAAAAGTCCAAGCAATTTGATTTGTAGCAGAACTTTTCTCTGAGTCCGATTTGGCGTAACTCAAGGCTTGCTTAGAGTAAACTAAGGATTGATTAATATCCTGAGACACCTTAGCTAAATTGATCAGAATGACCGTTTTCTCTGAAACGGGAGCCTTTTTTAAAGCTAACTTCAAACTATCTTCAACTGACTGACAATAAGCAAGATTGACTAGTCCAAAAAAGCAAACCAGAAACAACGAAGTTCGAAGTACAACCAGTCTAAAATTCGCATCACTACACATACTACTCACACATAAAAAAACCGACTTAAGATACTCCAATTATACAGAGTTCAAAAGTCGGTTTTTAAAACAATCTTAAAATGGCTTAAGCAGCAAATTCCTTAACCGTCTTTTCAATAATATCACAACATTCATGCAATTGCTCTTCTGTCATTACCAACGGAGGTGCAAAACGAATGATATTGCCATGGGTTGGTTTCGCCAATAATCCATTCTCTTTTAGCGCCATACAAATATCCCAAGCGGTAGAACTGTCTTCGGTATCATTAATGACAATCGCATTCAAAAGCCCTTTACCTCGCACCAAGCTAATCAGGCTGTTAGTCTTGATGAAAGCATTCATTCTCTCTCTGAAAATCTCGCCCAAACGCTGAGCATTTTCAGCAAGCCTTTCATCTTTAATTACTTCTAAAGCCGCAATGGCCACTTTAGCCGCTAACGGGTTCCCACCAAAAGTACTTCCATGCTGACCTGGCTGAATTACTTCCATAATATGGTCATTAGCTAACACAGCCGATACAGGATAAACACCACCAGAAACGGCTTTACCTAAAATCAGTACATCAGGCTTAACATTTTCATGATCACAGGCCAAAAGCTTACCGGTTCTGGCAATACCCGTTTGCACCTCATCGGCAATAAAGAGCACATTGTTTTCTTTACACAAACGATCGGCTTCGGTTAAATAGCCGTTATCTGGCACAAAAACACCTGCTTCGCCTTGAATAGGCTCCACTAAAAAGCCTGCGACATTTTCTTCAGCCAAAGCTGCCTTTAAGGCATCAATATCGTTATAAGGTATTTTAATAAAGCCTTTGGTGTATGGACCAAAATTTTTCTTGGCTACAGGATCGTTTGAGAAAGAAATGATCGTGGTGGTTCTTCCATGAAAATTATCTTCACAAACAATAATTTTCGCTTCGTTTTCAGCAATCCCCTTTCGCTCATAAGCCCATTTTCTACATAGCTTGATGGCTGTTTCTACTGCTTCAGCCCCAGTATTCATAGGTAATATTTTATCAAAACCGAAATACTCGGTCATGTACTTCTCGTACATTCCTAATACATCGTTATAAAAAGCCCTTGAAGTTAAGGTAAGTATTTCCGCCTGATCTTTTAAGGCCTGAACAATTCTTGGGTGGCAATGACCTTGATTTACAGCACTATAGGCAGACAGAAAATCAAAATATTTCCTCCCCTCAACATCCCAAACATATACGCCTTCACCTTTGGCCAAAACTACCGGTAGCGGATGATAGTTATGTGCACCATATTTGTTTTCTAGATTAATCGCTTGTTTACTATTTTGAACTGTTTCCATCTCTTTTAAATTTTATCTTTGCTACCTAAAATCAGGGGTAGGCCAAAGGTAAACAAACTAATTTAGCCCAAAAAAGATGTCGAAGGATTCTAAATCAAAATCAACATTTGTCACAGAAAAAGAAGATTATTACCTTGACGAACTGGGCAGAATGGTTTTTACAGAGAAATACCACCTTAAAAGAGGTTATTGCTGTAAAAATGGTTGTAGACACTGCCCTTACGGCTATAAAAAATGATTAACCATTTCGAGAATCTCTCTATTGATCCCAATGAACTTCCAAGTTTAGCGGGAATCGATTTCAAACCCATTGACCCAAACTATCTTAAGGTAAGCCTTATTTCATCAGCCTTATTTTTTCTTATTCTTATTGGAGGCAGCATCGCCATTATTGAGTTTTCGGATATTGAAGAAAAAACTAACGGCTATCTAATCTCTATGAGTGCCATAATTATTCTGGCTGCGGTTAGTGTTATACTTACTATTCTTGGGTTTAAAAAGAAACAGTACGCCCTCCGCCAACGAGACATCATTTACACCAAGGGCTTAATTTGGTCAGTGCGCACTACCGTGCCTTTTAACAGGATACAGCATGCCGAATTGAAACAAGGACCTATTGAACGTCTCTATAAAATAAATAGCTTGAAGTTATATACTGCTGGAGGTCAGAGTAGCGACTTGGTTATTCCTGGTTTACCCGACAAAGATGCGCTATCCATAAAAGATTTTGTACTCAAGAAAACCGAAGAGGATGGAGCAAACCAATCATGATTTTTCTATCCCTCAACGCCAGCCGTCAGTAGCCATCGGTATTATTCTGATTAAGTTTTTCAGAATGACAATCAAGGCCATCTGGCCTATTCTGGTATCCCTGATTATTGGCCGAAGAGCGGGTTCAACCTTTAATGACATTATCCTTTATGTGGTCATAGGTTTTGCTGCCTATAACCTAATAGGCTCTATACTTACCTATTTTCGTTTTTATTATTATGTGAAAGACAACGCCATTGTTTTAGACAAAGGGGTATTGAGAAAGACTAGGACAAACATCCCTTTTGAGCGAATTCAAACGATCAATTTTAGCCAAAACCTACTCCATCGATTGTTCAATGTGGTAAGTGTAGAAATCGATTCTGCTGGCGCCAATAAATCCGAAATTAGTATTGATGCGCTTAGCAAGGACGAAGCAATCGCATTGAGAGAATACATTATGGCCGAAAAAGAACACCTGATTAGCGAGTCGGGCACGGAGGAAGAAAAAGAAATAAGTGCGGATAGAAGCCCTTCAGAGCTGCTACTTCATTTAACTCCTTCTGATCTTCTAAAAGTTGGAGTAAGCCAAAATCACCTGCGCTCAATGGGGATTATCTTTGCTTTTGTGTTCACCACCATGAATGAACTCACAAACGACATCGGTGATTTTGTGTCTGATCAGTTTACACAATTCGAAAGCTTCGCAGAACACAATACGCTATTCGCTTTTGTTGCTTCTGCTATTCTCGTCACCATAATTTCATTCCTCTTTTCATTAGGGAACTCTCTCCTTAAATATTATGACTTAAAGCTTTGGATGAGCAAAAATGGACTAAAACTCGTGAGAGGGTTATTAAACAGAGAAGAAGTAACCATCAATAGAAACAAAGTTCAGATGGTATCGTGGTCCACTAACCCTATTCGGAAATTATTTAAAATGTACACCTTGCAAATTGCCCAAGCTTCTAGCTCCGAAGTAAATGCACACAAGTCAAAAATTAACGTACCAGGCAGCTACAAAGAGCAGTTAGCAAAGGTGATCAATATGGTTTTCCCTTCAGAGTATTTAGGAACCGAAGTCAAGCATTCTATTAGTCCAGTCATAAAGTTTAGGATTGTGCTATTCTATGGAATTCTTCCTTCATTAGTGGCTTTAAGTGCTTGGTTTTTGATCGAAGATGCTGCTTTCTATTTCTTGCTCGTTTTACCACTTTCCTTCTTCTTGGGGCAGACCTACCACAAAAAACGAAGCTATGAAATTAATGAAGAGTTGATCAGAAGTAACGGAGGAATTGTGGGAACAGAAAACGTATTGACTCAAATCCATAAAATCCAGGCTGTAAAGGTAAAACAAAGCTGGTATCAGCGCAGAAAACGACTCGCCACCATAAAACTATATACCGCAGCAGGTGAAATGAGTATTCCTTATATCACCATTTCGGAAGCCTTACAGTTGGAAAATTTCGTGCTTTATAGGGTTCAAACTGATAAGAGAGAGTGGATGTAAGGAGTATCTCCGATCTATCCAACTAGTATAAAGCGAGTGTTAAGCCACCAATTTCATTCATTTAAACCCAAATTTGGGTAGATTAAACATATAGTGATTGTTCACACATTGTAACCTCAAAAAACACTGTCCATGACCGAAATCCTATTAACGATTCTAGTTGCGCTATTATTGGTCAATATTGGAATCAGTCTGATCAAGAAACCAAAAGTTGACGTCAAACCTCAGCTAAAACAGGTGGAAGATTTGATGGTGAAATTTGATTTGACCCTAGAACGAACTGAGAAATCGATAAAAGATGAGTTTCACAGAAACAGAACGGAATCAAACTATCTATCGAAAACCAACCGAGAAGAATTAACAAACAGCCTCAAATCTTTTGAGGGAAAATTCACCGAAAATATAAAGGAGTTAAATGAATTGCTGCGTCAGAAGTTTGGTGATTTCTCTATTCAGCAAAATGAAATCAATAAACAAACCACAGCGAATGTAAAAGAAGTGAAGCAGTCGGTGGAGAACCAGCTAAAATCAATTCGTGAAGACAACACCAAGCAGCTTGATGAAATGAGAAAGACGGTGGATGAAAAGCTTCAAAAAACATTGAACGAGAGGTTGAGTCAATCCTTTGAAACCGTAGGAAAACAATTACAAGCCGTGCAAGAAGGGCTGGGAGAAATGAGAAGTCTAGCCACAGATGTAGGCGGCCTCAAAAAAGTATTAAGTAACGTGAAAATGCGTGGTGGTATTGGTGAAATACAGCTTTCGATGTTATTAGAACAAATTCTAGCCCCCGACCAGTATGAATCGAATGTAAAAACAAAAGCGAGTAGTGCTGATTTGGTTGAGTTTGCCATTAAGCTCCCAGGTAGAGATGACTCTGGCAAGAACGTATGGCTTCCGATTGATGCCAAATTCCCAAAAGACATTTATGAACAACTCCAAGAGGCCTATGATGAAGGAGATCAAGCCAAGATTCTAATCGCCCAAAAGAACCTTGATAACACTATAAAAAAAATGGCCAAGGATATCAGTGAAAAATATATCGATCCGCCAAATACCACTGATTTTGGCATTATGTTCTTGCCCTTTGAAGGAATTTATGCTGAGGTAGTGCGCAAAGCCGCCTTGCTCGAAGATTTGCAGAAAAATTATAAAATCATAGTCACTGGCCCCACTACCCTAGCTGCTATACTCAACAGTTTACAAATGGGCTTCAGAACTTTGGCGATTCAAAAACGAAGCGGTGAAGTTTGGCAGGTTTTAGGTGCGGTAAAAAAAGAGTTTGAGAATTTTAGCGGAATCATGGAAAAAGCGCAGAAAAACATTCAGTCGGGCCTAAACCAACTTGATGATGTAATGGGCAAAAGAACCCGCGCCATACAAAGAAAACTAAAAGACGTGGAAGCTCTTACCGAAGCCGAAACAAAGAATATTCTACCTGAACTCTCAGAAAGCACCCTGATTTTAGACGATGATGAGGTTAAGGATGAGTCATGAAAGTAGATATATGACATTAAACCTTTATCCCGATACCCTTTCACTCTTTGCAACTGTCTTATGGGTGAGAATAAAAACAGGTTTTTGCCATTCTTAAGGATCACCAAACTTTTAAGTAAAATTTCTCACCTCAGGTTGGTGTCTTTCCAAATAATTACGATATTTGCATTCCGTTTTCAAAAGCGACTAAATTATATTTACCCATGGCAAGAGTTTGTGACATCACCGGAAAGAGAGCACGTACAGGAAACAACGTTTCTCACGCTAAAAATAGAACAAAGAGAAAATTCTACCCGAATCTTCAGAAAAAGAGATTCTATCTTCCTGAAGAAGACAAATGGATCACTTTAAAAGTTGCTACATCAGCTTTAAGAACCATTAATAAAAATGGCATCACCGCTGTATTAAAAAAAGCAAGAGAAAACGGTAACGTTTTAGTATAATAGCGTTCTAAACGTTATTGTACTCCTATGAAGTTTTCATTTAAGACTTTGACAATCCTGATAACGTTTATGTTTTCAGGATTTTTCTTTTTACAGGCCCAAGAAAATGTTCGAAAAGACTACTTGAGCGCTGACTTCCATAAAGGAAGAAGAGATGCTCTACGAGCAAAACTACCAGATAACTCGGTGGCGGTTTTCTTTGCTAGCCCCGTACGCAACCGTGCCAACGATGTAGACTTTATCTACCATCAAGATCCAGATTTATTTTACCTAACAGGGTACAATGAGCCTCATGCTGTTTTATTAGTATTCAAAAACATGCAAACCGACAAAACTGGCAATGACTACAATGAAATTTTCTTTGTGCAAACAAGAAATGCTCAACAAGAGCAGTGGACAGGGCGTAGACTAGGTTCTGCTGGAGCACAAGAGAAGCTAGGAATCATGAACTCCTTTAATAACACAGACTTCAAGGCCTATGATGTCGACTTCAAGAAATTCGATAAAATTCTTTTTTACGAATTTCAAAATGATGTAAGAGACAACGCTCGTGACGAAGGTGATCTTTTCAGTCTTATGCAGCAATTCAAAACCAAAGTAGGTTACGGTGTAGAAGCCAACAGCCTTGGCGCTGAGCCAAAAAAGAACAACCTAGACCTCCGAAGCCTGAATGGAATTATGGGCGAGCTACGTGGCATTAAAACCAAAGATGAATTAGATCTTTTACGTAAGGCAGTATTTATTTCGGCAGTAGGCCAAGCCGAAGTAATGAAAGCCATGCACCCCGGCATGACAGAAACCGAAGTTCAAGGTATCCACGAATTTGTATTCAAGAAATACGGTTCAGAATATGAAGGCTACCCATCGATTGTAGGTGCTGGAAATAACGGCTGTATTCTTCATTATATTGAAAACACGGAAGTCGATATCAAAAGTGACAAAATGATTTTGATGGATTTAGGAGCTGAATACCACGGCTACACTGCCGATGTTACCCGCACCATCCCGATTGACGGTAAATTCTCAAAAGAAGAAAAAGCCATCTACGATTTGGTGTACGAAGCTCAAGAAGAAGCCATTAAAATGGCCAAACCTGGCGTTTCAATGGCCGAAATGAATACCGTTGCCAAAGACATCATCAACAAAGGTTTAGCAAAATTAGGGATTATCGAAAGCGAAACTACTCCCAACAGGTACTTCCCTCATGGCCTTTCTCACCATATTGGTTTAGACGTACACGACAAGGGGCCAAGAGGGCCGCTACAAGAGAATATGGTGATTACGGTAGAACCGGGTATTTACATCCCTGAGGGCAGCAAATGCGACCCAAAATGGTGGAGCATTGCCGTTAGAATTGAAGACGACATTCTTATCACCAAAAACGGTTCTGAGTTACTTTCAGGTTTCGCACCAAGAAAGTCAGAAGATATTGAAGCTTTGATGAAACAAAGCAGCCCGTTGGCGCAGTTTACCTTGCCCGCTTTAAAAGGAAACAAGTAAAGAAGAATCAATTTTAGATCAGAAAAGGCAGGCTATGCTTGCCTTTTCTATTTTCATTCTTAACTATTGGGGTTTGATAAAACCACATGCTACAAATATAGAATTGACTAGTATATTCAAACGTCAACCTATTGGGCTTATTTATTGACATACTTTCAATTTGCACCGATTTGAGATAGCTAAACACCTCCCCTTCAGACACCAAGAAAACACATGAAATATTTCGGCAACATGGGTTTTATTATAAAAAACAGTTAGCTATATTTGCAGTCCGAATTTTAGAAGCAAAAGAAATGGCTAAGAAAGGCAATAGAGTTCAAGTGATCATGGAATGCACTGAGCATAAGACAAGTGGAATGCACGGTACGTCTAGGTACATCACTACTAAGAACCGAAAAAACACCACCGAGAGATTGGAGTTGAAGAAATACAACCCAATTTTGAAGAAATACACTATTCACAAAGAAATTAAGTAATAATGGCTAAGAAAGTAGTTGCAACCCTGAAAGTACAAGGTGGTGTAAAATACGCCAAGGTAATTAAAGCAGTAAGATCTCCAAAAACAGGTGCATATACCTTTAAAGAAGAGATTGTTACTGAAGATATGGTAAAAACAGTGCTTGCTGACAAGTAAGAAATTGCACTTTTAATAAATATATCAAAGTCCCTCTTGAGGGACTTTTTTATTGCTAATTTAACGTACGATTATGGGCTTATTTGGAATCTTCTCTAAAGAAAAAAAAGAATCGCTCGACAAAGGGCTGGAAAAAACCAAAGATGGTTTCTTTTCCAAACTGAGTCGTGTCGTAGCCGGTAAATCCAAAGTTGATGATGAAATACTCGATGAGTTAGAAGAGATTCTAATTACATCTGATGTTGGGGTTGAAACCACCATCAAAATTATTCAGCGTATTGAGGCGCGTGTCGCCAAAGACAAATACCTCAATACAACGGAACTCGATAGAATTCTTCGAGAAGAAATTGCAGAACTCCTTTCTGAAAACAATTCTGAAGACCTTACAGAGTTCACGCTCCCAACTACTCATAAGCCCCACATCATTTTGGTGGTGGGCGTAAATGGAGTAGGAAAAACCACTACCATTGGAAAGTTGGCTGCCCAGTTCAAGAAACAAGGAAAATCCGTTGTTTTAGGTGCTGCCGATACGTTTAGGGCCGCTGCTGTAGATCAATTGAAGCTTTGGGGAGAACGAATCGATGTTCCGGTTGTAGCACACGGCATGAACACCGATCCTTCTGCTGTAGCTTTTGATGCAGTAAAAAAAGGAGTTGAGATGGGGGCTGATCTCATTATCGTTGACACTGCAGGAAGACTACACACCAAAGTGAACTTGATGAACGAGCTGATTAAAATCAAGCGAGTGATGCAGAAGTTCATGCCAGAAGCTCCTCATGAAATTTTATTGGTACTTGACGGTTCTACTGGTCAAAATGCATTTATGCAGGCCAAAGAGTTTACCAAAGCTACCGAAGTAACAGCGTTGGCCATTACAAAACTTGATGGCACAGCCAAAGGTGGAGTAGTAATTGGTATTTCTGACCAGTTCAAAATTCCGGTGAAATATATCGGAGTTGGCGAAAAAGTTGGAGACCTCCAGGTATTCAATAAAGCCGAGTTTGTAGATTCGCTTTTCAAGAAGTAATCTGAACTCCCCCTCCCGTATTTCTGCGCTCGAAACCGAACATTTCACTGCCCTATAACGAGCACTAGTCAATCTATTACTTAATTAAAATACTGGTAATCAATATAATAACTTCTTGGCACTACCCTTGTTAAAATATAAGCGGATAGAAAACATTTGTTCATTAACGTACATAGATTATGGGAGCCATAGCCATTAACATTCCTCAAATCACTGGAGAACAAGACATTGAAGTCGAAGTAAGAATCAACGGTGAGAAAAAATCCTACAATTACAGAGTCGAAGTGTTCCACTGGGCCGACTGCGAAAACCCAAGTGAAGATCGAGTAGACTGCATTCGTCAGATATTAGGCAAATACGACCCTGACTGGGAGCTCTACCAAATTGGAATGCCAACTGACGAAGTTGTTCCAATTACCTTTAGGAAGAAGAGAAAATAAATTACCAAGCCTTTAGAATTCATTACCTTTGCGCATTAATGCAATAAGGAATGAAAACGAAGGGACTGAAGAAAGACAAGGTTAACATTGTAACGCTAGGTTGCTCAAAAAACTTAGTGGATTCAGAAGTGATGCTCACTCAATTGAGGGGTAACGGAATCAAAACAACTCACGAGTCTAAAAAAGACAATGCCAATATCATCATTGTAAACACTTGTGGCTTTATAGATAATGCCAAGCAAGAGTCAATCGATACCATTTTGCGTTATGCGGATGCCAAAGACGATGGTGAAATTGAAAAGCTTTACGTAACAGGCTGCCTTTCTCAACGCTATAAGGATGACCTTGAGGCTGAAATTCCTCAGGTAGACGCCTTCTTCGGCACTATGGAACTACCTGCGCTTCTCAAAAAATTTAAAGCAGATTACAAACACGAATTGGTGGGAGAAAGAATCATCACCACTTCAAATCATTATGCTTATTTAAAAATATCGGAAGGCTGCGACAGACCATGCTCCTTCTGCGCCATTCCTTTAATGCGTGGTGGACATAAGTCTCGCCCTATTGAAGAATTGGTTTTGGAAGCAAAAAACTTAGCCAGAAACGGCACAAAAGAATTGCTGCTTATTGCTCAAGATTCCACCTACTACGGTTTAGATATTTACAAAAAACGAAATCTTGCTGAATTGCTTGAACGTCTTTCTGATGTTGAAGGCATTGAATGGATCCGTTTACACTACGCCTTCCCTACTGGCTTCCCAATGGATGCGCTAAAGGTAATGGCAGAGCGCGACAACATTTGTAGCTACATAGACATCCCACTTCAACACGGTTCTACCAAAATGTTGAAATTGATGCGTAGAGGTACAACCCGTGAAAAAACTGAAGCGCTGATTGAAGAAATCAGAGCTAAAGTTCCGGGTATCGCCATTCGAACTACTTTGATTGCTGGCCACCCTGGCGAAACTGAAGAAGACTTCAATGACATGGTCGATTTCGTGAAGAAAATGCGTTTCGATCGATTGGGTATTTTCAACTATTCGCATGAAGAAAACACTCATGCTTATTCTTATGTTGACGATGTACCCGATGAAGTGAAACAAGAAAGGGCCAATATCGTAATGGGCATACAGGAAGAAATTTCCAACGAAATCAACCAAGAGAAAATTGGCAGGACTTTCAAAACGCTAATCGATAGAAAAGAAAGCGGAAACTACTACGGAAGAACGGAACACGATTCACCAGAAGTAGATAACGAAGTAATCATCGATGCTAAAAAACATCACTTAAGAATTGGCGATTTCGCGAATATTAAAATCACAGATGCTACAGAATTCGATCTTTATGGTGAACCAGTTTAAGCACTTTTCATGTTTATGCTGCATTAGGTTGAATTGCTGTCAAGGCTGATCTAACAAATAAAACCCTTTGTAACCAACGACTATGGCTGTTTCGGAACTATCACAAGTACTATTGAGCAAAATACCTTTCAATAAAACGAACAGCTTTTCAAGGTCATTTTTGGATTACATCGGAGGAAAAGAAGCTTTAACAGACTTCTACAATCGTTTGCCAAGCATTGAAAATTTCAAGCTTCAGATTGAAGAAAAACACTTCAGTAATGAAAACCGAGTGGTTCTATCAGAAGTGCTGAAAAAGCAATATGATGGTTTTGAGTTAAGCGAAGCCACAGCGCAAAACATTGAGCTTCTAAAAGCTGGAACCACTTTTACAGTCACTACAGGTCATCAGTTAAACATATTTACGGGTCCGCTTTATTTCATTTATAAAATTGTAACGGTAATCAATGCTTGCAAAGCGTTGAAGAAGCAATACCCGGACTACGATTTCGTGCCTGTTTATTGGATGGCTTCGGAAGATCATGATTTTGAAGAAATCAGTTACTTCCGTTTTAATGGCAAAAAATTCAGTTGGAAAACTGATCAGACTGGAGCCGTTGGACGGTTTGATCCAAAATCACTTAAGCCGATTTTTGACGAGATCATTAGTCTGCCTGAATTTTTCAAAGAGGCTTATTTAAAGAAAAATACGCTGGCCGAAGCAGGTAGACATTATGTAAATGCACTTTTTGGTAATGAAGGTTTAGTAGTAGTTGATGCCGACAACGCTAATCTTAAAAACATCCTCAAGCCTGTTATGTTTGACGATATCTTCAAGCATTCTGCGAATGACTGCGTTACCGAAACTTCGGCACAGTTAGATAAAGCAGGTTATAAAACACAGGTATTTCCAAGAGAGATCAACTTCTTCTATTTAAAGGAACATGTACGCTCACGTCTTGTAAAAGAAGATGGTAAATTTCATGTGCTGGATACCGAAATACGTTTTTCAGAAAGCGAATTACGGGAAGAGATAGAAAATCACCCTGACCGCTTTAGTCCAAATGTGGTATTAAGACCACTATATCAAGAAATGATTTTGCCGAATTTGGCTTATGTGGGTGGCCCATCTGAATTGGTGTATTGGCTTCAATTGAAAGAGGTATTCACTCATTTTGAAACACCTTTCCCGATGCTAATGCCTCGAAATTTCGCGGGTGTGGTTACTCCAAACATTCAGCGTAAAATTGAAAAATCAGGACTGAGCTTTGAAGATATTTTCAAACCAGAAGAAATCTTAACTCAAGAAAAAGTAAAAGAGAATACGGTAAATCAACTGAGCTTAAATAAAGAGTTAGATCAGTTGAAATCCATTTTTTCAGACATTTTGAAAGTCGCCAAACCCATTGATGTTACGCTCGAAAAGTTAGTGGCAGCTGAGCGTAAAAGAGCAGAGAATTCCATCAATAAAATTGAGAAGAAACTACTGAAAGCAGAAAAGCGAAATCACGAGGTTTTGGTGAATCGTATTTCGGCCATTAAGGAAAGTCTGTTTCCCGGTGGAAGCCCTCAAGAGCGAAAAGACAACTTCTTAAACTTCTATCTGAGCGACCCCGCTTTTATTCAGAATTGCCTGAACAACTTAGATGCCTTCGATTACAAGTTTCATTTAATTTCCGCTCATGACTAAAAAGGTGCTCAGAGAAGTGTTTTTAGACAAGCGTAAAACTCTTACGCATGAAGAACTTGCACTCCGATCGGCATTAGTTTGTGAACAAGCATTCAAGCTCATAACAGAACGCCAGTTTAAAAACATTCATATGTACCTCCCGCTCGCCAAGATGCGAGAAGTAATCACCACCCCACTTTTTAAAAAGCTGATTGGAACATCAGAACATCAAGTTGTGCTACCTAGGGTAAACACGAAAACAAAGACCCTTGAACATATCGCCTACGATTCCACCACCAAACTTATGGTCAGCAACTTTGGAGTGACCGAGCCCCTAGGCGAGGAGCTCTTCAATATTAATCACCTAGACGTGGTGTTTGTCCCACTCATAAGCTTTGATAGAAAAGGATTTAGAATCGGCTATGGTGGTGGTTATTACGACAAGTTCCTCGCACAAGCCGGAGACAAATTAATCAAGGTAGGCTTGGCGATTACACCTCCACTGGACCATATCCCCTATTCTCAACCGTATGACATTCCGCTTGATTTCTGCATTACTCATCATAAAATCTATTCGTTCTAAAACATAAAAACGGCTGCGATTTAAAAATCACAGCCGTTTCAATATTCTCTTTTAAAGCTCCCTTAGTTCGATTGCTTCAATAGTTTAATTATATCTCTACGTTTGTCATTATTGACATTCAGAATATAAAGCCCATCAGGCATTGTACTCAAATTCACTCGAAATCTCTCTTCTGTATTATAAAATTCCTTCTTACCTGTGATTACTTGATTGCCATTGCTATTTACAATGGTATAATCAAAACCAGTAGCGTATGCCGCATCTAAATTCACGTTGAAGACTGCGTTGGACGGATTTGGGCTTACCTGAGCACTCACTTGAATTGGGTCGTCATCTATGCCCGCAACCACATCAAAATTGAAAGCAACTTCATTGGTAAATGCAACAGGCCCCAATTGGTCAGTGACCTCACATTTATAAGTGCCATTAGCGTTTACAATAAGCTCAGCTCCCGTTTGCCCAGATATTACTGAACCATCTTTAAACCACTTAAAACCAAAGCCCTGTCCTTGATTAAACGACTGGTTAGCTCTTAAAACCGCACTACTTTCGCCCGTCATTGAATAATTAATCTCTGGATTAAAGCCAGTATCATAATAACCCACAAACACCCCACTACCATGTGTAGCCGCAATCACTTTTCCATCAATAGGCCTTACCTTAACCATATTAACGATGCTATTGCCTATGATACTAGTAGCCTGCTGCGTCCACACTGTGCTATTTCCATTTAAACTACTTGTCATATATAAACCTGTAGAAGTACCCACAAACATCTTCTCTCCGGAAGTTCCATTTGGCAAAATCTCAATAGACCGAACCGATGGTCCATTCCCACTCCCGTTAGCATTTTCTTCAAGGTTACCAGAGATGGAAGACCAAGTCCCTCCTCCATCTTCTGACATCCAAACACTTATTACTCCATAATTTCCAAAGGTCACGAATACGCGATTGGCATTTCTTGGATCAACTGCAATACTAGTCACCGAAGCACCTTGAGGTAAGTTACTTGCCGATATATTTTCCACTGAAGTGATTTCCTTTGTGTTAGCTATTTTCTGAAGTCTTCCGGTGGTAGTTCCGAAGTAAAGCACCCCTTCTGGTTGAACAGAAGTGGCCAATGCAGCTACCGGTTGACTGGTAATCCCAGTACCACTAATTTCCTCCCATTCCCCCTTACCTGGGTTTTTTCTAACATCGTAGGTGTAATAAATTTTACCTTTAGCCGCTACATACATACGATCTTGATTGACCCTGTCTACAATGAACGGATTTATAAACAGGAATTCATCGCTGTCATCAGTTGGAGCAATATCCTCTGAAGCTTGATAAGTGTTGTCAACAAGCTCAAACCTTCCCATTTGGCCTTCTTGAGCTGAAGCATACAACGAATTATAACTTATTGCTGAATAGGCCCCATCACCACCATAGGCTTGTATCCATACACCTATTGGGTTATTCTGAAAAATTGCCCAAGTTCCGTTATCCTGCATTCCCCCTATGATTTGATTGTCACCACGATCATCGCGGTAAAGATCTACGGTATAAAACTGGCTAGTAACGTAACCATTATTGAGTGAAGTCCAAACCACAGTACTCGCTGTATTGTCATTTGTTATATGAACCCCACCGTCAGAACCCGAAAACATTTTTTTAGGATCAGAAGGCAAAAATGAAAGTGTATGAATATCTGGATGATGATTTTCATAAGGCCCCGCAGTTCCAGTACCGGTATAGCCACCAATGTGTTTTCTATCCGTTTCCAAAGTGAAACCATTTGGCGATCTTAAAAGGTTGGTTCCTCCAATAAATACAGTGTTTTGATTCCCAGGGTGAACAGCCACCTCTAAATTATACCCCCCTTGACCATCAAATCCTTCTACAGACTCACTGTTCACATTAATATTACCTGTAAGTGCAGTCCATGTAGAAGTACTCCTGTCGTATTTATAAAAGAAAGATTCTCCAAGTGCGTAAAAGAAATTACTATCATGCGGATCAAAAGCCAATTCAACCCTTCTGAATGTTGATGGCCATGCGGCTGGTAAGGTTATCGATGTCCAGCTAATGCCATCCGAGGAAATAAATATGCCTTCTTCTGCATTCGAACCATTACTAGACTTGTTAGGTATACTTGCAATTATTGTTCCGTCACTTGCTATCGCAATGTCTGCCGAGTTACCAACTCCTGTATTTGAAAGTCCTAATACTGTGGTAACACTTTGAAAATCGTTTACCGTTCTATATATCTTACTTAATCCTGCGACATAAAGTTCTGTTTCTGTTTGGTTTGAGTAGTCAATCGCCAGCTTATTCACCAAACTAAATTTCCCCAAACTCGAAACTGAGTTGATTGCTGTTCCAGAAATCAAACTCCATGAAACACCTCCATTTGTAGATTTGTAAATACCATCTCCCAAATAGAATGCACCCGTTTCGGAAACAGAGTTACCGATATTCTCACCTGTTGCGTAATACCAATTCGCTGTTTTACCAGTTCTTATGTCCTGAACAATTGTTGTCACTGATGGTATTTGATCGAAATTCGTAGTGCGTGTCCATGAAGTGCCTTGATCTGTACTTCTCCAAACCCCACCTGAAATCCCCCCGGCAAGAAGGATATTCTCATCCGATACATCAATAGCAAGGGCTCTAGTTCTACCTCCAATATTAAAGGGCCCAAAATTCACAAAAGGAGATGCGTTGGTTTGCGAAATACCTGCAGCAGAAGACCTGATATTATTTCTATCAGTTTCATTTAAAGCTCGAACATATGATAATTCTTTATGACGAATGTCAAAGGGAATCTTTCCAGTTGAAGGATCCTTTAACATGTCCATTTCGTATTCAAGCCTTTTTTGAGGATTTTCTGATTCAGCTTCTGCTTCTTCATTTGAATCTTCCGCTTGAGCAATCACGAACTTTGGCTCAGTATTTACATTGAATAACCTTGACGATTGATACTCGAAGTAGATTAAAAACAGCACTACAAACGCTCCAACAACTCCCAAGTTTCGCAATCTAATCTTATTCATATAAGTGTAGTCTAAGGTATTTCTGCTTTCATCTACGTTTATAAGTATACCGTTGGATTATTATTTTTCTCCAAATGGCATAGCTTTCCTAAACGGATTTTCAGATGAACATTAAAGATATATTTTATTGTTGTTGTTTTAACAATTTTGCTTGAATAAAACCGTAATGAGTCTCCATTCTTAACACATATACACCGTTTGCCACAGTACTTAAGTCAAGCTTTATTATGTTATCCATGAAATAACTGACCACTTTTCCATTTAAAACCTCTACTCCTTGGCTGTCAGTAACTATATAATTTAAACCCAAAGGGATATCTGCATTCAATCTAATTCTAAAAACACCTGAAGACGGATTCTCCTCTACTGTAATTGTCAAATCGATCATCAACGGATCATCATCTATTCCAGTAATGATATTTTCTACAGTGTAGGTTTCGTCCAAAGTGAATGTTCCATTAAATCGATTACCTTCGGCATTTTCAATGTTATGAGAAGATTTAATATCTAAATCTATCAGCCCATCAGACTCAATCTGCTCAACAATTACCAAGTAACTAGTATTAGAGACACTAGAGAATATGCCTTGAATCACTGCATCCGCTGAGACTGATGAAAGTTCGAAGTCGCTTAAATCCACATTTGTCACTCCTTCTGAAAATGTGATTTCAAAGGTTACTTCCGTAAGGTTAGTGTTTTCCGTTAAAGGGGATTGTCTTTCAATACTGGCACTGGGCCCTGCTGAAAAATCAACCGTAAAGGTTTCCTCTAGCGTAAGCCCACCCGTAAACACATTTCCTCCATTATTTTCAATTCCTGTATTATTGATGAAGTCAAGGTCGATTAAACCTTCGGTTGAAAATCCATTCACCTTAATAAAGTATTTACTTGGCGAACCCTCTGTGATTTCCGACACTGTAGCCAAAATACTCCCTGAGCTCAATTCAAAATCTGCAATATCAACATTGGTTACATCTTCAGAAAACTCAACCACAAAAAGCACATCCGGACGATTGATTGATGATACGGTTGGTGCATTACGCTTAATTGTAGCGGTTGGTGCCAAGGCAGCGTTGATTATATAGCTTTCTTCCGAAATAAGGTTAGTGTCAAAAACATTGTCAGACATATCCTTAATATCCGTACTAGATTTAAAATCAAGATTCACTGGTCCATTTGTGGAGTAGCCAGTAACAAATACCAAATAGCCTGAAGATGAACTAGAGCTTACACGCTCGATGTTCCCTGAGATTGACGTTGAAGACAGTTCAAAATCTTCTACCCCTACATTTTTAACGGCTTCGTTGAAATCAACAGCAAATGCGACCTCCGCTCTGTTCGTTTCTTCAGAAGTGGGTTGTGATCTTGATATACTAGCCTTAGGCCCTGTTAAATCAACAATAATATAAGTCTCTTCACTTAATATGGATCCACCAAAAGCATTCTTGAATAGATCCATAATCCCAGATTCTAATTTAATATTCAAGTCTAGTAAGCCTGCTCCACTAATATTGTCCACCTGAACATTGAATACCGTAGAGGAAACAGACGAAACTGAAGCAATGTTACCTGATGCTGCTCCAGCGAGTTCAAATGAGCTAGTAGTGAGTCCTTGAACAGGTTCATCAAAAGTAAGCTGAAAACTAACCTCGATAGCCTCAACCTGCTCTTGCGTTGGGTTTAGCCTAACAATAGAGCTTACAACAGGTGCTGTTTTATCTAATTTTAGATTAATAGCATTGGAAACTTCCACTGGCCCTAATTGATCTGTAACCCTCAGTTTATAAATACCAGGCTCTGAAACCAATAATTCTGAACTGGTTGCTCCAGAAATATCTTTGTCGTCTTTAATCCATTGATATGAAAAACCAGCGCCTGTTGTAAATGAAATGGGGCCTCTGAGAGTCGCCTCTTGTGTTGCATAATTGATTGAATAGTTGATGTTTGGAGCAAAAGCTACATCATAACCGGCCTGAAAAACACCATTACCATGTGTAGCCGCCACTACTTGCCCTTCAACAGGCCTGACTTTAATCATGCTGACAATTGAGTTCCCTATAACACTAGAGGCCTCCTGTATCCAAACGGTGTTATCACCATCCAAAACGGAAGTTTTATAAAGCCCTAAAGATGTCCCTGCAAAGTAAATGGGAGAGGCTCCATTTGGCAATATTTCTATATAGCGTACCGAAGGGCCACTCCCCGATCCATTAGTGTTTTCTTCGAGATTTCCTGAAATAGAGCCCCATGTTTGCCCGCCATCTTCACTCATCCAAACACTCACAATTCCGTAGTTTCCGTAAGTGGCAAATACTCGATTTGCATCCGCTGGATCAACAGTTAAACTGGTGATAGTTCCTCCTGGCATATTGCTTCCCGTAATCTCCTTAGGAGTAGGGTCGCTATTTACGTCAGCCACTTTAAATATTTTTCCGTTGCGTGTTCCGAAATAAAGTACTCCTTCAGGCTCAATAGAAGCGCTAAGAGCTGACACAAAATCATTTATTCTTGCCGCACCCATTGAGATTTTAATCCACTCGCCAACCCCAGGATTCTCACGAATATCGTTGGTGTAAAACACTCCACCCTTTGCCCCAACATACATTTGGTCTTGGTTCACAGGATCATAAATAAACGGGTTGACGAACAAAAAGTCAGCATCATCTTTACTCGGAGAGATATCTCCTTTATATTCATAGGTATTGCTTTCAGTATTGACCTCAAACCTCCTTAATTGACCCTCTTGGGCAGAAACATACAATGAATTATAGGTGATCGCATTATATGAACCGTCTCCACCAAAAATTTCAACCCAATCAGTGTTGGCTATGTTTTCATTTGCACCCCAAGTTCCGTTATCCTGCATTCCAGCAATCAAAAGTTCATCTCCTCTATTAAATCGGTAATAGTCAATAGCATAAATCTGTGTGGTGAGGTAACCATTGTTCAGGGACTGCCAAACTACCGGACTACTCGAGCCAGCAACAGCATTATCAAGTGTTACATGAACTCCCCCATCTGATCCTGAAAGCATTTTATTTGGGTCTGACGGATAGAAGACTAAGGCATGAATATCTGGGTGATGGTTATTGTATTTGGGGAAGCTCTCTGAATTATTATCCTCTCTATACCCACCTATATTAACTCGATCAAAACTGTTAGTAAAGGCCGAGGTACTTCGCAAAAGGTTTGTTCCCCCAATAAAAATAGTGTCTGAACTTGAAGGATGAACCTTCATGATTAAATTATAACCTCCTTGAGTGTTATGCCCTTGTCCAGAATCCGTAGAAATACCTAGATTACCAGTCAGTGTAACCCATTCACCAGTACTGATGGTATGTTTAAGTAAAAAACTAGAACCTACAGCATAAAACACGTCTTCGTTTTGAGGGTCAAATGTGACTTCAATTCTTTCATATGAATTTGGTAAACCTGAAGACGGGTTAATATTAACCCAAGTCAAGCCATCGTCAGACTTGTAAATTCCTTCCTGGGCATTTTGTCCGTTATTTACATTATTGGCAATCGCTGCTATTAAAACGCCATTACTGGATATAGTCACATCACTATAGGAAAAGCCAGTATTATTAGCGCCCAACACAGTAGTATAAGTGGCAAAATCATCAGTGGTTCTCACAATATTACCAAGTCTAGCAGCATACATTTCACGTACATCAGCATTAGAATTGTCAATTATTATTTCTCCTACCAAACCGAAATCACCTAGATTGGTATTGTTATTTTGAGTGGTAGTAGGTATTACCGCCCACGAAAGCCCCCCATCTATAGATTTAAAAATACCATCACCAAGATAAAATGCACCATTGGCAGAAGCTGAATTACCGAAAAGTTCACCTGCTGAGTAAAACCATGTACCTGTATTGCCTGTACGTTGATCTTGCACTAAAGCAGAAACTGCTGGCAACTGCATTACAGAAGACGTTCTTGCCCAAGTTTGTCCAGCATCTGCTGATCGCCAAACGCCTCCTGAAATACCCCCAGCCAAAATCACATTTTCATTTGAAATATCAATTGCCAGCGCACGGGTTCTTCCGCCAATATTATAGGGCCCTCGGCTTGCAAAAGAAGACGCTTGAGTTTGACTTGTACCACTTGCTTGCATCCGAATATTCAAATGTGAAATACTCTTCTGCGTCTTAGCAAAAAGAAGTTCCTTTTCTCTTATTCCCAAAGGTATTTTACCTGTTGTAGGATTGGCGAGCATCTCGTATTCAAATTGAAGTCGCTTGATTGGGTTCTCAAATTCAGCCTCGTTCTCCTTAATTTTGAGTGAATCGGGTACGGCTTCAAAGACTATTGTTCGGTGGTACTCCTTAATATGCCATTGACCGTCACTCTTAAAAATAAAGTAGGCGAGTAAAGAAAGTATTACCGTCAGGAATCCTGCCTTCCAGAGTGGTTTCATGGTTGCTTAGTTTTGAACCATTGTAGCGCTAAGCATTTCTTTCGTTTTAGTAATTGGGGTCAAAACATCAATTAACAGCTTATCACCTTTGCTAAATTGGACGTCTGCGGGGGTTTCAATACTTATCTTATCTCCAATTTCAGGCGCCACAGTAGCAAATGTAGCCCCGTATTTCACTATTTCCTCGACAACAAAAACGTAAGTATTACCACGATCGGAAGCACCTTTTACAGACTCTATCTCACCTTTTAGTCTAATTGCATCTTTAATCATATTAGAGGGGGCTACTTCCTTTACTCCTTCGGTATTCAGAGAAAATTCACGCGCCTCTTTCACAGTAAATTCAGGTGAATTCTTCTTTTCGGCAGATTTGCATCCTGCCAATAAAAATAAAACAACAAAAAGATTATAACTGAGTAGTTTGTATGGGTTTGATTTCATCATCAGGAATTAAAAACTGCTTCAATATACGATTTATCAAAATGCAACATGAACTTGAGTACAAATTTAAAGCCAGACAATCCTTAACGTTTCACGGCTCTTACCATTTCCTTTTTGCCCGGTGGGCCAGGAAGAGTCTCAACTGTTAGCCCAACGGTTTTTAAATCCCTTTTCAGTTGACCTTTGGCACAATAGGTGACAAAAACACCATTAACATCGAGCAATTCAGCTGTTTTTTCAATCACATCTAAATCCCACATTTCCGATTGTTTGCTTGGTGCAAAGGCATCGAAAAAGACGATATCGAAAAGTGAACTGGATTCGAAATTCTGAAGTTTAGCTTCGGTTTTCAGGATTGTGAAAAATTCATTTTGCTGAAAATTCTTTTCCCAAGCGACATTATGAAGTTCCAAAAATCGCTCCTTCACGGTTTTATCTTCGAAAAATTCGTGGTAGTTGAGGGCTTCGTATACTTCACTTTTTAAAGGATAAGGCTCTAAGCTGGTGTATTCAATTTTCACCTTATTTTTTGTGGCCCATTCTGAAGTAAGGATGGCATTTAAACCCGTACCGAAGCCAACTTCAAGCACCCTGATTTTATCCAAATCAAAATTTGCAATAAGAAAATCCAGCCCTTCTTTCAGAAACACATAACGCGACTCTTGCACCGCCCCATGAAATGAATGGTAGGTTTCGTTCAATTCGGCATGATACAGAGAATGCGAACCGTCTTCAGTGGTTATAATCTTAACTTCAGCCATCTACTTTTGAATCAGCACTGTGGCATAGGCTGCCACGCCTTCAGCTTTTCCTACGAAACCGAGTTTTTCCGTTGTGGTCGCTTTGATAGAAATATCTTCTTTCTCAATCCCCATTACTTCTGCAAGACAATTTTGCATTTCAGGAATGTGTGGATTTACTTTTGGTAACTCTAAACAAATAGTACTGTCAATATTTCCAATGGAAAAACCTTTGGCCTCTACAAGCGCTACTACTTCCTTCAGTAAAATTTTGCTATCAATCCCTTTAAACTTTGGATCCTTGTCCGAAAAATGAAAACCAATATCTCGTAGATTGGCCGCTCCTAAAAGCGCATCACAAATCACGTGAATCAGTACATCAGCATCAGAATGGCCGACTGCTCCATGCGTATGCGGCACCTTAATTCCGCCCAACCAAAAGTCTTTACCTTCTTCCAAACGGTGTACATCGTACCCAAAACCTACCCTGATTTTCATATTTCGTTTTTTGCTTTATATCTTAATACCGAAGCGTTTGTTTTCACCAGTATTTTATTGGCCTGCTCCTTAATATCTTCTACCGTAACGGCCTGAATTTTCTCGCCTTCATGATTCACTATATCTGGGTCGCCCAAAGTCCAAGCATGCGCCAAATTCATGGCACGGTTCAGTAACTCCACCTCCCCGAAAACAATAGTTGACTCTGCTTTGTTCTTCACCTTCTGCAAAGTGGCGGCTTCAATCGAAGTATTCTTAAATTCTTCAATCAAATCCCACACTGCCTTCTCAGCCTCAGCAAGCGAAACACCAGCACTCAATTGCCCATTAATTACGAGTAAACCTGGGTCGCTAGAACCCATTACATAAGCACCAATTGAACTAAAAAGTCTTTGTTTTTCTACCAACTGATCGTGCAGTAATGAAGATTTACCACGCCCTAAAATATCACTCAGTAAATCGGTTGCATAGTACTTTTCATCCGCTCGACCTTCCATATGAAAAGCTATATAGAGTGAGTCTGCTGGTACTGAGGCTTCTATTTCCAATTCCCTGTACTCCGTTTGGGCAGGCTCTTGAGGTAATTTTCGCTCGTTCGTTTCTCCTTTAGGAATTTCACCAAACCACTTTTCGCTCAGCCGCTTTACTTCTTCCAAAGAAGTATTTCCAGCCACCACTAAAACCGCATTATTTGGTTTGTAGAAACGATAGAAGAAATCTTTGACATCTTCCATAGTGGCCTTTTCGATGTGTTCAATTTCCTTTCCGATGGTTGCCCATTTGTAAGGATGCTCTTTATACACCAATGGTCTCAATTTCAACCAAGCATCGCCATAAGGTTGATTCAAATACCGCTGTTTAAATTCTTCGATCACCACAGAACGCTGCACTTCCAATACTTTTGGGTCAAAAGAAAGGCTAAGCATTCGATCAGACTCTAACCAAAATGCGGTTTCCATGTTTTCGGCTGGAAGCGTGATGTAGTAGTTTGTAATATCTGGACTTGTGAAGGCATTATTCTCGCCCCCAACTTTTTGTAAAGGCTCGTCATAATTGGGCACGTTTAGTGAACCGCCAAACATTAAATGCTCAAAAAGGTGAGCAAATCCAGTACAATGTTCTTCTTCATCTCTGGACCCCACATTGTAAAGCACGTTTACCACCACCATAGGCGAGGTAAGGTCTTCATGATAAATGACCTGAAGGCCGTTTTTTAACTCAAATCGTTCAAATTGGATCATATACAATTGGGTAGGCTGGCAAAAATAAAAATAATGCACATTAATTTCGGCAATTGAGGGTTTACTTTAATTTTGTTGCGCACTCCATGTGAACAATTATGATTTTTAAACGAGAAGGTTACTCCAAGCAAGAACTTTTAAACCTCTACGAGCAAATTCTTAGACCACGCATGATCGAAGAAAAAATGCTCATTCTACTTCGACAAGGAAGAATCACCAAATGGTTCTCTGGGATTGGACAAGAAGCGGTTTCTGTTGGAGCCGTGAATGCCATCGACCAAGAAGAATACATTCTTCCCATGCACCGAAACTTGGGTGTTTTTACGGGTAGAAATATTCCTTACAATCGTCTTTTCGCACAGTTTCAGGGTAAGTTAAGCGGCTTCACAAAAGGAAGAGACCGCTCCTTCCACTTCGGAACAAGGGAATTTAACATTGTAGGGATGATTTCGCATTTAGGCCCGCAAATGGCTTTGGCGGATGGAATTGCTTTAGCCGACAAACTTAAAGAAAGCAAAAAAGCCACTTTGGTGTTTACGGGGGATGGCGCTAGTTCAGAAGGTGATTTCCACGAAGCGCTTAACGTGGCTGCTGTTTGGGACTTGCCTGTAATTTTCGTGATTGAAAACAACGGTTATGGTCTATCCACTCCAAGTGAACAGCAGTTCAGGTTCAAGAATTTTGTAGATAAAGGCCCAGGATACGGCATTAAAGCGGTAAAAGTAGATGGTAATAATTTGCTTGAAGTACATTCTACCATAAAGCAATTGGCGGAAGAAATTAGAAAAGACCCTAAGCCAGTGATTGTGGAATGCATGACATTCAGGATGCGCGGGCACGAAGAAGCCAGCGGCACAAAATATGTCCCGAAAGCTTTGATGGAAGAATGGGCGAAAAAAGATCCTGTTGAAAATTATGAGTCCTTTTTAAAGAAGGAAAAAATACTGACCGCAAAAGCGGAAAAAGAAATCAGAGCCAAAATCAAAGCCGACATTGAAGAAGGTTTAGAATTGGCTTATGCAGAAGAATTACCTCCTGCCACTCAAATGGAAATTGACGATATGCATGCGCCATTTGTTCAGGAAGTAATTGAACCAAAAACCGATGCCACTTCTGAAAAGCGTTTTGTAGATGCTATTTCGGATGGTTTGAAGCAAAGCATGGAACGTTTCGACAACCTTGTGTTGATGGGGCAAGACATTGCCGAATATGGTGGTGTTTTCAAAATCACTGATGGCTTCTTAGATAAATTCGGAAGCGGAAGGGTGCGTAACACGCCTTTGTGTGAATCAGCCATTATTGGTACGGGGCTCGGCCTTTGCATTAATGGCTACAAAGCCATGGTAGAAATGCAGTTTGCCGATTTCGTTACTTGTGGTTTCAACCAAATTGTGAACAACCTCGCGAAAAGTCATTACCGCTGGGGGCAAAATGCCGATGTCGTGGTACGAATGCCGACCGGGGCTGGTGTTGGGGCTGGGCCATTCCACTCACAGTCCAACGAAGCCTGGTTCTTCCACACTCCTGGCTTGAAAATCGTTTACCCTTCTAACCCAAGAGATGCTAAAGGACTTTTGGCTGCGGCCATTGAAGACCCGAACCCTTACTTGTTCTTTGAACACAAAGTCATGTACCGTTCTGTAATCGAAAATATTCCGGATGATTACTATACTGTTGAAGTAGGGAAAGCTGCCATTGCTCAAGAAGGTGAAGACATCTCTATCATTACTTATGGTATGGGTGTGCACTGGGCGAAAGAATTGGCTGCTACTTCTGAGGCCTCAATTGAAATTATAGACTTAAGAACTTTACTGCCCTGGGACAAGGAAGCGGTGGAAGCTACGGTAAAGAAAACCAATAAGGTAATTGTATTGCACGAAGACACACTGACTGGTGGTGTTGGTGCCGAAATAGCCGCATGGATTGGCGAAAACTGTTTCCAATATTTGGATGCTCCAGTAGCAAGAATAGGCAGCTTGGATACCGCTGTTCCTTTCGGAAAACACTTAGAAGAGAACTTTTTACCAAAACAAAGACTTGTAGAGAAGTTGAATGACTTGATAAATTACTAAGCTTTATGTTTTGGAATAAAAAGAAGGAAGACACTGTTGAAGTGCCATGGAATAGATTGGAGCGTTTGGATCAGATTTCTGAAATAATTGAAGAGAGTAAAAACCAAACGGTGGTGATTTATAAGCACAGTACCCGTTGCAGCATTAGCAGCATGGCGCTGAACCGTTTGGAACGCAACTGGACAGCAGAGGGAAACCAATTGAAAGTTTATTACTTAGACTTGATTCAGTTTAGAGAAATCTCAAACGCTGTGGCTGAACAATTTCGCGTACAGCACGAATCACCACAAGCCATTGTCATCAAAAACGGGAAGGCTGTTCATAACAGTTCTCATATGTCTATTGACTATGATGCGATGTTGAAGTTGGTTTGATCTAACCGCAGAGAGCACGAAGAAACGCAAAGCATAAATCAAGATCGTCACTGCGAACGCTTACTCTTTAGCTTCAGCGTTGGCGCAGAAGCAGGCCATGCGTTAGCAATGGGCTGTAACGAAGCAGTCTCTAGCCAGCAGTCTTTGTCAATTGAGCGGGGAGATTGCTTCACGTACATTCATCCACTCCGATATACACTTTCAGGTTCGCAATGACGAAAAATTGATCTTCATTGCGTGGTGTCGCTATTTGAAACGAGAGCGAAAGAGCCCCTCCAATCAAGGCATTTTTCTAATTGTTTAAAACACTAACATCGTAATTAATTGCCAATTGTAGTATTTCAATTAATTTTAGCTATAATCGCAAGGTCTTTCAACTATTAGAAGTTTAAGCTTTAATTACAACTTAATAGAAAACATGAACCGAATTAATAGTTACAAAATCAAGAAGCTTTTCGGATACCAAAATGTCAATCTTTCATTCGAAAATAATATTTTGATTTTGATGGGGGAAAATGGCCTAGGTAAAACATCTATTCTCAACTCATTGTATTTTACCTTAACAAAAAAATGGAAAAAGCTCCAGAAAATTAACTTTGAAAGTATTGAAATTAAAATTGATAATATTCAGTTTAGTTTCACTCGAGAGCAACTGTCATGGTATATCGAAAATCAAGGAAACAAGAGGTTAAATAAATATAAAAACTTAAAATCTGAGCTCTTAAACACATTGGATTTTTCGGAATTAATCTCTTTCATAGAAGAACGATCCCAAAAAAAAATAGATCGACACAGGATTATTTACGAATATGTAAGGAAGAATAAGACTGCTCAAAATATTAATGCCCCGATAGGGCTAGTTATTGAAATAATAGATCGAATAACGCAGCAGCCAGACTTATCAAGCTTAGAAAATTTGGTTGACTATTTGGATAATACCCCAAACCCTATAAACATACTCTATTTCCCAACCTACAGACGAGTTGAAGAGGAATTGCATAACCTCGGTCGGTTAAAAGGGATTAGCCCACACGAAATTGCTAATGATTTTTGGGAGGAAGATGATGAAGAAAGTGATGACCTGGAGGAAGAAACCTTAATCCAGTTTGGAATGGAAGATGTTGTGCAAAGGATAAAAGACATAATATCGAGAATTAATGATTCATCAATAAAAGGGTTTGCGAAGGTTACCGGAGAGATGCTTCATCAACTTCAAGAGGGTTTTCCTAAGTTGTCAAAAGATGACATTCTAAATATTAATGGTAATAATATCGAAATTATACTCAATAGAGTTAAAAATAATCTCTCAGAAGCAGACCGGAATAATATTCTTGAATTGCTGCGAACACAGGAATTACAAAAGAAACAAGAACTAGCGTATTTTTTAATCAAACTAGAAGACATATATCTCCAACAACAGTCATTAGATAATTCGATTAAAAAATTTGAAAAGGTTTGTAATGAATACCTTGTTGGGAAGATGTTCTACTTTGATGAAAGTTCAGTAACATTAGTAATACAAAATAATATAACTGGCGAAAAAGTCGAACTCAATCAGCTTTCCTCCGGTGAGAAACAAATAGTCTCCCTATTTTCTAAGTTATATCTCGAAGATAAGTCCAACTTATTAGTATTTTTTGATGAACCTGAACTTTCTCTTTCCATTAAATGGCAAAAGCAATTACTACCGCACATTCTTGAAACTGAAAAATGCGATTTCTTACTTGCCGTAACACACTCGCCTTTTATCTTCAATAATTCTCTAGAAAATTTTGCCGTTGGAATGAACCTTTTTGTTGAGCAGTCAGAAGTCAATCATTAAATATGAGTATTATCGAAGAAGCCAAAGCAGAACTTGGATCAGGTTTGGTAGCATACACAGAATTTGTCTTAGATTTTAAGAAAGGTTCAAAAGCAGTTTATTGCTTCTATGAAGGGAAAGAAGATAGAAGTTTTTATTCACATAGAGTCAAAATGCTTCATCCCCAAAATGACTACTTGGACTACATATGTTTAGGTAAAGACAACGTAATCAAAGTTCGTTCTCTAATTAACCATCAGAAGGGATACAGCGAGTGCAATATTGGGTACTTTATTGATAGTGATTTTGATCCTAAAAACACAATACAAGACATATACAGTACACCATGCTATAGTATTGAGAATCTCTTTGTTGTAGACTCCGCCTTCGAGAATATTTTATTAAACGAATTTAACATTTCGAGACAGTGTCAGTGCTTCAATCAGATCATTTCGTTTTACAAGAGTTCTCAGCATCAATTTCATGAACAGTCAATTTTACTGAATAGCTGGCTGGCTTGTCAAGCCGATTATAGAAGTGAAAACAAGATCAGTACTCGGCTAGGTATTGACGACAAAATTAAATCTATCATTAAAAATGAAGATTTTAATAAAGTAGTTTCCCCAGACCTAAAATCGATAAATTTCCCTGCGGATTTACTAAGTCAAGATAAAATTGAGGGGCTATTTCCAGACGCCCCCAAAATCCCAAAAAAGAAGCTTGATGATAAAATATTAGAATTTGATCAAGTGCAAAAGGAACTAACATTCAGAGGAAAGTTCGAGCTCCGCTTCTTAATTTCATTTCTTAATCGATTACAAAGTGAAATTGGAAAGACTAAGGGTTCTTTATTCAAAAAAAAGTACTCCTGTAGTTTACGCTTTGAGTATACTACTGCTATTTCTCAATTAACAAATAACTCAGAGACACCCCCGTGTTTAGTTAGCTACATTAATGGGCTGAAAAAATCAGCCTAAATACTCAACCCATCTCAGGTATTCATTTAAGAGCATGAAAAAACATATCACACCCCTACCTCATTGTAACTACAGTGATTCCTGCTCCTCCACGGTCTACGTGTTCGTCTTTCATTTGGGCAATTTCTTTATAGGATGATAGGTGAGTTCGCACGATTTGCCTTAACACACCATTGCCCTTTCCATGCAGGATATGAAGTTCGTTAAAGCCAAGCAAAATGGCTTCGTCTATGTATTGTTCTAGTTTTGGAATTACTTCTTCGGCACGATAACCACGGATATCTAACTTCTGTGAGAAATTGGCCATTTTATCGTTTAAGGAAACTCCTGCTTTACCCAGCATCACATTGGCTTTTTCACGAGTTTCTTTACGGGTAATTTTCTCTAAACGATTAAGTTTGACCATAGAGCTTAATGCTCCGATACTTAACTCAACATCCTTGCCCTTGATGGAAACCACTTTACCTGAGGTCTCTTGTCCCTTAATACGGACATAGCTTCCTACCTCAATGGCACCCGTTTCGGTTTGAACCTCCTCCTTTTCTTGTGAAGTGATTTTTGTTTTCTTCTTAGCAACTTCCAAACTTTCGCGGGCTTGTTTTACTTTTTCCTTGTCCGCTTGGGCTTCTTTGATCTCACGAATAACGCGCTCTACTTCCTTATTAGCACTATCCAGAAGCACTTTGGCTTCGCGCTTGGCCGTATTCAGTATTTTTTTCTCTTGATTTTCGAGGTGAGATTTGAGTTCGGCATATTGAGTAGTTAACTCATCTAGTTCCTTCTCTTTGGTCTTCACCCGCTTCTCCGCCTTTTCAACTTCGTACTGTTGACTTTCCAACTGACCGAGAAGTTGATCTACAGAAACTTGCTTTACACCTACTTTAGATTTCGCGTATTCTATGGTCTGATTTGAAAGGCCAATTTTTCTAGCAATTTCTAAAGCGAAAGAACTTCCAGGTTTGCCAATTTCTAGTTGATAAATGGGTTGAAGGTTCTTTAAATCGTATTTCATAGCCCCATTCACCAAGCCATGCTGCTTGTCGGCATATTCCTTTAGGTTGCCATAGTGCGTAGTTATAACGCCCATGCCTTTTGAGCTGCGGAGTTCATCCAAAATGGCCTCGGCAATGGCTCCACCAAACTGCGGTTCAGTACCCGTTCCAAATTCATCAATCAGGAATAAACTGCCCTTATTAACATGCCCCAAAAGGTTTTTCATGTTCACTAAGTGCGAACTGTAAGTACTTAAGTCATTTTCGATGGATTGTTCATCACCGATATCAATAAATAGGTCGTTGTAAATAGTGAAACGTGAAGTTTCATTTACAGAAACAAGCAAGCCACATTGGAACATGTACTGCAATAAGCCAACGGTTTTCAGACAGACACTCTTTCCTCCGGCATTTGGCCCAGAAATCACCAAGATTCGTTTTTCTGCATCCAGTGAAATATTCAGTGGTACCACTTTTTTACCCAAGCTCTTAAAGGACAGGTAAAGTGACGGGTGTCGAGCTTCTTGCCAATTAAAGCCTTTCTCTTCATTCCAAATTGGTTTTATGGCATCGATATCAATTCCGAAACGGGCTTTGGCACGAATAAAATCGATGATGCCCAAGAACTTCATAATCCCTGAAAGGTTACCCAACTCTGGACGTACCTCATCGGTTAATGAAGTTAAGATTCGTGTGACTTCGCGTTTTTCAGCATACTCCAATTCACGAACTTCATTATTGATTTCGAGTACTTCGCTGGGTTCTAAATAAACAGTTTGGCCAGTAGCAGATTCACCATGAACAAAGCCGCGCACCCTTCTTTTGTATTCCGCCAATACAGGAATTACCATTCGGCCTTCACGAATCGTAATGGACACATCATCAGGAGTAAAGCCATCTTTCTGTGCCCGTCTTAAAATACCATCAAGTACTTTTCTAAGTCTTTGTTGCTCGGTGAAAATCCCTTTCCTTATCTCCGCCAATAAAGCAGACGCGTTGTCTTTTAATTTTCCTCGTTCGTCAAATTTCCGATCTATGGACCAGAGCAATTCATCATTCCAAAGCAATGGATGAGTGAGCTGAACTAGCTCAGGGTAGTCGTCTCGCTTTTGGCTAAAAAATCCCAAACATTGGTCGGCAGTTTTGAAAACAAGCAACAAATCAAAAAACTCATCTTCCGAAAGAAATGAATTTTCCATCTGCACTTTTTTCAAGTGCGAAGAAACATCGATGTAGTTTGCATTGGGGAAAAGCTCACCACTTTGGATAATTCTGGTGAATTCGTGGGTTTGCTCCAACCACTTATCTATAGAATTGCGATCTATAGCGTATTTAATTTTTGAAACGAACTGGGCACCTAAGTTACTCTCACATTTTTCGAGCAAAATGGCCCTGATTTTATCAAAACCTAACTTTTCTTCTAAATTTGGGGGATAAAGCATTCAGTAAATGGGGATTGTTCTTATCTCTGATTGGTAACTCTTTCTTTCATAACATTGAGGCTATCCAAGGTGGCCGAGAATATAACAGAGGCCTTTTCTGGATGAAGCAAATAGTACTGATAGCTACTTTTATAAGCTACAGTATCCACATTATGTTCCTCGAAAATCCTCTTTTCCAACACCTTAAACACCTGTTTAGCGGAGTCAGGCTTAAGCAACAAGTGGGTTACCTTACCCTCTGCTACTCTGATGTCGATCATGATGTCGATCATCTCAGATTCTGACAATAATCCTTCAGGCAACTCTTCTTTACTACCGCAGGTAAAAAACAAGCAACTAACCGCCAACAAAAAAAGCTTTTTCACACTCAATACTCAATTTTATTTTCAACTTCGATTTTCAAACGAATTTGTCAAAGGTAACGTATTCTGCACGGTAGCGGAATGCTTCTTAACCAAATTTAAGATAGTTGACGCTGAATAAAACCGATTTAATTCTATTTTTGGCCTTTTAGATATGGAGCACATAATTTCCAAGCTTAGGAAGTACGAAATACAAATCAGAAAAGCCATCAATTCCCGGATGCAAGGGGATTTCCATTCCATTTTTAAAGGATCGGGGATGGAGTTTGATGGAGTGCGTGAATACCACTATGGCGATGACGTCCGAAATATTGACTGGAACACTTCGGCCAAAGGACATGGAACCTTTGTAAAGACGTTTAAGGAAGAAAAAGAACAGACAGTTTTCTTCTTGCTTGACGTGAGTGGTTCGCAAGAAATAGGAAACCCAGGCGCCCAAAAGGTAGATGTGGGAAAGGAAATTGCTGCGGTTTTAACGCTCTCTGCAATTAAGGAACAAAACAGAGTGGGTCTCATTTGCTTTTCAGATCAAAAAGAAAAATTTGTGAAATCTGGAAAAGGCAGTAAGCACGGTTATGCCATTATTCATGAACTCTATAACCTGAAACCAAAATCAGGCAAAACGAATATCAGTAAGGCGATTGGTTTAGCACTTGAAGCCATTAATAAAAAGAGTGTGGTAATTTTGATTTCGGATTTTATTGACACCGATTACGAGAAAAACCTAAGAACACTTTCTAATAAGCATGACCTGGTAGTGATTCATTTAAAAGACGACAGAGAAACTAATTTACCTAACTTGGGAATAATTCCTGTTTACGACAAAGAAAGCCGTAAAACCGTGTGGGTAAATACTTCGTCAAGGGATTTCAGAAATAAGCTAGAAAAACGATATTCTACTAATAAAGATGACTTACAGCTGTTTTGTAGAAAGCACCAGATCAATTATGTAGAAATCAACACTAAGGATTATTACATTCCTCAACTCATCAAACTTTTCAAACTGCGAAATAAATCAATGAAGCGTGATTAAGATCGTTAAACTTACCATTCTAGCCGCCTTAATTTTTTCTGGAAGTCAGGCAATTCACGCTCAGGAAACCAAGCCTATCGGTTTTTTCCTGAAAGACAGTGTGAAAATCGGTGAGCCGGTTCCGTTTATTTTCAGTTATAAAGACAAGAAAAACAGGTCCGTTATATTTCCTGATTCACTCTATAATTTCGCTCCCTTTGAGCTGGTTAAAAAGGAATATTTCAATACGCAGTCTGACGATCTAAATAGTATCGACAGTGCGGTGTATTACCTCACTACTTTTGAAATCGATACCGTTCAGAGACTGTCCTTACCTGTGTTTTTAATTACGGCAAGCGACAGCATTCCGAATTTCAGTTTAATGGATTCTATTATTCTCGATCAGGTGGTTACACAAATGCCTGATAGCGTAAGCATGGAAGAAAACTCCTATTATAGACCTGTTTCGCTTGAATTCAATTATCCGTATTTCATTATTGCTTTAATAGTTTTAGGAGTTCTGGCCATAATTGTTTTAGTGGTATGGGGTAAAGAGATTAGAAAACGAATAAGGCTATACAGGTTGAATAAAGGCCTTGAAAAGTTCAAAGCAGGCTTCGAGCAACAGATTGATGCCCTGAGCAACGACACTACAAAGTTGAACATTGAAAAGACTTTAAAGTACTGGAAGAGCTACATGGAAGGTTTGGAAAATCTACCATATACCAAACTAACCACCAAGGAAATTGTATTACTGACACAAAGTTCCAGTTTGGATGAAACGCTTAAATCCATTGATAAAAACATATACAGCAGGGCTACCGTTTCTGCTTTGCAGAACGATTTTGAGTTTTTGAAAGACTATACTCAAGACCGATACAATCACATTTCAGAAGTAATTAAAAATGCTTGACGAATCGAAATATAGTTGGCTTTCACTGGAGTGGTTCACTCCTACGGGTTTCAAATCCTTTGATTGGGCGTTTCCGATATTTCTATACGCCCTTCCATTAGTTCTGATTCTGTTTCTTCTTAAATGGCTAATAGGCACTAAAATAAAGCAAAAACTCCCTGTTGCGCTCCCTAAACAAGACATTGAACGCAGCTGGACAAGCTATTTAAGAGTGATCCCTAACCTATTCACTGCTTTGGCATTAACCATGTTGATTGTTGCACTCGCTCGCCCTCAGCGCACCAATGAAGAGGTGGAGCAATGGACAGAAGGAATTGACATTGTGTTGATTATTGATACCTCTGAATCAATGCAGATTGAAGATTTCAAGCCGAACCGACTTGAGGCGGCTAAACAGACGGCACGTGACTTTATCAATGGCCGTTTTCAAGACAGAATTGGACTTGTAATCTTCTCTGGTGATGCTTATTCTCTTTCTCCATTGACGACAGATTATGAATTACTGGGTAGTTTTATTGACACAGAGGTAGACTTCGGTAAAATAGAGAACCGAGGTACGGCCATTGGTAGCGCCATTGCTACAGGAACCAACCGAATGACGGAATCATCTGCTGCTTCTAAAGTGATGATTTTATTAAGTGATGGAGACAATACTGCCGGAAATATTGACCCAATTACTGCAGCTGAATTGGCCGCTGCTTATGGTATTAAAATCTACACCATTGGTATTGGTAAGGATGGAAAAGTACCTTACGGAAAAGACTTCTTTGGTAGACCCAATTACATAGAGAACACATTGGATGAAACCACGCTAAGAAAGATTGCTGAAATTGGTGATGGCCAGTTTTATCGTGCTTCTGATAACGAAGCGCTTTCAAATGTTTTTAGCCTAATTGACCAATACGAAAAAGCCGAAATCAAAGAAACCCGTTACAAGAACACTACGGATTTCTATCCTATTTACGCCAAATGGGGCTTGGTTTTCTTTATTCTATTTATGCTTTCAAAAAGTACTTTTGTAAGTAATGTGTTGGAGGATTAGCCAATTACTGTTAGCCTATTTTCGAAACTTCATACTTACTTAAAACCTAAAAGCCAGACTCAAGCCGTCAGCATTTACGGTTACTGTTTCCAGTATTTTATTCAGGCTCTCACTCTTGGCTTGCAGTAAGCCATACATCACTACATCAAAAGCGAAGAGAAATCCTCCTTGTAGCATTAAAGACTTACCATACCCATTTAGTAAGTCTTGTTTGTTTGGTCGTGACTTGGCCATTTCTTTCATTAAGAAACCACCAGTAATATAGGCTACATCTAGCCCAGCATTGATCAAAAGTACTTTACCCATTTGGTGATAATCGCCAATAGATTCCGTTAGACTGATTGAGCTTGGGTCAGTAATTATCGAGTTGCGTAAACCAGGAACGGCCAGCGCTAAATTCACCACATTCCAATAGATATTCATTCTATAAAAATGACCCTGTTCTTTAGAACTTGGGTTTTTCAATAAAGCCGCATTGGTAGCAAAGTTGCCAATGGCCCAACTGCCGAGCACAATCATTCCCACTTTATTCAGCTCCAATCGGTCTGTATTAAATGCTGTGAGTTCAGAAGATTGCCCAAGCGCCTGAAAGGTGATAAAAACAAAAAAAACAGTAAGAAACAATGATTTCTTCATGGCTAAGCAAAGAGTTCAATACCAAAACCTTCGAGCAAGAAATTAAGCAAACGTAGGGCAAAAAGGATTAATGCCACACCTACAGTGCGGTTCATTATTCTCATAAAACGAGCTGTAACTATCTCTCTGAGTTTGGTAGCGAAATAAGACTTAATAACATCTACAATAAACACCGTACCGACCAAGGCAACAAAAAAGGCCAAGGCCTGATTTGAAGTATATTCAAAATCGATAGATACTTTACTCATGATCCCAATCCAAAAGAACAATACAAAAGGGTTTACACCATTTAGAAAAAAGCCTTTTAAAATTTGTTTGAAACCATCTCTATTACCGTTGGTGTTCTTCATCACCACTGTTTTGGGCACTGATTTAAACAAATAGAAAAGTCCAAAGCCCAACATTATGACACCTCCTACTCCGCCCAACCACATTTTAAAGTTTTCACTTTCCACAAGCTGAGAAATTCCGAAGTAGGTGATTAAAATATAAAATGCATCGCTTAGCGCCACTCCAATGGCCATAAAGAACCCTGACCAAAAACCCTTTTCTATGCTGTTTTGAATAAGTGCAAAGAAAACTGGGCCAATGAGTACACAGAGTAATAAACCAAACAATAAACCATTGAGTATAGGATGCATCAGGACTTCTTAGGTTGTTGAGAAAGAAAGTCTAACCAACTGCTAAGATGATTTCCTTTTAGCACTCTCGGAAACTTAGATTGACCACCTTCTTTACCCTCTGAACGCATCCAGTCATAAAAAACCGAAGTAGGTATAATATCTAACGTTACATTCTTCAAGGCATGCTTTCGTTCTACGGAATAGTCGTCATTTACAACTTTAAGGTGGGCGTCAATTAGCGCACATAGCGCAGTGCTATCCACTACATCATCAGTACCCACGTACCATTTATGAGAAAACAATGAACCATCAGGAATACCTGTTACGGTAAATTCCTTAACACAAATATTTAACTCTTCGGCAGCCAACTCAATGGCATGATTCATATTATCTACAGAAAGATGTTCACCACAAAGGCTCAAGAAATGCTTTGTTCGGCCTGTGATGATAATTTCCGAGTTTCTTTTATCTACGAATCTAACAGTATCTCCAATTTGGTAACGCCATGCCCCAGCGCAAGTAGAAATCAACAAGGCATAGTCTTTACCTTCTTCTACACCATCTATCATCACAGTTTCTGGATTGTCAACGATCACCCCATCAGGGCTGAAGTTCTTATCATTAAAAGGGACAAACTCATAGAAAACACCATTATTGAGCACCAACCTCATGGATTTTTTATTGGGCTCGGATTGGAAGGCCAAAAAACCTTCGGAAGCCAAATAGGTTTCTATGTAATGAACCGGCTTTCCCAAAAGCTTTTCAAAACCTTTTTTATAGGGTTCGAATGACACACCGCCATGCACAAAGGCCTGCAGGTTTGGCCAAATCTCATGTATATCCTTTACATGGTACCTTTCAATAATTCGTTCTAAAAGAATTTGCATCCATGCGGGCACGCCCACGATCATCCCGATATTCCATTTTGGAGCCGAGTCCACAATTTCATCCAGCTTGGCCGCCCAATCTTTGTTCTTTTTAATCTTTGGTGTGGGTCTTGAAAAACCTTGCACCCAAAGTGGTAACTGCCCAGTGGTGATACCACTCAGGTCACCATAATAATAGTTTCCAGAGAAATTAAGTGAGGTACTCCCTCCCAGCATAAGCATTCCAGATTGGAAGAATTTATCAGGTAAATCGTATTTAGAAAGTGTATAGATGTGCCTTGTTCCTGTTCTTCTGATCTGGCGAATCATATCCTTGGTGACAGGTATATATTTTGAGGCTGCGCCCGAAGTACCAGAGCTTAAAGCAAAAAATTTGGTTTTACCCGGCCAGCAAACATCCTCTTCACCCTCTCTGATTTTGTGCCACCAATCTGCATTTATTTTTTCATAGTCGCAGACAGGCACATTGGCTTTAAACCTATCTAAAAAATCGTGTCCACCATGATTTCTGAAAGACTCAAGTATGCTTACAAAATCATATTCTCTACCAAATTGCGTATTTCTTGCGCTAATAAGCAGTTTCGACAGTTCCTTTTTTTGAAGCTCATAGGGTGTAGTATAATCTTGTTCAAGTGTTTCCCTAAGCTTTATTCCTTTTTTAAGTATAGTCCCTAATATGGCCATTCAATTAATTTCATATGATCAACAAGCCCTGTTCAAAGCGAATTTATCCTAACTTTGGAGCCTACTGAGAGTTTCAAATATAAACAAAAGTACTACTGAAAATAAGGCAACTCAAATGAGTGTAGAAAACAACATAAAAAAATACCGCGAGATTCTAAAGCCATTTGGTGCTCAATTGATTGCCGTAAGTAAGACTAAGCCAAAGGAAGATTTGTTACAGGCTTATGAGACGGGCCAACGTGCCTTTGGTGAAAACAAAGTGCAAGAGCTTACGGAAAAAGCCGAAGCACTACCAAAGGACATTGAGTGGCACATGATTGGCCACTTGCAAAGAAATAAAGTAAAGTACATCGCTCCTTTTGTTCACCTCATTCATGCCGTAGACAGCGATCGCCTTTTAAAAGAAATCGATAAGCAAGCAGAGAAAAACGAACGTATCATTCCTTGTTTGCTGCAAGTTTTTATTGCCAAGGAAGAAAGCAAGTTTGGGTTTTCAGAAGAGGAATTACTTGACTTCTTAAAATCAGAAGCCTTTAAAGACCTAAAGCATATTAAAGTTGTTGGGCTGATGGGTATGGCCACCAATACTGATGATATGCAAAGGGTGAAGAATGAATTTACTGGACTGAAAGAGCTTTTCGATCAAATTAAAGTTGAGATTCATTCTGGAAATATCGAAATGAAGGAATTATCAATGGGCATGACAAGTGATTACCAAGTAGCCTGTGAAGCAGGAAGTACTATGGTGAGGATTGGATCTGCTATTTTTGGAGGAAGAAACTACAATTAACAATGAGCGCAAAAACAGTTTTAATCTTAGCAGGAATATTTGGAATGTTATCCGTAGCCATTGGCGCCTTTGGTGCGCATGCTTTGGAAAGCACATTGACCGCCAATAATCGATTGGCCACTTTTGAAACAGGCGTGAAATACCAGTTTTACCATACCTTGGCGCTTTTAGTTTTGGGCTTCTTAATGATCAACTATCAAAGTAACTATTTCGGTTATGCAGCCATCTGCTTTGTAGTGGGCATATTCATTTTTAGCGGATCGCTGTACACCTTATCATTGACCAATGTTACATGGTTGGGCGCCATTACTCCAATTGGAGGCCTGGGCTTTATTATGGGTTGGCTGTTTTTGGTTTTAGGGGTGAAGAATAGCCTGTAAGAGCTGCGAAAACTTAACCTTTGGTGAATTGATTCACCAAAAAGACAATAAATAACTTCTGAAGAGAAGCGAATCAGAAGAATTTCTGATGAAAATTAACGAGGAAGAGCTCCTTTGAAGCACGCGTGACTGCGGTATATAACCAGCGCAAATAATCTTGATCGATCATATCTTCATTGAGGTAACCTTGATCTACAAACACCGCCTCCCATTGCCCCCCTTGAGATTTATGGCAGGTAAGTGCATAAGCAAACTTCACTTGCAGGGCATTCAGATAGGGGTCTTTCTTAATCAGTTTTATCCGCTCTCCTTTCGATTCCACATCCGCATAATCTTCTACCACTTGCTCGTAAAGCCTTTTCTGCTCGGTACTTGGCAACGATGCTTCTGGAGTATAAAGGGTGTCCAAAATCACTTTCGCCTCAAAAGGTTCATGGTCAGGGTAATCGAGTAATCGCAAGTTCAGGGTGGCGAAGCGCAATCCGTAAACATCTTCGAAGCGAACGATTTTCATCACCTCTACAAAGTCCCCATTGGCCAAAAAGCCACCGGGCGTATTTTCCGGCAAGTAATGATAGTTGTTCCGAACAATCATCAATATATCTCCGGCCTCCAATTCGTCTTCTCTATATTGAATAGCCCTTCGGATGTACTGATTGTACTGCACTGCATTTTTATTCGAGCGACAAACAATTACCGTATTCTCGGTACCATATTTATCATAAGCATAACGCAGGCCGTCTTCCAGCTTTTCACCAGTCATTTTAAAAATATCCTTGAACTGACCTGTGGTGAATTTTATATCAAACTTCTCCTTACCAAGTTCCCGCCTCAGCTGAGTAGCATTATAAAGTATTCCTGACGATTCTTCTTGTCGCATTACTTCAGTAAGCTCAATAGAAAAATTATCGGTTTTGAAATTGTGTTTCAGGTATGAGGCTTCCAAAGCTGGGCTTTCGGTACTACCTACTGGTGGAAGCTGGGCCACATCACCAATGAGCAAAAGCCTGTTTCCTTCCTTTTCAAAAACATAATCCATCAACTCGGTCAAAAGCCCTTTTGTGCCGTAGTCCGATTGATCCGAGAGCATTGAAGCTTCATCGACTATAAAGAGCGTATTGGTGTGGTAATTCTTCTGACGCGAAAAACGGAGACTTCCCCCTGGCTCTTCCGTTTGCTGGAAGATCTTTTTATGGATCGTAAAAGCCGTTCGTTTTGAATAAGTAGACATCACTTTCGCGGCACGCCCAGTCGGTGCCATCAGCACATACTTCATATTGAAGAAGGGAAGCATATTCACCACCGCTCCAATGACAGTAGTTTTTCCCGTTCCCGCATAACCTCGAATGGTCAGCGTTGGCTTTACTAAATCTTTGTCCAGAAGAAATTCATCGAACATACGAAAAAGCTCCTTTTGACCAGAAGTGGGCTCAAAAGGGAATTTGCTCAATAATATTTCAGAAGGTTTTGCCAATAGTTATTGCTTAGCGCGTGAAATGTCTTCAGGAAAAAATAGTGGCCATTGTCGTGGTGGCTTTAGCAATCAATGTTCTTTTCTCTCCATCTAAGCACCATACTTCCGCTTCACAAAAGTTCAGTTTTCTACCTTGTTTAATCACTTTACCAATAGCATGTAGCCTATCTCCCTTTCCTTTAGAGAAATAAGAGATTTTGATCTCGCCAGTCACTACATGGTGATCTTCTGGCACAACCGTATATGCAGCAAAGCCTGCAACAATATCGGCCACGGTAGCCGTAACACCCCCATGCACCAAACCTGTTTGCTGCTGATGCTCTTGTTTTAAAGTCAACCAACCTTCCGTAGTTCCAGCTTCAATCACATTCAATTCAAAGCCCACCAGCTTCATGAAATATTGCCTTTCGAGGAATTTCTCGATTCTTGATTTAAAGTTGGGATTCAATACCTTTATCATCTTTTCAATTTTGGACAAATATATCGTATCTCCTACTTATGGACTCACTGGAATCCAAAATCAAATCTAATTATGGCGAAAAACTTCGGGTTCGGGTTTGCGGAATATGCATTACCGTAGAAGGCCTACTGATGGTTCTCCATACCGCTTTGGGAAAAGATGGCTCTTTATGGGCTCCACCAGGCGGAGGCATGGAATATGGAGAAAATGCCCATGAAGCACTAAAGCGTGAGTTTATGGAAGAAACCCATTTAGACATTGAAGTGGAGAGATTCCTTTTTGTGCATGAATACCTCGACCCACCGCTCCACGGTATCGAATTATTTTTTGAGGTGAAAATACTGAGTGGAAAGCTCAAAACAGGCACTGACCCAGAAATGGAGGCTGATGCACAAATCATCACACAGGTCGAATTTAAATCCTTTGAAGAAATACAACAACTCCCAAAAGCGCATTTGCATTACGCTATTCAAAACATAAGCAGCTTTGATAGCCTTTTAAAAAGGACTGGTTATTCCATAAATTATTAACTAATTAATTAGTTTTTAGATGTGGTTTATTTTATATATTTATAGAATAAACCACAGGATATGAACAAGTACCTCATTTTATTAATCCTAACATCAACTTTAGGTTGTAGTCAAAACAAAGTCAAATTAGCAGATGAGCCCCAGCTGCCAGATCAGGTCGTTCTAATTTTCAAGAATCCTCAATCGCATGCTAAATACACTTTTCCTTCATTTTATGATCAATCTGTTGGGAATCTTGCTTCAGGTAATGGTTACCAAATCCAAACTATCAATGATGCTTTAATACCTACTCGCTATCGTTTTGAAGTTAACTCTCCTTCAGATACAGTGACCATAAGCACAAAGCGTGATTTGCTTGAAGTTAAGCTTACCTATAAAGCCTTGGATGAACTCACCTATTATTTCAGGAAAGGAGATACGGTTATCTTTAATTATGAGGGCACAAAACCAATCGCAGAAATCATTAACCGAAAAGAAAATACGGAGGTTACAAACTTTAGCCTAAACCAACGAGACTCTGTATACCAAGACGACTTACCTGCTATGATTATATTTAATCACTCTCTACTGGGCTTTAGACTATACTCAAGAGGTGAAGACAAGACCATTAGCTCACAAGAGTTCGATAGAAACTACAGAATCAAGATGGGGAAAGTATTGAATCAAGAGTTAACGGAAGACATGAAACGAGTCAATTCCTTCAAAGAACAGGGTTTAATCACTGACCAGCACTATAATGCCATGCTAAGTGACTTGTATTGGAAGCTAACCAATAAAGTGACCGAATTAAGGTTTGTCCCCGAGGAAGAGAACTTCGAATATTTGCGTCAAATTTTAATAGACTTAGAAAGAGATCACCCCGTGCTTGCCGTTAGAAACGATTCACTCCTAGTTTCAGGCGTCTACCAAAGTTTCATAGAAACCAAAGCCAAACGGCTCTATCCTCTACCCAAGCTAGTGATGAAAGGTAGAGGGAGCGGAAGCAGTATTCGGGATTACGCCACCTCATACGATTCTATTCAAGCATCTAAAGCGTTCAGTCCCACAGAAAGAAAACTTCTTCAGTATAAAAACTTAGACAAAATACTTTCTGAGACTGGAGATTTTAACATTGAAACAAGGCTTAAGTACCTCACCAAATTTAAAAATGACTATCAAGACACTGTGCTATTTAATGACTTTGTAAAGAAGTATAATGTCAAGTTTGAAATTGATGATGATGTTCAATTGGTAGACAACAGCGGCAAGACTGGAACACTAAATGAATTTATTTCGGCCAACAAAGGGAAAGTCATTTATGTAGATTATTGGGCCAGCTGGTGTGCCCCTTGCATTGCTGAAATGCCAAGTTCTAAAAAAATACAAAGCGAGTTAAACAACGAAAACATTGTCTACCTATACCTTTCCACAGACCGCACCGAAGAACCATGGCAAAAGGCTTTAAAGAAGTTAGAACTAGAAGGAGGTATTAACTACCGAATCATGAATGCAGACAATTCATTACAAATGGATGATTTAGAAATTCAATTCATTCCGCGCTACATGATTTACGATACCAATGGACGACTAGTAAACAAGGATGCTCCAAGACCAAGTGAATCGGAACTTCTGAAAGCCCAGTTGATGAAAGCTCTTAATGCTTCGAACAACTAGTACTTGGAAGTATTGCTCCTCTGGTTTTGATCATTGGAATCTGAAAAACCTTATTTGACTACATGAGTGCCTCGATCAACTGATAAATAGTAAAAAATATTATTGAGTGCTAAAAAACCAGAAAACACTAAAAAAGGCGTATACACTGAAACAGAAGCTGATTCTCAAATCATCACTCATACCGATTTTAAACCCTTTGAAGAAATAAAACGAATCACTAACCATCGATTGCATTATGTTATACAAAATATTACTAGTTTCGAAAGCCTTTTAAATCAGACAGGCTATTTCAAATTTCATTAGAATTGCATAAAATAGCAGTTCAATTTATTTCAGTTACCTAATAAAATAGTTATTTTCGCAAAAAGATCAACCTTAAAAATGAGCCTAACTAAAATTCTTACCGTAGTCATATTCCTTGGAGCCCTCACGTTTGGCTACTTCCTGTATGACAGTATCAACTCAACTATTGAGAAAGCAAAAGAAATTGAAAGAGTAGAAAACACGGTGAAAGCCAAGCTTGGGCTCATTCGTGATGCCCAAATTGCTTACCAAGTTGCCTACGGTGATTATGCCGATACTTGGGAGAAATTAATCGCCTATGTAGACAGCGGTAAAATCTGGCTAATACAAAGAACGGAAACCATTACTCCTCAAGCTTACGGAGAAGAAATTTCTACATTCGCTTATGACACCTTAGGTTATAGAACCGTAAGAGATTCATTGTTTAAAATACCGAATTTCAACCCTATGAATCTACCAAGGCTACCGCACGCACCGGACAAATATTTTTCGCTTTACGCAAAAGATTCGGTTCGTTCAGGGGTTAGCGTAGACTATGTTGAAGTCGTTGATACTTATCCTTTCGACAGATCAAGAACAGAGGATAACGAAATTAAAAACAGAAGACCCTTACGTTTCGGTTCTAGAACTGAAATTACCACTTCAGGTAACTGGTAGTAAATCATTATAGTGAGTACTGTTACAAACCAACAACTCATAAAAATTAAAGACGAAAGAATGAACATTGATCATATTGATCAATGTCGTCTTTCGTTTTTTATTGGGGAGCATGACTGTCAAATCACTGTATTTGACGAACAAAAGCAGAAGCTTCTGTTATTCGAAAATTATCTCATTGAATCATCCCCAATTGATTTCCTAAACAAAATCCATGATCAGCACGAGTTAGTTCCGGCTGGATTTTGGCCTACTATCCATATCCATATTAGAAATAATCAATTCTGTTTGGTGCCTAGTTTCTTGTTTGATGAAGATTCGGCTTACAATTACATAAGACTCAACACCGACAGTAATCCTGATTTGGATAACTACGCAATACAGCAACACAAATCACTAGCAGCCACTTATGTTTTTGGCTACCCAGCAGCGATTCAAGATTGGTTTTTCTCAAAATATAAAAAGGCAAGCATCCATGTTTTCCATGAAGGTTCTACCTTTTTGAATAGCATTGAAAACCAACTACTTAAAGTTGCAAAACCAGCTTTATATCTGAATTGCAATTCCGATACTTTAATGCTAGCGGGTTTTAATGGGCAAAAATTGATGATTTACAATCAGTTTAAAATTGGTGATATCAAGCAGTTACCTAAGTTGGTTCTAATGTCTATTCAGCAATTCAGTCAAGAAGGTCAGGACACTCCTATTGTGCTTTGGGCTGTTCAGGACAAAATAAAAAGCTTGGAGCCATTGCTGAAAAAGTACTTTAAAAACCTTAGCTTAGGCAAAAGGTCTACCCAAATAAAAATGAGTCATCAGTTTGATGAAATAGAGCTTTACGAACACGTAGAAATATTCGGGAGTCTCACTACCACTAATTCATAACAAACACCCCCATTGCTATGAAGCGCATTGCTATTTTTCCCGGTTCTTTCGATCCTTTCACCAAAGGACATCAAGACATCGTGATGAGGTCTTTAGATATTTTTGATGAAGTGGTGATTGCCATTGGTTACAATACAGCCAAACATAACAGATACTTCGATATCGAGTTCATGGTAAAGAAAATCGAAGAAACTTTCAGTAAAATACCAAGAGTTTCTGTGGTGGTTTATAATGAACTCACAGCCACATTGGCCAGCAGAATGGGTGCGAAATACCTCGTTAGAGGTTTAAGAAACACAACAGATTTTGAATACGAGAATAGTATATCTCAGGTGAATCGACACCTAAACGATGAACTTGAAACTGTATTTTTGATTACATCTCCCGAGCTATCATCGGTCAACTCTACTATTATCAGAGAAGTCCATCGCTATGGTGGTGATGTTCAGGAATTTATACCTTACGAGCTTTAAACAGCTTTCTTTCTTCTTTTTTTCTTGTACTTTTTATAAACATGCTTGATTGAACGGTAGGTATGATAGAGCGCCACGTTTACTTCATTAGAATTCATCCATTTTACATCATCAATATCTTCGTCTGCTTGAGGTTTCATTTTAGAATCATCAAGATTATCCATCAAAAACCAACTTGTTTTCTTTAGAATATCTTTACCTCCACGCACATAAGTATGCCAGGTAACGCAAATCTCTTCCTTCACTAGCACCTTTACGCTACACTCTTCTTCTACTTCTCTCTTAGCTCCATCCTCAACGCTTTCTTTTCCTTCAATTTTACCTTTCGGAAAATCCCACATCCCTAACCGATGGATCATCAAGACCTTGTTGTCCTTTTCCACCACTCCACCTGCCGCTTTGATTATCTTAAACTTATCCTTAATCAAACGAATAGTTTCCTCATACTCAGGAGTAATAAGTGTAACCGATTTGAAGCCTTTTAATTTGCTATGGTGCAAAATGAAAAGCAATGACTTTATCATTCCTTGCGAAGCATTGGTAATCAACATATCACCCCTGAATGCTTTCTCATTCAGGATAACGTCATCCACGTTTATAACAAGGTCGAATTTAGAATGATCCTTAACTTCCTCTGGCCGTTTGATTCGGAGAGGTTTATCTTTGATGTATATCCTCATCTATTGTGAGTACTAATTTTTGCTAATATGAAATATTTTTTAAGAACAATACCTCTGTTGGGTTTATAAATTTCAGAAAAAAATTCCCTTAAATTCGTGCCATGGAAAAAATAGGCACCCCTAAAGATACAGCACTAAGAGTTGCTTCCGATTTATTAGAAATTAAAGCAATTCAACTAAATAAGTCTCAACCCTTTACATGGAGTTCAGGTTGGAAATCTCCAATCTATTGCGATAACCGCTTATCGCTTTCATTTCCTGAAACCAGAACTTATATAAAGAAGGCGCTTGCCGAAGCCTGCAAATTATTGTACCCAGAAGCCCAGTCCGTTGCTGGAGTAGCCACTGCTGGTATTCCACAAGGGGCTTTACTTGCTGATGAATTAGGACTTCCATTCATCTATGTGCGCTCTTCGCCAAAAGGACACGGCATGGAAAACCTAATTGAAGGAAAAGTGGCCCCAGGTCAAAAAGTGGTTATTGTGGAAGATCTTGTTTCCACAGGAGGAAGTTCCCTAAAAGCAGCAGAAGCACTAAAGTCAGCGGGCTATGAAGTACTCGGAATGGTGGCCATTTTCACCTACGGTTTCCCTTTAGCTGATGATAATTTTGAAAAAGCAGGAATTAAACTTCATTGCTTAAGTAACTACTCTGTTATGCTCGAAAAGGCTAAAGAACTTGGTTATGTGAACCAAGACGACTTAGCCTCTTTGGAAAAATGGAGACAAGATCCAGCCAGCTGGAAAGGTTAATCAACAAAGCACCCATCTCAAACATGCCTAACGACAAGCTGAGGCTTCTTTTCATCACCTACCAAGGCGGCTTGGCAGGTTCTACCAACTCTATTGCTTATTTGGCAAAAGGCTTGGCTGAAAAAGGGCATGAGGTCTTTGTTGGTTGTAGGCAAGACATGCTCATTTGGGATTTACTGGAAGGTAGCAAAGCCCAGCGAATCCCGATGACATTCAAAGGGAAATTCGATACAGAAAACTGGCGACAGATCAGGGATGCAGTTCAAAAACATGACATTCAGGTGATCAATGCCCAGTCGAGCTATGATCGGTATACAGCCGTTTTTGCTAAGCTGCGATACAAACTCAAAGTGAAAATTGTTCATACCCGAAGACAAAACCCTTTAAGTGCTGGCGGCTGGTTACAGAAATGGTTTTATGTCAAAAATACGGCTGGAATTGTGGTGATTAGCGAAGGACTAAAGGCCATTTTTGTTGATAAAGGATACCCAAAAGATCATCTAAAAGTAATTCATAACGGTATCCCCCCTGAGCGCCTATCACAATGGAATGAGGGAACCGTAGAGAAATTCAAACAACAGTTGAATATCAAAGCGGGAGAAAAAGTGATCGGCTGCGTTTCTCGCTTCAAAGAACAGCCACAAATTATTGAGGCGGTGGCTCAACTCAATGAACCAAGTATTAAACTGGTTTTTGCAGGAATCGAACAAAGTCAACTTGAACCTTACATTGAGCAATTCGGCCTTAAGAATGAAGTCATTTGCTTAGGCGATGTTTCTGGAAAAGAAGTACTCAATCTCTACCGCTTGTTCGATATCAATATTCTTGCTTCTACCATGGATGGTTTCGGTTTGGTGTTAATTGAAGCCATGGCCATGAAATGCCCCGTAATTGCCACCAACTTTGGCGGCATAGCCGATGTAGTTCAAAACGATTATAATGGCTTCCTCTTCGAAAATGAGAATACTACTGAACTCTCTACAAAAATAAAGCAGCTCCTCTCCGATCAGCCTACCAGAGATAAGTTTATCGAAAACGGATTAACCACCGCCTTCGAGACTTTCAGCATGGAGAATACAATTCTGAATTATGAGGAATACTTCTGTAGTTTAACCTGAATTACGCATTGGATTTCGTGATGAAGAGATAAAGTCAAAAAAAAGAGTCACTTATATCCAAGAGACATAGCATAGCTATGGGGATTCAATAAATGTATGTTAAGGGACTCTTTTGAAGTAATTTATCTTTGGAATAGAAAGTCTAACGCATAATTCAGGTTTATTAGCCAAAAACTAGAATCAAAGCTTAAATTGCAGGTTGAAAACTGTGCAGAATGGATTACCTCTCTTCCCTTAATGAACCTCAATACGAAGGAGTAGTGAACACGGAAGGCCCCACCATGATTATTGCTGGTGCCGGCTCCGGAAAAACAAGGGTGCTTACCTACCGCATCGCTTACTTAATGCAGGAAAAAGGGGTTGATCCATTCAATATTCTTTCCCTCACCTTTACCAATAAGGCGGCAAAAGAAATGCGCGAGAGGATTGAAAGCGTAGTAGGCTCCAATGCCAGAAACCTTTGGATGGGAACTTTTCACTCGGTCTTTGCAAGAATCCTAAGGGCCGAAGCGGGAAAGCTAGGCTACCCAAGCAACTTTACTATTTACGATACAGACGACTCTAAGTCTCTGATCAGAAACATTGTAAAAGAATATGGCTTAGACGACAAAGTGTATAAGCCCAACACCGTACTCAGCAGAATATCGAGTGCGAAGAACAGGTTAATCTCTTGGCAAGAATACACCACCAACCCTATTTATAAGGCGGACGATGACACCGCTATGAAGCCAGAAATGGGCATGCTTTACAAGGCTTATAGTTTGCGCTGTAAAAAGGCAGACGCTATGGATTTTGACGATTTACTCTTCAATACCAATGTGCTTTTCAGAGATCATTTAGATGTGCTTAACAAATACCAACATCGCTTCAGGTACGTGCTGGTGGATGAGTTTCAAGACACCAACGTTTCCCAATATTTGATTACCAAGAAGCTTTCAGCAGTCAACCAAAACATTGCGGTAGTTGGCGATGACGCTCAAAGTATTTATGCTTTTCGAGGAGCGGACATTGAAAACATTCTGAATTTTGAAAAAGACTTTCCAGACCTGAAGGTGATCAAACTGGAACAGAATTACCGTTCTACCCAAAACATAGTTAACGCGGCAAATTCTGTAATTGGAAGAAATAAAGGCCAGCTAAAAAAAACCGTATGGACAGCCAACAACGATGGCAACCAAATTGAATTGATCAAGTCGGTTTCCGATAATGAGGAAGGTCGTTTTGTAGCCTCAGAAATTTTTGAACAAAAGGCCAATCGCAATTATAAAAACGAAGATTTCGCTATTCTGTACCGAACAAATAGCCAGTCTAGATCCATTGAAGAAGCCTTAAGAAAATCAGGCATTGCTTATCGTATTTACGGTGGCCTGTCGTTCTACCAAAGAAAAGAAATTAAGGATTTGATGGGCTATCTTCGATTTGCCATCAATTCCAACGATGAGCAATCCTTCCGAAGAATTATCAATTTACCAAAACGAGGTATAGGCCCCACTTCAGTAGAAAAAATAGTAGTTGCAGCTTTTGAACATGACATTCCACTTTGGGAAGTGCTTGTCAACATCAACTCCTTTTTACCCGGCCGAGCTGCAAATGCGATCAACGACTTTGTTACGCTAATAAAAAGCTTCAAGGTTTATGTTGAAACCAAAGATGCTTTTGAGACCGCCAGCCATATTGCCAAAAACTCTGGTCTATTAAAAGAGCTTTACGAAGACAAAACCATAGAGGGCTTGAACCGCTATGAGAACGTTCAAGAATTATTGAACGCCATGAAAGAGTTTGTCGACACACCAGAAGTTGAGGATAAATCGCTCAACAACTTTATGCAAGACATCGCCTTGTTAACCGACAGTGACAAGGACAACCAAGAAACTGATGTCGTGACTTTAATGACCATTCATTCGGCTAAAGGACTTGAATTTAAAAACGTATTCATTGTGGGCATGGAAGAAGATCTTTTTCCTTCGCAAATGATGATGAGCAGTAGGGCTGATTTAGAAGAAGAGAGGCGTTTATTCTATGTGGCCATTACCCGGGCAAAAGAAAACCTCTATTTCTCTTATGCACTATCACGTTATCGTTATGGGCGTTTGCTCAATTGCGAACCTAGCCGATTTATTGAAGAAGTAGACCCTAGCTATATTAAGGTAAACACAAAATACGGAAGCCGAGAACAAAAATCATCAAGCCTTAGCCCTAGTAGAAATGCTCCGGAAGTGGGTTCAAACTATGCGCGAAACTTAATAGCGAATAGAAATGCTGCGCCTAAAAAGCCCATGTCCTACCATAAGCCTTCCGATAATTTCACCCCGAGCGATATTTCAAACCTTAAAGAAGGCATGAAGGTGGAACACCCTAAATTCGGTTTTGGTAAGGTTCATAAAATGGACGTGGAAGGTTCGAACAAAAAAGCGAAAGTCATATTTGAGAACTTTGGTGAAAAAACGCTGCTATTGAGCTTCGCAAAGTTGAGGATTGTCGAATAAAAAAGAATTAACTTACCGTCATAACAACCTTGCACATTACGCGTTGAGTTTATAGTAAGTCCGAACGAAGGATCAATTTTATAAAACGGTGCTCAAACCGATGAATATCTACGATCAAATAGACCTTCTTCTTCCAGAATAATTGTTAATTTCGTAGTGAAAAGTAAAAACATGAGTTTAGAATATAATACCCAAAGAGAAGATGTAATCCAGAAGGAATACGGTAGAAACGTACAAAAACTGGTTGAATATATCAAAACCGTTGAAGACAAAGAAAAGCGCAACCAATACGCGCAAACACTAACTGACCTTATGCGTCAGATCAACCCTAATTTGCTTCGCGAAAATGCTGAGTACGATCAAAAAGTATGGGATGATTTATACATCATGTCGCGCTTTGATTTAGACGTGGAATCGCCTTTCCCAATGCCTGAGAAAGAATCTATTGGTAAAAAGCCACAGCGTATGGCATACAAAACGGATGAAATTAAGTTTCGTCACTATGGTAGAAACCTAGAGATGATGGTGAAATTGGCGGTTGAAATGGAAGATGAAGATTCTAAGGAGAATGCCATTATTCACATCGGTCGCTTAATGAAAAGCTTCTTTTCTAACTGGAACAAAGACAATATTGAAGACGAAGTAATTGCTCAACACATTCACAGAATGTCGAAAGGCCAATTGGTTGTAAACATCGAGAAAATAAAAGAAGAAGGCCTTTTCAACACCAGCGTAAGAGAAAGAAGACCGTCTTCTGGGCCATCTAACCAAAACAGAAAAAAGAATTACACAAAACGCAGACGCACATAATTAATGGCATCTTTTGTAATTGAAGGCGGTACCAAACTGAATGGAGAAATTACTCCACAGGGTGCCAAAAACGAAGCATTACAAATCCTGTGTGCTGTTTTAATCACTTCTGAACCTGTTACACTTCATAAAGTCCCCGACATTCGTGATGTAAACAAACTCATTGAATTACTTGGCGCCATGGGTGTCGAAGTGCAATTCTTGGGGGCTGAGAGTTACCGCTTTTGTGCAAAAAATGTAAACATTGATTACCTAGAAACTGAAGAGTTCCGAACCAAGGCTTCATCGCTCCGTGGTTCGGTAATGATTCTAGGGCCGCTTTTAGCCCGTTTTGGAAAAGCAAAAATATCTAAACCAGGAGGTGATAAAATTGGCCGAAGAAGGCTGGATACTCACTTTATTGGTTTCCAAAAATTAGGTGCCCGTTTTCTGTACGAATCAGAAACTGGTATGTATCATATTGATGCTTCCCAACTGAAAGGCACTTATATGCTTTTAGAAGAAGCCTCGGTTACTGGTACCGCCAATATTTTAATGGCTGCCGTAATGGCAAAGGGTAAAACCACCATTTACAATGCTGCTTGCGAGCCATACTTGCAACAGCTTTGCGCCATGCTCAACAGAATGGGAGCGAAAATTACTGGTGTTGGGTCTAATCTATTACATATTGAAGGTGTTGATTCGCTTATCGGAACCGAGCATACAATGCTGCCTGATATGATTGAAATTGGGAGTTTCATTGGCATGGCGGCTATGACGCAATCCGAAATTACTATTAAGGATTGTCGAATCGATCAACTTGGTTTAATTCCAGATACTTTTAGGAAAATGGGAGTTCAAATGGAGTTTAGAGGTGATGATATCTTTATCCCAGGTCAAGATCATTATGAAATAGAAACCTTTATTGACGGTTCTATTATGACCATTTCCGATGCCATTTGGCCAGGGCTAACCCCTGACCTTTTGAGTATAATTTTGGTAATGGCGACACAAGCCAAAGGAACCGTTTTAGTACATCAGAAAATGTTCGAAAGCCGTTTGTTCTTTGTAGACAAACTGATTGACATGGGTGCTCAGATCATTCTTTGCGATCCACACAGAGCAACTGTTATTGGCTTGAACCGTCAGCAAAAGCTCAAGGGAATAAGAATGACTTCTCCTGATATTCGTGCAGGTCAAGCCTTGCTTATTGCAGCGCTTTCTGCCGAAGGCACCAGTGTGATTGACAATGTTGAGCAAATCGACAGAGGCTACCAACACATTGACCAAAGATTAAATGCTTTAGGGGCCAAAATCCAAAGACAGTAGGGTTTAAAAAATCAATCGTGCTATATTGAGCTAATATTGAGGTTCAACCTAAATACTCAAAAACTGCATGAGCAAAAAACACCACGAAGCCCATTTACACGGTAAGACATCGATCTTCTCAAAATTTCACGATTACATTGGTGAATTTATTTATGGAGGAATTGATGGTAGTGTCACCACTTTTGCTGTTGTAGCAGGAGCTGCAGGCGCTCACTTGGACAGTTCCGTAGTCATCATCCTCGGTTTTGCCAACCTATTTGCCGATGGTTTCGCCATGTCCGTTGGGAGTTACCTTTCTACCAAATCAGAAAAACAGAATTACGATAAACATAAAGCTATTGAATACTGGGAAGTGGATCACTTGCCAGAAAAAGAACGCGAGGAAATTAGAGAAATCTATCAAGCCAAGGGCTTTGAAGGTGAACTTTTGGAACAAGTGGTGGATAAAATCACTGAAGACAAAGATCGCTGGGTAGACGTAATGATGAAGGAAGAGTTGGAGATGATAGAAGAAACCAAGTCGCCTTTTCAAATGGGACTTGTGACTTTCATCTCTTTCTTATTCATGGGCTTTATTCCACTCATTGTTTATGTAATTGATTACACCCGAGGACTCGATGCCGATCTATTCCTTTATTCCTCGATTCTGACCTTTGTTGCTTTTGGTGCCATAGGCTATGCGAAGAGTTATGTAACTTCTACCAGCCGTGTACGGGGCGTTTTAGAAACACTTTTCTTAGGTGGATCTGCCGCTGTTTTGGCCTATTACGTAGGTGTGATACTCGAAAGAATGATTTCCTAAGCATCCTTGGACAACTTTCCTTGTCAATAATAAAGCAATTGCTTTATATTCAATGTCAAACCTTATTATCAAATGAAATTTGGAACTTCTCGCAGGCTTGCCAAAGTCAAAAAAGCAGATGTAATCACTTACATGATAGAGATCTTCATTGTGATTTTCGGAATTACAGTGGCCTATCAACTCAACGTAGTTTATGAAGATTCAAAAGACCTAAAGCTCGAAAAAGGTGCAATCGAAAAGGTGCACACAGAGCTTGAATTGAATATAATTGAGTTTGAATCGTTGGCAGATGAACGTTTGGAACTACTTGAAAATGAGAACCAGTTAGCTCAAATTCTATACTCTGATGGTTACCTTTATACTGAAGGTAGCTTAGAAAATGAAGAAATATCTAAATACCTCTTCGCTATCAATAAAACATATAAGTCCAACCTCCAGTTCGAGGGACTCAACTTTTACCTGAATACCAACTACACCACCAGTAATTCCGACCTCAAGAATGATTTGATCACTTTAAAAAACAAATACACAGCCTTAAAAGAAGTGTCGCAATATCACGCCAGCATGAAAGAGAAATATTACAACGACTTTCTGATTAAAGATGTAGATTTCGGTTTACAAAAAGTAGTAAGCTTTGATCGAATCAAAAGTGTAGAATTCAAGAACTTAATCCTTAATCTGATTGAAAATGAAATTGAGTTAAACAGGCTTTTACAAGAAGCGCATGAGGTTGCTCTAGATATAGACGAAAACCTAGAAGCCAAAATACGTAAATAAGTCTATCCCTCCTTTCTGTTGGGATTTATTCAATTGAAAACCTAAGCTACAAAACCCACACCTACCGTATTGTTGGTGAATTCATCAATTAAAATGAAGGCACCATTGTTCCTATTTTGCCAATAAGAGTCCGCTAAAACTGGTTTAGAAGATCTCAAAACCACTTCTCCGATATCATTTAATTGGAAATCTGAGATCCCCGATTCCACCAACAGACTCTCCGTATTTACCTTGTGGTTTAAACCGAGTACTTTAACTCTCGATTCACTTACTCCATGTTGCAATTTGTAGGTCTTTCCAGCTACCAGTGGATTACTATCCATCCAGCAAACATCAGAAGTAATCTCATTACCAAAGTTTATACTACCCTCCTTCACTAACATATCACCCCTGCTGGCTCCAATGTCATCTTTCAATAGAACGCTTACTGACTCACCCGCAATTGCCTCATTCAGCTCCGTTCTGTATTTCTGAACGGCACAAATCTCCGATACCGCACCTGAAGGTAAAACAGTGACCATATCTCCCACTTTAAAGACACCACTAGCCACTTTGCCTGCATAGCCTCTGTAATCGTGATACTTTTGAGTTTTGGGTCTGATTACATATTGAACAGGAAACCTTGACGGCAACTCTCTTTGCTGAACTTTGACTTCAATAGCCTCCAATACTTCAATAAGGGAATTACCCAAGTACCAAGGCATTTCTTGACTCCCTTCCACTATGTTTTCGCCATAAAGTGAACTAATGGGTAGGAAAGAAATATCAAAGCCTGCTAATGAAGCGCTAGTCACCAAGGCTTTCACCTCATATACGATGCTTTTAAAACGCGCATGGTCATAACCTACTAAATCCATTTTATTGATACAAACCACGACTTTAGGCACACGCAAAAGGTGTGCTATGTATAAGTGACGTCTCGTCTGTTCTACTAATCCATTTCTGGCATCAATCAGAATCAACGATGCGTCTGCATTACTTGCACCCGTCACCATATTTCGGGTATATTCAATATGACCTGGCGTATCGGCAATGATGTATTTTCTCGACTTCGTAGCAAAATAAATATGTGCCACATCAATCGTAATTCCTTGCTCTCTTTCTGCCACCAACCCATCTGTCAGTAATGAAAGGTCTATATAATCAAGTCCCTTTCTTCGGCTGCTTTTTTCAATGGCCAATAGCTTATCAGAAGTAATGGATTTGGTATCGAAGAGCAGTCTGCCAATAAGGGTACTTTTCCCATCGTCTACGCTCCCAGCTGTAGCAATGCGCAATACTTGTTTGTTAGAAATATCCATACTGTTTTCTTTTTTCCATAGCGGATTCCGAACGTTTGTCATCAATTCTAGCGCCTCGTTCGGAAATGGTGGCACTCAAAATCTCTTCAATTACTGTTTCAATCTGGTCGGCATCAGACTCTACGGCTGCCGTACAGGTCATGTCACCTACAGTGCGAAAGCGGACTGTACGCGTTTCTATTTTTTCGTTTTCATCTTTATTGATGAAAGTTGAATTTGGCCAAATCATGCCGTCACGTTGAAAAACTTCGCGTTGATGGGCGTAATAAATGGACGGGATTTCAAGACCTTCTTCTCTGATGTAATTCCAAACATCAATTTCCGTCCAGTTAGAGATCGGGAATGCACGCACATTTTCACCCACATTGATTCTCCCATTGAGCATATCAAAAAGTTCAGGGCGTTGTTTCTTGGAGTCCCATTGCCCAAAATCATCTCGCACTGAAAATACTCGCTCTTTGGCCCGGGCCTTTTCCTCATCTCGTCTAGCGCCACCTATGCAAGCATCGAATTTGAACTCTTCAATAGCTGCTAGTAATGTCACGGTTTGAAGTGCATTTCTGCTGGCATATTTCCCTGACTCTTCCACTGCTATTTTCTTGTCAATGGAATCTTGCACATAACGTACGTGCAATTCGAGCCCTAACTCTTCTACCAATGCATCGCGAAAGGCAATGGTTTCAGGAAAGTTATGTCCAGTATCCACATGCAATAAAGGAAAGGGGATTTTACCTGGGTAAAACGCCTTTTCGGCCAAACGCACTAAGGTGATGGAATCCTTTCCTCCAGAAAATAATAATACAGGCCGCTCAAACTGAGCCGCCACTTCCCTCATGATGTAAATGGACTCATCTTCCAACTCACGTGGAAATTGTCCGTCAAAAACATTCATAACTACTTATCTCTTAATTGTAACTGTATGTAAACCACATTCCTTTTGTGAACTCTCCCACCACCAACGCCCTGCTCTTGGAGATTCGTCAGGAGTAATTGACCTAGTGCAGGGTTGGCAACCTATACTCACAAAACCTTTATCATGAAGCGTGTTATAAGGCACTTTGTACTCATCCAAATAAGCCAACATGGCTTCATAAGTCCAGTTCAAAATAGGATTGTACTTAATCACCTGATTTCCCTCATCCCATTCAAATAAATCTAAATGTTGACGATTATCTGATTGAGCTGCACGCATGCCGGTAATCCAAACTTTGGTGTTTCTCAGCGCACGTTTTAAGGGTGCCACTTTCCTTATGTAACAGCATTCCTTTCTGTTTTCAACTGATTCGTAAAAGCTAAAAAAACCCTTCTCGCTCACCAGCGGCTCAACATCTTCTGACTTCGGGAAGTAGGTCGTTATTTCCGGTTTATAGCGCATTCTGGTCTTTTCCATCAGCTCATAGGTTTCAGAAAACAAACGCCCTGTATCCAAAGTAAAGACTTCCACAGGCAGTTGATTACGAAAAATAATATCTGTGATGACTTGATCCTCTTGCCCAAAAGCACTCGAAAACTTAACCTGCGCAGGGAATTCTTGAGCAAGACAGCTGATTACCTCTGCAACAGAGAGCTCCGCAAACCGGCTATTATATTCTTGAATTCTGTCTTTCACCCTTCTACTTTTTTAGTTTAACAGAAGACCAAGCACGCTCATGAAAATAATAGAGCACTATTTTGCTAAAAACCTCAATCGAGCCTATGGAAAGGGCCAAACTCACCTCGCCAGTAATAAAATAAGAGATCATTATGGTATCGATCGTACCTACAATTCGCCAGCTTACGGTTTTCAGAATACTTTTGAGATTACTATCGCTTAGCTCCTGCTTTTCTATTTTTCCTTTTACCACCGAGTCTAAAAACATAGTAGTTCACTTTTGTTCAAACATTGATATCACAAAAGTATACATTCCCTACCGTTTTAATAGAGTAATAGAGCAATTTTTTTTAATGCTTTCGGAGAACGTCCTTTAAAGACTTATGCTCTAGCACTTTAAGGGTGTTATCCCTTACCTCACTCATCACTACATTCAGCCCACAAATGTCTTCTTGACAGTTTTCGCACCTTTCATAATAGTTTAGACTAACACAAGGAAGCAGTGCAATGGGGCCATCGAGTAATCGAATAATTTTAGCTAATCCAATATCCTCCGGAGCTTTAATCAGGTAGTATCCTCCACCTTTTCCCTTCTTGCTACCAAGAATTCCTGACTTCTTCAGCTCCAACAGAATATTCTCTAAGAATTTCAATGAGATCTTTCTCTCTTCTGAAATTTCAGAAATGAGAATTGGTCCTTTCTCTTGATTCTCGGCCAAGTAGGTTAAAGCGTGGAAAGCGTATTGGGTTTTTTTAGACAGCACTTTGTGTATTTAATTGACGAAGTTATCAAAAATAAAGATTGAAAATAAAAAAGGAGCCTAAAGCTCCTTTCCTTATCTTTTTGCTCAATGATGAATTAGTAGTTATTCAACATTACTGGCATTACCAGCATTAGAATATCTTCACTTTCATCTTTATCACCAGGAATCAACAAACCGGCACGGTTAGGTGCTGACATTTGAAGCGTAACTTCTTTAGAATGAAGGTTACTCAACATTTCCACCAAGAATTTCGCATTGAACCCAATTTCGATATCTTCTCCTTCATGCTCGCAAGCCAAAGTTTCCTTTGCTTCGTTAGAGAAATCTAAATCTTCGGCAGAAACTGTAAGTTCACTACCTGTGATTTTCAATCTAATTTGGTGCGTAGTTTTGTTGGCGTAAATCGAAATCCTTTTCAACGAACCTAAAAGCTCGCTCTTGTTGATTTTCATTTCGATTGGGTTGTCAGAAGGAATCACGTTTTCATAATCCGGAAAACGCTCATCGATCAAACGACAAATCATTTTAATCGCATTGAAGTGGAAGTAAGCATTAGATGCATTGTATTCCACTACTACATTTGAGTTTTCAGAAGGCAAAGTAGATTTTAACAAGTTCAGCGCCTTGCGAGGAATAATGATTGACATCCCAGTATCAGAAGCTACATCTACTCTTCTATAACGTACCAAACGGTGACCATCTGTAGCTACGAAAGTAGTGTTTGTTTCTGCGAGTTTTACGTAAACACCGGTCATTGCTGGTCGCAACTCATCATTGCTGGTGGCAAAGATTGTATTGTTAATCGCGCTGCTGAGCACCTCTGTAGACATATCTACTTGGTAGGCATCAGTCACCTCTGGTACTTTAGGAAAATCAGTAGCGTTTTCGCCAGCCAATTTATATCTACCATTATCAGAGTTGATTTCAACGCTGTAAGTCTCATTGTCAATAGTAAACGTAACAGGCTGCTCTGGTAAATTCTTAAGGGTATCCATAAGGATACGAGCAGGAACAGCAATGCTTCCATTTTCTTTTGCCTCCACATCAATCTCTGTAATCATAGAGGTTTGAAGATCGGAAGCCGTGATGGTCAAAAGTCCATCTTTAATTTCAAATAAAAAGTTTTCAAGGATTGGCACTACTGGATTAGTAGTGATTACTCCATTGATATTGGAAAGGCGTTTTAGCAATTCTGCTGAAGAAACGATAAACTTCATAAAAACCGGGTTTATTACTGTGGGTACTTTAAGCGCATAAAGTTAAAAATAAAATCAATACTCGGTATCAAAACCTAGCTTTTTGGCACAAAGGATAAATTTACTTGTTCACTTATCTGAAACCTAGTACTTACCTCCTTTTAAAACTCTTTTTCATCAGCACTCATGAGGCTTACTAAGATGTAATTTTCTCTGGTTTTGGTGGATGATTTAAGAAATCTAATATGGTTTGATACACATAATCTAAATCTTCCTCACTAATTACATAGGGAGGAATCAAATAGAGTACATTCCCTAATGGACGTAGTAAAACACCTTTGCTAATAAAATATGGGTAGAGGTAATGGCGCGCCTCGTTGAAATAAGAAGTATCCTTTTCAGTATTCATTTCAAAGGCTAGGATTGTACCGAGGACTCTCGCATTTCTCACCATAGAATGACTTTCTATTATTTTCATGAATGAAAGGTGACTATGGTTTAGTCTCAATCTATTCTCTTCACTTTCTTTGGTAAGCAACAAATCTAATGAAGCATTTGCGGCTGCACATGTCATTGGATTGGCAGTAAATGAGTGTCCGTGAAAGAAGGTTTTCATCAAGTCATTTGAACGATAAGCAGCTTGAATTTTTTCCGTGCATGTGGTGACCCCCATGGCAATAGCACCCCCCGTCAGTCCTTTTGATAAACAGAATATATCTGGTTTATTGGTGAGCCAATCCGAAGCAAACAGCTTTCCCGTTCTTCCAAAGCCTGTCATCACTTCATCTGCAATGCAGATCACTTCAAAACGATGTGCCAAAGCAATCATCTTATCGAGTAAAACTTTGCTGTACACGCGCATTCCTGATGCACCTTGAATAATAGGCTCAAAAATAAAGGCAGCAACATCGTCCTTTTCAACTAGGGCCTTGAACTGCTTATAAACAGCTTCCTCTTGACCTTCTTCAGGAAAATCAATAAAATCAACATCGAACAAATAAGGATCGAATGGCTCGGTAAATGGCCCTCTCTCCCCTACCGACATTGCGCCAAAAGTGTCGCCATGGTATGCGCCATCGATGGCTATAATTTTTCTTTTATCGATTCCTTGATTATAGAAATACTGAAAAGCCATTTTGATTGCTACTTCCGTAGCCGTACTTCCATTATCGGAGTAAAATACTTTCGATTGATTCTCTGGCAATATTTCTAATAAACGCTCTGCCAATCGAATGGCAGGTTCGTGGGTAAAACCAGCGAAGATTACGTGTTCCAATTTTGTGGCTTGATCGGTAATGGCTTTGGCTATGTGCGGATGACTATGTCCATGTAAGTTCACCCACCAAGAGGATATGGCATCAATTATTTTTGCTCCGCCACTGGTATATAAATTGACTCCTTCTGCCCGCTCTATCATTAGTGGGCTTTCCATTCCCCTTAGAGGAGTAAATGGATGCCAGATTGACTCGTTATCTCTTTTTATCCAATCACTCATACCAACTCAACATCAATTCGTCTGCCCAATACTTCACTATCTCTTTATTGATCAAACTTAGCTTTGGCAATCTTAGCAATACTTTGTAGCCAGATTTCTGCTCGATAATGCTTTCACTTTCAAAATTAGATTCTCCATTAAAAACCATTCCCAACACAGGGATTTCATTTCTTTTTAAATAGTCTACGGTCAGTAAAGTATGATTAATACAGCCGAGATAGAGATTCACTACCAAAATAACCGGGGCTGATAATTCTCGGGCGATGTCAATCACATAGTTATCTTGATTAATCGGCACCAAAACACCACCAGCACCTTCAATTACAATATCATTAGTAGTTTCTGGAAGCACAAAGTCGTCCAGTTCTATAGCTAAATGTTCAAATTTTGCAGCAGCATGAGGAGAAGCCGGAATTCTGAAGATGTGCGTTTCGGGATGGAATCGTGTAATCTCATTGCTTACCAATTCTTTAACTGTAGTGGTATCCAATGGTGTTCCTGCTTGGACAGGCTTCCAATAATCGGCTTTCAATGCTTCGGTTAAAATCGCAGAAACCAAGGTTTTTCCACTGTCGGTACCTATGGCAGTAACAAAATAATTCATGGCGTAAAGCTATGAACGAAACTCAAGACACAAAAGGAAAACGCCTTTGCCCTACTTCAATAAGTTTATTTCTTAAGGCATCGAGTTTAATGGGTTTTATCAAGTAATCGTCCATTCCATTTTCGATTGCATTTTTAACATCCTCATCAAATGCACTGGCTGAAATGCCGATAATATATGGAGAAGAATTGAGGTTAAGTTCACGGATTTTCCTAGTGGCTTCAATACCATCCATTGCTGGCATTTGAACATCCATTAAAATTACGTCATACGAATTATCCAGCATTTGAGATAAGGCTTCTAGTCCTGTTTTGGCTAAATCAGGGATATAGCCCATACGCTCTAAAATTAGGCAAATAAGCTTACTATTAATCTTATTATCTTCTGCCAAAAGAATTTTTAAAGGGTATTTTCCTGAAAGGACATCTCCCAATTTATCCACTTCATAACGACTTGACCCAATCGATATTTCTCTTTCGTGCTCTGTCATTTCACCAATAGCTAGCCTCATGAATACATTAAAAGTGAATAGAGAGCCTTTCCCTAATTCGCTTTGAACCGAAACCTTACCGTTATACAATTTCAATAGGTTTTTGACAATCGCCAATCCTAAACCACTCCCCCCAAACCTCCTCGAGTTAGATGATTCTACTTGGGTGAATTCTTTAAAGAGGTTTTTAATTTCCTCTTTCGCCACTCCTATGCCTGTATCTTGAATTTTGAACTCTATATTGGCTGTATCGCCTTTTAATTCAATCATAGAAACTCTAACTGACACAAAACCTCTCTCAGTAAACTTAACTGCATTGGAGAGTAAATTGACCAGTATTTGTCCAAGCCTATTTCTATCAGCATAGAAAAACTCAGGCACATTTTCATTAATATTCAAATTCAACCCTACCTTCTTACCCTTGGCTTCATAGGCTACAAGATTTAAAGACTCCTCCACAATCCTCTTCAAACCAAACACCGATTCTTCTAACATCACTTTTCCCGATTCAATTCTTGAATAGTCAAGAATATCATTGATGATTCGAAGTAATGTTTCTCCACTTACTTTTATGGTTTCTACATAATCACGTTGTTCTGCGTTAAGCAATGTTTCATTTAAGAGATTCGTCATTCCTATTACTCCATTCATCGGAGTTCTGATCTCATGACTCATGGTAGCCAAAAAGGTGCTCTTGGCCTGATTTGCGCTTTCCGCGGCTTCCTTGGCCAGTTTCAAGCCCTCTTCCAATTGCTTTTGAGCTGATATATCACGCATCATCAAAAGGATTCTATCATCGGTAAGTTTAATAAACCTTCCTTCGCAAACATGCTGCTTTTTGTTCAGTACCAGTTTAAATTCAACAGTTTGCATCACTTCAGTATGGTGTGCCTTTTCTAAACTTTCAGTCATAAGTGAGACAATATCTTGTGGGAAAACATTTACTATATTCTCTCCCAATTGCTTTTCGACAGAAAGCTGTGTGGTTATCTCATTCTTCGCATGATAGTTCAGAAGGAACCCTCTTTTATCAAAAGTAAACATCGTGTCAGGAATCGCATCCAAGATCAAGATCTGTTCTTTTTCAAACTTCTTTATTTCTAATTCTGCATTGTAAATACCTGTAATGTTTTTCGCGATTCCTGTTACGGTAACCAACTTGCCTTGATCATTAAAAATGGGTTTATGAAACACTTCCAGCATATGTGGAAGCCCTCTAGCATCATTAACTTCTACAAAATAAGGAGGAACAGAATCATACTTTCCAGAAAGAAATCCATCGATTCTTTCTCGCGCTTTTCGATTAATAGGGTTGTCAGAATAGCTTGAACTATAGTGAGCAAGTCTTACATTCGGGTTTCTCCCCATTACCCTGACCACGTTCATTGATGAATAGTTCACTATCCCCTTTGTGTCGAATTTAAATAGGAAGTCAGACGTGTGCTCTAGAAAAAAATCTAAGTGGAACTGATTCTCTTCATACTTCTCTTTTAATTCATTAAACTCCTTTTGTAAGTGAGACTTACTTTTATATGTTTGGAATAGAAAATAGGCTAAGACAAATGATAAGATTACGGCTAAAGAGAGTAGAAAATAAATCATGTTACGTCTAGCAAAAGCAGATGTTAAAGAACAACAATAATAAAAATACGCAACTACTTACGCATTCAAACCCAAAAATTAATCGTCTTTCAATCTAAGGAATAGCTTTACGAAGGGATTTAGCCATTTCGTCAAAACGTTGAATGGCTTCAGTAATAAAGCTATCGTTCAGTATTTCGTCAAGCTCCTCTTCTAGCACATCAAGCTCGCTCACCTTAAAAGTTTGTTCAAAACCACCGTTTTCCAACTTTATCAGGAATTTTCCATTCCAGGAAAAAACAGTGATTTTGCACTCACTATTCGGTATTTCTTTTACAATTCTCATTGGCGATGCTTAGGCTCTATTAACGATAAATTTATGATCTACCTCAGCGCTTAAAGTACCAGCCACTGAACAGTATTTTGTGGCCGCTAAATGCCCCATTTTTTCAAACTCTGCTTCAGCAACATCTGGCGAATCCACTGTAAAAGTGAGTGTAATATGAGTAAAGCCTCTTGGGTGTTCATCTCTACGGGTTCCGTCAGCTACTACAGTGAGTCCATTCACCGTTTTCTTACGTTTTTTCAACATTTGAACCAAGTCAACAGAAGCGCAAGCAGCCAAACTAGAAAGCAACAATTGTGTAGGAGACATGTGCTTTTTCTTCTCGGCAGAATACATGTCAATGTCTAAAACATTGCCTTCTTCATTAACCGACTGAAATTCATAATCATCCTTGAACGTAGTAGTAACTCTCATATTGCATGGTTTTATTATTGTTCGAAATTAAATCATTTATACGGTTAACCACACAATATTGGCATAAGTTTCATGGTTGTGTGAGAAGTACCAACCTAGAGATAACATGACTCAAATACGTATTACCGCAAGCTTAATGGCTGCATTTTTATTTATGATCATACAAAGTTGTGGTGGAAACAGCGACACCACCCCACAACTACAAGTTACTATTGAAAACCAATTCACCAACCTTCCCTCTAATGTCTCTGTATTTTTTAAAGTACAGGATGGCGCAGGAAAAGGAAAGGCTGGTTTAAAAGAAGCCGATTTTAATATTTACGAAAACGGAAGTCTAATTTCAGAGTTTGAGGCGGTACGAAAAATACAGCCCAACGAGCAAGTTTTGGACTACAATATTATGCTCTTACTCGATTTAAGTGGCAGTATTTTAAGTAGTCAGAACTTGGCTCCATTAAAATCAGCGGCCAAAAGCTTTATTGATGAAGTGGTCCCCTCTGAAGGGGAGGCATCATCTGGAGCAGTAAAAGTAGAAATATGGTGGTTTGATGGTTCTCAAAACATTAAGCAGTTGCAGCCCATTACCTCCAATACCACTACCTTGAAAAATGCCATAGACAATATTAACGCCTCTATGAGCTCAGACAATTCCACCAACCTTTATGGTGCGGTGATACAAAGTGTTGGAATTGCAACACAGCGACTCAGTCAGTCTCAAGAACTGGATAAATTTGGTTCGAACTCGGTAGTGATTTTTACTGATGGAACTGATCAAGCCAACCGGTCAACCAAAGGACAGGCATTAGAAGCCGTGAGAAAAGCAGATCCTTCCATTTCCTTCTACACCATTGGCCTTGGAGGCGAAATTGACGAGCCAGTATTGAAAGAGATAGGAAAAACGAGCTTTGTTTCTGCCATAAACATTGGCGAGTTGCTGGACAAATTTAAAGAAATTGGGGACTTGATTAACAGCAAAGCCAACAGCTACTATCTATTGGAGTACTGCTCTCCCAAACGTTCTGGAAGTAACCAACTCACCATTGAGGTGGTGCAGGGTAATTTAAAAGGAAGTGCCAAAACTATTTTTGACGCCTCAGATTTCAACGGTAGTTGTAACATACAGTAACGAGTATTCTAAAAATCTTATCAAGCGTTCTACAATTTCAGTATTGGAGAACGCTTTTTTATTGCGGAAGCCCCTTACTTAATTCGAATCGATATAACCGGAACACAAAGTAGAATTGAAAAATAGCGATAGGCCAAGGCACTACAAAAAACCAAATTTGTATTACAAAATTTTCATATTCATAGAACCTAAATAATATATATAGCCCAACAAAATAAGCGAAGACAAGCCACCAATAGGTTCTTATAAAGTCTTGAAACCAAATAGGAAAGGGTTTAAGGCTAGTAACATAGTGTAAACCTGATGTCAACTGCATAAACCCCAAGGGCAATTGTAAAAGCATTAGATACAGTAAACCCTCGTGATCAGAGTAAAACAAAAATAATGACGCATTATAAATTGCCAAAACACCTATAATGATTGAGATTGAAAAATATACTTTATACTGTCCCATAGCCTTAATTTTCTTTGCTGCTGAATAAGTTATCAAATGCCTGACTCAAGTCGGGGTAATTAAAAGTAAACCTCTCCTCTTCCAATCTCTTCGACTTCACATACCTACCATAAATCGCTAACTCAGGGTCAGTTTTAAAGACATATTTGGCTCCGAATTTTATCATAAACAATGGCAATGAAAACGCAATAAATGACCTCATTGCTCCTCTCAGCTCTTTCATAAACTCTTGATTTGATACTGGGTTTGGAGCACTGGCTATGTAAAAGCCATCATATTTATCATTGGTAATAGCCTCGTAAATCAGGTTATTCAAATCAGACTCGTGGATCCAACTCATCCCCTGCTTTCCACTACCCACTTTACCTCCTAAACCAAGGTTTACGATTCTTTTTAAACTCGACAATGCACCTCCGTTTCGCCCAATTACAAAGCTTGTTCGTAACCTGACACCTCTAGTGTTTTCAGGCAAGGCGGCTAAAAATATTTTCTCCCAAGCCTTCCCAACAAATGGTGCTAATCCATAACCAGTAGAAGAACCTTCATCGCAAACTTGAGCAACAGAATCACCATAGATGTGAGCTGTGGACATTTGAACCCAAACTTTTGGAGGGTTCTTTACCGATTTTAATGCTTCTCCAATCACTTTTGTAGAATCTACCCTGGACCTCAATATTTCGTCACAATGGTCAGGCGTTTTGATGCAATCGACAGACCTGCCAGCTAGATTCACTATAGCAATAGCTCCTTCTAAAACTTCACACCAATCACCAAGAGTAACACCATCCCATTGCGCGAACTCAAAGTCCAAATTAGGTTTGTGGCGAGCTACCAAAATTGGCTGATAACCTTTCTCTTTTAAGAATTTAGCCAAGCTAATTCCTAAAAAACCCGTTCCTCCTGTAATTACGATCCTTTTCATAGTGCTCTGTTTAATATTAAAAACCATTGCCCGCTGTATTTTGAAGATTGTCCAAGTCTCTTTCTAGGTTTGAGAGAGCTTTGTGATTTTATATTTTTCATACTTTCAATATTTTATGAAAGTTAATAATCAATTTTTTTTACGCTCTGAAAATGTACCAATTCATATTAACCAATTGAGCCATGCCTATTAAAATGCCTATTACAATGATGTAAACAAAATCATCTAGCCAAATAGGTACAAAGAAAGCTATTATATAGATTAAGGTCGTAACCCAATAAATCCGCATATTCCTTTTAAACCACTTAGGTCTAAGCTCCCATTTTAAGGAAAGATAAACAGAGTAGGCAACCATCATAATGCTAAAGCCTGTCAAAAACATTAGTCCAAGAATAGAATTAATCAGACCGCTATTATCTGACTCCACAAAATAACTATCAATTAACAGCCCCAACATAAACAGGAACGTCACGTCAAGTATTATAACTATGAAACCCGAAACTCTCATTTTATCATTTTCATCAAAACCTGAAAGAACCAGTTTTTATCTGAGCGGATAAACTTGTCCAGTACCCCATCCACTTGCTTGGTAAAACCTTCTAAGTCTTTGGTCACTGTTTTGAAATGGGCAACTTCAGCCGTATCTCCTTCTACTTGCTGCATTTCTTCTAGTACACGCATCACAGGTTCAATCTCACGCCTCCTACGTTCTCTTGATACTTGGCGTGCTAGCTCTAGCACATCCTTGCCTGTAGTGAAATACTCTTTACGTTCACCCGGCTTGTAGGCTTTAGATACAATACCCCAATCCATCAAGGCCCTGATGTTCATATTTGCATTCCCCCTAGAAATCTGAAGCTGTTCCATAACCTCTTCTGTAGAAAGCGCTTCTTCAGAAATTAATAGCAAGGCATGAATTTGGCCCATGGCTTTGTTTATTCCCCAAGCAGAACCTAAAGTGCCCCAAGCTTGAATAAATTTCTCTTTCCCTTCATCGTAATGCATGTTCAAATGTAATACAATTTATTTAACTTTCAATAATTATTGAAAGTTAAATAATGAAAATTATCTCTTTGAACATAAAACGAAATACTGGACAAGTTAAACTAAGCGTGTATATTGTTCTACTGAACATAAAGCAGAAAACCATAATCAACTATGACCACCAACCGACTTGAAGCCTTTAGCGATGGCGTAATGGCCATTATTATCACCATTTTTGTATTGGAAATGGAAGTGCCAGAAGGCGCTGATTTAGAAAGTTTACAACACGTGCTTCCCACATTTTTAACCTATGTACTCAGCTTTGTTTATATCGGTATTTACTGGAACAACCACCATCATTTATGGCAAGCCGTTGAAAAGGTAAGCGGCAAAGTGCTTTGGGCAAACCTCCACTTATTGTTTTGGCTATCATTACTCCCATTCGCTACGGGCTGGATGGGACAAAATCATTTTACTGAAATTCCAGTAGCGCTTTATGGCGTTGTTTTGCTGATGGCGAGTGTAGCCTGGTACATTTTAGGTCAAAAAGTGGTCAAAAATGAGGGTATTGAATCTAAAGTGGGCAAGGCCTATCAAAAGGACCGTAAAACTAAATTGTCGATCCTTATTTATACTGTTGCTGTGGCCATTGCATTTTTTCAACCGATAGTAAGTTGTGCCATGTACATTTTACTTGCTGCTGCTTGGTTTATTCCCGATAGAAGGATAGAAAAAGCACTAGAAAATTGAAATTTCGAACAAACCTTACCCTTTAGAGCTTTAAATAGTATGAAGAAAATAGTCGCATTTGCAGGCAGTAACAGCAGCACATCCATCAACAAACAATTGGTAGAATTTGCACTTACCTATTTCGAAGGTTTTGAAATCCGGTTATTGGACCTCAATGATTTTGAAATGCCTATGTTTTCGGTAGACCGAGAAAAAGAAAAGGGACATCCTGACGCGGCTTATAGGTTCAGAGAAGCAATGGAACAAGCCGATGCTATTATTTGCTCTTTGGCAGAACACAACAGAAACTATACAGCAGTTTTTAAAAATACCATCGATTGGTGCAGCAGAATAGATATCAATATCTTTGGAGATAAGCCCACCTTATTAATGAGCACTTCTCCTGGTGGCTATGGCGCTGGAAATGCCATGAACTCAGGTAAAATCATTTTACCTCGTTGTGGTGCAGAAATCATTGAGACTTTTTCGCTTCCATCCTTCGAACAAAATTTTTCTGAAGGAAAGGTCACAAACGAGGCCTTGAGAACTGAATTGGAAGAGAAGATTTCCACTTTTAAAAACAAACTCCATTAGTCTAAAGTAAATTAGTACCCCTTCACCCCTGCCTCTATAGCAATGGGTAAATGATTTGGCTCGGGCACCATTGGGCATTCATACTTATCGCTATAAGCACAATATGGGTTGTATAGTTTATTGAAGTCGATGACCCACGCTGTTCCTTCTGGAACACCCTCATAGTGCAAATAACGCCCCGCGCCATAAGTATCCTCCCCTGTAGTTGCATCCACCAAGGGTAAAAACACATAGGTCTTTTGGCCAGGGATAGCGAAGCTTTGGATTCGGAGATAAGCCTCCAAAGTATACGGTTTACCCTTTAATTCGAAATGAAGGATACCGATTCGCTTATACAGCTGACTTGTTCCTTTACTAGTATTGAGGGGGAATGGCTTTGAATCAGGAGTAGGCTCAAACTTCGCATTAACGCGATAAGCTTCATCTATATCAAAGAAATCGTGCCCTTTAAATTCCTTTTGCTCATTAGCGGTCAAAGGGGATTTATCGGGATTCAAAAACTCTTCGTTTAACTCCTTTTGGTAGGCTTGAATTTCCTTGATATAACTCGCACTTTGAGCATTTAAACCTACAAACGGAAACAGGCCGAAAAGAAGAACAGACAGCAGTAAGAAACGCATAAAACTTAGGTTTTAATCAATACTGCCTGTTCAAAATTGATACCAGCGCAGTGATGTGCTAAGGTAAACAAACATTCATAATTACGATTACACCGCTATTACTTGTTTGCGTTGAAGTATAAGTGACGAAATCACACTCATAATAAAACCAATCAGAAATACGGTGGCGAACATCAATATTGTTCCTCCTAATACACTAAACATAAAGCCATTGCTTTCCATCATGGCAGCAAACTTGGCTTCAAATTCGGGAGTTCCCAACTCCAGACCTTCAGCATAAGCGAAGTACTGCTCATTGAAGTCGGGCATAATGAAAGTTACAAAAACCACATTGTAAATAGCAAAGGCAATCCCAGCCAGGACAGAAATGAGAGAGCCAATTTTCAGCCCCAAACCAAAGCTCAGCATCCCATTATTGATTTGATCTCGGTAATGACGCATGGCGAAATAAACGGTGGTCATGGCCACTATCATGGAAGTGTAACCCACAATTTCGCCCATGGCAAAACTATCCATCCCAAAGCCGATGATCAGCCCCGAAAGCAAAGGCACTCCTACCACAATTAGACTGGCAATAACTCCGTAACGAACTACAATATTTTTCATGGTTTTCATTTTTAGTACGTTCAAATCAAGCTCAGAATGGCCAGAACCTATTCATACTTTAGTACCAAAATACACATTCCTACTTTAGTACTAAGTTAGAACATGGAACTAAACAGCCTAAAAAGTTAAGGTATAATACGCCACTCATTCGCTCTAATTACGGCCTGCGTTCTGCGTTTTACATCGAGCTTTACAAAGAGGTTGGAAATGTGAGTTTTGATGGTGCTTTCTGATACAAAAAGCTTTTCTCCAATTTCTTGATTAGACAAACCTTCTGAAATCAACTGCAACACTTCCAATTCTCTGGGACTAATACCAAGGCTAAGTATTCTTTCTTCATCAATAACCGAGGAAGGTTTCACTTCCACTACCTTCTCTTTTCTGACTGCCTTGCCTAAATAAACACCTAAAGCAATAAGGATAATCGCGGCTATTCCAATGACAAAATCAGCCGAAATTGAAGGAATGAAGAGGGAAGCGTTTGTTAACTGAAATAAAATAAGCAGCGCAAGAATAATTAAGCCAAACCGCAACACTGTTTTTAATAATGGGGACATGGGTTAAGCAGATTTAGCGGTTTTCCAATTGAGCAACTTGGCTTCCAAGAATCTCTTTTCTGCAATATTCTGTGCTTGACCTATGGCCTTTTTTAGATGAATACGAGCATTATCAAAATCTCCCGCTTCAGCATACAGTTCAGCTTTCAAGGCTTGGAAAGATTGTACTTCAGAAGATTCACCTTCAATTTCAGCCATGGCTTCTAATGCTTTTTTAGCGCCAAGGACTTTACTCATTACAAATACCCGGCTCATTTTCACAACGGGAGATGGTTTCAGTTTTATTAAGCCATCATACAACTTGAAAATCACTTTCCAATTGGTCTTTTCATAGCTAGCGGCCACAGTATAATAGCTGGCAATGGCGGCTTCTAGCTGATATACAGAAGTGTTTTCAGTTTTGCTTGATTCATGCATAAACTTCCAGCCCCATTGAATATAATCCTCTCTGTACAGACTTCGGTCTTGGTGTTCCAAAGTGATCAAGGCACCATTCTCTCCAGTTCTTGCGGGGAAACGTGCTGCCTTAAACAGCATCATGGCAATTAAGGCATTCAGTTCGCTAGTGTGGCAATCTTTAGCATTGGTAAGGATAAAAGCCAATCGAATGGCTTCTTCACAAAGTTCGTGACGAATCAATTCATCTCCTTCTGTGGCCTTATAACCTTCATTAAACAAAAGGTAAATCACTTGAAGGACGGCACCCAGTCTTTCATTAATCGCTTCTCCTTCTGGAACCGAAAGTTCTCCTACTTCTGTCTTGAATTTTTGTTTTGCTCTGGTAATGGCTTTTTTAGACGCATCCTCTTTCTTTAAAAGTGCCCTAGCAATTTCCTTTACACTGAGTCCGCAAAGTAATTTCAGGCTCAGCATCAATTGTTCTTGAATTTTCATTGAAGGGTGGCAGCAGGCGAAAATCATTCTCAGCTGACCATCGACCAATTCTCCTTCTTCCAATTGAAAGTCTGAAGTATTTTCATCTGCACTTTGTTGAGCCTCGTATGCCACCGACTTATTTTGTCTTCTCAATTGATCAATCAACTGATTGTTGGCCACCCGATACAACCATGCTGAAGGATTCTCTGGCATGGGCTGAAAACTCCAGAGTTTCGCTGCTTTAAGCAAAGACTCCTGAACAGCATCTTCGATTTGATCAATCAAATCTGATGAATACCGATTCGTAAAAAGCGATACCATTTTGGTATACTCTTGCCGGAAAAGGTGATCGAGAGTATTGTTAATTTCGGGCTTTGACATTGATGCAAAATAACGAAAAAAGCCATCCGTCAGGCGACAGATGGCTTCTTGTTCAATCTATTTATATTGAAGAATTACTTTAGATGTCTCAAAATTTCGTGTACCTCTGGTGTTTTCAACCTTGGTCCATATTGGCTCACAATTTTTGAACTGGCTAAACTGGCTAATTTACCAGCTTCGGCATAAGACATACCATTAGTAATGCCGTACAAGAACGCTCCAGCGTACATATCTCCAGCGCCATTGGTATCAATTGCCTTTACGTCATAGGCTTCGATATCGATAAAAGTATCACCATCGAAAATCATGGCTCCGTTCTTACCCTGAGTAATCACAAATCTCCTAGCATCCTTCTTCATGGCCTGCCGTGCTTCCTCCAAGTTATCCTTTCCTGTATAGGTTTTAGCCTCTTCTTCGTTGCAGAAAATCAAATCTACAGAAGCACCAATAACTTCTGTAAACTGTGCTTTGAAAAAATTCGCAATCGCAGGATCTGAAAGCGTAATTGAAGTTTTCACACCATAATCTTCGGCAATTTTCTTGCCTTTCATCATCGCCTCCACTCCATTTGGAGAAGTAGTCAAATAACCTTCTAAGTAGATATACTGTGAATCTTTAATGGCATTCTCATCCAATTCCTTTACCGAGAAATTTGAAGTAGCACCTAAGAAAGTGTTCATGGTTCTGTCGGCATCTGGTGTAATCATCACCAAACATTTACCTGTAATTCCTTCTTCCCTTTCTTGCTTGTCGAGGTTGGTTTCTACACCCGCTTCACGCATATCTTTCATATAGAAATCGCCAAATTCATCGTTAGCCACCTTACATGAATAGAAAGACTTTCCTCCAAACTGACTGATAGCAATCATAGAATTGGCCGCAGAACCACCCGACTTGCGAACTGTATCCGTCTGCATCATCGAGTTGATTAATCTGAACTGAGTTTCTTCATCCACTAAGGTCATTAAGCCTTTTTCAACCTTATGTTCGGTCAAAAATTGTTCGTCAATTTTGAACTCAAGATCAACCAAGGCATTTCCAATACCATATACATCGTACTTCTTTTTCATATGCTATTATTAAATAAAGGATGCTCTTTTAAACTCCTTTGTTTCGTCAAATAATTTCCGGTATGTAATGTGTGTTTTTGCGATTTCGGCACCGATTTGCTCAGCCACCCGCATCATTTTAGGGTTGAAATCACCAATCCAGTTCATTTCCATGTTTTCGTATTGAAAGCCCTTTTTCCAAGCAAGGGTTTTCACAAATGAAACGACTAAACCTCCTTCAACTCCTTTTCTCTGATGTGTTGGCACAACGCCAAACACGATCCCCAAAGCCTTTTTACATACACCTGTTTTGAGCATATACATGAATTTAATCTTCGACCATAAATTCCATTGTCCATTCAGGTGTTTATATAGCTGATTCAACTCTGGAATTGAAATGAAAAAAGCGACTGGCTCTCCTTTGTAAAAGGCAAACCAAACAATTTTAACATCGGTAATTGGTTTGAGTTGTTTGAAGATGTTGTGTGCCTGCGCTTCGGTCATAGATTTCACTCCATTATGACCCGTCCAAGCCTCATTATAAACCTTCAAAAAGTATTTATGGGCAACTTTAAATTCATCCTTCCTGATATGTCTAAACTCATAATCAGGGTTATCTAAGCTACTTTGAGCTTTTGCATAAAAGCGATTGTCTAGCTCTACTTGACTTCCCACAGGGCGCTCGTAAGTGAATTGTTTAAAGTATTCTTTAAAGCCATAAGCTTCAAAGAGGTCTTTGTAATAGAGAAAGTTATAAGGCATTTGATAGTTCGGTTCTGAAAACCCATCAATCAACAGTCCCCACCAATTGTTTCGGTCACCAAAGTTGATTGGCCCGTCCATAGCTTCCATACCACGCTCTTCAAGCCATTCTTTTCCTGCATCAAATAGCATAAATGCCGCGGCTTGATTATCAATGCACTCAAAAAAGCCAATCCCGCCAGTAGGTTGTTCTTGTGCAGCAGCTACTTTTTTGATGATAAAGGCCGCAACCCTGCCAATCACCTCGCCCTTATCATTCTTTAGAATCCAACGAATGGCCTCGCCATTTCTATAGTTCTTGTTTTTGATTGGATCGAAAACCGCCTTAATATCCTTATCAAGGGGTCTTATCCAGTTTTCTTCATTCCTATAAAGCCTTACTGGCAATTGGATGAATTCTTTTTCAGAATGGCTATCGGTAACTTCGAATATCTGCATGTACGAATTGGGCAGCCCAAAAATAAATAGATATACCCAACATCAAAATGTTATCCGCAGGCTTTTGAAAAGAATGTGATTGAAGGTAATTTTTTGTACCTAAAAATTAACACAAGTTATTTTTTAAGTCCCTTTGCTAAATTAGGGTAGTCAGTAATGACACCATCCACTCCATCGACCACCAATCGTTCCATGTCTTTGCGGTCATTCACGGTCCAAGGAATCACTTTCATTCCCTTTTCATGAATCAAATCAATGTCCTTTTTCACTAGGAGGACATAGTAAGGGCTATAAACTTCTGGGGTAAAACCCAAAGCTTCCAAATTGGCATTCACGCCTTTGTCGTTTTCTACCAAAGCCACCAAGCGTACATTTGGGTTAGATTTATGCAAATGCTTGAGCACATTAAAATCAAATGACTGAATGGTGAATCGATCATTGGTAAGCCTTTCTCTAATGATTGCTAAGACTAACTTTGAAAACTCGTCCACTTCCGGTTGACTCACATTGTATTCACTCTCTACGCTCTTGATTTCAATATTGTAACCCACCTTTGGAAGGTTGTTTTCTTTCAAGTGATCTTCTACCAATGAAATTAGATCCGCCAATAATGGCTTTACCGTTTCTGTTTTTTCCTGTTCAGGAAAACGGGCGTTACCTCTCGATCCGCAATCATAGCCCACCACCTCTGCATAGTCCATCTGATAAATATTCAGTTCTTGCTCTTCTTCCTTTGTGACAGGTTCGCCATTGGGCTTGCTACAAATTCCAGAGAGCATATATGGGTCATGTGAAACCACCACTTGTTTGTCTTTTGTAATCACTACATCCAGCTCCAAAGTAGTTACTCCTTCCTCTAAAGCCTTCATAAAAGCAGGAATTGAGTTTTCAGGCATTAAACCTCTAGCGCCTCTATGTCCTTGCACATCGAGTGGTTCTTGGACTTTGGTACAACTTAAGGAAAGACAAAAAAGAAGGAATACGGAAGTTTTCATAAGTACAATTTGAATCAAATTACGCAAAGGAAATTTAAAAAGGGATTTCGTAACTGATTAAGGTTGTAAAACAAACCGCTTTTCGATCAAAAGCGGTTTGTTTAATATTTATTTACCCCAATCTACTTTATGAGAATCGATCAGAACATTTGCTAACCCTCTCATTTCAAAGGTCACTTGAGGTTCAGTCTCAGACCAATCGATCTTAATCAGACCAAAGCTTTTTACATCTACTAATTTACTCACCCTAAACCCATTGGGCTCAGAAGTATTTCCTTCAGAGCTATGTGTCAAACCACTTGAAGTGAAATCGTAGAAAGCACCATAGCCAGGAATCACTGTTTTTGATATTTCAGAAATATGACGGTCTCCGCTTAAGTAGAAAGCATTTTTTGGCTGTGTAGTGGCGATCAAGTTCATTAATCTTTGTTTCGCTTTTGGGAAGTTATTCCACTTTTCGTAAGGATGTTCTTCTGGTAACAACTGTACTCCTCCAGCCAAAATATGAATATCAGCATCACTATTGGTCAGCTCATTTTCAAGCCACTTCCATTGGGCTTCACCCAAAACATCTCCTTCCAAATTTGGCACATACTTTCTGTCCACACGCTTCAACTCATCTCTGAAATAACGTGCATCTAACAGCAGTATCTTTACCTTTTTGCCGTCCACGCCATATTCATAGGATTGGTAACCGCCCTCCCTCTTCCAAGCCGGATTATTGCGTTCAACATCTAAAAACTCAAACATTAAGTCCCGGCTTTCTTCTCGCTTTACAAACTCTTTACCGCCATCATTCACACCATAATCATGATCGTCCCAAATGCCGATGATATCCATTTGCTTCATCATCTTCTGATAATCAGCATTCGACTTTTGTACTTGATACTTTTCTGCCATGAGTGCCATATCTTGGGTATCACCATAGATATTATCACCTAACCAAATCCATAGGTCTGGGTTGTTTTTTAACACTTCTGGCCATAAATACTGCGGTGCTTCTTGGCGACTGCAAGAACCGATAGCAATGGTAGTCAGTACTTTATCTCGGCTAGCCTCTTGAGCGAAACCATTGATGGTCAAGAACAAAGCAATTGCTGTGAATTTTACGATTGTCAGTTTAGTTTTCATATTGTAAAACTTCATTTTTTACTTAGCTGAAAGTGAAAATCATTATTAATAAATTGTTACAATTGAATCACAAATCGTTAATTTTCGAAGCATAAAATCTTTAACCCATGAGAAAGACAATTCTATTATTGATGTGCCTCTTTCCGCTCATGATCTTTGCCCAACAAAACTGGGGAGCAAAATTCGAACAGCTAGGCACAACCCTCCCAACACCAAACGAATACAGAACGGGATCGGGAGAACCTGGGCCAGCCTACTGGCAGCAAAAAGCAGATTACAAAATCGCAGTAACACTAGACGACAAGAACCAGAAAGTTTCTGGTTCTGAAACGGTAACCTACACCAACAATTCACCTTCTACCCTAAAGTACATTTGGGTTCAGTTGGACCAAAACGTAAGAAAAGCCGATAACACTGGTTCGCTCACCAACGGTTTCGGACAACTGAGAGACAATACTTCTAGCTTAGCGACCAGCAGAGCGGCATCCATGATTGATGCGGGTTTTGATGGTGGTTTCAAACTAGAAAAAGTGACAGACACCAAGGGTAAGCCATTGACCTATTTGATCAATGATACCATGATGAAAATCACCTTACCAGCCCCTTTAAAAACTGGCGAATCTTTCAGTTTCAATACTGCGTGGTGGTACAATGTGAATGATAGAGCTCAGCTTGGCGGGCGTTCTGGCTACGAGCATTTTGTAGAAGATGACAACTATTTGTACACCATAGCCCAGTTCTATCCGAGAATGGCCGTGTATGACGATGTCAACGGATGGCAGCACAAGCAATTCTTAGGTTCAGGAGAATTTGCCCTTACTTTTGGCGATTTCGAGGTATCTATCACAGTTCCTTCTGACCACATTGTAGCGGCTACGGGTACTTTACAAAATCCTTCAGATGTATTGACCAAAACAGAATTACAGCGTTTTGAGCAAGCCAAAAAGAGTTTTGATAAACCAGTGATCATTACCACTCAAAAGGAAGCAGAAGCCAAAGAAAAGAAAAGAGCATCGACTCAATCCACTTGGACTTTCAAAGCGGAGAACGTAAGAGATTTTGCTTTTGCCAGCTCTAGAAAATTTATTTGGGATGCACAGGCGGTTAAACTAAAAAACAATACGCCTTTGGCCATGTCTTATTATCCAAAAGAAGGCAACCCGCTCTGGGAAAAAGAATCAACTAAGGCAGTGGTAAACACCTTGATTTCTTACTCCAACATGTCTATCGACTACCCTTACCCAAAAGCCATTTCGGTACATGCTGCTAGTATTGGTATGGAATACCCTATGATCTGCTTCAACTTTGGTCGTCCGCGCCCTGATGGAACTTACGATGACTTTATTACTACCAACATAGTTTCTGTAATTGTTCACGAAGTAGGACACAACTTCTTCCCGATGATTGTGAATTCAGACGAAAGACAATGGGCTTGGATGGATGAAGGTTTGAATTCATTCTTAGAATATAGAACCATGCACGAGTACTATGATTACTTGCCATACACCTCAAATTCACCTGCTGCTATTGTACCTTATATGAAAGGTAGCAAGGATTTTATGCGTCCTATCATGACCAACCCAGAGCAATCATTACAATTAGGGCCAGAAGCTTATTCAAAGCCATCGGCTGCTTTGGTTGTGTTAAGAGAAACTGTAATGGGACCAGAATTATTCGATGCCGCTTTCAAGGAGTATTCAGAACGTTGGGCATTTAAACACCCAAAACCAGCTGACTTCTTCCGCACCATGGAAGACGCCTCAGGCGTTGATTTAGACTGGTTCTGGAAAGGATGGTTCTATTCTACCGACAATGTGGAAGTAGATGTAAGCGATGTGAAATGGTTTAAAATCAAAGGTGAAAACCAACAAATTGAAAAAACAGTGAATGCGCAAGCTGGAACCCTTGGTAACGAGCAAAATGCCGACAATCCATTCTACGCAAGCCCTCAAGAAATTGAGTTGACCGACAGTCGTGTAAGAGGTGAATACAGAAGTGAAATCCCGAACGATGCCATCAGAAAACGATTGGCAGGCAAAAACCTTTATCAAGTAACTTTCAAAAATACTGGAGGTTTAATTACTCCATTATTAATTGAGTGGACTTATAAAGATGGCACTAAGGAAATCGAGAAAATTCCTGCTGAAATTTGGAGACTTAGCGAAAGCCAAGTGACTCATATTTTTGCCAAAGACAAGGAAGTCGCCAGTATGGTGTTTGACCCCAACAAGGAATTGGCGGATGTGAATACAGAAAACAATGCCTTCCCAAGAAGTGAAACCAAAAGTGCTTTTGATAAGGCCAAAGAAAAAGGAGGAAACTAGTTTTCCTGCTCAGAACAGCAAACCGAACCCCGAAGCCCCTGGCTTTGGGGTTTTCTTTTTTATGCTAAAAAGGTATTTCTACCAAAAAACAAGCAGATTCCCCTTTCGTAAAAGCGGTATAACCTTTTGAACCCACCACCAGTATAGGAAAGCGGTTACTTTTTAATAGCATTTTGGAAGAGAAAACATTTGAACTGAAGGCACAACCCGCATACAAAATAGCCGTGCCTCTATTTTTACTTACAGCCCTCTGTTACTTTATCCCAATTGGGTATTTCTACTTTAGCTGCTGCGAGACCGACAGCACCTTTATTTGGTTTGGTGGATTCTATTTAGCGCTCGGCCTTATTTATTTGGTCAGAAAGTACACTCATAATTAGTCCCGTTAAAACCTGACCATGATCCTTCCCTTTCCCAGAAAATTCATGCTTTTTTTGAAACTCTTTTTCCTCTAACCCTCTGTAATAGGAACCTCAACCAACCCTGGCTCTGATTTTAAAGCATCAGGTGCTTCCTGCTTATCAAATATCATTTTATTAATGAAATAGACAAGTATAATGGTAATCAGAATGGTTCCTGTAACCACCACCCCCAAAAGCGGATAATGTAAAAGCTTCCCATCTTCACCTTGCACCACAATTACCCCTGCCAAGGCCGCTGCAAAGCCTCCCGAGATCTGCATCACAGAAGAGTTGATCCCCATAAAGGCCCCTCGGTCTTTCGGCTCTGGAATGGCAGTCAGCAAAGCCTGAGACGAAATCATTCTTAGGCTTATGCCCAAGAACAAAACCACGTTGATCGCGATTACCATCCAAAGTGGTGTGACATCAAGGTTGGTATATAATAAAATAAGCCCGGCTGCCAACAATGAACCAATGGTGAACATTCTAAACTTACCATACTTGTCGCTCAATTTACCTGACAACGGCCCAGAAATCATAGTGAAAATACCAGTCACCAAATACACCATAGGTAACAAATCAATAGAAATACCAAGATTATTCACCGCGAAAGCGGCACCAAAAGGCATTAACATAAAACCGCCAGTGGCCAACAAAGTAGTGGCAGAGAAGCCTCTCAGGTAGCGTCTTTTGCTCAGCGTTTTGGCCATGTGCACAAAAGCATTTTGCTTAGTTTGCAGTTTCAGGTGGTCATTCACAGGCTTCATCTTGACCATGATGATGATACCAACTACTACACTCAGCCCTACAATTAAGAAGAAGGGAGAATGCCAACCCAAATGGTTCGCTAGGTAGAGCCCAATAGGAATTCCCAAAATTTGACTGGCCGCAAAAGCCATCTGAACAAAGCCCATTACCCTGCCTCTCTTTTCCAACACAAAGAGATCTGTTATGATGGCATAAACAATAGACCCAATTACGCCACCAAAAATCCCGGTAACAATTCTTGCTATCAGTAAGAAATGGTAATTAGGGGCTAAACCGCAAAACAGGGTTCCTAAAATAAACCCTGAATAGAAAAAGACAAGCAGCTTCTTTCGATCGAAGCGATCGGCAAAACCAGCCGCTAGAAAACCCGCTGCTCCGGCACTAAAGGCGTAAGCTGAAACCACCATTCCAAATTGCTGTGTAGTGATAGATAGTTCATCTAATAAAATGGCGCTCAATGGCGATAACACCATAAAGTCGAGAATAACCGTAAACTGCGAAAAAGCCAAAATGGCAATAATCAGTTTTTGGTAAGAGGTAAATGTTTGTGTTTTCAAAAGTTCAAATAATTTGACGTTGTTGTTTATTGAATTGTTGGTTTTAGACCTTTGAGCACGATTGAAAGCGCCAAATGAATACTCTGGGCATCGAGTACGTATGGGCTTCCCGTAATTCCCTTTTTATTAATATGAAATTTGACGAGCTGATATAATGGAGCAAACGAAATGGCCCAAAAAACCTCGATTGGGAGCGGCACCAACTCCTTATTATCAATGGCTTTATGAACAAATTGGGACATCAATTTTGAAAAATTTGACTTGACCTGGGAACCAATTTCATGATGATAAGGAGAGTGTTTTAACTGCTCCATAAAGTTCATCTGATCAGGGTTCTCTAAGAAATAATAGGCCCTATTCATCCATTGAACTCGCATACCCTCTTCAAAAGACATACTTGCGTCAAAGCCCTTTAGCGTAGCATCGAACATTTTTAGCTCTTCTTCCAAACCTGTCTGAATAATCAGGTCATCTCTGTCGTTGAAATAGATATAGATAGTGGCAGGAGAAACCCCTGCAGCCTTGGCCAGCTTGTGCATGCTTAGGCCATCAAAGCCGTGCTTCACAATCATCTCAATGGCTTTCCTCTTAATGACCCTCTCTTTATCCGCGTCCCTTGGTCTCATTTCAGTAGAATAATAAAACGCAAACTTAAATGAACGAACGTTCACTTACTAATGTCGGCCTAATTTTTTATGATATTATCTGGCGAAATTAGACCAAGTTTTCTTGATCACTGTTGATAGACGCAATCTCCTAATCTATATTCCTTACATTTATATATTTAATTATCTTAGAGACTTTATTTTACTTACATTCATATAAATAATAACACAGATACATGAAAGGTACTTTTTTAGGCGAATTTGAAGAAGTGGTATTATTATCCACCTGTGTATTAAATGAAAATGCTTACGCCAATTTGGTGAAAGACGAAGTAGAAAAACACACAGAGCGAAACATCAACCTCAGCGCTATTCACTCCTCATTATACAGGCTGGAAAAGAAAGGCTTTTTATCATCGGAGCTGGGTGAAGCAAGTAAAAAAAGAGGCGGCAAACGCAAGCGCTTATTCAAACCTACCCCTTATGGGCTTCAGGCAGTTCAGCAAATCAAGGAAATACGTGAGGCGCTCTGGAACAACATGCCTCAAACGCTTTTCCAAAATTCCTGAGCTATGCAGCAGCCACCTAAGCTACCCTTGAAAATCCTTCGATTCTTCTGTGCTGAACATCGATTAGAAGAAATTGAAGGTGATTTATTCGAGGAATTCCAAGACCAAGTTCAATCCTATGGTTACAGAAAAGCTCGAAGATTATACTACTGGACTGTCATCCGGTCTTTTCGAAGTTACCTTTTCGACTACCAAAGCAATCCCACTCACCCTTTAAGCTTTATTACCATGATAAGACATTATTTCAAAACAGCATTTAGGGGTATGTATAAGCATAAGAGCTTTACGGCTATCAATCTTTTTGGTTTGAGCATAGGGTTGGCAAGTAGTCTTATGCTTTTCCTGGTAGTCATTGAGCAATTGCGGAAAGACTATGACCTCCCAGATAAGGATCAAATCTTTAGGGTAGAATCCAATTCAGGATTGAGACCATCCGAGGGATACAAAGACAGAACCCCTGCCGCAGTTGGCCCTTTTCTCAAGCAGTCATTCCCTCAAGTGGAGGAATGCACTGTTCTCAATAAAATAAAATGGGATGTGACTATCATAAATGGAGATGAAAGTGATTACGTCACTGAGGATTTCTTAATTGCCGATAGTACTTTCTTCAATATTTTTCCACAAACATTCATTATTGGAAGTGCTAAAACGGCCCTCAATGACCCCAAAAACATAGTATTAACTGAATCGGCTGCTTTTAAATACTTCGGAAGCGACAGTCCAATAGGGCAAGAAATTCGAACCATTAATAACAGAAGAACCCGGTTTATAGTCAGCGCCATTATCAAGGATCCACCACCACATGCCAGTATTCAGTTTAATATTATGATCGCTCAGGATATTCAATTTGACATTACTTCCCCAGGTTATGACATGACTCATGTTTACCTCAAGCTGGCAAAAAACGCGTCCATTGCTGAGTTTGAAAAAAGAGCAAACCGAGAAATCTCGACCGTTGTCACGGGAAACCTAATGAAGTCTATTCAGTATAGATTAAGGTCGTTTGAGGAAGTTAAATACGATTTAGAAATTCCGAGCGATCTTATAGAACCAACAGACAAAAGGTTATACATCATCTTTACCACTATCGCTTTGGCTATTCTTCTCTTGGCCATCATCAACTATATTAATCTATCAACTATAAGAGCACTCAAACGTGGCCATGAGGCTGGTATAAGAAAGATCATTGGTGCGGGCAAAGGAAGCTTCATGATTCAATTTCTCACTGAATCTTGGCTGATTTCTTTTGCAGCTTTACCGATAGCTATTTTAATGGTTGAGTCTTTTATGCCTTACTTTGAGAGGGCACTAAATACATCACTGAGCTTTAATTACCTGACCAACCCAACCTTCATTCTGATTGTTTTTGGAATAGTATTTATAGTGGGGTTGATTGCAGGGCTATATCCAGCGCTACTCGTATCTCGCTTCAAATTCACCGAATTCATCAAAGGAAACCTTACGAGCAGTAATAAGGGACAAACCATACGTAGGGTTTTAGTAATATTTCAGTTTGCCATCTCTATTGTCTTGGTGGTTGGGGCAGTGGTTATACAACGACAGCTGAAAATGTTTCAAAATCAAAAACTTACTTACAACCCTGAACAGGTGATAGTACTTGACAAAGGGTTCAGTTCTAACTTCGATTTGATTAGAACCGACCTAGAAAACCTGCCTTCAGTATTAACTTCTTCCATTACCTCAAGCCCTCCCGCTGGCGACAGTTATAGATTCAATACCGACAATATGAAATTAGGCGAGCTAGTCTATGGTCATGACATTGATCATCACTATGTGGAGCTATTAAACTTAGAGTTCGTAAGGGGTGAAAATTTCGACCCAGAAAAAACATCTAACTTCTCTCCCAGTGTATTGATCAATGAGACTATGGCCAAGCTATTGGAAACGGTTAACCCTAAACAGTCCCCAAACCCTCTAGAAGAAAAGTATGCATTCCTATATGAGCAGGCCAAAATCCAAGGAGTTGTAAAGGATTTTCATCTACAGTCTTTACATGAAAAAATCAAACCAATGGTTCTTTTCTACGAGTCGTTCAATGGCCGGAATGGTGCCTATACTCTAATCAAAATCAATACAACCAATATCGAGGGAACACTGGAATCTATTGAGAAAATATGGGACACACATATTCCTGACAATCCCTTCAGATATCAATTTCTAGACACACTATTCGACCACCTATACACCACTGAAATGCGTCTGGGCAAAATCTTTCAGCTGTTTACTGCCATTGCTCTGATTGTTTCTTGCCTAGGTCTTTTTGGCTTAGTCAGTTTCATAGTACAATCAAAGGTACGGGAGATTGCGATACGCAAAGTTTTTGGCGCCAAAGTCGTTCAGATTGTTTCATTGTTCCTAAAAGAAATTTGTTGGCTTATCGTGATTGCTAGCTTGATTGGCCTGCCCATCGCCTACTGGACCATGAACCTATGGCTGGAGGACTTTGCCTACCATACAAATATCCCGACATCGCTGATTATAACCACCTTTTTAGCCATGATATTGGTTGCCTGTATCACTGTCTTCACTAATACATTTAAAACCGCCAAACAGAACCCAGTAGATGCATTAAGGAGCGAGTAAGGATTAGCGCAATAATTAAACAAAAAAACAGTCACTCTTTCGAATGACTGTTTTTTTGTTTCAAGTGGGACATACTGCCCCGAAACTTTGGGGCGAACGATGACCATTTAAATTAGTCACATTTAAGTGGGACATACTGGATTCGAACCAGTGACCTCTGCCCTGTCAAGGCAGCGCTCTAAACCAACTGAGCTAATACCCCAAGGGTGTGCAATATTAATAAAAAGATTCATTTAATCGGAGATTGTAGCCATTAGAAAAATCGACAATCACTTTTCTTGAGATTCAAAACACTCATCTGCATTTCGGAGGTTCTCGATCTAAAAATACGTTTTGTGGGAAATACTGCCCCGAAGCTTCGGGGCGAACCAGTGACCTCTGCCCTGTCAAGGCAGCGCTCTAAACCAACTGAGCTAATACCCCAAGGGTCTGCAATATTAATAAAAAGATTCATTTAATCAGAGATTGAAGGCATTAGAAAAATCGACAATCACTTTTCTTGAGATTCAAAACACTCATCTGCATTTTGGAGGTTCTCGATCTAAAAATACGTTTTGTGGGAAATACTGCCCCGAAGCTTCGGGCGAACCAGTGACCTCTGCCCTGTTGTATCGTCCTGAAATAGGTTGACTATAATCTTATGGAAAAGTCAACTAAAAACAGGATTCTCAAGAAGCCAGATTATTACTCAGAAGAGTTCAAATGGCAGGTTGTACAAGATGTATTATCAGGT
>NZ_JAXMOQ010000004.1:0-442500 GCF_034669765.1 Roseivirga sp.
TTTCTTTTGTTAGAATCATAGGCTGCCTCACATTCAACATATCGTCTATATGATTTATACTTTGATCTGGATTCTAGAAAAGAAATGGCGATGTTTTTATCTCTTTTTATAAGCACCTTATTCAGTTCTACTTTCCAACTCCATATTTTCCCTTTGAACTTATCATACCTCTCCTTTTCATAGGTTGGTATCGCGCTTTCATAGGATGTGGTTTTGGTGAGGAGATAATCATTCAATAATTTTCTATCGTGGGAACTATCCCCTTCATAGGGCAACTTAATGCGGTCATTACCTTGAATACCTTTTGTAATCAAACTCCTCCACGGAATTGCAGATTGTTTAATTACGTTCACTTCTATTTTTAAATATTCTGCTACTCTACAAAAAACATAATCGAATGGAGCATGTGGTGTTTCAAAAATAATTACCCTGCTAATTTCATTTTGCTTCAGAATAGACAAGGCGAAAACGGCTAATCTTTCCACTAAAATATCTGAGTCATATAGGCTTTCAAAATTATCCTTTCGCTCAAGGATATGCCAAAGGTTGTAATCGTTAAAGACAAACGATAGCATCTCTTGATAATTGGAGCTATTGGTTACCTCTACTTGATTGGCCTTAGGTAACTTCATTTCATTATAGAACGCATCCTTATTCATCAACTTAAATTGCCCTTTATTTGACCAGTCAGAATAGAACCAATTATCTATAAATACCAAATCATCCGCAGAGAGCAGGTTATGTACTTTAGTAGTTAAAGGTATACCACCCGGAATTAAAACAATAGACATTTGAACAAGGAATGATTAAGAGATAAAGTCAAACAGATCTGGACTAAGGGCCTCGCCCCTATCAACATCAGCCATAATTTTTGTACCTAATATTTTATTTAAGTATTTAGGGTGCAAGCCAAAACCCGGCCTGATGCTTCTTACATTTTCTTCGGTAATTATGTCTCCGGACTTAATGTCCTTCACTGCATAAAGTGATCGACAAAACTCCTTTCCCTTATGCTGCTTTTCGGTTAAAGTATAATCTACTTTACCAATGGCCATTTCTGCCTCTCTAACTGATTTTACCATGGCCGTAAATTCTTCTTCATTCATAGAAAAAGATGCATCTGGACCACCAATTGATCGATCGAGTATGAAATGTTTTTCAATAATTTTTGCACCAAAACAGGTGGCTACAATAGGTACTGTCGCCCCCATGGTATGATCAGAAAGACCAGAAATCACTCCATAACGCTCTGCCAAATCCTTTACCATTATCATATTGGCTTCATTGATTGGTGCAGGATAGCTAGAAGTACACTTCAATAATGCAATATCATTATTCCCCATTCTTCTACAGGCATCCAGTGCTAATTCGATATCAGCTTGCTCTGCGATTCCAGTGGAAATAATGACCGGTTTGCCCTTTGATGCAACATATTCGATTAATGGAATATCCGTGATCTCAAAAGAAGCAATCTTATAGGCAGGAACATCCAATTTTTCTAAAAAGTCAACTGCAGTTTTATCAAATGGTGATGAAAAGCAAACCAAGCCTTCCTTTTTAGCTACTTCGAAAAGCCGCTTGTGCCATTCCCAAGGGGTATAGGCTTCTTTATAAAGATCATATAGCTTTCTCCCTCCCCAGATCGTGTCTTTTATAACAAAGTCATCTTTGTCGCAATCAATGGTAATTGTATCTGCTGTATAGGTTTGGAGTTTAATCGCGTCCGCTCCAGCCCTTTTGGCAGCATGAATTGTTTCAATAGCCGTTTCTAAACTTCCGTTATGATTAGCAGAAAGCTCTGCTATTATAAAAACAGGTGATTGGTTATCTATTATGTGATTATGCAATATCATTGTGCTGTATCAATGCTTCTCCAGAAATTGTAACTTGTTTATGGCTATCAAATATTTCTGTGGTAATTAGTGCTCTGTGCTTCTCAATATAAACTTCCTTCACTGTAAAGACCGCCTTGTATTCTTCTTCCGTATACATTGGCTTAAAAAAATTTAAGCTTTGATTTAAATAAATCGTACCATGTCCTGGAAAGATAGTACCAAATACCTTTGAAAACATACTTCCGCTTAGAAAGCCGTGGATAATTGTCCGCCCAAAAATGGTGTCTTTTGCGTATTCTGCATCGAGATGGATAGGGTTAAAGTCTCCAGATGCCTTTGCGAAATTTTCGACATCTGTCTGATTGAACGAAAATTCATACTCAAACACGGAATTTACTGTAACCTTATTCTCCATATATTGCCTTTTTTTGAAATGACTTCAAACGATCCCATTCTGACTTCAGAATGGCTAGGCCAACTACATCCAACTTCTTACCCTCCTTTACACAATGCTCTCGGTAATAGGCCTCTCTTCTAAAACCGAACTTTTCGTGCATTTTAATCACCTTGTCATTGTCAACAAAAACTTCACACCTCAGCTTGTTTAACTTAAGTTCATTGAACACATACTCTAGAACATTATACTCTACTTTAGCGCCAATACCAGCACCGCGCACAGAGCTTTCTCCAAGATAAAAAGCCCAATAACAACTTTGCAAAGTATGATCAATACCTGTAACACTTGCTAGACCTATTTTCTTTTCATCATAGGAAATGAGCCAATAGCGTGATTTCTCTTCATTTATACTGTTAAACCAATTACGTTGATCGCTAGGAGAAATCTCTCTCTCATTATACATATAGGAGGCAACATTTGGGCTATTCCTCCAGACCCTAACTTGCTCAATATCATCCAATGAAAGCTTTATTAACTCAATATCCATAAAATCAATTTTTGTTTAATTTTCCGTGAATCACAACATCGATATAATCACCATTATAGAAGACATGTTCTTTAAGCCTAGCTTCCTTTTTAAAGCCACTTTGCTCAAAAATGATATAAATTTGTGGTCTCAAGTCAAAAGCATAAGTTACTATTTTGTGCAAATTCAATTCCCTGAAAGCAATTGATTCTATTAAAGTCAGAAACATTTTCCAATTCGACTTAAAGAAGTCTTCTTCAAGTTCGGTATTCATTATAAAAGAAATTTCAGCATTCTTGTCTAGCCAATTGATATGAACTAGGCCTCCATATCCAATGCATTCACCCTTCTTTAGAAAGGAAAATAAAATTTGTTGTGGCTTCTGTTGCTCAAAAAGACTACTTATTACATTGTCAAAATAGGCATCCTGTTGCACCTTAGTCAACGGTTCGGCTTGACGTAAATGATAAATCTGTTCGTTTCGCCACTGCATGATATCGTACCGATCTTGTTCTCGAATTGGAACGAGCGAATACTCCCCATCAGTGAAAACCTGATTATCTAAAACTTTGTATTCTCTGTGCATTGACTAATTCAACCTCTTAAAGCCACCATGACAAACGGGGCTTTCTAACAATGAATTTATATCGATTTCACCCTTTTGGCAATCTGATATAGTATTGAAAATGGATTCTAGCTCATCAAAATAGCGGTTTACAAATTCAGGCTTATGTTCTGTGCAAACATATACACTATTTGAAGCCAGAATACCCTTTTTAAGCATCTCTTGGGTGATAAAGGTTTTATATTTCAACCAGTCTTCAGAAGCTATCGAAAAAGAGGTAAGGGCTGGTAAGCCTGCCGTATTGATATCGAGATTGTATTTCACACCTAAATCAGCCCATCGTTGTGTAATATCGAGGCCAATTTCAGTAATGGTTTCCCATGACTTAGTTTTCGCCATTACTTCCAATGTTGCCAATGCTGCTGTTGGCCCTATTCTTTCTGTCCAAAAAGTACTGCTGATAAATGTTTTCTGAGCGGCTTCCATCACTGAACGCCTGCCCAAAACAGCAGTAATACCATAACCGTTACCTAAAGCTTTACCGAACATACACATGTCTGGTTCCACCCCATACATCTTATGTAAACCACCAAAAGTCTGTCTAAAACCAGAAGTACACTCATCAAAAACTAATACTATCCCATTTTTAGTCGCTAAACTTCTAACCTCATGTAAAAAATTATTCTCAGGCCCCATATTTCTGGATACTTCCATTTTAATAACTCCTAAATCAGGGTTATTCTGAACCAAAGCCTTTAAGCCTTCAATATCATTGTAATTAAACGGAAGCACGGTATTCTTTAAGTTCCGAGGGACTCCACCTGGATTCAGGCCTGGTAATAAATGTCCGTTTAAACCAGCAGCATCTCCTAGATTTGCAGAAAGATACCAGTCATGCCAACCATGATAACCACAAATGGCCACTTTATCTTTACCTGATGCGGCTCTAGCGATGCGAATGGCTATTGCGTTGGCTTCACCACCACTTCGTGCCAACCTTACCATATCACCCCATGGATGTAATTCGACTAATTTTTCGGCTAAATAAACTTCTTCAGGGCAATTTAGAGTTGACATATTGCCTTGTGTCACTACCCTACGTACTTCATCATCAACCGTTTCATTCCCATAGCCTAGAATATTCGTACCGATCCCCATGATGGACATATCTAAATACTGATTATCGTCTAGGTCCCAAACTTGACAGCCTTTGGCCTTGCTGAAGTATGAAGGCCATTTTTCAGGTAAGAACATTTCTGGTCTTTTCGATAATAGCATTGTCCCTCCTGGGATCAACGTTTTTGCTTTTTTATAAAGTGCTTGCCCTTTACCCATTGTATTATAAATTATCTTTTTGCAACGACTTTAAATATCCTTCATTTCTATAAATAGACTGATTCTTGAATTTATCAGAATGCTCTAGTATATACTGTGTATATGTTTGCCAAGGCTCATTTGCTCCTAACTCATTAATCAACGTTTCAATTGCTTCAAAATCGTCTGGCTCATCGACAGTCATTCTAATTTGGTTGTAATCTTTTTCGCAACCCAGATTCTGCGCCTTAAAAAAGTAGCCCCCCATAAAATCACTATTCTTTCGAATATAGGGAGTCACATGCTCTCTGTCAGATTGAAGTTTAGCTTCCTCCCAAGCTTTTTTTAACGCCTTAAAAGAAAACACTTCAACGTCTTGTCCATCAGGATATAACTCTTTGAGGCCATTTGAACCATAGTCCAAACCCTCGGCCCTCACCATTTCTATTACCTTGTCTACTAGGTCAGGATCAATTAAAGGACAGTCTGAAGTTACTCTAACAACATAATCTGGTGCAAAGTCTTTGACGCTTTGATAAAACCTATCCAACACATCGTCTGTAGCGCCTTGGAATACATCCACCTCCATTTTCTTTCCTATTCCCAGAACCTCTTCTATACCTGACTCAAAAGTAGTAGCCACAATAATCTTTGTCGCAAGTTTTGATTTCTTTAATCGTGAAAGATGAATTTCAAGTAAACTCTGGTCATTTATCCTTTTTAATATTTTACCAGGCAACCTAGAGCTCCCAATTCTAGCCTGAGTTACAATTGTCACATTCATCAGCTCCAGTTTACGGGGTTAAGCAAAGCCGTTTCTTGAACCATTAAGTTGTCAATCATTTCAAAATATGATTCTAGGTTTTGAGTTTGTGCCCATTGCAGATTCTGCTCTAATTGCTTTAAGCTGTCTACCCCAATTAATACCCCATCAATATAAGGTTTCGAAAGCGCATAGTTCAGCGCCAAAGCACCAATACTCACTCCTGCTTTTTCTGAAATGGCTTTTACAGCTTCTATTTCCTTGCTAAGCGGCTTTAGTTTTTCAGGAATATAATTTGCTTTCATAAAGAAAAGACCTTGTAAAAATGCAGACCTCGTGTGCACTTGTTTGTTATGCTCCTTGCATTTCATTAATGCATCAGATCGGTGGAGATGATTATCCAAAAGATTGAAGGGTGACTGAACCAAGTCAATGTTTCTATCGGGAGCCACAGCTTCCAATTCCTCATTTGTATATACTGAAACTCCTAGCTTTTGAAATTTTATGCCTTTTTGAGCAACTAAAATTTCTTGAATCTCTCCCCTAGTTTCTAAATAATCTCTGTAAGAATGAAACATTAGGGTGTCAATACTTTCCACACCTAAATTCCTAAAGCTATTCTCAAGTGAGCTTTCCCAAGTTTTTCCATTCTTCAAAGCGAGCTTTGTGATAATATTGAACGGGTTTTGATCCTTCGACTTAATATAATCTCCAATCACCTGTTCTGACGAACCATAAGCTGCTGCTGTATCCAAAGTTCTAATACCAACATTCAGTGCTAAATCGAGGATTTTATGAGCGTCAGGAACACTCATTTGCCCCAATTTATTATTGACACCATAGTTCAACCCAAATTGAACTGTACCTAAGACAAGTTTACTTATAGCTTGCACTATTATCCTTCTTCAATAACGATATGCTGTACTTGTCGTGATAATCATCTGAAGCGTCACGCCCTTTTTCTGAATGGCTCCAGGTCGACTTATCCAGCAGGTAATACAATTTCGAGGCTGTAAATACCTCATCGTAATTCTGCTTAAAAGAAAAGGCACTAAAGTTTTGAATGTGGTGATAGGCATTCATAAGAGCTTTTTCTGAAAAGAAATCCACAATAATCAAAACCCCTCCATTCTTTAAAACTCTATCTATCTCAGCAATAACTTTAAAAAGTATTGCTCTATCCACCACATAAAAAACAAAACCTACAATAACAATGTCCATAGATTCATCTCCATACTCACTCAAATCATCCGCTGTCCCATTTAAAAAATTGACCTTCGGGTAGTGAGATCTGCCGTAATCAATAGCTTGTGTAGACGGCTCAACACCATGAACATTGCACCCTGAAATCCGAGATCTAATTCCTTCCAAACGATACCCAGCAGAACAGCCTATCTCCAATACACTTGTTGGTTTCAGTCCATATTCTTCAATCAAACCAACTACTCGATCATTATCAGGTGAATAATTAGAAATAACTTTAAAGTTTCTTTCAAACCAAGCATTGGCTTCATAGGCCAAAAAGGCTTCTTTTTGACTAGATTTCATAAAAACTAAGTATGGTGTCAATTACGAACTCTAATTCACTATCCGCTAATGTTGGGTACATGGGCAGACTCAAACATTGAGAATAATACTTTTCAGCAAATGGCATATCACCTTCGTTCCAACCATACTGTCGATAATAGGGCATAAGATGACAAGGGATATAGTGAATTTGGGCAAATATATTTTTTGACCTTAAGAAATTATATAGTCCCAAACGGTCTTCCACCTCAATCACATATAGGTGATAGGCATGACCTTCTACCACTCCTGATTGCCCCTTAATAAAAGGTTTTTCTTTAAAGGCTTCAAAATAGGCTTTTGCTATCTCTTTTCTTCTTACGAGTCCTGCATCTGCTCGTTTCAATTGGCTTAAGCCTAAAGCTGCTTGGAAGTCGGTCAAGCGGTAGTTATAACCTAAGGCTTGCATTTCCATGTACCATGCAGGGTACTGGGTATTGGGTACTGGGTATTGGGTAGCACCTACCGCTAGCTCAATGCTGTTCTGAAATTGGGTAGTATCTTTCGTGATGCCATGGGTGCGCAACATCAACAGTTTTTCATAGAGGGTTTTGTCATTGGTGGTAATCATTCCTCCCTCACCAGCTGCAATATGTTTCACTGGATGAAAAGAGAAGATTGCTAAATCAGCAAAGTTGCCATTTCCACAATTTTGACTTACTACTTTTGAATCAGTTAGGTATCCTCCTGGAGCGTGACAGGCATCCTCTATGATCCATAAATCATACTCATCGGCTAAAACACGAAACGCTTCCAAATCATTAGCCCTTCCAGCAAAATCTACTGGGATAATTCCTTGGTATGATCCTTTAGGGGCAGACGCTAAGAGGGTCTTTACCTTGTTAATGTCTAATAAGTAAGTATCAGGATTGATATCGGCAAAAACTACTTCACCTCCACAATAACGGACGCAATTGGCAGAAGCCGCAAAAGTAATCGGAGTTGTGATCACCTTATCACCCTCTTTTACCCCAAGCACTAAAGCACATAGGTGCAGCGCTGCTGTACCATTGGCCACTGCCACTGCATATTTACTTCCTACATAATAGGCAAAGGCTTTCTCAAACTTGAATATCTCTGGCCCTTGGGTAAGGTAATCAGACTTTAATACGTCAACCACCGCCTGAATATCTTCATCGGTAATATTTTGACGCCCGTATGGAATATTAGTGTTCATTAAACCTTAAAATCAGGATCCACATGCTCTATAATCAATGAACGTAAACTTTCAACCGTTTCCCACTCCGTATTCTTATCAGAAGAATAACTAAATCCTTCCTCAACTTTCTTATGGTTATTTTGCTCTAAGAATTCCTTTAAAGGGCGAGCGGGTACTGTCGGTACAATCACGTAGTATTTACCCAAGTCATAGGTGTTATATGAATCTGATGATGTAATCATCTCTTCATGCACTTTTTCTCCTGGGCGGATTCCGATAATCGGCTTCTCACACTCTGGACCAACTGCTTCGGCTACATCTAGGATACGATAGGAGCGTATTTTAGGCACGAATAATTCTCCCCCTAAGGCATGCTCCAAGGCGTGCATTACCATATCTACCCCTCCTTGCAAACTGATGTTAAAGCGGGTCATATGAGGGTCTGTTATCGGTAAAATACCGGTCGGCTTTTTATTAATAAAAAATGGAATAACTGACCCGTTAGATCCCATTACATTTCCATAGCGTACTACAGAGAACCTTATAGGATTAGTGCCCTTGATATTGTTGGCAGCAATAAACAGCTTATCAGAAGTAAGCTTTGTAGCTCCATATAAATTAATTGGTGCACAGGCCTTATCCGTTGAGAGGGCCACTACCCTTTGTACATTGGTGGCTAAGCAGGCATTGATTACATTCTGAGCCCCATCTATATTTGTCTTAATACATTCTTCTGGATTGTACTCCGCAATATGTACATGCTTCATAGCGGCCGCGTGTATGACAAGATCTACCTGTTGAAATGCCCTTTTTAAACGCTCATAGTCACGCACATCTCCTATAAAAAAACGAATTTGCGGATACTCAGACTCCGGAAACTCTTGGGCCATTTGGAACTGTTTCTGTTCATCTCGACTAAAAATGATGAGTTTTTTTACATCAGGAAAGTTCGTAAGAATATGTGAGGTTAAGGCCCTGCCCAAAGAGCCCGTTCCACCAGTAATAAGGATAGTTTTATTTTTCATCTTAACGACTTAATCTTCTTTCAAAAGTTATAAAGCTTAGCAAAGCTATGCTTTAATTGGAATCTCTAATTTCTTGTTGTATGCCTTCACATATATTTTCAACGGCCATATTACCTACAGCGCAATAATAGTCCTTCATGATGAAGTTACTTTGTGTAGACCAAAGCTCTTCCAAATATTTCAAACCCTTCAGTTTTAAATTTGTCGATTCCCTCTCTAATTCAATAGAGTCTGAAATATTTGGAAAAAAACTTGTCCTCACAAATAGTTCATCCAATTTAAGATCTACGCTTGATATTTTATACACCCACAGAGGAACACCACTAGCAACCGCTTCTGGACCAATACTGCTAATGGTCACTATAAGAAGGTCTATTTGTGTGAAAAAATCATTATTGGCATCAGTTCGCTCTTCCGTTTCATAAATCTTCAACCTTGGATCACTCAACATCCAAGGAAATACTTCTTGGGAAGGTCTAATCTTAATCATTATGTCAAAGTTCTTTAACTCACTCTGCTCCAGTAGCCAAAAAATAATACGCTTTTCAATATCAATCACATGTCCTCCCGATAAACCAAAGCCTATTACGTTAGTCATGCCTCCTTTAAAGGAACCCTTTTGAGCAACTGGATTCCCTATATTCCTAACCCTTGAATTTTTCAAACCGGCTTCAAGTAACAGCCTTTTTTGGAAGTCACCCCAACACCATATCTCATCGGCTATCACGGGATAATACCCATCTACCGTATCAATAGCTCCATGCTGTAGTGTAACAGACTTAACACCCAATTTGGAGGCCGCTAAACAAAAGGATGTAGCTAGCAAATTACCACGATCCGTATCGACTAAAACCATCCTATAGCCTCGTTTTTCACATAATTCCAAGGCATAATAATAACTCATTAAGCTTTTAAACAATTCGAAGCGGATTTCTGATTCAGGTATTCCGAACCCCATGTCAATCAATACTTTATGAGCCTTTTTACTTGAATTCCATGAAATATATAATGACCTAAAGACCTGTGCTATATTGGCGGGATAGTATAATCTTTTTTGCCTCACTGAATTGAAAGATTTATCTGAATGAACTATCAAATCTGAATCTGCTCGAAATCTTTCGTGAATCGGATTAATTAAAGATTGAAAATGATACTTATTTGAATTTCTAATCAGTAATAATTTGACCTTTGTTGAAGCTGTACTTTTTGCTTTGATTACCTCGAATAATGCGACCAAAAACAATTTCAACAAGGAAGGTCTTGTTTTTAAAGGTCCCCCTTCAGAGAAAACCCAGCCAATGGGTCCCTTAAGCATAGAACCAATTTCAAGTTCTGGGTTAAGATCATTTAACGTCAACTCTGCTTTTGCAGTAGCCTTATCAAGCTCATTGGCCGTTACTCCCGTATTTTCATAAACATGAGGGTTTACAGTAAACTTGTATTTCAAATCGTCATTCATAAGGTATAACTACCATGGGTTTCATAATATGAATGGACTCTTTCATGAAGAACTCCAATTCAAAGCTCAGTTTCTTAAACCTTGCATACATTGTATTATTCACAGCCACTGAAAAGAATAATTAACGGGGTGCGGACGAATCTAATACTTTCAGCATCTTTGGTTTAGTATTAATCATCCAAACCATCACGAGCTGCTGTATGCCGCAGTTTCCATTCTCCATTGATATCCTTTGCCCAAAGGTGAGGGGATCTATTTTTTTCTATTGTCTCCCAGAATTCTTCTTCGGTGGTATCAATATATTCAAGAAACTCCTGAAAAAAGCGCTTTGGAAATTCCTGATCAAATTTCTGAGCTAATACCACTCCTTCTTCTCTGGTAATTTTGTCATTTCTTATCTCTTGAGCAGCATCATAAGTGGCGCGGCCAATGCCAAACTTAATCAAAGTAGTATAGTAGTGAAATGGATCGATTTTATCATCTATACTGCTGTACTTAGAGTAACTCCCTTCTGTACGCTCCGTATTGGCCTGAAATCCAGTATTCTCAACTGCGTAATAGTAACACTCCTGCGGATCCCATTTCAGATAATATCCCAGATAATGCACTTGAATACCTTTTTCTTTAAGTACTTCTGGCTTGGTAGGTATATATGGTGTAAAGTCATTCATTTTATACCCATGCTGATCAATCAAATCAGCCACACTTACACCGCCCAATTTCATTTTCATAGGGTTATCTACCGAGAAGAATTTGGTATCCATGGTCGGAATGTTATTCTCATCTACCTTATTACCATATTCTGCTTGATTTTCTCCATACATCACCAATTCCACACCAAAGCGCGCAGCCATTGCAGGCCCAATAATTCTTTGACCAATAATGAAGGGCTGAAAAGGATGAAGTAAATTATGAAAGGCCAACTTGGTCAAGTATCGGTGTAACTTTCCATCAGGAGTATATAGGATGTTGTCTAATGCTCCCTCGTGCATCCAGTTAGTAAAGTTCTTCCAACCAATATCGGTATATAAATGTGGAGCCCAAGTGACAGTCAGCGGGTTCATTCCATATTTATGCTTTAAAATATGAGCAGTATAAGCGCTATCCTTTCCTCCGCTCCCTGGCACAATTACATCATAACGTCCATCGTTTCTTCTGAATTTATCGAGAAGTTTCAAAAGGGTTTCTTCCCTTTGGTTCCAGTCTATTCCTTGGTCTTTTTCTTCATTATACCTACAGGCAGAGCAAACTCCATGCTCATCGAAATTAATTACCTCCTTCTTCTCACCTTTCTCATTTTCAAATTCAACTGTGGAGCTAGGTCGCTGATTGGAAATCACGCATTTCTTGCAAAATTTCACTTCTGCCGGAAGCCCAAAAAAAGTTTCAGTTTGATTCATAGTTTATCTTCCTTGTCGATTCAATAAATTCACTTAACATATTTAACCCCAAAGCACCACTTTTCTCTGGATGAAACTGAAAACCTGTAATATTATCTTTTTGTACAGCAGAGCAAAAGTACCCGTCCCCATAAAAGGTATGACTAAGCACTTCACTTTGGTCATTTGGCAGGGCTACATAGCTATGAATAAAGTATACATCTGATGAAATCGCTGTCGATTCCAAAAGCGTATTATTCCACCTACCATGACTCGGAGGTGATATTTCATTCCAAGATACATGCGGCAACTTTTCTTCATTACCCAACTTTAATGGAAGCTTGACCACCTTTCCTTTGATCAGGCCAAGCCCTTTATTGAATCCAAACTCCTCGCTTTCCTCTAGAAGCATTTGCATCCCAAGGCATATTCCAAGGAATGGTTTTCCTGAATCTACGAATTGATGAATTAGTCCTACTAGATTCCTATCCTTCAAATTTTGCATGCCTTTTGCGAACGCTCCTACTCCCGGTAAGATCAACGCATCAGCCGACAGAATAAGCTCATTATCAGAGGTAAGTATAGGCTCTGCACCAATACTGGTAAGTGCATTCGTGATGCTTCTCACATTGCCAATGCCATAGTCTAATACTGCTACTTTTATCATAACCTCATGTGTATATCTTGCGCGATAACACTTTCTTTTATCTCAGGTATTGAATGAATATTATAATGAATAAGAGAAGCCAGAGCGACTGCGGATGCTGTAGTTTTCTTTTTAAGCTCTACAATATGGTTGATCTTGCCAGCCCCCCCACTAGCAATCACAGGCACGCTGACCATGTTACTCACCTGATCAATAAGGTCTAGATCAAAACCTTTTTTTGTGCCCTCTTGGTCAATGGAGGTAACCATTATCTCTCCTACTCCTAGGTCTTCCAGTTTTTTGACCCATTCAATCACGTCAAGTCCTGTTTCTTCCCTACCATTGTCAACATAAGCCTCCCACTTATTGATTCCTTTAGATTTAGCCTCAATAGAAGCTACTATACATTGAGAACCGTAAACTCTTGAGGCATCTGAAATAATTTGGGGAGTCTTTACGGCTTGTGTATTTAACACAATTTTATCTGCACCTGACTTAAGCGCCAGTTCTATATCATGTAATGATCTTATGCCACCGCCAATGGCTATGGGTACAAATACCTCTTTACAGGCTTGCTCGATAATATTAAACAGGTTATTTCTACCATATAAACTGGCCACAGCATCCATGAACACAATCTCATCAATACCTTCATCGTAATATTTTTTCGCCAACACATTAGGGTTTCCTATCTTCCTTAGCCCCTCTAAATGAATTCCCTTAATGACAAATTCATTTTTAACATCCAGCCTGGCTATTAACCTAAGTTTATGCATTAATTAATGTCGTTGAACAGTTTTTGTTTTGAGATGTTCCAGAATTTTTCAGTTAGTAATACATCCATAAATTTCTCACAGCTCTTGCCTTCTCCATAAAGTTCGATAGGTGTCAAGCTCAAGTTTAAGGCCTGTTTAATACCATCAAGCAGTGCCGTTTTATCATAACTACAGTGTATCAAGTCAGTGTTTTCTGAGCGATTGTTTTGTCGATTCCCTATGTTAATAGCAGGCAGGCCATAATATGGTGCCTCCATAATGGCTGCGCTGGAATTTCCTATAATGAACTGTGCATTTTTTAGAAAGGTTAAAAAGTATTCGAAACGTACTGAAGGGAATATTTTAATTCTATCTAATCCTCTTAGTCTATTGTACTCTCTTAAAATATCAGAGGAGCCTAAATCATTGTTAGGGTAAATAACCACGTAATTCAAGCCTGATTCCAATACTGTATCTACGACTAGTCGTGCATATTCTGTCATTCTATCCTTCTCAGTGGTGACGGGATGAAACATTAGAATTACGAAATCATCAAAGGGAATATCATACCTCTCCTTGGCCAATGCAATCGTAGGGAGTTTGTCGGAAAACATCACGTCTACATCTGGGCTTCCAATGGTGAATGTACTTTCGTTAAGTTCACCCATTTGCATAAGCCTTTTTTTCGCCCTTTCATTAGATACAAAATGCACATGGCACATTTTGCTTACGGCATGCCTTATTAATTCATCGATAGTCCCAGAGACTTCTCCGCCTTCTATATGAGCCACCAGGATATTGTTTAGGGCAGCGGAAGTAGCACCTGCCAAGGCTTCTACTCTATCCCCATGTACCACAACCAAGTCTGGCTTATTTTCTCTTATATAATCTGAAAACCCTGAAATCGTTTTGGCTAAAGTCTGATCCATTGTAGTTTCATCGGTACGGTTAATGAATTTATAAATATCGGAATAGCCGTATTTTAAAATTTCATCAACAGTGTAGCCGTATTGTGCTTGCATATGCATACCTGTCACAAATAAGCTTACATTAAACTGATCATGCCCTTCGCATACATCAATCAAAGATTTAAGCTTACCGAAGTCCGCCCGAGTTCCTGTCAGAAATACAATATTCTTTTTCATCCTTCAGAAATATCAGAAAGCTTAAGTTGGATGTCGTTCTCTAAATTTCGACTAGCAGTTTTACCTATTATCGACTCGTAGAGTTCAGCTTTAATATCGCCTGTTCCGGGTCGTTTCACCCAGAGGTTATCCTTGGTGAATTTTTCGCCCTTTGCTACCGGATTTATAGTACATACCGAAGCAAACGCAAAGTCGATTGTAACTTGCTCTTCCTTTAAAGGCCCTTTTTTTCCACCTCTCTGCTGTTTTATAATCTTTGCTCCCTCGATCAGCTCACTGCATGCTTCTTCATCCATTGAACAGATAATATCTGGCCCCACTCGTTGCATATGATCAGTGAAATGTCTCTCCAATATGCTGGCACCTAATGCTACCGCCCCAAGGCAGGCATGATTTGATAGTGTATGGTCTGAAAGTCCGAATGGCACACCGGGAAAATGATTGGACATTTCCACCATAGCACCAAGCCTAACTAGGCTGTTTGGTGTAGGATATAGGTTTGTAGTATGCAGCAAACAAAATGGCACCTTATGTTTTTCGAAAATCGAAGTGGCTTTCTTAATAGATGCGATAGTGTTCATTCCAGTACTTAAAATCACAGGCTTGCCCAATGAGGCTATATGATTAAGTAAGGGATAGTTATTACACTCTCCAGAACCAATTTTAAAAGCAGGTACATCCATACGTTGCAGCCTATCTACAGCTGCACGAGAAAACGGGCTACTCATAAAAATCATGCCCTTTGAATTAACATAGCGCTGCATTTCAATTTCCTCTTCTTCGTTGAGAGCACAATGCTGCATTATTTCATAAATTGAAATATCAGCGTTTCCCGGCTTGATACCTCTTGCTTCTGAAGACATTTCATCTTCAATAATATGGGTCTGGTGCTTTACGATTTCTGCCCCTGCTCTATGGGCTGCATCTACCATTTCTTTGGCTACGGTTAAAGAACCTCCATGATTGATGCCTATCTCCGCAATCACTAAAGGGTCGTAATCATACCCAACCTTTCTTCCCTGAATTTCAAACATATAAAAAGTCTATAATGCTAGTAATCTATCTGTGATCTATAAGTGGAGAAAACTGACTCTCCGATAATAAAATCTTCCATCGTATCGATGTCAATAGCATAGGGTATTGCATCAATCACTAAAGTTTCACTGTTAGTGTCAAAAATATTTCCTGAACGGATAAATTCAGGCTTGGATACATAAAGGTTGCCATTTTCATAGTAGAGCTTTTCCATATCTTGGCTACGTTGCCCTGGCTTGTAAAATTGAGGTTGCCACTTCCCTTCTTTCAATAGCCCTAACTTCTTTTTAATCTCTGAAACAGTGATGACGGCAGATTCTTCTGAGCTATAAAATATTTCGAAAGCTCGACTAAGATGATCGAATACTCTAGCAGGGTTGGTGGGCTGCAAGGTTACAAAAGCGGAAACATCTACGTCCTTCAGTGATGCTAAAGCGTGTTGTGCGGCACTGATTGTTGGTGAGAAATCTCCCGAAATACTATCAGGTCTTTTCAGGCCTGTTACCCCCAGTGATTCAGCATATTTCAATATCTCATCATCGTCTGAAGATACTATGATATGGGAAAAGGATCTGCTATTAATAGCAAACATAATAGAATAATATAACAGAGGATTCCCTGAAAACTTCATCAGATTCTTTCCAGGTAATCTCTTTGATCCTCCCCGAGCCGGTATAAACGCAACTTTACTCAAAGGTCAAAATTAAAATTCTTGTAACTCTACCATTCTTTTAAATCTAGAAGACTCTCTCTTGAGCGTATCGAAATCACCGACCCTCTCAATTTTTCCTTTATCCATCAAAACAATCCTATCGGCATTCCTAATGGTCGACAAGCGATGCGCTACAACTAAAATTGTTAGTGTTCCTTTCAGGTCCTCAATGTTTCTTTTAATTGAATTCTCCGTTTCTGAATCAAGAGCGGATGTTGCCTCATCCAAAATCAATAGGTCAATCTCTTTATAGAGCTCACGTGCTATTGATAAACGCTGTTTTTGGCCACCACTCAAATTAATACCATTATCACCTAACTTGGTATCAAGTCCTTCAGCTAAGGGCTCCATAAACTCTTCCATAGCCGCTTTTCTAACGGCCAACTCAAATCTTTTTAGGGTATCACTATTCCTCTCCTCCCAAAAGGTGACATTATTAAATATGGAATCACTGAAAATTACTGGCTCTTGAGTGATATAACCAATCCGTTTTTGTAAAGAGGATTTTTCTAACACGGAGCTATCAATACCGTCATATGTCAATTCACCTTTTCCAACCGGCATTAGGCCAGAAACAACATTAATAAGAGTTGTTTTTCCAGCACCACTCTCTCCCACAAAAGCTACAGTTTCTTTGGCTCGGATGGTTAAGTTAACATCTCTCAAAACCTGTTGATCATCAAAAGAGAAGTTTAAGCCATTCAAGATGATTTCTTTCTTAAAAGACACTAAACTAACGTCTCCATCATTTTCCTTTGATGTACTCAAAGTCTCTTGAAATTCAATCAAGTTTTCTAGAGATCCTATTCTTGCAATAAATTTATTCCAATCGTTCTGCACTGCAATTAAAGTACCTAAAGAGCGATAGAAAAACAGTAAGCTGATTAAAATAGGAGCCAATGATTCTTCAAAAACCATCGTTTGAATCAAAATTGCAGAAGAGACTACCACGATTAATATCGGTTCTTTCACTGCAATTAAAAGTGCATTAAGGGTACCAATTTTTCTGTTCTCTTTTTCAATATTTACGATCGAACCGGAGAGTCTTTTTTCATACTTGTTTAAAAGCCCAGTAGCTTTCAAATACTTAAAATTTTGAACAAACTGTATTAGAAAACCCTCAAAATCATGTGATAAACTCGTTACCCTATGCGATGACCCTCTGGTCAGCTTATATATTTTTCTATATAGAATATTAGTCAATAATGCCCCTATAACCACTAGGAATGAGAATTTGATATCGATAAAAATGGCAAAAGAAACATACACCAGCATTAAAACTAAGTTCTGCAATGCAGAGAAATAGGCGGTATAAGCCACCATTACACGGCCCACTTCACCTGTCAACGTATTTTGAATGCGCCCCATATCAGTGGTCATATAGGACTTGAAAAACATAGATTTCACCCCGCTGAGTAAGCCAAGCCTAATCTTCTTTACATAAAACTGCTGGATGTTTACATTGTATAAACCTGAAAAGTATTTCGCAGTCCCCTTGAGTATAAAAAAAATGCACAACAGTGATAAAACAGAAATAAGCTCAAAAGGTAGCCCTAACTGATCCATTCCGCGTGGGATGAAATCCAACTGTCCTAAATCTTGACTTTCTGCTGAGCTCCCCTTGTTAACCATTTGAAGTAGTGGAAGAAACATAGCCAATCCTAAACCATCCAGAGCTCCTACTATAATACTGAGTACTATAACAACAAACACCCTGTATTTCAACTGTTTGTAGAAATACAGAAAATAGCCTACGATATCTGATCTAAAAAAATTCATTCTAACAATTTACTTCAAAAAGAGAGCTTTTTAACCTGCTGTTCGAACCACATCAAAGCTTTACAATACATAACTTTGTTTGGTCACCTTATTATCATTATTCACCTCAAAATAGATTAACTCCTTATAGCCCATGGCTCTTGATTGTGACTTCGCCTCTTCTAGACTATTTATATAAAGTCCATTTATACCCGAATAATCTCCTAAACCGTAACTCTGCTGTTTCGTCAAGTTAAAGCTTTCACGAATCCCCCCAATACTGGGTATTCCAGAAAGCGCAGAGGGAACAAAGAAATCAGCCAATATGAATTCAGACTTGAACAAGTCCTTTACTGAATTATCTAGGAATAAGATTTTATTACTTTTTGATTCCTCGGAATCTAAAACCATTAACAAATTGATGGTCTCTCTTAGTGCTGGATCGAAATCTCCATTCTCGATCATTCTAACCTGTACTTTACGCTGCTGCTCAATTTGTCGTAATGTTTCATAATGATATGACAGGGCAAAAAATGTAAACACTACTAAAAGTAAAGTTTTATGTTGTTTGGAAATTTGAAAGCGCTCCCAAAGCTGAAACATAAAACTGATGATTATAGGAAAAGCGATAAAAAACTGAACACTTCCAAAATAGAATGAATGATACCAACTGAATGATACATATATAGCTAAAATGAACCCCGTAACGGACTGCACCAGCAAGAATCCATACTCGTTATTTAAATTTGACCATACGCCTTTAGCAATATTTTTTTCTTTTAAAGAAATCCAATGACACAAAAAGAGAAAGGCCCCAAATAGAGAAAGGGGAGTTAGAAACCTTTTAAGCATAGTGTCTAGCCTTTCGAAAAAACCAGCCGCAACAATAGTTGAATCCGAAACCGCAACCACTTCTTTAGTGAAAAATGCAAAGTATATGATTGCAATAATCAAAATCGGATAATATTTTACTTTGTAGTTTAGTACAAACAGCAATGAGAGCCCTGATAATAACACCATTCCTGTTGATATTTTTGCCAATAGTATCAACGATACTATGCAAATTGAATATAGAAAAAACGGGATGCTGTTTTTGGGTTTATTCCTTACAAAGGCAATTAATGAAGTTAGGTATAGGAATGACAAACTTAAAGACAGCCCAAAGCTCTCACTTATAAAAGGTTCTACCCCAGACCATGCTCTAACATTTAAAAAGGAGTTCATCAATACAATAGCGATTGCAAAGAAGAGCAAGCTTAAATCTCTTTGGTAACGAAACTGAAGATACTTTGATGAGACTAAATACAAAGCCTTGATAAAAATAGGAATGAATATAACCACATACCCTAGGTTGTAGAAAAGCACTGTTTGCTGTCCTGATAAATTATTTAAGCCTGCAAACAACCAATGAGACAACCAGTGATATTTTAATTCAACAATACCATGAAGTCCCAATGTTGGGACTCCTGTAGTGTTCAGTAAATTACTTATGGCCATATGGAAAAGAGAATCTTGCTGAGCTTGGCCTAACCAAACTTGTTCAAAGTAGAATATATCTTGAGTTCCTTGTATATAAATAACCAAGGCGAGTACAGTGAAAAGAAGTGGAATCAATATCCACTCAATACGCTTTGGTCCTTTTAGTAAGTTCATAAACTCGGCAAACAAAAGCCCTATAGCCACAATTGCTAGTACTTGTCTCGTTACATCCAAAAAAGGAGTAAAATGAAGTAGATAGCCTAGTAACCCTAAAAAAAGAAGGATAATGATACTCAATACTGATTCATCAGTATACCATTTATCCACAGGGAGTTTGAGGTAGGTACGAAAAAAAAATGGCCCCGAGACTAAAATCGTTGACAACGAAATGAAATAAACTAACTGGTCATAATCAAAAAAACTATCTACCCTTCTTCTAAAGAATAAATAGGCTACAGTAATCAAAACAGAAGTAATGATACATGACAGATTCATGATTGATATAGATGAATCTGAAATTGACCTAGGTTTCATCTTAATCATTAAAAACTATTTTTTAACGGCCACAACAACAAGGCTGCTTCCAAAACGGGCTGTCTTTCCATCCATTAAGTTATTTTGCTCCCTTTTAAGAAGCCTTTTTATCATACTTATCATGAACCCACCCTCAGTGCCATGTTCATTCTCATCGTTTTTAAAATCGCTTCGCCTTAAACCTAATTTGGTGGGTAAAGTACGAAGTACATAAATAGGAAGGTGGAGACACGAAAACATGTAACTGCTATATGTCATTTTGAAACCCGCCCGAGACAAAACTTGAGACAATGATTTCTTTGTGTATCTTCTGAAATGACCAGCCTTTACATCCTCTTGTGACCACAAGTGTTGGAAAGACGGGACGGTGATGAATAATTTGCCATTTTCTGCCAGAGCAGAATGGATTGTTTTTAGAAAGACTTCATGAGCCTCAATGTGTTCTAAAACATCAAAAATACCTGCGTTTTTTAATTCACTTTTCGACCAATCAACATCTTCCAACCTAGCACAAGCCACTTTTTCAATTCCTCGTTTCTTAGCATTAAAACACCCCGTTTGGCCTGGTTCAATTAATACTACATGATGCCCGCTTTCTTGGAGCATGGCGCTTACAAAACCGTTCCCCCCACCAACATCAGCGAACACCCCTTCAGTTGCATATTTATTAATAATGAATGAAAGACATGTATTACGGTGAGCAAACCAATAACTATTATCTTCGAGCTGATAACAAAGCGAGTTACCCTCTTTAGGGTAAGAAATGGCATCTGTATTTGGACTATACCAAATACCCTTTTCTTCTTTTAGCTGGGATAGGAATTGCAAAATTGGATAATCAATTGTGTGATTTTGGTAATTTGATTTACTTTCAGTTCATAGTATAATGGTAACCTGACTACGTTGTCTGAGTATTTATCTGCTTCTGGCAAATCATTACCATCGTACTTACTTGAGTAAAATGGGCTTTTATGGAGTGACAAATAATGGAAAACCGCATAAACTCCTGAGTTCTTTAAAAACTTAATCAACTCATCCCTTAATTGACCATTCTCACATACCAAATAAAACATATGTGCATTATTGGATGCATAGCTTGGTAAGTGAGGGAGCTGAATTTCATTCAAATTGGCACCGCTCAACTCTCTTTTATATTGATTCCAATGCTGTTTTCTCCTATTCTGTATGTCTTTCAGATTTTCGAGTTGTGCATACAAAAAAGCAGAAATGATTTCAGAAGGCAGAAAAGATGACCCAATATCTACCCAATTATACTTATCCACCTCACCACGAAAAAAAGCAGAGCGGTTGGTTCCTTTTTCCCAAATAACTTCTGCCCTTTCTTGAAACTCTGGAGCATTTACAACTAACATTCCCCCCTCTCCACTGATGATATTTTTTGTCTCATGAAATGAGAACGCTGCCAAATGGCCAATACCACCTAATGGTTTGTTCTTATAATAGCTGTCAATAGCTTGTGCTGCATCCTCTACCACAAATAATTGGTATCTATCAGCTATACCCATTACAATATCCATATCACAGGCCACTCCAGCATAATGCACTACTACTATTGCCCTCGTTCTAGATGTAATTAGCTTCTCTATTTGTGACTCATCCATGCCAGGGTGATCAGTTCTAGAATCGCAAAAAATAATCTTAGCTCCTCTGAGAACGAAAGCATTGGCCGTAGACACAAAAGTATAGGAAGGCATAATCACCTCATCCCCTGCTTTAATATCCAACAATATGGCGGCCATTTCTAAGGCATCTGTACAAGAGGTGGTCAGTAAACATTTAGCAAACCCGAATCGATTTTCGAAAAACTCATGGCATTTCTGGGTATAAATACCATTACCCGATATCTTACCTGAGTTCACAGCTTGATAGGTATAATGAGCCTCCTTACCCGTTAAGTAGGGTTTATTAAATGGAATCAAGCCTTCCATAAATGATAAACAAAAGATACATTATCAATTTCAAATTGATTTTTTTCATAAAGCCGCTTAGCTTGATCATTACAACCTTGAGTCGTAACGTACAATGTTTTTATTTTTTCAGAAATCAAATAGTTTTCCACTGACCTAATCAATGTTGTACCAATCCCTTGCCCTTGAAACTGTTCATCAACAGCTACTAAATCTATTGTTCCTGTTTGTTCTTGGTAATCAATATCCAGTGTCAAAAACCCTTGAATTATACCTGACTCTTGACAAAAGAAAACCTCTTTTGAAGAATCGTTTAAAAAATAATTGCCTAGCCATAAATTATAGAGCAAAATAAATTTTTCATCATCGAACTTTGGATCAAGGTGAAAGCGAGAGAATCTCCCACTAAGCAGGGCCAGCTTTTCGAAATTCGATTTCTTATGAATACCAAATTTAACCTTAGAAACTTGTGTTTTCAAGTCATGAAAAGATACATTTTTTACGTATTTAATACGCTCATCCTCAAATAATTGACCTTCAAAATCAGGAACTTTCTTATGAGATAACAGATAAACCAAATCATAACCTAAAAATTGCTTTTTGAAATCGCTGAGCTGTACATCTCTATAAGTAGAAATATTTGATACCCCGATAGTCATTTTAAACATTTCACTATCCCAATCAAGCCTGCTGATCATGTCAAAACGTTGATTTTTCAACGATGTAAATTGGTCTTCGTTTCCCCTCTTCAAAAGACTTCCCAATGTATAAACCTATTACTCCTAGCGTTAAAAGAAGCGTTCCAAAAATTAGCCATAAGGAAATAATTAGACTCGTATAACCAGGGACCTCAATGTCACCAAAAAACCATTGACTAAATATGAAAACAGCGAAAAAAAACGATACAAAAGCAATAATTGCCCCCACCTTCATCACCAATCGGATAGGTTTGTCAGAGTATGCAAGTATGATATCCAATGAAAGGCGTAATAGTTTTGAGAAGGTATAATTAGAACTACCTGTATGCCTTCCTTCATGCTTGACTTCAATACTAGTTTTAGAAAAGCCAACCCAACTAACCATCGATGGGAAAAACCTAATACTCTCTTTCAAAGACCTTATTGCTGCAACTACTTTTTTGTTATATATACCAAAATTACCAACCGTTTCATCTTGTTTCGAGCCAGTTAGGTAACCAAGCGTGCGATAAAATAATTTAGAGGAAAGTCGTTTAAAATAACTATCCTTTCTAACGGTCCTCTGGGCCAACACAATGTCATAACCCGTTAATGCCTTATGGTAAAGTTTAGATATTTCCTCTGGTTGATCTTGTAAATCACAGTCCATTACAACCACCCATTCACCAATAGCTAAATCTAAGCCCGCAGAAATAGCATAATGTTGACCAAAGTTACGGCTTAGTTTAATCCCTCTAATCCATTTTTTCTCTTTCGAATACTGTTCAATCACAGCCCAAGAGTCATCTGTCCCACAATCTTCAACTAAAATCAGTTCAAAATTATTAGTAATTGAAGATAGACTTAGTTCAACCCTCTTGATCAACTCAGGCAGTATTTTCTCTGCGTTATAAACAGGACTAATGACTGAAATTAAAGGTGTACTTTCTACCATTCAACTTAAAACTTAAACGTCACAATTACTCCTAGTCCTATCAAAATCAAGCCTATTAGCTTACCGTGAGAGTAATTTTCATTTAACAAGAAAATCCCTAGTAAAAAAACCAAAGCGGGCGCTAAACTCATTACTGGATATGCTTTTGAAAGCTCCAGTTTGGTCATGGCGGCCATCCAAAATATAGAAGCTAAAAAAGCAGCAACAAAACCAGATAAAATATAAGGATCCAAAAAAAGCTTAAGCAGGAAGATTACTTTTGTTTTTAATCCAACAGGAAGGCTCCCATATTTCAATATCCGCCATTTTAATATCAACTGACCATATACCGTAAGTATAAGCGTTGCAAATACGGCAGAATAAGCATTCATTATTTCTTAGATGACCATTTTTTAATCAAACTCCTTTTAGGCTTAGTGTCAGATTCCTCATAATACCCCCCTCCATATTGATTACCATAGCCATAACCATAACCATAACCGTAACCGTAGCCATAATTATAACCATAACCATAGCCCGTTCGGGATTTAAAATCATTTAAAATTAGGGCCATGTTTTTAACAATCCCTTTTTCAACATACTCATTAAGAGGTTTTAAAGAATCTTGTTGCGTATAGAGGTGACGTACTACGTACAAACTGACATCTGCATATTTAAGTAAGCTAAAAGTATCGGCAACAATACCAATTGGAGGGGTATCGACAATGACAATTTCATACTTAGATTTTAAGTATGTCATCAATTTTTCCATCTTTTTCCCCATTAATAGCTCCGCTGGATTCGGTGGCACAGGCCCCCCAAAAATCACATCCAAATTATTGAATTCAGTATGAGTAACGATATCTTCCATTTCAACAAAGCCACCTAAATAATTTGAAACTCCTATGTCATTTGTTAAACCAAAATCATCAAAAAGTTTTGGTTTTCTCAAGTCTAAACCTAGGAGAACTGTTTTCTTGCCACTGATCGCCATTATGGAAGCTAAGTTAGTAGAGCAAAAGGATTTGCCCTCACCCGATGAACCTGAGGTTACAAGGATAGTCTGCAGTTCATTTTCACTGCTTAAGTATTGGAGGTTAGAACGTAATGAACGAAAGGTTTCCGCAATTATCGATTTGGGCTTATCAAAAATAGCCAAATTCGATTTTAATTCATTATGCCCAATTACTCCAATTATTGGGAGAGAAGTTATTCGCTCTATCTGCCCTCTAGTCTCTATACGATTAAAAGTAAGCTCTCTCAGAACAATGAACAACAATGGAATAATCAAACCCAAAGCCCCCCCTACTAAATAATTAAGCTTATAATTTGGTGAGTATGGCGTTGAAGGCAGTATAGCGGGGTCTACGATCTCAGAATTAGCAACATTAGAAGCTGATACAATTGAGGCTTCCTGTCTCCTTTGGAGTAGGTTAGTATAAATTCCGTTTACAATATTAAATCTCCGCTCAATATCTAAGTAATTCCTCTCAACAACAGGGTACTCCTCAAAATCTTTTTCAACCAGTCCATTTTCATCCTTGTACGCCTTAAGTTGACCTTCTAGTTCATCAATTTTCAGTTTAATATAGCTCTTTAGATTTCTCTGAACTTGACCGATCTGCTCATCTAATGACTGAATGGTACTATTATATTTCTCTAAATACTGAAGCAATGCTGAACGCTGTAAAGTGAGTTCACTAATTTGATCCGTAAACTGATTAATATAGGTATCTTCAATACCGTACAATGAAGGGGAGACGAGATCTTGAAGACTGTCGTTATTCGCAATTTTATTCAGTGATTCATTTAGAAAAGTAACCTGCCTTTCCAGTTTTCTTATCTCAAAATCAGAGTCATTTATTTTTGACAAAAGCTCTGACCCTTTACTCGCTAAATCTAGGAATCTATTCTCAATTCTATAATCAGACCTCTCTGTGCTTAATTCTTTTAAGCTTAACTCTAGGGTATCCATTTGCTCATCAATAAAGGCAATGGTTTTTTCTGCCTTACTGTTTTTCAAAGAGAGTTCTCTTCTTTGATAAACTTCGAGCAACTTATTCGAAAAATCAACACCCTTTTGAGGAACATCTGTAGTTAGAGTAATAACAGCGATAGAACTGAAAGCCTTCAAATAGGTTACCTCTAGACGGCTTTGAAAGCTGCTAACAAGGCTTGCTCTACTGTTTATTTTAAAAGAATATGTTTTACCAGCCAAGTTGGCATAATTCTTAAACTCCACCTTAAACCGGTACTGCCCACTTTCGATCCACCCATCTGGGTGATAGCGGATCTTATTTTCAAGACCTTCTTCTCCTCCTCGCCCAATACTAAACTCATTCCCTTCATAAAAAACAAGTTTCCATTCTTGATCATAAGGCTGTTCATGGTTCTTGTCGTACAGAATCACAAAAGGCAGAGTTTGGTATTCTTCGATGGTTTTTATTCTCCCTTTAGAATAAAAAGAGACATCAAAATCAAGACTATCCAAAGCGCTCTCAATCAAAGGTTTAGATTTTAAAATCTCAATCTCGTTCAAAAAAACAGTCCCGAAGTCAAAGCTAAACTGTGCCAAAATACTCTGATCTATATCTCGGTTTTTCTCAGGAATGAGAATTGTACTTCTTACACTAAATCTTTCTGTTGTGTACCTATGATAAATATACACCGTAAGCAACAACATAAACGTGGAGATAATAAATAATGGCCACAAGCGGATATACTTAAAAACCACCTCTTTCGGGTTGAAAGCCGTTGCGCTTGTTTTACTCTCCCCTTGACCAAAAAGCTCTTCGAAATCTCCCATCCTATTATTTACCGGTCAAACTAGATAAAAAAATCACCGCTGAAATCAGCCCCAATACAGTTCCCAGTTGGGACATGAAATTATCTCCAGCCCCTATTTCACGTAATTTTAGTGGTGGGGCATAAATAATATCTCCCGGTTTAATATACCAAAACTCAGTAAGCATTAAATTTCTCTGAGTGACATCAATCTCATGCACTTTAAAACCTCCTTCATAATTTCTTATCAACTGTATCTTTTGGCGATCGGCATTGATAGTTAAGCCACCTGCATTGGCAATAGCTTCCATCAAATTGGCCTCACTACCCGCAATTAATTGTTGCCCTCCTCCAATCTCACCAGTAGTTGTGTATCGAATCCCTGCCAGACTCACATTTATTGAAATATCTTTGATCCCTTTTTCCTTACGTATTATTTTCTCTAAACTATCCTTAAGCGCCTTTGTTGTTAAACCATTAGCCTTAACTGGTAATAAAGTATTGATTAACAAATAGCCATTGTTGTCGATCACAAAGGATTGTCCCGATGATTGTTGTCCACCACCTTCTTGGCCCCCTCCTCCACCTAAAACGTCAATCGTTGACTGTCTAAAAGGTTCTACAGCTAACTCAACATTGGAGAAAAAGTTGATTGACAACATATCTCGTGGTTGTAGATAATACTCAGACCTAGGTGGGGTAATCAGTGTGTTTAATTCAAGGGCTTCATCAGGCCCCTTATTCTGAAATAATATCACACTCTCGTTAGGAATACAAGAAGATACCGTAATTAGTAAAACAACTAGTCCGAAAAATTTCTTTAGCATTTATTCAGTTTAATCCGTTAAAGTATGGTATTATCAGGACTATTCCCATACTCAAAACCTGTTTTGAGCATCTTCATAAAGTCTCTCATCTTATCTAAAGGTATCAAATTAGGTCCGTCACTTAAGGCTTTTGATGGATCTGGATGCGTTTCAATAAAGAAACCATCTACCCCAGTCGCTGCTGCTGCACGGGCCAAATAAGGAGCAAACTCTCTTTGACCTCCAGACTTACCATTCATCCCTCCGGGTTGCTGTACACTGTGCGTTACATCAAAAATAATGGGAGCAAACTGACGCATAACTGGTAGTGAGCGCATATCTACTACAAGGTTATGGTAACCAAAGGATACACCACGTTCTGTAAGGCAAACTTTCTCATTACCAGTAGACTTCACCTTATTCACTGCGTATTCCATATCCTCAGCAGCCATGAATTGACCTCGCTTTATTTTTACTGTTCTACCCGTTTTACCAGCAGCGACCAATAAGTCAGTTTGCCTACACAGATAAGCCGGGATTTGCAACGCATCCGCCACTTCACTCACAGGAGAAGCTTGATATGATTCGTGAATATCAGTCACTATTGGTACGTTATAATTTGCTTTGATCCTCGCTAGTACGTCTAAAGCCCCATCAAACCCTACTGACCTAAATGAATCAACAGAGGTTCTATTGGCTTTATCAAATGAAGCTTTAAATACATACTGGATGTCCAGTTCAGAACAAATTGCTATTAAGGTTTCTGCAATCTGTGCGCAAATATCATAATTCTCAACCGCGCATGGCCCAGAGAACAGCACCATCTTGCCATTCCCTACTTCTACATTGTCACTTAAGCGAAACCCCTTTCCAAACTTATTCATTTCTTAACTGTCTTTCAATAATTAACTCATAAAAACCTCTTGTCTCCAAAACCAAATCGGCCAATTCTCGCAATGCTCCTTCGCCTCCTTTTGCTTGAAGAATTAGATCAACACGCTCTTTCACTTTGTAGTGTCCGTCTGCTGGTGTAGCGGCTAACCCACACTTTATAAGGATCGGTAGGTCATTAATATCATCACCAATAAAGGCCACTTCCTCCCCGCTCAACCCAAACTCCATCAATATATCTTCAAATTTTTCTCCTTTTCTTTTTACTCCATGGTAATGAAAATCTATTTTCAATTCATTGCAACGGTTACGTACCACCTGAGAATCACGCCCAGTGATAACACCAGTTAAGATTTCATGAAGTTTTAAATGTTGGATGATTTGCCCGTCTTTCACATTGAATTCCTTAGACTCCATGCCCTCATTATTATAAATGATACGGCCATCAGTAAGCACACCATCTACATCGAAAATAATGGCTTTTATTCTTTTTGCTTTTTCAACAATCTCGGAGGATACGTTCACGTGTTTTAGGTTTAGACAAATGTAGAAGGTTTTTTTTGACTGACATAATGGTTCTATTTTCAATTAAGCGTCAAAACCAGAGTACAACTCTTCTTCTGAATCCAACATTAACTCCTATATTTAAGACCTACATCAATTCCTTGCTTTATGAAGTCTGTTAAGTTTTTGGTCAGCCTACTTTTTACCCTTGGCATTTTCTACGGATTGAATACTAAATTCGGAGATATACCACCCATGGGGAAGTTCTTAAGTCCGAACCAAGGTTTTTGGAAAAACGAAATTACTGAGTCTGCCGCGGCAAAAGGGGGCTTAGAAATCCCCGGCTTGAAAAACCCAGTAACTGTTCATTATGATGAATCATTGATTCCGCATGTGTTTGCTGAAAGTGATGAAGACCTTTATAGGGCACAGGGCTACATCACAGCTCAACATCGCCTTTGGCAACTAGAATTTCAAACCTTCGCTTCGGGAGGTAGACTTTCAGAAGTAGTAGGCGAAGCGGCCATTGAATACGATCGAGGCCAACGCAGAAAAGGAATGGGCTTTGGTGCCGATAATGCTTTAAAAGAGATGATGAAGCACCCTGAAGAAGTAAAGTTACTTGAAGCTTATCGAGATGGCATCAACGCATACATAGCGTCATTAAGCGTTGGAGAACTTCCAGTGGAATACAAAATACTAGACTATCAACCCGAACTTTGGACAACAAAGAAAACTGCACTGCTATTAATGTACATGACGGATATGTTGGCGGGAGGCGATGCCGATTTAGAAAACACCAATTTTGTAAAGCTATTTGGCAAGGAAACGTTCGATCTACTTTTTCCTGATTTTTATGCCGACCAAGACCCTGTAATCCCTCAAGAGAGGAACTGGAGTAGTTTTGAAGTTGAAAAGGTTGACAAGCCTGACGTTAACTTCCCAAGTGATTTCATTAAAGAAACCATGGACAAGCCCAATCCTCACAACGGAAGTAACAACTGGGCAATAGCGCCATCAAAATCCGTTTCGGGCAACCCAATTTTGGCCAACGATCCACACTTACAACTCAATCTGCCTTCTATCTGGTATGTAATGCAATTGGCCACTCCAGAAAAAAACACCTTTGGCGCTACACTTCCTGGCGCGCTGGGTGTCATTATTGGTTTCAATCAAAACATAGCTTGGGGTGTAACCAACGCCACACGTGATGTGAAAGATTGGTACAAAATTGAATTTCAAGATGCTTCTAGAAAAGCTTACAAGTATGATGATACTTGGAGAGCAACGACTGAAGTAATTGAAGAAATTAAAGTAAAAGGAAAGCCTGTTGTGTATGACACGGTTATTTATACGCATTACGGCCCTGTAACTTATGACCATACTTTCAAAGGAAATGGAGAGAAAGATGGCTATGCCATGAAATGGACAGGCCATTTACCCAACAATAACCAGCAGACTTTTCTGGATTTAAATAAGGCCAAGAATTATGATGAATATGCGGCAGCCTTAAAACATTTTACTGCGCCAGCACAAAACTTTATTTTCGCTTCGCGTGAAGGAGATATTGCTCTTTGGGTGCAAGGAGAGTTGGCCAATAAGTGGCCAGAACAAGGCAAGTTCCTGATGGATGGATCAGATTCTCGATACGAATGGCAAGCGTTCATTCCTCAAAATCAGAATGCTTATGTGAAAAACCCTGAAAGAGGTTTTGTGAGTTCTGCCAACCAACATCCTACAGATGAAAAATATCCTTACTATGTATATGATGATGGTTACGAAACCTACCGCAACCGTGTAATCAACAACTTTTTCAGAAGTAAAGAAAAATTCGACATTCAAGATTTTAAAGATCTACAGGCCAATACCTTCAACCTTAAAGCAGCAGAATTGATCCCTACTATGCTCGACAGCCTGGACAGAAGTTCACTCACTGCCAATGAAGCACAAATGCTCTCTACAATCGAAGATTGGGATTTTAATAGCAGCGTAAACGCTGAAGCAGCCACAATATGGGAGAAATGGTGGAGCAATTTATTCCGAATGACTTGGGATGAGCTTTATAACCTCGATGTTGCCATCGACCGCCCAAGCTCCTACCAAACTATCTGGCTATTGAAGAATCAACCCAATTACGCTTGGTTTGACAGAAAAGAAACACCAGAGATAGAAACCGCCAATGACCTCTATTTTCAATCGTTTAGAGATGCTGTGCAAGACCTTACCGTTTGGCAATCTAGAACTGGGAAATCTTTAAAATGGATGGATTACAAAGGCACTTACGTTGGTCATTTATTACAAGCACGACCGGCCTTTTCCAGGTTTAATTTACCGATTGGTGGAAACTCAGGAATTGTGAATGCGACTAGTGAAAACCACGGCCCTTCTTGGCGAATGATTGTTGAACTGGGGGATGAACCCAACGCTTTTGGTATTTACCCTGGTGGCCAGTCTGGAAATCCCGGTAGCAAATTCTATGACAATATGATTGATCGATGGGCTGCTGGAGAATACATCACTCTCCTCTTTATGAAGTCCGCTGACCAAGCTTCAGACCGTATACTTTTTTCTCAAAATCTAAGCCCAGCCAAGTAATGAAAACGCTCATCAATATTATTCTAACCGTTGTTATCGCCTTTATTTTAAGCCTTTTTCTTCCTTGGTGGTCAGTAATGATCGCTGGCTTTATTATGGGTGCCATTGTAGGACTAAAAAAGGCCTCTTCTTTCTTTGTTCCCTTCTTGGCAATCGCCTTACTTTGGATCATGAATGCATGGTTTCTGGCACAACCAAACGACTTTACCTTGACCAAGAAAATAGCAGTGCTTCTTCAATTGGAAGGAAACACATTTTTGCTATTTCTGATCACAGGAATTGTAGGTGGAATTGCCGCAGGAGTAGCTGGTATTTTCGGAAACCAATGCAAGCAATTAATCTCAGGCAAAAAGTAGAATGAAGGTTGAAGAGGACGAAAAACAATATTTTGTAATCGATTTTGATAGCACTTTCACGAAAGTTGAAGCGCTAGATATTCTAGGAGAAATTTCACTTTCGAACCACCCTGAAAGGAACACTCGATTGCAGAAAATCAAAGACATTACCGACTTGGGCATGGCGGGCGAAATGTCGCTGCGTGAATCACTCATTGCTCGTATTCAGTTGTTAAATGCCAATAGAGCACACCTTCCAGAGTTAATCTCCCGACTATCAAAGCTGGTATCCAAATCCATTGAAAGGAATAGAGTTTTCTTTATTGAGCATCCTGAAAATACTTTTATTATTTCGAATGGTTTCAAAGAATTCATTGTGCCTGTGGTGACCAAGTTTGGAATTAAAGCCGAACATGTTTTTGCTAACGAAATGGTATTTGACGAAGAAGGCAACATCATAGACCTAGACCGTGATAATGTGCTTTCCGTAAATGGAGGAAAAGTAAAACAAATTGAAGCATTAAAATTAAAGGGACAGGTTAATATGATTGGCGATGGCTACACTGATTACGAGGTGCGCGAGGCCGGAATGGCCAATAACTTTTATGCTTATACCGAAAACGTGGAGCGCAAACCTGTAAAGAAACATGCCGATCACATCGCCCCAAGTTTTGACGAAATTTTATACCACAAGAAAATGAGCGGAGCCCTATCCTACCCCAAAAATCGAATCAAAATGCTTTTGCTAGAAAGTGTTCACCCAAATGCACTGGCCAAATTAAAAGAAGAAGGCTTTAGTGTTGAAAGCTACCCTGCGGGTTTAGATGAAGATGAACTTTGCGAGAAAATCAAAGGCATACATGTTTTAGGCCTAAGGTCCAAAACACAGGTAACGACCAAAGTAATCAAGGAAGCTGATAAGCTGATGGCCATTGGTGCTTTTTGCATTGGCACCAACCAAATCGACACTGAGGTGGCTCTAGAAGCTGGAATCCCAGTTTTCAATGCGCCTTTCAGCAATACACGTTCGGTAGTAGAGTTGGCCATTGCCGAAATGATTAGTCTGATGCGGGGAATCTCTGACAAAAACCGAGATATGCACCAAGGCATTTGGTCTAAAACAGCTAAAAACAGCTTCGAAATTCGAGGAAAGAAATTAGGTATTATCGGCTACGGCAGTATTGGCGCTCAACTTTCTGTTTTGGCCGAAAACCTTGGAATGGATGTTTACTACTACGATCTGGTTGAAAAACTAGCGCTAGGTAACGCCACCAAATGTGACACACTGGAGGAGTTATTGGCCATTGCGGATGTGGTTTCTTTACACATTGATGGCCGACCAGAAAACGGAAATTTTTTTCTAAGAGAGCATTTTCGGATGATGAAGGATGGGGTTATTTTCTTGAATTTGGCCCGTGGACCTGTAGTTGACATTCCCGCCTTGAAAGAAGCCATCTTGAGTGGTAAAGTAATAGGCGCAGGAGTGGATGTTTTTCCAGAAGAGCCTAAAAGCAACAACGACCCTTTTACTTCGGAACTTATGGGTTTACCCAACACCATTCTTACGCCACATATTGGTGGAAGCACTTTGGAGGCGCAAGAAAACATTGCTGATTTTGTTCCTCGTAAAATCATGGATTACATCAATACAGGAAACACTGAAAACAGCGTAAACTTCCCGAATATCACATTGCCTCCGCTTAAGAATGCACACAGGCTTATTCATATCCATAAAAACAGACCTGGAGTTTTGGCCAAAATCAATAATACTTTGGCAGAATTTGACGCCAACATTGTGGGTCAATACCTAAAGACGAATGAAGCCATTGGTTATGTGATTACCGACATTAATAAGCAATACGGCAAAGAGCTAAGCAAATCATTGAAGAAAATTGAGCATACCATAAAATTTAGGATGCTGTATTAAATAAATTGGTTTTAAACTAAAAAAGTCTGGCAAGCCAGACTTTTTTAGTTCTATTATAAAGAGGCTAATTACTTAGCCCTCCAAGCTTCTTGTTTGGCATTTTCACCCACAGTAACCAGTAAACGGGTTGGGCCTGGCACCAATACCAGTTTCACTTCTTGGTTCGGGAAATCATCTACCTCTACTGGCACACCCTCTCCGAATTCAACATCGTAACCATATTGACCTTCTTTATTACGTTGCAAACGAACATAATTCTTAGCGAAATAAGCAATCGGTAAAAGCACATCATTGTCTGGGCAAAACTCATCATGCACCAAAGCGATAGCTTCTTCTAATTCCGACCCGAATTCTTCGATAAACGCATCTTCCAAATCATGGAGTTGCTCCTCCAAATCATCGTAGCGTTCGTCACTGTAATCCATGTCGTCTAACTCATTGATTTTCTCTGCAATTGCAGCAAAATCTTCATTCAGTTTCTCTACATTCATATTCTAAATACTAGGCGTAGCACAAAGAATGTAAGATCAGTTAAAACATGCAAGGCATAACAGAAAAAGGTTTACTACTGGTAGAAATCCTTTTAAAAAGCAGTCAGAAAAACTAACTTTACCCAGTATCTTTCTTAACACAGCACTATTATTTCTTATCATCTTAATTTATGGTAACCAACATTAAAGACAAGGTTAACATTTGGTTAAACAGCAGCATTGACGAGGCCAGTAAATCAGCTATTCGTTCGCTCTCAGAAGAAGATTTAAATGAGGCCTTTTATAAAGACCTGGAATTTGGCACTGGGGGCTTAAGGGGCATCATGGGAGTAGGCTCTAACCGAATCAACAAATACACCATTGGAATGACGACCCAAGGCCTGGCCAATTACTTGATCAAAGCTTTTCCAGATGAAACCATAAAAGTAGCCATAGCACACGACAGCAGAAATAATAGCCGATTCTTTGCAGAAACCACAGCTGCGGTTTTCTCTGCCAATGGGATCCATGTATATCTATTCGAAAGTCTTCGCCCGACACCAGAACTTTCATATGCCATTCGAGAGCTTGGTTGTAAAAGTGGTGTAGTGCTTACTGCTTCGCATAACCCAAGAGAATACAATGGCTACAAAGCCTATTGGGACGATGGCGCACAAGTAATTGCCCCTCACGATAAAAACATCATTGCCGAAGTACAAGCCATTACTGGAATAGAATCTGTTAAGTTTGAAAAGGACGATAGTAAAATTGAATTGATTGGTGCCGAACTGGACGACAAATACCTTTCGGCTATCGAGGGTTTAACCCTAGCACCAGAAGCCATCAAAAACCAGAAAGACCTCAAAATTGTATTCTCCCCTATTCACGGAACGGGCATAACAATGGTGCCTGAAATCCTAAAACGAAAAGGCTTTGAAAACGTCTTTATTGTAGAGGAACAAGCCGAACCCAATGGCGATTTCCCTACTGTAGTTTACCCAAATCCTGAGGAGCATGAAGCGATGACTTTGGCATTGAACAAAGCCAAGGAGTTAGATGCCGACCTCGTAATGGCTACCGACCCCGATGCAGATCGCGTGGGTATGGCGGCCAAAAACGATGAAGGTGAGTTTGAATTACTGAATGGAAATCAGGCTGCGAGCCTTTTGATTTACTTCTTGCTGAGAAAGTGGAAAGAAAACGGAAAGCTCAATGGCAAACAGATGATCATTAAAACCATTGTAACCACCGATTTACTTAACCGAATTGCGGAGAAATTTGAAGTAGATTGCCCAGAAACGCTGACAGGCTTTAAATACATTGCCGCCCTCATCAAACAAGAAGAAGGTAAAAAAGAGTTTATTGGCGGTGGCGAGGAAAGCTACGGCTATATGATCAGCGACTTTGTACGCGATAAAGATGCCATCGCTTCTTGCGCCATGCTAGCCGAAATGTGCGCTTGGGCAAAAGATCAAGGCATGTCTATTTTTGACCTTTTAAAGCAAGTGTTTGTTGAAAATGGTTTCTATTTAGAAGCATTGGTCTCCATGACCAAAAAGGGAATGAAAGGCGCTGACGAGATCAAGCAAATGATGGTGGATATGCGCGAAAAAACACCAGCTACAATTGCCGGAAGCAGAGTGATCAAAACCATGGACTATCAGAGTTTGGTAGAAAAAGACATGATTTCTGGCTCCGAAAAAGCGATCGACCAACCAAAATCAAATGTATTACAATTCTATTTAGAAGATGGCTCAAAAATATCAGCAAGGCCTTCTGGTACCGAACCAAAAATCAAATTCTATATTAGCGTAAACACTCCGCTTAGATCGGCCGTTGACTTTAATGAAACCAAACAGTTTTTAGAAACAAGAATTGAAACCATCAAAAAAGCTTTAAACCTATGAGCATTCCAGCCCAATCAATTTTAGAATTAATTAACCGAGATTTAGATCTACTTTCCAATGAAGTTGAATCCTATTCGAAAGAAGAAAATATGTGGATTACAGAGGGAGAAATCACAAATACCGCAGGTAATTTAGCACTTCATATTTGTGGAAATTTACAACATTTCATAGGGGCAGTACTGGGGAAAACAGGTTATGAACGCAATCGCGATTTTGAGTTTTCTGGTAAAAATGTGAGTCGCACAGAATTGCTAGACTCAATTCAAGAAACTAAAACTGCTGTAACAGACACACTTCAGCGTTTACCAGAATCTGTATTGAATTACCCCTACCCGCATAGGATTTTCAACAACAAGGAAATGAGTACTCTTTTCTTTCTCATTCACCTCCAAGGTCATTTAAATTACCATTTAGGCCAAATCAATTATCACCGTAGGCTTCTCGATAAATGATTAAACTGGAACAAGATGTTTCATTAAAAGCATTCAACACCTTTGGCTTAGAAGCCAAGGCTGCACAATTTATTGCATTCACCACAGTAAAAGAGCTACTGGCTGCACTGAAAATGATGGAGTCTAATCAGGAATTAATGGTTTTAGGGGGCGGAAGCAATATTTTACTCACCAAAGATTTTGATGGGATTGTGCTTAAAAATGAACTTAAGGGCATTGAGCTTATTGATGAGGATAGAAACCATGTTTGGATCAAAGTCATGGCCGGTGAAAATTGGCATCAATTCGTTTTACATTGCATTGAAAACAACTGGGCAGGTATAGAAAACCTTTCGCTTATTCCTGGTACGGTTGGCGCGGCACCCATGCAAAACATTGGTGCCTATGGTGTCGAAATAAAAGACGTTTTTCATTCTTTGGAAGCTGTTGAAATAGCATCTGGTAAATACCAAGAGTTTACCTCTGAAGAGTGTGAGTTTGGCTACCGTGAAAGTGTTTTCAAAACCTCGCTAAAAGGCAAATACATCATTACTTCCGTGGTATTCAAATTGGATAAAAGCCCAACATTCAATACTTCATACGGAGCCATTCAAAATACTTTGGATGAAATGGAAGTAAGCGAATTGAGCATCAAAGCGATCAGTGAAGCCGTAATCAAAATCAGGCAAAGCAAACTCCCCGACCCTGCTGAAATTGGTAATTCTGGTAGCTTCTTTAAAAACCCAACAATAGATAGCATTGATTTCGAAGGTCTTAAGACCGAATTCCCGAGTATCCCAGGCTATAAACTTCTTGAGCAAAAAGTGAAGATCCCTGCGGCTTGGCTTATAGAACAAGCTGGTTGGAAAGGAAAGACCTTCGGAGAAATAGGTGTACACAAAAACCACCCACTCGTTTTAGTAAACTACGGCAACGGAAGGGGTGAAGACATTAAGAAGTTAGCCTTCGAAATTAAAGCTTCAGTGGCTGCCAAATTCGGGATAGAAATTATCCCCGAAGTGAATATCATTTAACTCTTCATCTACTGGGTACTATTGCATAAATTCGACCCTTCAAAAAATACCCAAGATGTCGAAACGTACGCCAGCCATGCCATTTATTTTGGCAACTATTCTTATTGACATTATTGGAATTGGGATTGTATTGCCCGTAGTTCCTACCCTTATTTTAGAGTTAGGTGGAGAATCGATCAGTGAAACTGCCAAAATTGGAGGCCTACTTGCTTTATCTTATGCCTCCATGCAATTTGTCTTCTCACCTATTTTAGGCGGATTAAGCGATAAATACGGTAGACGGCCAATTCTTTTGGTCTCATTATTTGCTTTGGGTATCGACTATTTCATTGCGGCCTTATCGCCCACTTTAAGCTGGCTATTTCTGGCAAGAATTGTAGCCGGAATTGGAGGAGCAAGCATTACGACAGCGATGGCCTACATTGCCGATGTGAGCCCACCAGAAAAACGAGCTCAAAACTTCGGGATGATTGGAGCGGCCTTTGGTGTTGGATTTATCATTGGCCCACTAACTGGGGGCTTACTTGGAGAAATAGGGCCTAGGGTACCATTTTTCGTGGCTGGATGCCTCGCCCTTGTCAATTGGCTATATGGTTATTTCGTTCTTCCTGAATCGTTAATCCCTGAAAATAGACGCTCTTTCTCATGGAAGCGCGCCAACCCAATTGGCTCATTATCACACCTAAAAAAATACCCCGTAATTATGGGGCTAATAGTGTCATTAGTATTGATATATATAGCGGCTCATGCCGTACAAAGCAACTGGTCGTTTTTTGTGATTGAGGAATTTCAATGGTCTGAGGCTCAGATTGGGTACTCTTTGGCGTTTGTAGGGCTTATGGTGGCCTTAGTTCAAGGTCTGCTTATTCGTGTTGCGGTACCAAAGTTAGGACAAAAGCGTGCAGTCTATATTGGCATTACCTTTTATGCATTGGGTTTATTGCTCTTTGCTTTCGCAAATAAGTCATGGATGATGTATGCCTTCATGATTCCTTATGCGCTTGGTGGTTTGGCTGGACCAACACTCCAAGCAATTATGTCATCGCAAGTCCCAGCCAATGAACAAGGTGAATTGCAAGGAGGACTAACCAGCTTAATCAGTGTTACTTCGATTGTTGGACCACCATTAATGACAGGTATTTTTGCCTATTTCACTACCGAAGGTAATGTCTATTTTGCTGGTGCTGCCTTCTTGCTTGGTGCAATTCTCACTTTTTTAAGTGTCATTTTTGCTTACCGTACGCTAAGCAAAACCGACTTAAATTAGACTGAACTAAAGATTCAGGCTTATATTCATAACTGACATCTCTATTCTTAGATTATGTCTAGGCCATTAAATCATTAATCCCGAACTTAGAATTTTTAACCAAAAGACATATTTATGAGTGAAGTTGAATTCACTAATTCAGGTGAAGAGGGCGTATATCTTAAACTCAATGTAAAAAATGAGACCAATAAGCTTGAAGCTGTTGTTTTAGGCATTGGCACTGATTTAGGGGAAGAATCAGAGATCAATCCAACGAGTAAATATCATAAAGAAGAAGGTACTTACCCAACAGAGGAAGACATTCAACACGAAATTTCAACTTTCGAAAAGGTGCTTAAGAGGTACGGAGTAGAGGTTTATCGTCCAAAAAACATCGAAGGTCTGGAGCAAGTTTTCACTCGTGACATTGGCTTTGTGATAGACAATACCTATGTAGTGGCTAGCATGCAAGAAGAAGTGCGCCAATTGGAGCTCCCCGGTGTAAAACACATCACCAACAAAATAAATCCACAGAACATTATTCATCCACCAAAAGACGCCAATGTTGAGGGGGGTGATGTCATTCTTTGGAACGATCACATTTTCGTGGGCATTAGTGCCCGCACAAATATGGAAGGTTATGAATTCATAAAAGCTTCGTTTCCTCATAAGCAAGTACATGCCATTCCATTGGTCGTTTCAGAAGATCGAAAGAAGAACATTCTTCATCTTGATTGTACATTTCAACCGATTGGTACAAAAGATGCTATCATTTATGAAAACGGTTTTGCCGAACGCCCACAAATTATTTATGACCTGTTCAAGGAAGAAGACATGCTTAAAGTAGATCAGGCCCAAATGAATAGAATGTTCCCCAACATTTTTTCACTTTCCCCAAATGATATTGTAGTCGAAAGATCATTCAAGGCTTTGATTGCTGCTTTAAAAGAGCGCGGCTACACTGTTCATGAAGTAGACTACACTGAGAACTCAAAACTTAGTGGCTTGCTCAGGTGCTCTACAATGCCTCTGAGACGTTCGTGAAACATAGACTTTAGCGCCTAATATATAAAAGAGGCGGCCAAAATTGGTCGCCTCTTTTTTTTCATTAATCCTTCAGAACGAATTATTACTTTTCAATAAACGATAGTTCCACCCTACGATTATACGCCCTACCCTCTCTCGTTTTGTTCGTTGATATTGGAATGTCTTCACTAAAGGTTTTAACCTCTAGCTGATTAGCATTTACTCCTTTGTTTATTAGGTAATTATATACCTCGGTATAACGCCTAACACCAAGGGCTGTATTGTAAGGGTTTGTACCATATTCATCAGTATGACCAGCAACCATCACTCTTAAATCCCTGTTCTCCACCAATAGCGCGGCAGCCTCATTCAAACGTTTAAAGAACTCTGGTTTGATATTGTATTTATCAAAATCGAAGAACACATTTGGAAGCTTAACATTATTTTCTGCTAATACTGGGGCAATCATCTCTTTTGACTCCTTAACTGGCTGGATCCCTTCGATTGAAGGAGGGGCTACTGGTGGATTAATAGGATCCAAGTCGAAACCATTGATCATTTTCACGTAAATGGTTTCATCATTCTTATCACAGCCTACATAAAAGTTTTGTTCCACATCAAATTGATCTCTAAAAAGCACACGAATCGTATGCTTTTTTTCATAAACCACTTCACCATTCAGGACTGCCTTTAAAGTAAAAGATTGCTCAACTGGCATGAGCATTTTATAGACTCCATACTCATTGGTGGTCACAGTAACTTCGCCATCTGTACCCTCTACGGATACAAGAGCATTTGCTATTGGCGTTATTCCATCACAGTCCAAGAATTTACCTTGGATTTGAGCTTGGTTAAACATGATAATACGATAAACATCTACTTGACCGTAGCCTTCTGGCCTACTAGAAGATAGGTAGGCAAAACCACCATACATTGTAAAAAAAGTATCATCATTAGGCAAGTTTATAGGCGCGCCCATATTGACAGGAGCTTCAAATTTACCAGCAGCACTATCGTATTTAGTGGAGAAAATATCGTATCCTCCCATTGAGTCATGCCCTCTTGACGAGAAATAGAATGTACCATCCCCTGCTACAAATGGAGCATCATCATTCAAAGGAGAGTTCAATTCTGTGATTGGTGCAGGCTTGCCCCACTTTCCCTTTTCATCTTTATGCATAATATACAAGTCAAGGTTCTCAATCTCATGATTGATATCCGAAGCATATATCATTGAATTCCCATTATTAAAAATGAATGCATGTGAATCCCATCGTTTTGAATTGATAGGCAAAGCAACTCTTTTGCCCCAAGTACCATCCTTTTTCTTTTGTGAAATGAATAAATCTTCGTCATAAAATGAGATCAAGGTACTATCGTTATTAAAAAGCTGTATTGGTGCTTCATTGGCTGTAGCGCTTGCAAAACCTGCCAAGGGGTTATCCTTTCTCCATTCATCATTATCATTCATCTCAGCAGTAAGGACCTGCTCATATGCTTCTCCATCATCAGCCACCTTAGCAGTTCCTTTCCGTCTTGCGGTAAAATAAATACCTCTTTGATCAGCGGTCACCACCTGACTATATTCATTACCATCAGTATTGATATTTGGCCCAAGATTCTTGATAATTATACCCTTAGGATTAGATAGGTATTTCTTTGCGTTTTGAATCTGACTGCTGACCAACAGATAGTCCGGTCTTAGAAAATCTTCCAAATCTTGCATTCTTACGCTTCGAATTGTCTGCTCAGCTTCAACTATTTGTCCATTCAACAAATAAGCCTTGGCAAACTTCACCCAAAAATAAGGAGAGTCCTGTGCAAAATCAATGGATCCTTTGAATAGCTCAATTGCCTGAGCTAATCTATATCGTTCGGTATGACATATTGCAGCCAAAAACTTTGTTTCACTATTCTTATCATACTTCTCAATGATTGGCTCTAGCATTTCTAATGCTACTTCCCAATCACCCACTTCCATAGCTGTGTAGACCTTATTGAGGTTTTGAGCTTGACTCACAATAGTCAAACTTAAAAATAGGAATGTGAAAATAATGCGCCTCTTCATAAGATAAAGTGTACGGTTAATTGCGTGCTAAAAAAGCAACAGTATGTGGGAAAAATAATGGCTGGATTGAGGCAATGGCTGTTAAAACCAAGGTGCCGAAGGTATGAAGAAAATTTTATAACTAAAAAAAAATACAAGTCTCTAAATCACCATCAAACTGTGACGATCAACATAAAATTTATGACAAACTCCATTTTTAAGTATTTGATCAGCATACATAATCATTAATCGATTACCCACTTTCAACCGAATCAAATACTTTGCCCCTTTAAAAAAAGAGCCTTGCACTATGCCTTCTAACTTTAACATGCCCGATTCAAACGAAGGCCTAAAACTTTCTGCTCGGATAACGATTCTCTGATCCTCTGCGATCTCTAAGTTCTCACCAAAAAAATGCTGAAACTCTTGATTGTTGAAAATATTTATTGTACCAAAAAAGGCTGCTATATCAACACTATTTGGCTTATTATAAATATTTAATGGGGAATCATACTGTATCAATTTCCCTTCGGACATAAAACCGATTTTATCCGAAAGCATTAATGCATCTTGAGTGTCATGCGTCACCATAATCAAACTCAGTTGCTGATTCCGAATGATCTCGCTTACATCAACAATCAATTTGCTTTTAACAATTGGATCCAGATTACTGAAAGGCTCATCCATTAAAAGAAGCGCAGGTTCTTCAGCCAGCGTTTTGGCCAAAGCCAAGCGCTGCTGTTGCCCACCAGACAATTCTCTTGGTAATCTTTTTCTAAACTCTTGAAGATGACAAACCTCTAAGAGTTCTTCTACTCTTTCATTCTGATAGCCCTTATCAAAAAACAGAAGTGGGTATTTAATATTTTCCTCAACTGTATGATTTAGCATTAAACGCAAATCCTGAAACACCATTTTTATTCCCTCTTCTCCTGGAATAAGCTTGTCATCGGGCTTTTCTAGTGCTTTGCCTTGAAAATGAATCCACCCTTTCTCTGGAGAAATCAAGCCCCCTATCATTTTTAGTAGAGTCGATTTCCCTGAACCGCTAGCGCCAACAAAAGAAACGATCTCGCCCTTTTTCATTGAAAAAGCCAGACTCGAAACGGCTGGCTTTTCATTACCTGAATAGGTCTTTGATACTTTATCTACTTTCAGAAATTTCAATAGTGCTTTATTTATGCTTGGGTTTACTCAAGTTATTTCTCATATGAAATACGGTAAATTACTCCCGCTATATCATCAGAAACGAGAATAGAGCCGTCAGGCATTTCCAGAATATCGACAGGTTTACCCCAACCCTTATTAGTTTCTTTATCTAACCAACCAGAAGCAAAAATCTCACTGCTTATCACCTTGTCCCCTTCTACTTGAACAAAGCGCAACTGGTAACCAATATGTCCAGCATCTTGTGTTCGATTCCAAGAACCATGTTGTGCAACAATAATATTGTTTTTATACTTCGCGGGAAACATATCGCCTTGATAAAACCTTAGACCTAATGGAGCAGAGTGTGGTTCAAACTTATATTTTGGTTCCGTAAAGTTTGTTCTTGGAAATTTATCTCCGAAATCCGGATCAGGAATATCTCCTTGATGCCAATAAGGAAATCCGAAATTCATCCCTATTTCAGGAGCATAATTAAGTTCACAAGCCGGGATATCGTCACCTAACATATCTCTTCCGTTATCGGTAAACCACATTTTTTCAGTTCTTGGATCCCAGGTAAAACCTACACTGTTTCTCACTCCTGTAGCATATATCTCCATGTTCGAACCATCAGGGTCCATTCTGGTAATTGAGGCATAAATCTCTTTTTCAGGCTCACAAACATTGCACGGAGCTCCCACGGGTACGTATAACTTCCCATCAGGGCCAAAGGCAATAAACTTCCAACCATGATGTGCATCTGTTGGATAGTCCTCAAAAATCACTTCTGATTTTGGGTTTTTCAAGTTATTCATGATGTCAGGATACCTGAGAATTCTACTTACCTCTGCCACATATAAATCACCATTGTGATAAGCTACTCCATTTGGGGTTTTCATCCCTGTTGCGATTGTATCTGTCCTATCCGCCACCATATCACCGTCAGTATCGGTAAGTGCATAGACATTCCTTCTTCTTCTATTGCCTACAAACACTGTTTTTCCATCAGGGGTACTACTTAATGAGCGTGCATCTGTAACACCTTCGGCATAAATAGAAATTTTGAATCCATCCGGAAGTATTATTTTTGATAAGTCAACTTTGTTTTGTGCTGATACATTCAGGCTGCAGGTCAGTAGGACCAATAAGCCTACTGAAAATATCATTGAAATACGTTTCATCATAACCAATTCATTTAGTCTCGAAAGGTAGAATATTAACTGCTAAGAGTTAAAAAAGATTTGACAAATGGATATCTACCAATAATACTTTTATAAACGTTTGAATTGGCCTTACAAACACTAATTTTGCGGCATGATTGCAATCAACAACTTATCGTACCTCATTGGGGGGCGAGCCCTTTACGAAAACGCCTCACTTCATATTAAGCCAAAGGATAAAATCGGCTTAATCGGCCTTAACGGAAAAGGGAAGTCTACCCTTCTAAGAATAATAGATGGGGAGTTCCCTCCTACGTCTGGCGATGTTAGTAAGAGTAAAGATTGCAGCATTGGTTTCTTGAATCAGGATCTCCTTTCCTATCAATCTGAAGAAAGTATTTTAGACGTGGCCATGCAAGCATTTGGTAAGGCCAATGAATTACAAGCAACCATTGAGCGAATTCTAAAAGAAATGGAAACCAACTACCATGATCAGTTGGTAGATGATTTGGCCAAAGCACAAGATCAATTCGAAACACTCGGAGGTTATTCCATGCAATCCGATGCCGAGTCAATCCTAGAAGGTATCGGTTTCAGGACCGAAGACCTAACTCGTCCATTGAAGGAGTTTTCTGGAGGTTGGAGAATGAGGGTAATGTTGGCCAAACTCCTCTTAGAGAAGCCTTCATTATTGATGCTTGATGAACCCACTAACCACTTGGATTTACCATCCATTCAGTGGATAGAAAACTATTTAAAGACTTATGAAGGAGCGGTAATTGTAGTTTCTCACGACCGTTCTTTTATTGACAATGTAGCTACTTCAATTGTTGAAGTTTCTAACCAAAGACTTACGCAGTATAGTGGTAACTATTCTTTCTACACCAAGGAAAAGCTAATGCGTGAAGAAATTCAGAAGAACGCATTTGAGAACCAGCAACAACAGATCAAGCAAACGGAGCAATTTATTGAGCGTTTTCGATCGAAAGCCACAAAAGCCCGTCAAGTTCAATCTAGGGTAAAGTCTCTGGAGCGAATGGATAAGATCGAAGACATTGTTGATGATTCGATGGTGATGAATTTTAAGTTTGGTTTCAAACAGAAATCTGGTCGGTCCATCATTGAGTTAGACAATATTTCGAAGGCTTATGGTGACTTAACCATTCTGAAGAATACCACCGCCAAAATTGAACGTGGGGATAAAATTGCATTGATTGGTGCTAACGGAAAAGGGAAATCTACTTTGCTCCGCGTAATCGCTGGAACTGAAAAAGTATCAGGCGAGAGAAGAGAAGGCTTTAATGTACTGACTACTTTCTATGCTCAGCACCAGCTAGAAGCCTTGAATGTAAATAATGAGATTCTTCAGGAACTGGCACAGGCAGGAAGTGATAAATCGGAAATGGAGTTAAGAGCAATTCTTGGTTGTTTCTTGTTTTCAAATGAAGATGTCTTTAAGAAAATTAAAGTGCTTTCTGGAGGTGAAAAATCAAGAGTAGCATTGGCTAAAACCTTAATTTCTGAAGCCAACTTCCTAATGATGGATGAGCCTACCAACCACTTAGATTTTCTTTCAGTGAATATCCTTATTCAGGCATTACAACAATATGAAGGTACTTTCTTAATTGTATCTCACGATAGACACTTTATTTCTCAGATTGCGAATAAGATTTGGTACATCGAGGACCATCAAATCAAAGAATATCCAGGCAGCTACGATGAATATGTGTATTGGCAGCAGAAAAAAGAAGCAGAACAAAAACCTAAAACTGTCGAAGTAAAAGTTCAAAAAGAAAAGCCAGTTCAGCAACAAAAGCCACCCAAAGATCCTAATCAACAGGAGTTGAAAAAGTTGCAGTCACAGTTAGATAATGTTGAAAGTGATATTGAAAAGCTAGAGTTAAAAAAAGGAAAATTAGAAGCCGAAATGGCCAAACCTGAGATCTTCGGAGACTTTAATAAGCTTCAAGAAAAGCAGTCAGAATACGATCAGTTGACAAAAAAACTAGAGACGGCCCAAATCAGCTGGGAAAAAGTTGCCGAAATGATTGATGCGATTGAGGTGAGTTAATTCACCTCAATTTTAATCTTCACCACTTTATCATCATTAGCTTCAGTGGTTGGGTATGGATTTACTTCAAGTAAAGTGACCAAATATGATTCAATTTGCGCGTTGACGTATTCAACATCATTCAGGTCTATATCATAAGTCTCTTGTCTTGTCCATCTGACTTTCACGGCCGACCTGCCTTCCCAAACACAATTCACGTTTTCCGGGCAGCGTGAATCTTCAATTCCTGTTAACTCCAGCACAGAACCATCAATCAATGTTTTAGGCTGATTTAATCTGAGAGAAAAAGTACCTCCTTCGAAAACCTCAAACTCTTCTTCGCAAGAAAAAACTACTGATGAAATCAGGATAAGAAAAGCCGCTAAAATTCTTCTATTGATCAACATTCTCTATCAATTTAATTGCCCTGTATTTCGACACACTTGCCATCTACACAAGCTATTTCTGGAACATTAAGTATACTACAATCGCTCATCAGTCCAAATCTACTATTGACTTCATCTTGTAGTAAGGTATAATCATTACACCTTTTCTCTAAAAGAGCTTTATCAATTTTACTGCCATAAATTACATAGGACGAAGGCCCGCCACATGCTTTCTTTCCATAAGCCAATACTTTGCAGTCTCCTGATCCCTCGCAAGATTTATCCGACACTATACCATGAATGTCATTCTGGATTTCTTCTAACATGCCCATGGCTTCTTCCAAGGTTGTTTTTTTATCTAAGCCAAATTCATCCATTTCAGAACAACTCATCAGGGCATTCAAGCCTAAAACAAAGCTCAACACTATAATTAACTTTTCCATATTAATCCTCTTTTCTGTCTAGGTAGTAATTCAAACTGAAACCAACACCCAATACGGATGGACCGGATTGAGATGAAACCTCCTGATTAGATGGCTTTAAGAACTTTCTGTAATAGCCTTCGGCCGAAATCCCCCATTCTTCACTCAACTTATAATTCAATGCCAAAGCACTTAAACCTGCGACATTGAAACGGTCAAATAAACCATCTCGTGAAAAGGCCACTCTTCGTACTTCAAGTGATTTCAAATCACCTTTAACATTATAGCTAATGAAATAATCTGCACTAAGCCCTGCCCTCATTTGCACATCAAATCTTCCTAAATCCAACACTTTAAATGAGGCTTGAATTGGGATAGAGATACTCTTAATTGTATTTATAATGTCATAATTAGGGGTGAAATACACTTCTCCAGAATACCCTGCTGGAAGATAGATCGGGTAAGAAACTCCATTCTCAACAGAGTAAGCATTTGATTGATTGGCAAACCGGTATTCAGAATACCTAAGTCCAAGATTCATACCCCAACGATCACTTAGCTCAAAGGCCAAACCAGCACCAAAACCCAAAGAGCCCAATTGCTTATCACTTCCATTACTTACCGAAGACAACGCAGCACCGCTATTGTTAGGACTATCTTGCCTTGACAACATGTCCAGAGAATTACCTGAAGGACTTGGATTGAAACTCCCTCCACTTAAACCACCGTTTAAAGCCAAAGCCCGAGGCTCGTTTATGGTAAATTCTTCCGTATTATAATCTTTCAAGTTCATTGAAGCTACCATATGCTTCATGTCCCACATGCCTTTCAGAATATTAATACTTCGCTGTGGGGCTCTCAGTTTAGCATGATTATAAAGTTTATCGTTTCTACTAAATAAAGAAGGCTCAACTATTATTACATCTGCACTTTCCTTCTTTGAGGGTAACGTTGGAATGGAATTCGCTTTGGTATTATGGCTTGAATTTGAAGCTTGAAGTTTGGAACTCACTTCATTATCCAACTGGTCTTTTATTTCGTTAGTAGGTGCTTTATCTCCGGGTGCTAAAATGCCATCTGCGTCTGTTTCCTTCCCGTTATCAGCATTATTGTCGGTTGCCTTATTTTCAACTTCCGCTTTACTTTCTGTAGTTACTTTCTGCTGATTTTGATTAAAACGGTCGGAAAACAGAAATCCAAAGCTCAACACTAAAGCAATGCCAGCGGCAATTCCATAGGTCTGCCAATAGAAAAACACACCTTTCTTCTTTTTGGCCTTTAAACCAGCTTCAACACCAGCCCAAACGCGATCTGAAGGCTTAAATTCAGCCCCTTCAAACATTTCCTTTAACCCATTCTCAAAATCGCTCATCTGATAAATAATTAGTTTGAACAACTTTATTGGCTTCATCAACCATCGACCTTAAGAGTGCTCGTGCCCTTGAGTATTGTGACTTAGATGTGCCCTCACTTATTTCTAACATTTCTGCAATTTCTTTATGGCCATACCCCTCAATTGCGAAGAGGTTGAAGATAGTCCTAGACCCAACAGGCAATTTCTGCATGAGTGCCAAAATTTCCGTGAAATGCATATTAGAAAGCGTTAAATTGGATTCAATATGCATGTGCGCCACTTTTTCTATGTCCAGCATCGGTTGCTGATACATTTTCTTTCTGTTGTGATTTATGGCGGTATTGATCACAATTCGCTTTAGCCAAGTGAGAAATTGAGCTTCTCTTCTAAAAGAATCCAGACTATTGAAAATCTTAATGAAAGCATCTTGTAAAATATCTTCCGCATCCTCTTGAGATTTAGCATACCGCATTGCCATTGGCATTAACTTTTGGGCATAGCGACCATAAAGCTCCCGCTGAGCCTTCTGGTCATCCTTTATACATCGCTCAATTAGCTTTTCGTCTAGGTTCATTAATGGAGAACTACCGGTTTCTTCCTTCCTGTTTTGTTAGACACCGCACACAAAGTTATGGTTGCAAACGTTACTTATCTAAAGTTCAAAAAATGAGTGTGGCACAATCTTCGCACCAAACAGGTATAAAATGTCAGCTTGTTTAATAATTTATGTTCGAAGCAAATGATATGTTAATTTGCACTAAAAGCACCATTTTGAAATTAAAGTCAATCTCAGTTTTCGCATTATCTATTTTCTTCTTGCCACCCTTAATGGGTTTTCAGAAAAAGAAGGAGTTGAAATTCGAGGATACTGTTTATGAAAGTACGATTATGACTGTTCGGATGTACCCAGAAGGGAATTCTATCCAAAATAGTCTTGCTCCTGCCATTGCAGAACTGGATCAAACTTCGAACCTGTTACTCGAATTTGATGACCTAAGAGATGATGCCGACTATTATTTCGTGCAATTCATTCATTGCAATGCCGATTGGACGCCTTCCGATTTAAGAGCAAACATGTATTTGAACAGCTTCAATGAGTTTGAAATTGAAGATTTTGAGTTCAGTAGTGAATCAAAAACCAATTATGTCCATTACAAATATCGATTACCAGAATTCCAATCTACTGGTAATTACATAGCCGTAGTTTACCGAGACAGAAATAAAGAAGATATCATTCTTACAAAACGATTTAGCGTCTATCAAAATGAAGTGGGCGTGGGCGGAAATATATCTCGTTCAAGCGCTGTGGGTGATAGGTTAACACATCAGCGCATTGAAGTGACCATGAGTTATGGCAATCTCAACAGCATTGATCCAAGGCGAGATTTTAAGGTGGTAGTGAGGCAAAACCAAAGGCCAGATATGCAATTGATGCTCAACCCCACTTTTATCGATGAAAATAGTAAAGTAATCCGTTACCAAAATATGGGTAGTGAAAATGACTTTTTGGGAGGAAATGAATTCAGGTACTTTGATCTAAGTACTGTAAACTTCAATGGCCGAAATGTGATAGATGCTGGTTTTGCTGACAATAAACCCTTTGCCCAACTTGGCTTGGACCAAATGAGAAATGATGGTTATTTTCAAAATCTCGATCTCAATGGGCAATATTATATCCGTGACCTAGAAGGTGGTGGAGCGTTTGCTATTACTTCAGAATATGTATCTACTACTTTCAGCTTAAAAACAGAAAAACGACTTATAGACATTTACTTACTTGGTGCATTCAACAACTGGAAAAGAGACGCACAGTCTAAATTGAAATGGAATGCTCAGAAAGAGGTTTACGAAACCCACATTTTATTAAAACAAGGCTGGTATGATTATTCGTATTGGAGTGCAGACCCAACTGCGCCAAATGAATTTGAGCAAAACTTCTTTGAGACTGAAAACCTCTATGAGATTTTTGTCTATTTCAGACCCATTGGTGGACGCGGAGATATTCTAGTTGGATATTCTAGAATTGACTACAACCGAAGACGCTAATCTTGATCAGGAGAAATATTCTTCTTTGAGAATGTATATTCAGTGGATCTATCTATCGGATTTGCATTGGCCAAATCTACCATTCCAAACCCCTTATAAGTATAGTTGCCTATACCGCAATTGAAGATAAACTCCTGAACTTCTTTTGCCGCATATAATTTAAAAGGCAAGGTATAGCCTCTCACTTCATACTTCACATCCATGTCGAACAAAGAGTAAATTCTAGCAAACTTCTTATCTCGTTCTCTAAGTTTATCTAAATAAGCTTTATCTGGTACTGCTTGGAATTTGTTAAACCCCTCAATTCTATCAAAATCATATTGACCTGATTCTTCCATTCGTTGAACTGTGGAATCAAAAAGAAAATCAGAGAACTCATCATTTTCAGGCTCAATAAAACGCTTTCCTTCAGGCCCATTATAGGTTGCTGTAACCGGAATTATTGGCGATATACAAATATACTTCATCTCTGAAGTAAATTCAGGGAGTTTCTCTAATTCAGTATTTTGAGGGATTAACTCAAGATTGCCCAATTCAAATTGATCAAACTTAAAGATTTCTGTGAGTACATAATCTATAAATTCCTTCTTCGGAGAAGACAGAACAAGTGTGACCAAGTTTGAATAATAATGCAAACCTGTTCTGCTTACTTTAGTCTGCCCTTTTAATCCAGAAAAACTATAATATGGGTAATCCATAAATTCTTTCTTTCCACCATTGACAATCACGCCCTTGATAAACTGAGCTAATATGTACTGATGATGAAATGGAAGAACTGCCCCTCTGTTCTTAAGTTTAAAAATGATCCTTACTCTCACGACAACTCAACTTTGATTAAAAAAACACCCAATAATCTATACGTCTATAAATCAATTTGGTATAGCGTTAACTGAATGTTATCACAGTTTGTTCAATGACAAGGAAAAATTTTATTGAATTGTTTTATACTTAGGGTTAGACATTAAACCTAAAGTGCATTACATCGCCATCTTTTACAATGTATTCCTTGCCCTCAATGGCCATTTTACCGGCTTCTTTTACAGCTACTTCGGTTTTATAGTTCTCATAATCAGCTATTTTGATTACTTCAGCTTTAATAAACCCCTTTTCGAAATCAGTATGAATTACGCCTGCTGCCTGTGGAGCAGTCCAGCCTCTTTTAATTGTCCAAGCCCTCACCTCTTTTACACCAGCAGTAAAATAAGTAATCAAGTCTAAAATAGAATATGAAGCGCGTATCAATTGGCTTAAACCAGATTCAGTCAAGCCGTATTCTTCAAGAAACATTTGTTTCTCATCTTCTTCTTCCAACTCAGCGATTTGCGCTTCAATGGCCGCAGAAACAATAATTACTTCTGCATTTTCTTCCTTCACTCCTTCACGAAGTGCATCAACAAACCTATTACCTGAGTTCACAGACTCCTCTTCAACATTGGCCACATAGATTACTGGCTTAATGGTAAGCAGTTTTAAATCACTTACTGCTGCTAAATCTTCTTTGGTAGCTTCTACGGCCCTAGCATTCTTACCAGAATCTAGCGCCACTTTAAATTTCTCTAAAATTACAAGTTCTCTTTTGGCCACAGCATCACCTGATTTGGCCACTTTAGAATACTTAAGTATTTTCTTCTCAATCGATTCAAGGTCTTTCAATTGCAATTCAGTATCAATTACTTCTTTGTCGAACATAGGGTCTACTGAACCGGCTACATGCACTACGTTATCATCTTCGAAACAGCGTACCACATGAAGAATGGCATCTACTTCTCTAATATTGGCCAAGAATTTATTCCCTAAACCTTCTCCTTTAGAAGCCCCTTTCACCAAACCAGCAATATCTACAAATTCGATTACCGTAGGCAATACACGTTGAGGATTTACTAATTTCTCCAAGGTCTTCAACCTAGGATCTGGTACAGTGACCACTCCTACGTTGGGTTCAATAGTACAAAAAGGAAAGTTTGCGGCCTCTGCTTTGGCGCTGGATAATGCATTAAAAAGGGTGGATTTGCCCACATTTGGCAATCCTACAATCCCACACTGAAGTCCCATGGTAATTTGCTATGATCTGAAAATACTATACTGTTTATATCCCCTTCTAAGTTCAACTACCGACACCCTGATAATAGTATATGCAGGAATAGCAGCGATCATTCCGGGGATGCCCGCTATAGAAGCGCCCGCAAAGATAATAACAAATATTTCTAACGGATGTACTTTAACAGATTTGGAGAAAATCAATGGTTGAAGTAGAATATTATCGGTGAGTTGAATCACCGAAAAAACGGAAACTACTTTCACAATAAGGAATATATAATCATTGGAGGTCACTAAATCGGAGGAAGTAGAAAGCCCTACAATAATACCAAATACCGAGCCCAATAATGGACCAGCATAAGGAATCAGGTTGGCCAAAGCGGCAAAGAGGGCTATGGTCAAAGAATACTTAATCCCCATAATGGTAAGTCCAACAGATGCCATTGTAAAAATAACCAATACCTGAAAGGACAATCCCAGAAGGTAATTCGAAAGCAGTTTTTCTATTTTATCAAGTGCGGCAATCGATACCTCAAAGTACTTATTGGGAATCGCAACAATAATACTATTTCTTAAAAGTCCCTTTTCATAGAGCAAAAGGAAGGTGATAAAGCTCAAGGCCAACAAGCCCACAAAAAAACTACTCAAAAAGGACAAAATAATATTGAGTATACTCTGGACTTGAATTTTACTAATCGCTTCTGTTATGGTGTCGCGCAGACCCTCTACCAAGAAACCTGGTGGCTCATTCGACAGCCTCTTTTCAAGCAAAAACTCTTCTAGGGATCTAATAGGCTCAAGTATACTCTCGGTAACCGAATTGATGTCCATTGTTGAGAGTAAGGATATTTGGTCATCAATCAAGGGAATAAATAGAATAACAAAGAGTGTAAGCACCACAATCATCGTTGCAAAAGCCACAAGAATAGCCAACCACCTTGGTACTTTCAATTTAAAAAAACGAGCTCCACTAATCTTCTCAACCAAGGGGCGTAAGATGGAAGCCAAAACCAATGACAATACCAGATACGTAAAAATATTGCTAAAATAATATATGAACAGAAGTAGAGCTGCAATTATCAGGGTGATATATATGGCTGTTCTTTTCATATCAAAAAAAAGAGTTCCTGAGGAATCAAGAACTCTAAAACTTTCTTATTTAAAACTACTTAGTCCCATTTCAAATCAGATTCTTCGGCTGAAGACTCCGCTAAAACTTCGTCTTCATTATTATCAAACTGATCGAAGTCAAACTCTGGCATTAGTTCTGTTTTTACGTGGTTCACTGCCGAACCAAATGCCTCCATGAATTTATTAAAGTCTTCTTTATACAGAAAAATTTTATGCTTTTCATAAGTGAATCCATCGTCCTTATACTTCCTTTTACTTTCTGTAATAGTAAGGTAGTAGTCATTTGAGCGTGTAGCTTTTACATCAAAAAAATAGGTCCTTTTGCCTGCCCTTACCCTCTTTGAAAAAATCTCATTCTTGTCACTATCCTTGTTCTCTTCCACTATTCAACGTTTAGTTTGGTATATTACCAAGTAGATATAACTCTAAAAACTTATCCAATATAAGCCAATAATAATTACTATTGCAATAGCCGAATGTATAATTCCGTAAACTTAATATACAGAAAACAGTACCCTATTTGACGCATATATTCGTATAAAGGCATATTTTAGATCCATATTCATTTTTGCTTATGAAGTTTTCTCTGGACAACGTTAAACAATTTTCCAACATTGAACTCCTTGCCAAACAGATGGTTGAGGGCTTTATTACGGGACTCCATAAGTCGCCTTACCATGGCTTTTCTGTAGAATTTGCAGAGCATAGACTCTATAATACAGGGGAAAGTACTCGCCATGTGGATTGGAAGATTTTCGCGAAAACTGGCCGTTTATATACAAAGCGGTATGAAGAGGAAACCAATTTAAGATGCCAAATCGTCATCGATCAGTCTTCTTCCATGTATTATCCAGAGCATAATTTTGGCAAGATGCGATTTAGCGTAATGGCCGGAGCGGCTCTTACTTACTTGCTTCATAAACAACGTGATGCTGTTGGACTGCACACTTTTAGTGATAAGCTTGAACTAGAAACGCCTGTAAAATCGTCTGCTTCACATATTCATAAGCTCTTCATTCAGTTTAATAGTTTGCTTGAAAAACAGAAAACAGAAAAGCGAACCAACGTAGCCACCATCCTTCACCAACTCGCAGAAAAAGTGCACAGAAGATCGCTGATTGTCATTTTCAGCGACATGTTTGACAATGAGAATAACGAGGCGGAAATATTAGCTGCCCTTCAGCATTTAAAGCATAAGAAACACGAGGTACTGCTCTTTCATGTTACTGACCATAAAACAGAATTCGATTTTGATTTTGAAGATCGTCCTTACGAGTTTATAGATTCCGAAACTAAGGAACGAATAAAGCTAAACCCTGCCGCCATAAAAAAAGACTTCAAAATCCAAATGGACAGCTATTATAAGGAGCTCTATTTGAAGTGTGCAAAACTCAAAATCGACCTGATTGAAGCCGACATCAACTTAGGTTTTGATCAGGTTTTGAATTCATACCTAATCAAAAGAAGGAAAATGGCTTAACAGCTACAATTCATTCGTGCAAATGGAAATTGAAGAAGCAAGACATACTGCTGAACTCAAATCAGCATTTGATTCTTATGCTACGATCACTAAGGAATCTTGGCAACTCATTCTCTCTATCATACATTTCCAATCCGTTGAAAAAGGGCAGACATTATTAAACGAGGGGCAAACAGCTAAATACATTCACTTTATCTGTAGGGGCGCCTTTCGTACATATTTTACGGATGATCAGGGAAACATCTATAACAAAAACATATTCCTTGAAGGTGATTTTCCCGCCTCCAAGGTTTCTCTTATTACCAACTCACCTTCTTATTTTTCCATAGAAGCTTTAGAACAATCCATTGTCATCAACATTGATTTCAAAGAATACAGAAGGCTGATAAATGAAAATGCAGATTTGAAGGATTTTTATATTGCTTACATTGAAAAGAACTGGATCATTGAAAAAGAGAAAAACGAAATTTCTTTGGTCATGGAAAACGGAACGGAACGATACTTAAAACTTCTACAAAAGCACCCCCATCTAGATAAAAGAATTCCTCAACACCATATCGCCTCACATTTAGGCATTACTCCAACCCAGTTAAGCAGAATAAGAAAAGAATTAAAAAAGTAGCCAAATCAACATATGTAATTGTGAAAGAGGTTTGCTCCAGCCAACTTTGCATCATGAATCAATTCACACTATCAGCATTAGCATTTCTGGGTGGTATATTTTTGGCTCTTCAAGGAGGATTAAATGCACACTTAGGGGTATTACTTAAAAACCCGTTATTGGCTTCTGTTATAGCCTTTTTCAGCAGCTTTATTTTTGCTGTGGCTATAGCTATTTTTAGCATCGATAAGCTTCCGCCAATAAACCAATTAAAGGGAGTTCCTCCTTATTTGTGGTTTACTGGCGGTTTATTTAGCGTTATAGGCATAAGCCTTTATTATTACACCATTCCCAAATTAGGTGTTTCAACCATGATCTCTTTAGGTCTGTGTGGGCAGCTTATTTTTGCTGTAATAGCCGGACATTACGGTTGGTTAAACCTACCTATTGAACCCATAACTTTTAAGCGACTTTCAGGCATAATCGCCATGATTGCAGGAATACTTTTAATCAATTGGAAATGAACCTAAACCCCAATTTCACCAGACTAAACATCGAAAACTTGACCTCTATGTGGCTAGCAGCTAGCGCTCGATTAGGTCAGCATCAGTCAAACCCACAGTTTAGCTACTCAGTTATTGAAAATTCAGATTGGCCCAATCGACTATGGTTCAATCAAGATTTGGATGAAGAGACTGTGCTCTCTGCTAAAAAGGAGCTCCTATCGAACCTCCCAAAACTTATTGTTCCACATTGGGAAGTATCTGAAAAACCTCAGAACGAAATATTAGAGCAAAACGGGTTCACCAAAATATTTGAACAAATAGGAATGCATTTAAAGGTTGACAAACCTTACTTGGAGCATAAAGGAATAAGCCTTAATCTAGTTTCCACCAAACAGGAGTCAACGCTTTGGAGTCAGTTATTTACTAAATCCTTTGGTTACCAAATACACCCAAACATCTTGTTAAACACAAAAGACTTGATTCGATTTTACATTATAAACCATCAGAACAAGTCGGTAGGAACTGCCATAACCTATCAAACAAAGAATGTTTTTGGCGTTCATGGTCTAGGTATTATTCCAGAATCAAGACGAAATGGACTTGCTAATCTATTAATGGAGCAATTAGTAAATACAGCAATCAAAGAGGAAACCGAATACATTACTCTTCAAGCCTCAACTATGGGCTTAGGGTTATACCTTAAAATGGGCTTTCAAGAACAGTTTAAAATAAAGAACTATATGTTAGGGAAAACTGAGTAAAGAAACCTTAAAAGCACAAAAAAAGCCTTCATAACTGAAGGCTTTTAATATATTTCTTTCGAATACTGACTTAAACGTGTAACCACTCTTTTTTAGCCAATAACTCTTCATCCGTTTCTCTATAATCTGGATCATCCACACAGCAATCAACTGGGCAAACAGCAGCACATTGTGGTTCTTCATGAAAACCTGTACACTCCGTACATTTTCCTGGAACGATATAGTAGAATTCGTCTGAAACAGGTTCTTGCATATCACTCGCATCCAAGACAGTGCCATCTTCCAACTCTACCTCGCGAAGGTCAGTACCACCGGCCCAATTCCATTCTTGGCCACCTTCGTATATAGCTGTATTAGGGCATTCTGGTTCACAGGCCCCACAATTGATACATTCGTCAGTTATAATAATTGCCATTTCTGATCTCCTTTGTAGTTTGTAATCAATTCATAAACAAAAACTATCTGACGAAGTTTCATCGCCAAAGGTTTTTATTTGCCGCAAAACTAATCACTATTTTGACTTTGAAGTAAACTTAAGGTGTATTTTTGCCCAAGATTTACAGAATATGGTACTTAAGGAAAGAATACAGGCTTTTGCTCAATTAGGAGAACGGATCAAATCATTAACTGAGGTTGAAATTGATAATCTGTGTTTCAGAGCAGGCAATGGAAATTCATGGTTTACACCAGAAAGTGTTCAACTGGCTCTTAATGCTTGGGGCGAAGCGCTTACGGAGGAATCACTTTCTTCATGGACCGACAATTACAAACTTGAACCTACCGCATCCAAAAAAGTAGGTTTGGTAATGGCGGGTAACATTCCATTGGTTGGTTTTCATGACCTGCTTTCTGTACTTATTTCGGGACATATTGCCATGGTAAAGCTGTCCTCTCAAGACAAAGTTCTGATGCAGTTTATGATTTCTGAAATCAATGCTATTTCAGAAACACTCGGAGCCAATATTATTCATGCTGAACGAATGAATGAAGCAGATGCCATTATCGCTACTGGTTCCGATAACAGTGCACGCTATTTCAAACACTACTTCGCCAAACATCCGCACATCATTAGGCAAAACCGTACGGCTGTTGCCGTGATCAAAGGCGATGAAACGGCAGAAGAACTCACCAATTTTGGTAAAGATTACTTCCAGTATTTTGGCTTAGGCTGTAGAAACATTTCTAAAATTTATGCCCCAAAGGGTTATGACTTTGTAAAGTTGATCGATGCGCTAATGGGTTACGAAACTGTGCTCGACCATCATAAATACCGTAACAATTACGACTACAATAAGTCCATTTATTTGGTAAATGGTGAACCTCACCTTGACTCTGGTTTCTTTTTAATGAGAGAAAGTGAAGCATTGGTCTCTCCTATTTCTGTACTGTTTTATGAGTATTACAACAGCGAAGCTGAGCTAGACCTTACACTAGCCAAGCATCATGAGAAAATTCAATGTGTGGTTTCGGCCAATGGTTGGTATGAAGGAAGTATTCCTTTAGGTAAAGCGCAACAACCTGAGCTTTCAGACTATGCCGATGGCGTTGACACGCTAGAATTCTTGAGTGGCATATAAAGCCGTTGTAGATTTCGACCAAAAGGATTAGATTCATCAGAAAATCAACCCTTAACTATGAAAACCACCTCTAAACTTCTGTGCCTTGGGCTCTTTATTGTGCTCACGCTTCTCTCATGTAATTCAAAAGACACGCCTGACACCATTTATACCAATGGTCATATCTACACCTCCGACATCAGCAACTCAAAAGTAGAAGCAGTTGCGGTCAAAAACGGGATGATCTTGGCCACAGGGAACTTGGCCGAAATCGAGGCCATGAAAGGCAAAGAAACGAAAGTAATAGACCTTGAAGGCAAAACCATGACACCAGGGTTTATTGAATCTCATGGCCATTTGATGGGCATTGGCTACAACAAACTCGAATTAGATTTGATGTACGTAAAAACCTACGATGAATTGGTAGAGAAAGTAGCAGAAGCAGTTCAAAAAGCTAAACCAGGTGAATGGATCACAGGCCGCGGTTGGCATCAAGACAAATGGATTGAGCGCCCTGACAATATGGTTAAGGGTTTTCAAACGCATGATAAGCTAAGTGAAGTTTCTCCAGACAACCCCGTTTACCTTCGACACGCGAGCGGCCATGCCACTTTTGCCAATGAAAAAGCAATGCAATTGGCAGGTGTAAACCGATTGAGCATAGAACAACTTTCTAGCGAAGTAGAAGGTGGCGAAATCATAAAAGATGACTTAGGTAACCCAACGGGAGTTTTTACCGAGCGCGCCTCTGGCCTAGTTGGTCGTTTAGTGCCTCAGAGCACCGAAGAGAAGGACGAGCAAGCTTTAGAAATGGCCATTCAGGAATGTTTGGAAAAAGGAATTACCAGTTTTCATGACGCTGGTTCGGGGCAGAGTTTTATTGATCGATTAGGAAGATTTAAGGCCGAAGGAAAATTAGGGATCAGAATGTACGTAATGCTTACTGGAAGGTCGCCAGAACTACTAGAACGCTGGTATGAAAGCGGACCAATGATTGATCCAGATCATTATGTTACCGTTCGTTCAATCAAGTTAAACTGTGATGGCGCCTTAGGACCTCGTGGAGCTTGGCTTTTAGAAGACTATAGCGATAGAGCAGGACACACAGGGCATGAAACCCTACCCATGGAAGTGGTCACGGAAGTTTCAGAAAAAGGACTTCAGAATGGTTTTCAAGTATGTTCTCATGCCATTGGTGACCGCGCCAACCGAGAAATCCTAGATCGTTATCAAGCTGCTTTTGAAAAATACCCTGATTTAGCACAGGACCATCGCTTTAGAATTGAGCATGCACAACACTTAAGTGGTGCTGACATTCCTCGTTTTGGTGAATTAGGCGTTATCCCTGCCATGCAAGCCATTCACATGAGTTCCGATAGGCCTTGGGCAATTGATAGGTTAGGAAAAGCGAGAATTGAAGAAGGCGCCTATGTGTGGCAAGACTTGCTGAAGTCTGGGGCCATTATTCCGAACGGAACCGATGCACCGGTAGAGCCTGTTGACCCAATTCCTTCTTTTTATGCTTCTGTTTCTAGAAAAACTTTAGTGGGTTTACCTGAAGGCGGTTTTGAGCCAGAGCAAAAAATGACCCGAGATCAAGCACTGAAATCTTTCACTATTTTCGGTGCCTTCAGTGAGTTTGAAGAAGATTTTAAGGGCAGTATAGAAGTTGGAAAAGTAGCGGACTTTACTGTTTTCGATAAGGATATCATGACGATTCCTGAGGCCGAAATTCTGAACACAAAAGTTGCCATGACAATTGTTGGCGGAAAAGTACTTTATGATGCCAAACAATAAGGTCCTAATTCAGTAATAAAACCTTATTCAAGAAGGGGGTTGTTTAGCAAAGTTTCTAAATAGAACGAATGCTAGATAATCCCCTTCTCCATTGAATAGGTAACTAACTCTGCCGTGTTCTTCACCGCTAGTTTGTGCATAATGTTTCTACGGTGGGTTTTAACAGTATGCTCACTGATGAAAAGTGCTTCGGCAATGGCTTTGCTGTTCATGCCTTTGCCTATACAGGCAATAATTTCTTTTTCTCTGTCAGAAATTTGATCTACCAAATCCCCTTCACTTGGGTTTTTATTGCCACGGAAGTAGTCGAAAATTTGATTATTGATTTTGGGGTGAAAATAGTTCTCTCTTCTACTCACTTTTACAATTGCCTCCGTCAGTTCTGCTTTCGAAGCATCTTTAAGAATATAGCCTTGTGCACCAGTTTCTAAAGTTTTTCTGATGTACTTCATATCTTGGTGCATGGTAAGCATCAAAACAGGTACATCCAACCCTTTGCTTTTCATTAACTCTAATACCCCAACACCGTCAATCAAAGGCATGCTAATATCCATCAGAATCATATCCACCTCTAATTCAGAAAGTATTGAAGGAACGTTATTGCCATTCGTTGTGATTTTCACAATTTCAATTCCATCATTTGGCTTAAACATGGAGCGAACTCCTTCACCAAATAATTGATGATCATCTACAAGTAAGGCGCGTATCATACTTTCAATAGGGTTTGTTCAATGGATATGGGCAAATCAATAATAACAGTAGTCCCTTTTTCAGGCCTACTATCCACCTCAAATTCACCATGCAATTCAGCAATTCTCTCTTGTAAGCTTTTAAGCCCCATTCCTTGAGAGTTTTTCATAAGGAAATCAGCATCAAAACCACGACCATTGTCTTCAACAATAATATTTATAATGTCGTCTAAACAGGTTAATTGCAGTGTGAGCTTAGTGGCTTTTGCATGTTTTAAGACATTACTGACCAACTCTTGAACAACCCGATAAGCTGTCACCTCAATGGATGAGTCCAGTTTTTCAGAACAATTAGAAGAATGAAACGACACATGAATTTTCCCTGATTGAGAAATAGATTTAGCTAAATCTTTTAAGGCCGGCACTAGACCAAACGTTTCTGAAATACCTACGTGCATTGAATGTGAAAGACTTCTAATATCTACACAGGCTTGGTCCACAAGTTTGGCTAAAGTATTCATTTGCTTCTCACTTTCAGGAGTTACTTCCTTATTGGCTGCTACTGTGGTTAAGTTCACCTTTACGGTAGCCATTAAACTCCCAAAGTGATCATGCAATTCCTTCGCTATTCTTTTTCGTTCTTGCTCTTGCCCTTCCACCATAGCCTCTAGGGTTTTGGTTTGCTGCTGAATCATTAACTGGTTTACCTCTTTATTTCGTGACTCCTTCTCTTCATTTACCTTCAGTTTTGTCAGTACAAGGCGCTGCCTGAAATAGAAGTAGAAGATTAAGGCCAAAACAAAAAGTGTAATCGCCAATATGATAAATACTAGCTTATTAGCAGCTTCCTTTTGGGCCAAGGCCGCATTTGCTTCACTTTTTGAATTAACCACTTCATTTTCCAGTTCCAATTGTGAAATCTGTTTATCCTTCTTTTCAGACTCATAAATTTCTCGGATTTCAGCCAATTGGCTCGCTTTTTCAACATTATTCAAACTATCCTTTACCACTTCGTATTGAACACGATAATCATAGGCTTTGGATGAACGACCTAAAGCTTGATTAACTTCTGAAAGCCCCAGTAACGACTTACGCATCAGAGTAGGCAATTTAAGCTCTTTAGCTATATCATAAGCTTTCTGATAATTCCGTAAAGCTTGAGCATACTCTTTAGTTTCGTAATTTGTTACGGCTAAACTGTTGTAAGTTTGGCCCAAATCGTCAGAATCCTTTAATTCTTCTTTTCTTAAAATGCTTTCTTTGTAATAGGCTTTGGCTTTATCGTAATCCTTTAGCTGCTTGTATGCAAAACCATAACCGTGGTGTACCAAAGCTAAATCTTGGCTTCTGCCTCTATCGGCATATATTTTTTCACTCAATTTCAAATACTCTAAAGCTCGTTCGGGTGAATTTTCTTGCAGGTAAACATCAGCTAAGTGTAAATAAACTGATGCCTTTCTAATTTCACTATTAAGAGATTCATAGATGGCCAAACTTTTATCGAAGTATTCTAAGGCAAGTGGTAAATCGGACAACCTTTTGTACAATACCCCAACATTCTCTATAGTATGTGCTTCATCTAACTTAAGGTCATCCAAAGACCTGTACATCGTCAAGCTCTTCAAATAAAAATTGAGTGCTAGTTTAAAAAAACCCGTGTTATTATAACAACTGCCGATGTTATTCAAATTCTTGGCAATTCCTTCTTGAAAATTAGTCTTTTCATAAAATACATTGGCCTCATTGTACTTTTCAATCGCCTTATCATATTGCCCTATTTCAGCATAATAAACCCCAAGATTGGTAATAGTGATACCCAATGAAGTGGTGTCCTTTAGCTCTAGCTTTATATCAATACTCCTTTGGTAGTAAATAAAAGCACTGTCGCGAACCCCTTGGTCTCTAAAAATATTCGCTAAGTTTTGAAGGGTTTTCGACATCCCTACAGAATCTGAAAGCATTCTTCTATTCTCTAGGCTTTTCCGGTAATGGGCCTCTGCCAAATTAAGGTCTCCGTTGAATTTTTCTAGGACTCCCATTAAATTATAGGCCTTCGCAAGCACCTGAAAATTCTGAGTGTTGGTTGCTTTTTCTATAGCTGTCAAAGAATAGCGCTTCGACTCCCCATAATCTTTTAAAGCATAATAGGTTTTTGCCTTTACCCATTCGCTTTCAGCTTGAACATTTTCGAGTGTTTTAGGAGAGGCTAAATCCTCAGCTTTTTTTAGTAAGAGCAAAACAGAATCAATATTGTTCTTGCCTATCCCTTCGGCTTGGGCCTGAAGGGTGGTTATTTTTGATTGGTCCTGATAAGGCCATGCCTTTATTGAAAAGGACATAAAAAAGACCACGAGACCTAATGGTAGAGTAAAAAATGGTGTTCGAAATATAAGCTTTGATCCCATGGTCTAAATTTAATTAATCTACTTGTTCATTACCATCAGCGCCAATTTTACCAATCTCGCCTTCTTCAGGATCACCATGAACGGGAATCACAAAAATATTTCTCTTTATTAATTTCCTTGAAAACTCCTGTGTAAAAGTCAAATTAAGGTTGAAACACTGAAAAAAATCACTTACTGTGCCAACCTGAGATAAGTTTACAAAAACAAAAAGCTCTGTCCCCATGTAATCGCAAACAATTGCAGATTTAGCATCGAGTACAAAATTCGAAGGCGCATGGAACATAATGCTCAGCTCAGAACACTTTGTACTTTCATTCTTTACCATTTTCAAATGCGGGGCGAAAAGCTTAGGCACACCTGAGTCTCCCTTGACATCTTCAAACTGCATCCCCGTGGCTAAGAGGCATTCGGCTGAACCATAGCTCCCACCAGGGCCTAATGGATATTGACTTGTTAATGACATAATTATTATTGGTTTTAGTTGAAATCCCTTCAAAAATACAGGCTTGATCTATAGAGCGCATACCCCTAAAGTGGTATCGTGAAATTACTACTTACAGCGGATTAAAACCTCTTTTTTATAGTCCAATTTTGAAATGCCTTAAACATTAGATCAAACGCATAAAGTAATAATTATACAAAAGCGTATTGATGACCAAACAAGACAATATGGGAACTACTGAACTTATAATCATCAACGACTGGACAGAAGAAGTGAGTGTATATCTTACTTTAGATCAAGGAGAAGATTATATTTCTGATGTTAACAAAATACCATTCATTAAAAATGTAATCCAACCACTTCAAGGTTATTTCAAGTTAACACCTGGTAAATTTATCGCTTATACACCTCCTAAAGGCGAAGTGCTAAGTGGAAATATAGCATTCAATTCTCCTCCTCTCAGCTGTCCTTCAGATGATTTCCCGATGGGAATCAATTTGGCTGAATTCACTTTAAACTCATACACTTCAAATCCAAAAGGTTGGGAAACTGTAGATATTAGTAATGTATCAGGAGCTAATTCCTATATGAAATTTCTATTGACAGATGGAGAAAAATGGAACGCTGGACCAAACCATCCAGATGTTATAAAATTTAAGAATGATGCCCTCGGTAAAAACATTGGGAACATAGGTGTTTACCCTTATGCTTGTGATATATGCACGGCAAGTGTGGCTCCTCCCTATTGCGACAGAAAACCTTTGGGAGCTCCTGCTATACCAATCCCACAAACAAAACCAATTTGCAATATCCAAAGGGGATCGTCAGACGCTGGAGGTACGGTTTCTTTATTTTACTTGGGACCAATTACATGATTCAGATTTAAAGTTTTTGCTAGGCGTTGGATTACTTTGTAACCCAACCCTAGTAGTGTTTGGGAGAGGTAAGGTGCCAGACGGGCACCTTTTCCTTTTTATAGCTACCAGATTGAACATGTATTTTCCTAATTTAAACTTGTAGAATAAATGAGGTACAATTTGATGGTCTGGCCGGTTGAGTAGCCCATTCCATTTCTGGCCTAAAATTTGAAACCCTGATCGGACATATTGTTTTATTATCTCCAAATCAATTCCGAACTTCGCCCCATGCGTAAATTATTCTTTCTCCTATTTTCCGTTTTATTCTCAGTCGGCCTTTTTGGGCAAACGCCAATTAAAGTAATGACTTACAACATTCGCTATGACAACCCAAATGACGGAGAAAACCATTGGGAATTACGCAAGCGCTGGCTGGCAAACCAAATCAACTTTATCGAACCAGATGTATTAGGCATTCAAGAAGGACTCTCGCACCAGGTTACCTACTTAGAAGATGCATTACCGACCTATAACCACATTGGAGTTGGTAGAGATGATGGAAAGGAAGCGGGAGAATACACTGCCATTTTCTATAAAAGTGAAACGCTAGAACTCATCAATCAAAATACATTTTGGCTTTCTGAAACTCCTGAAAAACCAAGTGTTGGTTGGGATGCGGCTCTCGAAAGAATTTGTACATATGCCCTTTTTCAAGACAAAACTACTAATCAAAAATTCTGGGTTTTCAATACTCATTTTGATCATGTTGGTGATACGGCAAGGATCAATAGCGTAGACCTTATTATTGCAGAAATCAACAAACTGAACATGGAAAACCTACCTGTTTTTCTCATGGGAGACTTAAACCTTGAACCAGACTCAGAGCCAATACAAAAACTAAGCTCAAAAATGAATGATGCACGTCATTTTAGCACTGACCTAGTTTTTGGACCAAAAGGCACCTTCAATGGATTTAAGTTTAACGAGCCAGTAACCAGACGTATCGACTACATTTTCACAAACCCTTATCAGGTAGAAGTAAAAAAATATGCAGTACTGAGTGACTCTAAGGATAAAAAGTACCCCTCAGATCATTTACCAGTTGTCGTTGAGGCAATATTAAAATAATAGTCTTAGCCTAACAGATAACCTAAAGTGGAAGGCTGGTATAAAAGCCAGCCCGTTAAACTGTAGCGATTCACTTTAGTTTTCATAACCTCGTGGGGCACAGTATCGCTTTTAAACATGACGCATCTGCCTGCCAAAGGCTCAACCAACAGTTCTTCACTGTTCTCTTTAAAAATCTTAAGCTCTCCCCCATCTCCTGGTTTCCAGCCCACATTAAGGTAAATAATCACTGAAATCAGACGGTTACTTCTTCCCTTAAACTGATCGATGTGTTTTTTGTAAAAGGCACCTATTGGATAATGTGCCAAATGAAATTCGCAACCAGAAAGACTGAGATAACAAAGCTGGTTAAGTTGTTGAATCAACTCATCGGTTAACTGGAAAAACGATTCCATTTCGGTATCATCTTTTCGTTCCAGCCAATAAATTTTATCTCCACGAATGGATTTCTCTAGCTGTTTTTGATTTAATGCGCCAATGGCCGCGTCAGAAAACCCGTCCGCTTCAAGGCGATCAAGAAAATAGGTACGGATGCTCTCAAACAATTGCTTGTCGAGAAAATCATCAATTATTACAAAATCATTTTGCGCAAGCTGATCAACCGAGTTGATCCACTGCTCTTCTGAGAACTTAGTCATGTATAAAAGCCCGCGAAACTAAGCAACTTTAAACGAACATAACTCAATATTTCTAATAGTTAAGCCTTCTAAATCATAAAGTTGGCTCTTAACTTCCCTTTCCCATTTGATCCTCTTACCTTTGCGGCCTTAAAATACGGTAGCTATGATATCAACCCAAAATATTTCCCTCGCTTACGGCAAAAGAGTATTGTTCGATGAAGTAAACATCAAGTTTACGGGTAACAACTGTTATGGTGTAATTGGGGCCAATGGTGCAGGAAAATCTACCTTCTTGAAAATCCTTTCTGGCGAAGTTGACGCAAACTCAGGTCAAGTTATTCTAGAGCCAGGTAAAAGAATGGCAGTTTTAAGTCAGAACCACTATGGCTTTGATGAAAACACTGTTTTGGATACCGTAATGATGGGCCATACCATACTATGGAACCTGATGAAAGAAAAAGAGGCCATCTATATGAAGCCAGATTTCTCTGAGGCAGATGGCATTAAGGCTTCTGAGCTTGAAGGTCAATTTGCTGAAATGGATGGATGGAATGCCGAATCAGATGCCGCTTCCCTACTGAGTGGATTGGACATTACGGAAGACCTTCATTACATGTTAATGAAAGATCTAAATGGTAGCCAAAAAGTACGTGTGCTATTAGCCCAGGCCTTATTTGGTAACCCTGACATCCTAATTCTCGATGAACCTACCAACGACTTAGATATCCATACCGTTTCGTGGTTGGAAGATTTCTTGCTTGAATTCAAGAATACCGTAATTGTGGTATCTCACGATAGGCACTTTTTAGATACGGTTTGTACCAACATCGTTGATATTGATTTCAGTCAAGTGAAACTATATACTGGTAACTACACTTTCTGGTACCAGTCGAGCCAATTGGCTTTGACACAAAGGTCTTCGGCCAACAAAAAAGCAGAAGAGAAGAAAAAAGAACTTCAAGATTTCATTGCTAGATTTAGCGCCAACGCCTCTAAGTCTAAGCAAGCAACAAGTAGAAGGAAATTGTTGGATAAAATTAACTTGGATGACATTCAGCCTTCTACCAGACGTTACCCTGCCATTATTTTCACCCAAACGAGAGAAGCTGGTGACCAAATATTGGAGATCAAAGGCTTGAATAAAAAGACGGATGACAAAACACTGATCAATAACCTTGACCTGTTTGTTAACAAGGGAGATAAAATTGCCTTTTTAAGTAAGGATAGTATGGCCACCACGGCTCTATTCGAGATATTGACTGGCGCCATGAAAGCCGATTCAGGTGAATGCAAATTTGGACAAACCATTACGCACTCCTACTTGCCGAATGACAATGCAGCGTTCTTTGAATCTAGTGACAACCTGATTGACTGGTTGAGACAATATTCGGACGGAGAAAAAGACGAGGTTTACATTCGTGGCTTCTTGGGTAAAATGCTTTTCTCAGGCGAAGAAGTTTTCAAAAAGTGTAGTGTGCTTTCTGGAGGAGAAAAAGTACGTTGTATGCTTTCTCGCATGATGTTAAAGCAAGGCAACTTGTTAATCATTGATGAACCAACCAACCACTTGGATTTGGAATCGATTCAGGCCTTTAACAACGCATTGAAAGATTTCCCTGGTACGGTATTATTCACCTCTCATGACCACGAATTTACCCATACCGTGGCCAACAGAATTGTAGAATTAGGACCAAAAGGTTTTGTAGATAAACTGAGCACTTACGATGACTATATCGAAAATGCTGCTTGGGCAGATCAACGAAAAGCCATTTACTAAAAACACATGAAGGAGGGTTGCAACAAACAATCCTCTTTTACTTTTGTTGTCTTTTCTATTTCCTTAGGTTTAATACGTCATTTTTATAGCCTTCAAAGCCTTAGCAGAATTACCGGATGGATTACAAACAAGCATTTTTAAACACCTGCGATTTCCTTTCTGAAATCAACGACCCTGGTAAAGTAGCTTCCTATATTCCAGAATTGGGCTGTGTAGACCCCAATAAATTTGGGGTGCACCTGACCACAATGAATGAAGAGAACTTTAGCCATGGAGATTCTGATGAAAAATTCTCTATTCAAAGTATCGCCAAAGTACTGTCTTTAGTTTTGGCCTATGAGTTGGAAGGCGAGAAACTTTGGAAACGGGTTGGTGTTGAGCCGTCTGGAACAGCCTTTAATTCTTTGGTGCAATTGGAGTATGATAAAGGCATCCCTAGAAATCCATTGATCAATTCCGGAGCACTCGTAGTCTGCGATATCCTAGTGGATCACCTTAAAGATTCGAAACAAACCTTTATTGAATACATCCGAAAAATTGCGGACAATGACTCCATCGGCTTTAACGAAAAAGTGGCCCAGTCAGAAAAAGAACATGGCTATAGAAATGCTGCTTTGATCAACCTAATGAAAGCTTACGGTAATATTAAAGGCAATTGCGATGAGGTTTTGGACTTCTATTTCCATCTTTGTGCCATTGAAATGACCTGCGCTGAGCTTTCCAGAACTTTTATGTTTTTGGTTAACGATGGAGTTGATCCCTTCACGAAAGAAAGAGTAATCAGCACTGAAAAATCTAAAAGGATTAACACCTTAATGCAGCTTTGCGGATTCTATGACGAAGCAGGTGAATTTTCCTTCAAAGTAGGAATTCCAGGGAAAAGTGGCGTGGGTGGCGGAATTATTGCCATTCTTCCAGAACACTTCAGTGTAGCGGTTTGGAGCCCTCGCCTAAATGAAAAGGGTAACTCATACAAAGGAATGCGCTTTTTAGAAATGTTTAATCAAGCCACAGATTCTTCAGTCTTCTAAAGAAAAATAACATGATCCTTACGTACTTTTACGCGGCAAACGCGTAAGAGAGTTCAGTGTTCAAGTGCCTAAAATAAGGAGAGTAAAAAATAATGATGCAGGACAGCCCATTAAAAGATTTAAAGACAACAAATATGCTGTTGTTAATCATTGTAATTCCGCTGGTGTTTTACCTGCTGAAGTTGCTTTCATTTATTTTTATTCCGCTCATTTTCTCTATGTTTATCGCCTTGCTGTTCCTGCCGCTTATGCGATGGTTCAACAAGAAGAATCTACCCAAAACCATCAGTATCTTAATTATAATCTTAATAATAGCAGGCGTATTTAAGGTGGGGATTGAATTAGTACAGCTATCGAGCAGAGAAATACTTTCCTCAGAAAATGATTTTTTCCAAAAGGCAGAATCGAAAATTATTTCAATGATTATTTTGATTGAAGAACGTTTCGGGGTAACAATATTACAGGGAGAAAATCTTTTGGGGGGCATTCTTGAAAAAGACAATTCTTTCAAGAATGTAGGTACTATTCTTGGTTTTGTACAGAATACTGTTTCAATGACGCTGATGACAGCCTTCTTTGCCATTCTCTGGTTGGCTGAATCCGTCAATTTTCAAAAACTCTTGAGCAGCACTATTCTGAAAAAAGAATTTGCTTCGGTAAAGACCTTTATGAAAATTGAAAAAGACCTGATCACCTTCATTAAAGTAAAGTTTATGGTGAGCCTCTTTACTGGAATAGGCATTAGTTTAGCTTGTATATTCTTTGGGGTGAGTTTCCCTATTTTCTGGGGTCTCTTTGCCTTTGTGATCAACTTTGTCCAAATGATTGGCTCATTCGTTTCAGTAATACTTTTGGCTTTATTTGCCTTTGTAGAAATGGATGCCAGTAGCACCCTATTCTTTTTCATACTCAGTATAACGGCCGTTCAAGCATTATTTGGAGGCGTATTAGAACCCGTATTTATGGGGAAATCATTCTCCATAAACATCATTACTATTTTAGTAATGTTGATGCTATGGGGATATATATGGGGTGTTCCAGGCCTGATTATGTCCATCCCACTTACTGTTTTCTTTAAAATTATTCTAGACCAGTTCCCAAGGACTAAAGTTATTGCCGATCTGATCTCAGGCCCAAAGAAAAAGCCTCCAAGACTCCCCAGACGCTTAAGGAAAGAAAGCAAACTGGCCTAGGCCAGTTTAAACAATACTGAAGAGTTCGACAAATGTTGAACTCTTCTTCGTTTTGAGTCATTGTGGCAACTTACAATCTGAAGTATGGAGGATAACGGGAGCAAACCATTGCAACCCCTTTCCTCCTCTTTGTGTCAAAAACATCATGAAAATAAAAACACTGGTTTTCTTTTGTGCGGCTCTGATGATGACCGGTTGCAGTATTGACGATGGTGATAAAAATGAGTTAGAACCTGAATGGCGATACTTCCGATTTAGTAGCTGCCCTAGTGAAACTCATGGCCGCTGGCAGGACAGCAGTTTCGTTGCCGCAACAGCCGATGCTGCGGTGATTCAGCAGTGCCTCAATCAATTGAGCCTACCGCTTGAACAGCGTACCTTATTCCCGTTAGGACAACTAGGAGAGGGCTATGCAGGTTACAATACCAATGCATCGCACAAATTCAGCTGGCACTTGATTGAAAATGATTGGGAACTGGTTGAACTAGGAGCGGAAATTTATGACGGGTGTGCCTACAGTGATGTTGAACTTACCAATTACATTGAGTCTGTTAGACGGTATGGTGGTTGGGGGAATCGAGTACTAGAAGAAATTGCCCTAGACGAAGATTAAAAACTCTTCCAGTGGAAGTGTTTAGAATTGGGCCAGCTTGCAGGGCAGGCTCCCCGATACTTCAAATGCTAAAGTCATTAAAACAAAAAAAGCCCAACAATATGCTGAGCTTTTTGAAAGTAGTCCGTAGGAGGACAATTCGTTAAAAATTCTTCCGGTGGAAGAATTTAGAATTGGGCCAGCCTGTAGCCTAGCCCCCGAAGGGCGAAACAAAAAAAGCCCAACCAAAGTTGAGCTTTTTGAAAGTAGTCCGTAGGAGGATAATTCGTTAAAAACTCTTCCTGTGGAAGAGTTTAGAATTGGGCCAGCTTGTAGGGCGGGCTCCCCGATACTTCAAATGCTAAAGTCATTAAAACAAAAAAAACTCAACCGATTTGAGCATTTTGAAGTAGTCCGTAGGAGGACGATTCGTTAAGAATTCTTCCAGTGGAAGAATTTAGAATTGGGCCAGCCTGCAGGGTGGCTTCCCCGTAGGATGGCAAAAAAAAATGCTCAACCTAAGTTGAGCATTTTGAAGTAGTCCGTAGGAGGACAATTCGTTAAGAATTCTTCCGGTGGAAGAATTTAGAATTGGGCCAGCCTGCAGCGTAGCCCCGTAGGATGACATAAAAAAAGCTCAACCGAAGTTGAGCTCTTTAAAAGTAGTCCGTAGGGGAATCGAACCCCTGTTGCTGAGATGAAAACCCAGTGTCCTAACCCCTAGACGAACGGACCATTTTTTTCGTGGTGCAAAGATAGAAGTCCATTTTAATTCCAAAAATGTTTTCTGTAAAAAAATTCAAACAATTTAAGGGAACTATGTGCAACTTCATTCGATTGTATTGGATATAGCAGAAGGCTTAGTTACCTTTGCACCACTTTTTAGAATCACATAAATTAACTTTCTAGATATGTCTAAAACCAAAGTAGCGATCAACGGCTTCGGAAGGATCGGAAGATTGACTTTCAAAGCATTGTTGGCCAAAGAAAACATCGAAGTTGTAGCAATCAATGACTTAACTGACACCGCAACTTTAGCCCACCTTTTAAAGTACGATTCAGTTCACGGAAGATTCGATGGAACTGTAACTTCTACAAAAGATGGTATTGTAGTAAACGGCAAAGAAATCAAAATCTATGCTGAAAGAGTACCTGCAAACCTTCCTTGGGGTGCACTAGGTATCGATGTCGTTCTTGAGTCTACAGGTAGATTTGTGGATGAAGAAGGTGCTGGTGGTCACTTAAAAGCTGGCGCTAGAAAAGTAGTCATCTCTGCTCCTGCCAAAGGAAACATTCCAACTGTTGTTTTGGGTGTTAACGAAGATACCATGACGGGCGAAGAGACTATTCTTTCAAACGCATCATGTACTACAAACTGTTTGGCGCCTATGGCCAAAGTTTTAGACGATAGTTTCGGAATTGTTCACGGTTTCATTTCTACCGTTCACGCTTACACTTCTGACCAGTGTATCCAAGATGCACCTCACTCTGATTTGAGAAGAGCAAGAGCTGGAGCGGTTTCTATCATTCCTACCTCTACTGGAGCTGCAAAAGCAGTTGGTTTGGTATTACCTCACCTAAAAGGAAAATTAGATGGTATCGCATTGCGTGTGCCAATTCCTGATGGTTCTTTAACAGACCTTACTGTGGTTTTGAAAAGAGAAGTGACTAAAGAGGAAGTAAATGCTGCAATGAAAGCTGCTGCTGATGGCCCAATGAAAGGCATTATGGAGTACACTGAAGATCCAATTGTTTCTATCGATATCGTTGGAAACACGCACTCAAATATTTTCGATTCGCTACTTACTTCTGCACAAGGAACACTTGTTAAGGTGGTAGGCTGGTACGATAACGAAGCGGGCTACTCTAACAGAGCTGCTGACTTGATCGAGAAAATCGGTTAGGCGTATTAATAATATTAAAGAGAAGAGAAGAGAAGAGAAGAGAAGAGAAGAGAAGAGAAGAGAAGAGAAGGGTTGGGCTGATGTTCAACCCTTTTTTATTTTCATAAACCAGAGGCAAAAGGAAACTTTTAATTCCTAAATCTGTTTAAGTACACAAATGACAACCCCAAGTCGCTATAAAATGGGATGCACAGTAGCACAATGATGACAATCTAAGTCTTTAAAACAGGAACTGAAACCGCTCATAATCGAGGGGTTATTTTTTTGCCCTTTCCTTATTAGTATTGACGTTATTTATTGAGCGCCAAAGTATCTATGAAATGCTTCTTTCCCTGAGTTCGCGAAGGGTCTAGAGCTTAATTATAGTTCCTTCGCTTCTCATCCGCTAAAGCTTCTGCGAACGCGGTATCACTCAGGATAAAAAGCTGTCTGCATCCAATTACCTTTAGATCATATTTGTGCGATTGTTAGTTCAAAGGCTTAGGAGGTTAAGACAAAAAAAAGCCCTACCAATTCAAAACGAACGGCAGGGCTTTACATAAAGCTAAACTACTAACTTATTTTTTATTCATTTTAACCGACTTCTTCTCAGCACCCATATAGATGGAATTGAAAATCAGTTTATAAGTTCCTCTTGGCTGACCACGGAATTGTGGGCTAAACCCAAATAACACTAAGTTTCCTGTTCCATAACCCACTTTAAGCATGGCTGATGTATTGGCCAAGTGTTCATCTTCGCCCATTGCCCAACCACTCATAAGCAAGTCTTTAGAAGCATAACGCGCCACTTCTTCTACCCCAACAGCACCAGCATTCACCTTAAAGGCACGGCCGTTATCAAACGAAGCAGCTACCTGTGGTTGCATACCATACGCAAGCGGGTGATTAGTCATAACATCAGTTCTAATCAGTGAACCAGGAATAAAGAATTCTGAAGATTTCAGATCCTTCAATACATTAGTTACTGGCAATTTAAACTCCTCAATAGCAAAATTACTCGCATCGTCAAAGAATATGATTGCACCGCCATTTTTAGCATAAGCATCCAATTTAGCCAAACCATCTTCGCCAATTCCTCCTTGTAAGTTCTCTGGCACTCTATTAGACCCATTCATGATCCCTCTTGGATTCTGAGAAGGCATAATGATAGCGCTGTACTGTGATAAGTCAGAATTTTTGATTTCAGCATTGTGTAGTGTATCTAAGTCGAACTCAAATTGCTCAAACATCCATCTGCTCCAGCCTTCGTCCATATTGGCTTGCCAAGACTTATAGATTCCTATTTTCACTTTGTTCAATTCAGCACTTTCAGCACTTGGCTTTTTCTCAATACCAGTAAAATCAAGTCCCATTTCTGAACTAATCTCTTTCACCTTATCATCCAAACCTCTTTTGCTGCGCACCAAAACAGAACCAGCTTCCATTCCTTCTACTGATTCTTTTATAATGCTCACTGTATAACCTTCTTTCTGTAGACGGTTAATGGCTTTTGCACTCAAATTGTCTTTGTTGGAGAAAACATACCCGTACTTTCCGTTTCCAGAAACTGCACCAGCCACCGGCTTCAGTTTTTCAGTAATATCAGAAGTAGCAGCACTGAAACTTTCAGTAATACGATCTACAGTTACTCCCATTTGCAAAGGAAGTGTCCATCCAGCTAAATCATAAGGAGGCATTGGTGGTCCACCTGGGTATTGGAATTGATCTGGATATACTTGCTTCTCCATTAAATCGGCCAAGTAAGGACGGAAAGACTGCGCTCCGTAGAATACAACAGAGCCCGCTTCATAGCTTTTACCATTTACACTGAATGAATTTGTTGCCATTTTAGCCTCAAGTCCACCTTGCATTAAGATATTAGTCAAGTTCATTGCCTCACTTGGGTTCCACTGATCTTTAGGAATCACATAAGCAAATGCACCTTCTTTGTCATCAATCGCATCGCGACCCATGCTATAGATATTCCATAGGAACTCATCCTTTTTGTCTGCTGCTAAATCAAGCACAGCCATTGAAGATTCAAGCATATAATCTACCGCCATTCTAAAAGTCATCGTTCCACCTTTGTAAGGATATGGGTAGAAAATCTCAGTAGCATTGGCTGGTTTCCCTCCTACTGTTGTCGGCATTCTATCTACCGGATATTCCGTTGGCGTTGGGCTCGGCTGAGCCGTTTCAGTTAAAATACCAATTTGGTTATGGTAATAAGGAGTCGTTCTCATACCACCATTCCAGAACATACTAAATGAAGTGTGCGCAATTGCACCCGGCATTTTCTTCATGGCAAAACGATTGGCCATAGCAGTACCTACCAAGTTTACTCCGGTAGTAATTCCAGGGTGAATTTTTTGGTTCACTGGGCTACGGAAAGGAGGAATAAAAATCATTGCACCTCTTGGAGCCGTTTGGTGATGATTATGCACAATTTGTGGATACCATTGGTTGTAAAGCACTGTCGTTACTGCTTTAGTCTCTGGCATGTTGTTCATGAACCAATCACGGTTGTTATCGTGACCTACATATTTTTGATAAAGAATTGGAGGGCTAGAACTCTCATAAGGCGTACCCAATGTTTTTCTGTACCAGTCTACCACAATATCCACCCCATCAGGGTTGATTACAGGCACTACTAGCGTAATTACATTGTCTCTAATTTTTTGCATTTCTTCCGATTCTTCAGCAGCGATTCGCCACATCAGTTCAGAAGTCATTTGAGCGTGTGCTCTTTCTGTAGCGTGCATTCCACCATCAAACCAAACGATGGCTTTTCCATCTTTAGATAATTTCTTGGCTTCGGCTTCAGTAATTTCTGCTCTAGAAAGTTTCTCACTGATTTCTCTCCATTGCTCCAATTTCTTCATGTTTTCTTCGCTAGAAATAAACACGAGTTTCATCGGACGCCCCATTACGGATTTTCCAATGTCGATCATTTGAACACGATCGGTAGAGGCAGCTAGTTTATCGTAGTATTCCAACATTTGATCGTAGTCGGCCAGTTTGTAATCGGCACCCACTTCATGACCAAAGGTTTCCCTTGGGTGGGGGATTTTCTGTGCGCTCAAAGAAAAGCACGCCAGAAATAGCAAAGCGAATAGTATTTTAAGTGATCTCTTCATCTTTTGATATTAAAGGTTTGGCTGAATATACAAGTTACAAATCCCACAGCCTTCCACTTATTGCATAAGCACGGGATTTTCAAAATAAACGGGCAATTCTTGGTTTAAGGGTATCTGGGGATTTGTTGTTAGTTATTAGGAATTAGTTTAGGGTTATGAGGTGGGCGGCACCATAACCCTATCATTAACCGTCATTCTGATGACGAGGTACGAGGAAGAAATCTCCGAGTCTTCGGAGTGTCTGTACTTAGCACCTCCTCTATTAACAAACAGACTCTTACGGTTTCGTTTTTCAAACTTCAACCTCAGAGTGACGGGTAATTTTAGCATCATATCAAAAGGCATTATACCCACTGCTCTTAGCCCTCACTAAGGCCAACAGTCTGATTTAAATAGTTAAAACCATTCCCTAAAACACCCCTTCAAATAGCCCACGGTTTAAACCATGGGCTATAAAGCACAAAGCTTCCATTAACCGTTTCAACGGTTTAATTTTCATAAATCACAAAAGGGAATTATTGAAATAGGCTTTTATATCTAGTCATTTAAGAGTCGCAGCGAGACGCCACGACTAGTAGGGGCTCGTGAAAAGATCCCTACGGGGATGACTGAGAAGCAAGCTTATCTGGTGAAGTCAAATCATTAGTACAAATATCAAAGCTAAGTCATGCTGTAAGCATCTTTTTCAGGTGGTTAGGTCATAACATTCTTAGGGAGTCGCAGCGAGACGCAACGACTAGTGGAGCTCAGGGAAAGAAAACGAGTCTTTTTGGTTCTGATGAGCTTCAACACTGATTGAATCCGAAACCTCATTCTCATCTAGCTCTTCAACACATCAGTACCCCAACACTTCAACACATAGTAAACCACCAATGTAATATCCTGCTCTTGATAGTACAGCCAAAGCGATTATCCATTATTTTAAGGGATGAAAAAGATTATCCTTCAACCACTTTTTTGCAGAATCTTTGCTGCCATTATTTTTCTTTTTTCAGCGCAATGGGCTAGCCAAGCCCAAACCATTCCCACCCCAGAAAGCATGTTGGGTTTTACGGTAGGTGCAGATTATCATTTAGCTACTTACGATCAGTCGCTGGCTTATTTCCAGAAACTGGCAGAAGTCAGCGATCAAATTCAGTTGTATCAGGCAGGCGTTACTTCAGAAGGCAGGCCATGGTATTTCTCGGTCATTTCTTCCAAAGCCAATTTGGACAAGCTGGATCGCTATAAAGAAATTGCCATGCAGTTGGCGCACCCAACGGGCATGACCGATACGCAGGCCAAAGCCTTGGCCAAAGAAGGTAAACCCTTTGTGCACATTGATGGCGGCCTCCACGCTACGGAAGTAGCCGGAGCGCAACATACCATTTCATTAGCTTATGAACTTTTAAGCAGCGATGACCCTAAAATCAAGGATATTCTGGACAATGTGGTCATTATGCTTTGGCCTTCACTTAACCCTGATGGGCAAAATATTGTAGCCGATTGGTACCATTCCAATGTAGGTACACCCTATGAAGTGGCGCCTTTGCCAGTGCTTTATCAGAAGTATATTGGCCACGATAATAACCGCGATGCCTATATGTTGAACATGGAGGAATCAAGGGTGGTGGCCCGCACTTGGCGCGAATGGGAACCGAACATTATCCATGTGCATCATCAGTCTTCCCCCTTCCCTACCCGCATTTGGTTGCCACCTTTTGCGGAGCCGATTGCTACACAAACCCCACCTATTGTGGCACGTGAAGTCAATATGATCGGAATGGCGATTGCCCAAGCGCTAGAAACCAATGGGCAGCCAGGCGCAGTACATATGGGCACGGGCTTCGATGCTTGGTACCCTGGCTATGTCGATTACATGCCAGTACTGCAAAATATTCCCGCTTTCTGGACAGAAACTGCGCTATACAGATATGCTACTCCACATTTTTATACCATTTCAGATTTCCCAAGCGATCGTTCAGGTTTGAGGATTGAATCATTGTATTCCAGTCCCTGGAAAGGCGGTTGGTGGCGTTTAAAAGATGCCGTGGATTATATGCAAACCGCTTCGATTGCGGTATTGGAATATGCTTCAAAGTATGGAGAAACGGTATTGTACAATCGTTATCAGTCGGGCAGAAATACCATCAAGAAATATGAAAAAGAACCACCTTACGCCTATTTCGTTCCACAAGCGCAACGCGACCCAGTTAGACCTGTGGAGTTATTAAAGCGACTGGCGTTTAACGGAGTTCGCATTGAACAACTTTCAAAAGCGGTGACTTTCAATAATGTCAATTACCCGAAAGGTACTTGGGTCATTCCTATGAATCAAGAGTTTGCAGAGCTGGCCCGTCAGCTATTGGATGTACAGAATTACCCTGATCTGCGCGAATATCCTCAAGGCCCACCAGAGCAGCCTTATGACGCTGCGGGCTGGACATTGCCTATGATTTTTGAAGTAAAAGTTACTCCGGCCATGTCGCCATTAACGGAAGAAGTAAAAAATGCATTTATGCCAATTCAAGGTACTGCGGTCTATTGGGAAACCTCAGGTGATGCTTCGACCGTTGATTTTGTGCCAGGTGTCGGTTTCAACACCAGTGCGAATGCCGCTGGCATTGTACCCTTACCGAGTAAGGTTTCCGGATCTGGCAATACCGCCTTAGTCGACCCGAAAGAAAACAACAGTTTTAGACTGATCAATAAAGCCTTAAAAGCCAATGGAAAAGTAAGTTTTGCTTCTGGTAAATATGCCATTGAAGGCGTTTCAAAATCCAACATTGACCAATGGTCAAAAGAATTAGCGGTGAACGTGACCATGGCCAATAATGTAAAGGGAACGGCCATCAAAAAACGCATTGCGCTTTACAGGCCACACACGGCCAGTATGGATGAAGGCTGGACGCGTTGGCTACTAGAAAATTACGGTTTCGAGTTTACCAATATTGGCAATACCGATTTTCAAATGGGCAATTTAGAAGATCGTTTTGATGTGATTCTATTGGCTTCGGAACGTTCTTCCACCTTTACTAATGGTTTTAGAGAAGGCTCTGTACCCCCTGAATATGCAGGCGGTCTTGGCGATTCAGGTATTCGCGCCATGAGCGAATTTGTAAACGCTGGCGGCACCTTGGTGTGCCTGAACCAGAGTAGCTTATTTGCCATTGATGCGCTTCATTTACCTGTAAAAAATGTAACGGCTGGCATCAATAGAAAAGACTTCTTTGCTGGAAGCTCGATTCTTGGTGTGACGACAGACACCAGTCACCCTGTAATGGCAGGAATGCCAGCACAAGCGAACATCTTCGTATCGAACAGTCCAACTTTCGCTCCTACTGAAGGCTTTGAAGGACAGGTGTTGGCCAAGTATCAAAGCCAAGACTCCCCATTACGTTCAGGCTATTTATTGGGTGAGAAATTCATTCAGGGTTATGCTGCTTCAATGGATATCAAAAAAGGAAAAGGGCATGTAATCCTCCACGGTTTCAGTCCGCAGTGGCGAGGCCAAACCATGGGCACTTACCGAGTACTTTTCAATTCTATTTTATACAGTGGTGATGTAGCCCAAAATCAGAAATTGAACGCAGGCTTTTGGGAGGCGCCTGGGGGGAAATAGACTATACAAAACCTCTGCCCTTGTTGGTTTGTCTCCAACAAGCCTCCACTGGTCTTCGCGTCTCGCTGAGACCAATGCCAATGCCTGATTTAAATGGTTAAAACCATTTCCAATTGAGATTTACCAAATAGCCCACGGTTTAAACCGTGGGCTATAAAGCACAAAGCTTCCATCAACCGTTTCAACGGTTTAATTTTTCATCAAACACAAAAGGGAATTATTGAATTAGGCTTTTTATATCGGGTGATTGTAGTGAGTCGCAGCGAGACGCAACGACTAGTAGGGGCTCGTGAAAAGATCCCTACGGGGATGACTGAGAAGCAGGCTTATCCGGTAAAATCAAATCATTCGTACAAATATCAAAGGTAAGTCATGCTGTAAGCATCTTTTTCAGGTGGTTAGGTAATACGTTCCTAGCGAGACTCAACGACTAGTGAACCTAAGAGTACGTTCCACCTCCACACTTCTTCGTGTTCGTTGCGGTTTAGTGATTTCTTTTGTGTTGCTGAAAAAGACCTCCGAAGCAGGGTGACTGAGAAGCAGGCGTATCTGGTGAAATAACATCATTAGCACAAACGCCAAAGCTAAGTCATGCTGTAAGCATCTTTTTCAGGTGGTTAGGTCATAACATTCTTAGAGAGTCGTAGCGAGACGCCACGACTAGTGTTTGATTTAAAGCGTTTGAGATTCCCGTTTAGTTAAAATATGCACATCGAATTTTACCGCTAGGAACAAATCCTGACTTAAACTATATTCATCATTTAATGCACAAAGCTTTGAGCTAAAAACAGCACCATCCTTAAAGTAATAGCGAAAAATGAAATTCAGAAACAACTTAGTAGACAGTGTAAGAGGGCTCGCCATAATTATTATGTTCGCTGCCAACTTATGGCCCTATGCCGTCCCAATGGCGGATTGCCCAATTTGGTTAAGAATCATATTCTCCACGGCCGCCCCATTGTTTATTTTTTTAAGTGGGGTTTCAATAGCCTTTGCGCAAGAGGCTGGAAAACCAACAGGAGCCTTACTAAAAAGAATTTTTCAAGTGTTACTCATAGGCGTAATCATAGATGCGTTGATGTGGAACATTGTCCCCTTCTATAATTTTGATGTATTGTATTTGATATCGTTTTCACTACTCCTAATTATAGGTTTGAGCCGTATTCCAGCAGCTTTCCAAATACTAATAACAGCAGGAATTTTGGGCGCCAATTTACTTTTATTGGGTCAATACAATTTTGATATGGCAACCATTGAACTGTCAGGAAATGTATCTGATTTTAGCATAACAACTGCACTGCACCAATTTTTGATTGACGGCTGGTTTCCAGTATTGCCTTGGTCGGGAGTTGCTTTTTCGGGCTACCTATTGGCTAAGTACAGGTATAAATTGAAACCGTTTAGTCTCGGTTTTTCAATCACTGGCCTAGTATTGATATTATTGAGTGTGTACTTATATGTATTCAAATACGATGTTGTTCAACCCTTAAGAGAAGGTTATACAGAACTATTTTACCCCGTGAAGGATTACTTTTGGATCTTACTTTTTGGTATCATGATTTCGTTGATTCCGGTCTTAAATTCAAATTATGCCAAAGCAGCTCCTTTAACAGGCATTGGAAAGCAATCCTTATTTTTATACCTGCTGCATACCATGATTATCGCCTTCGTTATACCATTGGTTACCGAAGAAACAGAAACCACTAATTGGGGAATGGCCGCCCTTATTTTCCTTGGTTTTTATGTACTATTGATCGGTATTCACCATTTGATGAAGCCATTATTACCTGCCTTAAAGAATGGGAAATATAAAGCGATTGGGTTTTTACTTGGGTTTTGAGGTGCATGGCTATTCTCCCCTTGTTGGTTTGCCTCCAACAAGCCGGTGCATTCTCGCACCCCCACTTAGAAATTATATTGAATAAGAGTGAACTCATCATGTTTGTGGGTGACAACACCCACAAAGGCAGAGGACTATCCACCTTCGCGCTTCTGCGTGTTCTTTGCGGTTCATACTCCCTTTCTGTGTTTCTAAAAAAGCCCTTCGCCTTTCCATCATTTTCCTTACTTTAGTCTATTATTTCCGATCGAAAAATCGTCATTCCGACTAACAGCCTATGTACCTGATATTTGATACCGAAACCACTGGTTTACCTAAAAACTATAATGCTCCGGTAAGTGATCTCGACAACTGGCCCCGATTGGTTCAACTCGCTTGGCAGCTGCACGATGGTTACGGAAAGCTGATTTCAGCACAGAATTTCATCGTGAAACCCGATGGTTTCACCATCCCCTATAACTCCCAACAAATCCATGGTATTTCTACGGAAAGGGCGATGGAAGAAGGTCATGATCTCAATGACGTACTTAAAGCATTCTCCGAAGACCTCGCCAAAACCACCATTGCGGTTGGGCATAATATTGAATTCGATTTAAATATTGTTGGGGCAGAATACCTGCGTACCGAGCAGGACAATAAGTTAGAAGGCTTTAATAACATTGATACAAAAAATGTAGCCACAGAATTCTGTGCTATTCCCGGAGGAAAAGGCGGTAGATTCAAATGGCCTACACTTACAGAGCTTCACTTGAAACTCTTCGGAAAAGGATTTGACGATGCACACGATGCAGCTTACGATGTAGACGCTACTGCCCGTTGTTTCTTCGGATTGTTGGAACACAGCGTGGTACCTCCTATTGAAGGTATTCGTTTATCGGAAATTAAATACGAAGCACCCGAACTTGACGCTGCCAATTTTGCTAAAACCGATGAGCAAGAAAGCGCAGGTGGGATTGGGAAAATAGACAAGGAAACACTTTCCGATTTAAAGGAAGTCCCCTTCTCACACCTACACTGTCATTCTCAGTTTTCCATTCTCCAAGCCACTTCGGAACTCACCGCCTTGGTAAATACCGCTAAGGAAATGGGGATGCCAGCCATTGCTATGACGGATCATGGAAACATGATGGGTGCATTTACTTTTGTGAAAGCAGCTTTAAATGCAGGAATCACACCTATTGTTGGTTGTGAATTCAACCTTTGTACCGACAGAAGTAATAAAAAGCTACAGGACAACGGTAACCAAACCGTGATTTTAGCCAAAAACAAAAAAGGCTACCACAACTTGGTGAAATTAGCCTCCATCGCCTATACCGAAGGTTTTTATTACCTACCAAGAATAGACAGAAACGATTTAATAAAATACAAAGCTGACCTTATCGCCACCACAGGCGGGCTTTGGGGTGAAGTTCCCTACCTCATTCTGAATGTAGGCGAGACGCAAGCAGAAGAAGCTTTTGTGTGGTGGAAAGAACAATTTGGCGATGACTTCTATGCAGAAATTAATCGTCATGGGCTTCCAGAAGAAGACCACGTTAACAGAATTTTACTTAAGCTCTGCAAGAAGTACGATGTAAAGTATATCGCTTCGAACAACACCTACTATACAAAAAAAGACCAAGCCGTAGCGCATGATATTCTGCTCTGTGTAAAAGATGCGGAATCGGTAAGTAAGCCTAAAAAATACATAGGAAAACGCGGAAGAGAATTCCGTTACGGTTTCCCGAACGATGAATTCTATATCAAGTCGCCTGAGGAGATGAAAAAACTCTTCACCGATTTGCCAGAAGCGATTGCCAACACCAACGAAATCGTAGAGAAAATAGAATCTTATAAACTGCAGCGCGATGTACTACTTCCAAAATTCGATATTCCCGAGAAGTTCATTTCTCCTGAAGACAATACGGATGGCGGAAAACGCGGTGAGAATGCTTTTCTGCGTCACCTTACTTATGAAGGTGCGATAAAGCGCTATGGAGAGATCACCGAAGAAATCAAAGAACGTCTAGATTTCGAGCTTGAAACGATTGCCAATACTGGCTATCCCGGTTACTTCCTTATTGTTCAAGATTTCACCAATAAGGCCAAGGAAATGGATGTAGCTGTAGGGCCAGGAAGGGGTTCGGCAGCAGGTTCGGCAGTAGCTTATTGTATCGGAATTACGAATGTGGATCCTATCAAGTATGATCTCCTTTTTGAGCGTTTCCTTAATCCAGACAGGGTATCACTTCCCGATATTGATATTGACTTTGATGATGAAGGTCGCCAAAAGGTAATTGACTATGTAATCAATAAATACGGAAAGAATCAGGTGGCTCAAATCATTACCTATGGTAGTATGGCGGCCAAATCTTCCATTCGAGATACGGCCAGGGTAATGGAACTTCCTTTGTTCGATGCCGACAGAATTGCCAAACTAGTTCCTGATACTTCTTTGGCCAAATTATTCGCTTTCAGCGAAAAGGAATTAAAAGCAAAACTTAAAAGTGACCAGGTCCCACTTGCCCAAGAGTTGATCAAAATATCGCATGGCAATGATGAACTGGCCAGGGTGTTAAACCAAGCCAGAGTACTTGAAGGCTCGGTTCGAAATACTGGAATTCACGCCTGTGGGGTAATTATTACGCCAGACGATATTACTAATTTCGCGCCTGTGGCCGTAGCCAAGGATTCGGACATGTGGTGTACCCAGTTCGATAACGCGGTTGTAGAAGATGCTGGGCTACTCAAGATGGATTTCTTGGGATTGAAGACCCTCACCCTAATTAAAGATGCGGTTAACAATGTAAAAGAACGTCATGATGTCGATCTCGTTCCAGACGATTTCCCACTGGATGACACGCTTACTTATGAGCTTTTCCAGCGAGGAGAAACGGTTGGTATTTTCCAATACGAATCCAACGGAATGCAGAAGTATTTGCGTGACCTTAAGCCTACTGCTTTTGCTGATTTAATTGCCATGAACGCCCTGTACCGACCAGGGCCACTAGAATACATTCCTTCTTTTGTTCGAAGAAAACACGGTGACGAAGAAATCACCTACGATTTGGATGATATGAAGGAATACCTTGAGGAAACTTACGGTATTACGGTCTATCAAGAGCAAGTGATGTTGCTTTCCCAGAAACTTGCGGGTTTCACTAAAGGTGAAGCCGATGTACTTCGTAAGGCGATGGGTAAGAAAAACCGTCAAATGCTTGATGAGCTAAAGCCTAAATTTGTTGGCCAAGCAGTGGATAAAGGGCATGCGGCTGACAAACTAGAGAAAATATGGAAGGATTGGGAGGCATTTGCTTCTTACGCCTTTAACAAATCACACTCTACCTGTTACGCTTATGTGGCCTTTCAAACGGCCTACCTAAAAGCACATTATCCTGCTGAATACATGGCTTCGGTACTCAGTAATAACATGAACGACATTAAGCAGGTGACTTTCTTTATGGAAGAATGCCAGCGCATGGGCATTCCTGTGTTGGGGCCAGACGTTAACGAGTCGAACTACAAGTTTACAGTAAACGCCAAAGGCGAAATTCGATTTGGAATGGGCGCTATTAAAGGAGTGGGTGAAGCTGCCATTGAGTCGATTATTGAAGAAAGAAAAGAAGAAGGCCCGTACCATAATATTTTTGAGTTTGCAGAAAGAGTAAACCTAAGGGCAGTGAACAAAAAGAACTGCGAATCATTAGCCATGGCTGGTGGTTTCGATTGCTTCGAAGATTACCACAGAAGACAATATTTGTTTGCTCCAGAAAATGAGCAAACCCTACTCGAAAAAGTAATTCGATACGCCAATGCCAAGCAAGCCGAAAAAGATGCTGCTCAGGTTTCTCTTTTTGGAGGCGATAGTAATGTAGCCACTCCACTTCCGAGTGTATCCATATGCGAGCCATTCAGCGAAATGGAAAAACTCAAAATTGAGAAAGATGTGGTGGGCTTCTATATTTCAGGCCACCCGCTTAATCAGTTTGAAGTAGAACTGGAAAGCTTCTGTAAACCAGTGGGAGAAATTAAGCGATATCCAAACCAAGATATCTCCATTGGCGGCATCGTGAGTGGGGTTCGGAACGGACAAACCAAGAACGGAAAGCCTTTTGCTATTCTTAGCATTGAAGATTACAACAGTTCTGTTGAGCTCTTCTTGATGGGCGAAAAGTACATGAACCATGCGCAGTATTTAAGACCCGGAGAGTTTCTATTTATCACAGGAAGGGTGGAATTGAACTGGCGCAAGAAAAATGAAATTAGAGACAATCCACACATCACCCCTACGCCTGAAGATTGGGAGTTGCAAGTAGCCGCCATTTCCCTTTTAAGTGAATTAAGAGAGAAAAGGGCGAAAGGCATTAAGGTGAGTATTAATGCTAGGGATGTCGACCAAGAGTTGATTGATACGATCATGAAATTAACAAAAGAGCATGAAGGAAATACAGAGCTTAGAATTCAGTTGGTAGAAAAATCTGAGAACCTGAGTGTCGAACTTTTAAGTAGAAAAGTGAAAGTAGACCCGAATAGTAACCTCATTAGAACATTGAAGAAATACGCTAATTCCGCCAGTTTAATCACGAATTAGAGGACATAAATAAACGTGATCAATAGGCTATTTAGAATGACAATGAAGGGTTGCCTTGGTTTTAGCTGTCATAATTGAACTTTTTAATTAGTTTTGTTGTCAACCTGCAACAAGAGAAATAAGGAACTTAATAAATATATAATGGCAAAAGCAATTGAAATTACAGACGCTAACTTTGATGAGTTAGTATTAAAATCAGACAAACCAGTATTGGTAGATTTTTGGGCAGCATGGTGTGGTCCTTGTAGAATGGTAGGTCCGGTTGTGGAAGAAATCGCAGGTGAATACGAAGGAAAAGCCGTAATTGGTAAAGTAGATGTTGATGCTAATCCAGGTATTTCTGCAAAATACGGTATCCGTTCTATCCCATCTCTACTCTACTTTAAAGGTGGAGAACAAGTAGATGGCGTTGTAGGTGCAGTACCTAAAGGAACATTGACTTCTAAATTAGAAGCTACTTTGGCTTAATTGACCAAACGTCTTAAAAACATATGTAAAGGCTGCACGAAAGTGCGGCCTTTTTTTGTGCTGGATTTTTATCTGGCTTCAGTAAAGACATCAACCTCAAGGCATCGCCCAAAAACTATGCTTTACTTTCAGATGCTTTAGATAAAAGCCAAGGAGATTATTTCGACCTTAATTCACCGAGATACAAATAGTTACAGTATTTAAACTCCCATTACGCCAACTCATAAGTACATTCCGTAAATTTGCAAGAAATAAAAAATGATCTGAAGACATACCGCTGTTTTTAACATAAATCTTCTTACTTTTGCACTTCAATTTTCAAAGCTCAAAAGCCTAAGATCATGGATAACCAACTATTTGCCGGAACTGAATCAGCCTATCTTGGAAAGATGATTGCCGAATTCTACGGTAAATCATTGGGATCTGTAGAAATTCAAAAATTCAGTGATGGAGAAATTGCCCCTTACTACACAGAGTCAGTAAGAGGTAATAGAGTGTTTTTAATTCAATCTACCATCCCTCCTTCTGACAATCTATTTGAGCTTTGCTTAATGATTGACGCGGCCAAAAGAGCAAGTGCTTATAAAGCCATTGCTGTTATCCCTTACTTCGGTTATGCCCGTCAAGACAGAAAGGACAAACCGAGAGTGGCAATTGGCGCTAAGTTAGTAGCCAACATTCTTACTGCAGCTGGTGCAGATAGAATCATGACTTGCGATTTACACGCAGGGCAAATTCAAGGCTTTTTCGATATTCCTGTAGATCATTTAGATGGCGCAGCGGTATTCGTTCCTTACATCAGAAAACTGAACTTAGACAATCTTCTTTTTGCTTCTCCAGATGTTGGGGGTGTAAAAAGAACAAGGGCTTTCGCACAGCATTTCAACGCTGAAATGGTGGTAATCGATAAGCACCGTACAAAAGCCAACGAAGTAGCCGAAATGAGAATTATCGGTAACGTAGAAGGTAAACACGTGATTTTAGTAGATGACCTTGTAGATACTGCAGGCACAATCTGTAAAGCAGCTAAAATTATTTTAGATGAAGGCGCCCTTTCAGTGAGAGCTTTCTGTACTCACCCAGTATTATCTGGCAAGGCGTACGACAATATTAACAACTCTGTTTTAGAAGAACTGGTAGTAACAGACACCATTCCTTTAAGACAACAATCAGACAAAATCAAGGTACTTACTGTTGCTGAACTTTTCGCAAAAGCAATTAGGAGTGTAACCCAAGATGGGTCTATTAGCGAGCTATTTATTTAACAAATATATATTATGAGAAAAGTAGAGATTATAGGGTTTAAAAGAGCAAATCTCGGTAAGACTGAGTCAAAAAGACTTAGACTCGAAGGTCAGATTCCATGTGTACTTTATGGCGGTGATGATCAAGTGCATTTCTATGCACCTGCAATTCAGTTCCGTGAAGTGTTGTACACTCCTGAGCCATGCTTCATCACCTTAAATATTGAAGGCGAAATATTCGAAGCCATTGCCCAAGATTCACAATACCACCCAGTAAGCGATATGCTTTTGCATGTTGATTTCTTACAGTTGTTCAAAGGAAAATACATCAAAATGGAAATTCCAGTAAGAATGGAAGGTACAGCACCTGGTGTAATCAACGGAGGTAGCTTAGTGATCAAAAGACCAAAACTAGTGGTAAAAGCACTTCCTAAGGATATGCCAGATTCAATTTCAGTAGACGTCTCTAACTTGAAACTTGGTAAATCAACAAAAGTTGGTGCATTAACTACTGAAGGTTTTGAAATCCAAAACAGCCCATTAGTAACTATCGCGTCTGTAGCAATACCAAGAGCACTAAGAGGCGCTGGGTTGACTGACGAAGAAGAAGAAGGAGAAGAAGAAAGCGGTGAAGAAGGTGCTTCTGAAGCAACTGAATCTGCTGAGTAAGAATTTCTTATTTGAAAACATGAAAATCCTGCCTTTTAAGGGCAGGATTTTTTTATTTGCGTACGTATTGAAAATACACACAAATTAAAAATGCACTAAAATGAAATACCTCATTGTTGGACTTGGAAACATTGGGCCAGAGTATGAACTAACACGGCATAATATCGGCTTTCTAACTTTAGACAGGTTGGCTGACACAAAAGGAGTTTCGTTTGAAATCGATCGTCTTGCTTACCATACCGAATTCAAACACAAGGGCAGAACAATCCATATGATAAAGCCGACCACTTATATGAACCTTAGTGGCAAGGCCGTCAAATTTTGGATGCAAGAATTAAAAATCCCCATTGAAAAAGTATTGGTAATTGTGGACGACCTGGCTATTCCTTTCTCCAAACTAAGGATGAGAGCAAAAGGATCCAGCGCAGGACACAATGGTCTAAAGAACATTGAAGAGTTGTGTGGAGGTCAAAACTACCCTCGCCTTAAGTTTGGTATTGGGGACGACTTCTCCAAAGGCGGACAGGTCAATTATGTATTGAGTCCATTTAGCAAGAACGAATTTGAGGAACTCCCGTTTGCCATGGACAAGGCCATAGAAATGATCTACTCATTTTGTAGCATCGGTATTTCGCAAACCATGACCCAGTTCAACGATTAAGTCAAACAAAGGATCAAATCGCTGCGTTAGCGATATCGCATACAGAACCACAAAATCAAAAATAAATTCATTCTAATCGGTCAAGGTATATCTTTGACAAAAAAACACAAATATGAAGGAATCAGAAATTAAACTCAGGGTAGTATTGGATGATGAAAACATTCCTGAAAAAATATATTGGGATGCTACTGAAAAAGAAGGTGACGGAGAGGAAGAAACTAAATCGGTAAGCCTAAACATCTGGGACCACAATACCCAAAACACCTTAAGAATAGACCTCTGGAACAAAGAAATGCCCACTGACGAGATGAAAAGGTTTTATGTTGACTGCCTAGGTGGTTTAGCACAAAGCATTCTCAACTCTACAGGTGATGAGTTCATGTCTACTGCCATGAATCGCCTTTGCGATAAACTTGTAAAGCACCTTGAAGAAGAAGCCAAAAAAGGTAGTCAAGATTAATTGAAACAGTCTATCATTGGTGCACCGGGTTACTAAATTTAGTATGCATGACGAATATTTTTTCTTGTAAACCCTTTTTAAACTTACAAAACATTGTATTTTTGAGATAGACGATGCCATTCGCACCGTATTTACATTAACAAGCCAAACTTAATTTGTTTCCAAACTCAGAATAAGATGATGAAGATGAAGAGAATTTTGAAGGGACTGGCACTTGTATTTTTGATCATGCAGTCCACTGCAGTTTATGGTCAATCACAGGTTTCCATCTCGGGCCGAGTGGCAGATGCTGCCACTGGTGAAAGTCTACCTGGTGTAAACATCAGAGTAAAGGACAAGGTGATAGGAACGATTACAAACGCCAAAGGGGACTTCAGTCTTACGGTAAACCAATCAGCCCCATTAGTACTTGTTTTTTCTTATGTGGGATATACTCCACAAGAGATATCCATTACCGAAGCCAATGTCACTGGGCTTGAAGTTAAAATGGAAGAGCAAGTCATATTCGGACAAGACGTGGTTGTTTCTGCTTCAAGAGTAGAAGAAAGTATCTTACGATCTCCCGTTTCAATCGAAAAATTAGACATCCTAGACATTAGGAATACTGCTTCAGCTTCATTTTATGAAGGATTAGCAACGTTGAAGGGTGTAGATTTCAGTACTCAGAGTATCACATTTAAATCCATTAACATGCGTGGTTTTGGCGCAAATGGTAACACTCGATTTGTACAACTCATTGACGGTATTGACAATCAGGCCCCTGGCCTCAACTTCGCAGTTGGAAACATTGTAGGTATCAATGATTTGGATTTAGAGTCTGCTGAATTACAACCAGGTGCATCTTCTGCACTTTATGGACCAAATGCAATAAATGGTATCCTTCTACTTACTTCGAAAAACCCTTTTGAATACCAAGGATTAAGCGTTTATGCTAAAACAGGAGTTAACCATGTAGACGAAAGAGACGACAATATGTCTCTCTATCAAGATTATGGGTTTCGCTATGCAAAGGCCTACAATAACAAGTTAGCTTTTAAAGTAACTGCGTCATACCTAAGTGCCAATGACTTTATTGGTGTTGACACCAGAGATCAAGGCTTGGCCACTGGTGGTGTAGTTGAAAGAGGAGCTACTGAAAGAGGTAATAATCGTTTTTATGATGGTGTAAACACTTATGGTGATTTTGGAATTACGGTAGGACGAATTGCTGATGGCGCCATTGCTGGTGGAAACACTTCGGTTGGCGCTATTAGATCATTATTCCCTGATGATCAATCTGGTTACTTCACCCCTACTGGTTTTAGTGAATCTTCTTTTGTGGATAACACTACAGAGAGTGTGAAAATTGGTGGTGCGTTGCATTACAGGTTGAATGACAACCTAGAGTTACTTGGACAGTTCAATTATGGATCGGGAAGTACAGTATATACGGCTAACGACCGTTTCGTCCTTGACAACTTCAGTATCACAACGGCCAAGCTAGAGTTAAAAGGATCTGAATTCTATTTAAGAGGTTATACTACTCAAGAAAACTCTGGAGACACTTATGCTGCTAATACTTTAGCTTCATTAATTAACCAGCAAACTTACCTTTCACCATATTTATCAGCATTTGCTGGGGCTAGATTAGCAGGTGCAAGTATTGAACAAGCGCATGCTTCGGCAAGAGTTTCTGCAGATGCAGCACAGCCTCAACCAGGTTCAGCAGCATTTGAAGCCCTTGTAGAGAGCAATAGAGCTAAGCCTATCTCAGAAGGAGGAGCCCTTTTCCTTGATAAGACAGATTTATACCACATGGAAGGCAACTGGAACTTGAGTGACAGAATTGATTTTGCTGATGTTATAGTTGGTGCTAACTATAGAAGATATGCGCTCTACTCAGAAGGAACACTTTTCGCCCTAGAGAACGATGGTTCTGAAGTTGCTTTTAATGAATATGGTGCTTTCCTACAAGCTTCAAAAAGCGTAGCGAATGACAACCTAACATTCCAAGGCTCTGTTCGATATGATAAAAACGAGTACTTTAAAGGTCAATTATCACCTAGAGTTTCTGCTGTAGGTACTATTGCCGATAATCATAACGTTCGTGCTTCATTCCAAAGAGGCTTTAGAATTCCTACTACCCAAGATCAATTCATCGATTTAGATGTGGTTACAAGAAGACTTGTGGGTAGCAATGACCTACTTGTAGATCGTTACAACTTCAAAACTAACACGGTTTATACTACAGAAAGTGTAGATGCAGCAAGAGCAGCAGGTAACGAAGCCCTTTTAGTTATTGAAGATAGAGTTAACAATGAATTCAAAACAGAAAAAGTAAACACTTTCGAAATAGGCTATAAAGGCTTATTTGCAGATGGAAAACTACTAGTTGATGCATACTACTATAATAGCACTTACACCGACTTTATTGCTGAAATTGACTTTACTCAAGCCGTACCGAATGGCTTAAGACAACCAAATTCAGATGCTGGAACTCAAGGACAAAGACAGCAGATTGTTGATGGCACTGTACCAACCCAGCGTTATGGTTTTGATGTTAATGCTGACGGAAAAGTTAAATCTCAAGGATGGGCACTTCAATTGGATTACCAAATTGGTAATGGATATGAAATTGGAGCTAATGTTGCTTACAACGAGTTAACATCACAGGATGATCTTATTGCACAAGGTTTTGCAGCTAGTTATAACACTCCAAAATACAGGTACAATATCAAGTTCAGTAACAGAAAAGTTACAGACAGACTTGGATTCAATGTTACTTACAGATGGCAGCAAGCGTTCCTTTGGGAATCTTCTTTCGGAACTGGTGTAATTCCTGAATTCGGATCATTAGATGCTCAAGTAAGCTATAAAGTGCCTACTTGGAAATCTACTTTCAAAATCGGTGCAAGTAACCTTTTGAACGAAAGATATACGACTTCATTCGGTAACCCATCGCTTGGAGGAATCTACTACTTCCAAATCACGTTTGATGAATTCTTCAATTAAATCGACATGACAATGAAAAATTTAAAAATATACTTATTCGCTTTATTGGCATCGGGAGTACTATTGGCCTCATGCGATGAAGAAGAAGCATTAGTTGACCAAAGAAAGGCTGACAATCCTTTACCCTCAGCTACTGCCACCACCGGCACCAATGGCTCCGTTACACTCACTAAATACGTGAGTATCGGAAACTCCATTACTGCTGGTTATATGGATGGGGCGCTCTATACCAATGGTCAAGCCAATTCTTTTGCAAACCTTTTAGGTCAGCAATTCCAAATTTCAGGAGTTGGCGGTACGGCTTTTAACCAACCTGATATTAACTCAGTAAATGGTTATTCAGGGGTAGGCCCTAACAATTCTATTTTAGGTAGATATGTTTTAGACCTGAGCATTCCTGGCCCAAAACCTACCGTAGGTGAGGCACCATCGGCTTATGCTGGAAACAAAGCTCAGCTTAATAATTTTGCTGTTCCTGGTATGAGAATAGTGGACATCAATGATCCTGCCCTTGCAGGTTCTAACCCACTATATGCCCGTTTTGCGAGCAGCCCTGGCACTTCTACTGTATTGTCTGATGCTTTAGCAGCAAACCCTACTTTCTATACCTATTGGTTAGGAAATAATGATGCCCTTGGCTATGCTGTTGGTGGTGGTGTTAATGATGCCGCAATTACCTCACAAGGTAATTTTCAAAATGCTTTGGCGAGTTCACTAAGTCAATTGGCTGGAACTGGCGCAAAAGGTATAGTGGTTACTTTACCTCCATTGGTATTGCTTCCTTACTTTAGAGCCGTAAAGTGGAATGCAGTTCCTTTAGATGCTGCAAATGCCACTGCACTTAATTCAGCTTTCGCTGGATTGAACGCTGCCCTAGATGGGTTGGCCAGTTTCCAATTAATAACTGCTGCAGAAGCAGCCAAAAGGAAAGTAACCTATCAAGCTAGCCCTAATAATCCCATATTAATGCATGATAAAGATTTAGAAGACTTAGGTCCTAAATTTGATGCGCTACTCGGAGCACAAGCCATTACGGCAGCTCAAAGAGCAGGCTTAGAACCCTACAGACAATCAAGACCAGCTACGTCTAGTGACCTACCAGTTTTAACAGCCGCAACAGTCTTAGGGACTGGAGCAGCACCAATTGGTGTGGCCATTCCAATAGCAGATAAATATGTATTATCTGCCAACGAAGTTGTTAAAACAGTGACTGCAAGAGCAACCTTTAACCAAACCATTAAAGGTGTGGTTGATTTAATCAATTCAGGGCCAGGCGGCACTGTGATTACTCTTGTAGATGTGCAGCCTAAATTTGCTGATTTGTTCGGCCTAAATAGTACCCTTGTGAGTCAGTTAGCGCTGGGGTTAGGAACTCAATCTTCAATTGCTGCAGTAAATGCAGAAGCCGATGGCGTTTTGGGAATCAAAGTTAATGGAACCAACCTAGCACCAGATTTTAGTCCTAATGGAGTATTCTCAACAGACGGGATTCATCCTAACCCTCGTGGACATGCCATTATTGCTAACCTAATTTTAAGTGCTATGAGAACAGCTTACGGGGTAGAAATACCAGATATAGATGTACTTGCTCAGAGAGGCATTCTTGTTCAATAAAAAACCTATTGATTAACGGAAAGGGAGTGATTTACATCACTCCCTTTTTTTATGCCTTTGTAATACTAACTATCATATAAAAAAAAGCGCCCCGAAGACGTCTTCTTCGGGGCACACCTCAACCAAATAGATTAATAACCATCAACTTCACGGTCCAACAAGACCTTTAATTATAAAATCTTTAGAAATACTATGGCAAGCTACTTGCCAAAACGCAAAAACAATTTTAACCCCTGATTTACAATTACTTACTTATCTATAAATAAGTGAAACAATAGAATTTAATCCCAAACGCTACACTGTATTCCCAAAATGGGATCAATAACAATAAAAATACTGGTCCTATCATTCCACTTTTCTATCTATTTTTGAAAAAAACCTTCTTATGAAAGTAGTTGCTATGATTCCGGCCCGATACGAAGCCACAAGATTTCCTGGAAAGCTTATGGCTGATCTTCACGGTCATTCTGTTATCATAACCACTTATACCGCTACCTTAAATACAGGTTTATTTGATGAGGTTTTTGTGGTGACGGATAGCACCATCATTCGTGACGAGATTACCGCCCATGATGGTAAAGTAATTATGAGTATTGAAACTCATGAAAGCGGAAGCGATAGAATTGCTGAAGCAGCCGAAAATATTGATGCCGATATTATTGTCAATGTGCAAGGAGACGAGCCTTTCACCCAAACCGACACGCTCAAGAAACTTCTTGATGTTTTTGAAAAAGATACCCAAAGAGAAATCGACTTGGCTTCTCCTATGGTGAGCTTAAAGGGAAAAGAAAATATTCAAAACCCAAATCATGTAAAAGTGATTACGGATCAAAATAGTTTCGCAATCTATTTTTCTCGTTTCCCCATTCCCTATCCTAGAAATCATGAAATCGATATTCCTTATTTCAAACACATCGGTATTTATGCTTTCCGAAAAGCCGCACTTCTTGCTTTCAAAAATACTCCAATGACACCATTGGAAAACGCTGAGAAAATTGAGTGCATTCGTTACTTGGAAACAGGAAGAAAAATAAAAATGGTAGAAATAGATCATGTAGGAATATCCATTGACTCGCCTGAAGATTTAGAAAAAGCCAAAGATTACATGAACTCAAGGAACAATTAAACGAGATACTTGTTCTATTTCAAAAATGACAAACATATGAGCACAGTTACATTAAAAGGTAATTCAATTCAAACATCAGGCAGCCTACCAAATGTGGGTGAGCAAGCCAAAGATTTCACCCTAACAAAAACTGATCTTTCAAAACTTACCCTTTCAGACTTGAAAGGATCAAAAGTAGTCCTTAATATATTCCCTAGTGTGGATACAAGTACTTGCGCTACTTCAGTAAGGAAATTCAATGAGCAAGCTTCAGGATTAGAAAACACTAAGGTAGTTTGCATCTCGCGTGACCTTCCCTTTGCCCAAGCAAGGTTTTGTGGTGCTGAAGGCATTGAAAACGTAATTAACGCTTCTGATTATGCCACTGGCCAGTTTGGTAAGGATTACGGCTTAGAAATCATAGACCCGCCATTGTTAAACCTTCATTCAAGAGCAGTGATTGTTTTAGACGAAAATGGAAAAGTAGTTTATACTGAGCAAGTACCAGAAATTGTAGACGAGCCCAATTACGAAAAAGCATTAGAAGCTCTGAAGTAATTTTTAAGCTAAGTAATTTAGAATATAAAGCCTGCCCACAAGCAGGCTTTATCTGTTTATCAGCATTCTAAGAAGTATATCAAGTACTACAATTTGTCACCTGAGTATATTTTAGTAGCTTAATAAGCTCAAAGAGAAGAATTATGAAACGAAGAGATTTTTTGCAGAAGTCAGCCTTAACCACTGCTGGTTTACTGGCTACAGGTTCACTTTTTAGCCAACCATTTTTTGAAGGCAAAATTAAAGACTTCGGTTTTCAAGTCTACACTGTTCGGGATGTAATTAAAAAGGACATGGCGGGCACCTTAAAAACCCTAAGAAAGGCAGGTTATGATTATGCTGAGTTTTTTGATTTTGCCGATGGAAAGCTCTTAGGAATGCCTGTAAAAGAAGTCAAAACTATTATTGACGCTTCTAAAATTAAACTAAAAAGCATTCACGTAGGTACTGGTGCCCAATCGCCTAATGTATCTGGGACAATGGTAAACGATTGGCAACGGGCTGTAGATGACGCTGCTGAATTAGGCGCTGAATATTTAGTTTGTGCTTACCTTGGGGGGGCTGAAAGACAAACCCTTGACCAATACAAACAAGTTTCAGAGCTGTTCAACAAGTCAGCTGAGATCTGTAAAAAATCAGGTATAAAGTTCGCCTACCACAATCATGATTTTGAGTTTAAAGAAATTGACGGTCAGGTGCCTTATGATATTATTCTGAATGAAACTGATGAAGATCTAGTTAAGATGGAGCTTGACATGTACTGGGTTCGGTATGCAGATCAAAACCCACTGAAGATGATTCAAAAAAACAGGGGCCGATTCCCGCTTTGGCATGTTAAAGACATGAGCATGGACGATGATCGTGCAATGAAAGAAGTGGGGTCTGGCAGAATAGATTGGAAACAGCTCTTTGCCTACGATAAGGATGCCGGCCTTGAATACTTCTTCGTGGAACAAGATGGTAATTGGGCCACTGGCTCTGTTGAAAGCCTAGTCACCAGCATTAAGCATTTAAAGAAAATCTAAACAAGTATTTTCTTCAACTTTTAGTACTTCAACCACACACGTAATATCTGTGAGTTTTTGCGCAAAAAAATACTGTGGGCTGTCCGTTATGTCTTTTGGTGAATTACTTACCTCCTATCCTTGAATAGCAGATTATTTGGTCTTCAGTCCAAAACCATACGCTTGTAACCAATCCCGCAAGCGTTAGTCAATAAAAAATTTCAACTATATCACTAAAAACAATTGTAGCACCTTTCCTTTATGACTAAATTGATAGATTAATCAACCACATCAACTCACTATGAAGAAATTAAAGAAAGCTCTTTACATACTGGCATTACTCTTCCCTGTTGCACTTTTCGCACAGAAGGAAATCGTAATTGAACCAGCCAACATCACTATGGAGGTTGGACAAAAGAAACAAATCAATGCTTATGTCATGGAGAATGGCAAAAAGCTTAAAGACCCTATCAACTTACTTTCAAGGGCAAGAAGAAGCCTAACGATTGACTCTACTATGATGGCGCACGCCATTCAGCCGGGTACATACGATATCGTTGCAGTAGCTGATGGCGTTAGAAAAACCTTCCAAATCAAGGTAAACTACCCCGCAATTGCATCAATTAAAATCGATGATATCCCTCAGAAAATCTATGCTGGGACATCCATTGCCCTTAAGTACCATGTGATTGACAAATCTGGTGCAACTAGAGACAATGTTGACGTAAAGTTCACCTCAATGTATGGCAATATTGCTGAAGTAGATGATTACGGAATGGTCAACACCATGATTCCGGGTAAGGCAACGATTACGGTGAAAGCTGAAAATATCACCAATACTATTACAGTAAATGTGGTGAGCAACCCAATTGTTAAAGTTCAATTAGAGGCCGAAATGACGGCAGCAAGAACGGGTGATGTATTCCACTTCAAAGCAAAAGCTTTAGATAAGAATGGAAAAATAATTGCAGACGCTCCTATCTTCTACTCTTTTAATGGAGTATCGGATAACACTTCACAAAGTGCCTCAGGTTTGATCAAAAATGATGGACGTTTTGTAGCAGACGAAGCTGGAAAATATACAATAACTGCATCTTGTGGTGTGGCATCTGCTTCAAAAACGGTTAAAATCGCACCAAGAGAGGTAAGTAGAAAAATCGAGATGGTAGGTCAGGGTTCTGTGAACGACAAACATACTTCTGATTTTTGGGTGTGGGAAGGAATTGACGGAAGAGATTATGCCGTTACTGGAACGTGGGGTGCCGATGGCACAGCCTATTTCTGGGACGTTACTGATCCAGGAAGTATGATCAAAATAGATTCGGTTCAGGTGGATGCCAGAACTGTAAATGATGTAAAAATCTCTGAAGACGGTAAGATTTGTGTAATCAGCCGTGAAGGAGCTTCTGATCGTAAAAATGGATTGGTAATTATTGATGTCTCTAACCCTAGAGATGTAGAAATCATTTCAAGATTTGACGAAAACATGACGGGTGGGGTGCACAACGTATTCCTTTCTGGAGACTATTTATACGCACTTAGCGGAGGTCAGAAATATTACATCATCGATATTAAAGACCCTAAAAACCCACGTGCGGTTTCTAAATTCGAATTAGATACACCAGGTCATTCAATTCATGATGTTTGGGTTGAAGATGGTATTGCATATTCTTCCAACTGGGGAGATGGTATTCAATTGGTAGATGTTGGAAATGGCATTGCTGGTGGTTCACCTGAAAATCCGAAGCAATTCGCGAGCTACGCCTACCCTAACAAAGCCAACCACGCTTCATTCCCTTTCCGTAGCCCTTCTACAGGTAAGTTCTATGTAATTGGTGGAGATGAAATATTCCCTTATGGCTTGAATACTCAAAAAGGTGGAGTAAACATGGCCGCTGGTTACCTACATGTGGTCGATTTTACCGATTTAGAAAACCCACAGGAGGTAGCAAGATTCGAAGTGCCTTACGCTGGATCTCACAACTATTGGATTGAAGGTGAAACGCTTTACGTAGCATTCTATAATGGTGGCGTAAGAGTGGTTGACCTTAGCGGTGAACTGATGGGTGACTTAAGAAAGCAAGGTCGTGAAATTGCTTGGATCTTGCCAAACGATGCAAATGGTTATACCCCTAATGCTCCGTTTACTTGGGGAGCTCAATTACACAAAGGCCATGTATTCTTTTCAGATTTTAACAGTGGATTATGGTCGGCCAAATTAGAGCCAGAAAAACCTAAAAACACTCCTATACAAGTAAAATAAACATCTGAGCAAACGTGGTATAGTTCTTTATGCCACGTTTGCTTTGATTGACCAACAACACATCTTAAACATGAATTCAAGATGAGAAAATCATTGATAATCGTTTTTTCCTTAATTGCTATCACTGCCCTACAAGCTCAAAACTACTATGTATATGTAGCGGCTGAATCTGAAGACGAAGTGGCTTTGGTGAAATTCGATGGTAAAAAGGCCGAGACCATTAAAAATATCCCGGTCGGCATATGGCCTGTAGAAAATGAAGGCCCTCATGGAATTACCGTTGGACCCGAAGGTAAATATTGGTACCTCAGCCTTGCGCATGGGAATCCGTATGGTACGCTTTATAAGTATGAAACTGGCACAGACAAAGTTGTAGGTTCAGTTCCTTTGGGCTTATTTCCTGCATCTATGCAAGTATCTGCGGCAACTGGCCTACTCTATTGCGTTAACTTCAATCTGCATGGCGATATGGTACCTAGCACTGTTTCGGTAGTAGATGTAGAGAGTATGACTGAGTTGACTCAAATTACCACAGGCACAATGCCTCATGGCTCTAGGCTTTCTGCAAATGGGTTGAAACAATATTCGGTCGCTATGATGTCGGGTGAACTATTTGAAATTGATGCCATCAGTTTGAAAATCACGAAAACGCTTGACTTAGATGAAGCTTCTAAAATGGCTCCTGAAGATCACAGCATGATGGACCACTCAAAAATGGACATGGGTGCATCCAAGATGGCAGAAGAAAAGAAGCCAATGGAGGCTATGGACCACAGCCAAATGGATCATTCTAAAATGGATATGGGCGGCATGCCAGCCATGAAGCATTCTGCTTTCAAGCCTACATGGGTAAGCACTCACCCTACCAAAAACTTAATTTATGTGGCTGGAAATGGCGCTGCTGAAGTGTTGGAAATTAGTACCGACACTTGGAAGACCACACGTAAGTTCATTACGGACAAGGGACCCTATAACATTGATGTTTCTCCTGATGGAAAACGCATGGTGGTTTCTTATAAGACGGCTGCCAAAACAGGTGTATGGGATTTAGAGTCTGGAAAAGAATTAGCAAGACTGGACAACAGCCAAAAAGTAACACATGGGGTAGCCATTTCATCAGACAGCAAGTTTGCCTTCGTTTCTGTAGAAGGAATTCAAGATGACCCAGGCATGGTTGATGTGATTGATTTAACGACTAACCGCCTGATTGACACCGCATACCTTGGCAAGCAAGCAGGAGGCATTGCTTTCTGGAAAATAGAAAGATAAAAAAGACGTAAATTTTTTCGTCAATTCGTTTCCAAAATAGAAAGCAAATACTACTTTTGTACTCGGAAATAAAGCTGGTCTATGGTGTAACTGGCAACACGTCTGTTTTTGGTACAGAAGAGTCTAGGTTCGAGCCCTAGTGGACCAACAAAAAGCTTCGCAGAAATGTGAAGCTTTTTTTATACCTCAGTGTCAGATTCACCTTCTAGTTTACGATTGTCCTGACTGACCTCCAATAGATTAACAAAAGGTGCACTTCAAGCGCATAATAACATAGATATTCACTAAAGGCCTACTTGCCACTAGGCAGGCAAGTACCAGTGAGAGCAGTAAGTAAGCATTCAAATAATACCCTCTTACCCATTCCACTTTTTTGATTAAATTCAGCCCTCAATTATTTAAACCGAACGAATGAAACACGCACTCTTCCTCCTATTTTTTACGTTGATCACCTTCTTTGGCTACAGCCAGAAAAAACCTGCTTATGTAATTTATACTGCTACGGGCAAAAAGGTTTCTTACAAGAAAATGATGAAGACTTTGGATAAGAAAGACATCATTCTGTTTGGTGAATTGCACAACAACGCCATTGCGCACTGGATGCAATATGAAGTCACCAATGACTTGAGTCAGTCGAATGAAATGATTTTGGGTGCAGAAATGTTTGAAGCTGATAATCAAAAACCACTCAACGATTACTTGGCAGGCAACATTAACGCAAAAGCACTAGATACGCTTGCCAGACTTTGGCCCAACTACAAAACCGATTATGCACCGTTGGTAGACCTAGCGAAAAGCAAACAGCTTCCTTTTATTGCCACTAACATCCCAAGAAGGTTTGCGAGCATGGTAAATAAAGGAGGTTTTGAAGTATTAAACAGGCTTTCGGCTGAAGAAAAATCATGGATGGCGCCACTTCCAATGCCTTTCGACAGCGAATTACCCACCTACAAAAATATTCTAGCCATGATGGCGGGTCATGGAACTCCACAATTGGTGGAAGCCCAAGCCTCGAAAGACGCTACCATGTCGCATTTCATTCTAGAGAACTACCAACCGAACCACACCTTTATGCATTATAATGGCTCATACCATTCAAATCATTACGAAGGCATTTTGTGGTATTTAAAAAGAGAGCGCAGCGACTTACAGTATGCGACCATCGCTACCGTAATGCAAGATGACTTGAGCAAGCTATTGGAGGAAAATAAACTCATGGCCGACTTCATCATTTGCATTGATAGCAACATGACAAACACTTACTAAGCAAAATAAAGTTAACCTCTGGACAGATAAGGCCTATAATTCAGCGGAAATGCTATTGGTAATACAGATATTCTTATAAATTATCGTAACTTTGCGCGAGCGTAATGATGTAAATACCCTTCAAGTAATTCTCCTATCGTATGAATGTCTGATTTTCATCAGTTTTCAGCGAACAAGCCACTTACTAACTGAGTATTTCTTTACCCCCCTTGATTGTTTGCGTAGAACAGTCATTGCATCATTTTTAACAAAAACATTGAATGGCTAAATCACAAGAAACATTTAACAAAAAAGAAAAAGAGAAGAAGCGTTTAAAAAAGCGTCAGGATAAGCAGCAGAAGAAAGAAGAGCGTCAGAGCAACTCTCAAGGCGGTGGACTCGATAACATGATTGCTTATTTAGATGAGGATGGAAACATCACCGATACTCCTCCAGATCCAACGATCAAAAAGAAAAAAATTGACGCAAAGAGCATTGAAATTGGTGTTCCGAAGAGAGAAGATGTAGTTCAATCGGTAAGAACAGGCCGTATTGAATTCTTCAACGATCAAAAAGGATATGGCTTTATTAAAGAGCTAGAGACACAAGAGAAATTCTTTGTTCATGTAAATGGGCTGATTGATGAAGTTCGTGAAGGCGATAAAGTTTCATTTGAACTTGAGCGCGGAATGAAAGGCATGAATGCCGTTAACGTTAAAAAGGTGTAATTCCCCATTACGCTTAAGAAGTCCATTCTAAATCATATGATTAAAATCCTTTACCCAATTATGGGTGAGGTTTTAATCAAGATTGATTGGCAACAAATCATCTATGCATTATCAGACAAAAGTCAAAATCCCCAATTAGCAATTCTAATTGAGGATTTTCAGTATCTGCTTAATTATGAAGCGAAGCAAGCGAATGCTCCTTAGCTAATCACTGAACCAGGATTCACCTTTTCGTTTGGTTCAATCAATCTAAGGTTTCCTTCAGCATCTTCTGCCATTAAAATCATACCTTCTGATACCGTGCCCATCATTGGTCTTGGTGCCAAGTTAGCAATAATCGTTACTTGCTTTCCAACCATTTCTTCTGGAGAGTAATGCTTAGCAATTCCACTTAGGATAGTGCGCTTATCTACGCCAGTATCGACCAAAAACTCAAGTAATTTATTCGATTTCGCCACTTTCTTAGCTTCTAAAATCGTCCCTACCCTTAAGTCCAACTTCATGAAATCATCGAATACTATGGTATCCTTTAAAGGTGTCAGTTCAATTTCTTTGTTCTCCATTTCGTTTTGTTTCTTGGTGTTTTCTAATTTTTGAACTTGTGCAGCGATGGTTTCATCTTCTATCTTTTCAAAGAGTAACCCCCCTTGTGTTAAAGGCTGACCTCCATTGAGTAAGTCTGGGTTTCCGGCAGCCGCCCAAATGAGTTGCTCCATTCCAAAAATGCCTCTTAGCTTTTCTGCCGTAAAAGGAATGAATGGTTCGGCCACAATAGAAATATTGGCTACAATCTGTAAGGCTATATTCAAGATGGTTCCTACCCTAGCCTCATCTGTTTTAATCACTTTCCAAGGCTCCGTATCGGCCAAGTACTTATTCCCTAAACGAGCCAATTCCATCATCTCTGATTGCGCCTCGCGAAAACGGTAACGCTCTATCGAAGCAGCAATCTTAGCCGGCATTTGTTTCAGTGCCTCAATGGTCTCATTATCGATATCGAAAAGCTCTCCCCTTTGAGGTACTTTCCCTTCAAAGTATTTGTGTGTCAGTACCACGGCTCGGTTAACGAAATTGCCTAAAATCGCAACGAGTTCACTGTTATTTCTAGCTTGAAAATCTTTCCAGGTGAAGTCGTTGTCTTTTGATTCAGGAGCATTCGAGCAAAGTGCATAGCGAAGCACATCTTGCTTGTCAGGAAACTCTTCTAAGTATTCATGTAACCAAACAGCCCAATTTCTTGAGGTGGATATTTTACTACCTTCCAAATTCAAAAATTCGTTGGCAGGTACGTTATTTGGCAGAATGTAATCGCCATGTGCCTTAAGTATCGCAGGAAAAATGATACAGTGGAAAACGATATTATCCTTACCAATAAAGTGAACAAGTTTAGTATCGTCCGATTGCCAATAAGGCTTCCAGTCTTTACCATTAGCTTCAGCCCACTCTCTAGTAGCGGAGATATACCCAATAGGTGCATCGAACCAAACGTAAAGCACTTTACCATCGGCTCCTTCTATCGGTACTTTAATTCCCCAGTCTAAATCACGGGTCATGGCACGGGCTTGTAAACCACCATCAATCCATGATTTACATTGCCCCCAAACATTCGACTTCCAATCGTCTTTATGTCCTTCAACAATCCACTCCGTCAACCATTTCTCATAGTCCTGCAAAGGTAAATACCAGTGCTTGGTTTCTTTCATGATTGGCGTATTGCCACTCAAGGTAGACTTTGGGTTAATGAGGTCAGTTGGGTTCAGTGTAGCACCACAGTTTTCGCACTGATCTCCATAAGCTGTAGGATGTGAACAACGTGGGCAAGTGCCTGTAATGTATCTATCAGCCAGGAACTGCTGAGCCTCTTCGTCAAAGTATTGCTCGCTTACGCGTTCTTCAAACTTACCTTCAGTATAAAGCGTTTTGAAAAACTCTTGTGCAGTTTCGTGATGTATTTTATTTGAAGTTCTTGAGTAAATATCAAAGGAGATTCCAAGCTGATCAAAACTGTCTTTGATCATGCCATGGTATTTGTCTACAATGTCTTGAGGATTAACACCGTCCTTACGCGCCCTCATGGTAATAGCCATGCCATGCTCATCCGAACCGCAAATAAAGGCTACATCCTCTCCTTTCGACCTTAAATACCGTGCATAAATATCGGCAGGCACGTAAACGCCAGCCAAATGCCCAATATGTACAGGACCATTGGCGTAGGGCAAAGCAGCCGTTACTGTATGTCTTTTGAATTCATTCTTACTCATAGACTGCAAAGATAGTTTTTAGATGTTAGAAGGAGGAAATAAGCGCAGAGATTTTGCCGAGTTTGGTAGCAGATAATCTGCACTCAAGTTTGAACATAAAAAAAGCACACCCTATGAAGAGTGTGCTTTTGTATATCTAGTGCGTAATTTCGACTAAAGCGAAATTCCCATAAAGCTCATAAATGCAATCCCCATTAAACCAGTAATGAACATTGTGATTCCCAATCCTTTCAAAGCGTCAGGTACGTTAGAATACTTCAGCTTCTCTCTGATCGCAGCCAAAGCCACGATAGCCAATAAGAAACCGATTCCTGAACCAAAGCCGAATACAGTAGCTTCGCTCAAAGTATAATCCCTTTGTGCCATGAACAATGCTCCACCCAAAATTGAGCAGTTTACTGCGATTAGTGGCAAGAAAATACCCAAAGAACCGTAAAGGGAAGGTGAGAATTTTTCGATCATCATTTCCACTAACTGCACCATGGCAGCAATAATGGCGATGAACATAATAAAGCGTAAGAAAGACAAGTCAATTGTAGCAAAGCTATCGCCCAACCAAGTTAATGCTCCTTCTTTCAATACGAATTGATCCAATAGCCAGTTCATTGGTACCGTAATACCCAAAACGAAAACTACAGCGAGTCCTAAACCCATGGCTGTAGAAACCTTTTTTGAAACAGCTAAAAAAGAACACATGCCTAAGAAATAGGCGAAAACCATGTTCTCTATAAAAATCGACTTTATACCTAAGTTAATTAAATCCATGATTGCTTCAATTAATGTTCTACGTAACCTGTTTTAGTTCTTTGTACCCAAATGATAAAGCCAAGCACCATAAATGCACCTACTGGACTTACCATCAAACCATTGGTAGCAAGGTTGCCCATACCAATAGATTCAAAAACTGGGTAGCCAAACACTTTGCCTGATCCGAAAAGCTCTCTGAAGAAAGCAACGGCAAGGATGATCCAAGAATAACCTAAACCACTACCAAGACCATCAAGCATTGAGTCATAAGGCTTATTATTCAAAGCAAAAGCTTCGAGACGCCCCATCACAATACAGTTGGTGATAATCAGACCAATAAATACAGATAGCTCTTTGTACATGTCGAAAGCATAGGCTTTCAACACTTCATTTACTAAGGTTACCAAAGTAGCCACAACAGCGAGCTGTACGATAATCCTTACTCTTGAAGGGATGATATTTCTCATAAGAGAAATCACCAAGTTAGAGAGAATCAATACCATTGTTACCGAAATGGCCATTACCATTGTCGGCTTCATTTGAGTAGTTACTGCCAAGGCAGAACAGATCCCCAACACCTGAATGGTAATCGGGTTATCATCACTCAATGGGTCAATTACGAATTTTTTCCTGCGCTTCGAAAAAATTGCTTCTTTCTTAACGATTGGTTTTTCTAAAGTTTCAGTACTCATATCCTCTTTGTTTACTGATTATTCATTGACATGGCATCTGCATTCTTAGAATGCTTATTAAAGTATGCCTGATAATATCCTAGGTAATTGCTCAACATTGCGTTTACTCCATTAGCAGTAAGGGTAGCCCCTGCCAGCCCGTCTACTTTTGTGTCACTCAATTTTGATGGAGGATTCCCTTCACCTTTAATCATGGTGACCGAAACCAACTCTTGATTTTCAACAATGGATTTACCTTGATAGCGCTCCTGAATTTCATCTGTTGTAATTCTAGCACCTAGCCCAGGAGTTTCGCCTTTATGAGAGAAAGTCACCCCTTTAATGGTCTCTAAGTCTTCGTTCAAAGCAACAAAGCCCCAAATTGCATCCCAAAGCCCAGCTCCATAAACAGGCAAAATGTAAGCTATTTCATTTCCGTTTTGATATTTGAAAACTGGATATGTTCTTTCTTCGGCAGGTTTTTTGTAGTTCTTCTCAATGTTTACATTCTCTGCCAAAAGTGGTTCACCTTTTTCATTGGTTGTTACCAAATCACCTTTAAAGTCGGCCACCTCAGAATTAATTACTTGAGCATAACGCTCAATAATTTCTTCTGGAGTCATGTCGCCCAACTTGGCTTTCTCTGCTGGAATAGCTCCAAGAATCTGCTTCTTAGTATCTAAATCCTGTGCCTTCTTTTGAGTTGGCCCTAAAACTTGAGAAACCCCTGACAATAAACCTCCCAATACTGCTGTGAGTATTAAAGAGAATACTATGATATATGTATTAGACTGTCGCACGTGCTAACCTCCTTTTTTTGTTTGCTTGAATTACATAGAAATCAATTAGCGGGGCAAAAACATTCATTAATAACACCGCCAACATTATACCTTCTGGGTAAGCTGGGTTTACCACCCTAATCAATACGCTGAGCATACCAATCAATATTCCGTAAATCCATTTACCTGTTTCTGTGTGAGCTGCCGACACGGGGTCGGTTGCCATAAAGACAGCACCAAATGCTAAACCACCCATTACTAAATGGTAATGTGCTGGCATATCCATAAATGGATTAATACCTGCTGCATTAAAGATAGTGCCCATAATAAAGGCTCCACCGAATACACTTACAATGATTTTCCAGCTTCCTACGCCTGTAGCAATTAGAATCAGTGCTCCAACCAACACCCATAAGGTAGAGGTCTCTCCTATTGATCCGGGCACCATGCCCATAAACAGGTTACTAAAACTAAAGGTGTCTCCCAATGCGGAAACAACATCGCCTCCTGCTGTTGAAGAATCATAAGCTACAGCCAAAGCTGTTGCGCCTGTAAAACCATCTACGGGGGTTTTGTCAGCCAATTGCGTCCAAACCGCACCAGATATTTGTGATGGATAAGCAAAGTATAAGAATGCTCTAGAAGTCATGGCCACATTCAAAATGTTCATTCCAGTTCCGCCAAAAATCTCCTTTCCAACTAACACACCAAAAACTGTGGCCAAAGCTACTTGCCATAATGGAATAGTAGCGGGTACAATCAATGGAATTAGCATTCCTGTCACCAAGAAGCCTTCGTTGATTGGGTGTTTTCTTACCACTGCGAAAATAGCTTCAATGATACCACCGGCAGCATACGACACTAAAACGATTGGTAATACCCAACGGGCTCCAAACAATAAGTTATCTAAAGAAAGGAAAGAAGTAGCTTCTCCTACGGCAACGTGGTGTTGATACCCCGTGTTAAACATTCCAAAGATCAGACAAGGAATCATGGCGATTACCACGGTCATCATCATTCTCTTCAAATCAATCGCATCCCTCACTTGCACCCCTTTATTTTTGGCAGTGCTAGCAGGTGAAAACATAAACGTTTCGCCAGCTTCAAACAGGTAGTAGAACTTTTCAAGTTTCCCTCCCTTTTCGAACATCGGTTTTTGTTTTTCTAATAGGTTGTGTAAAAACTTCATCCTTATCCGTTTTGTATCAATTCTATACCCTCTCTTACCATATGCTGAACGTCATGTTTAGAAACATCAACAAATTCACACAAAGCAAGGTCTTCCTCAATTACCTCATAAATACCCAAGGCCTCAACATTGTCAAAATCTTCAGACAAAATGGCCTTCAATAAAAATGTAGGGTAAACATCCATTGGTGTTACCTTCTCAAAAGTCCCTGTTTGAACAAAGGCCCTATCTTCACCATTGGTGTTAGAATCGAGTACATATTCTTTGTTCTTTCCATTCATGAAAGAGAATAATCCCCAAGCTCTGTGAAAACTCAACACATTCTTCTTAGGCATAATCCAACCCAAAAATTCAGTATGATCTCCTTCAGGAATAACAGTGATGCTATTTGCATAAAAGCTCAAGTAACCATCCTTCTCAATTTTCTCTCCGGTCAAAACGTTACCAGAAATGTATCGAACATGGTCTTGCTTGATATTTCCATCAACAAGTTTATTAATAGCTCCTCCGCTGTAGGTTTTGTAATACTGAGGAGTTTTAACCTCTGAACCACAAACTGCAACTAATCTAGAAGCATCATATTTTCCTTGACTAAAAAGCTTTCCGATTTGAGCAACACCATAAGGTGTCAAAGTCCATACAATATCACCTTTATTAACAGGATCTAAGTGGTGGATTTGAACACCAACATTACCTGCTGGGTGTGGCCCTGAAAACTTATTATGCTCTATACCTTCTACATTGGCAAACACTTTGGACACTTCCGCATTCAGGTTGTGATTCAAATGAATTTTACCATCAGTAAATTTCTTAAGAACATTGATTCCTGTTTTAAAAGCATCCTCTTCACCTTGTAAGGTAAAAGCTACATCAGCGGCCAATGGATGGGTATCGAATGCCGAAATATGAATCGCCTTTGGGCTATCATTTTCATTAGCAACAATACCAAACGGTCGTTGGATAATGTTTGGCCATACACCAGATTTCATCATTTGAGCTTGAGCGTCTTCTCGGCTCAATCCAGTAATGTCTGACGGGCTGTACGATTGAAACGACTCGTATTCGATCGTTTTATCGGCAAGAATTTTGACTTCGAGGATTTTCCTTTTGGCTCCTCTTTTCACTTCGACAATTTCACCACTCACCGGTGAGCAATACATCACGTTCTCCTGCATCTTGTCGAACAAGATTGGAGTTCCTGCTTTAATGTTATCGCCCTCGTTAACAAGTAACTTAGGACGTTTCATTCCAATAAAGTCGGTGGGTTTAATTGCAAACGTTTCTGGATGGATGGAGTCGGCAATTTGATGTGCTGCCTTTCCTGCCAGATTGATGTCAAAGCCCTTTTTAAGCTTTATAATTTTGGACATACTCTTTTAATTGCGAATCAATAGTTTGATCTAAAGTTGAGGCAAATGTAAAATATTTACCGTCAACAAAAAGCCTTTTTCTAGCTTTTCGAGGCGCAATTTAGTCCAAAAAAAATGGTAAGAAAAGTATTAGTATAGAATTATGCGACTGGTAGTTTATCAAATGATTTTTCAATAAAGCGGCTTACTTGTTCCATAAGCCACATTGGAGTGGAAGTAGCACCGCAAATACCAACTTTATCCTCTTCTTTGAACCATGAAATATCTATTTCACCCTCAGACTCAACAAAATAGCTACGCTTATTTTCTTGCAGACAAACGCTGTAAAGCGCTCTTCCATTTGAGCTTTTCTTTCCGCTTACAAAAATTATGACGTCTTGGTCTTTCGCAAAATTTTGTAGCTGCGGTTCTCTGTTCGATACTTGACGGCAAATACTATCATTTGCATTGAAGTCAATTTCTTTGAATTCGCCCTTGGCTTCCTTAATTCTATCTTCAATCATCTGACGAATTCTATAGAAGCCTTTGGTACTTTTTGTGGTTTGGCTATACAAGGTAACCGGACGACTGAAGTCGATTTTATCTAAGTCTTTATCCTCCATTATAATAATCGCCTCATTATTGGTTTGACCTGTAAGGCCGATAACCTCAGCATGACCTGTTTTTCCGTAAATCACAATCTGCCCATTCACATCTTGCATACGGTCATAAGCCATCTTCACACGGTTCTGAAGTTTGAGTACAACAGGGCATGAGGCGTCTACCAATTCAATATTGTTATCCATTGCCAATTGGTACGTCTCAGGTGGTTCGCCATGGGCCCTGATCAGTACTTTGGCATTTTTAATCCCTTTTAATTCTTCTCTATCAATAATCTTCAGGCCTTTGGCATTCAGGCGATCTACCTCCATACCATTATGAACTATATCGCCAAGGCAATATAACTCTCCCTCTTTCATTTCATCTTCTGCCATTTGGATGGCAAATTCTACCCCGAAACAATAGCCTGAATTTTTATCGATTGTGACTTCCATATTGATTGATATCTAGCCTTCTATCTGTTCTTTCGCCAAAGTTAGCACCTTATTCACTTGTTCTTCAAACAACAGGTCCGAAGTATCTATTACAATAGCTTCCGGTACTTGAATCAAAGGGCTTTCTTCTCTGGTGGAGTCTTGCAAATCTCGTTCCCTAAAATTCTTTACGATTTCTTCGAGTGATGCTTGCTCTCCTTTTTCTTCCAATTCGGCTTGCCTTCTTCTGGCCCTTGCCTCATCACTGGCATTCATGAATATTTTAAGTTCTGCATCAGGAAAAACCACCGAAGCAATATCTCTTCCATCCATCACAACCCCTCTATCTTTGCCCATTTCTTGCTGCTGCGCCACCATGGCTACTCTTACGGCTTTAATAGCAGCCACAGGACTCACGAATTCTGAAACATACATTTTCCGAATCTCTTCTTCAACACACACACCATTCAAAAAAGTTTCGCTTTTACCTGTTTGTGGGTTGTGCCTAAAATCAATAATTATAGCATCGAGCGCTCTCAAAACCTGAACCTCATCCTTGATATTCACTTTATTCTGAAGCATGTATAAGGTTACCGCCCTATACATCGCTCCACTATCTATAAATTTATATGCCAATCGTTTTGCTACTTCTTTTGCAGTGCTGCTTTTTCCACAACCTGAAAAACCATCAATGGCAATATTGATCTTCTTCATTCAGAATAAATTTCGGCAAAGGTAAGAAGTTTGATGAATGGGTATAAGAAATCAAACCAAGGATTTGAGTTAAATTGAAATTAAACAACCGAAAATTTACTCAAACCACTCTGAATTCGGCTGATCTTTGACTTTCATTGAAAACACATCATTCCTTGCGTAATGGCCAATTGGATCAAAGTCGAGTTTGTTTTTCATCACTTCATCAATATCTATTTCAGCAGTAAGGATTCCTTCTTCGTCCCAAAGCGGCCCGGCTAAAACCTCACCTGTTGGTGCCAGAATCACCGAACCTCCACGACTCATTACTTCTGGCTGGTGATCTAAGTCGGTAATACCAGGCAAGTCTTTAGGGTACATTGATTTGGTTACAAATTGGTTGCAGCCCATTACAAAACATCTGCCTTCTAAAGCAATATGTTTTAAGGTGTGTTGCCAATTTTCACGACTATCGGCCGTGGGTGCCAAATACAATTGCACTCCCTTTTGGTACATGGCCATGCGTGCCAACGGCATATAGTTCTCCCAGCAAATCAGTCCTCCCATTTTGACCAAAGGGGTATCAAAGGTTGAAAGGGTTGAACCATCGCCTTCTCCCCAAACAATACGTTCAGCAGCTGTGGGCTTGAGTTTTCTATGTTTCCCCATGAGTTCACCTTTAGAACTGAAATAAAGCATGGTGCAATACATTGTTCCTGAAACAGTATCCTTTTCATTCACACCAATAACCAAAAACAAGTTGGCTTTTTTGGCCATTTCGCCCAGTTGATCAGTTGCTTTGCTCGGTACTTCTATGGATGAGTTCCAATAGCGCAACCAAGTTTCGCGTCCCTCTGCGCTTCGGCTCCCGACTACAGTACCGAAACTCAAGCCACGGGGATAGGCAGAAATAAAGGCTTCCGGGAAAAGCGAGAGTTTGGCACCTTTGCTAGCCGCCTCAGTTACCAAATGTGCGGTCTTTGCCAAAGTTTTTTCTAAATCGAAAAGCACGGGTGAGGCTTGAACTACTGCGGCAATGAATTTTGTAGACATAACTGAAAGTTATAAAATTTGGTCAATGAAATTGGTGTTTATGATGTAGAAGGAATCTACTACCCTACTCTGGTTCTTCTTCTTAGTTTCGAAATACGGTCGTTATAATAGAGCTTCAGCTCTTCCAAAAATATCATTGGTTCTGGATATTCTGTCAGTACCTTATAGGTATACTTATTTTTCACCTGCTCAATTAGCTTCTCTAGCCTCTCTTTCTCATTTTTCAGAAACTCACTTTTAGACCGTTGTTCCACCTTAACACCTTTGTGCTCCGCAATATTCACCAACGTATTTCCGCTAAAAATATGCGCGTGATAATCCTGCAATGTTTTTAAATCCCCCGACTGATATATCTCGATAAGTTTGGTGGTTACTTCTGTGGATAAATCAGCTTGCTCCTCATCCATATTAAATTTATCGGGGTGCACATAAAGCATGGCTTCTCTGTAAAGCCGTTTTCTTTCCTTTTCATCCACTTCTGAAATGTGGACTTTGACAGCTTTAGGCAAAGGCTTTAAAGAAGTTGGTGGCGTGTAGTTTTTTCCTCTTTGCTTTTGTGCAAGACGTTTCTCCTTTTTAGCTAGCTTCTGATTTTTATAAAGCACGGTTAATTCTTGAACCTCCACCAGCTCGTTGGCCAACTCAGACCGAAGCGTAGACTCAAAGACAAATACCTTTTGTTCTATCTCACTCAATTGCATCTGCAAAACATCAATCTCAGTTTGCAATTGCTGTTCATCTGATTCAATATTTAGCATGGGTAGCTTCTGCTCTGACATTAGGCTGTTTTAAAAGACCAAAGTTGTAAAAAGTATCGATAGGTAGGCCAAACCATAAAACTCAAAATTTTTAACACAATGATTAATAATTATAGTAAATCATTAAATTAGTAAATCGATTTTACTTCTCACCAAGAAAAATTATTGTTATGAATTTATTAGGTATGCCTGGAGGAATGGGAATGATGATTGTTTTTTTCGTGTTCATACCCTTTGCTTTATGGGTTATTGCTTTGGTTGACTGCCTCAAAGGTAACTTCTCAGGAGACAATAAAGTCATCTGGGTTTTGGTCATTATATTTCTACCTGTTTTAGGGTCGATCTTATACTTCTTCGTTGGACGAAATCAAAAAACAGCTTAAACCTAAACGAATTCAATGCTTCATCTTCGAAGAATGTCTGAGAATGACTGGCCGATGGTCGCCAAAATCTACGGACAAGGTATTGCTACTGGTCAAGCCACTTTTGAAACAGCAATTCCAAGCTGGGAAAAATGGGATAACGCTCACTTGAAAATTTGCCGTTTTGTTGCTGAAAGAGACGGGGAAATTCTAGGCTGGGCAGCCTTAAGTCCCGTTTCTAGCCGATGCGTTTATGGAGGGGTTGCAGAAGTAAGTGTATACGTTTCTACAGCCCACATAGGGAAAAAAATTGGAAGCCAACTCCTGAAACAATTGATATTGACCAGTGAAGCCGAAGGCTTTTGGACACTTCAAGCTGGTATTTTTAGAGAAAACGCAGGCAGCATCAAGCTCCATACCACATTAGGCTTTAGAGTAATTGGCTATCGTGAAAAAATTGGCCAGATGAACGGAGTCTGGAGAGATACCGTTTTGCTCGAAAGAAGAAGCTTGACAGCCGGAAAGTAGTGGTTAAACCAAACCTTACCTCATTACATTCTAACCCTTCACATCATTCACATTGGTCGGAAAATTAAATCCCATTATTTTTCGCGATTAAACAACCACATCAAAGCTGAATTCTATGAAGACCATTGTAAAACTGACTTTGGTAGTTTTGCTTATTGCAACAACTGCACTCACAGGTATTGCCCAAACCGATCCAGCGAAATCGGACACTAGCAAAACGGACAAGAAAAAGAAAAAAGACTTACCTCTTGAGCCAGGAAGAACTTTTAACTTCGACCTAAAGGAAGGCTCATGGATTGCCCTTGATGTAAGTCCTGATGGAAAGACCATCGTGTTCGACTTTCTAGGCGACCTTTATACCATGCCAATTTCTGGTGGAAATGCCACTCAAATCACCAAAGGCATGCAGTTCGACAGCCAACCGAGGTTCAGCCCTGATGGCAACAAAGTGATTTTCATTTCTGATGAATCGGGAGGTGAAAATGTATGGACTTATGATTTTCCTACGGAGAAGAAAAGCCAAGTGACCAAAGGTAATTCCAACGCTTACCAATCACCAGAATGGACGCCAGATGGAAAATACATGATCGCCTCGAAAGGAGGAGGTTCACATAAACTATGGTTATATCATGTAGAAGGCGGTTCTGGAACGGCCTTAGTGAATGAGCCAAGTAATATGAGAATGGTGGAAGGTGCCTTTGGGAAAGATGACCGATACATTTGGTTTTCAAGAAGAACGGGCTCTTCACAATACAATGCAAGCATGCCACAATACCAAATGGCCACTTACGATCGTGAAACTGGAGAAATCACTACTCAATCATCTCGATACGGATCCTCTTTTCGCCCTACGCCATCTAGCGATGGGAAATGGTTGATTTACGCCACTCGCCATGACGCAGAAACGGGCTTGATTTTAAGAGATTTAGCCACAGGAGACGAAAGTTGGTTGGCCTACCCGATTCAACATGACGACCAAGAATCGCGTGCTTCAAGAGACGTATTACCTGGCTTTTCATGGACACCCGATAACAAGAACATTGTCATTTCTTATGGTGGGAAAATGTGGAAGATCAATGTAGCCACTAAAAAAGCACAGGAAATTCCTTTCAGAGTAAAGTCAAGTATTGAATTAGGACCAGAATTGGATTTTGATTACCCAATTTCAGATTCAGAAAAATTTGTAGCTACACAAATCAGAGACATTGCTCCCTCACCAAATGGAAAGCAAATGGCATTTACTGCCTTAGACGAGCTTTACATTATGGATTTACCAAATGGATCGCCACGAAAACTAGTTACATTGAATGAATCACAGGCAGAACCTGCTTGGTCTCCTGATGGGGAATGGATTGCTTTCGTAAGCTGGAAAGCTGAGGGTGGAAAAGTATATAAGGTTCGTCCTAACGGTCAAAATTTAACCCAATTGAATAAAGACAATTCGGTTTACCAGAACCCAGTTTGGTCAAATGATGGAAGCAAAATCGTGTTGATTAAAGGTTTAGCGCAAGATTTTAGGGAAGCATTGCAACGAACAGCATTCAGAGGCACCAGCGATATTGTATGGATTGCTGCGAATGGTTCTGTAGACAATTTCATCACTTATTCTAACGGTCGTGGAAACCCTCATTTTGTTAAAAGTTCAGATCGAATTTACCTGTCAAGCGGTAGAGGTTTATCTTCTATTCGATGGGACGGAACAGATGAAAAATTCCACGTGAGAGTGCGAGGAAAAGCTTCTGCTGGATCAAGCAACGCTCCGAATGCTTCATGGATAAAAATGGCGCCAAAAGGCGACCAAGCTTTGGCCGAAGTTGTTAATGACTTATTTGTAGTGACGGTACCTCAAGTGAGTGGTGATGCTCCTACTATTTCAGTATCAAACCCAGCAAATGCTGCTTTCCCTTCCCGTCAACTTACAGACATTGGAGGCCAATTCCCTGCATGGAATGCCGATGGCACTAAAGTACACTGGGCGGTAGGGAACGCTCATGTGGTTTATGATTTAACAGAAGCTAAAATCACCGAAGAAGCCAATAAAGCCGAAGAGGATAAAGAGAAGAAAAAGGAATATGAGCCAGTTGAAAATCGCATCAGTGTAAACATTGAAAGAGATACTCCTCAGGGTTCAATCCTCTTGAAAAATGCCAGAATCATTACTATGAAAGGTGATGAAGTGATTGAGAAAGGAGACATTCTTATTGAAAACAATCGCATTAAGCAAGTAGGCACTAACCTTACTGCTGACAGAAAAACAACCGTAATGGACATGACAGGAAAAACGATTGTCCCTGGTTTTGTAGATACCCATTCCCACTTCCGTCATCCTGTGAATTTGCACAGAGGCCAATTTTGGCCATACCTTACCAATTTAGCTTTCGGTGTAATTACCACACGTGACCCACAAACGGCTACTACTGATGTGTTGACTTATGGAGATTTGGTGGATGCTGGTAAGTTGATTGGCCCGAGAATATATTCTACTGGCCCAGGTATTTTCGGTAGCGAAAATATCAGCAGCTTAGAACATGCTCAAAAGGTTATGAAACGCTATAGCGAATATTACAATACTAAAACCATCAAAATGTATGGTGCGGGCAATCGTCAGCAAAAGCAGTGGATAATTCAGGCTGCCAAAGAGCAGAACATTATGCCAACAACTGAAGGCGGTCTTGATTTCAAAGCTAACCTTACCCAAGTGATTGATGGATATCCTGGACACGAGCACACCTTCCCTATCTTTCCATTGTATAAAGATGTGATTGATTTGGTGTCATTTTCGCGTACAGTCTATACGCCTACATTGCTTGTAGCCTACGGTGGCCCATGGGCTGAGAACTATTACTATGCAACTGAAAACCCTCATGCCGATCCTAAGCTGAATCACTTTATGCCACATGAAAACCTTGATTCAAGAACCAGAAGAAGAAATGATGGCTGGTTTATGGAAGAAGAACATGTATTTGAGGACCATGCGATTTTTGTGAAAGATTTGGTAGAAGCCGGAGGAAGAGCTGGTGTAGGGAGCCATGGTCAATTACAAGGTTTGGGTTATCACTGGGAGCTTTGGGCCATGCAGTCTGGAGGGTTGAGTGAATTGAACACGCTTAAAGTAGCTACTATTTTAGGAGCCGAAGCCATTGGTTTAGACACTGACCTGGGATCACTAGAATCTGGAAAATTAGCCGACTTGGTGATTCTGAATAGCAATCCATTAGACAACATCAAGAATTCTAAAGACATCAGTCAGGTGATGAAAAATGGTCGTTTGTATGATGGAAATACACTTGACGAACTTTATCCAACCAAAAAAACACTTCCTAAAATGTGGTGGATGGATGTATCTCCAAATGATTTACCAGGAGTGAAAAAATAGAGCTCAAGACAATACCTTTAAATAGCCATGACATGTAAATGTTGTGGCTATTTTTTTTGCAGAAACCTACCTATCAAAAGTACCTTCGGCCATTGTTCCAAACGAGTTCAATTATCTGCTCAACCCACTTCAGCCTGATCATAAACAATCTTCTATTCATCAACAGATCGCACCGTTTACCATTGATGAAAGGCTTTTTACGCTTTAAGTAAGTTATTTGATGTACTCATTCAAACATTAAACATTTTACCATGGGATTATTTTGGGACCTCATTCAGCACAGTCAAATATCAGATCAACAAAGTAAAACAAGTTCATTGGAAGATCGTGTGAGCCATCTCGAAATCGAATTAAGACACACGCAAGAGCTGCTAGTTAAAACACTAAAGACCCTAGAGGAAACCATTGGTAAGGACATTAATGGCGATGGTCGAGTAGGTTAATTATTCAGCATGAAGGATATCGGCTGGGTTATTCAAAGCTGCTTTAATACTATGGTAGGAAACCGTAATTAAAGCAATCGAAACAGCACCAACCGCAACGAACAGAAAAGTTGACCAATTTATATCAATCGAATAAGCGAAGTTCTGCAACCACTCTTTCATAGCCAAATAAGCAATGGGGACAGCTATTAAATTTGCTATCAAAATAAGCTTTACAAAGTCTTTGGAAAGCAATTGAACAATACCAAAGGTAGAGGCGCCAAGCACCTTTCTTATCCCAATTTCTTTTGTACGCTGCGCTGCTAAAAATGCCGCCAGCCCAAAAGCGCCAAGGCAAGCAATAATTATGGCAAGCACGGAAAAAGAAGTGAACACTTTTCCGCTGCGTTGTTCTGCCTGATATAACGCTCCAAACTCTTCGTTCACAAAACGGTAAGCTAGTGGACGTTCAGGAACAAACTCCTTCCATTGTTCATCTATAAAATTAAGTGTCGATTTTAAATTAGCCGTATTAGTTTTTACAACCATTAAATTTGAAGCTCTAGCATTCAAGTTACTTGCAAATAGTGCTAGTGGTCCAATTTCTTGATGTAGAGATTCAAAATGAAAATCTTTCACCACTCCAATCACATTATAAATAGGGCCATTAATTGGTTGTAGTTGTTTGCCAATAGGATCTTTCCATTTGAAAATCCGAGCCGCTGCTTCATTAATAATTACCGCAGAAGAATCCGAAACGATTTCAGAGTTAAATGAACGTCCTTCAACTACTTCTAACCCCATTGTGGAAATTAAATCATAATCGCCACGTAAATTTGGCAAGAGAAAACGATCACTGGCATCTCCTGTCACATCGGTGAAAGTACCACCAACCACCTGCCTTCCTGGTATAGTATTTACGCCACTGACTTCCAAAACATTAGGGTTATTGAGCAAAGCATTTTTAAAGGTATTGCTTTGACCACGAAGTAAATTTGCACGTTCAATTACCACAAGTTGGTCTTTATCGAAGCCCAGACTTTTATTGTTCAAATATTGTAGTTGCTGATAAATGACAATTGTACCAACCACCAAAATTACTGACACTGCAAATTGAAAAATTACCAAACCATTTCGCAACCAAGCATTTTTCGCTCCACCTGTAAGTTTACCTTTCAATACCGTAACTGGTTTGAAGGCAGAAAGGTAAAAAGCAGGATAAAGCCCAGCGGCTAATCCAAGTAATAGTGAAAAGCCGAGCATGGCCAATAAAATAATAGGGTTCAAAAAAGTATTCAGGTCAATTGATTTACCGGCCAAATCATTAAAATATGGCAAAATCAGTGCAGTCAATCCAAAAGCCAATATTAAAGCCAGCAGGCACATAATCACCGATTCGGTAAGGAATTGAAATACAAGCTGCCCTTTGTGTGCCCCTAAAACTTTGCGCATTCCTACTTCTTTGGCGCGATTTGCGGCACGAGCGGTAGCCAGATTAATAAAGTTAACACAAGCAATGAGCAAGATAAACAGTGAAATTCCTGCAAAAAGATAGACAGTCGAACCACTTCCATTAGGCTCCAATTCCCATTGCAAATTAGAGTTCAGATGAATCTCAGATAGAGGCTGAAAAAAATAACGATGTGCGTTACCCGCTTCTTCATATTGTTGCCAACTTATGCCCAAAATACTCTGGATTTGTGGCTCCATATAGCGCTGTAAAACTTCTTGTAATTTCTGTTCAACAATAGGTATTGAACCAGCCTCGATTTTCACATAATTGTAGGCCACATATGAACCCCAAAATTGATTGTTATATAAGTTGGGAATGGTTTTTAGAGAAAACAGAAAGTCGAAATGAAAGTGGCTATTACTCGGCATCGGCTCCACAACCCCCGTTACTAGCATTTGACCAATATTTTGCAGTTCTAATTGTTCACCAATCACATCAGTCGATCCAAAATACTTATTCGCCATTTCGGTAGTAATGACCAATGAATTCGGTTCATTCAAAGCGGTTGCCACATCGCCTAAAATTAACTTAGCTCCAAAAAAATCAAAGAAGTTTGAGTCGGCCGCGATTACATTCCTTTCATCAAAATATTGATCATCCTTTTCGATAGTCACCGAACCAAAACTATTGTAAAGGCGAGTAGCCGCTGTGATTTCCGGAAGTTCATTATAGAGGGCCATGCCCATTGGCATAGGGCTTCGTGCGTATTGAAAGCCGTTATCGGGGAACTTCCGATCTAAAGCAATTCGAAAAGTATTTTCGCTATTAGGGTGGAAATTATCATAACTTAATTCATCTGCCACAAAGCTCACAATAAGCAGACAACAACAAATACCGATTGCTAACCCAATGATGTTGATAAAAGCATAAGCTTTCTGTCTAAAAATATTCCTTAATGCAACTTTAAAATAATTCCTTACCATCTCTTTGTTCGATTTGACTTAAAATGAAATTAGAAAAACAATAAACGTAAGCAGTAACATTTAATACGAATGGTCGGATTATTTGACAGAAACGCCACATTGGCTGAACTTAAATGATGGAACGGGGTTTGTAATGATTAACTTGCGAACTTAAAGGCTAGCACTACTCAAACCCTTTTAAATGAAGAAAATTACAGCTGAAAAAATCACGTTAGAAAAAGACCAGATTTTATCTCTTCGTAAGTATGCCGAAGAACATAAAACCAAGGCTACCATACAAATCATCAATTCATTTTTGCCATTCATTGGCATCTGGGTATTAATGTATTTCTCCCTTGACATCAGTTACTGGTTAACTTTTGCGCTGGGTATCTTGAATGCTTTTTTCTTAGTAAGAATCTTTATTATTCAGCACGACTGCGGTCATCAGTCCTTTGTAAAAAACAGAACTGCACAAAAAATTATAGGCTACGCTTGTAGCTACTTCTCTACCATTCCATTTAATTATTGGGCTAAATCACACAGCGTACACCATAAATTAAATGGTCAGCTAGAATTGAGAGATATTGGAGATGTAACCACTTACACTGTGGCCGAGTTTCAAGAATTCAGTAAAAGCAAAAGGTTTGGGTACAGAGTATACCGTTCTCCAATTGTAATGTTTCTTATCGGCCCAATCTATTACGTTTTTATCCATAACAGATTAGCCAAAATTAAATTACCGGCCTTTAAGAGTGCCAAAAAAGGAGTGATTTTGAATAACATATTACTCCTAGCTGCATTTACAATATTAGGCTTCACTTTAGGTTGGGTGAAATTCCTATTGGTACATCTTACCATTTTGGTTATGTTTTCCATCATCGCCATTTGGTTTTTCTACGTCCAGCACCAACACGAACACGGTTATAAGCAATGGAAAAAGAACTGGGATTATGTTACCTCAGCTTTGAAGGGCAGTACTTATTATAAAATCCCTAGGGTATTCAATTGGTTGACTGGTAACATTGGAATTCACCATGTACACCATTTAAACCCATTAATTCCTAACTACAATTTGAAGAAGTGTATCAAAGAAAACCCTTGGTTAAATCAGTTCCCAACTATAATTGGGTTTAGAGACAGCTTAAAACTTGCTTCAAACAAACTTTGGGATGAAACACAACAACGTATGATTTCTTTCAGAGAATTCTACGAAATGGAAAAACGCGGTTTAATTCCCGTTCCTGTGTCAAACAAATCCAACGGATAAAAGCACAACGCAATTTTATAGTTTGGCTTTATCGTTAAGATTTTGCTTATCCCGCACCAAATCAAACAAAATTTGAACATTTGTTTGATTTGGTGTTTTTATATAATTATTATTAATCATGAATTACGAACTGAGTGGGATTGCCAAAACAACGGCTAACTATATCAACACCACCAATCAGCATGTTTTTTTAACTGGGAAAGCAGGGACAGGTAAAACCACCTTCTTAAAATACATTGTTCAGCATACCCATAAGAAAGTAGTCGTTGCTGCCCCAACAGGTATTGCCGCCATTAATGCTAATGGGGTTACCCTCCACTCTTTATTGCATTTACCCTTCGGTGCCTTTATTCCTGAACGTGTCACACCTCCAAATAGGGGTAGCCAAGTAACCACATTGCTCAATTTATTCTCAAATGTTAGGTTCAACGCTTCAAAGCGGGCCATGCTTCGCGAAGTAGAACTCCTGATTATAGATGAAGTCAGTATGCTACGTTCCGATTTATTGGACTGCATTGACCACATGCTTCGCTACCTCAGAAAAAACAGAAATGAACCTTTTGGAGGCCTTCAGATATTGTTCATTGGCGATTTACTTCAGCTTCCGCCTGTAGTGAAAGATTCAGAATGGAACGTGCTTTCCCAATACTACAATAGCAGTTACTTCTTCGATGCGCATGCCCTTCGCGAAGCCCCTCCTATTCATGTAGAATTGGATAAAATTTACAGGCAAACCGATGAGAAATTCATTCAAATTCTGAATCGGTTTAGAGATAACGAACAAAGCTCTGAGGATTTAACCTACCTCAACTCATTCTATAATCCTGAAGTAAAAGAAAAGTCGGAAAGCGGTTATATCTACCTGACCACACACAACAGAAAAGCAGATGAGATTAACGCCAATCGACTAGCCAACCTTCAGTCGAATGCGCATGAATACAAAGCCGATCTTAGTGGTGATTTTCCTGACAACGCCTACCCTACTAACCCTAAGCTTTTGCTTAAATTGGGTGCTCAGGTGATGTTTATTAAGAACGATGCTTCTGGGCAAGGCCAATTTTTCAATGGGAAAATCGGTGCGGTATCTCAATTGCGCTCCACTGAAATTTGGGTGAAGTTTGAAGATGGAAGCGAAGTAGAAGTAAGTAAGCACGTTTGGGAAAACAAGCGATACAAACTCAACGAGGCTTCTAATGAAATAGAAGAAAAAGTACTGGGCAAATTTGAGCAATACCCTCTAAAACTGGCTTGGGCAGTCACGATTCATAAAAGTCAAGGCCTTACTTTCGAAAAGGCAATTCTTGACCTTACCGATGCTTTCACACACGGGCAAGTGTACGTAGCTTTGTCACGATTAACTTCATTAGACGGACTAATTCTCGCTTCACGTTTGCCAGAAGAAAGTTTTGAAAGAAGCCAGAGCATGAATGCTTTTATGGCTACAAAAAGCAGTCAAGACAAGCTATCCAATCAGCTACCAGATTACCAAAAACGATACTATGCAAAACTAGCCGAAACCACCTTCGATTTTTCTGGAGTGTTATATGCACTCAGTCAACACATTCAAAGTTTTGATAAAGAAGAAAGCCGATCGGCAAAGCAAGAATATCTAGGCTGGAATAAGAGACTTTTAGACAGCACCCTTCCCTTGCAAAAAGTGGGTACTACTTTTATGGGTGAAGTCCAGAGAATCTTAACCATGGAGGTTTATCTTCCTCATTTGGCGGAAAGGGCGGAAAAAGCAAAAGGCTATTTCAATAAAGAACTTGAAAAACTCACCGACCTTTTAGACAAGCACCAAAACGACATAAAAGCCAAGGTTAGAATTACGGAATACAAAAAAGAACTCAAGGCCTTAGAGCAATTGTACTTCAACAAAAAAGCCCAAGTACAGCGTTTCCAATTATTGGTCAGCAATGCCCTAAAAGGTAAAACGCTCACCAAGGGCGAAATGCTCAGTTCTTCTTTATACAAAGAGCGTAAAGTAGAGGCCGTTTCTAAAGGCAAAAAATCGAAAACACCTACTGCCGAAATCAGTTTCGAGTTGTACCAGCAAGGGAAATCAGTAGAAGAAATTGCTGAAACCAGAGGACTAGTCCCTAGTACGATTGAAGGTCATTTAGCGCAATACATCTCTAGTGGCCAAGTGGACATTAAGCGTTTAATGAGCGAAGAAAAACTGAATGTAATTCTTTCTCTAGTTACACCCGAAACCACAGGTACACAAGAAATCAAAAGCAAGCTTGGGGAAGAATACAGCTATGGTGAAATCCGCATGGCGCTGACTTTTTACAAGGCCTTGAAATAAAACCTCAATAGGTCAAATCATCGCGAAACTCTACTAGAAAAATAAAGGCCATACTGAATAGAAATCTGAACTGACTTTATATCATCTTCGCGGAAAATCTACCCCCAGCAATTACCAAACTGAGTACTCTTTTACACATATGGGAAACTTTGGGACAGCTTTTTACGCAAAAAGTGCCTTTAAGGAGGTAATTGGTAATGGTACGAGAATTGAATAACAATACACAAATCAAATAACATACGAAATCATGAAATCATCATTAAAACTAATAACAGCAATTTTTCTTTCTGGCGCCCTATTGTTTGGCTGCCAAGCGAGTAACACAGCAAAAGGTGGTGCCATTGGCGCGACTGCTGGTGGTGTAATCGGTGGTGTAATTGGAGGTAAAGACAATACTGCCCTAGGCGCAATTATTGGCGCTACCGTTGGTGGTACTGCTGGTGCTTTAATTGGCCGAAGAATGGACAAGCAAGCGGCAGAATTAAGAGAAGATCTGAATGGCGCAAAAGTAGAGCGTGTAGGAGAAGGAATTAAAATCACCTTTGATTCAGGTTTAATGTTTGCCACTAATCAGTCTGCTTTGAATGTAAACACGAAGGAAAACCTTAAAGATTTAGCCGCTACACTTCAGAAATACGAAGACACTAACGTGCTTATTGAAGGCCATACAGACAATACTGGTACTGACGAATATAACATGACCCTTTCTAAGAAAAGAGCCGCTTCGGTGCAAGAGTATTTAGTGAGCCTTGGTTTAGATTACCAGAGAATGGAAATCGCAGGTTATGGTGAGAGCCAACCCATTACTGAAAATGATACCAACGCTGGAAGACAAGCCAACCGTAGAGTTGAAGTTGCGATTTACGCCAACGACAAAATGAAAAGAATGGCCAAAAGAGGTGAACTTGAAGGAGGCGAATAAGCCCTTTCTATTCAAAAATATTAAAATGCTTTGTGAGAGATCGCAAAGCATTTTTTTTTTGCGCTGGCTTTCGCTGTTTTGTTATCTTGCACCAATGGAAGGCCCAAACCCACAACTGCTTGTCGACTTAGTAATAATGAAAATGCCTTTCGGCAAATACAAAGGCACCACGCTCTGCGATTTACCCACTTACTATTTAGAATGGTTTGCCAAAGAAGGTTTCCCGAATGGCAAGTTAGGCATGCTCCTCTCCACCATTTACGAAATCAAAATCAATGGTTTAGAAGATTTGCTTAAGCCATTGAAGAATAAGAGAAGGTTTTGAACTATCATTCCCAACCATTCCAACCCAAGGCGGGTCTAACGAAGTAGCAAATCAAAAAACTATGAAAAATCTAATCTTCGCTTTCCTTATTCTTCTCATCTCCTTTTCTTCTTGTTCTGAAGAACTCGATTGCTGTGTTATTGAAATTGAAGAGAGTGAGCAAAAATGGGTGCTAACAGAAATGACAGGGAGCTTTTCATCTACAGTATTCACTGGTAATGACATGGATTGGCAAGAATATTATCTTTTAAATACCAATACTGGCATCTTTATAAAATCCAGAACAACAGATGGTGTAGAAACTTCCGCTTCTGGTACTTTCATTGTAAATGCTACAGAAGAAGAACATACTATTGAACTTACCTACCCGAGCGACAGCGAGCTTATCGCCAACTGCACAGGTGACTTAATCGAAGTGCTAATCATAGAAGAAAATACACTTAAAGGCACTTGGGATCCCTGCGATGGCCCAGGTCTAAAATATAACAGAGTTCAATAATTCGATTGTAGCACTTAGGTTCAGACCATAAAAAATTATGTAATTAAACGAACTCTTATTAAGGCTTGGTGATTAGGGTATAACTACTTTTGCACAGTAGCTTATTACCGATAGTTCCGATAATGTCAAAACCCAACCTAAAGGCTTCGACTACAGCTAGCCAACCGAAGCAAGCTTTATTGATTGCTGGCATTTTATTTATTGCCATCAATTTGCGCCCCGCGCTCGCTAGTGTTGGGCCATTGGTGAGCACCATTAGAGAGAATACTGGGCTATCCAACTCAATGTTGGGTTTGCTTACTGCATTGCCCCTTTTGGCCTTCGGAGTGGTCTCAATGCTGACTCCTCTGTTTACCAAACGTTTTGGAATGGCAGCTACTTTGGCTGGAGCACTATTATTAATCACTATTGGTATTTTAGTGCGTTCCATTGATTTTATACCCGCACTGTACATAGGAACAATTTTATCAGGCATTGGCATTGCCTTTGGCAATGTACTTTTACCCAGCTTGGTGAAAAGAAATTTTGAGTCTAATTCTGGTCTCATCACCAGTTTATACTCGGGAGTTATGGCTATTGGAGCCGCTACTGCTGCTGGCATTAGCGTTCCCCTAGCTCAAAACGAAGTCTTTGGTTGGCGAGGTGCATTGGCTGTTTGGGGCATTCTTTCCTTAGCAGCTTTCTTTATTTGGTTACCTCAAGTTTGGCGTATTAAAAAAGCGAAAAAACACCGTAATTTCTTGAAGGCTATGAAAAGCTTAGCTGGCTCTAGATTAGCTTGGAAAGTGGCCGTATTTATGGGTTTACAATCCTTCGCCTTTTATGTGATCTTGGCTTGGGTTCCCGACATTCTTCAAAGCCGTGGATTCGATGCCTCCTACTCTGGCTGGATGCTTTCTTTGTCGCAAGGCACAGGCGTTTTGGGTTCATTACTCATCCCTATTTGGGCGGGCAGAAAAAAGGATCAACGCAGTATTATCATTGTTCTAGTGGCTCTAGAAACCATAAGTTTGGTTGGTCTCATGTTCCCTCAAGTGGGACTGGTTCCCCTTTGGGTTTCCTTAATCGGTTTTGCTTTAGGGGGAAGTTTTGGTTTGGTATTGATGTTGATCATTTTCCGTTCTGACGATTCGGAAACTGCTGCCGAGCTTTCTGGTATGGCGCAATCCATAGGCTACTTATTAGCCGCCACAGGGCCAATTATCTTTGGTAGTATCTTCGATTTAACGGGCAACTGGACCTATTCATTGGGCTTTCTACTGGTAATCGCATTTCTTAAACTTTATGTAGGCTTAGGTGCTGGCAAACCTGGGAAAATTTCAACAGAAACATAGGCACTTATAACGCTCCTTAATCCTGATGCCTTTGTTGGTGTTGTCACCAACAAACAGATAGTCTCATTAAAAAACCACCAAAATAGCTCCATATAGCTTCAAGAAGTTGAACTCCTTAATCTTCTTCAGAAAATACACCTCTGGTAGACTTGTTGGTGACAACACCAACAAGGGCGAAAACCCGGAAAGATTTCACCAGAAACATAGGCGCTTATAACGCTCCTTAATCCCTAATTTTTGATTTTAACTCCAGGTAATTTCACCAATCGGTCAGGGAAATTGGAGATAATGCCATCAACACCCACTTCAATCAATGACTTCATGGTTTTTTCATCGTCTACAGTCCATCGCCAAACCTCAATTCCGCTTTTGTGCGCTTTGCTTATGTAATCCTTTGTAATTGGATTTCCACCCCCAGCACCAATCGCTTGGGCATCGATGGCTTTAGCCATATCAATTGATCCTTCATTTGCAGACCCTACCAAATAAAGAATAGGAATATCTTTGTCTAACTGACGCACTTTTTCCAATGCCTGATAATAGAAAGAGAAAATGATCACCTCATTCTTCATGTCCAGGTCATTGATAATATCTATCATTTCTTGCTCCATTCCGTTGACTTTGATTTCAACACAAACCTTGATCTGCCTTTTAGACATGGCTAATGCCTCTCTTAATGTGGGTATTTTCTCATCCTTGAACTCGTCTTCAAATTTACTAGCATAGCCTACGCTCACATTGCTCAGTTCTTCATAGGTCATTTCGGCAATCTTACCTTTCATTCCGTTAGAAGAAGTTCGATTAACGGAAGCATCGTGAATGACCACAAGAGAATCGTCTTTGGTTTTATGAATATCCAACTCATAGTACTCAAACTGATGATCAATGGCTTTTTGAAAAGCAGCCAAAGTATTTTCTGGAGCAATTCCTGAAAAACCACGGTGAGCAATGACTTTGGTTTGAGCTTGAACAATGGTTGTAAAAAATAGCAGGGCACAAATCAGGAATGACTTATTCATCTTACGGTTGATTTTTTTGAGTAAACACAAATATATAAAACTCAAATTGCCTGAATATTAATTAGCCTTTATGATATCCAAACCTATTTTTAAGGAAACTTTAAGGAAGTGTACTGTGCACTCTAATTTAACAAAGCATAAATTAGAGCATGAGAATTCTGATTGTTGAGGATGAGATCGGGATTTCCAACTTTGTAAAGCAGGGTTTGGAAGAGGAATCCTTTGTGGTAGACACCGCAGAAGACGGTAACCAAGGACTTAATCTAGCCCTAAGCAATGATTATGATTTACTCTTGCTCGATTGGATGCTCCCAGGCCTCAGCGGTATAAAAATTTGCCAACAATTCAGAAAAGAAAACACCACCACACCCATCATATTTCTGACAGCAAAAGACACGGTAAAGGAAACTATTTTCGGCCTTCAATCTGGCGCAAACGACTACATTAAAAAGCCCTTCCATTTCGAAGAACTTTTAGAACGTATCAGGGTTCAGCTACGCTCTACGGTCAGTTCTACTGAAAAATTGAGCATCGGCAATATTCTTTTAGATGTAAATGCGCACCAAGTTCTGAAGGGAGATGAAGAAATATTCCTGACCAAAAAAGAATTCGCGTTACTAGAATATTTGATTCGCAATAAGAACAAGGTTTGCCGCAGAACGAGAATTATTGAATCGGTTTGGGACATCCACTTTGAATACAACACTGGCGTAATCGATGTGTATATCAATGCATTACGGAACAAGCTTCAATTGAGCGAAACGGAAAACTACATTCAAACTGTTAGGGGAATAGGCTATATCGCTAAGGAATTATGAAACTGAATTTCAAAAATAGAATTGCCCTCTATTATACCGTGGCCACCGCCATTATTACAGCATTGGCATTTCTTATTGTCTTTCTGAGCGTAAAGAAAACCGTTTTCAGTAACCTAGATAAAGAGCTTTCTTATCAGGCTCAAAAACACTCAAAGGAAATCATCATTGAAAATGATAGCATTCATTTCATGAACAAAGCCGAGTGGGCCGAAAGAGAGCATCGCGAGGTGCAGGTCAATCCAGTATTTATTCAGCTGATCAATAACCAAGGGCAATTAATGGATAAATCGCCTAACCTTAAAGAGCAGCAACTCACTTTTCTTGAGGCAGTAGAAAGCAACGACCACTTCAGCACATTATTGGTTGATAGAACCATACGGCAGGCGCAAATTCCAATTGAAAAAAATGGGAGAAAACAAGGTTACATTCTCACCGCCATTTCAATGGAAAGTTCTACCATGGTAATCAAGAACCTTCAAAACACTTTATTGATTTCCTTTCCCATTGTACTTTTTGGCCTTTATTTAATTTCAAGTTCTTTGGCTGGCCGTAGCATCACTCCGCTTCAGGCCATTATTGACACCACCAATACCATTACAAAAAATAACTTGAACGAAAGGGTTCCGCTTCCGCACAATAAGGATGAAATCTTCGAACTCTCCTCAGCCATCAACGAACTTTTGCAACGCATAGAAAACGCCATTCAGCGCGAAAGGCAGTTCACTTCTGATGCTTCGCACGAACTCCGCACGCCACTTTCAACGCTCAGAGGAACATTGGAAGTACTGATTAGAAAACCTCGCACCCAACCCGAGTACGAAGAAAAAGTACAATACGGATTGACCGAAATTGACCGAATGAGCAATATTGTTGAACAACTTTTATTGCTGGCCAGATTCGATTCTAAAAGTGAAATTGAAGACAATCACCTCATTCCCTTGGTAACTTTAGTGGATGAAGTGCTCTCTAGAAATGGCGGTGTTATTACCCAGAAAAGCTTAAAAATAGATTTTGAAGTAAAGGCCAAAACAGAAGCCCTTGTACCTCAATATTATGCCAGCTTGGTACTTGAAAATATCATCATTAATGCCATTAAATACTCACATGAAGGCGAAACCATTGAGGTAGAAATTTCTGAAGAAGGTGATTACACCCTTTGTAAAATAAAGGACAAGGGTATAGGAATTAAGCAAGACGATCTTAGCTCATTGTTTAATCCTTTCTTTAGGTCCGAAGCCCTATCGCATAAACAAATTACCGGAGCTGGTTTAGGCCTTTCTATTGCTAAAAAGGCAGTAGATGCCATAGGCGCCCAACTTACTGTAGAGAGCCAACTCAACAAAGGCACCACTTTTACCATTGCATTTTTAAGGAAACCTTAAGTATTTCTTATGAGAAGCCTAAGGAAGTGCATTATACATTTGAGAAGTCAATTTTAGACCATAAGTAATGTTAGAACAGATTATTCAATACAGCATTCGAAACAAACTCATTGTGATGATTTTCACAGCAGTCATGGTGGGTTTTGGTATTTTTTCACTTAGCAATATTCCCATTGGCGCTGTACCCGATGTCACAAACAATCAGGTTCAGATCATCACCACATCGCGCAACTTAGCCACCCAAGATGTGGAGAAATTCCTGACTTACCCTGTAGAGTTGGAAATGGCTAACCTTCCTGGTGTAATGGAAATCCGCTCAATATCTAAGTTTGGGCTTTCTGTAGTTACCGTAGTGTTTGAAGATAAAATGGGCACTTATTTACCACGCCAGCTCATTGCCGAAAAGATTAAAAGTGCCGAAGAGAGAATCCCTGCTGAATTCGGTAAACCCTTTATGGGACCTGTTTCTACAGGTTTAGGAGAGATTTATCAATATATAATAGATGTAGAACCCGGATATCAAGACCAATATTCAATTACAGATTTAAGAACCATTCAGGATTGGATAGTAAAACGGCAATTGTCGGGAATACCCGGAGTGGTGGAAGTAAACACTTGGGGCGGCTATCTCAAACAATATGAAGTAGCGATCAATCCAGAGCAGTTACGCGCATTAAACCTGTCCCTTTCCGAAGTATTCGATGCGTTAGAAAAGAACAATAGCGTAGCCGGTGGTAGTTATATCGAAAAAGGAAATGAAGCCTTTTTCATTCGTGGAGAAGGCTTAGTGAGTTCTCTTGAGGACATAAAAAACATTATGGTTACCAACCGAAATGGCACACCAATTTTTATTCGTGATGTTGCCAAAGTGGGTTTTGGTCATGCCAATCGTTTTGGCGCCATTACAGGAAATGGTGAAGGTGAAAAAGTACTAGGCCAAGTAATGATGCTCAAAGACGCCAATTCCAAAGCAGTAATTGAAGCCGTAAAAACACGAGTCGAAGAAATTCAAAGCTCTCTCCCTCCTGGTGTTATCATCAATGCCTTTTTAGAACGAAGTGAACTGATTGAAAAAACCACATTCACGATAGCCGAAAACCTAATTTTAGGTTGCTTGATTGTAGTTTTTGTAGTGGTTTTACTATTAGGAAACTTGCGTTCTGGCTTGGTGGTGGCCTCGGTGATTCCGCTCTGTTTGCTCTTTGCCTTGTGTTTGATGTATATTTTTGGAGTTGACGCCAACTTAATGAGCTTAGGTGCCATCGACTTCGGGATTATTATAGATGGGGCGGTGATTATAGTGGAATATATAGCCTATAAGATCACTGCCGAAAGGACTCAGATCATGAGTCTTCCGAAGGCCGAAAAACAAAGTTTGATTGACAAAATCACTTTTAGTGGTTCTACCAAAATGATGCGCTCTGCCGTTTTTGGGCAGTTGATTATCATTATTGTTTTCATTCCAATTCTTTCCCTTTCTGGTGTAGAAGGAAAAATGTTCAAGCCCATGGCAATGGTATTTTGCTTTGCCTTGATTGGCGCCATGATCTTATGCTTCACTTATGTTCCAGTGGTCGCTTCTATGTTCTTAAAACCATCTGACCCAACTAAAAAGAATATCTCCAACCGACTGATTGGATTTTTGGACAAGATTTACACCCCTTCCATTACATGGGCATTGAAGAGCAAAGGCTTTGTATTGGCAGCCGCTATGGCATTGCTCGTTGCTGTGGGTATACTATTTTCAAAAATGGGTGGCGAATTCGTTCCTACTTTAGATGAAGGTGATTTTGTAATCCAGCCGGTGCTTAAAACGGGAACCTCATTAAGTAAAACGATAGAAACCACTACTCAGATAGAAAAAATCCTGAAGGAGTTCCCAGAAGTGAGCCAAGTAGTGACTCGGATTGGTGCTGCAGAAGTACCTACTGATCCAATGTCGATGGAAGAAAGTGATGTGATTATTAAGCTGAACCCGATCAAAGAATGGAACTCAGCTGAAACCAAAGATGAATTAGCGGATAAATTCAAAGAAGCACTTTCGGCCAAAATACCTGGTGTAGACTTTGAGTTTACACAGCCCATAGAAATGCGGTTTAACGAACTTATCACTGGCGTTAGGGCCGATTTAGCCATTAAAGTATTTGGAGAAGATTTGGACGTGCTCTACCAAAAAGCCTTAGAAATAGAAAAAGCCATCGCTAATGTAGAGGGGGCTGCTGATATTATTGTGGAGAAAGTGGCAGGCTTACCACAAATGTCTGTAAAGTTTAACCGCCAAAAAATTGCGCGATACGGTTTGAACGTAGCAGAATTGAATGACATCATCACGATGGGCTTTGCCGGAGCGACTGCTGGATCTGTTTTTGAAGGCGAAAAGCAGTTTGACTTGGTTGTTCGCTATGATGCAGAACACCGCAAAAACATTCAGGACATAGAAAGAGCATCAGTACTATTGCCCAACGGAAATAAAGTACCACTGAGTGAATTTGCAGAAATCACCTATACCAAAGGGCCTGCCAAAATATCGCGTGATGACACCAAAAGAAGAGTTGTAGTGGGCGTGAATGTTCGTGGCCGAGACTTGGAGTCTGTGGTGAACGATGTTCAGCAAATCATTAAAAGTGAAGTAAATGTCCCAGTGGGCTATAGTATCGAATACGGTGGACAGTTTGAAAACCTTCGCTCGGCTCGTGCTAGATTGATGTTGGCCGTACCTGTGGCATTAATTCTAATTTTCTTCCTCCTTTACTTCGCCTTCAATTCTGTAAAAGAAGCCTTAATGATTTACAGTGCTATTCCGCTATCTGCTGTAGGCGGTGTGCTTTTGCTCTATTTCCGAGATATGCCATTTAGTATCTCTGCGGGAGTAGGTTTCATCGCTCTTTTTGGTATTGCCGTACTAAACGGAATTGTGCTGATAGAGCATTTTAAGGAACTCAAAAAACATGGCCATGATGATATCAATGATCGAGTGATTCTCGGTACAAAACAAAGGCTGAGACCAGTATTGCTGACCGCAATGGCTGCAGCCTTGGGCTTTCTTCCTATGGCCATTTCTACCTCCGCTGGAGCTGAAGTTCAAAGGCCATTGGCTACTGTAGTAGTTGGCGGACTAATTTCTGCCACCATTCTTACGCTAATCGTACTCCCTGTTTTGTATTCTATTTTCGATAAAAAAGAATTTAAAAAGCCAATGAAAGCACAACCCGTCATAATTGTCATTCTATTGATGCTTGCTTTCAACAACAATGGAACAGCTCAAACCAAACCTATCAGTCTCAATGAAGCCATTGACATTGCGCTGAAAAACAATAATGAATTGAAAGCTTCTTCTGCCAGAATTAATCAGAATAAATCTTTGGTAGGTAGCTCATTCAATATTGAAAAGACACAGGTGTATTACCATTTTGACGAAAACAATATTGCCGAGAACAATCAGGCGCTCAATGTCTTTGGGCTTAGTCAGTCTTTTGCATTTCCAACAGTGTATGGAAACCAGAAAAAAGTACTTCAGGGCATCACTTCCCTTTCGGAACAACAAAATTTACTGGATCAAAACAGGATCACGAAAGAAGTATCTAAAGCCTATTACACTGTTGTGTATTGGCAAAGCGTAGCCCAGAACTATGCTTATTTGGACAGCCTGTACAAAGATTTCGCTAGGGCGGCCTTGCGTAAATTTGAAGAAGGCGAAACCAATTATTTGGAGAAACTAACAGCCGAAGCGAAACAAAGAGAACTCGATTTAGCACTGAAACAAAGCAGAGAAAGTATTCAAAAATCTTATGCTTTATTAAACCAATGGCTGCAATCCGAAACGGACATTGAAGTTGAACCTCAACCGATGGAAATGCTAGAGTACAGCGCTTTAGATACTGAAAACCATATTGGTGTTCAGTATTTTGAAAAGGCCGAAATGCTTTCGCAACAATCGTTAAAGCTTGCGCAACAGCAATTTCTACCCGATTTGCACCTCAACATTTTCAGAGGCACCAATAATGGTGTAAATGCAAAAGCCTATATGGGTTTTCAAGCTGGCATTGGTATTCCCATTTTCTTTGGAGCCGATAAAGCAAAGGTAAATGCAGCCAAAATTCAATCGCTTATTTCTCAATATGAGTCGGAAAACTACAAAACGCAGTTAAAGGCAAATTTTGAAGCGCAACGCGCAGATTTGCAACAGTACGAAGAGGCTATTGATTATTATGAAAGCGCTGGAAAACTTCTCGCCCAAGAATTAATCAATAATGGTACAAAGGCTTTTAAAAGTGGGGAAATCGATTTCTTGCAATACATACAATTACTCGATAACGCCAAAGGTATTGAGATTACCTATTTAGAAAATCTCTACAAATACAACATGATCTTATTGGATATCAAATATTTAACAATTCTGAAATGAACAGCTCTAAACATACATTCAACATCAGCTTATTTTTAGGCAGCCTTGCCCTTATGTTCAGCATGTTCTCTTGCGGTTCAGGCGATTTCAACGAAACTGTGGTTATTGATGAAAACCTCAATGAGAACGTTATAAGCGTTAGCAACTCTCAATTTCAAGCTTCGGCCATGGCCCTTGGAAAAATGGATACTTTTCAATTTTCAGAAAAGGTGCATACTACAGGTGTGTTTGATGTCCCTCCAGGTCACAAAGCATCTGTAAGTGCTTATTTCGGTGGCTATGTAAAAGAAAGCGAGTTGTTACCAGGTGAAGTAGCTACGAAAGGACAAACCTTATTCACTTTAGAAAACCCTGACTACATACAAATGCAGCAGGACTTTCTTGAAGTCAAAAACCACATTGCTTTTTTAAAATCTGATTACGAAAGACAAAAGAACCTTTCGGAAGAAAATATCAGCTCACAAAAGAAATTTCTTCAGGCTGAAACGGAATATAATAGCGCTTTGACCCAGTACGAAGCCTTGAAAAAGAAATTGGCCTTGATGAACATTGATTCCAACAACTTGACAGCGGAGAGCATGACCTCTGTTATCTCGGTAAAATCACCCATCAGTGGTTTTATCACTTCTGTTGATGCTTCTAAAGGCATGTTCCTCAACCCTTCTGACATTGCCATTACGATTACCAATACAGAACACATGCACATGGAATTAAAGGTGTTTGAGAACGACCTCCATAAAATTAAGGTAGGCCAGAAGGTAATATTTAAGCGTCAGAATGACCCAGGAAAAACGTTTACAGCTACCATAAACCTCATTAACAAGGCCATTGACGATGAAAACAGGTCGGTTTTAGTGCATTGCCATTTAGACAATGAAGAAGATGAGTTGCTTTTTATTCCAGGCATGTATGTAGAAGCTGAAATATTAACCTCAACCCAAACTGAAATGGCTTTACCTGAAGCAGCAGTGATAGAAATTGAAAATAATTATTACGTTTTGGTAAAAACAGGCACTGAAGACGGAGCTTCAATCTTCGAAAAAAGAATGGTGAAAGTCGGAATCACCGAAGATGGATTTACTTCCATCCTTAACCCTCAGGATTTCAAAGCCGATACTGAATTCTTGACTTCTGGAGCGTTCAATTTGATTATGGAGTAGAGGCTTAGCGATTTGTCAAAAGAATGCGCTGATTAAACCTAACAATCGGGAATTATTCTCCCCCATTTCTCATTACCTACACGGTTATAGAAATTAAAAAGAGAATCCATGCCTAAGCATTCTGAACATATAAAATATTCAATTCTGGAACTTGCGTCAATGGGCGTGGGATCAACACCCGCAGATACCTTTAAGAGGAGTGTAGATCTTGCTCAGAAAGCGGAAGAAATGGGCTATACCAGATTCTGGTTGGCGGAACACCATAACATGGTGAGCATTGCAAGCTCAGCAACTGCTGTGCTCATTGGCCATATTGCTGGAGGAACAAAAACCTTAAGAGTGGGTTCTGGCGGAATTATGCTGCCCAACCACTCTCCTCTTATCGTGGCGGAACAGTTTGGCACCTTGGGCTCGCTTTTTCCAGGTAGAATAGACCTAGGTTTAGGAAGAGCACCTGGCACAGACCAAGCTACGGCTCATGCCATCAGGTCGGATAGAGCGAGGTCGGTAGTAGCCTTCCCCGATGAGGTTGCGCAAATTCATAAATACTTCTCTAAAGAAAATAAAACCGCTCAGGTGAGGGCTTCTGTGGCAGAGGGCGTGGAAGTTCCTATTTACATTTTAGGCTCCAGCACCGACAGCGCCCATTTGGCTGCAAAAATGGGATTACCTTATGCTTTCGCGAGTCATTTCGCGCCAGCGCAGCTATTTGAAGCCTTTCATATTTACCATAACAATTTTCAGCCTTCCGCATTTTTGAAGGAGCCTTATACGATTGCCTGTATCAATGTAATTGCAGCCGATACTGACCATGAGGCAGAACGTTTATCTACTTCATTGATCAAGATGATGTATGGGGTGTTGACGAATAATATCGACTACATGCAGCCACCAGAAGAAATGACTGCTGAACTGAAATCGCTATCGGAACATGAGGCGTTTCAGCGCATGCTGAAATATGCTTTTGTAGGTAGTAAGGAAACTGTGGGACAAAAAACAAACCACTTTATTGAGGCCACAGGTATTGATGAGGTAATGGTGGCTTCTCATATTTTCCGCCATGATGACAGGGTGAAATCATATCAGATCTTCTCAGAAATAATGAAAGACCGGAAGTAATTCCGGCCTTTCAAGGTTAATTAGGTGAGGTTGAGTTCTGCCAGATCAATTCAATTCCTTGAATAAATCCATATACTCTGTGTCCCAACTTGTGGACATATCTTCAAAATTTTCTGCTGTAACTTCTTTGGTATTAATTTCTGAAGCAGCCCTAGTGAAAAGAGCGTCTGCCTTTTCAAAAAACTTGGTCATTTTCTGGATTTGAACATAGTCTTTGTCCTTCAAAAACATCAAATAATTCCCATCTTCTTCCTTCACTTCAAGGTCAGTTTCCCTATCTACCATTCTACATCTAACTATGATTACCCCCTCTTCATTTGGTTCTGAAACCGAAACTACCTCATAGTCCTCAGGCGAGCGACTTTGTAACTGAGGTCGAATAAGAGAAGCTGAAAGCGAGAGCGATACAGTAGAAAAGTATTCCTCATCCTTATAGAATTCTATCTTAGTATTGTTGCTCATTTTAATTTTGGTCTGAAAACTGTTAATCATAGCGGATTTAAATGATTCAAAAGCATCAAGCGCTTTGAATCCAGCCTCATCAAAATTGGTAATAGCAATACCATCTTTCTTAACATAGAAATAAGGAATGGGGTTATGATCTACTGGTTGAGCAGAAACTAGCCCCAAAGAGAGAAGCATTTTTTCTGGTGTACTGGTATCGTAAGGGCTTTTCGGTTGACAACCAACCATTGTGAAAATGGCCAAAGCCGTGAGTAAGTATTTCATCCTGTTCTTCATCTTATAATATTTATAAGACGAAGAACCGAGATTTCTTAGGGCCAAAGAATACCCGCTAGCTCGGATATGCTAGTCGGTAATATAGGGCAGTACTATTTAGTAGCTTCTAAAACCAAACTCATCATTGGGCCAATTTTATTGGGTTCTAACCAGCGGGTTACCACCACCAAATCGTTCTTTTTATCTACTACAATAAAGTTACCTCCAAAACCTGCAGCAAAATAGATGGATTCATCATCTACTTCTTTCCACTTTCTTGAGCCTCTGTTGAGCCACCATAAATAGCCATAACTGGCATTTGCTTCTGATGATTTTTGCACTTCATTTACCCAACTTTTCGAGATAAGTTGGTTTCCGTTCCAGTTGCCCTCATTCAAAAAAAGCAGCCCAAAACGGGCGTGGTCCAAAGCACTAATAAAAACTCCTCCACCTGAATGACCTCCACCCGTAACGGATTGCATATTGATACCATCAACATTCACCCATGAGTTTTCATAGCCAAACCAACGCCATGTCGAAGAAGCGCCAATCGGATCCATGATGTGTTCTTTTAATACCTGTGGAAGAGGCTTTCTCCATACCTGTAGCAGTGCATAGGCCAGCACATTTACCCGCACATCATTGTATTCCATTACAGTCCCCGATGGAACAGGTTTTTCGAAACGCCAATCATCAACCCCTCCTCTTCTTGGCGGTCTATCGGCCCAATCTTGCATACCAAACAATGTTCCCGACCAAGCAGAAGATTGATTGAGTAAGGTATGCCATTCTATTTTTTCATTATGAGCACCATCAAAGGTATTGTCCCAAACATAATCACTCGCTTTGTCATGTACACTACCAATCAGTCCTTTGTCCAGTGCTAAACCAGCTACAGTAGATAAGTAACTTTTGGTTACACTGTGGGTCATGTCTACCCTTTTCACATCGCCCCACTGCGCAACGATATAACCGTTTTTTATAATTACCCCTGCTGGCCCTCCTCTTTCTCTTGTTGGTCCTACTAATTCATGATAAGGCTCACTGCTAAAACCTTCATAAGAAGCAATTCTGGAATCTTTGGAGCCAGAATACTCATTGTCTTGGGCATACTTGACAGCAAGATCAATTTTCGCTGCATTCAAACTTAGAGACTGTGGTGTTCGGGTTTCCCATTTCCCTCTGGCTGGAAAGTAATTCTGAGCGTACACGGGAATTGAAACAACAATGGCGATAAGTATGCATAGGTTTAATGTAAATCTGTTCATTTTAAGAGAGGTTTAATCCGAGTTAAACAGAAAGTGGAAGATTTACAAGCGGACTTTGATTGGAGGAAAAAATGAAAGGAGGCCATCACACCTCCCTTCTACCTAATCAAAAACATGTAATCCCTTACATGCCTTCGTTTTTTTGTTCTAAAACTGGCTTGAAGATAACATTTATTTAACATTCAGGTAATACTCATTAAAAAAAAAATAAAGGCAGACCCTAACGGATCCGCCTTCACCTCAATTGAGTCGATCCAAAACTCCACACGAAATGAACCACTCTACTATTTAATTCAGGTTCCAGTAAATGCTTTACTGAAACACAACTTATATACGCAATCAACCTTAGAAGTGGATTTAACATCCTCAAAAAAATCTTCATAACAAAAATAAAAGGCTAGCCTCCCCGATTTAACAGCACCAATACCATATTGGGTTTATTAATCCATCCAAATTTCTACTTTTGTCATTAAGCGGAGTTCTGTAATTCATAATGACCTCTTTATAAAAACCATGAGAAACATACTCTTAGTTGAAGATGAACAGAATGTAGCGGCCTTTATAAAAAAGGGGCTTGAAGAAGAGGGTTATGCTGTTGAAGTGGCCCATAGTGCTGAATCTGGAAGGGAGATGTTGATTGCAAGCCAATTCGACATGTTCATTTTAGACATTATACTTCCAGGCATCAGTGGTCTGGAATTATGCAAACAACTCCGAAAAGAAGGTGTTCAAACCCCGGTACTGATGCTTACGGCTTTGAGCTCCACAGAAAATGTGGTTCAAGGCTTAGACTCAGGGGCGGATGACTATTTGGCCAAACCTTTTAAATTTCAAGAACTGCTGGCCAGAATCAATGCTTTGTCCAGAAGAAACAGGAAACTCCAGAACGACCAATCATTAACATTAGGCCAGCTGGTACTGGATAAAGACACAAAAACCGCAAGTCGGGCAGGAGCAGAAATCAAACTCACTTCAACAGAATACAAGCTGCTTGAATACATGATGGCGAATTCCGGTAAAGTGCTTTCTAGAGCTGACCTTCTCAAAAACGTTTGGGGTCTGCATTTCGATGTCGGCACCAACGTAGTGGATGTGTATGTGAACTACTTGAGGAATAAAATTGACAAGGGGTTTGATGTGAAAATGATCCAAACCGTAATTGGGATGGGCTATATTTTAAAAGAAGAAGTTTGAAATGAAAATCAGAAGTAAGATCACCCTTATTTTCACACTGACTACCTGCACATTGCTCTTGGCTACTTTTGTGTCTATTTATTACTTTGCAAAAGTATATTCAGAAAAGGAATTCTATGAACACTTGAGCAAGCGGGCTAAAATTGAAGCCGACTTCTTTCTCAAAGCAGAAGAGCTTGACTCATTAGCTTTCAATCAAATTCAAAAGCAACACTTGCTACACCTGACCAACGAGCATGCATATGTAGTACCCAAATCAAATTTAAGTAGCTTACCCGTACCGGTTAGATCTTTCGCTTCAACCATAAAGAATGGCGAAGAGCTAACCCAGAAAATTGATAATATTGCCTACTACGGAAGCATCCATTCTTACCACCAAAACGACTTTATTGTTATTATTTCTGCCATTGATGAACATGGCGCAAACCTCATTCACAGCCTAAGAAGCATTTTGATTATTGCTTTTATCACCTGTTCAATTGTCATTTTCATTGTTGGTGTTTTTCAAGCCAAACAAGTATTAATTCCCATTTCAGGCATTGTAAAAAGAGCAAACGAAATTAGGGCATCAAACCTTCACTTAAGGTTAGACACAGGAGAAAACAACGATGAACTTGCAGAGCTTTCTTCCACCTTTAATAATATGCTCGACAGGCTAGAAACCTCATTCGAAATCCAGAGCAATTTTGTGAGCAATGCATCGCATGAACTTAAGAACCCACTAACCGCTATTTTAGGGGAAGTTGAAGTGGCGTTGCGAAAACAAAGAACTGTGGATGAATACATTGCCTCACTAAACACTATTGAAAAGGAATCTAACCGATTAGAGATTCTAGTGAAATGTTTACTTGAGTTAGCACAAGCCGATCACGATAATAAGGGCCTTATCATAGAAAGTATCCGAATTGACGAGTTGATGCTCATCGTGAAAAGTGACATTGATAAAATCAAGCCTGAGAACCAAATCAGTTTCGATTTTTCCGAATTGCCAGAAACTGCAGAATGCCTCATTGTTCAAGGAAGCCAAAGCCTGCTCAGAATGGTGCTGAACAACATTGTAGAGAACGCCTGCAAGTTCTCTATGAATAAAGAAGTGACCATTAAGGTTTCTGCCAATGAAAACTGGGTTGAAATTGAAGTGGATGATAAAGGCATTGGCATTCCTCCTCAGGAATTAAAGAATATCTTCGAGCATTTTTTCCGTGCTTCAAATGCCAGGGCCTTTAATGGTTTTGGAATCGGATTGCCTTTGGCTCAAAAAGTGATTAAAATCCATGGTGGAAGCCTCATTATCAACTCAAAAGAAGGCGAAGGCACAAATGTCAAGATAAGGCTCCCTAACTACCGACAGGCCATTTCCATCGATCGTTAGAAATTCTAATGGTATTCTAATCTTGAGATTCAGCCCTTCGCGCGCCTAGCCCGTATATTTGCACAAAATAAAAAGGACAGTCCGTTTTTAATGCGCAAATACCTCCATACATGTTTGATTATCCTAATGAGCTTTCTCGTTTCGATACAGGGTTTCGGAGTGTATTCGTTCAATAGAGTCGTTATGGCACCCAATCAAAGCATTATGCTTGATTTGAATCAAGACGGACAAAATGACGCTGAGGAACAAGACAGCTCAGATTCTGATTCAATCCCAATCCCCCTTACTTTGCCTGACGAAGAAACAAAAGAGGAGTGTGTTGACATTGATGACCTTGTTTTAAATCAATCATTGATTTACAAAGCCTCAATTCGAATAGACTTTATTGAAAGAGATTTCTACTTCTTTCAATTAGATGGGGATTTCATAAAAGAAAAAATACCAACTCCTCCCCCTGATTTGTTAACTACTGCTTAACAAAATAATCAAAATCTACTTTATCAAAACGCTGTAGCATATGCCACAGTAATTCAGGCCAATCCCCTAAAGGATATCGCCAAAAACATTAACAATTCTTTTATGAGTTTTAAAGAAATTTTTTCGAAAGAAAATCTAAAAAGTGACATGCTATCCAGTGTCGTAGTATTCTTGGTGGCATTACCACTCTGTTTAGGTATAGCACTCGCCTCGGGAGCACCCTTATTCTCTGGCTTAATTGCTGGTATTATAGGAGGTATTGTGGTGGGGACCTTAAGTAAATCTAGTTTGAGTGTTAGTGGACCTGCCGCTGGACTTGTCGTAATCGTTCTTTCTGCCATTGACGACCTAGGCGGTTTTCAAGGTTTCTTACTTGCCGTTGTATTAGCTGGGATAATTCAGGTAGCACTAGGATATTTGAAGGCAGGAATTATAGGTTTATATTTCCCTTCCCCTGTAATCAAAGGAATGTTGGCAGCCATCGGGTTAATTCTTATTCTAAAGCAAATACCACACCTTATTGGCTTTGATGCTGATGCCTTTGGCGAAATGGAGTTCATACAGCAAGACGGTAGCAATACGCTTTCCTTTCTTGTTTCGTCATTCGACCATATTTACCTCGGCAGTCTGATTGTAGGATTGGTTTCATTATTCATATTAATTGGCTGGGGCAGTAAATTCGTTAAGCAGAACAAGTTCCTTAAAGGAGTTCCAGGTGGTATTATCGTGGTAACTATAGGGGTTTTAATTAACTACCTTTTTAACACTTTCTACCCTGATCTTTCCATCAATGGAGACCATATGGTAAATATCCCTGTGATTTCAGGTTTAGATTCGCTAGGTGCTGTCTTCCAATTCCCTGATTTTTCTTTGCTCGGCAACATCAACGTGTACATCACCGCTTTCACTTTGGCTATTGTAGCCAGTTTAGAAACACTACTTTGTGTTGAAGCCATGGACAAGCTGGATCCTCACAAAAGACGTACGCCTCAAAATGCTGAATTAAAAGCGCAAGGAGTAGGCAATATTGTTGCTGGTTTAATTGGAGGCTTACCAATTACAGCTGTAATCGTAAGGGGTTCTGCCAATATTGAAGCAGGAGCGAAATCGAAAATGTCAGCCATTTTCCATGGTATTTTACTACTGATTGCCGTTGCTATATTTCCTGCAATCATGAACATGATCCCGTTGGCATCTTTGGCAGCAATTCTAATTGTGGTTGGTTTTAAATTAACCAAGCCAGCACTCTATAAGCAGCAATTCAAGCTTGGACGTGAACTGTTTGTTCCATTTATCACTACTGTGGTAGCTATTCTTTTCACCGACCTCTTAATCGGTATCCTGATTGGTATGGCTGTTGGTATATTCTATATCCTAAAAGCCAACTATAAAGTACCTTACCATTACAAAGAAGAGAAACAAGTAAGCACTAACAATAGCAAAATCAGGCTAGAATTGAGTGAGCACGTTTCCTTCTTAAACAAGGCTAGTTTGCAACTTACCTTAGAGCACTTACCGCATAATAGCGATGTAATTTTAGATGGGTCTCGATCAACCAAAATTGATTATGACGCACTTGAAGTAATCTATAACTTCAAGGAGTCTGCCCATGAAAAGAACATTACCATTGAACTTATTAATATCCCAACAGGATCAACAGTAACCGTTAATCATTAATAGAATAAAACATGACTTTAGCTAAACAATTACTCGATAACAATCAGAAGTGGGTTGAAGAAAAATTAAGTGAAGACAAAGACTTCTTTAATAAATTAGCGAATGGGCAAAAACCACCAGTCTTGTGGATTGGTTGTGCCGATAGCCGAGTGCCCGCTAACCAAATTACAGGTACAGAACCAGGAGAAATCTTTGTTCACAGAAACATTGCCAACATGGTAGTTCATACCGATATGAACATGTTGAGTGTACTTGATTACGCAGTGAATATCCTAAAGGTAAAACACGTAATCGTATGTGGGCATTATGGTTGCGGTGGAGTTTTAGCTGCTATGGATAATAATCAATATGGTTTAGTAGACAACTGGATTCGACATATCAAGGATGTTTATAGACTTCATAAAACAGAATTGGATGCGATTGAAGATCAAAAATCCCGAGCAGACAGGTTTGTAGAACTCAACGTAATTGAACAAGTGTACGACCTTACCACCACAAGTATTATCCAAAACTCATGGACAAAAAATGATGCTCCAAAGGTTCACGGCTGGGTCTACGACATCAAAAATGGCTTGATTAAAGACTTAGACGTAACAACCGCATTTTAATACATCTTGTCTTTTTAGATTATTTGCCGAGTATGCTTGATTATTCGAAAACACATTTCGTATCGGTTTATTAAATTGAATGTCTATTTTTACGACCGAAATAAGAAAACGTACTATGGCAAATAATCTATTAAAAGGTAAAAGAGGAATCATATTTGGCGCATTAGACGAACGCTCTATCGCTTGGAAAGTAGCTGAAGTAGCAAAGGCTGAAGGGGCAATTTTCACCCTTACCAATGCCCCTATAGCTATGAGAATGGGGGAAATCAACAAATTGGCAGAAGCCTGTGGTTCAGAAATTATTCCTGCAGACGCAACTTCAATCGAAGATTTAGAAAACCTTTTCACCAAGTCAGTGGAAATTTTAGGTGGTAAAATCGATTTCGTTTTGCACTCAATAGGCATGAGCCCGAACGTAAGAAAAGGCCGTGATTATGGTGATTTGAACTACGATTGGTTAACAAAAACCTTAGATGTTTCGGCCATTTCTTTTCATAAAGTAATGCAAACGGCCGAAAAATTAGACGCCATGAACGAATGGGGTTCTATCTTAGGCTTATCATATATTGCAGCACAACGTACTTTCCCTGATTACTCTGATATGGCACATGCGAAAGCCATGCTTGAGTCAATTGCAAGAAGCTACGGTGAGCGTTATGCTAGATTGAAAAAAGTGAGAGTAAATACTATTTCTCAGTCACCTACCATGACTACTGCCGGAACAGGTGTTGGAGGTTTTGATGTATTCTATTCATATGCTGACCAAATGAGCCCATTAGGCAATGCAAGTGCTTTAGATTGCGCTAACTACTGTGCTATGATGTTCTCTGATTATACCAAAATGGTAACTATGCAGAACTTAATGCACGATGGAGGTTTCTCTTCTTCAGGCATTACAGATAGATTGATTGAGCAGTTGAAAAAAGACTAATAAATAGTCCGTTAAGGACAACATATAGCAGCCTGCCGACAAACGTTTTAAAACGAAAATCAGCAGGCTGTTTTTAATTCACCAATCGCGTCATGGTTACATTCCCAAATGCTAAAATCAATTTAGGCCTTTCCATTACAGGAAAGCTCCATACTGGCTACCATAGCATTGAAAGCTGCCTCTACCCTGTTCCTTGGTGCGATGTATTGGAGTTTGTTCCTGGTAAAAAAATCTCCTTTTCTTCTAGCGGAATTGCCATTCCTGGTGATGAAAAAGACAATTTGGTTTTAAAGGCTTACAAGCTGCTACACAAAGATTTCGGTTTACCTGAATTGAATGTATGCCTGCACAAAATCATTCCCATGGGTGCTGGTTTAGGTGGCGGATCAGCAGATGCTGCTTTTATGCTGAAAATGCTGAACAGTGAATTTCAGTTATTCTTGGATGATTCGGTTTTAGAAGATTATGCTGCCCAACTGGGGAGCGATTGCCCTTTCTTTATTCAGAATAAGCCGGCCATTGCCACGGGAACAGGAACGGATTTAGAGGTTTTCAACCTAGATTTATCTGGCATGTGGATGCTCCTGATCAAACCCGAGGTACACATTTCAACCCAAGAAGCTTACGCGAATGTAAGGCCAAAGCCGAATGCAGTAGACTTAAAGTCTCTTTTAGAAAGTAAAGACTTTGCGTTATGGCGCGAAAAGCTTGTCAATGATTTCGAAACGTCAATCTTTCCTAAGCACTCTATTTTAGGCGAAATTAAAGAAGCCCTTTACCAAAACGGAGCCGTATATGCCGCTATGAGTGGCTCTGGTTCTACCCTATTCGGATTATATACCCAAAAACCAGAGGTTACTCCAGTGTTCGAAAAGCACACATATAAGCTAATTGAGCTTTAACAGAAGAGTCACTGCAGTTTTCAGCATACATTTTTACAATAAATCGTATATTATCTTCGTCTTTAATTCGTCAGTATAAACACTATGCGTATACGGTTAATACTTGTTGGTTTAGTCTTTCTTTCAGGCTTCTTCACGCTTTCTTTTGCCCAAGAAAAGGAAATCAACGTATATGACATAAAAGAAGCTGATAGAATTGGCATTTATGCCGATAACGATAAACCCTATCCCCAAACGGTGACATTAACACTGAAACTGAAAGGCTTAAGACCTTCTGAAGATGTCCCTGATTTTATTGTAGTTCCTGCAAACACTAAAGATTTCAGACTTACAAGTTTGATAATCCCACTCGAAAGATCTTGGCAATATTCCTTCAGTTACATCTATCGTTTTGGAGACGCAAATGCACAGCACAAGCCTAACCAAGAATATTTACTTCCTTTTAAAGAAGGGACAAGCTATAGACTTACTCAAGGCTACAATGGTACTCGCACACACCAAGGAGATAATGCACTGGATTTCACCATGGATGCGGGCACTACAATTTTAGCCGCTAGGGCTGGAGAAGTGGTTCGAATTAAAGAAGATTCTAACCAAGGCTGCGGAAGCAAAAGATGCAACGACATGGGCAATTACGTCACCATACTACATGAAGATGGCACGTATGCAGATTACCTCCACTTGCAGTTCGAAGGCGTAACAGTAGAATTAGGGGACAAAGTGGAAGCGGGTGACCCAATTGCTTTAAGTGGAAATACAGGATGGAGTACTGGTCCACACCTTCATTTTATAGTGCGCAAAACTGAAAAAGATAGACAAGTTTCGCTCCCCACTCTATTCAAGACTTCAAGGAATAAAACCGAAATTCTGATAGAAGGCAACATCTATACAGCAATCAAAAAACAGTAAAGCTTTTCACCTCCGCTTTCTTTTGTTAAATTCCAAAACGGATAAATTTTGCTATGAAGATTAACGTGAATGGTATTGACCACGAAGTGGATGTGGAACCCAATATGCCTTTGCTTTGGGTGCTACGCGATGAACTGAACCTTACTGGAACGAAATATGGTTGTGGAGTTGCCGCTTGTGGTGCCTGCACTGTTCATTTGGATGGGCAAGCAGTTCGCTCATGCGTATTGCCTATTGCAGCACTGCAAGGAAAAGCCATTACCACCATAGAATCCATTGCAAAAGATGATCGTCTATCGCGAGTTCAACAGGCTTGGATCGACAATCAAGTACCTCAATGTGGTTATTGCCAATCTGGAATGATCATGACAGTAGAAAGCCTTCTATCTAACAACAGCCAGCCTTCAGAAGAAGAAATTGACGCTTCCATTTCGAACATTTGTCGCTGCGGAGCTTACCAAAGAATTAAAGAAGCCATTAAAGATGTATTGACCCAAAATCAAGAAAATGGCTAAAGCAAGAACCAGAGGACAGAAAATAAGTCGCAGGGCTTTTATTATTTCCGGAGCTGTAATCGGAGGTGGTTTTGCTTTGGGTTTGGGCGGAGTAGCCTTTTCTAATTATAAGAAAAAGCAGTTTAACGGAATAGGCTTTGAAGGTGCAGAATCGCTCAATGCCTTCATTCATATCACTCCTGACAACAAAATTAAACTGGCCGTTGCGCGGGCAGAAATGGGCCAAGGCGTTCATACCGCATTGGCCATGCTTACAGCAGAAGAATTGGAAGTAGATTTAGATCAAATTGAGGTAATTCATCCACAAGTAGAATCGCCTTATGCCAACATCAACTTGGCTACGCATTACGAGCGAACCTCAAGCTCCACAGGTTTTCATTTCATGGAAAAGGTAGCCTACATTCTTCCGTATATCGCTACTGGCGGCAGTACCACTATTCGTGATGGGTATGAGCATTACCGCATTATGGGCGCTTCTGCCAAGGAAATGTTGATGAAAGTGGCCATGAAAAAATGGTTTGTTGACATCGATAAATTGAAAGCAGAAAAAGGCTTTATCATCAATACTGAAACTGGCGAAAAAGTCTCTTACGGATCACTTTCACTTCTTGCAGCGGAAGAAAAACCAAACAACCAGCCTACACTAAAGTCTAAGTCGAATTTTGGTATCATTGGTAAACCTGCTCAGCGCATTGACCTAAAAGGAAAGGTGACAGGAGCTGCTGAATACGGCATAGACGTGCGTTTGCCAAACATGCTTTTCGCTGCGGTAAAACACTGCCCCATTATTGGAGGAGAAATAACGAGCGTATCGAATGAAGCTGAAGTAATGGCCATGCGAGGCGTAAAACACATAGCGCTGTGGCCTGAGGGTGCGGCTGTAATTGCCGACAATACCTGGAGAGCACAGCAAGCAGCCAACGCCCTCACCTTTGAGATTGACAGTAAGGGGCAAGAACAGCTTTCTTCTGCTCATATTTCTCAACTGCTAAAGGCAAGGCTCGATAAAGAAATCGACCATATAAAAGAAAATATTGACAATACTGCCAAAGTATTTGAAACCGCTGACAAGATTTATGAAGCGGAATATGAAGTCCCATTTTTAGCACATGCCACCATGGAACCGATCAACTGCACTGTATTGGTGGAGGAAGATAAAGCCAAAGTTTGGGTGGGGCATCAGGCACCATTCCTAGTCACCATGGCGACTGCAAAAGAAGCAGACATTAGTAGCAGTAAAGTAGAGATCGATATTAAATACTTAGGTGGTGGTTTTGGAAGAAGGGCAGAAAACGACTTTGTTACCGAGGCCGTTCGCATTGCCAAAGCGATGAAAGGCACTCCTGTTCAAATGGTATGGTCGAGGGAGGAGGATACTCAGTTTGATACTTACCGACCAGCAGCTATGGCCAGTTTCAAAGCAGGGATCAATGCTGACGGAACAATATCCGCCTGGGAAAATCACATGTCGCTTCAATCGGTTTTACGAAGTAGCATTGGACGAAACTTCCCGTTAATGACTCCACCAGAATCGCAAGACACCACCGCAGCCGAAGGTGCTTTAGGTTTAGCTTATAATCTGGGTGCACGAAAAGTGGGGTATTCGTTTATTGAAAGCCCAATGCGTTTAGGCTTTTGGCGAAGTGTAGGCCATTCTTACAATGGTTTTTTCACGGAAAGTTTCATAGATGAACTCGCTAATGAAGCCAACACCGACCCATATGAATTTAGAGCAAAACTTCTTTCTTCAAATTCTAGACAGAAAAAAGTGCTGGATAAAGTAGCTGAAATCAGCAATTGGAATTCTCCTCTTCCCGTAGGAAAAAGCCGAGGCATCGCTTTTCACGAATCCTTCGGTTCGATTGTGGCACAAGTAGCCGAAATCAACATCAACTCAGAAAAGGAATTCAGAATAGACAAAGTATTCTGCGTGATTGATTGTGGTAATTATGTAAATCCTGATACCATTATAGCGCAAATGCAAAGCGGAATTGTTTTTGGATTGACAGCCGCTATCTATGGAGAAATCACCATTGAAGAAGGCAAAATTCAGCAGTCAAACTTCCCTAACTATGAAATATTGAAATTGAAACATATGCCAGAGGTGTTTACGCACATTATGGAAAACAACGAAGCACCGGGTGGTGTTGGAGAACCGGGTACTCCGCCTATTGCTCCTGCGCTGACGAATGCTATTTTTGCCGCTACTGGCGAACGTGTTCGTTCACTCCCTTTAAAAAATCACGGTTTTAAACTGGTTTAAACCTTTCATGAAATTATTCAAGTTATTCGCACTCCTCTTTTTGGTTTGCAGCTGCACTCAATTGACGGTAAATAAACCGGCTGAAGCCCCCCAACTGCCTCACTCTTTTTGCGAAACAAGACCAATAGAGATCAAGCATAATATGCCCTATGGAAATTCGCCTTGGCAGAGAACCATCAACTTACCCACCAGTGGAAAGTTTGTAGAAGAAAACCATTATGTCACTCAAGTGGATAAGTTCATCAATCAAGCGCCATGGCCGAAAACTATAACCGATAATATTCAGCAGCACCTTCAGCGCAGCTTTCTTTTTTACCAATCCTTCGACCCTAAAATGACTTTTGAGCAATTGTATTCAAAAAGATGGAACAAAGAATGGACTCCAGAAGAAGGTGGTCAAATTGGGCAAGGTTCTGTGGGGGAAGTACAGCGAAGTGAATTATCGCCAGATGATGAAATGTGGTTCATGTGCATGATGTGGGCGAGTGAATCGAAACCCAAAAGGAGTACTAAGTTTTTACTTACGGCCAATCACAAAAGCGTGGTGGTAATTGCTGGCTATGAAACTGGGCCTTCTTCTAAAGATCATATTGGAGGCATTGCCAGAGAAGTTCATGCTTGGCTGGGCACAGACCCAAATTCTTTGATCAAAGTAGAATTGCTAAAAAATCAGGAGCAAAAAACAGGGCCCATAGACTGTAAATAATCAATACTTACATCCCACAGGCCTAAAAATCATCGATTCAGTTTATACTCTAACCTGACCATTTCCGAAGAAATAATATTTATTGGTCACCAATTGTTCTAGCCCTAATGGACCACGGTGATGCAGCTTATCGGTACTGATGGCCAGTTCGCCACCAATTCCCATTTGACCACCATCGGTGAAACGGGTGGAAGCGTTGTGATACACTGCTCCGCAATCTACCTGCTCCATAAAACTTTGTGCCAGCACTTTATCGGTTGTCATAATGGCTGAAGAGTGGCCACCAGAATATTTATTAATCTTCTGAATGGCTTCCTTTTCGTCACCTACAAGGGCTACGCATGCCTTGAGCGCCAAAAACTCTTCGAACCAAATTTTTTCGTCTTCAATGATTGGTTCTTCCGTCAAAATCTTCTTCACTTCTTGATCTACCACAAGTTCTACCTCAAATTCGTGTAAGGCTTTTTGTAGCTGAATGAGTTTATTCTCTAAGTCGGGAAGTCGCTTATCGAGCAAAATTTTATCGAGGGCGTTGCAAGCTGAAATCTTATCAGTTTTAGCATTCAAAATTACTTTCAACGCTTGGTTCCAATCCGCTTTATGATCTACATAAATGAAATTGTTCCCTCTTCCGCTTACCAACACTGGGCAAGTAGCGTGCTCTTTCACGAAAGCAATCAAACGCTCGCCTCCTCTTGGGACAATCAAGTCAATTTTCTGATCTGGATTTTTCAAGAACGCTTGGGTCTCCGTTCTAGACAATTTGAGAAGCTGTACCCAATCCGTATCTAAACCATTTAAGTGCAAAGCTTGATGCCAACAGTCGATTAAAATCTGATTGGAATGTATTGCTTCCTTCCCTCCTTTTAGGAGAATTCTATTATTGGCTTTAAAAGCCAAAACCGAAGCCTCAACCGTTACATCTGGCCTAGACTCATAAATCATCATGATTGTACCAAATGGGGCAGTTTTGTTAATAATCTCCAGTCCATCTTCTCGTTTGAAGGTAGACTTTGTCTGCCCTACTGGATCATTCTTTTCCATGACTTCTTCTACTGCTTTTAGCATGCTGTCGATCTTGTCATTATCTACGATCAACCTATCGTACATGGCACGATCCGTTGGATCAAAAGCAGCCAAATCCAACTGATTGGCCGCAATGATTTGGGCTCTGTTTAGCCCTAAAATTTTTATAAATGATGCTAATACTTTATTCTTCTTATCTGTTTTTAATAATTCCATTTTTACTTTTTAAGCTGTGAATTTGGTACCTACCGTTTTCCCATTAACAATATCTATAATGACGTTTTCACGCTTACCATCTGCTATAAATGTGGTGATATTCTTGGCGGCAGCGCCTTGAGCAATCTTCAATTTAGAACCCATCCCGCCTCGTCCTTCGGCCTCTCCTTTTTCATTTTTCTGAATGTATTTTTCCAGATTTTCATCCGCACTCACCTCTCTAATAATTGAAGTATCACTATGATCAGGATGGCCATTATACAGCCCGTGTGTATCGGTCAGAAGAATAAGCATATCGGCATTGATCAATTCGGCCACCAAACTTGCCATTTCATCATTATCGGTAAACATGGTGTGCGACAGTGATGTAGCGTCATCTTCATTCGCAATTGGAATAATCCCCTCAGACAATAGCCCTTCGTAACAATTGATCATATTTTCGCGCCAAACGCCAGGATTAAAATCCCTTTTTGTGGCCAATACTTGTGCGCATTTCATTCCGTAATCGTGAAAGGTTTCATAATAAGTTCGCATCATCCGTGGTTGTCCCACAGATGAAAAAACTTGCCTTCTAATGGCCTTGTCCTCAATTTCAGAATGTCCAAGCACTTCCTTGCCTGCAATTACAGAGCCCGATGAAATCAATACTGCAAGAATATCTCTTTCGTACAGTTCAGCGATTTGCTTCACAATTCCCTGAATTACGGGCCTTACAATGCGGTTGTCTTTATTCGTTAGTACGTTGGTACCTACTTTTATTACTACTCTTTTTTTTCCTGATTTTACCACGACTATTTTTCTTGTAGTTCTGTTTCTTCCTGCCCTAATTCTATTGCTTTGTTAAAAGCAGCGTATGCGGCATCGTGAATTAACTGTTGCACATTATTGTCATCCAAAGAATCCAATGCTGCTTGGGTAGTACCTCCTTTTGAGCTCACTTTTTTCATCCAACCATTCGCAGAAAGCTTATTCTTATTGAACAGTTCAATGGCTCCTTCGAAAGTCGCGCTGACCAATACTTTTGAGTCGTTATCTGAAAAGCCCATGCTTTTAGCGGCTTCCATCATAGATTCCATGAAATAGAACACATAGGCTGGCCCAGAACCTGAAATACCTGTAGAGGCATCTATAAATCGCTGTGAATCAACCCTTACCGACTTACCTGTAGTATTCAACAAATCTTCAACTCTCCACAATTCAATCCGAGAAACTTCAGGGGCTGCCAAGTAAGACGTCATTCCCTTACCCACCTGCGCAGGCAGGTTTGGCATGGCACGAACCACTTTTTTTATACCCAAACCTTGCTGAATGGATTCAATAGTAATCCCTGCCATAATGGAAATCACCAATTGTTGGTCATTCATCATTTCCCTCATTTCATGCATGAGTTCATCACTGTGATAAGGTTTTACGGCCAGAAAAATGATATCCGCTATGGGAAGGCATTCCTCTAGCGTATCGTAGACTTCATAATTTTCTGTAGACTTTTTAAGCGTTTCTCTTAACTCGAGAGATTTGTCGAAGATGATCAGATTTTCTTTTTTTAAATAACCCGATTTTGCGATGGAGGACGTATAGATCAATCCCATATTTCCCGCACCAATTACTAGCACTTTCATGATTGTGTTGATTAAATTAATTTATTAAAGATTGCATATAGCAAAATGCCCCAGGTGAATACCTCGGTGGCAACAATAATTAGATTTCAATGATTAATTAACGAACACGCGGAAGACCACAGGAAGGGTCCGAGAATCAGAAAAAGTAACCTTTTTCGAATATTTAATATGTTTTGCGTAGCTCATTATACTTACCCTAACACTTGTAAGCTTTTATTGTTCCCATAAGTTTAAAAAACCTCAACATCCACTCCTCTACACCTAAATATATTAGGCCAACACTTCTCTGCCATATTGGCGCTTCTTCAGTCAAAAGACTTATATTTGTGGTTCAATTTTATAGAATAGAGATAGAAGTAAATGGATAACATTATTCAGGATATAGACATTCTAGATAAAAATAGTCAGGAAGTAACAGACACCGTGCTGACTTCGAAAGAGGAAAACACGGGTAAGAAAAAGAAACTCTACATTGAAAGTTATGGATGCCAGATGAATTTCGCTGATAGCGAGATTGTTAGCTCCATCATGAAAGACAACGGTTATGACACCACTTCGAAATTTGAACAAGCCGATGTCATCTTTTTAAATACCTGCTCCATTCGTGAAAAGGCAGAACTAACCGTCCGAAAACGTTTAACCGATTTCAACAAAATAAAGAAAAGAAAGCCCGAGCTTACCATAGGTGTTTTGGGCTGTATGGCTGAAAGGCTAAAGGACAAACTTCTTGAGGAAGAAAAATTGGTTGACCTTGTCGTAGGACCAGATGCTTATCGCGACCTGCCTACCTTAGTCGGTTCGGCCGAAGAAGGCTTAAAAGCCATCAACACACTCCTCTCAAGAGAAGAAACTTATGCCGACATTTCTCCGGTTCGGTTAAACTCGAATGGAGTTAACGCATTTATTTCCATCATGCGTGGCTGCGATAATATGTGCTCTTTCTGCGTAGTGCCGTTCACAAGAGGCCGTGAAAGAAGCCGAGACCCACATTCAATTGTTCGCGAAGCACAAGACCTTTTCGATCAAGGGTATAGAGAAGTTACACTCTTGGGCCAAAATGTAGACAGCTACAAATGGTCTCCAGAAGAAAACAACAAAGCTTGGTTGGAGAAAAAGGAAAAACAAGGCGAAACCGAAGTGGTGATCAATTTTGCCAATTTGATTGAAATGGTCGCCAAAGTATCACCTGACCTTAGGGTTCGTTTTTCTACTTCGCATCCAAAAGACATTACCAACGAAGTGCTCCATACCATCAAAAAGTATGAGAACATTTGTAATTACATTCATTTACCTGCACAAAGCGGCAACAGCCGAGTGTTAGAACTGATGAACAGGACTTACACGCGCGAATGGTACATTAACAGAGTGGATGCCATCAGAGAAATTTTGGGGTCAGAATGTGGTATATCTTCCGACATGATCGCTGGTTTCTGTTCTGAAACAGAAGAGGAACACCAGGACACCTTAAGCTTGATGGATTATGTGAAGTTCGATTTCTCCTATATGTTTTTCTATTCTGAACGACCAGGCACTCTGGCCGCCAAAAAATATGAGGACGACATTCCATTGGCCGTAAAGAAGAGAAGGCTACAAGAGATTATCGATAAGCAGCGTAAATATTCATTTGAACGAAACAAACTTGACCTCAACAAGGTGCATAAGGTGTTAGTAGAAGGCACTTCAAAACGCTCTGAAGAACATCTCAGCGGAAGAAGCACAGCAAATAAAGTGGTGATCTTCCCTAAAAAGAACTTCAAAAAAGGAGACTATGTAAATGTTTTTGTGGACGACTGTACAACTGCCACACTTCTAGGAAACTCTGTTGATTAACCCGCAATCCCTATACTTTGAATAGCAACGAAATATTAAGCATAAAACAGCGGTTTGGTATTATAGGCAATAGCCCTCAATTAAACCACGCCATTCAAGTAGCGGCACAAGTAGCCCCTACCGACATGACTGTATTAATTACTGGCGAAAGTGGTAGCGGTAAAGAGTCGTTTTCGAAAATCATTCATCAGCTAAGCCCAAGAAAGCACGGTAAGTTTATTGCAATAAACTGCGGAGCAATACCTGAAGGCACTATAGATTCTGAGCTCTTTGGCCACGAGAAAGGCTCCTTTACAGGGGCTTATGATGCCCGAAAAGGTTATTTCGAAGGAACTGATGGTGGAACCATCTTTCTAGATGAAATTGGCGAAATGCCAATGTCTACCCAAGCGCGCTTGCTTCGTGTTTTAGAGAATGGAGAATTCATTAAAGTGGGTTCTTCTAAAGTTCAAAAAACCGATGTAAGAGTAGTGGCAGCAACTAATGTGGACTTACTCAATGCGGTAGATGATGGTAAATTCAGGGAAGATTTATACTATCGATTGAGCACGGTTCCGATCTCTGTACCTCCATTACGAAATAGAGGGGCAGACATTGATTTATTATTCAGAAAGTTTGCCTCTGATTTTGCCGAAAAATATAGAGTAGACTCTATTAAGCTAGATGACGATGCAAAAAACATTCTTTTGCGATACAATTTTCCCGGTAATATTCGTCAGTTGAAAAATTTGGTAGAGCAAATTTCGGCACTAGAAATGGAAAGACAGGTTTCTTCTGAAACTTTGGTCAAATATTTGCCTCAGAATAGGTCGAGTTTACCTGCACTTTACAAAGCACATAATGGCCAAGGTGGAGAAAGTCTGAGTGAGAGAGACCTGCTCTACAAAGTATTGTTCGATATGAAAAAGGACATGACTGAACTTAAGAAATTAGTTCACGATATTTTAGAGTCTGGTGATTTGAGTGAAAAGAGTATCAGTGACCATCCAAACCTGTTTAGAAACATAGATGATGACAGTGACTCCCCACTCAGCGATCAGGTTGAAAAGCAAACAAATGAAAGTTATTACTTAGAGCCCAAACCAATTGCTGACGACTATGATTACGAGGAAGATAAAGTAGAGGACATTACACATGAAATGGAAGATGAGTCGTTATCTATTGAAAAAAAGGAGCAAGAACTGATTATAAAAGCCTTGAAGAAGAATAACAATAAAAGAAAATACGCAGCTAAAGATTTAGGTATCTCTGAACGTACTCTGTATCGTAAAATCAAGCAATATGAAATTGAGTAAGTCATTATTAATAAGTCTGACCCTTTTGGTTTTAAGCCTATGCGGTTGTTCTTATGGTTTTTCTGGTGCCTCAATAGATTATAATACTACCAAAACCGTTTCCATTGCAAATTTTTTCAATGATGCGGTTGACGGTGGGCTCCCAAATATGGGGCAGACCTTTACAGAAGACTTGAAGGGTTATTTTCAGCGTAATACCAAATTAGAATTGATACCTTCAAAGGGAGATTTACAGTTTGAAGGAGCAATTTCGCAATACAATATTGCGCCTCAGGCCGTTATATCATCGGGTAATCAAAATGTAGCCGACAGATCGGGCTTAATGAGATTGACCATAGGTGTGGAAGTTGCGTTTACCAATGTGAATAAAGAAGATGAGAATTTTAAGCGTACCTTTAGTTTTTACGCAGACTACGACCCTCAAACCACATCACTTACAACTGTTGAGCCAGAGTTGGTAAGTCAGATTTTTAAGGAGATTATTTTAGATATTTTCCAACAGTCAGTTGCCCAGTGGTAATTTTCATCCTATTTTAGACATCCCAAAACAAAAACCAGTGAATAGAGAACGGTTTAATCAACTTCTTGGCAACATACACGAAGTCACCAATAAGGACATTAAATCCCTAAATGAGCTGCGTAAAAAGTATCCTTTCTTTCAAACGCCCTATGTACTTGTAGCCAAAGCGCTAAAAGACAGAAATCACCCAAAAACGGATGCCTTCATAAAAAAAGCAGCCATCTATTCTCCTAATAGGGCACATTTAAAAAAAATAATTCTAGGTGAAATAAGCTTCAAGGATGCTCCAAAGAGTACTTCTCCTAAAATAAACATCAATATATCTTCTGAACCATTAACCGTAAAAACACTGGAAACAGCAAATATTATAGTTAATGAAAAACTAAAGGAAGACGCGATTCAAGGCGCTTTAGTCAAAATCGAAAACAAAGAGATGACCAAAGAAACCTTAGCTCCACCGGTAGTAAGTCAGCAGAGCCTAGAAATTAATCAACTTGAGCAAGACTTATTAGAGATCAAAGAGCGCAAACTCCGATTGGCCAAAATGTTTGAAGGCCAAGAACAAATAGAAAAGGCAAAGCGAGACCCAAAGCAGCAAAGCAATAAATCTCAAGTTGAATTGATCGAGAAATTCATCAAAAATGAACCTCGTTTTGAAAACAAAAAAGGCGATTTCGAGGACAAAGAATACTCTCAAGAGGACCTTGCGGCCAAGCATATGAAGTCAAAAGATGAGTTTATCACCGAAACACTGGCCAAATTACTACTGAAACAGAAAAAATATACGAGGGCTATTGACATTTATGAAAAACTAAGCTTGAAATTCCCTGAAAAAAGAACTTACTTTGCGAGCCAAATTCAAAAAATAAAGGAAGTACAGAATGTTTAAGCTATTAATAATCCTTGCCATCATCGTTGCCATACTTTTAATTTTAATCGTATTGGTTCAAAACTCTAAAGGTGGCGGTTTGTCAAGCCAGTTCGGTGGCGCAGGTGCTACCCAAGTAATTGGAGCAAAGAAGACAACCGATTTATTAGAAAAAGTAACTTGGGGTTTTGCACTAACCTTGTTAGCCCTCAGCTTGGCATCAGGCATGATGGTAGACGATGGGAATAGTGACTTTTCCAATAACCCTAATATAGATAAGGCACTCCAAGAGATACCGATGCAACAACCGGTTCCTGTAACTCCAGAAACTCAAACTGTTCCTGATACAACAGGTAACCAATAAGCTCAAAAAGACTTTATGAGAAAAGACTATCAATTGATGGTCTTTTTTTTTGCCTTGCTACCAACAATCGATACTTTTCTCGTTTATTTTTAATGCCATTTACACAATAGCATTAATATTGTAGTTATAACATAAATCAATGCCGGAGCATGTCAAACCTCTGGTGTTTAAATCCAACATTATGAACAAACTCAAATTTATCTGTTTAGGTCTCCTATTCACAACACTCACATGGGCAGCTAAGCCATACAAATACATTATAGATCTCACACGCGTGTCGGATGATAAAGTATATGTAGAACTGGCTCCTCCAAAAATCAAACAAGATGAAATCATTTTCTATTTACCAAAAATCATCCCTGGCACTTATGCCATCGCAGATTACGGTCGTATGGTGTCTGATTTTGAAGCCTTTGACAAAAAAGGTAATTCCCTTGAAGTAAAAAGACTTGATGACAACACTTGGAAAATCAGTAATGCAAAGAAAATAGCCAAAATAAGCTATTGGGTAGACGACACTTATGACAACCCAAAAGAGGGTGCTGAGATATTTCAACCTGCAGGAACTAATATTGCTGAAGGAGAAAACTTCCTTTTAAACTCAAGCGGTTTCTTCGGCTACTTTGAGGGAATGAAAAAAGAAACCTTCGAACTTAACATCATTCGACCTAAGAGTTTTTATGGTGCCACTGGCTTAAAAGCAGAAGCTACAAACACCAGCTTAAGCCGATCATTAAGAAAGCGAGATTTCATTACTCCTGATGTAAACAGTACAATTGACAGATTCGAAGTATCAGATTATGATCGCTTGGTGGACTCTCCGTTAATGTACAGCAAAGCTGATACAGCGGTAATTAAAGTTGCGAATACAGAAGTATTAGTGGCCAGCTATTCCCCTAACAAAAAAGTAACTGCCAAAGAGATTGCCGCTAGTATTAAAGAAGTATTGGCAGCACAGAGCACTTTCTTAGGCGGGAAGTTACCAGTTGAGAAGTATGCGTTCATTTTCTACTTCACAGATCAACCAGTAGTTTCTTATGGAGCACTCGAGCATTCATTCAGCTCACTCTATTTTATGCCTGAGCAAACAATTCAGCAAATGAACCAACAACTGCGTGACTTTGCGGCACATGAGTTCTTTCATATTGTCACTCCATTGACCATTCATTCTGAAGAAATTGGAAGTTTCGATTTTAACGACCCCAAAATGTCGCGCCACCTTTGGATGTACGAAGGCATGACGGAATATTTCGCAGGGAGTGTTCAAGTAAAATACGGCTTGGTCAGCCCTGATGAATACTTGGATATGTTAAGAGAGAAGATCCTTACTTCGGCACAATTCAAAGATGATTTACCTTTTACAGAATTAAGCCTTGGCGCTTTAGACACCTATGCCGACCAATACTATAACGTGTACATGAAAGGTGCCTTAATTGGAATGGCTTTAGACATCAAGCTTAGAAAGCTTTCTGATGGTGCTTATGGTGTACAAGACATGATGGCTGGGCTATCTAAAAAATACGGCATGGAGAATTCTTTTCAAGACGAACAATTGTTCAGTGAGATAGTAGCCATGACCTACCCTGAAGTTGGTGTATTCTTGAACACTTATGTAGCAGGAAACACCCCAATCAACTATGAAGAAGTATTGGCCGAAGTTGGTGTAAATGTGATTGAAGGAGGTACAACAAAGCAATATTCATTAATCATCAGTCAAGAAAGCATAGCCGCAGCCGAATACAACGGAAAAAGAATGTTGGCCATTGGCAATCAAGATAAACTCGATGCTATGGGTAAAGCGCTGGGGTTACAAAACGGTGATATTATTACAAAAATGAACGGTGACGAGCTTCCTGAGCTTGGACCAGAAATCAATAACTTCCTTGGCGGGCAGTTTCAGAAAATCCCAGAACTAAAAACCATGAGTGTAACAGTAATGAGGACCGTAGATGGCGAGCCAAAAGAGATAACACTCACAGCCCCAAACCAACAAATCGATGTGCCTGTAGCACTTACATTGGCCTTTGATGAGGATGCTACTCCTGCTCAACTCAAATTAAGGAAGGCTTGGTTAGAACCAAAGAATTGAGATCCCATATTTTGAATTAAGGCAATTAAAAGGTCACCCAACTGGGTGACCTTTTAATTGTTATTCCGTAAAGAAGATACAAACCAGTTCTAAAAATAAAACTACGGGTTCAACTTATTTAGGTATAAGACAATAAAAAAAAAGAGCTACATATTGGTAGCTCTTTGAATATTATTTAGTCAAGACTTAGGCTAGCGATTGTTGTTCCCTTTCGCCTTGTAGTCCGACTGCTCTAGTATTTTTATTTTATCCCTACCATCCACAACATATTCTACCTTAAACTTACTGATGTCTGTTATACTTCCTTTGCAAATCAATAAAGCAGCTTCAGCCCCAATAGCAATCCCTTTTTCTGCTTCGCTCTCGCTAATAGTGATATTAAAAGGCTTTGCATCCGCTCTAGGCAATACAATACCTGAATTACCTAATTCAGTTTTCTTAAAAGGATAGATATGATATTCCGGACTTAAGATATCTACTTGGTATTTAGAAAGGTCGAACTTTTCTGACGCACCAGTCTCCAATCGGGTGACGTATCCATCCTTGATTACCAAAGCAGCATCTTCAATTACCTCGCCATTCCCCAAATGCACTGTTGCGCCCAATAGGAGTCTTCCCTCACTCTCTGCGGTATAAGAAGGCATCTTAGTATCAACGCAGCTATTACTCATGACAATCAGTGCCATTAAAACAAAGATTTTTGAGGTATGAGTGCGCATTATCTTAATTCGTTAATGTTGACATCCACCTGCCCTCTCCTGTTAAAATCAGAGCTAAGTAGCTGAAAACCTTTTTCTTATTACGAAATTAAGAAATTTTCTCTATAATCAAGTTGTGATTTGTATATATACAGATGTCAGCGGCTATTTTAAGGCTCTCTTCAACAATTTCATAGCTGTTTAGATCCTTAGCATGAGTTGTTAGCGCTTGGGCTGCAGCTTGAGCATACATGCTCCCAGAGCCAATCGCTGCAATACCGTTATCTGGTTCCAGAACATCACCTGTTCCTGATAAAATAAGGATATCATCCTTATCGGCTACAATCAGCATAGACTCCAGCTTTCTTAAGTAGCGATCAGTACGCCAATCTTTGGCCAATTCTATGGCCGCTCTTTTCATGTTGCCCCCGTAAGCACTCAGCTTTTCGTCAAACCTTTCCAATAAAGTAAAAGCATCGGCAGTAGAGCCGGCAAAGCCAGTCACTATCTTACCATCCTGTAGCTTTCTAATCTTCTTTACATTACTCTTTGCTACAGTATTCCCCATCGTGGCTTGTCCATCAGCCCCAATTGAAATTGAGCCATTATGTTTTACCGCCAATACGGTGGTTGATCTAATCTTGGTCATATTAATTATAAATAAAAAGTCCCGTATGAGAACGGGACTTGAAGTTAATAAGTTTCTAAACCAGTAACCTTACTGGATCTTCCAATAAAGATTTAAAGGTTTGTAAAAAGGCTGAGCCAACAGCGCCATCTACAACCCTATGATCACATGACATTGTTACTTTCATTATGTTGCCTATAGTCAGCTGACCATCTTTAACGATTGCCGTTTGTTTGATACCACCAACAGCCATAATACAAGCATCTGGCGGGTTGATGATGGCAGTGAATTCTTCAATGCCGAACATTCCTAAATTAGAAATGGTGAAAGTATTTCCTTCCCATTCGGCAGGCTGTAATTCTTTGCTCTTTGCCTTGGCTCCCAACTGTTTCACTTCTGCTGCTATGTGCGATAACGGCTTGTTATCCGCAAATCTCACTACCGGCACTAATAAACCATCTTCTACGGCTACCGCTACTCCAATATGGATATGGTGATTAATTCTAATCTTATCACCTAACCAAGATGAATTCACTTGAGGGTGTTTCCTTAAAGCCGCTGCCGCTGCTTTAATTACCATATCATTGAATGAAATCTTCACTGGAGAAACCTCATTCATACTCACCCTTGCTTCAATGGCCTTGTCCATGTTTATTTCCATGGTAAGGTAAAAATGAGGTGCTGTGAATTTGCTTTCAGCCAAACGCTTGGCAATAGTTTTTCGCATTTGCGAAACTCTAAACTCTTCAAAGCTTTCTTCGCCTACAATCTTAGGCAGCTCCACTATTGGTGCTGATGACTTTTGAGCTGGAGCCGCAGATTTAGTTTGTTCAACTTTAGCAGGAACAAAATCTTCTACATCTCTCTTTATAATTCTTCCGCCATCACCAGAACCTTTCACTTCCGTGATATTGATTCCTTTTTCTTCAGCCAATCTTTTAGCCAAAGGTGATGCTTTAATTCTTCCATTATTACTTGATTGAGCTGGAGCAGAAACCTCTTCTTTCTTAGGCTCTACTGCCTCTTGCTTTGGAGCAACTTTAGTTGGTTCTTCCTTAGCAGGTTCAGACTCATCTTCTGTTTGACTCTCTGCTTTTAAAAGCGTTTCAAAGTCAGCGCCTTTTTCACCAACAACGGCTAAAACACCATTTACAGCCACGGACTCTCCTTCTTTAGCACCAAGGTATAATACTGTTCCGTCATTATATGACTCGTACTCCATGGTCGCTTTATCGGTCTCGATTTCAGCCATCAGATCACCTGATTCTACTGTATCGCCAACCTTTTTATGCCAAGCTGAAATAACTCCTTCTTCCATGGTGTCGCTCATTTTCGGCATCCTCACCACTTCCGCTTTGATGTTACTCGTATCAATTGCTTCAGTTTTTTTCTCTTCCACTGGTTTTTCTTCTTTAGTTTCAGAGCCATTTTCACTTGACTCATTCAGAAGTGCCTTATAATCCTCGCCCTTTTCTCCTACAATGGCCAAAATACCATTGATTTGAACGGCCTCACCTTCTTCAGCGCCAAGGTATAATACGGTTCCTTCATTATATGATTCGTAGTCCATCGTAGCTTTATCGGTCTCGATTTCAGCCATTAATTCACCTGATTCTACTTTATCACCTATTTTTTTATGCCAAACAGCGATCACCCCTTCTTCCATGGTGTCACTCATTTTAGGCATCCTAACGATTTCTGCCATATGATTTGTGAAAAATTGAGCCCAAAAATAGTTTTAAACAACCGATATTCAAATTATTGAATGACCTATTGCCCTAAGCTTTTGTTATCATTTTATAATCGGCTAGTCTTCAAGGCGCTAGTTCACCAACTTAGGCCAGTATGGAATGGTTCGAAGTATTAGTATTTATGAACCTGATCGCTTAAATTTCTGAAAAGTTTAATATGCCATCCAGCTATTCGATTGCCAGTTCTGCCAAAATTATTGAAGAATATTTCAATGTTGAAGTGACTGGACAGTATGAACAAAAGTATAACGCTTCGCCCACAAAATTACTCCCCGTGATTACGGCAGAAAATCCTGATGGGCTTTCTTTTTTCTACTGGGGGATTAACCCCGCCTTTGTAAAAAAAAATAGCATTAGTGAAAAACTCATATTTGCTCCGGTAGATCAAATATTAAACAAAGCCAGTTTGAAGAAAAATCTAAAATCTCAGCGCTGTGTAATAATTGCTGATGGTTTTTACGCTTGGAAACATCTATCAAAAAAAGAAAAAGTGCCTTATCGTTTTCATTTAGCTGATAAAAGCCCGTTTGGAATTGCTGGATTATGGGATGAATTCGAGGATGAAAACGGGAATTCTGTTCATACTTTTATGATGATTACGACAAAGGCCAACTCAGATGTGGAAGATATTTCAGATGAAATGCCGGCCATACTCAATAGTAACTTGATGATAGATTGGTTGAATGAATCCAATACGGAAGAGAGCGTGATTAATTTCATTACTCCCTATCGTGAAAAGGCTTTAGACCGTTATTCTATTACCCCAAAAATAAACAACCCAGAATTTGATAGCCCAGAGCTTTTCAAGAAAGTCCCCCCAGCCAATCAATTCGGGAGTTTCACCTTGTTTGGTTAGTTAGCACAAAGTCTAGTTATCGAGTTACTTGAATGTTCTCAAGGTCAATTCTTGATACCTCTCTCAATTGATTGGTTTGGAAAGCGTAATCCAGTTCATGGGCTGGAAAGTCACTATCAATGGTGTAATTGATGTAATCTTGAAACAGCACCCCGTTCACCTCTCTTTGGTTGTATGCTTCACGGAACCTCACCCCACCACCATTAACATAGAAGCTGTAAGCTAAGTAATCAATGGTATGTGATTTTTGGTTGATCCAATACACAAATATGTTTTCAAAGTTTTTTCCCCCACCATTCTTACCATAAGTCACTTCTACCTTATAATAAGATTCATCTTTTATTTTTATGGAGGGCATAAGGTGCTTACTCATCGCCTCGCGATTAGCCCCATATGGCAACAAAGCAAAATAGACAACAGACCTAGTATCACCTGCTAATATATTCGAGAGTGAATCTTCTTTCACCTTAACCTCTTTTTGATTGACTCTTCTTATAAAGGTATTAGAGGTTAAAATGTCTTCTAGTTCATTTCCATCTTCATGAGAAATACGTTTGTATACATCTCCTTTATCAGATATTCTTGCATTGTAATGATCGCCTCGGAAATCAAATTGAATTTCAAGCGCCTCACTGGATTTGTACCCATGTTTTTGAATAGCAGTATCCAAAATTTGCTGAGCTGTTGGTTCATTCACCGAACAACTCGAAGACGCCATTACCAACACCAGCGCCAAACATACGCCTGGATTAATTCTTATCATTTTTCACAATTCAATTCTTCCGTAAGCCATTACGCTATTGCCCCCAATTGGTTACTTTCATTACTTGGGTGGTCTAATAAATTTCATTGAATCGAGTAGGACAACAAATGCTGTGATGAATGGGCTTAATTCAATTTTAAAGATGGAAGCTTTCAGAAACAATTTCGAACTATCGGATATTTCTTTACTTTGTACCCATAAATAACATTGCCATGAAGAGTTCAAGAATTGTTGGTTTAGGCCATTACGTACCAAAAAACATTGTTACGAACGAAGACCTCGAAAAAATAATTGACACCAATAATGAATGGATTATAGAGCGAACGGGCATTGAAGAGCGCAGGTGGTTCGATCCAGAAAAAGACACTGTATCCAATATGGCAACCAAAGCCGCAAAAATGGCACTTGAAAGAGCAAAAACAGAGGTCAGCGAAGTGGATTTCATTGTATTTGCTACTATTACTCCAGATTATTTTTTCCCAGGATCTGGCGTATTAATGCAAAGGGAGCTTGGACTTCAAGGTATTGGCGCATTGGATATCAGAAATGCTTGTAGTGGGTTTATTTATGCCCTTTCTGTTGCCGATCAATTCATTAAAACTGGAATGTATAAAACCATTTTAGTGGTTGGTGCCGAAATTCAGTCTTCAGCCATTGATAAATCTACAGCGGGCAGATCAAGTGCAGTAATTTTCGCAGATGGCGCTGGAGCAGCAGTACTAAAAGCCATTGAACCAGCTGAAGGCGGAATACTATCTACCCATCTTCATGCCGATGGTGATTTCGCTGAGGAATTATATGTAAAAGATCCTGGCAGCAGCAGAACGGTGAGGCTTTCACCCGAATTAATAGAAGGACCTACTTTTCATCTTACGATGAATGGAAATGCGGTATTTAAACATGCTGTGGTTCGTTTTAGCGAAGTGATTGCGGAAGCCTTAGCTGCCAATAATCTACTACCAGAAGACATTGACCTGTTGGTCCCACACCAAGCCAATCTACGGATCAGTAATTATGTTCAGAAGCAGTTAAACATGCCTAATGAGAAAGTGTTTAATAACATTATGCACTATGGGAATACAACAGCTGCTTCAATTCCTATTGCTTTAAGTGAGGCTTGGGAGCAGGGTAAGATTAAAGAGGGCGATTTGATTTGTTTGGCGGCCTTCGGAAGTGGCTTCACATGGGCTTCAGCACTGATCCGCTGGTAGAAGAATAACACCTAATCTCTCATCCTTCTTAAAGCCAACCTCCTTGACCCTATTTTGAACCAATTACAACCTCACATGTTAATTGAGTAGCTCAAAAGGATAAACCAAAAGGTAATTTGATTAGGACTTTCACTTCACTAGGTTAATACTTTTTGGTTTTTATTAAAAGTCGCCAAATAGCGCAATGTTTTGGGCTTTCTTGGCGTAATATTTGAGAAGGAAGATCTGAATCATTTTTTTATGAAACTCAATTGCATGCAATCCGATATACGTTCTATGCGCTTTCATCAATTAATACTTTCTAGCCTTTTCTTAATTACCTTAAATTTTTCGGCCATTGCCCAGGAAGAAAGCTATGAGCTTATATTTCCTTCTGATGATACTTCTTTGAAAGCAGAAGGAAAAACAAAGGAAGGTAAGCGCGATGGCCTTTGGGCCATGTACAATGCAGACAGTAGTTTTCTACAAAGAGGATATTATGTTGAGGGCAAAAGAGCTGGTATTTGGATGATCTTTCTAGATCGACAAGAAAGGGCCAGACTCAAGTACGATAATAACACATTAAATGGAGCCTATGTGCTTTTCAACGAAGAAGGAAAATCAACAATCATCACAAATTACTCTAACGGAAAACTCAATGGCACATGGTCATCCTATTTTGGATCAGGTCAACTTTATGAAAAAGGTGCTTTTGAAGAAGGATTAAAAACTGGAGTATGGAATAGCTACTATGATAATGGTGCACTCCAAATCAGCAGTCAATACAAAAAAGGAAAACTAGATGGCTCATTTGAGCAGTACGACCCCTATGGCGCACTTATGATTGAAACCAATTACAAGGACGGTTACCTCCACGGTGACTGGGCTAAGTATGATGGCACAATTGTAATTGAAAAAGGCCAGTTTGTTTATGGTGAAAGAAATGGAGAGTGGCTCTATTATGAATTCAGTGAGTTTTCCCCCTCTATTAAGGAGTATTACGATAATGGTAAAAAAGTTGGTACTTGGACAACCTTCCATGATTCAGGGAGAATGGCCAGCCAGATCACTTACGCTGAAGACAAACCCATAGGCACATCAAAAGAGTGGTTTCCAAATGGTCAAGTTGCCAGTGAAAGCCGTTATCGATTAGGCTTTATTGACAGCACCTTTATCGCTTATTATGACAATAAAGTAATTGCAGAAACTGGAGAATTCAATTTAGGCCTTAAAGAAGGCGTTTGGAAATACTACCATGAGAATGGAATGATTTCAGAATTCGGGAGCTACAAAAGCGATCAAAGAGTTGGGAACTGGAAAAGTTTTAGCCCCAGAGGTAAACTTACTTCCGAAGGTGATTACAGATTAGGGAAGCAACAAGGGCAATGGTTTACTTATCATGAAAGCGGTCAGCTATCTTCAATAGGTAGTTATTTGGCTGGTGAAAAAGATGGACTATGGGGCTATTTCCATGAAGATGGATCACCAATGCTCGAAGAAACTTATGAGAAAGGTAAGCTCATGAAAATATCTGACTTTACTGATGATGATGGGGATAAGCACAGTTCTGGTTCGTTAATAAATGGAGAAGGTATTAAAACCGCATACTATCCAGATGGCACTAAATTTTCTGAAGGCCCCTTTAAGAAAGGTTTTCCTAGTGGGAATTGGACATTCTTTGACGAAAGAGGTCGTAAATTAAGCGCTGGACAATTGGTTAACGGGCTTAAAGAAGGCGGCTGGAATATCTATGCAAAGAATGGCAAACTCATCAGAATAGAGATGTATGAAAATGGTGAGTTGACCAATGAAGTAGGCCGTTAAACAATATCATTCAATTACTGTTAACTCACTCATGGGATTATTTTCAAGGAAAACAGAAAAGGAAAAGCTTCAAGCCAAGTATAAAAAACTAATTGATGAAGCCTATAAATTATCGCACACCAACCGAAGAGCCAGCGACCTCAAAACAGCAGAAGCCGATGAATTGCTAAAGCAAATTGAAGCAATGAATTGATTAACGCTTCGCGAATCCTTTGATCTGTTCAACGAGTTCCTTTTTAGCACTTGGCCTTTTAATTCCTTCTCGTATTAGCTTACCTTCTTTTGTAATTACCATGTAGGTAGGAAAGCCAGTGATGTTTACTGCCTGATCAAACTTGGCATATTGAGCATCATCTAAAAAGAAGTTCTCCCCTTTCAATTCATGTTTTTTCACCATGGTTTCCCACGATTTCTTTTCAGATTGAGCACCGAGGTAAACAAAAACCACATTATCATCTTCCTTAAAACTGGCCTTAATTTCTGGCAAATACGAAAACTCAGTTATACAGGGGCCGCACCAAGTAGCCCAAACATCAATATAAACCACTTTACCAGGATAGGTTTTTTTTAGTTGACTTAACACATCGCCTTCTGAATCAATTATTTCTACCCCATTAACAAACTTCTTATCTTTTAAGATGACAAAATCACTGTACTTGCGCTCTAGTACATTTCTAGCTGTGCTGTTCAAGTTTAAAGTTTTCACCTTATCCCATATTACTTGAGGAACCTCATTTCCTCTGCTAAAGTAGCTTTCATCAATATAAGTAGCGATTATGCTAGATTTAGACATTGGATCTAACATGTCAATTCGCATTAATAAGTCATCCCAGGTTACCTTTTGGTTTAATTCTAAAAGTTCTTTAGAGAACTCTTCTGTTCTAACTTTTAATGGATCGCTAAGCTTAACGTAGCCAAAGTGTTTTTCTCGTTTTTCCTCTGCTACTTTCCATTCCTCAATCTCAGCCCTCCCACTTTCAGAAATAATCTTAGACATCAAAAAGCCATAAACCTGCTCTATTCTGTAATCGTGCATCACATCTCTCTCTTTAGGCATCATGGCCAGTGAAAACTCACGCATCAAATCACCAAACTCTCCAGCGAGCATATTCAAAGGCTCATCATCTATCATTCCCTTCACTTTTACCTCATAGGCTTCAGGTAAATCAATGGGAGTTAAAGCCCCCTTATTGGCGTCATGTAACCAGCGATACCTCATTAAATCATTTGTTGCATATAAATTAATATTGCGCTCGCTGTATTCTTTTACTATTCGGCTTGGGCTATTTTCACTAAAATAGTCCTGATAAAATTCACGGTGGTCTTTTAATAAACCCAAACGGTATTCTAAATACTCCATAGGCTCTAAAGTCTTTTGCAAACTATCGTTCTCAAAATAGTTCCTCACCTTCATGTACTTCGGCTTAACTACACGCAACTCTTCGTTCTCCTTTGCCAAAGCTCCCATAAACGATATTGGAGACTCTGCATACCAGCTATCAATACCATCAACGGCTTTATCTTCATCAACAAACACTGCCATCTTGCTATCAGGCTCGGCTAAAAACATAGTAAAAACCTCTCCAACCCTGAACATTATATCCTGTGGATTATCCAAAGGGAAGAATATTTTAAATCGCCCGTATTCATCAACATTTACAGTAAACTTCTGTTGTCCAGAACTAAAGGCATGATTATAAATCACGGAAGCTGTTAAAGGCATCTCTCCTTTGGGTTTTACAACACCAGAAAGGGTTACTTGACTACTCTTAAAAAAGTCATTCTTCCATACATTCTGGTTAGGAATTCTCTGACGACCCTCCCCTAATTTATCTTTACTCAATCGTTTAATAATTCTTCCATCTTCCAAAATCAAGAAATCTCCAACCTCTCTTATTACGATTTGCCTTGTTTTCCCTGGCTGGGATAAACTAACATGCCATTCTTTACCTTTCTTAATGGGCTCATTAAAACTCCAGAACTCAGAGTCATACATCATATATTCATCTGAAACCCTCAATTCCAATGTATTCGAGCCATCTACTAAAAACCAATTACCTAATACTGAATTTGGAAGAGAAGATTGAGCAGAAAGCTGAACAACCGAAAGAACAGCCAAGATTAGAGTACAAAAAGTCTTCATAATTTAAATATATGCTGGAAAATAACAATTTCCGTACTTCAATACAAGACTCACTTAATTTAACACTAAAGAAATATTAATCTGGTATTCCATAAATAGCATCTAAAGTCTCCGTTATTTTTGAGACTTTTAAATACCTTTCTTCAAATTATTGACGTTTATCCTCCCTAAAACCTTCACCTTTTCCTAATTCCTATATCTTTGCTGTATGCACCATTTGACAATACTCTCCTACATCGTTTGGGACCCCATGAAAGAAATCATCAGGGGAATTCAACCGCCAGTTTGGTACAGTGTACTTTTTGCGCTTGGCTTTATTATAGGCTACCAAATCATGGTTCATATCTTCAAGAAAGAAGGTAAAGACCCGCTTAATGTAGATACGCTTACTGTTTATATGGTATTGGCTACTATCATTGGCGCACGCCTAGGTCATTTGTTGTTTTACGAACCCGATCGTTTTTTCGCAGACCCTCTAATGTTCTTTAGGACTTGGGAAGGCGGTTTGGCCAGTCACGGGGCGGTTCCTTTAATCTTACTCGCCCTTTTCTTATACAGAAATTACTTAATTACTGCAGGTGGCTTTCCTCCACTCAAGTTCAAAAAACAGAAAAAGGCAGGTCAAAGTTATCTCTGGATTGTCGATCGAATAGTAATTACTATAGCCTTAGCGGCAGTTTTCATCCGCATGGGTAATTTCGTGAATTCCGAAATTGTTGGAAAACCTACTGATAGTGACTACGGTGTTGTATTTGGGCGTGTAGCAGAAATGTATTTTGAAGATGGCATCAACGGTGTTGATCGTGCCGAAGCTTCTAAAGGGTTAAGCACAGAAAAACTTGCAGCAGGTATTATGCCAGTAGATATTTACGTGACTTTTGAAGGAACAAGCAGCACTGAACAACAAATAAGGGCAAAATTAGAAAGAGAATTCAAACCCATGCTTACGCGCTACCCAGTAAATGAGCATTACCAAGAGCCGCTTGGGAAACCTTTGAATTATGAGTTAACACCGAATGGTAGGCAATGGGCAGCCACTATCCATACCTATGGAATTGTGAGGCATCCAGCCCAGCTCTACGAATCTGCCACTTCCCTCATCTTATTCTTAATTCTCCTAGGCCTTTGGTTCAGATACAAAGAAAAGACACCTGAAGGGTTACTGTTCGGGACCTTCCTGATTTGGCAATTTGGCTTTCGTTTCTTCCATGAAATCTTCAAAGAAAATCAAGTGGCGTTTGAAGAAGCAATGACCTACAATATGGGCCAAATCTTGAGCATTCCTTTAGTGCTTATCGGATGCTTTGTTTTAATCCGCTCCGTGGTAATCAGTAAGGAAAAGGAGTGATCGGAATAACCTTGAAAAAGAGTTTGAAGGGGATAGTTATCTTAACTTCCGTATGTATCCTTAGCTTAAAGAGCTTTGGGCAAAACACTTCCGTTAGCGACAGCCTGAATTCTGACCCTATAAAAATAGGTAAAACCTATATTACAGGGAACAAAAAAACCAAAGCCGAAATCATTCTCAGAGAGCTCGATTTTATAGAAGGTGACCAATTTGATATTCAAGAATTTAACCAGTCGATTGTTCTAAGTCAGCAAAAGTTAATTAACACTCGCTTGTTCATTACGGTAGAAGTCGTTCCACTTTTTACTTCCGACACTGAAGTTGATATATTAATTCGATTACAAGAACGCTGGTACATTTTTCCCCTTCCCATCTTTAAATTAGCCGATCGAAATTTCACTGAATGGTGGGTTAATCAAAAACGCGATTTCTCAAGGGTCAACTATGGGGTTCAACTTTATCATTTCAACCTAACAGGCCGAAATGATAAACTCATCTTTAGAACCCAGTTTGGTTTCACAAAGCAATACGAATTACTATATCAACGACCATATATAAACAAGGCTCAAACCTTAGGGCTTACGTTAAGAACTAGCTTCGCGAATAACAAAACAGTGGCTACGAATACCGATGGCCACAGACTCCAATTTGAACAATCGGATGATATTAACCGAAGAATTTTCTCTTCGAGTGGAACGCTCACTTATCGCCCTTCATTTTATAGTCGACACTCAGTTGACGCGGGTTTCAGCCGAGCAAGTGTTAGTGAGCTCATTACTGATGCAAATTCAGAATACTTTCAGAATGGAGAAGCATTACAGAAGTATTTCAGGCTAAGCTATGTTTACTCATGGGATAACCGAGATTACTTCGCTTACCCACTATCTGGTAATTTATTTAGAGGGGAAGTCAGTAATTATGGTATGGGTATTTTTAATGACCTGAACATGTTCTCTCTACGTGGCTCCACGAGTAACTTTTTTGATTTAGGCGGCAAACTATACTTAGCCAACAGTCTCGAAGGCTATTATAATTTCAGTGATGAAATTCCTTACATGCTCCGTTCTGGCTTTGGCTATCGACCCGACTTCATTCGTGGTTATGAACGCTATGTGGTTGAAAGTAATGCATTCATATCAAACCGAAGTGAACTCAAATACAAATTCCTTTCGGGCATTCAAGAATTGAGTAGAAGAAGTCTGATTGACCAATTTAGAACTATGCCATATGCTTTTTACTTTAAGGCATTCGTAGATATGGGGTATACCGGAGACCCTATTCGTTCTACCACCAACAATTTCTACAATAGAGAATTAATGCTTAGTGCAGGCCTTGGGTTAGACATTGTCACTTACTATGACTTTGTAGTGCGTTTTGAATTTAGTGTAAACCGACAGAAGCAAACCGGCTTCTTCGTCAATTTTCGATCAGCCCTTTAAGAGTATTAAGTACACCGCTAGACTGTTTTAAATAGTATGAAAATATTTTAGGATTAATTCAAAATATTGTATTTTCAATTTGTGAAAATTATTTATGCTGTTTTAATCATTATCTATCTTTCGCTCAATGTTTCCGCCCAGCAGGCCAGTCGAGCCCCCATTGGGCCACGAGCGCTTGGTATGGGTGGTGTATCTTCAGTGTTTCATGATAGCTGGTCCATATTCAATAATCCAGCTGGCCTTACGGACACAGAACAACTGATCGCCCTTTTTGCCTACAAAACCATTTTCGACTTTGCTCCTTTTAATACCGTTTCGGCTGGTATTGCATTACCTACAGGTATAGGCAATATAAGTTTTTCAGCTTTTAGATTTGGTGATGATGTTTTCAATAGCCAAATGGCAAGTCTTTCCTTTGCCCGAAAAACCGGGATTATTAGACTGGGCCTTAAACTAAATTATCTACAATATAATATAGAAGGTTTTGGAAGCAGAGGCACTTTGCTTTCCGACATTGGTGTTGTGGCGGACCTCACTCCTCAACTCAGATTTGGAGCACACATCTATAATTTCACCCAGTCTTCTATTTCAGCCGATAACAGAGAAAAAGTCCCAACGGTAATAAGCCTGGGAATGGCTTATTACCCCACTAAGGGTATCGCTTTAGTGATTGAAGGGGAAAAAGACATTGATCTTGAACCTGACTTAAAGTTAGGCTTGGAATATCAAGTAATAGAAAAAGTAAAAGCCAGAACTGGTTTTTCCACCTTAACCAACACTCATTCTTTTGGTGGAGGTTTGCAGCTCAATCGCTTTGATTTGGATTATGGAATTCGAATTGACAGAAAATTAGGACACACGCACAACTTCGGTTTAACATTTCAAATCCATGAGAAATGAAACCTGCCAAACTCTTTATTGTTACGGCTGTGGTATTACTCTTCTGTGAAGGAAAGACACTGGCACAAAAAGAAGAACAGTTTGATCTAGAGTCATTTATTGAAGAGCTCTTCAACCTTCAAGAAGAAGACATCAATTACGAAGACCTCTATGAGTCTCTTCTCACTCTCTATCAAAACCCGCTCAACCTCAACACCGCCAACGCATATGAGCTACAAAGTTTATATATCCTTTCTAGCACACAGATTCAAAACCTACAAAACTACATCGAACAAACAGGGAAATTAATTACGCTCTATGAACTTAAAGTAATCGAAGGTTTTGATTACGCAACAATTGAACGCTTAAAGCCTTTCGTTACGGTTAATTCTAAAGATGCATTGGTAGATGAGCGCCCATTACTACAACGAATTCTTGAAGAACGAAACAACTATATAATCTCCCGTTACGAACGAATCCTGAACCAGAAAAAAGGCAATGGTCCAAAAGAATCACCCGATGATTCGCGTTACGCGGGCTCTGCCGACAAGTTCTATCTTCGTTATCGGGTTTCTAAGCCCAACGATTTCAGCATTGGATTCACTACCGAAAAAGATGCGGGCGAACAGCTTCATTGGAGTCCAAAAAACAAAACTTTTTTTAACGACTTCTGGTCAGCTCACATAATGATTGAAAACCAAGGGAAATGGCAAAAACTCATTATTGGAGACTACCAATTGCAGTTTGGACAAGGATTATTGTTTGGTGCTGGCTTTGGTGTAGGCAAGGGTTCAGAAACGGTAAATACAGCCAACCGAGTAACACTTGGAATTAAACCCTATACCTCCGTATTAGAAGGTGGTTTTTTAAGAGGGGCTGCGGCAAGTTATGTTTTGAACAAAAAACTAAATGCCACAGTATTTATATCCAATTTAAAGCAAGATGCCGATATTCAAATGAGTGATAATACTGAAGATTTTGATGGATATTTTTCTTCCTTGCAGCTCACAGGAATGCATCGAACACCAACAGAACTAGCGAACAAAAAACAGGTTGCCGAAACCGTCTTGGGCATGAATCTCAACTTTCGTCCAAACGACCGCACTGAAGCGGGTTTCATTATAAGCACTAATCATTTCTCTGTTCCAATGCTTCGGAGCGACAAGCCTTACAACAAGTTTGAATTCAAAGGCCAATCCAACCTCAATATGGGGATGTATGGGAGATATCAATGGCAGCATTTTTTACTTTTTGGAGAAAGTGCTGTTTCCAAAAGTGGTGGATTGGGTGCCGTTGGTGGCTTTGCTACTAGCTTAACTCCTCGTGTCGAGTTTGCCATGGTCCTTCGCTCCTATCAAAAGAATTTTCATACTTTTAGAGGCACTTCCTTTGCTGAAGGAAGCCGTAATATCAATGAAAAAGGTGTTTACTGGGGAATCAAATACACCCTGAATCGAAAATTCTATCTTACTGCTTATTATGATACTTATCACTTTCCATGGTTAAGATTTGGGGTTGACACACCCTCCAACGGACATGATTATTTATTAAGGCTGAATTACAATCCTGGAAGCCGGATAAAATTATACGGCCAATTTAGAAGTGAGCTAAAAGACATCAATTTCAACATCGCAAGCTCAAACAATAATGTAGTTGTACCAGGCCGTAAAGATCAATACCTCATTCACTGGGAGTATGCTTCTGGCATTCGATTCAGTTTTAAATCTAGGATACAATTCAGCGAATACCATTTGATAGCCAAAAAAACTAAGGGTTATGCTTTTATTCAAGATGCCGTTTATAAAAATGGCGCTTGGGCTTTTAGTGCGCGAATGGCTCTATTTGATACAGAAGGAAGTCAAAACAAACAATATGCTTATGAGCGTGATGTACTCTATGCATTTTCAATTCCAGCATACAGCGGCCAAGGCATTCGAAACTACTTGCTTATTCAATATAGAGCATTTCGTAAAATGGACCTTTGGGCAAGAATAGCCAAAACGACTTATTATGACCGTGACGAAATTGGAACAGGGCTAGAAACCATTAACGGAAACAAACGCACAGAAGTAAAATTTCAGGTACGTTATAAATTGAATTAAGCCAGCATGAACTTTCCTAAGTCGGTAAATTTCACCTTACCATATTTCAATCCTTATTACTCCTGAAATGATAATTCCTACCACTCGAAAATATTGTTTTGGACTGCTGCTATCAGTTTAATACTTTACATCTTTAAACTTAAAAGACGATGACAAAAAAAATTGGAAGTTACTTCCTTTCCATGGCCTTGCTAATGCTTAGTGTACAGGCCTGTTCTCAAGGAAATGGTACTGGGGCCACTAAGCCTGACAATGACCGATGGCAACAAGCCATTGAATACAAAATGGAAATTGATATGGACGTGAATACCAACAGGTATCAAGGCGTCCAGAACGTAAAATACACCAATAATTCTCCGGATGCTTTAGATAAAGTATTCTACCATCTATATTTCAACGCTTTCCAACCAGGAAGTATGATGGACGTAAGATCAAGAACCATCGCTGACCCAGACCGCAGAGTAAGAGATAGAATTTTCAACTTGAAAGAAGACGAAATTGGATACCAAAAAATCAAGTCACTAAAATTAAATGGCAAACCAGTAAAGTATGAAGTGGTAGGGACTGTTTTAGAAGTTCAACTTGACCAACCGATTGCTCCAGGAAGCACTGTTGATTTTGACATGGAGTTTGAAGCGCAAGTTCCAATCCAAATCAGAAGAACTGGTCGTGACAATGCTGAAGGCGTTCGTTACTCAATGGCACAATGGTTCCCTAAAATGGCAGAATACGATTACCAAGGCTGGCATGCCGATGAGTACATTGGCCGGGAGTTTTACGGTGTATGGGGTAGTTTTGATATTAAAATCAAAATTGACAAAGACTACTTAATTGGTGGTACTGGTTACTTACAAAACCCTTTAGAGATTGGTCACGGTTATGAAAACGAAGGTGAAACTGTAAACCAAAAAATTGAAGACGGTAAACTTACTTGGCACTTCTTTGCGCCAAATGTTCATGATTTTGTATGGGCAGCTGACCCCGAATATGTACACAAGAAATTAACGATGAAGAACGGAATGGTTCTTCACTTCATTCATAAAGAAGGACAAAACGAAGAGAACTGGGAGAATGTAATGCCTCAAACAGAAATGTTGTTTGAATATGCAAGCGCCAACTTTGGTGAGTACCCATACAAACAATTCTCTGTGATTCAAGGTGGTGATGGCGGTATGGAATACCCAATGTCCACATTGATCACAGGATCAAGAGGTAGCCTCATTGGTGTAACCATTCACGAAGCAATGCACGATTGGTACCATGGAATATTAGGCAGTAATGAGGCGCTTCACCCATGGATGGATGAAGGGTTTGCGTCATATGCTTCTACTCGTATTTCTAGTCACATTAACCGACTTACAAAAGGAGAATCAGAACCAGCAGTTACTTTAGATAATTTAGGAAATAACTCTGGCCAAAGAAGCTATATAGGCTTATCAAAAAGCGGAAGAGAAGAACCTTTGAGTACTCACTCAGATCATTTCAATATGAATGGCGCGTATAGTAGCTCAGCTTACGGAAAAGGTGCTGCTTGGATGAGCCAAATGGGTTATGTTATGGGTGAAGAAAATCTTAACAAGGCGTTGTTGGCTTATTTTAATGATTGGAAATTTAAACATCCAAACCCGAATGACCTTATCAGATCATTTGAAAAAGTATCAGGTTTAGAGTTGGACTGGTATAATGAATACTTCGTTTACACTACAAAATCTATTGATTACGGAGTAAAAGAAGTCAGTGGTGAAGGCAACAAAACGAATGTTACTTTAGAAAAAGTAGGAATGATGCCAATGCCAATGGATGTGGTGGTTACCTACAAAGACGGATCTAAAGAAGTACATTATATGGCTTTGAGAATGATGCGTGGAGAAAAACCAGCTGAAACTCAAGACAAAAGAATTGTACACTCTGACTGGGCTTGGGTAAACCCAACCTATGATTTCACAATCGACAGACCAATGTCTGATATTACTTCAATTGAAATTGACCCTTCAGGAAGAATGGCCGATGTAGAAAGAGGAAACAATAAATGGGAAGTGAATTCATTGAAAACAAACAAATAATTCACCCCCAATAGAATTTAAAAGCAGCTCAGTCGAAAAGATTGAGCTGCTTTTTTATGCCCATTATATAAAACTCAATTAACCGTTAAATTAAAAGCGATGATTAAATTGAAAGTAATACTATTGAATAAGTTTATTTTAATATTTTTTACAATAGTACTCAAACCTTTCCCGAAGGTAGGCGTTATACTTTCGTGTTATGAAAAATCTAATAAGCCAAATGCAAATCCAAGTCAACGAGAAGGTCTTTTTAAAAGATCCGAACTCATCGGAACTTGGTAAAAAAATCATCAATAATAGCATTCAATTGATTGATGAAATGGGATTGGAAAGTTTTACTTTCAGGAAATTAGCCTTTAAGCTAGAAACCACTGAAAGTTCTATCTACAGATATTTCGAAAGCAAACACAAACTCCTTTTATACCTTACTTCCTGGTACTGGGGATGGCTAGAATACCATCTTGTATTTTCTACAGCCAATATCTCATCTGCCGAAGAAAGACTTAAAGTGGCTATAAAAGTGATTTCAAAAGACATTCCTAATGATGAAATGTTTGGCCACATCAATCTTGGCCTGCTCAATAAAATTGTAATCTCTGAATCGTCAAAAGCCTATCTGACGAAACAGGTAGATGATTCAAATAAAGAGGGTTTTTACGCTGGTTACAAACGCATGGTGCTTCGCATTAGCGAAATCATTAAAGAACTAAACCCAAATTTTGAATTTGCCAGTACACTCACCTCAACAATTATTGAAGGCATTCATCATCAAAAATATTTTGCCAACCATTTACCTACCTTGACAGATATTTCTGGTGATTCATCTGTTCTAACCCAGTTTTATACCGATATGGCTATTTCAACCATTCAGCAAAACACTATCTAATGAACCCTGCAATAAGTATTTCTCCTGTAAAGAGGTTTCTAAACATGCTTAAAGTAGATAAGCGTGAAATCATGAGTGTGTATGTATACGCACTCTTCAATGGCGTCATTACACTTTCTCTACCTCTAGGAATTCAAGCCATCATCAATCTTATCAGTGGAGGTCAGGTGTCCACATCATGGTTTATTCTAGTGATTTTTGTAATTGCTGGAGTAATAGCCTCAGGTGTAATGCAAATCATGCAGCTTACCATAACGGAGAATATACAGCAAAAAATATTTACACGCTCCGCTTTTGAGTTTGCTTATCGCATTCCAAGAATGAAAATGGAATCGATAAAGAACGCCTATATTCCAGAGTTAGCAAATCGCTTTTTCGACACCTTATCGGTTCAAAAAGGCTTATCTAAAATATTAATTGATTTTTCAAGTGCATCACTCCAGGTTGTGTTTGGCTTAATTCTACTCTCGCTTTACCATCCATTCTTCATAATGTTCGGTTTGCTTTTGGTGGTTGTCGTTTCTGTAATATTTCGTTTCACAGCACCTAAAGGACTAAAAACCAGCATAATTGAATCTAAAAACAAATACATGGTTGCTCATTGGCTCGAAGAGTTGGCCCGAGCTATGGAAACCTTCAAACTGGCTGGTCAGTCCCCTTTGCCATTGTCAAAAACAGACGAAGTGGTGGAAGGCTACTTGACCTCTCGAAAAGCACATTTCAAAACTTTACTTACCCAATATATTAACTTGGTTGGCTTTAAAGTATTAGTTACGGCAGGTTTACTCTTAATTGGTGGTCTTTTGGTTATTAATCAGCAAATGAACATTGGTCAATTCGTAGCGGCAGAAATCATTATCATTTTGGTATTAAACTCCGTTGAAAAGCTAATTCTTAGTATGGAAACCATTTATGATGTGCTTACTTCGATTGAAAAAATAGGGAATGTAACTGACATTCCGCTCGACAGTGACAACGGTTCTACAGCGGATACATCAGACGAACTAGGCCTAACCATTAACATTACCAATTTGGGTTATAGGTTCAGTTATTTGAAAGAAGACACCATCAGAAATGTAAACTTCAACATCGAATCGGGAGAGAAAATATGCTTATCGGGTTACAATGGTTCCGGTAAATCACTTCTCCTCCATGTTATTTCTGGTTTATATGATGAATACAGTGGCTCCATATCATGCCAAGGTGTGCCATTGACAAATTGGTGTAAGGCCGATTTCCACAAACTCATTGGCGACAACCTTACTCGTGGTGATATTTTCAATGCAACTCTTTTCGAGAACATCTCATTGGGAAAACCTGAAATCACATTGAGTCGAGTTCAACAAGTAGCAGAAATAGTAGGCCTTACAGATTTTGTAGATGCAATACCTCAAGGCTATTTCACGACCTTATTGTCCGAAGGACGCAACTTACCAAAGAGCATCATTTTAAGGATAATGTTGGCCAGAAGTATTGCTGGAAATTTTAAAATGATTCTCTTAGAAGACGACTTTAATCAATTGAATGAAAAAGATAAAGACTCTTTCTTAGACTATCTGTTAATTCAAAATTGGACAGTAATAGCCGTTTCAAACGACCCATTTGTGGCAAATAAGTTCGACCGCACCATTGTTATGGAAAAAGGGGAAATAATTGCGAAAGGCACAGTGGCCTCAATGACCACTTACCCATGGTATTCAAACGTTTTTTCAAAAAAATAACAATAGCATGCTAAACATAAGTCCTAACAAAATTGAGGGTAAGGTTGATACGTCAAAATTTCGATCTTTTGCCATGGTAAAGGATTATCATGCTGGTAAAACTTTTACTCGTCTTATTGCCATATTCTTTACCCTTTTTATTCTTGCCTTGTTCTTACCATGGACACAGAACATTAGATCAACGGGAGTGGTAACCACTTTGCAGCCAGACCAACGGCCACAAACAGTAAATTCTATTATCAGTGGCCGAATAGAAAAGTGGTATGTAAGAGAAGGTAATTATGTGAATAAGGGAGACACAATCTTATACATATCAGAAGTGAAAGACGATTATTTCGATCCTGAGCTTTTGTCCAGAACACAGGACCAAATCACTTCGAAATCTTCAAGCTTAAATTCCTATTCGGGAAAAATAAATGCTTTGGATAATCAACTCGAAGCCTTATTAAGAACAAAGGAGCTTAAGCTGGAGCAAGCCGAAAACTACATAAGGCAAATTGAACTTAAGATTCAGTCGGATAGCATTGATTTTCAAGCATCTAAAACGAACAACTTAATAGCTGAAAATCAATTTAGGAGGATGGAACAGCTGTATGAAAGTGGTTTAAAGTCACTCACAGATTTGGAAAGTACTCGATTAAAACTTCAAGAAACACAAGCCAAAAAAATCAGTGCCGAAAACAAATTACTCAGCAGCAGAAATGAACTGATAAATGCCAAAGTAGAGGTCAATTCGATTGAAAATCAATACCAAGATAAACTGGCCAAAACAGAATCTGACAAATTCACAGCCATGTCGAATAAATTCGATACAGAGGCCACTGTTTCCAAAATGGAGAACCAGTATAAAAACTACTCTGTAAGAATGGGAATGCATTACATTACGGCTCCACAAAACGGATACATTACCGAAACGATTAAATCAGGAATTGGAGAGACCTTGAAAGAAGGGGAACAACTGCTGACCATTATGCCATCAGATTATGATTTAGCCGTTACCCTTTACATCCGACCGATGGATTTGCCACTTATTAGAGAGGGGCAGCCAATTCGTTTCATTTTTGATGGCTGGCCTTCTATTGCCTTTTCTGGCTGGCCAAACTTGTCATATGGAACTTTCGGAGGGAATGTTGTCGCCATAGACAACTTCACCAGCCCAAATGGCCAGTATAGGGTTTTGGTAGCTCCAGATCCTAGCGATGAATCTTGGCCAGAAGGCTTGCGCGTGGGTTCTGGAGCCAACGGAATGGCCTTACTGAAAGATGTACCGATATGGTATGAGCTATGGCGTAAACTGAATGGTTTTCCTGCAGATTATTATGTGGCCAACAACAATACAGACAAGAGTTCAAAAAAGAAGTAATGAATAGATTGATCATAAGCATCTTATTACTTTCAATCTGCGATCATTTCGCCCAAGGGCAAAAGAGAAGTACCATATTCACCCAAGATCAACTTCTTTGGTACTTAGAAAGCTATCATCCCGTTGCGCAACAAGGCAGGTTACTGATTGAACAAGGAGAAAGCTCTGTAAGGGCAGCCCGTGGTGGGTTTGATCCAAAACTGTTCGCCAATTTGGATCAAAAGCAATTTGACGAAAAGGAGTATTACAGTATTCTGAACAGTGGCTTAAAAATCCCTACTTGGTATGGACTTGAATTTAAAACTGGGTTTGAGCAAAACAGAGGAGTATATTTAAACCCCGAGAACAAAGTCCCCAATGGAGGACTTTGGTATGGTGGTGTTTCGGTATCGTTAGGCCAAGGCTTATTCATTGATAAACGCAGGGCTGCATTGCAAAAAGCTAATGTATTTGCTTTATCCACTGAGGCAGAGCAAAAAGTACTGATGAACGAACTTTACTTTGATGCCATAAAGCAATATTGGAAGTGGGTACAGGCATACAATGAATATCAGGTTTATGAAGAATCAGTTAGCCTAGCCGTCACTCGTTTTGAAGCAGTAAAAAACAGCTACTTACTTGGGGATAAACCAGCCATAGACACATTAGAAGCGAAAATCCAAGTTCAGAATAGAGAATTGGGCCGAAACGAATATAAACTTGCCTACCAAAATGCCACGCTCGATCTTTCAAACTACTTATGGTTTGAAAACAACACTCCTTTAGAGATTACTGATGAACTCAGGCCTCCGCTTTTCGATGAAATCGAACTAAGTAGCGTTACTTCTTTTGATTCTTTACGAACCATTGTTGATGCTATACCAAGTGCTCATCCTGACATGCAGATTTATAACTTCAAATTGTCCTCATTAGAAATTGAAAGGAAACTTAAAGCAGAAGAAATAAAGCCTAAGCTTAATCTCAACTATAATTTCTTGAATGAGCCCGTGGGAGACAACTTTATGAATAACGTTTCAACTCAAAACTATAAATGGGGTATTGAGTTCAGTTTACCCATCTTTCTGAGAGAACAGCGTGGCAACCTTCAATTGGCCAAATATAAAATTCAAAACACCACATTTGGACAACGCCAAAAACAATTAGAAATAGAGAATAAGGTGCTAAGTTATTTTAACGAGCATGTTGCACTAAGGCAGCAAGTAGAGATATATAAAGAGGCAGTGAATAACTATAGCAGCTTGCTTGAAGGGGAGAGAATTAAATTTACCATGGGTGAAAGTTCTCTTTTCTTGATGAATTCTCGTGAATCAAGTTTAATTGAAGCGCGACTTAAAGCAATTGCTCTGGCTTCTAAATTCAACATTTCAAGCGCTGGAATTGACTATGCTTCGGGTAGGCTTTATCGATAATTCAAGACCAGCCTATAGATTTCAGTAAAGCACAAGTTGATTTAACTTATATTGAACAGCTAAAACTACCCTACCCATGGAAAATCCTTCGCTTTATATTATGAGTGCCATGTACATTTTAGCTGGTCTTATGCACTTCATAAAACCTAAAGCTTATCTCAGGATTATGCCTCGCTATCTCCCCTACCATCTTCCATTGGTATATTTGAGCGGAGTATTTGAAATTGTTTTTGGCGTATTACTGCTCTTCCCCTCTACTCAAGTCATTGGTGCTTGGGGAATCATTGCAGTACTCATTGGAGTTTTTCCAGCCAACATCCACATGCTTAAAACCAATAAGGTTAAAAAGGTATGGTACATTATCGCGCTTTGGGTAAGACTTCCACTTCAAGGCTTTTTAATTTACTGGGCTTGGATGTTCACCTAGCCCGACTATTTTCTATTGAACACTAAACCAGTAGTCGACAGACTCGTCTAAAATCACAGGCGTGTCAATAAAATTGATTTTGTCAGCATTTTCGGTATATTCAGTACCACTTTACACAAGCAGCACAACCTTAAACTACTGTATGCAAACCTCTCTTCGTTATAGGTCAATCTTCATATTGCTTTTGTTTTTGTCTGCTTCCCAGAGGTTGTTCTCACAAACAAGTGAGTTTGAAAATTATTCATACACTGAGTTTTTTCAACTGATTGAGACCTCCCCAGACACTCTGAATCTTGATAATGCAATCATCAAGTATGATCAAGTTACTGATGTTCGCTTTGGATACAGTAGCTCACCCGGAAGCTTTATGAGAACCTTCAATAATTCTGATACCATTGTAATCGATAAAGTATTACAACTTACTAATGTCCACTTTGACATTTCTGACAGAAGACAGCCCAATCCCTTGCACCATATCAAATTCAATAAAAATGTTTTACTCCGTAACACTTCATCTGTGCTGTTTACGAATTGTACATTCGAAGGGCGGCTGACAATTATGTCAACCGAGTCCATGGCAAGCACCATTGAATTATTGGACAGGAACAGCCGAAGCATCAACCTAGCTGTGTCCATAACGGATAGTAAGCTCAAGAAAAGCGTAAACATGGATTTGGGCACCACAGACGAAAAGATGCGTTCTCGAATACGAATTGAAAATTCCGAAATTTGGGGCTCTAAAGAAGGACGAGGTTCTAGATTCAATGGAGTTTCAGTAGTGTCTGTAACCGTTAAAGATTGCATATTTTATGACCAAGGCCGAGTTACCATTACTGGAAATTTAACGGACCAAGTAGACATCTCCGGTAATGATTTTGGGGAGTGGATTGCGGAAATAAAGGTTTTAGGCTCTATGGAACTCAATACGTCAATCTTAGAAGAAAACACCTTCATTAATCATTTGCTCTTGGATTTTGATGACCTGACCACCAGCAGTACTTTTCAATGGTCTCAATGGGGCGACCATCTGATCTCATCACAAGGATACAACGACTACTTCAGTACACTCTCAGATTCTGTCAGAATGGGTACTTTTATGAGCTTTGAAGCCAATGACAGCATTTTAGCTCAATATAAAAAGGATGTTGTTCAATATGGAAAATCGTACAAGCAAGAAGTAAAGTTGAGAGGTAAGTTGCTTGATTTATATAAGTCTCAACACGATTTGGAGGATGTAAATACAGTTTATATTGGAATTAAAAACCTAGAGACTGAACGCTTAGCTTACCTCTATTCTCAAAATCCATCCTTCAACACTTTCTTTAAATGGAAGGTAAATCAATTTTTAAAAGTATTTTCGGATTATGGAACAGAACCTTCTAAGGCTATAGTTTTCTCTGTAAATGTAGTGATACTGTTTGCCTTGATTTACCTCTTTTTCCCTAACAGTTGGGATGAACAAGGAAAGCACAGAATACTGCATCGTTTCGACTTTTTCCAGAAATACCTCCGAAGCAAAGAAGGCATGAATGACATTTACTTGGTAGAGAAAAGGAAAGAACTGAGTGAATATGATGCCTTCAAAAAACGAATAGAGGACGGCAAGTTAGAGTTACCTCGTTTTTTCATTGCTTGGTCGAAACCCATATATAGTGCTGCAATGATTGGCACAAAACTAACCAGCTACTTGCTTAAAACCACAGATATTTTAAGCGGTGAATGGCATACACTCAGTCGTTCTCAAAAGCGTTGGAAGAATATACAAATCGGCACTTACCTAGTGATTGGCGTTGGCTTTGACCTTTCTATCCGTGTGCTCAATGCACTTATGCTAAGCATTAATGCTTTCACTACTTTGGGCTTTGGCGAAATTCCTATCAAAGGGCTGCCCCGATATTTAGCCATTATCGAGGGTTTTATTGGCTGGTTTATGCTTACCATATTCAGCGTATCGCTGATATCCCAGTTATTGAATTAGGCTCGACATAAAAAAAGAGCAGTACCCAATGGCACTGCTCTTTTCATACTTAGAAAATTCGTTTTCTTAACGTCTTTGAATTGTAGTCAAAGGCTGATTCGTCAATACTAAATGCTGAATAAAGAACTCCATCATTCGCTCAGTATTAACAGCAGTATGACCTCTATCTGGACCAACTTGAACTTCGAAACTCTTACCTGCATCTTGTAAAGCCTTGATCAATTGCATTGAGTTAGACGGGTGAACATTGTTGTCCGCAGTTCCGTAATAAATCATCAATTCACCTTTCAAGTTTGGTGCATATTTAGCAAGTCTAAAGTTGTCATAACCTTCCTTGTTATCTTCCAAAAGGTTCATGTAACGCTCTGTGTAGATGTTATCATAGAATACCCAATCCGCAACCGCTGAATTAGCAACAGCAGCTTGGTAAACATCAGGGAATCTTAGCAAGCTCATTGCTGCGGTAGTGCCACCATAAGAAGTTCCATAAACCCCTACTCTATTTTTATCAAAATAAGGACGGTTGTAAAGTGATTTGATACCTTCTGCGAAATCATCTTGCTCTACAATACCTAAATGGCCGTATAATTGGTCAAGTAGTTTTTTTCCTCTACCTCTCACGTTTCTTCCATCAATGCTCACGACTAAAAATCCGTATTCCGTCAATGGACTTGGCATAGAAAAGTTCTCTGAGAATTCGTTTGTGGCTGGGCCACCATAGTTCGCCAAAAGCGTTGGGTATTTTTTGTTAGGGTCGAAGTTAGAAGGGAAACTGATCATCCCATGCAACTGTGTAACGCCATCAGCCGAAGTGAAGGTAAATACCTCTGATTTTTTCAATCCCAATTCATTGAATTTAGTCAAATCACTTTGGGCTAATTCAGCAACCACTTTGCCTTTTGCATCAACCAAATTTGTAACAGGAGCGATATTATGTGTTTGAGCAATATCGGTGAAATATTTTCCATCAGGAGAAACATTCACACTGTGGTTAAATTTGGGATCAGTTAAACGAGTGTCCTTGGTTCCGTCTAATTTCACTCTATGTAGTTGCATTTTCATGTGGTTTTCACCACTTCTGGCCATGTAGTACATTTCCCCAGCTTTCTCGTCTATTTTAACAATGTTAGATACTTCGAAAGGATGGCTAGTAATGGCATTGATCAAAGTGCCATCAAAGTTGTATAAGTAGTAATTATTAAAACCAGAACGTTCAGAAGCCCAAACGAAACGTTTTCCATCTTCTAACACTCTAATTTCAGGTGTATTTTTGGTGAAACTTGGCAACCACTCTTCGCGAACCACTACTCTAGATTTCCCTGTAACAGGGTCTGCAGCACGATATTCCATGATGTCTTGCTTGCGGTTGGTACTGTGGAAAAGTAATTCCTTTCCATCCGGTGTCCAATCCATTCCATAAAGGTAGGTTCCAACAGCACCATCATTAAATGGCTTGCCATCACGCGTATCCAATTTCTTCATTTGCTTGGTGTCAATATCATACACCATTAAGTCAACAGGCAAGTTATCTGCACCTACTTTAGGATAAGACATTACCTCAAGAGAATCGTAAAGCTTCAACTGATCTAAAAGCACATAATATTTCTGAGCATTCTTCTCGTCAAATCTGTAAAAGGCAATTTTCTTGCTATCAGGCGACCACCACATGGCAGTACGCTGACCTAATTCTTCACCATAAACCCAAGTAGCAATACCGTACTTAATTTGGTTTTCAGGGTTACCATCAGTTGTGATGGCTACCACATTACTACCATCAGGGTTACTCAAGTACATGTTTCTGTCTTTCGTAAAAGCCTTTAAATTACCATCAGGCGAATCTGCCGAAGGAAATTGTCTACCTCTGGCTGGGCCACGGCTGAAACCTCTTCCCCTAGACGCTGCTTCTGGCGCATTGATTTCAGAGGTTGTTTTCTTTTTAATATCATATTGGTATCTCTTACCATCCTTCGTATATTCAAATGACGATCCATCGTCACTCCATTGTACTGAAAGGCTTCCCGAAACAACGGATGATCTAATTTGAGGTGCTACCTTCTGATATTGATCATAACCAGGCATGCTTTTTAGCTTGTCCTGCGCTGTCAAAATGCTCGTACTGCTAGCCAAAATGACCACAGCGGCTATCACTGATGCAAGTTTCATTTTCATTGAGTTCATTTTAATATCGATTTTCATTCCAAAAAGGGAATACGTGGCTAATACTACTACTTTCGGTTGTAAAAAAATAGCATAAAGTTATTATACGGTGAATACATTATAAAATCAGTCGGTACTGGTAATCATCGCAACTCATTCAATTTCACTGCCAAAAAAGAAAGATAATGCACCATGTCAAATACTTCATTACTTATCTTCGCAGCTGATTACTATAAATCAAGCATGGACCACTTAAAAACACTCCGGTTACTCGCCATTTTAGAAGGGATAAGCTATTTACTTTTATTAGGCATTTGCGTACCCTTAAAATACATTTTCGACATTCCAGAACCCACACACCCTGTAGGCTTGGCGCACGGTGTATTATTTGTAAGCTACTGCCTTTGGGTGCTGATTGTAGCAAAGCAAAAGCAGTGGTCGATGAGTATTACATTTCTGTCATTATTGGCTTCCCTACTTCCCTTTGGTACTTTTGTGGCCGAAAAAAAATACTTTAGACAAGAAGGTTAAATCCCGCACCCAATCAAAAGTTTTATCTTAGCAACAAATAAAGCATTATGAATACACCCAATTGGACCACCGTTAAAGAATACCAAGACATCACCTACAAAAAATCAGGCGATGGCGTAGCCAGAATTGCCTTCAATCGCCCAGAAGTGCGTAATGCCTTTCGCCCTAAAACCGTATCAGAATTATTCGATGCATTTTTAGACGCCCGCGAAGACACTTCCATTGGTGTGGTTTTACTTTCAGGCGAAGGCCCATCGGCCAAAGATGGTGGTTGGGCATTTTGTAGCGGTGGCGACCAAAACGCCAGAGGTCACCAAGGTTATGTGGATGACGATGGAATGCCAAGATTGAATATTCTTGAAGTTCAGCGTTTAATCCGCTTTATGTCGAAGGTAGTGATTGCTGTTGTGCCAGGTTGGGCCGTTGGCGGTGGACATAGCCTACACACCGTTTGTGATCTTACCTTAGCGAGTAAAGAACATGCCATTTTCAAGCAAACCGATGCTGATGTCACCAGCTTTGATGGTGGATATGGATCTGCTTATTTAGCCAAAATGGTAGGTCAGAAAAGGGCGAGAGAAATATTCTTCTTGGGAAGAAATTATTCAGCTCAAGATGCTTTTGACATGGGCATGGTGAATGCTGTGATTCCACATGATGAACTAGAAAATACTGCCTATCAATGGGCACAAGAGATTTTAGAAAAATCACCAACTTCCATCAAAATGCTGAAATTCGCTATGAACTTGACTGATGACGGCATGGTGGGCCAGCAGGTATTTGCGGGTGAAGCTACTCGACTTGCTTACATGACAGAAGAAGCTAAAGAAGGCAGAAATGCTTTCTTAGAAAAGCGTAAACCTAACTTTAAAGACATTAAGTGGATTCCTTAAACTGAAATCAGAAACGTCACTGCGAGCCTGCCTGCGGCAGACAGGGCGCAATGCCATAGCAATGGACTGAAACGAAGCAGTCTCAAAACAGCAGTTTCTGTGATTTCAAAGGAGAGATTTCTTCACGTAGTACGGTATCTCTTTCAGTGGTATCAACAGGCTCGCTATGACCATAAAAATGCCCTGTCAGTTTCACAACCGATAGGGCATTTATTTTAGATGGCAGGGAGTTTTCTATAAATCTCTTTTCAAAACCAATCTGGTTGTAGCCCAATAAAATAAGGCTCCCCAAAACACGACTAGCCCAAATTCATGCCAAGTGAAATAGTCTTGAACCTCTTGAAATGCATATTTCGGAAAGGGTGTATGAATTAAGGAATTGATTGACTTTACTGGAAGCAAGTACTCTACCCATTCATGGTGCTTTGCTCTACTCCATATCCAGAAGCCATTTTCCACAGCCATTACCCAGAAAATCAGCACACCCATAGCGATGATTGACTTTCGTATTAGCGAGCCTACAAACAAAGTAAATAGTAAAAAGGCAAAAAGTTGGAGCGCAAAGCCCACCAAGAAGTAGACATCGCTAAATACCAGGGAAAAAGATATTTCTGACGAATAGATAAAGCCCGTAATTAAGCCTAGGAAAAACAAAGCTATTGTTGAAGCCGCACTCAAGAAACCAGCCATTATAATTTTTGACCAGATAAACTCATTCTTTGTGAGGCCGTCAATTACGTTTTGTCTAATGGTTCGGTAAGAATACTCATTAGTAATTGAAAATATTAAACTAAACCCAAGCAAAAGCTTGAAATAGATCATCACACTGGTGAGGTTCTGCCAAATATCTGGAAATTCATAAAAAGGAATGATCGTTGGATCAACCCCATCGGCTCCAAATTCAGTAAATTTTGCTTTTAAAAATTGAAAGAAAGGCATTACGCCCATGCTCACAATAACCATCGCAACGATGTACATAATGGCCAATACCCGAAATGCACGGTTTGGCATTACTTTTTTCAGTTCTATTTTTAGTAGTCTCATCATTGGGCACCTCCTTCTTTATTACCAGCTAAAATTTCTAAGAATTGCTTTTCAAGGCTCTTCGATTGTACAAGCAAGTGCTTGGCAGTGATTCCTTGCTTGAACAAATAAGCATTCAATTCGGCAGCAGAATGCTCTCCCTCCATCGTCATAATGTACTTATCAAGCTCTCGTTTCACTTTCGTGCCAAGGCCCGATTGTTCCAGAACAGTTTGCAAATCGTCATGATCAGCTTTTACTTCAACCGAAACTGAGCCTTTCCCTACATCTTCCACCAACCCGTTATAGATCAGTTTTCCACGTTGAAGCACACAGAAATGTGAGCATACCTTCTGAACTTCATCCAGTAAATGACTAGCAATAATGATGGTTTTACCACCGTTGGCAATCTCAATAATGAGTTCTCTGATTTCGGCAATTCCTTGAGGATCGAGGCCATTGGTGGGCTCATCCAGAATCATTACCGTAGGGTTACAAAGCAAAGCTGACGCAATGGACAAGCGCTGCTTCATTCCCAATGAGAAGGTTTTGAATTTCGTATCCTTGCGTTCCTCAAGCCCAACCTGCTTCAATACTTCGTCTACCCTTTCGTAAGGAACTTCCTTGATATCGCAAACAATTTTGAGGTTTTGAACCGCAGTGAGGTATGGGTAAAAAATGGGGTGCTCTAAAATGGCACCAATCGTTTTTCGGGTATCCTTATTTGCCTTTTCACCAAACCATTCAAATTGACCATTGGTTTGGTTAATTACACTTAAGATAATACCGAGGGTAGTCGTTTTTCCACTACCGTTGGGGCCGAGAATTCCGAAGACGTCTCCTTTCTTCACCTCAAGATTGAGGTTATCAAGTGCCCTGACCTTTCCATATTGCTTGGAGAGGCCTTTAATTGACAATACAGTTTCCAAATCGTGTTTTTTTGAGTTTTATTGGTATTCAGCAACTGGTCCATCCAAAACCAGTTCCTGTATTCTATTAATTAAAAGCGTCCATGATCGACTCTAAGCCGCTGGTATTTTTACTCATAAACTCTGAGAATTTCATGATTTGCTTTAAGTCTGGGTATCCTTCAATATCTACCAGGCTAATCCCATCCTCTGACCTCATCACCACCACAAAACCTTTGGGTTTTTCAGCAGTTCCTTTCATCATAAAATTCATGTTTGCGCCAGACATACGGGCTGTCATCATGGATTCGTAACCTTCTGAAAGAATATCCTTTTCAAGTTTAGAAAACATAGGATCATCCATTTCATACCTATCCTTATCGAATACAAAGAATTTTACTTTCTCAATGTTCTTGATCACTGATGAAAAATCAGGTAGTTCTTCCATCTCGTCTGCCATTTGCAATTGTAAATTGGCAAACATTTTAAGCGTACTCTTATAAAAAAAGAGCTTCAGTGTGGGCTTATTATCATTTCTGAATTCTTCAACACTCTTGCTTTGACCGAAAGCAAGAGTGGAGAATAAGACCAGCGTTAATATCAGTGTTGTTTTGCGCATAATCCAAATATAAAAAGTTGTTGAGTTTTTGAATTCCTAAAAGGATAAGGGGTTTATTTACCCCCTAAGTGTTTGAATTCGTCCATTCCTAGACTTTTAGAAAGCTTATACAGTTGATTGATATCAATACCATCTCCAACAATACTCACCATTCCAAACTCCTTGTTTCCACCCATTACCATAAAGAGCTCGTCAATTTTGTTGCCCTTCTCTTTGATGTAGAATTTGATGTCTTTATCCTCATCTCTAACAGACATTAGTTCTTCAAAGTCTCTGCCTTTGATAGCACCCATTGCCTCTTTGTACATAGCAACTCCATCAACATCCTTTTGAGCAAAAAGCACTTTCACACCTTTAATCTTACCTAATGACTCGACCAAAGCCTTATCTTCATCATCTTCCACCTGGATAGAGTTGATCATCGCGAACATTTTCCCACTGATGGATACAGCACTAAATTTATCCGTATCCTTTTCGTATTTTGAGAAATACTTCGAAATCGCATCATTTTGAGCTTGTGCTCCGAAGGCCATTACGGCCATTACCATAATCATTGCTAACTTTTTCATTTTGTTCTATTTTAAGTTTTTAAAATTTCTTTTCTAAAATATCCATTTCACTAATTGGCTCCATTCCTCTAGCCGCATCACCCATATATTTAAGGCCTTCCATTCCAACATCCATTTTACTCATGCTATTCAAGTCATTAAGACTACTTGAGCCCGTATTCATGTAGTTGGAAACCATCACAAGTTGTTTTTTCAATTCCTTTAATGCCAACTCTGGTGAATCAAATGTATCTTCTTGTTCGTATTCCTTCTGCTGTTGCATAAAGAAGTATGAGCTCGTGATCAACACTAACATTGCTGCTGCTACCCCGGCATACCTTTTAAGGTAACCAGACATGCTGATTACTTTCGCTTCAGGTTTTGCTTCAATCATTGATAAAATCTCCTGATCGAAATCATCACCTAAACTGAGTTCCTGCTCCGACTGAAAATGACCAAACATGGCCTTCAGTTCTTCCATCTCCTCTGAATTATCAGCTTTGGCCACCAATTCTTTCAGTTCTTTTTCTTCTTGAATACTTGACTCTGAAGCCCAGTATTTTTCTAATAATTGCTCTATTCTAGAGTCCATAAGCGTTTTCTTTAATCAGGCTTTCCTTCAATTTTCTGCGTGCTCTAAACAAATTTGTTTTCACCAAATTGATATCTATTTCCAGCATATCAGCTATTTCTTTATAGCTATAGCCTTCAATGTCTCTTAACTGCATTACCTCTCGTTGTCGACTAGGAAGCGCATCAATTAAAAACTGAATGCGGTCCATTATCTCGTTTCGTTCGGCCAATACAACTGGCGTATCCTTTTCCTTTCTAGTATCGAATTCGACTTCAAAAAGATCAGTTTTCTTAATATGTTTAGACCTCAGCTTATCTAGGGCCTTGTTTCTGGTTACCTGCATACACCAAGCTTCCAAGTTATTAATGTGTTTTACTTCATCCCTTTTTTCCCACACCTTGATCATACATTCTTGTACCACATCCTTTGCCAATTCTTCATCTTTTACAATGTTGAAAGCAAAGCGGTAAAGTTTGTTCTTTAAAGGCAGAACGTCAGTTTTGAACTGTACTACATCCATAATCAATGGTTAGACGGCATGTTGTTAAGACTTGTTAACATTGATGTTAAAATTATTCTAAAAGGCACAAAAAAACCGCCTTCTAAAGATAAAAGGCGGAAGGGATTTTCAATGTAAAAAGCTGTTATTCTACTTGCAGTACATTTTCATAAGTAACTCTTTATCTGGCGATTCAGATAAAGCCAATTTAGCACAAGCTTCATCTGCACGATCCAATTCAATCAATATCAGCCCCCAATAATGGTTCAATAATGGAATGGAATTATCGTACTTTGCAGCAAGTTCTATATTCCTTAAAGCGGAATCAAAACTCTTATTCTTGTAATAAAAAATAGCTTTGTTTCGGTAGGCCCAAGGGTTTCTAGGGTCAAGCCTGATTCCTAAATTTATATCTGCTTCTGCCTTTTCAATATCTCCTAAATTCAGGTAAATAAAACCTCTGTTATTACTGAAGTAACCATTTCTACCATCTATTTCTATCGCTTGATTTACTTGCTTCAAAGCTTCTTCGAAATCACCTTCCTGTGTTGCTATTAAAGCCAAAGTATTATAGATATTCGGCTCGGTAGCATCAATGGTAATTGCCTTCTGAAGTAATTCGCGGGCTTGATTATACCGATTAGACATATAGTAGGCGTTCGCCTGATTTACTACCGCCTCCACATTTTTAGAGTCCTTCTGATAAGCCATATCAAACATTTCAATCGCCTCATCATAACGCTTAAGGTCTGTAAGGGCCAACCCTTCATATAGATAAGTATAGGCGCTATCAGGGTAAACCTTATTCAAGTACTCAGCATCTTTCAATGCACGTTCTAAATTTCCTGAAACGAGGTTCACTTCAAACCTATTTTTATAGGCATCGGTATAGGTAGGGTCGATTTGTACAATAGCAAAAGAGTAGTCATTAAGCGCTTCGGCATAATGGCCACTTTTGAATAATGCAACTCCTCTATTATTATAAGCTTCCTTAAATAATGGGTCTTTCCCGATGGCTTCGGTATATAATCGAATGGCCTCCTTATAATTTAAATCAGCCAATTCATTATTCCCCATTAATAAAAACCTTCCAGCTTTTGCTTTGTCGTTATCGCAGCTCAAGGTGGCACAAAAGAGTATCAGTATTAGGTAGAAGTATTTAGTTCTTTGCATGACGCCCAAAATTAGTGCTCGTGCTTTTACGAACCTACTTTTCATTGCGTTATAAATCTTCTTACTTTTAACCTATGTCTAAAAAATTCTCTGTTTTGGCAAGGTTAAAAAGCTTCAAATTTGCTTTCAAAGGGCTTTGGCATGTAATTCAACACGAGCATAACTTTAGAGTTCATTTGTTTGCCACCCTTCTGGTTCTTTTATTGGGCTTTTATTTAAACCTGTCAGTGTTTGAATGGCTCTGGATTGTCGCAGCAATTGCTATGGTGTTAGTAGCTGAACTTTTTAATTCTTCCATCGAAAAGCTAGTGAACTTGGTTTCGCCAGCGTTTGACACTAAAGCAGGCATCATAAAAGACATCGCTGCTGCAGCTGTTTTAATTGCTGCAATTACTGCCGCAGTAATCGGCACACTTATTTTTCACCCTTATTTTTTCAACTCATGACAAAAGCACAAAACAAAACTAAAGAAACCCAAGCAAGCGTTACCGATTTTTTAAACAGCATAGCAGAGGAAAAAAAAAAACATGATTGCGTTCTCGTTAAGAACTTAATGGAAGAAATCACTAATGCGCCTGCAAAAATGTGGGGGACTTCCATCATTGGTTTTGGTAATTACCATTACAAATATGAAAGTGGAAGAGAAGGTGACTTTCTGAAAATTGGATTTTCACCAAGGGTTCAAAACCTCACGCTTTACATAATGCCAGGCTTCGAAAAATATGAAGGCTACTTGGCTCAACTGGGCAAATACAAAACAGGTAAATCTTGCCTGTATATTAAAAATATTGAGGACGTTGATATTGAAATATTGAAACGGCTCATTAAGGACTCATACGACTACATGACCAACAAATATGGATGATAGAAGGACACGTTCTGAACGTTTTGGAACAAAGTGGAGATGGCTTTATTTGGTTGGAGGCATTTTTTATTTAGTGAATGGAATAAGTTCCCTAATTAAGCCTAGAGAGGTTTATGACTATCTAGGTTTTGACTTTAATCGTTGGGCCTATATTGGGTTACACCTTGTTGTAGCCTTCCTTTTGTTAAGGCTATTTATCAAAAACCAGAAACTACTAAGGCAGCAAATCAAAGATGAAGTAATGAATCGGCAGAACAGAGAAAATTGATCAAATTAACTCCATATTATTTCATGTATTTCTGGCGAGCTTAATTCCTACTAAATGAATGTCAAATCCGTTAAAGCGGAAGACAAGTTCTTAATCAAAATATCAGCCAGCCTAGAGTTAGCACCCTAAACCGCCACTTTTATCGCCCACTCTGGCTTGGTAGTTTTCACCTTCGCTTTTAATTCATTTAGAATATTATAGAGCCCAAAGTATGTACGGTTAATGTAGAGCCCATCTCTTGCTCCTCTGGCCCTTTCACTTTCTCTGAACTTAGGCGATTGAGAAATCACTTCGCCCATCTGGTAAATTTTCATGAAATAGCTATCATCTCCAAAGTCGAATTCATCTTGATGAAATGGCTGACCCAAAATCCCCATCATATCTTTAATTACAGCAGAAAAATAAGTCTTATCGTCCGGCTTATCGTCTGGATAAATAAACTGAAGTTGAGTAAAAAGCTGTTCTAATTCCTTGTCTTCATGAAGGATGTCTTTTCTGATTAGATTGAAGTATGGATCATAGAATTCCTCCGGAATAACTTTAACACAACCAAAGTCGATTACTCCCAAAACAGCATCATCACTAATAATGAAATTCCCTGGATGCGGATCTGCATGAACCTGCCTTAAGGTATGAATCTGGAAGTCGTAGAAATCCCAAAGGGCCTGCCCAACCTTGTTCCTGTCTGCTTGACTGGGGTTACTTTTGATATACTCTTTCAGTACTTTCCCGTCCATCCAGTCCATTGTGATGATGCGTTCATCTGATAGCTTAGGATAATACTTCGGGAACCGAATGTTCTCAATATGGGCGCAAGCTTCTGAAATCTCCACCGACCGCTGTACTTCCAACAAGTAATCGGTTTCTTCAATCAGCTTGGTTTCTACCTCCTCCATGTAATGGTCAAGGTCTTTTTCATTTAAATTCATCAACCTAACTGCAAATGGACGCACCAATTTAAGATCCGAGCGAACACTGGAAGCGACTCCAGGGTATTGAATTTTTACTGCATATTCTTTCCCTTCCAAAGTGGCTTTGTGCACCTGCCCAATGGAAGCCGCATTCACCGCATTTTTGGTGAAAGTGTCAAAAATGTCAGTAGGTGATTTCTTGAAATACTGTTGAAAGGTTTTTACCACCAAAGGATAAGATAAGGGTGGTGCACTGTATTGCGCCATCGAGAATTTATCTTGGTAGGCAGTTGGCAGCATGTTTTTATCCATACTCATCATTTGCGCCACTTTTAGCGCACTACCTTTTAGCTCACTCAGCGAATTGTAAATATCCCTTGCGTTATCTTGGTGTAATTCATCTTTTGAAAGAGACGGATTCATTACTTTTTTGGCGTAATGCTTCATGTAATTACCTCCCACTTTTGCGCCCGTAGTTACAAACTTAGCCGCCCTCTGCACTTTTCCTGTAGGTATTTTTGATTGTTCTTTCATCGTATAGATTGTAAACCTTCAAAGGGTCAATGCCCTTGTAGGCTTAGTTTAATTATCTGTTTTGAAATAGAAATTTCCCGAAATCAATCATGGCGTCTAGTGGCCCCTTTCCCATTAAATCGAAAGATAAATTGACTGCCTTTTCAATGGCTTCATCTGTTTTTTCGAACGCTTTTGAATCGTCTTTCATCCAAAAATTGAAAACAAACAAAAACTGTAGCCAAATCCCTTCATCGTACTTATCACTAATGTAAGGTCTGTTTTGAACCTCTTCGGTTTCTTTAGCTTCCACCAAAATCTCATTCACAAACTCCTTAAAATCCTTTCTAAATTCCTTAAGATGAGCAGGTGTAAATTCTGGCTTGATCGTTTTCTTTACAGTAAGCAGAATAAAACTTCGGTTGCTCTTTAATACCTCAATAAAAGTAAAATAGAAGGCCAGCAGCCTCTCTCTTGCCGAATATTCAGCGTAAACATCTTCGGACTTGATCGTTGCCACTGTCTCGCTTAACCAATCGCGCCAAAGCTCTTTTTCTAGGGTATCAAAAGAGTTGAAGTTCTCGTAAAAAGCCTCCTCTTTAATCTTTAATTCTTTTACAAACTTAAAGATAGAAGCAGGTCTATTACCGTGCTCAAGAATATGCTCGATGTAGGCCTTCTTGAGTTTTTCTGAATCGTTCACCTTCGCTTTAGAAGATTTACTTGTCGTCTTCTTTTCCATGACTCGATTAACCTAAGTTGTAAGTAAAAGGTTATTGGAGAAGTGAATTATTTTCGAAAAAACATTCTAACAAACGTTAAACGGTTCTTCGCTGAATTTCACCTAGAAAATCCTCTTTGTAAGATTCTCCAATTGGAATCCATGCCTCCTTAATTTTGACTTTGCTCTTTTCTATAATATCGATTGCATCTAGCGCAATTACAAAGGATTTGTGCACTCTTGAAAATCGGCTTGAAGGCAAGGTGGGCAAGAGTTTAGAGAAGCTTTGCAGAATCATTACTTTCTCAGTAGAGGTGACTATTCGCAAATAGTCCTTCATACCCTCTATGTACAGAATATCAGACAGGCGTATTTTCTTTGTTTTATATTCTGTTTTCACAAATACAAAATCCTCCTTCTCCTTCTGCAATTGTTCTTGCCAACCTTTGATGCGCTGCACAGATTTAAGAAAACGTTCAAACGAAATCGGTTTGAGTAGGTAATCTTTCGCTTCGAGTTCAAAACCTTCAACCGCATATTGATGATAGGCAGTTGTAAAAACGATATCGCATTTCTTACTTATCAATTGCGCCACTTGTATACCTGACAAATCAGGCATTTGAATATCAAGGAATAATAAATCAACCTCGTTGTTATTTATATATTCAATGGCCTTTACTCCTTTATCGAAGCTTTCAGCAAAACTCAACCAAGGCACCTTACCAATATACTCTTCTAGAATCTCTATGGCCAATGGTTCGTCATCCACCACCATGCATCTAATTTTATCCATGATTTCTAATGGTTAGTTTTATATTGAAATGCTGCGCGGTTTGTGCTACCTCTAGACCGAAACCCGAAGGGTAAATAAGCTCTAATCTACGTCTGATATTTCCCAGCCCTATTCCGCCTACTCTGTCTTTTTGTTGCTTGTTATTACTCCCTACAAATTCATTTCTTACCTGATACACCAAATCATCATTGATCTTTAAACTAATTTGGATTGCATCAGCATTATTAAGTTGAGCCCCATGTTTAAAGGCATTTTCCACAAAAGGAAATAAAATTAATGGAGCAATGTGTTTTTCAGAGACATCACCTTCTACCTTAAAACTCACTATTCCTTTGGCTTTAAATCGAAGTTCTTGGAGATCGATAAAGCTTTGAAGGTATTGAAGCTCCTTATTCAAGGGCACCAAATCGGTATTAGAATCATAAATCATATAGCGCATCAGTTCCGAAAGTTTCATGATGGCCTCCGGTGCTCCATCTGCCTTTTTATAGGCCAGTGTGTGAATATTATTGAGCGTATTGAAAAGAAAGTGGGGATTGATCTGCGATTTAAGAAAGGCCAGTTCACTGGTGAGGTTTTGATTTTCAAGCTCTCTTCTGATCCTTAAATTTTTAAACCAGTCGAAAGTGAACTTACCAATGCCCGCCATCATTACCACAAATAAACAGGACAATACCCGCACTCCATAGGCGGTCCAAAAGCGTGCTTTTTCCAAAGCCGCAATAGGGGTGATATCCGTTGGAAAGAAGTGAGCTAAAGCCGTATTCATTAAAAATACCAAAAATGGGTATATGGCCAGAATCAGTAATATCAAGCCAAAAAGCAACCCTGTTTTTCGATTCATAAGTAATTTGGGAATGCCAACGACATAGAGATAATAAAACACACTCATGTCTATGACGGCTACCGAAAAAATATACCACACACTAAACTCGGTACTAAAACGGTTCCCCAAAAAAGTCAGGTTGATGAAAGAAAGGTAAAGCCCCCAAGCAACAATATGCAGGACAACTATTATCAAGTCTTCCTGATGCTGCTCAAGCCAAGTCTTAAAATTTCTCATTCCCTTAGAGGACGATTGAAATGAAGAAAGGTCGCGGAGCAATTTTAAACATAAATAATCAATATACTAACACTATATAGTTTCAAAATAAAGGTTCGAAAAGATAAAAATCGTTAGATTAATGGGTATATAAACCTATAGGTTTGATGGAAATGAAAGGCCTAGAGAAATTTGAACCCGAAACGTACTATCATATTGTAAACCATGCGATAGGTGACGAAAATCTATTTCGAAACGATGATAACTATCGCTACTTTCTAAGACGTTACGCTAATTATATGCCCTCCGTTTGTGGTACTTTAGCTTATTGTCTAATGCCCAATCACATCCACTTTTTAATTAAAACCCACGATGAAGAAACCCTTGCAAAGCATCCCAAGTATCATAATGATTTTCATAAACTCATTATGCAGCAGCTCAGCAATTTACTAAACTCATATGCCAAAGCTTATAACAAGAAATATAATCGCAGAGGAGCTTTATGGATCGATTATACTAAAAGGTTTCAGATCAATTCGGATCATTACTTAACCAGAGCTATTAATTACATTCATCAGAACCCCATAAAACATGGTTTTACTAGAAGTATAGAAGATTGGGCTTATAGCTCTTACCAATCAATTTCATCTAACAAACCAACTTTGCTCTCGAGAAATGAAGTTGTAGGATGGTTTGGCGATATCAAAGAATACATTTCTTTCCACAGTGATCATACGGCTGAACTACTAGAAGAATGGGAGTATTAAAAATAAACTAATAAACCAGACCTATAAGGTTTTGAAAACCTTATAGGTCTCAGGCTGGCCTTTCATAGACAAAATCCCCTAGTTGGTCGAGTAATTTAAAAATCGGTTACCCAAACTGTGAATAGCATCGTCTATCGACAAATGTTAAAACATGCCAAAATCAATTATTCGAACCACTGAATTAGATTTCTACTTTAAAGACTTCAAGGCTTTAGATAAAATCAATCTCAACGTTCCCGAAGGAAGTATTTATGGTTTCCTCGGGCCTAATGGTGCTGGAAAAACCACTACCATTAGAATCTTGCTCGATCTTTTTCATTCCAAACCGGGACAAGTAAAACTATTCGGTCAAGAACTTCTTGCCAACAAGGTAGAACTCTTGGGTAAGGTGGGCGCACTGATTGAAAACCCTTCCATATACAAACACCTCACTGGGCGACAAAATCTTGAAGTAGTCAGACGAATGATTGGTGCTCCTAAATCTAGGATTGACGAAGTACTCAAAATCGTCCGATTGACGGATAACGCAAATAAAAAAGCAAAAAACTATTCTTTGGGAATGTGCCAAAGACTTGGACTCGCTTCTGCCCTACTCAACGATCCTGATCTGCTCATTTTAGATGAACCCACAAACGGTCTTGATCCTAGTGGTATTATCGAAATGCGTGAACTCATTATTCGCTTGAATAAAGAGCACGGTAAAACGATTTTCCTATCGAGTCATATTCTTACTGAAATCGAAAAAATGGCCACCGATGTAGCTATTATTGATCAAGGCAAAATCATGTATGAAGGCAAACTCGATGGACTTCATAGCAACAACCCGACTCAGTTTTTAGAAATAAAGCTGGACAATGTTCAAAAGGCAATTGAGGTGATCAAAGAGTTGAGTTATACCATCTCTGAGCAAGACAGCAAAACCATTACACTACCGATTGCAGATAAAAAGGATATCTCCAAAATCAACAAAGCTTTGGTCCAAAACGACATCGAAGTCTATCAGCTTAAATCTACTGAGGAAACCCTCGAAGCCATCTTCTTAAACCTTACTAAAAAATTAGACCAATGAATATAGCATTACAACTCAAAAGAGGAATTTCAGCAGAAATATTCAAATACAAAAAGACCTTTACTTTTTGGTTACTCATTTTAGCTCCAGCCTTTGTGCCCATTATCAATTTTATTATTCTGTGGCAAAAAGGGCCTCAAATTATCAAAGAAGGAATGAATGCTTGGTCCACCCTAATTGGTTTTAGTATTGACCCCGCTAATTTTCTATTTCCATTTTTTGTCATGATGGTCGCCTTGTTGGTCAACAATATTGAGTACAGCTCGAATACCTGGAAACTGATTTATGCACAACCGCTATCACGTTTGACGCTCTATCTTTCAAAAATGAAGGTCTTCATTGTCATGATCTTTATCAGCCTAATGTTATTTGGCACCTTCACAATTCTTGTTGGCTTGTCTATGCGTGTTGTACAGCCGGGTTTAGGTTTCGAAGAAAGCTTCAGCTTTGGTTTTGAATATGCGTTAATGTTTAAAATTTTCTTGGCCACTTTAGGCATGGCATCTATCCAATTCTTTATTAGTCAACAATCAAAAAACTTGATTTTGCCGCTAGGTATAGGAATTGCTGGATTGATCTCCTTTATGATTGTTGTGCAAGGTTGGGAATACGCCCCTTACCACCCTTATGGTTATGCTATTCTTGCCACTGGCGGAATCAGACAAGAGGGTTATCAAATCTGGGCAGATATGGCTTCGGCATATAAGAGCTTAATTGTTGCGGTTGCAATGTTTACCCTTGCGGGAGTGACTCAACTCAGAAAACGAATTATTTAACCTAACCACAGCTTGGGTAATTTGCGCAGGAGCAGTTTTGGGCTTAGTTGCCAATCAAATAATCGCTAGAAAACAAAAAAGTAAATAGAAGTAACATTGTCGAATTACAATCGTCTTTAAGGCAACCCTCGAGTAGGGTTATTTTACATCCAAATCGTGCCCTGGCTGATTATCAGTCGGGGTTTTTTTATTTTCTTTTTCAGCTTCTAAGTTCTTTCTTATCTTGTGGGTCATATTATTGAAAAAATGAGCGCTAACCTGAATATTAAGGTCATAGAAAATCACGAATTCATCAAGTATTCGCATGTACACTATTCACCAGAAGAAATGAAAGCCCGTAGCGCAAACTTCTACGACTGGATGGAGACCCGCAGGTCTGTGCGTGATTTTTCTAATAAACCTGTTCCCAAGGAAGTCATTGAAAATATAATCATGTCTGCTTCTACAGCTCCTTCTGGTGCACATAAGCAGCCTTGGACTTTTTGTGTGGTAAGCAACCCTGACATAAAAAAGCAGATTCGCGAAGCAGCAGAAAAAGAAGAATATGAAAGCTATACCAAGCGCATGAGTGAAGAGTGGCTGGATGACCTAAAGCCAATGGGCACAAACTGGAAAAAGCCTTTTTTGGAAACCGCTCCTTATTTAATCATTGTTTTCAAACGCCCATTTGAATTTGATGCTGAAGGAAAAAAGCACCAGAACTATTATGTAGCCGAATCGGTAGGATTAGCGGCAGGTTTTTTAATTGCAGCCATTCACGATGCTGGCTTAGTTACTTTAACACATACACCTAGCCCAATGAATTTTTTGGCCAAAATTTTAAACCGCCCGGAAAACGAAAGGGCATTCTTGCTTTTGCCAGTAGGTTATGAAGCCGATGAAGTTTATGTACCCAATAACAGAAGGAAACCTTTAGAAGAAGTGGCTGCTTTTTATGAGTAAGGGACTACTCATTATATTTCTAAGTTTAATCTGCGGTCTTCAAAGTCTTCAGGCACAAAAATATTCTAAGAAGAGAATTCTTAAAGACCTTAAAGAATTACCAGGTTTTGAGCAAGCCTTTGTTGGCTTTATGTTGGTTGATCCAAAAAACGAAAAAACCATAGTGAGTCAGTTCGATGACAAATACATGACCCCAGCTTCGAACACAAAACTTTTCACCCTATACGCTGGCCTACATTTTTTAGGCAATAATATACCAGCCCTACAGTACATTATTAAAAACGACTCATTGATTTTTTGGGGAACAGGCAACCCGCTTTTTCTTCACCCGGAATACAATGACACAACAGCACTTCACTTTCTAAAGTCACACTCAGAAAACCTCTACTATTGGCCACGCCCAATGGAAGATGATAGATTAGGGCCTGGCTGGGGCTGGGACGATTATAATGGTTATTACTCTGCGGAAAAATCCGTATTCCCTATTTATGGAAATAGTGTAATGGCATACCTTAATAAGGAAGAGAAAACAATTAAGGTATCTCCTTCTTATTTAGAACCTCAGTTTATATTTAAGAAGGATTCACTTATAAGGTTAAAAGGCAAGGTTCAGCGAGATGAGATGAAAAACAGCTATGAATACACCTTCCCTAGCGAACATGATTTTGACATTGTAAATTATTCCCCAATTGACACCTTAGTCAGACCGTTCCTTTATTCATCTGAGTTATTCGTTCAACTGCTTTCAGATACCCTAGATCGTGAGGTAACAATAATTAAAAAGCCAGAAAACGTAGCGCTTGCCCAAACATTATATGCCAGCCTCACCGACTCACTGTATAAGAGTATGCTTCAAGAAAGCGACAACCTTTTTGCAGAACAAGTACTACTCATGGCCAGTGGACTAGAAACTGACACCTTATCTACTGCCTCAATGATTAAAAAAACCAAAGAGCTTATGTTCAATGATGAGCAAGACGAACTGGTTTGGGTAGATGGGTCTGGCTTATCTCGTTACAACATGTTCACTCCTAGAACCATTACTAACCTACTTTTAAAACTGCACAAAGAACTGGGGGAAGAAAGGCTATTTGAGTTACTTCCAGTAGGAGGTATTTCTGGAACACTAAAGGATTGGTATGCTGGCGAGAATGAACCTTACATTTATGCTAAATCAGGTACGTTACGGAATAACTATGCATTAAGCGGTTACCTCAGAACTGAAAGAGGAAAAACATTAATATTTAGCTTTATTGTTAATCATTACGAAGAATCAACTGATAAGGTAAGAAAAAGTATAGAGACAGTGTTACGTAAAATAAGAGCCTCTTATTAAAAAGGACTTTACTTAACTATCGGCACTGAGCCAGATAAAAAAAACCAACCTCTAATCTGGTTCTAATCAACTCTAAGGACACAATGGGGGGTTAATCATGCTTTTTTCAGCCTTATAACCATGAATATTACTGTTTATCAAAAACCAAGTCCATATAATTTCTTTTACTGAAGCAAGCAATGTGGTTTACATTATTATTATTATTTTAGTATCCTAAATCAGAACGCGTATTCTTGATACGGTTGTGATCAACTACTAAACTACTAGACTTAATGAACTTCAAAGGGAGATACATTTTTCCTGCTTTCGATTCTATGTTTTTCTGCTTGTCTAAGAGAAGCCATTATCTCATTTATAGGTGTTTCAATAATGAATGAGCTTGCAGCAGAATTAAAAAAAGGAAGCAATAGAGCTTTATCACAATTCTTTAATGAGAATTATGTAAAAGTCTACAATTTCTGTTACTCTTTCCTCAGATGTAAGGAAGAAGCTGAAGAAGTCACACAAGATGTCTTTGTCAAAATATGGAAAAGCAGAGAGCAAATAAATGTAGAACTCTCTCTCAATGGACTTTTGTTTAAGGTAGCCAAGAATCTTACACTCAATAGGATTCGTGACATTAAGAAATTTTCAGATATGTATGAGATCAGTAGCAATATGCAAACTGGCAATACTACCATGGAAGAAGTACTATATAGAGAGATGGAACTCACCCTTAAAAAAGGGATCGATGACCTCCCAAACAGAAGAAAAATGATTTTCGAATTGAGTAGACTCGAAGGACTCTCTAATAAGGAGATTGGAGAACAAATGAACATATCCGTCAATACAGTTGAAGGTCAAATTCGAAAAGCAATAAAGCAACTACATAGTTACACCACCTCTCTTTTTGATTGAACCTGGGAACTTATTCACAATATAAATTTCGGCAGAGTAACGGCTACCCAAATTATCTGTGTATATAATAATGTAAGTAATTCATATTATATCGCATAAAGCGTGAAAGACAAAAAATCTACCTCTTCGTTTCTCAGCGGCAATAGTACCGATGAACAGAAAAAAGCACTTCATGATTGGCTCATTGAAAATGAAAACAGTGAGTTGACAGATGAGTTTTTTGAATCTGCATGGATTAATACTTACAAAAAAGACATTCACAACATAGATAAGACTTCGATTTTTGATAAAATTTCGCAAGAAGTTAGCTTAGAAGAAAAACTTGCACGCCCACCTAAGAACCAAGTTCTTCATCGATACAAAAAACGAGGTGTCTTGCCTGCCTTTACTATTGGATTGAACTTAATAATAGCCTTAACACTAGGCTATTTCTTATCTATTCCTAACCAATCTCCTAGTACCCAATATGAATTAGCTCAAATAACAAAACAAACACAAAGAGGCTACAGAAGCTCTTTCACATTAAAGGATGGCACCAAAGTAACTTTAAATTCAGAGTCAAAGCTAGTTTATGACGAAAGCTATGGTTTTGATCAAAGAATTGTACACTTAGAAGGGGAGGCCTTTTTTGAAGTTGCCGAAGACACCACTAGGCCATTTAAAGTCATTTCTAAAAGCTTAACTACAGTAGCATTAGGTACAGCATTTAATGTCCGCGATTATTCAGATGAAGATGATGCTTCTATTGCTTTGACCAAAGGAAAGGTTAAGGTAAATGGAACAAACCAAAGCCCCAATACCGAAAAACAATCACCTTTTATATTAGCCCCCTCTGAACTCATAACATTTGATAAAAACGACATGATGCTAGTAAAGGGGAATTTTGAACCTAAGAAGCTATTATCATGGAAAGATGAAGTAATCTATTTCAATGATACCAAGTTGAGTGACATTATTAAAACCTTAGAAAGGTGGTATGATGTCAATATAATACTTAAAGGTAATGCCCCTAACAAACTCAAACTAGAAGGTACTGGAGAATTTTCTCGTCAAAGTCTTGAATCAGTACTGAACACACTTGGTTATACTATGGGTTTTTCGACAGAAATTAATCAAAAGCAAATACTAATTAAGCTAACTGATAACTAAAAGTGCCTATGACAAAAACCTATTACTAAAAAATGCCAAGACGCGCTATTGCAGTAGAGCGCCTTGGACTTACAAACTATGTTTAACTAAAAACACACTTTATCTATGAAAAAGAAATGTATAAATGCCCTCTCTCGAGGTGCAAAATACTCTCTATTTAGCATTGTGATACAAATATTTCTAATGTCATCACTATTGGCTGCAAATGGCATGAACGGTCAAAGTATTCGAGAATACAAAGTAAAACTCGAACTAGAGAACGCATCAATACTAGAAACGTTTAAAGCCATCGAATTAAATTCTCCATTTAAGATTTTCTATAAGAAGAAAGACATTAATCTGGAGACAAAAATCAATATTATCTATGGGGAATATACTGTTGCAAAAGTGTTAGAGTTTATTTCCAAAGACGCAAAATTGAATTTCAAGCAAATAAACAAAAACATCTCGGTTGCTCCAACACCTGATAAAGAGGGCGGAAACAATGAGGCCATTGAACCTGGCGATGTACAGGACAGAACTATTACTGGTAAAGTAACTAGTGCTGAGGATGGACTTCCATTGGTAAGTTTATCTGTTTACATCAAAGGTACAACCAGTGGTGTTGTTACTGAAAGTGATGGTGCTTATAGAATAACCGTTCCGCAGAATGCTACAACTCTTGTTTTCAGATACCTAGGGTTTATTACCCAAGAAGTTGAAATCAGTGGTAGAAATTCCATCAATGTTGTTATGCAGCCTGAGGTAGTGGATTTCGGTGAAGTGATTGTAACTGCATTGAACATCCCTAGAGATGCTAAAACACTTCCTTATACAGCACAACAAGTGAATGCGAAGGAATTGAACATGGCTCAGCAACAAAACGTTACTAATGCACTTGCAGGTAAAGTAGCTGGTGTTCAAATCAGAACTGAATCTGGTGCTAGACTTGGCTCTAACGCTTCTGTTAGAATTAGAGGTAACATCAGTTTAACATCTGATGGTGGTGCACTTTGGGTTGTTGATGGTACTCCAGGTATTAACCCAGGTAGTATTAACATGGATGAAGTTGAGAGTGTAAACATTCTTAAAGGTCCAAATGCAACTGCCCTTTATGGACAAAGAGCTGCTGATGGTGTTGTAATGATTACAACTAAGCGTGCTGCCAAAGGCGACATGTCAGTTGATTTCACTACAGGTATCACTTTCGAAGAAGTGGGTCGTCAGCCTAATTACCAAAACTCTTATGGTGGAGGTGGTTCTGCGAACTGGATTACTTACAACTACAACCCTAATCACCCTGCTGAATGGCAAGTATTTGATGGTAAAAAATACCATGATTATACTGATGATGCGAGTTGGGGTCCTAAATTGGATGGTTCTGAATATATCCCTTGGTATGCTTGGTACCCTGGTTCTAAGTACTCTTTTAAGACTACTACATTTGACCCACAACCAAACAACATTAGAGATTACTGGGAAACTGGTACAACTTTAAGAAACAACATTGCCCTTTCTAAAGGTGGCGAAGGTTACTCTATGAGAGTTTCTTATACTAACGAACAACAAACTGGTTTGATCCCTAACTCTGAGCTTAAGAAAAATTACATCTCAGCCAAGTTAGATTTTGATGTTTCTGAGCGTTTTTCTATTAGAACGAACGTGAACTACCAAGATCAGGAAACCCAAGGAGATTTTGGAGATGGATATGGTAACAACGCTACTGGTAACTTCAACTCTTGGTTCCACAGAGATTTGGACATGGACATTATGAGAGAATTATCTCAGTTCAAAACACCAACAGGTAATATTGCGTCTTGGAACCATAGTAACGTTTCTAGTACAACAAACTTCAATACTGCAAACTTCAACAGAGGTAACTACTGGTATAACCCGTACACTTACTTTGAGTTATTGGATAACAGATCAAATACAAACAGAGTGTTCGGAGATATCTCTTTAACTTATAAGTTAAATGATAAATTCTCAATCACTGGTACTGCAAGAAGATATGAAGTATTTGGACGTAGCGAGCTTAAACTACCTGCTTTATTGGCTAATTCTGCCTCTCAAGCCGGTTATTTCAACTCTTACTCTACAAGTCAGTCTCGTTACACTGAAGACAACTTTGAGTTCTTAGCAACTTATTCTGAAACTTTTGGTGATCTATCTGTTGACTTCAACCTAGGAGGTAACCTTAGAAACAATCTAAGTACTAGTATCAATGGAGCTACTTCAGGAGGTATGGTTGTTCCAGACCTTTGGTCACTCGCTAACACAGTGAACCCTAGAGTAACTGGTCAAGGTTATTCATTACAGAAAACAAGAAGTGCATTTGCAAGAACCACTTTGGGCTACAAAGAATACTTATTCTTAGAAGCAACACTTAGAAATGACTTGAGTTCTACTTTACCTAAAGGTAACAACGGATATATTTACCCTTCTGTAGGTGGATCTTTCGTATTCTCTGAATTCACAGAAGATCTACTTCCTGCACTAAGCTATGGTAAAATCAGAGCTGGTTACGCAGAATCTGGTAGTGATCTAGGTGCTTACACAACTGAAGCATACTACGGAATTGGTTCTAACCAATTCAGCGGTAACCTATTAATGTCAGTTCCAAGCCGTCTTGTAGACCCTAATCTTTCTCCAGTAACTAACTCTTCTGTTGAATTTGGTACTGACCTTAAGTTCTTCGAAAGAAGAGCCGGTATTAGCTTCACTTACTATAATGAGAAGCACAGAGATGATATCCTTTCAGCACAAATTGCTACAGGGTCAGGTTATAGCTCTATTCTTCAAAATGCTGGTTCTACAAAAAGATCTGGTATTGAGCTAGTGCTTTCTGGAACCCCAGTTCGTTCAGGTGACTTACAGTGGGACTTAACTGTTAACTGGGCTCAGAACAAATCTGAAATCGTAAGTATTGCTGATAACTTAGAGAGCCTTATCTATAGCTCTGGCACATTCGGCTTTGCAAGAACAGTACACCAAGAAGGAAAAGAATGGGGTCAATTAAGAGGAACGGCTATTGCAAGAAATGCAGACGGTCTTCCTATTTTGAATTCTAATGGTCTTTTCACTGCTGATCAAAACCATTATTTCGGTTCTGTGCTTCCAGACTTCAACGGTGGTATTATTTCTACTTTAACTTGGAAAGACTTGACATTGAACATGTCATTTGATTACCAAAAAGGTGGTAAATTCTTCTCTTTATCAGAGCACTGGGGTAATTACTCAGGTCTTTTGGATGAGACTGCAGCCATTAACGAAAATGGTAAAAACGTAAGAGATGCTGTTGCTGATGGTGGTGGTATTCGTATGGTAGGTGTTGACGCTAGCGGAAACCCAGTTGATAGATATGTATCTGCCTTTAACTATTTCCACCAATTCTATGGAACTAATAGGTTGGCTGAAACAATGATTTATGACGCTACTTACCTTAAAATGCGTGAGCTTTCTGTAAACTACAGAGTTCCTGTAACTAAAGTATTTGGAAACTCACCATTCAACAGTATCAACGTATCATTCATTGCTAGAAACCCTTGGTTAATTGCAACTGCAAAAGGTCAAGATAACTGGGATCCATCTGATCAGTCTGCCTCTTACGGTGAAAACGGACAGCTTCCAAGTACTAGAAGCTATGGTTTGAGCGTTAAATTTGGATTTTAAAACTTATTAAGATGAGAAAAATGAAATCAACAATAAAAACGAAAAGTATTATAGCATCGCTATTGGTGTCTGTATTATTTTTAGCAAACTCATGTGAGGAGTACGATTTTGGGGATACGAATGTAAACCCAGCACAAACTGGTACACCCTTACCGAATGCATTGCTTACAAGTGCGTTGTGGTCAGTTTCTGGTTATGAAACTCAAACTACACCATCCCTATATGTTCAGTATTTATCTGAAACTCAATACCCTGAAACATCTTTGTATGCAGTAGGACCTGTGAGCTGGGGTGAATATACTGGCGTATTGCAGAACCTGAATTCCATCATCAATTATAATACTGATGCGGACACTAAGACTAAAGCTCTAGATTTTGGTTCTAATGCGAACCAAATTGCGGTAGCTAGAATTCTTAAGGCGCATGTATTTTCTAAAGTGACTGATAAATGGGGTGATGTACCTTATTCTGAAGCTTTAAATGGAAACACTTTCCCTTCATACGACACTCAAGAAAGTATCTACAAAGATATTTTGAAAGAGTTAACAGAGGCGGAAAATGGTTTTGATGCTGGAGCAATGCCTTCAGGTGATATCATGTTAGACGGTGACAAGGCTGCATGGAAGAAACTAGCCAATTCACTTAGAATGATCTATTCTCTTCGTTTGTCTAAGCGTTATCCTGGAGCTAATGATTATGCTGCAACTCAATTCAAAGCTGCATTGAACGATGCTGATGGATATGTTGCTACAAATGCTGACAACATTCTTTACGCTCATTTAGACAACAACAACTTTGCAAACAGATGGTACTCTCTTTTCTTAACAAGAGCTGATTATACTATTAGTGATGTAATGATTGATAAACTTGTTGCCAAAAATGATCCAAGACTTGATGTTTATGCCAACAAAAACACCAATGGTGCTTATGTTGGATTGCCTTATGGATACACTAGAGACCAGCTAATTACATGGACTGCGAACAATCAGTATTCATTGATGGGTGACGCCATTACAGGCCAAACTTCTGATAGTTATTTCATTACCGCTTCCTACATGGATTTTACTCGTGCTGAAGCTGCTCAATTGGGATGGACTACTGAAGTTGCTGCTACTTTGTATGCCAAAGGTATAGAGGATTCTTGGAGACAGCGTGGAGTATATGATGCTACAGCATTTGCTACTTATTTAGCCGATACTCAAAATGCATATGCAGGTAACACTGCTGCGAAACTTGGAGATCAAAAATGGATTGCTGCATTCCCTGATGGGTTTGAAATGTGGTCTGATTGGAGAAGAACAGGATATCCTGTATTAACTCCAACTCCAAACAACTTGAATGATAACGGTAACATTCCTTTGAGATATGGTTATCCTTCAAACGAGTCTGATTTGAACAGTGAGAAATATGATGCTGCTGTAGCTAGATTAGCAAACGGTGATACTGATAATTCTCCAGTTTGGTGGGATAATTAATTCACATTGAATTAAGATGAAATATACTATGTAATTTTAGTTAGTTAGTAGTTAGTATATTTTGCTTAGAGAGGCCGGTTCCAATTGGAGCCGGCTTTTTTTTTGTTGAAATCAAAAGCGATTTTCCTCCTCAATAAATTTCAGCAGTCCCTCAGCCGATTCATCAATAATATCAAACACCTCTTGAAATCCATTCTCGCCCCCATAATAAGGGTCAGGTACATTATCATCCAAACCCGTTTGATTAAAACTCCGCATAAGCCTAACTTCCTTAACATTTCCATTTGGACGTAAACGTTCAACATCCCTCCTATTACTGGAGTCCATCGTGATAATGTAATCGAAGTCATAATAGTCTTGAACTGTAAACTGTCTCCCCCTGTGATTCAATTTTACTCCATTTTTTAGTGCATTCTTAATGGTTCGTTTGTCTGGCTGCTCTCCAATATGATAATTAGAGGTGCCACAAGAGTCTATTTCAAAGTGATCATCAAGCCCCCTTTCTCTCACTTTCGTGCGAAAAACACCCTCAGCCAAAGGAGACCTACAGATATTACCCAAGCAAACAAATAGCACCTTCACCTTAGACATTCCCATTTCTTTCTATTTTTGTTTAGCGTTCATAAATAACAAACCTAACCTATGGAATTTATCAAAGTAAATAAAGCATACGCCAAACACATTGCTCTAATTCAGTTGAACAGACCCAAAGAACTGAATGCATTGAATCTGCAACTGATGGGTGAAATTAGGGACAGCCTAAAAGAGTTAGATCAAGATGACGAAGTCCGTGTTATTATTATCACAGGAGATGAAAGAGCATTCGCAGCAGGTGCCGACATTAAACAAATGGCCGGTAAGTCAACCATTGACATGTGGAAAACAGATCAGTTTAGTACTTGGGACCAGATCAACAAAACACGTAAGCCGATTATCGCGGCAGTATCTGGTTTTGCCTTAGGTGGTGGTTGTGAATTGGCCATGACATGTGATATGATTATAGCTTCTGAAACGGCTCAATTCGGCCAGCCCGAAATCAAAATCGGAGTAATGCCAGGCGCTGGAGGAACCCAGCGGCTCACCAAAGCTTTAGGAAAGGCAAAAGCCATGGAATTAGTACTAACAGGCAAATTCATCTCTGCAGAAGAAGCCTATGGCTACGGGCTTGTGAATAAAGTGGTGCCCATAGAAGTGTATTTAAAAGAGGCTGTGACGCTCGCTAGTGAAATTGCATCAATGTCTCCTATTGCGGTTCAAATGGCAAAGGAATCTGTAAAAAGATCATTTGAAGTACCTTTAGAAGAAGGGCTTCATTTTGAAAGGAAAAACTTCTACATGCTGTTCTCTTCCGAAGACCAAAAAGAAGGAATGAATGCTTTTGTGGAGAAAAGAAAACCCGACTTTAAAGGGAAGTAACAAACAAAAAAGGGGCGAGTGCCCCTTTTTTTACTATATATTATTCAGTCTCTTTTAGATACCTGGAACCATTGGAATATTTGTACTGCTGGCACCTTCTCTAAAGCTAAAACCAATTCCTACGGTGGCAGTGTTATATTCTTGGAAAGAATACTCACCAAAAAGATTAAAGAACAATAATCTGATCCTTAAACCAACATTGGCCTTTAAACCACCATTTTCATAAGCCAAATTAATTGGATCAGTATAACTACTGTTTTCAGTAGTATATACACCATTCAGCCCAAATGTTGTTTTAGATTTTGCATAACCTAAGCCTCCATAAACAGTGAGTAGCGCTATCTTTTTAGAGATTAAAGCCTGAATCACAGTCCCTTTAGTTTCAAATTCAGCAAATTGGTTCAAGTCTGAGTCAACAGCAATTGAAGTTTTCAAATTAGTATATCCAAAGAACATTGAAAGATCGAACGGTAATTTATTCACTACTGGCAGGTGTTGTTTGATGTCGTGCATTACCCCAATACCAAATAACTTTACAGACCCTTCATCTTCTTCCCCTAACGAAATATCTGGTGTGTATCTAATTTTAAGATCGGTTCCTTTTATCAAGCCAATCCCCAACTGAATCATTGGTGATGGAACTGCATTCATTGGAAGAACTTCATCTAAACCCAAACCTGTTGGTGCAGAAATACGAATGGTTTCTTCTCCATTGTCCAGAAACCTTAACTCTGGAAGATCATCGGCACCTAAATTAGGTCCAAACAAAGTTGGTAATTGAGCTGAAGTACCGTTGGATAGTTTCACATTAGTGTAATCTGCGTTGTTAAACGTAAAGAACTCTCCACTAGCAGGCACCATTGCAGCGTTTACCGTGATGTTAAGGTCAAATCCTAAGGTTTTATGTGGCCTAGCTGTATTATACCAACCAGCATTTACGCCATAGCCAATACCTTTAAAAGCTGGCGCCATATAAGCTTCCAATAATTTATTAGCATCGGCCAAGCCTGCTTCTAGAAAAGAGTCGAAATCCAATTGTGCTTTAGACACATTAGCCATCGACACCATTAATCCAGTTATCAATAATATTCTTGTATAAATTTTCATGTCAAAATGCTTTTAAAAAATTAATCTAACTGGACTCTTGCAGTAACGTCAAACTTGAATAAGAAATCAAATGAATCACTGCTAGATTGAAATCTAACATTCTTTCCTACCAGAACTAATTCGATTTTGAAAGAGGTACCATTCAACAATGCACCTTCAATCACTGATACAGCTGCAGCGTTTACGTCACCCGGAGCAGCTTTATCGAAAAGCAGCACATCGTCTGTTTTCGTATGAGCATCTACAACTGTAGTTTCTAAAAGCTTTGTTGTAGTACCTTCATTGATGATATTTAAAGTAATATCTAAATCAGCTTCGTTTCCAGCATCAAAACCCTGAAGTTTATACCATATCTTATTAATCGTAAAACGCTGAAGTTCATCCGTGTATTCCGCAAACTCATCAGAAGTAATACTGATATCATCGGTTTCAACAGTAATAGCTGGCGTTTCGTTAACCAAAACACCAACAGCCTGGGCTGGTAAATCAATAGTTACTGTAATAGGATCGGTCTCCACAACTTGAGAGATGTCTGATTGAATACCAGCGTCTCCACAGGCGCTAATAATTGTGGCCATCAGTAAGATAAATAGTAAGTTTTTTTTCATTCCTAAAGTGTTAAAAAGTATGCTAAATAATTATAAGGTGGTACAGCTCCAGATTACTTAATTAGTAATCTCCGAGATAGAACCAGTAATATCCAAAACTACTTCAATATTAAAATCACTTTCAATCCCTTTATCAAAGCTTGCTGTAATTATTAAATCAAATGATTCTTGATTACCAATGATAGCTTCAATACTTGCTGCCTGAGCTGCAGAAACCTTTAAAGAAGTTTGGCCCTTCTCAAAAGCAGTAAAGAGGCCATTAGCTAGTGAAACTCCAGTAGCAGACAACACCTCTGTGGTATTACCATCCAATACTGTTGACAGACTAAAATTCATCAACACATCATTACCTGCTGTGCCAGAATATCCAGAAATTTGATATTTAAGGTTATTGAGAGTGATATTTTTAACCCGATCAGAGTCTTCTGTGAAAAGAGCCGATGGATCAACCGTTTGCTGAGTAGTGTAACTATTGTTAGCACTACCATTCGCTGTAGCACTATTAATTGCAAATTGATAATTACCTACAGACGGTACGGTAATTAAAATCCCGCCTTCATCACAAGCAGATAGTGCGATTAAGAGCGTGAAAAATAAATAGATCTTTTTCATTGTGTTAATATTAACATGTTACGTAAAGTTAACAATAAATTCGTTGCCTTCATCCTATGCTTATGACGCCCAAAGTTTAATTTAATCTTTCTCAAAAGAAAAACTTTAAGCATTTGAAATCGATTCCATAGAAAGTTACCTTTGCCCCCCGAAAGCACAAGGATACTTTTCTGGTTATAAAGTAAAGTTGGAATTTAAGTAATCTGAGTGGTCTTAACGTAAAGATTAGTAAAAGAAATTAATTATTCAATTCAAATAAAAAACAAATGTCATTAGTTGGAAAAAAAGCGCCAATATTTAGCGCCCCGGCAGTAATTAACGGAGAAGAAATAGTTGAGGGATTCTCTCTTGATCAGTACATTGGCAAAAAAGATGTAGTGTTTTTCTTTTACCCTAAAGACTTCACTTTCGTATGCCCTACTGAAATCTTGGCTTTCCAAGAGAAATTAGGTGAATTCGAAAAACGAGGAGTTGCTGTTGTTGCTGCCTCTTGCGATACAGAAGAAAGTCATTTAGCTTGGTTAATGACTCCAAAAAACCAAGGTGGTATCGAAGGTGTTACTTATCCTGTTGTTGCAGATACAGCCAAAACTATTGCTCATAATTATGGCGTTTTAGCAGGAGATTGGAACTACAATGAAGAAGGAAATCTGACTTTTGAAGGAGCTCCAATTGCTTACAGAGGTACATTCTTGATTGATAAAGAAGGAACCGTAAGACAAGAAACAATCAACGATTTGCCATTAGGAAGAAACATCGATGAAATGATCCGTTTAGTAGACGCGCTTCACCACGTTGAAAAATATGGTGAGGTTTGCCCTGCAAACTGGGAAGAAGGAAAAGAAGCAATGAAAGCTACTAAAGATGGCGTTGCTGACTACCTTTCTAAAAACTAAGCAGAATTAAATATTATGCATAAAAGCCCTCCTTAATGGAGGGTTTTTTATTTTTGTCCTGAATGGCTGTTGTTCTCTATAATGTATCCGTCCGCTTTTATCGCCTAATTATTGGTTTGGTAAGTCCATTCAATGAAAAAGCGAAGAAATTTGTAACGGGAAGGGAAAATATATTTCAGCGACTTCAAAAGGATTTTTCCAAAGTAAAAGACCCGGTGGCTTGGTTTCATTGCGCCTCTCTGGGTGAGTTTGAACAAGGACGCCCGGTAATAGAAGCGTTCCGAAAAGCAAAACCCAATAATAAAATACTCATCACTTTTTTCTCCCCATCTGGTTACGAATTAAGGAAGAATTATACAGAAGCTGACTTTGTTTACTATTTACCCATTGACACGAAAAGAAACGCCCAACGTTTTTTGAATATCGTCAATCCGGCCTTGGTGATTTTTGTGAAATATGAGTTTTGGTATCATTACCTCAAACAAACAAGCGAACGTAAAATTCCGCTCTATTGTATTTCCGCTTTATTCAACAAAAATCAGCGATTCTTCAAGCCTAGCGGTGGCTTTTTCAGAAAAACCCTCACCTTCTTCGATCATATTTTTGTTCAGAACGAAAAGTCTAAAAAGCTACTTCAAAAAATCAACATCAATCAGGTTTCAGTTGCTGGCGACACACGTTTTGACCGAGTTGTAGACACCGTGAGCAACCCAAAGCATTTTCCATTGGTAGCGCAGTTTAGCAAAAACCACCTCACTATGGTGATTGGAAGCTGCTGGCCTGCGGACATGACCTTCCTCTACCCTATTATCAATCGTTCCGAAAACATAAAGTTCATTATTGCTCCGCATGATGTCAGTGAAAGCAGCATCAAGCAATTAGAAAAAGGGCTTAGTTTTCCTTTTTGCCGAATTACTGAAGCAACGCCAGAAAGCATAGATGAATCTCAGATCATAATTATCAACACCATAGGCATGCTTTCCTCCCTCTATCAATATGGCCAATTTTCGTACATTGGAGGGGCTTTTGGAGACGGGCTGCACAATATATTGGAAGCTGTGACTTTTGGTTTACCTGTGATTTTCGGAAATAATAATCTTGAGAAATTCCCAGAAGCGTTGGCCCTGATTGAAAAAGGAGGTGCATTCTCATTCACGCAAAAAGCAGAGATTGACGAGTACTTCGAAAAACTTTCAACAGATATTGATTTCAGAAAAACAGCATCTGAGCATTGTAAAGCATATATTCGAGAAAACACTGGAGCCACGGCTAAAATCATGTACAGTTTAACCCAATGGAACAAATGAGGGGGAGAGTCATTCGATCTACGGGGTCATGGTATGAAGTAAAAACCGAAAGCGGAGAAATTTTCAAAGCCCGACTACGCGGTAAATTCAAGCAAGACAAGCTGAAAGTAAACAACCCCATTGCCGTGGGCGACTGGGTACTTCTTGACCAAGAAGGGGAAGAAGGTTCAGCCGTGATCAAGACGATTGAACCACGTACGAATTATATCATCCGCAAGTCTACCCGTAAATCTAACTTTTCGCACATCATTGCTTCTAATTTAGATCAAGCCCTTTTAGTGGCTACCCTCGCTTTTCCGCGCACCTCGTTGGGTTTTATCGATCGTTTTTTAGTCAGTGCAGAATCGTTTAGAATCCCTTGCATTTTAGTCATTAACAAAAGTGATTTACTCGATCAAGAAGGTCTAGAAATTGTATCACAACTAAAGGAATTATACGAAAGTATTGGTTATCGCACGTTGCTTATTTCAGTATTAGAAGAGCAAGGCCTTGATGAAATTAAAGCTGTATTAAAAGGCAAAACGTCTTTGATTTCTGGCCATTCAGGCGTGGGTAAATCTTCGTTATTGAATGCTTTAGTACCTGAACTAGGTTTACGAATTGGAGAAGTTTCCACCTTTGCTAATAAAGGCACCCACACCACCACCTTTGCTGAAATGTTTGAAACAGAAGGTGACGCCCGAATCATAGATACTCCCGGAATTAAAGAGCTGGGTTTAGTGGAAATGGAGCAAGAAGAAATCAGTGACTACTTCCCTGAAATGAGGGCATTTTTAGGGCAATGTAAATTCAACAATTGCCTCCACGTAAACGAACCCGGCTGCGCGGTATTAGAAGCTTTTGTGAATGGAGAAATTGCCGACTCCCGCTATATGAGCTACCTCAGCATGCTGGAAGATTCTGATAATAGAAGGTGAAAAAGTAAACTTCTGAAAAAACAGGAGCACAATAATTCATTATACTCCTGCCTCATTTGAATTTGACTGACTACAAACTCATTCTATCACTAACGTATTCAATTTTGGTTTTGCCATGCGCTAATGGCTTTCCATCTTCACCTAGGTTTACCATAGTAATTTTAGCAATACTCAGAATATCTTCACGGGTGAGTTTATTTCTTACTTCACACCTTAATGTAATGGAAGTCCGGCCGAAGGTCACCGCTTCAATTCCTATCTCGATAATGTCGCCTTGGCGCGGTGCATTAATGAAATTGATTTCAGAGATAAATTTCGTTACCACATGCTTGTTTTCTAACTGCACTATGGTGTAAAGGGCCGCTTCTTCATCAATCCATTCGAGTAATCTACCTCCAAACAATGTAGCGTTAGGATTTAAATCTGTGGGTCTTACCCATTTTCTAGTGTGAAAGTTCATAATTCGTTTTCCGTGAGTTTTAGCCTTACCTGTTAATTTAATATTGACATAAATTTCCGTCTTTCGGAACTATTAATCAAATTAATGGTATCTATATTAGTATAGACTAAAACTATACAATGACCTTACAACAACTCGAATATGTGGTTGCCCTTGATACGCACCGTCACTTTGTAACCGCAGCCACACACTGCTTTGTAACCCAACCCACATTGACTCTTCAAGTTAAAAAGCTTGAGGACGAAATGAACACGCTAATCTTTGATCGTTCACGTCACCCAATAGTGCCTACCCCAACGGGTGAATTGATTATAAGCAAGGCCAGACAGATTTTAAGAGAAGCGCATCAATTAAAGGAATTGGTCAACTCCGAAAAAGACACCATCACCGGAAGTTTCAGAATTGCAGTCATCCCTACAGTGGCACCCTACCTGATGCCCAGGTTTTTAAAAAGTTTTTCAGAAAAACACCCTAACACGCACCTCCAGATTAGGGAAATGGAATCGGAAGAAATTATTAATGCCTTGAAAAATGACTTTGTAGACATTGGTATTTTGGCCACCCCGTTGGAAGAATCATCTATTCGAGAAATCCCATTGTACAATGAGCCTTTTCTAATTTATAGTTCCGAAAACCACTCTCTATACGGTAAAAGCAATATTAAACCAGACAACTTGCCTTTATATGGTTTGTGGCTCTTAAATCAAGGGCATTGCTTCAGAAATCAGGTGCTCAATGTCTGCGATAAAAAGAAGCAATCAGACAACCCTGGTTTTTCTTATGAAAGTGGTTCTATTGAAACCCTTAAAAACATGGTGCGCTCTAATATGGGTTATACACTTGTGCCAGAACTTTCTGTAATAGACGAACTGAACGACCCAAGAGTAAAACGTTTAGAAAGCCCTGAGCCCGTAAGAGAAATAAGCTTAGTCGTACACAAAAGCTTCACAAAAGAATCACTGATAGAAAAATTACGAAAAGAAATCCTTTCAAATATTCCTGACCATTTTCAGAAAGGAAAGAAATTTACCAAGGTGAAGTGGAGATAGTATTCACTTAAAGCAAACACTAACAATTCAAAAAATCAGATGCATTATGCCAGCCATCAATGTATTTGGGCTATTTTATTCTATCCAAAAATTAAGAACAGACATCGGCTCCATTTTCAAGTCAGCTGCTTCAACCCCTCTAATACGGGCAGTACTAGGTGCTTTAAGTTTCTTTACCTCCAAGAGGTGCTTTCCTCTACTTAACTCGATCACATCAATTACAGCCAAGTATCCTTTTTCACCATTGGAAATATGCGTTTTAAACACATACTCTAAGTTAGAATAAAGCATTCCATCAATATACACTTCAAAAATTTGAGTTTGACAGGCTATAGACTCTACCAGCCTTGTTTCATAATTCTTATCGCGGATTAAATCGTCCACATTTAATGTTGTATCCATTTGAGCCTGCATTCCAGCTTTAAAGCCCTGCATAACACCTCCCTCTGGACTAAGCTTATAGCTATCAGGGCATAGCAACTCAAGTATACTATTATCCTTTGGGTTATAGCGCAAGAATAATTCAAGGAATCCATTCTTTACATATTTAGAAGGCAAACTGAGTTGATGGATAAACTCATCTTCAGCCCTTAAGTCATCATAAAGTTCCTCTACCATATAGCGCTCTGAAATATTAGTCCGCTCAGGGTAAAACACATTCACATCTAGCGCATCGGCCTTTAGGGTGATCAGAAGTACAACCAGTAAAACGGAAGAAACACCAATGATCTGTTTCTTCTTATAAGTAGTAATCAGGTGGTAATAAATAGACCGGTACAGTATAGATAAAGTAATTACAGAAAAGAAGCGGTAAATGGGGTAATACAGGAATGAAAACCATTTTGATTTCTTAAAAGCACTAAAAAACAGCGTATCGAGAAAGAAGATGATGGCCAAAATGAAATAGAAAAAGACCAAGAAAACAGCCAATAAATTCAGCATACCTATCCAAATTGTGAGTTCATTGGAAGTGCTAAGTATTACGGTCACACTCATCAGACTCACCCCTATGGCAAAAACAATTACCACGGACACAATGGAGAAGACCAGTAGAAAAGTATAAGCAAAGATTACACTGGAAATTTTATCTAAATAAACAATCAGTTCATCGAGTGACCGAACATTCTCAGGCATGTACTTTCTGAACTTCCCTTTAAAACCAAGTTTATCGTAATCAATAAAATTTGAAACAGAACTTAGGCCAACAATACCAATCCAAAACCCCCTGAGTAAAAGATGGATCAATAAGTTAATAAGGAAGAATTTCATCCCGATTGGGATGGTGTCTAAAATAAAATTGATGGAGATGCTGAGCAAAGGATTGATCCCGTTGGCTCCTGGGTTTAGCTTATTCTCCTGAATATTGCGGTTAATGTCATTGTACTCTCCAATACCCGTGGCTAGCAAAAAAATGGAAAAACCAGTAATAAGGAGTTCCAACTGCCAGCTTTCTAATTGAAGATTGGCCACCCATCGCCTCAGTTTACTTTCATCTTTGTCTTTAGGTCTGTCGCTGTTGGTCATGGTTGAATAAGGTTAATCAACCAAAATAAACAATTCTTACTTAAATATCTTAACACGATGTTTGAAGCACACCTTACAGTAGTTTTTGCCCAACAAAAAAAGGGACAGTTTTTCAACAGTCCCTTCAAGGTATATTATTAAAAGGAAATTACTCCTCAGTCTTCTTTTCAGTTTTTGGCGCTTTCTTAGCTTTAGGAGCTTTCTCTGCCTTTTCAGCTTTAGGCGCTTTTTCAGCAGCAGGCTTTTCAACCTCCTCTTTTTTAGCTTTTGGCTTAGCCTCAGCTTTAGGTGCAGTTTCAAATGAAGCCTTAAGCTCTTCTTTGTCAATGTTAGCAATTACAGGGGTACTTGTCAATTGCTTGATTTTATTAACCCTATCAGCAGATCTCTGCTTATTTCTTCTCGCTTTTCTTTTTAATCTCGTTATCCCCATGATACTCCTTGTTCGAAATGAGGTGCAAAGATAGGAGTTTGAATACAATTTATAAACCCCTAGCGAAATAAAATTCACATTAGTTTTCAATATTCTCTTTAAGAACAATCAGATTAGCCTTGTGTTTAGTAGTTTTGTATGATTAAAACCAACAAGAATGGCTCAAAAACCTTCATTACCCAAAGGCGTTCGTGATTTCGGACCGGAGCAAATGTTCCGCAGAAATTATCTTCTAGATACAATAAAAGGCGTTTTCAAAAAATACGGCTTCATGCCATTGGAAACTCCCGCCATTGAAAATCTCACTACCCTAACAGGAAAGTATGGTGATGAAGGCGACCAACTCTTGTTTAAGATTTTAAATTCTGGCGACTTCCTTTCAAAAACAGATTCCGATGATTTTAAAGCTGGCGCTAAAGAGTTAAGTAAAAAAATCACAGAAAAAGGACTCAAATACGACCTTACTGTGCCCTTTGCCCGATACGTGGTAATGAACCAAAATGACATTACCTTTCCTTTTAAGCGTTATCAGGTTCAGCCCGTTTGGCGTGCCGACAGACCTCAGAAAGGCCGATACAGAGAATTCTATCAGTGCGATGCGGATATTATTGGCACTAACTCATTGGTTTGCGAAGCAGAACTAATGGCAATGGTAAATGAAATTTTCTGCAAACTGGAACTCAAGGATTATCAGGTTTCTATCAGTAGTCGAAAAATACTTGAAGGTTTGGCCGATGTAATTGGGGCTACAGACAAGTTTTCTGCCTTCTGTGTTATTTTAGATAAGCTGGATAAAATCGGTTTGGATAAAATGTTAGAGGAAATGTCGCAGCTGGGTATTCCGCAATCTGGACTTGACCGACTCACAGCCATTCTTGAGCTTGAAGAAAGCAATACCGATAAAATCGAAACCCTAAGAAAAGTATTTATAGGTTCAGCAGTAGGAATAGAAGGTTTAAACGAAGTAGAAACTACTTTAAAGCACATGACCAGTTTGGGCGTTGCTCATGACAAAACTCACTTCGACCTTACCTTGGCCCGTGGCCTTTCTTACTATACAGGGATTATATATGAGGTAAAACCCACTTCTGTAAAGATGGGGACCATCACCGCAGGCGGTCGATACGATAACCTTACTGGAGTATTTGGCTTAGAAGGCGTTTCGGGAGTAGGCATTTCATTTGGCGTTGATAGAATCTATGACGTACTGGACGAACTCAACCTATTCCCTTCCAATCAATTGGGCACCACAAAGGTGATGATTACCAATTTTGACGAATCATGTTTGGAACACGCCCTAGGTCTTTCTTCTCGTTTGCGAAACAATAATGTGAATTGTGAAGTCTACCCTGAACCTACCAAGATGAAAAAGCAATTGGGTTATGCCGACAAGAAAAACATACCTTTTGTAGTTATGGTTGGGCAAGAAGAAATTGACACCAATATATACACGGTGAAAAACATGGAGAGCGGTGAGCAGCACAAACAAACTTTGCTAGAGCTGATCGATTTTTTAGCTGAACACTAATCGATCGGTATAGAAAGGCTACTTTCTTAAATAAGTTTCGCGATAATGTATCGTTAATCAAGAAGCGAAATCAAATTTATACTGAATTGAATATTCACTCAAAAGCACTTTCAAAATTCATTATGCCTTTAGGTGTTGTGATTTTAATGCTTTTTGTGTTTTCAAATAAGATAAGTGCACAAACAGCCAGTACGCCAAATGGTAATTTTGAGGTTAGTGAAGTGGTAGGTTGTGCTCCATTCTATGTTGAACCCAACAACCTTTTAGGTGGCGGAGGTTCAATACAGTATAACTTCGAAAACACTCTAAACCCAGAAAGCTGTAGTGCAAATTATCAAGCAGACCCCTCGAGCTGCATGAATGGTGAGCTACAAAATATCAATGCCCACAACTATAGTATACCAGGTGTTTATTATCTAATTCAACTCAACGGTAATGCACCTGCTGGCAGTATAGTTAGTTTTGTTAAAATCACAGTCATAGAAGCCATTGAACCCACCTACAATATCTTTGCCTGCGCCAATAATGAGGTGTCAGTAGTAATTGATTCTGACCAAGACAACTACGATAGCTATCGTATCAATTTTGGCGATGGAAGTGATAAAATTGTCAATAAAACCCCAATCTTAACAGAAACCCCACATACTTATGCTGTTGCTGGTGATTATGACATAGAAGTAGTAGGGCTTGCCTCTGGGAATACCACAAACTGTTCTAGCATCACAAAGTCAATTACCACGCTTGACAGCTCCCCCACTCCAGTCATCAATAGCCTTGAAGTCTTGGATGCTAGCATGGTTGAAATTAACTATGAAAGCTTGGACAGTAGAATCATACACACTTTAATGATTGAATCTGAAGATGGAAGTCAAACAGACCTTGTTACTTTAGATCCAAGCATAAACGCAACGAGCTACACTTACACCAATGGTCTTTTCGATTTCATCAATACGGTGTATTCGGTTAAGATTGAAAGTGCAGATCGTTGTAATGCCGATGCGGTTCCTTCAGAAACTATTTATTCTGTAGCCGCCCAATCTAGTGCTACCTATGTCAATTCGGACATTCAAATTGATTTTGATTTTAATTCCAACGCCAATGGTCTTACTCAAATTCAATTTTACGAAAAGAATAGTGCTCAGGAAACATTCACTACAAACGCAGGAACAGCGCAGCGTCTGTTAAGCAATTGCACTCTGGTGGAAAACTATTATTTCAAAGCCTCCTTTGGAACAGCTACTTCCAAGAGTGCAGTCATTATTCCAGACTTAAGCGGAACCCTCAGCCCCCCAGCCATTCAAAATATGGTAGGTGAATTAGTCAATGCCACTTTTCAGATTGACTTCGATCAGGCAATAATAAACACAACAACCTACACCATTTACAAAAAGAATCCAGATGATACCTTTAGCCCTATCGGAACATCAGAAACCCCAGACTTTACCGATAGCAATTTAAGATCGGGTCAATTAGAACTATGTTATACTGTTACCTATGAGGACGACTGCGGAAATATTTCTGAAATGAGCCCTGAGTTTTGTTTCCCACTTTCCATTGGTACAATACGTTTACCCAATGCCTTTACTCCTAACGGTGATGGCGAAAATGACACCTTTACTGTTGGGGATGGCGTATTCGTTAATTTCAGAATGCAAATTTTTGACCGTTGGGGTAATTTGATTTTCAACTCAACCAACCCTAGTATCGGTTGGGATGGCAATTTCAATGGCACTCCTGCCAGCATTGGGGGCTATGCTTACCGTATTTCATTTCAAGATGCAGGGAATTCCACCATTCAACAAACCGGAACTTTAGTATTAATTCGATAGTTTTGGGTAAAAAATAAGAAGCTTATGTTCGATATGATGAAAATGATGGGCAAGGTGAAGGAGATGCAGTCCAAAATGAAGGAAGCCCAGGACAAGCTAGAATACATTCATGAAACAGGTGAGGCTGGTGCCGGGATGGTAAAAGCCACTGTAAATGGCAAAAAGCAGGTCATCTCAATCGAAATTGATGAAGCCTTGATGAGCAAAGAAGACAAGGAAACGGTGCAGGACCTTACCGTAGCAGCCATTAACAATGCCCTTGAAAAAGCAGACGTTAGTGCTAAAGAAGAAATCAGAAAAAGTACCGAGGGTATTATGCCCAATATCCCAGGAATGGACTTAGGTAACATGTTCTAATGTCAAAAATATCGGTTGCCTTACTTAATTACAACGGCAAAACTCACCTAGAAAACTTCTTACCATCCGTTGTTCAGTTCAGCAACGGTTATGATATCGTTGTAATCGATAATGGTTCGACAGATGACACTCTTGAATTCCTGAAGAGCAACTATCCTACCGTTAGAGTGATTTCTTATGCTGAAAACTCCGGATTTTGTGGTGGGTATAATAAAGCCCTAAAGGAATTAGAACATGAGTTTGTGGTGCTACTTAATACAGATGTACAGGTAACAGAAGGCTGGATCGACCCGATATTGAAGCTAATGGAGTCAGACAGTAATTTGGCTGCAGTTCAACCTAAAATTCTTGACCTAAAGAAAAAAACTCATTTTGAATACGCAGGAGCGTCTGGTGGATATTTAGACATACTTGGCTATCCTTTTTGCAGGGGCAGAGTTTTTCACACTATTGAGGAAGACAAAAATCAGTATCAAGAAACGCAAGATGTTTTTTGGGCCTCAGGAGCTTCTCTTTTTGTAAGGCGATCAGCCTATTTCGAAGCAGGAGGCTTAGACGAGGATTTCTTTGCCCATATGGAAGAAATTGATCTTTGCTGGCGTTTTTGGAATCTAGGCTATAAAGTTAAGGTTTGCCCAGAAAGTGTTGTTTACCACTTAGGTGGAGGAACTTTAGACAAGTCGAGTCCGAAAAAGACTTATTTAAACTTCAGGAATGGATTAAGTATTCTTTTAAAGAATGAAAACACATCAGACCTTTCCTGGAAGTTTCCCATTCGTTTGTTTCTTGATTGGCTTGCTATTATTCAATTCTCAATACTGAGTGGCCTACCTCATGGAGTAGCCATTATCAGAGCTCATTTCGATTTTATGCGATCTATTCCTTGCCAAATAAGGAAGCGAAAGTCTTCAATAAGAACATCTCAAAACAATCCAAGGTATAGAGGGTTAATCATTTGGGATTACTTTATAAGAAGGAAGAAAACCTACCTAAAAATAAATTCTTAGTTATACCAAACAGGGTTTTGTTTTCTACGTAAATGCTTGCGAAAATTAATAATATAAGCGAGTCCTAAGTAAACAAGCAATGGCGAACCAAAGGTGATAAAGGAAGCATATATAAAGAACAAGCGAATAGAGGAAGCTGACAAATTGAGCTTTTCTCCTAATTTGGCACAAACGCCATAAGCTTGACTTTCAAAAAACCGTTGAATTCTTTCCATTGAACAAATATTACAACAAATTTACAAAACAATTTATTAAAGGTTAAAATCGGAATCCATTAAAATTTTATTAAACTTGCAATCCTAAATTTAAGGCTATACTGTTCTAAATCAATTTAAAATAATATGAAAACCCAAACAGCTAAACTATTTTTTCCATTCTTGATACTTGGTATCTTATCAATGTCTGGTTGCGCATTAAGCAAAATGGCAAGAATGTCTAAAGACCAGGGACTTACAGTTGAGCCATCTCCATTGGAAGTTCACGGGAACGAAGTGAAGTTCACAATGTCGGCAAATCTGCCTGTGAAGATGTTAAAACGTAAAAAAGTATATACACTCAATACGTATTATCAATACGGCAGTCAAGAAAAACAATTGGCTCCAGTTGTTTTCAACGAAAAAGATTACCCTAACGCTACTACTGAGCAACCAAAGGCTTCAAAGGAATATTCTTTCGCATATGATCCTGCTATGTCTCGTGGAAACATATTAGTTCAAGGAGTTGCTTCAAACCCTAAAACTGGAAACTTTGTAGAATCTGAAAAACTTATCATTGCTGAAGGTTTAATCACAACTTCTACTTTAGTTCAATCCTCTTACTTTGCTTCATATGCCCCTCATGGTTATAATGACCAAGAAGAGTTGATCCCTACTAACGTAGAGTTCTTTTTCGAGCAAGGAAGATCGGTTTTAAGACCAGTAGAAAAAAATAGTGACAGAGGAACAAGATTCGCTGCTTATATCGCAGAAAAAAATGCAACGAAAACAGTATCTATTACTGGTACTCACTCACCAGAAGGTAAAGACAGAATTAATGCTGACTTGGCAAAAGAAAGAGCTGTAGCCATAGAAACATGGTACAGAGAGCAAATGGACAAATATGACTACCAAGGAATGGCTAGTCAAATTAGATTCATTACTAAGCCCGTTGTTGACGATTGGAACAGCTTAAAAGCAATGCTTTCTAGCTATAATGGTATCTCTTCTTCTCAAAAATCAGAGTGGACTAACATCATAAATGGTTCAGGTTCTTTCGAACAAAAAGAAAAACAACTTCAGAAATTGGGTACTTACAAGCAAGTATTCAAAGACATCTATCCTCAATTGAGAACTGCTAAAACTGAAGTTTTAACTATCAAGCCTAAGAAATCGAGAGAAGAGATTATCACTCTAGCAAAATCTATTGCTCAAGGAAGAGGATCTGCTGACCAACTTTCAGGTGAAGAATTAGCATATGCTGCTTCTTTCTCTCCTTCTTTAGAAGAGAAAAAATCAATCTACGAAGCTGCGGCTAAGAAGAACGATACTTGGGCAGTTCACAACAACCTAGGTGCTGTAACTATGGAAATGGCAATGACTGCTTCTGGAAGAGACAAAACAAACATGTTGAGAGATGCTATTAACCATTTCGAAATTTCTAACCAAAAGAATGCGAACGTTCAAGCGCAAGCAAACTTAGGAATGGCGCAAGCTATGCAGAACAACAACCAAGCGGCTCTTGATGCTTTAAACAAAGCTTTAACAATGAACCCTGGTAACGATGTTAGACAAGGTGTTAATGGCGCTAAAGGCGCGGTTGAAATTAAAATGGGTAACTACGATGCAGCGTTAAGCACATTGGGTAACGCAACAAACCGTTCAATTGATCAATACAATAAAGGTATGGTTCAGTTGTTGAAAAAAGATTTCAGAAATGCGCAATCTACTTTAGAGTCTGTTATCACTAATGATAGAGGATTTGTTTGGGCACATTACTTAGCTGCAGTTGCTGCTGCCCGTCAGAGCAATGAAAACAAAGTAATCGAAAACTTGAGAAATGCAGTAAATGCTGACTCTTCTTTGAAAGCTAAAGCATTATCTGATTTAGAGTTCAGAGAGTTCAGTGGTACTCAAGCATTCATTGATATCATGAAGTAATTCAATATTAAAATTCAAAAAAGGGCTCTGGATGCAAATTCAGAGCCTTTTTTTATGACCATTACTCTTGTCAATCTTTCTTTGTGAATTGAGTACTGAATGTTTATTTTTACGGCCATTAACCCCTAGATGAATGAGAGAAATACAGTTTCGTGAAGCCCTGAGAGAAGCCATGTCTGAGGAAATGAGAAAGGATGATAAAATCTTTCTTATGGGAGAAGAAGTGGCCGAGTATAATGGTGCTTACAAAGTGAGCCAAGGCATGTTAGACGAGTTTGGCCCAGAAAGAGTAATCGACACCCCCATTGCGGAACTAGGGTTCGCAGGAATCGGTGTTGGTGCTGCGATGAATGGTCTTAAGCCCATCATCGAGTTTATGACCTTCAACTTCTCACTAGTAGCCATTGATCAAGTCATCAACTCGGCTGCTAAAATGATGTCGATGTCAGGTGGACAATACTCGGTTCCTATCGTGTTTAGAGGCCCTACAGGAAACGCAGGTATGTTGAGTTCTCAGCACTCTCAAAACTTTGAGAACTGGTTTGCCAACACCCCAGGATTGAAAGTGGTGGTTCCTTCTACCCCTTACGATGCTAAAGGTTTGTTAAAAGCCGCCATTCGCGATAGCGACCCTGTGATCTTTATGGAGTCTGAAGTAATGTATGGCGATAAGGGCGAGGTGCCTGAAGAAGAATACATTTTAGAAATTGGTAAAGCACACATTGAGCGCGAAGGAACTGATGTTACTTTGGTTTCTTTCGGTAAAATGATGAAAATAGCCCACGAGGCAGCGGGTGAATTGGCCAAAGACGGAATTAGCGCTGAGGTAATCAACCTTCGTTCTGTACGACCTATTGACTATCCAGCCATCATTAAGTCGGTGAAGAAAACAAACCGTTTAGTAATTGTGGAAGAAGCTTGGCCATTGTCTTCATTGGCAACAGACATTGCTTTCAACGTACAAAAAGATGCCTTTGATTATTTAGACGCACCAATCAAAAGGGTAAACAGCATGGACTTACCATTGCCTTATGCTCCAACTTTGATAGACGTTATTCTACCGAATGTGAAAAGGACCCTAGACGCAGTACATTCTGTAATGTATAAGTAGTCTTTTTTAAAAATGATATTTAAGAATCCGAGCCTTATAGGTTCGGATTTTTTATTTTTAGCCATGTCTACCGTAATCGCTATAGGAGGAGTTTCGAGGTCAGGTAAATCCACGCTGGCAGATTGGCTGGTAATTCAGTTAAAGAACGCCACAATGCTCCATCAGGACGAATACGCACTCCCCAAAGATCAACTGCCTAAAGTAAAAGGCCTAACCAACTGGGAACTCCCAGAATCCATAGACTGGAATGCTTGGCACAAAGCCATCAGCCAAGCAAAAAACCATTATGATTATGTCATCATTGAGGGCATTCTGGTGTTCGCTAATGCCAATATCAATGCGTTAATCGACCAATCCATTTATCTAAATATTGATAAAGAAGATTTCTTAAAGAGAAGATCAGTGGAAAAACGCTGGGGAAAAGAACCAGAATGGTTTATTGAATATGCTTGGGACGCTCATTTGAAATATGGACTTCCGCCTATTGACTTAAAGGCTATTCAAATGAAGGACATTACACCTGACCAATACTTTGAGGTTTTGACAGCTATCAAATAACAGGATTGATTTCGCTTTTCTGCTTATCACCAGTAGATAAACACCTCTAAAGCTCCCTAGTTCGCACTTTTAGTGCGGACTAGTCTTTCTTCATCTTTACAAGGCATGCACTTCAAGTACATCACAAAATAGGCACTCACTCAAAGCGAGCACCAGCTACAGCAGCAAACAAGTAACTCCCAGTGAGCTGACCTTAGCTTCTTTGTTTATTTGAGTTTTTTCTTCTACATTAACGTAAAAATTAGTTCTGTATTGAAGAAGATAGTTCAGCCATCCCTATTGATTACAATCCTTTTATTTACAATAGGTTGTAGTGCTCCTCAAAAAGAGGTGCCTCAGAAAAAAGTAGAAGAAGTGGTACAACCACCAAGAGCACCAATCACCATGGTGAACAGTTCGGTACCGAAATACAAAATATCATTTTCATCATTAGAGTTGGGCATGTCTATTTCGGAACTAGACCAAAGGGTTTTCAAACATTATGGGGAGTTTTACACCAAAGACTTTTCAGTTTTTCAATTGGACCAAATGGACTACCTGGTTGAGTCACACTACATCAGCAATATTGACCTCATTTTCATCGACAGTTTATTGGTGCAAATCCAAGCTTTCTTAACGGTCGACAAAACCAATGAATTGCTAAATCAGTATGGTAGAGCCAAACTGCTGATCAACGATCATCATAATAAAACACTTCTAGAAACAGAAAGTGCCTTAACAAAGACGAGTAAGGGATATTCGATTAATAAAAACCTAGATCAATTTAGGCTAAAATGGGTCAGAGTAGATGCCGATATAGAATATGAAGTGAATAAAAAGCCCAATACAGATTCCACCAGTGTTAATATGGCGCGCTTTTCTTCGATGGGAAATCCCAAAGGGTTCAAGTACAAACTCACTTTTCAAACCACAGATTTCCAATACCAAAAGGCTTATATTGAATGGGAATCAAATCAAAAATAGTAAACTAAGAATTACCTTCTCATTCCTCCAAGATTGGCCAAGGCTCTTTTCCCTCCACCCATCTTGTTCATGGTTTTCATCATTTTACGCATGTCGCCAAACTGCTTCATTAAGTTATTTACTTCCTGAATAGTTCTACCGCTACCGCTGGCAATTCTCTTCTTTCTGCTGCCGTCAATTAAGTCTGGATTGGCCCTTTCAGCCTTGGTCATTGATTTGATAATGGCCTCTATTGGCTTGAATGAATCGTCATCAATATCGAGTCCTTTCATGGCTTTTCCCATGCCTGGTATCATTCCCAAAAGGTCTTTGATATTACCCATCTTCTTGATTTGCTCAAGCTGAGAAAGGAAGTCTTCAAAATCGAATTTATTCTGACGAATCTTCTTGTTCAGCTTACGTGTTTCTTCTTCGTCAAAGTTTTCTTGTGCCTTTTCAACCAAAGACACCACATCACCCATTCCAAGAATTCTGCTGGCCATCCTTTCAGGATAGAAAAGATCGATAGCATCCATCTTTTCACCAGTAGACATGAACTTGATTGGTTTCTCTACTACCGTTCTGATAGAAAGGGCAGCACCACCACGGGTATCACCATCTAATTTGGTTAACACAACACCATCAAAATCGAGGCGCTCGTTAAAGGTTTTGGCTGTATTCACCGCATCCTGTCCAGTCATCGCATCGACAACGAACAAGGTTTCGGTAGGATTAAGGGCTCTTTTAAGCTCCTCAATTTCATTCATCATTTGTTCGTCTACCGCCAAACGTCCAGCAGTATCCACAATTACAATTTTCTTACCCGTTGCCTTGGCGTGTTTGATCGCGTTGTTGGCAATTTGAAGGGCATTCTTATTCTCTGGCTCGGCATATACCTCCACTCCTACTTGCTCTCCCAATACTTTCAATTGGTCAATTGCAGCAGGTCGGTAAATATCACAAGCGGTTAGCAATACCTGACGGCCTTGCTTTTTAAGCATGTTGGCCAGTTTACCAGAGAAAGTGGTTTTACCCGAACCTTGAAGTCCAGAAATTAAGATCACAGCAGGGTCACCCTTTGTATTAAAGTCAGCCTTTTCGCCCCCCATCATCTTGGTAAGCTCTTCGCTTACAATCTTCACTAAGAGTTGGCCTGGCTTAACAGAAATCAAAACATCACGTCCAAGTGCTTGTTCCTTGATCCTATCCGTTACATCCTTGGCTACTTTAAAGTTAACATCTGCAGAGATTAAAGCCCTCCTGATTTCCTTTACCGTTGCCGCAACGTTAATTTCAGTTATTGTTCCTTGTCCCTTCAGCGTTTTAAACGCCTGATCCAGCTTACCACTTAAATTATCAAACATATTCTCAATTGTAATTGACTGCAAAAATATAAAAATTATCGTCAGCACGAAGGATGAATTCGCATTGAAAAACCCAAAAAAAACATTTCACCTTTTTAAATACATTTGATATGAAGATATTGGTGCCTTCATAACATTCCCAAACATGATCAAAGTCGATTTTAAGAAGGACATATTGCCTCACATAGTTGCGATAGCTATTTTCTTAGTACTTACCCTCATCCTTTTCAAGCCTGTTTTTTTTGAAAGCAAAGCTTTAACCCAAGGTGATATTTTACAGTGGGAAGGTGGCGCAAAAGAAATTTTGGATTATCGTGCCGAAACAGGTGAAGAAGGCCTTTGGACCAACTCCATGTTTAGTGGAATGCCAGCCTATATGGTGAGTGTAAAATGGGGGAATGAGTTGATCAAAACCATGCACGCAGTCATCAGTTTTGGACTACCCCACCCGGTTAGGATCATCTTCGTTTCGATGATTTCCTTCTACATCATGCTGCTTTGCTTTAAAGTGAGGCCCTATCTAGCCATTATTGGCGCTGTCACTTTTGCGCTTTCTTCCTACAATATTATAGGCATAACGGCTGGGCACAACGCTAGAATCTCAGCGGTATCGCTGATGCCTTTGGTCATGGGGGGAATTCATCTCTGCTTCACCAGAAATCAATGGTTAGGCTTTAGCCTTACCGCTTTGGCTTTGGCCATGCAGATGCGGGTCAACCACCTTCAAATCACTTATTACTTGGCTTTTATTGTTGCTATTTACGGTTTGCTTCAACTTATCCATGCAGCAAAACAAGGTGAATTAAAGCCTTTTGCTCAACGTTTGGGACTACTAGTATTGGCGGCCGTTTTAGCAGTAGGCACTTTCTTTGGCGAATTTTATGCGACTTACGAGTATGGAAAATATTCAAACCGTGGCGCGTCTGAGCTAACAGCGCAAACCGATCAAGATTTAAACGAAGATGGCTTATCTAAAACTTACGCCTTTCAATACAGTAATGGGCTTGCTGATCCTTTTACATTATTTATTCCAAATGCTTTAGGAGGAAATGATGTATTAGGAACCGACTCTAAAAGCGCAGATGTTTTACGAAAAGCGGGCGCTACTGAAGCGCAAGTGAGGCAAACACTACCACAGCTCAGAACTTACTGGGGGAAGGAATCTCCAACCACTTACTATGCTGGTGCTACAATGGTATTTCTTTGTGTAGTAGGGATGTTCTTTGTGGAAAGAAGGTATGTGATATGGCTAGTGGCCATTTCCATTTTGGGAATTTTAATGAGCTACGGTAGAAACCTACCTAGTCTTAACAACTTTCTCTTCGATTACTTCCCTGGCTATAATAAGTTCAGGTCGGTGAGTTTCACGATTATGATGCCCATTTTCGGCATTATCTTCTTAGGAATGCTAGGCTTAGAAAAGGTGATAGATCAAAAACTGAATAAAGCACAGCAAAAGAAATTATGGATCGCATTAGGCGCCACTGGAGGTTTAGCCTTGCTATTGGCCATCATTCCAGGAATATTAGGCTTCAACTCACTCTTTGATGGACAGTTACCTGTAGAGTATGCCAATGCACTGAAAGAAGACCGTAAGGATTTATTCCGAAATGATGCATTCCGTGCCTTTATGTTTATCGCGCTTTTTGCAGGTACCTACTTTTTGTATTCCATAAAAAAACTAGGGAAACCAATGGCTTTCGGGCTAATGATTTTGTTGGGGATTTTAGATGTAAGCCTAATTGCAGGGCGTTTTATTGGAGAAGCCAACTTTGCTACATCGCCAAGGGCGCAGTTCTTTACAGAAACCAATGCAGATAGGTACATTAAGCAAAATGAAAGTCTAGGAGATCGAGTATTAAACCTCACTTCTTCCTTTTATGGTGCTCAATCGTCTTACCATCACCATACGATAAATGGATATCATGGAGCCCGCTTGAGAAGATATCAAGAGTTAATCGACAAAAACATCTTTCCTGAAATGCAGGAATTGACCGATAACATTAAAAGTGGAAATACTGATATTGGAGGTTTTGGGGTATTGAATATGTTAAATACCCATTATCTTATTATTGATCCTTCATCTCCTCAAGGCGTGTTAACTAACAATTCGGCCAATGGTGCCGCTTGGTTTGTAGACAACTTAGTCGAAGTAGATTCTCCTGATGGTGAATTTAACTCCATCAACAACCTTGACACTAAAACGGAAGCAGTCGTTAACACTTCTGAATTCGATTTAAAAGCAACGAACTTAAGCTCGGACGGGAAAATAGACCTAGTGGATTATCACCCTGGATATTGGAAATACAACAGTCAGAATTCGGGAGATGGCTTTGCGGTATTCTCAGAAATCTATTACCCGAAAGGCTTTAAAGTAACCATCGATGGCCAGCCAGTAGAAATGCTTCGTGCTAATTATGTGCTTCGTGCATTGGAAATCCCTGCTGGAAACCATGAAATAGTTTTTGAATTCAAGCCCGCGATCTACAGCACAGGAAAAATAGTGATGAGGATTTTCTCTATTTTGGTGGTGTTGATGTTTTTAGGAACAGTGTATTGGAGTTTAAGACCTAAAAACACCTAGTCCATTCCGTATATATTTTTATAAAAAGCGGTATCACCTCTCATAATCAAAAATTCAACCCTAAATTTGAAGCTATGGGCAAGAAAATCTGCATGCTTCTACATGAATTTTACCCGAACGACATTCGTGTAACCAAGGAAGTCTCTTCTCTTAATGAAGCTGGATTTGAAATTCACCTAATTTGCCTTCAAAGAAAAAGTGAGCTAAAAACCGAAATGGTTAATGGAATTAAGGTTCACAGAATCCCAATTGCTCAAACTTTTTTTTGGAGGGGGATTTGGGATGTGCTTCTCGTTTTCTTAGGTTTCTTTCAGCCTATGTTTTATAAAAGACTATACTGGCTACACAGTAAGGAGCAATTTGATGCAATTCATGTTCATGATTTGCCCTTGGCCAAAACGGCAATACAGCTTAAAAAGAAAACGGGGGTAAAAGTTGTTCTGGATTTCCATGAGAATTATCCCGAGGCTTTAAAAGTTTGGTTCAAATGGAAAAAGAATCCACTAATTCGTTTAAAGAACAAATGTTTTTTTGGATTTGATAAATGGTTAAAGTACGAAAGAGAGATGGCTCACTCGGCCGATAAAGTGATTGTCGTTGTTGAAGAAATGGCAGAAAGAATTCACCAACTTCACAATATTCCTTTCTCCAAAATCAATACAATTACTAACTCCGAAGGAAAAGATTTCCTAAATCAGGAGTCATTTGAAAATATTTACGAACGTAATGAAGGTGATTTCATACTAGCCTACACTGGAGGCGTTGGTCCTCACAGAGGAGTCGATGTAGCTATTGAAGGTTTGGCTTTTCTTAAACATCACCCTAAAATCAGGCTGGAACTTACCGGCACACTTTCTACCGCCACCCGCCATTGGCTAGAAGACTTAATTAAGAAGCACGGCATCGGAAATCAAGTAAAAATCAATGGCTATCAGCCGTTTTCTAAGTTCTTCTCCTACATGGCTTTTGCGGACGTAAACTTGATTCCCCACAATAGAAACGGACACACCGACAACACAATCCCTCATAAGCTTTATCAGGGTATGATGGTCGGGAAGCCAGTGTTAGTCAGTGATGCACCTCCGCTAAAACGCGTGGTTGAAGAACTCAACAGCGGGTTAGTTTTTGAAGGTGGGGATTCAAAAGACTTCGCGAATAAAGTTGAAACACTATATTTGAACAAAGTGCTTTACGACCAACTTGGTAAAAACGGTTACGAAGCCACTATGAATCAGAACGCCAACTGGGAAGCAACAGGCAAAATACTCATTAACGAATACCAGCAATTACTTGAATCCAATGACTGACAAAAATAAGCAGATTACTAAATTCAGAAGGTTCGAGCAAACACTTGAATTCATGAAAGGGTCTCTTCCGAAAGGAAGCAAAATCTTGGATTTAGGCACTCCGAATGACATGTCTTCATATTTGACAGACTATGGCTACCAAGTAGACAACGCCTACGGAGTGGATTTCGACCTAAATCCCGAAATCATTGCAAAAGAGGGCTATGATGCGGTAACTATGTTTGAAGTACTAGAGCACCTCATCAACCCAATGGGCATTCTGACTCAGGTAAAAGCCCCCAAACTTTTTGCTTCAGTGCCATTGAGTCTTTGGTTTGCGAAAGCCTACCGTAATAAATCAGACGAATGGGACCAACATTTTCATGAATTTGAAGATTGGCAATTTGACTGGTTGGTAGAAAAGTCAGATTGGAAAATCCTAAACAGAGCAAAATGGGTAAGCCCAGTTCAGAAACTTGGTTTCAGACCCATTTTACGAAAATTCACACCACGTTATTATATTATTGAGGCTGAAAGGTAACCCGTGGGCATCGTAATCAAGCAAAGCATTCGTTCTTCTATCATCGCCTATATAGGAGTATTGATTGGATACGTCAATGTGCTTTGGCTTTTCCCTTATTTTTTAGAGGCAGATCAAATTGGCCTCTTCAGGTTAATTCAAAGTAGTGCTTTTTTGATGGCTACTTTTGGGCAATTTGGCCTAGGCTCTGCTTTGGTCAAATTCTTCCCGAAACTCAAAGATCAAAAAGGCTTTCTCAGCTTTATAATTCTAGGCGGACTTATCGGGTTCATTGTATTTGCTGCATTTACCTTTCTGTTCAACGCTGAAATCACAGCTTACTTCGCTAAAGAATCGGGCTTATTTATCCAGTATTTTGGAATTACGCTATTGATCAGTTTTCTACTCATTCAGTTTCAATTGCTAGAATCTTATTGCCGTAGTTTATTGAAAATCGTCATCCCTACGCTTATTCGAGATATCCAACTGAGACTCTCTGTAACTGTCCTTGTTGCGCTATATGCCTTAGATATTATCACGTTTGGTGGGCTTATTCAATGGTTATCTGGTGCATACCTGCTCATGGTAATTACGGTTGTTTTTTATCTGCGTCACCTGAAAGTCTTTCACCTCAATTTCAACTTTAAATTCATTGATAGACCGTTATTGAAGCAAATCTTGACCTATGCTGTCTATATGATGATTGGAGCAGGAGGCACGCAAATCGTGCTACAAATTGACAGCATTATGGTGAGCGGTGCTTTAGGTTTAGATGCCACAGGAATTTACATGATTGCCTTTTTTATTGGCGGGGTAATCGAAATGCCCAAACGTTCTATTACGCAGATTTCTGCCCCATTAATTGCACAGGCTTTCGAAAAGAACGACATGCCCGCTGTAGAGAAACTCTATAAACAGACCTCTATCAACCAAATGATTATTGGAAGTTTATTGCTCATTGGCATTTGGGCAAATCTAGAAAGCCTCTATTCATTTATCCCCAACGGAGAAGTATACATCCAAGGCATTAACGTGGTTTTGTTTATTGGCCTAGGGAAGCTAAGTGATATGATTTTCGGCACCAATGGAGAAATCATTGTGATGTCGAAACACTATAAGTTTAATGTAATTGCAGTGGGTATTTTGGCCATACTCACTGTTGCGCTGAACTTATTATTGATTCCAAGTTATGGAATTGAAGGTGCTGCCATTGCTTCATTTTTAGCCATGCTTACTTTTAACCTAAGTAAATTTTTATTCGTTTGGATGAAGTTTAAAATTCAGCCATTCTCTTTGGGGAGCATCAAACTACTGGCCATTATAGGGCTCGTGCTTTGGGTAAACCAATGGATCCCCAAGCTGGACCAAACGCTTTTAGATATTATTATTCGGTCTCTAGCAATTACAATTCTACTAGTAGGCCTCACCATTGGGCTCAAGGTTTCAAAAGAGGTAAATAGCCTTGTATTGGGTTTTATAGATCGATTAAAGAAGAATTAACGAGTGCCCAAGGTATTCAGTAGTTCGCTCAATTCCTGAGTTAAACTTCTTCTTCCAAACCTACTTATTCCTTCAACATTAGTAATAGAATTTCCATTCTTCCAATCTTGATAGGCTTCTCTCAAAAAGGACTTTAATTGATTCTCGTCAGTTTGCTCGAAAACAGAACCAGATTTTGTATGGTTCAGAATTTCGGCCAAATCACTCTCCTTATTCCCTACACATAAGATTCTCCTTTGTGCCCCTAAATACTCAAAGAGCTTCCCTGGCAAATGCCCCTTTGCATTTTCAGAATTATTCTGAAGTAATAGCAGCACAGAAGATTGCTGATATTTTCCCAGCACTTCCGAATGAGGTAAATAATTATATTTCCTAATAAGTGGCATCAGATGCGTATGGGATTTAAAAGTAGCCAATACATCATCGCTCAAGATTCCTACAAATTCAATTTCTAAATCATCTCCTAATTCGCCTGAGGTGACCATTTCATTCAACACCTTCCAAAACCACTCTGGGTTTCTGAAAACATTCAGCATGCCTACATGACTTACTCTAAACTTATCAGGTTGAGGAGTGGAAATGGGGCTATTAAAATCTTCTTCATCGAAACCGTTAGTTATGGCTTTCACTCTTCTTGCCCCCAGTTTCTCAAAATCGCTTTTCCAGCTATTGCTCACCGTCAATACGCAATCCGCAGCGCGTATCACCTTTTGTTCTAAATCTCTGTGCTTCCGCCAAACCAAGGCGCTCATGTTGAATTTCTGAAGTATATCCCATTTAGACCAAGGGTCACGAAAATCAGCAATCCAAGTAACCCCAGGGTTCTTCATCTTAAGCTTTAAACCAATCAGATGCATGGAGTGTGGTGGCCCTGTTGTAATAATGGTTTTTATATTATTACCTTCTAATATTGAGTCAATGTAGTTGGCAGAAGGCTTTGCCCAAAAGATCTTAGGATCGGGGATGAAGACATTCCCCCTTAGCCAAATCGCCAACCGAGACATGATGCTCTTCTTACCTCCTTCTAATACTTGTCCCTGTTTCAATTCCTTTCTACCAGAAAGCTTCTTAAATATTGAATAGGGTTCCCAAATCGGAAATTTCAACACTTCAGTTTGAAGAGAAGTATCTCTAACTAAGGAATCATCTTTCAAGTCGAAATCAGGATTTTCAGGGGTGAAAATCACAGGTTCCCAACCATATTCTGGCAGGTACTTTGAAAACTTAAGCCAACGCTGCACTCCCCCCCCAGCACTAGGTGGCCAATAGTATGTGATGATCAATACTTTTTTATTGACAGAGTCAGTCATTGGTCAAATATGATAAGAAAACCGATAATGACATAAAACAAAAGGGTAATAAGGCGCTATTAAGGGTTAACTTTGCTTTTGTTCTCAAAAAAAATTTACTTCGAACAAAATAGGTCAAACACAAAACATACAACAATGGGTTACATGCCGATTATAGTCGCTCTTTCAGGTTTCATTCTACTATTCTCTATCTATATCTACAATCAAATTAAGCCACGAAAAGCCAACATCACCAAAATGATTGACAGGATGGAAGAGGTGAGTCGTGAAAGAAAACATTTAATCTTGGGCCATCACAGCAGCAATGAAGTCTCACCACTATCGGAAATTGCTGGGCAACTCAAGAAAACTTCCACTGATAGGTTTCAGAGTTTTAGCAAAGAAGAGCTATTGATTGCAGAAATTAATCTGGCAGCACCACAAATTTCTGACAAACCATTGTCAACCCAAATTCAACGATTAAATGAAGAGCAAAAACAATTGCTTCGTAATTTAAAAACGGCCTCAGGGGAATATAATCGATTTATCGCCTCGCCTTCCAACAAAATGGTGGCTTCACTTTTCGGCTTCAAGGCTTTTTGATTCAATTTCTGACAAAACGTACTTCAATACCCCTTCGTGATCGCTAGACTCAAACCATTTGACTTGGTCATTTTTCTTAAACCATGTCATTTGGCGCTTAGCGTATCTTCTTGAATTCCTCTTAAGCAGGCGTATGGCCTCATCTCTATCGTAATCCCCATCTAAATAGCCGAAAATCTCTTTATACCCAACTGTTTGAAGTGCATTCAATTGGCGTTTGCCATAGAATCTTTCAGCCTCTTCAAAAAGACCATTTTCAATCATCTGATCCATTCTTAAGTCAATTCGCTCATAGAGTTTCTCTCGAGCCATCTCCAAACCAATCATGATCACATGAAAAGGTCTAGCTACCTTCTTCCCAGTTCTGAAGCTACTAAATGACTTTCCTGTAGAGCGGATTACCTCCAAGGCACGAATTACGCGTTGTGGATTCTTCAAATCCGCTTGGATACAATAGTCAGGGTCTGACTCCATTAATTCATCCACAAGCGAATCAAGTCCTTTTGTAGCGAGTTCTTGGGTAAGTTGATCTCTCAACTCAGAAGATACTGGGGGTAAATCATCCAAGCCATAACAAACAGCATCGACAAATAGTCCTGAACCGCCCACCATGATCGCAACTTTCATTTCTGAAAAGATATGCGCTAGAATCCTCAGTGCATCATTTTCGAACTTTCTAACATCATAATGGTCGTATATAGAAAGTGAATTTATCAAGTGATGCTTGACGGCCGCAAGTTCTTGACTGTTTGGCTTAGCTGTTCCAATTTCTAGCTCTTTATAAAACTGTCTAGAGTCTGCGGAAATAATCTCAGTCTCAATACTGCGAGCTAATTTAATTGAATGAACGGTTTTCCCTACTGCGGTAGGGCCAACCACACAAATTAAAAAGTCAAACTTAATCACACCTCCTATTTGAATCGTCATAATTAATGAATAAACTTGCCCGACTTCAACCTAGACACCCCATTTTGAGTAGAAAAATACTTATCGTAGACGATAATGATATAAATCGTCAATACTTACGTTCCGTTTTGTCGGACGAAGATACTGAATTGTTGTCAGCCTCAAATGGTCAAATGGCTTTAAAATTCCTTGAAAATCACATCCCAGATGTTATTCTAATGGATATTCAAATGCCCGAAATGGATGGCTTTGAATGTTTAAATCTCATAAAGAAAAAGCACTCTGATTACCCTTCACTCGTTTTTGCTGTCACCGGTTTTTCGGATGACTTTGGCAATACTTCATTCAAACAACTTGGTTTTGATGAATTATTCCTAAAGCCCATAAAGGCAAACCTTTTCAAAGACCAAATCGAAAATCTTCTACAGAAATGGAGAAAAGAAAAAGCAAGCTCAAATCACTTGCTAAGATATTCCGATGCTGAATTAGTTGAAATAAAGACCATCAAAGAACTCAGAAAATACGCTTCACAACATGAATTATTAGAGATATACAAGGACTTTGAATCAGAAACCTCTGAAGCACTAAAACAGCTAAAGTCTCATTTTGAGTCAAATGATATTGATAAAATTTTAAGTATCTTGCATACTATCAAAGGAAATTCGGCATCATTAGGAATTAGCCCTATTGCCAAGTTTTCTGAGCAAGTAGAATTCGAAATAAAAAATTCTCAAACAATAGACTCGGAAAATTATTTACCAAAATTACTTGCTTTATTTGCTAAATTCGTAAGTAATTACGAAAGAATCTTAAAATTGAACTAAATGACTGAAGTGAATTATAAAAACGTACTCGTTGCTGAGGATAGCTCCGTAATTCAAAACCTTTTGAAAAAGATTCTGCTTTTTGAAAATTGCAAAATCACCTCCGCCAAAGATGGACAAAGCGTATTAGACAAGTACGAAAAAGATGATTATGACCTTATTATTATGGATTTCAACCTTCCTGTAATGAGTGGATTGGAGGCTACTAGAAAGATCAGGTCTATTAAAAACAAAAAAGGGAAAGTACCTATTATCGGGATTTCAGGAAATGCTAAAAATCTTCCTGAGAGCACTTTTTTTGAGGCTGGGGTCAATGAATACATGCAAAAGCCCTTGGATTATGATAAGCTTATTGAGTTGGTGAAAAAATATACTGCTTCTGCTGAATGACTGTAAGGTACACGAAACAATTTTTGAGCAAACTCGAAGATCTTTTCGCTGAATCAGATTACATATTGCGGTATGAAAAAGGCAGTTTCAAATCAGGATATTGCCTTCTTAACGATACTAGAATTGCAATCATTAATAAGTACTATACCACTGAAGGCAAAATCACGTGCCTAATTGACATTTTGAAGTCAATTCAAATAGACAAATCGAAGCTTAACGAAAAGAACAGGAAGCTCTTAATGGAATTATCACAAACTGAAATCGACCTGTGAAAGTTACTTTTTTAGGCACCGGAACCTCACAAGGAGTCCCAGTAATTGGATGTTCTTGTGAGGTTTGTCGTTCTTTAGACTTCAGGGATAAGAGATTGAGAACATCAATTCATTTAGAAGTTGATGAACTAAGTATCATTTTCGACTCTGGCCCTGACTTTAGACAGCAAATTCTAAGAGAAAATATTACTCAACTAGATGCTTTGGTCTTTACTCATGAACATAAAGACCATACTGCTGGAATGGATGATATTAGATCATTCAACTTTCTACAAAAGAAAGACATGCCTGTTTATGCCCGAAAGAATGTAGTTGAACAACTCAAAAGAGAATTCGCCTACATTTTTAGTGAAACAAAATACCCAGGTATTCCTTCAGTTGACATTCAGGAAATCGATAACTCTCCGTTTTTTATAGAAAAAATCAAATTAACACCAATAGAGGTGGTCCACTTTAAATTACCCGTTTTTGGTTTTCGAATTAAAGACTTCACCTACATTACAGACGCAAAGACCATTTCTGATAAGGAAAAAGAAAAAATAAAAGGCTCCAAAATATTGGTCATCAATGCACTTCAAATCGACCCGCACCCTAGTCATATGACCCTAGATGAGGCCATTACATTGGCCAAGGAAATCAATGCTGAGAAAACCTACTTCACTCATTTGAGTCACAAAATGGGCACTCACAAGAAAGTAAGTGCACTACTGCCAGAAAATATCGAAATAGCTTATGATGGGCTAAAAATCGAAATCTAGTGCACCTTAATTTTTACGTTTTAAAGCGACTTTCAAAATCCTTGGGCTCAATACTTCAAGGAGCGGAACTCATTGAATCCTTCAGTCAAGAAAAGGACGAGCTAATTCTGGCCTTTCTATTAAAAGACAATAATAGTTTCTTTATCAGGGCTACACTTCAAAGTGATTTCACCGCCCTATCCTTTCCGGAAAATTTCGCTCGAAGCAAAAGAAATAGTGCAGATATCTTTCCTTTCTTCATTCATAGTAAGGTTCATTCAGTTCACCAGTATGAAAACGAAAGGGCATTTCACATTGCTTTTAAAAATGGTGCTGTGCTTCTTTTTAAAATGCATGGTAACCGGTCTAACATAATCTTAATCCCAAAGGGACAAAACCCTCAGTTATTCAAAAAGAAATTAATAGCGGACAAAACTATAGTGCCAGCTTCTTTAGAGAGACCTATAGCCCGCTCCGAGGCCTTGTACTTGACTGAGCCAGATCCTCATAAGTTCTACCCCACTTTTGGGAAGTTAGTCAAAGGATACCTCTTGGCTAACCGTTTCAATGAACTAGACATTCATGAACAATGGGCAATGCTAATAGTATTAATTGAAAAACTAGAGAGCAACCCGTTTTTCATTACAAACTTAAAAGGTGCTCCTGCACTCAGTTTAATTGATTACGGTGACACAAAGGAAACGTTATCAGAAGACCCAATCCATGCGTTAAATCGCTTTTACCATATTTTCCATACGGAGTATTCTTTCGAGAAAGAGAAGAGTAATGCGCTACAACTGTTTAATAAAAAAATAAGCCAAGCCAAAAACTACATTGCTAAAACAGAAAGTCAATTAACAAAACTTGAAACGTCAACCGCTCCCAATCACATTGGAGATATAATTATGGCCAATCTACACGCCATTCCTTCTGGAGTGACAACGATCAATCTGTTTAATTTTTACACTGAAGACAACATTGACATCAAATTAAATAAGTCTCTTTCTCCTCAGAAAAATGCTGAGAACTATTATCGAAAGTCAAAGAATCGAAAAATAGAGGTTGAAAAACTTACTGAAAACATATTAAACAAAGAAGAACAGCTAGCTACTCTTCAAAGTCAAAAAGACCTGATTGAACAAGTTGAAAAACTCAAAGAATTAAGGTCAATTGTCAAGAGCAGCGGCTTTGAGTCAAATCAGAACATTCAAGAAGTTCATCTCCCTTATAAAACATTTATCGTACAGGGATATCAGGTTTGGGTGGGGAAAAACGCCAAATCGAATGATGAACTTACATTGAAACATGCTTACAAAGAAGACCTCTGGCTGCATGCCAAAGACGTTCCTGGCTCTCATGTTTTAATCAAACACCAGGCGGGAAAAAACATCCCTGTATCTGTAATAGAAAGGGCTGCAGGTTTTGCCGCATACTATTCAAAAAGAAAAACCGATACGCTAGTACCGGTTATTTATACGCCTGCAAAATATGTCCGTAAGAAGAAAGGAGCTGCACCTGGTCAAGTATTTGTGGCTCAAGAAAAGGTACTCATGGTTCCTTCTCAAGGGCCTCAAGCAGAGCCCTAGTCAGCTACATTAAGTTTTAACATATTCGTCCTACCCCTTTCCCTGATTGGCATACTTGCGGTAGTGATAAACACATCTCCCTTTTGTAAATGACCATTCGCCTTCAGAATGTTTTCATGATCCTTAAAGGTTTGATCTGTAGACTCTTCACTGTCATAGAAGTACGCCCTTACTCCCCAAACCAAAGCCAATTTGGTTAGCAAGCTCCTTTCGGGTGTGAAAATAAAAATATTAGATTTTGGCCTATGCGATGCCAACTTGAATGCCGTATAACCAGACACAGTATTACCAAGCACAGCTTCTGCTTCAATTCTTTCAGCCAAACGACAAGCGGACAACATAATATTGTCATTCATGTAAGTGTCGCTAGACTCTAAAGGCTCATAAAAATTACTGTAAATTCGTTGAGCCGAGGATTCAACAGAAGCGATCGTTTTCGCCATACTCTTAATGGTCTCAACAGGGTATTTACCTGCAGCAGTTTCCGCAGAAAGCATCAGTGCATCGGCACCGTCCAAAACCGCATTGGCAACATCATTGGTTTCTGCCCTCGTTGGCCTTGGGTTGTAAATCATGCTTTCCATCATCTGGGTAGCAATAATTACTGGTTTAGCCGCCAAGTTACACTTCTCAACGATCATCTTTTGAGCGATTGGCACTTCCTCCATTACGATTTCGACTCCCAAATCACCACGTGCTACCATTAGCGCATCAGATTCCGCAATAATTTCATCTATATTTTGAAGCGCCTCAGGTTTTTCAATTTTAGCAATAATTCTGCAGTCCTTCCCTTCCGCCTTAATTCTTGCTCTTAAATCACGAATATCATCTGCGTGACGTACAAACGATAATGCAATCCAGTCCACGTTATTCTCTAAACCGAAAGCGAGATCTTCAATGTCTTTTGGGGTGAGCGAGGGAGCAGAAACCTTGGTAAAAGGTAGGTTAATCCCTTTTTTAGATTTAAGTAATCCTCCGTATTTAACTACACAGGTTACATCAGCTCCTTTAATCGACTTGACTGTAAGTTCTAGGTTCCCGTCATCAATCAAGATCATGTCACCAACATTCACATCTGTTGACAGACCTTCATATACAGTAGATACCTTTTTGCTATTGCCCACCATTTGCTCAGTGGTAATCACTATTTCTTGGCCAGCGGTAATCAACACTTCGCCACCTTCAATCTCACCAACCCTTATTTTAGGTCCTTGCAAATCCTGAAGAATAGAGCAATAGGTACCCAATTCATTATTGAGCTCTCTAATTCTTTCTATAATTAGAGATTTATTTGCATGATCTCCATGCGAAAAATTTAAGCGAAAAACGTTAACTCCAGCATAAATCAGTTCCTTAAGCACCTCTTTAGAATCGCTTGCAGGACCAACCGTAGCTACAATTTTAGCTTTATTGATATTCTTATTATAACCCATATTAAAATATTAAATTATCCTTAGACTTTAAGGCCGCAGCATCCATTAACACTGCGAATTGAACGAAAGGTATTTCTTTGATTTTTGAAATGAAAGCGTTTAAGTCAAAACCAACAGATTCGTTCTCTAACATAATGAAATAGTCGAAATTCTTTAACTCAGGAATAATAAACGCATTGAATTGTTCCTCTCCATCGACCGCTCTGTTACGAATTAATCTGAAAGTCTGGTATTCCGTCTCGTATAAATAGTTAGATATTAGCAAGGCTTTATTACCTGTGAAATCTAGCTCAATATTCTCTTTTTTAACTAAATCCCACCCTAGGCTTTTATTCAGCATCCAAGCCAGCTTGTATTCCTTTACGCTAGCATTAATTGCTACCAATTCAAAATCAATCTCATAAGAAATTTCTAGCTTATTTTTTGCCATAAATGCGAAAAAAACGGGTTTCTGAATACTCAAGTAACCAACGACAAGATTAAAAAATATGTTTGACATTATTGTTAATTTGCATTTCTTTGCAACACGTTTTAACTAAAATTTTCCAAAATGTCGGACATTGCATCAAAAGTAAAGGATATCATCATTGATAAACTAGGAGTAGAAGAATCAGAGGTGACTCCCGAAGCAAGCTTCACTAATGATCTTGGAGCAGATTCGCTTGACACTGTTGAGTTAATCATGGAGTTCGAGAAAGAATTCAACATTTCTATTCCAGATGATCAAGCAGAGAACATTGGCACCGTAGGTGATGCCATCTCTTACCTGGAAGCTAACGTTAGCAATTAATAATTTTTACTTACTACTCTTATATGCAATTAAAGCGAGTTGTAGTAACAGGCCTTGGCGCACTAACACCTTTAGGAAACAATCTCGATACTTATTGGGCTAATCTTATTAAAGGTGTAAGTGGTGCTGGGCCTATCACCCGTTTCAATCCAGAAAAATTCAAAACTCAGTTTGCCTGTGAAGTGAAGGATTATGATCCTTTGAATTATTTCGACAGGAAGGAGGTACGTAAGATGGACCTCTTTACACAGTTCGCTATGATTGCGGCTACTGAAGCTTTTGAACATTCAGGCTTGGACTTAGCGTCTATTGACCTATCCAAGGCCGGAGTAATTTGGGGATCAGGAATTGGAGGACTTAAAACCTTTCAGGATGAAGTTATGTCATTCGCACAAGGTGATGGTACCCCAAGGTTCAATCCTTTCTTTATTCCAAAAATGATTGCGGACATATCTTCGGGTATGATCTCAATCAAATATGGTTTCCGCGGGCCTAACTTTGTAACTGTTTCAGCTTGTGCTTCAGCTACCAACGCCATGATTGATGCCATGACCTATATAAAACTAGGTAAGGCTAAGATTATGATTACTGGTGGTTCAGAAGCTTCTGTTACCGAAGCAGGGATGGGTGGATTTAATTCCATGAAGGCACTCTCTGAAAGAAATGACAGTCCACAAACGGCATCGAGACCTTTTGACAAAGACAGAGATGGCTTTGTTTTGGGTGAAGGCGCTGGGGCTTTGATTCTTGAAGAATATGAGCATGCGAAAGCGCGTGGAGCTAAAATCTATGCAGAAATAGTTGGTGGCGGAATGTCGGCTGATGCCTATCACATTACGGCACCACATCCAGAAGGCTTAGGAGCTACAAGCGTTATGATTAATGCACTTGAAGACGCTGAAATGCAGCCTGAGGAGATTGATTATATCAATGTACACGGCACCTCTACTCCTTTGGGAGACATGAGTGAAGTGATCGCTATTGAAAAAGTATTTGGTGAGCACGCATATAACCTGAACATTAGCTCTACAAAGTCGATGACAGGTCACCTTTTAGGAGCTGCTGGAGCTATTGAGGCTATTGCAGCAATAAAATCAATTGAACATCAAATTGTTCCTCCAACCATCAATCATTTTACTGATGATGACCAGTTTAACCCTAAGCTGAATTTCACATTCAATAAAGCTCAGGAAAGAACGATCAACGCCTGCTTAAGTAATACTTTTGGCTTTGGTGGTCACAACACATCGGTTGTATTTAGAAAACTGGATTGAAAGTGAGGTTGTGGTTAACCCAATTTAAAAACCTTTCAAAAGAAGATAAAAAGCTTATTGCCTCAATTAAAACAATTGTGGGCAGTAAGCCTTTTAATTTAAAACCCTACAAAATTGCGACCCAACATACCTCTGTTGCTAAATCGGTAAAAGAGGGAGTTAAAGAATCAAACGAAAGGCTAGAATTCCTTGGTGATGCGGTTTTAGGGCTGGTAGTAGCCAATTACATTTTCAAAAAATACCCCTACAAAGACGAAGGCTTCCTTACAGAAATCAGATCTAGAATTGTAAGCAGGGACTCTTTGAATCTGCTTGCTCGAAAAATTGGCGTGGATCATATTGTCCAATTCGACTCTAGAAGAAAAACACCCAATTCTCACAAGTCCATTTATGGCAATACATTAGAAGCACTTATTGGTGCCGTATACATTGACCAAGGATTTAAGCGTTCCCAAAAATTTATCGTCAACAAACTCTTAATTCCTCATTTCGATATTGAGGAGATTATTAGTACCACGAAAAATTACAAAAGCAAACTGATTGAATGGGCGCAGAAGAACGGGAAAACCACTAGCTTTGACCTCTTGGAAACCAAAGAAAAGACCCACTTTAAGGAGTTTGTTATTCAAGTTTTAATTGATGACGAACCAATAGCCAAGGGACATGGTTTAAGCAAAAAGAAAGCAGAGCAAGATGCAGCCCGCGAGGCCTGTATTTCACTTGAAATTGAATAAATGGGAATTTATCGTATTGGTACTGCCACAGTAAACCAGACCCCTCTCGATTGGACTAACAATATTCTTCAACTCAAAAAGGCATTAAAAGAAGCCAGAAATGAAGAGGTTGAAATTTTATGTCTTCCTGAGCTATCCGTAACTTCTTATGGCTGCGAAGATCTTTTTCTAAGCCATTGGTTACCTGAAAAAGCCAAAAGCTTTCTACCTGAACTTATTGTGGAAACCAAAGGCCTTTTTACCAGTTTTAACCTTCCTCTTTATTTTGGCGGTAAGTTGTACAATTGTGCTGTGGTGGTTTATGACCAAGAAATATTGGGTGTTTACGCCAAGCAGTACATGGCACTTGATGGAGTACATTATGAACCCAGATGGTTCACCCCTTGGCCAATTGGCGAAGTATTGGAAATTGAAATAGACGGAAATAATTACCCAATCGGAGACCTTACCTTTGATTTCAAAGATTGGAAAATAGGTTTCGAAATATGTGAAGATGCTTGGAGAGGTGTTGTACGCCCTGCGCACAGACTTTGTAAAAAGGAAGTCAACCTAATTCTGAATCCAAGCGCCAGTCACTTTGCAATGGGAAAAACATTGCAGCGAATTGACTTGGTGAAAAATTCTTCGAAAGAATTTAAATGCACCTACGTTTACGCAAACCTTTTGGGGAACGAAGCTGGAAGAATGATCTATGATGGGGAAATGATGATAGCCCAACATGGAGCACTCATAGTAAGAAATGAATTACTCTCTTTCCAACCCTATCAAGTCATTTGGGCGGATGTAATTTCAGAGGGCAACACCCAACCACAAAATATCATCCCAATAGATGCAAAGGAAATTGAGTTTCCAAAGGCGGCTGCTTTAGCCCTATATGATTACCTCAGAAAAAGCCGAAGTAATGGTTATGCGCTCTCCTTAAGCGGTGGTGCAGACTCAGCTACTTGCGCAGTATTGGTGGCCGAAATGGTAAAGAGAGCCATTGAAACTTTAGGTCAGTCAGCATTTTTAAAAAGCATTAACCGACTAGATTTAGAAGGAAAGAGCCACAAAGAAATTGTCGGAGAAATTTTTGCGACTGCCTATCAAGGCTCCGTTAACTCATCAGACGACACTTTAAACGCAGCTCAGGAACTGGCGAATTCCATCGGAGCTACTTTCTATCATTGGACAATTGACAAGGCCGTTGAAAATTATACTTCGACCATAGAGACGGCCCTCGATAGAAAGTTAGAATGGAAAACTGATGATATTACTCTTCAGAATATTCAGGCCCGCTCCAGAAGCCCGATTATATGGATGCTAGCCAATATTAAGAATAGAGTACTATTGACTACTTCTAACCGTAGCGAAGGCAGCGTAGGCTACGCTACAATGGATGGCGACACAAGCGGCAGCCTAGCTCCTATATCGAGTGTAGACAAAGTCTTCATTAGAAAATGGCTCGTATATGCCGAAGAACACTTGGGTTACTCTGGCTTGGCTAGGATCAATAGCTTAGCCCCAATGGCCGAATTGAGACCAAAAAATCAAAATCAAACCGATGAGGATGATTTAATGCCTTATCCTATTTTACTGGCCATTGAGCAGTTGGCCATTCGAGATCATCAATCGCCAAAAGAGGTTTTCGAAAACCTGAAAAAGAAAGGACTAGAAGATGAAAGTCTTTTAAAGAACCACATCATTAAATTCTACAAACTTTGGAGTAGAAATCAGTGGAAAAGAGAGCGACTTGCTCCTGCATTTCATTTGGATGAATTCAATGTGGATCCACGCACTTGGTGCCGATTCCCAATTTTGTCCGCTGGATTTATTGAAGAACTGAAAGAATTGTAAGTATCATTACGATTAAGGTTGATCTAATTGAATTCAATTTGCGATAATGATGTTAACTCAGAATGGCAATGAAACTTAATGAACTCAACAAAATTTCCTCATTCTTTCCCAATACAGAGAAAATGCCTGCGCTTTTCTTAGGGCATGGAAACCCAATGAATGCTATCGAGGAAAATGAGTTTGTGGAAGGCTTTAGAAAAGTAGCCACCGAAATCCCCAAGCCCAGTGCTATTCTCTGCATTTCTGCCCACTGGGAAACCAAGGGCACTTTTGTGACAGCCATGGACTCACCAAAAACCATTCATGATTTTGGTGGCTTCCCTAAACAGCTTTTCGAAGTGCAATATCCAGCTCCTGGGAGTCCAATGCTGGCGGAAGAAACAAAAAAAATCATTACAAAAGCCAGGGTAGAACTCGATCATGATTGGGGACTCGACCATGGCGCTTGGAGTGTGGTAAAACATTTGTATCCCAATGCAGATGTGCCTGTCATTCAAATGAGCTTGGATTATAATCAGCCTCCTCAATACCACTATGACCTTGCAAAACAGTTATCTGCATTGAGAAAAAAAGGGGTACTGATTATTGGAAGTGGAAATATGGTGCATAATTTACGCTTGGTGGCATGGAACCAAATCAATACCGTTGGCTACGCGCACGATTGGGCTTTGGAGGCCAAAGAAAAAATGAATCATTTCATTATCAACGATAATCACGATTCACTGATCAATTACAGCGCTAACGGAAAAGCCTTTCAACTTTCTATCCCTACGCCTGAGCATTACCTTCCTTTGCTGTACACGCTAGCACTGAAAGATAAAGATGAGACTGTATCGCTCTTCAATGACAAGTCCATAGCCGGTTCACTTACAATGACCTCGGTAAAAATTGGAGGTTAAGGTCTAAGTCTGATTATCATTTACCAATACCAGCTTCTTCCTCTTTTATCGCTTCCTCATTGTTCTTCTTATCCTTTCTTTTCTCTTTTGGAGGTTTGGCTGCTTTGTCCTTCTTTTTGAACATTCCGAAAACACCTTTCTTTTTGATCGACAGCGTATCGACTGCGATGGAATCTTTAAGTGCCTTTTTATAAGCTACAGAATCTATTGGGTCTGGAGGTGGCGGTGGTTGAGGGAACAAATGACCAAATTTCTTGTTGTAGTTCTCTTGGTCTATGTTATAGCCTTTATACCCCTTAGGAGTCGTTAAAATGGTTGCCGTAATCACCTTTTTAGGAGTTATTGAATCCAGTGGAGTAGAATCGTTTATAGATTCTATTTCCGTTTCTAATGAATCCAAAATACCAATATTGACCAACTCGGGCACAACTATATCGAGCTTATAGAATGGTCGTTTCATTAAGATTTTATCTATAAGATATGGATTTTCTAAAACGGGTCTTTCAGGACTTGACCAAATTCTAGCAATAAAAGAGGGGTGTTTTCGATTATTATACTCGAAACCTTCCTTCTCAATAGGGTACGTTCTTCCCTTTTGAACTCGAAATCCTTTGCCTTCGGAAGCGGCATAAAAAGATTCATCCAATTCGTCACTTCGGTCTTTCACAAAGCCATAAGGCATTTTCGGAATGGTGTCGCCTTCAAAAATAGTAAATGGAGAGAAAAGCTGTTGCCGATAATCGTTATCTAGGATTAGAGAAGTTTGGTATGCAGGACATATTAACCTCTCTGTACATGAAAAGAGGACGCTGCAAAGGCAGAGCAATATGATAGGTTTACAATTCATTAGTCCCAAAAGGGCTTCCCAGATTTACTAATGTGCTGCTAAGCCTCAAACCTAACAATTTAATTTAATCTTCAATAAAGAATCTGTTCGTCCATTTTAAGCGAATCGTAATGATCAAAACTTAGTTTTATCATTTAAGTTTACATAGCGATGAGGCAATTTGATTATATAATAGCAGGAGGTGGGTCAGCAGGTTTGACCTTGGCTTATTTGCTGTTGACATACGGAAATAAGGGAAAAACCACACTTATTATCGATAAAGACGACAAATCAGCAAATGACCGCACTTGGTGCTTCTGGGAAAAGGAAGTCAATCTATTCGAAAACCTAGTGTCTAAACGGTGGGATAAAGCTTATTTCTCAAGCCCTAGTTTCAAGAAAACATTCGATCTTCAACCCTATTCTTACAAAATGATAAGAGGTAAAGATTTTTATAATTTCATGAAATTGGAACTCGCTAAATTCAAAAACCTCACTTGGGTAACAGAGAACGTTACCGAAATCAATACTGAAGGAATAGTGAAAACTAACACAGAGACTTATTCCGGAAACCTGGTTTTCAATAGCACATATGGCCTTAAAGATTTCGAGATTCCCTCTAAGCATGTACAGTTTCTTCAGCATTTTAAAGGAAGGTTTATTCAGACAGAGCAACCTTGCTTCGATGCCGACACCATGACCTATATGGATTTTCGGATCGATCAAAAAGGAGATTGTCGATTTGGTTACGTGCTTCCTTTTTCTCCCAATGAGGCCTTGGTGGAATACACCATTTTTAGTGAGGAACTCCTTCAACCTGAAGAATACGACAAAGGACTGGATGATTATCTCGACAATTTCCTAAGAATAGAGGACTACAAAGTGATAGAAGATGAGTTCGGAGTGATTCCAATGACTGACTTTCCTTTTCCTGTAAAGGATGGGAAAATTATAAACATTGGCATCAGTGGTGGTTTTGCTAAACCCTCCACTGGATATACCTTTTTGCGATCGCAACACATCTTAAAAAAGATGGCGAATAATTTAGCCGAACAAAAAGATCCATTGGCCGATTTGCCCTATCAGAAAAAGAGGTTCATGAAGTACGACAGTACATTATTAAATGTATTGAAGAATGGGGAGCATTCGGGCGCTCAAATATTTTCTGATTTGTTTGAGAAAAATGGTGCGCAAGCCGTATTTAAGTTTTTGGATGAGGAAACCAATTTGGCCGAAGAAATGAAAATCATGTCCTCCACTCCTATCCTTGCTTTTGGCAAAGCCTTTATTAAAACCTTCGGAAAGTAAGCTTGAGGAAAATTACCAAGGTTGGTAAAGCACTCCTGAAGATGAATCCTTTGAGGCCCCAGTCACTGAACTAAGGCAATTGGTTATATTTTCGCTTCTCAACACACCCATAAAAGCAAAGACGATGGCTTCTTTAAAATCGATTACTGAGGTTTCAGGAATTACCACTTCAATTGAACTACCCAAATAGTGCTGAATCGTCTCCACCAGAAATAGATTCTTTGCCCCTCCCCCGGTCACCAACATCTTGGCATCAGCCGTTGCATAAGGCTTCTGGCTTTCACTAATTTGAAAAGCGATATGATGTACCGCTGTATGCAATTGATCATCAATACTAGCCTCCGAACTGTCAATCAAAGGCATCATTTCATCTCTGAACCATTCAAAACCCAAAGATTTAGGGAAAGCTTGTTGATAAAAGACCAATGCGTTCAGTTGATTTAATAATGGCTGAACCAATTTGCCTGAACGTGCCATTTCGCCCCCGTCATCAAAAGGCTTCCCAGTTGATTTTAAGATATAGCTCAACAGCATATTGGCTGGTGAAATATCAAAAGCTTTCCTGGTTCCCTCTATTCGGAACGAAGCATTTGAAATGCCGCCCAGATTCAAGCAGAAATCATAATCAGAGAAAAGAAGTTCGTCACCTATTGGCACTAAAGGTGCCCCTTGACCGCCAAGCGTCACATCGAGTGTACGGAAGTCACAAATCACTTTTTGACCAGCAGCATTGGCCAGTTCTTGTCCTGCTCCTATCTGGTAGGTGAGTCCTTTGTCTATCTGATGAAAAACCGTATGGCCATGACTGGAAATAAAATCAACATCAAGCTGGTTTTGGTCAATAAGAATCTTGGACTGCTTTCCCATCCATTGCCCGAATTCATTATTGAGCAGCAATAAATCTAAAGTAGAAAGCTCAATAGAGCACTTAAGTTTCTCTTGAAAATCAGGGGTATATTCTATACAAATGGATTTGTTCAATGAAAACCGCCATTGTTCATTCTCTTTCCAAAAAGAGCAATACGCCATATCCAGTCCATCCAAAGAGGTACCCGACATTAAACCTAAAACATGGTAGGTTTCTTTCATCTCATTAATTGAAATTAACCAAAGAGTGCGCCCGCTATTGTGGCAGTCATCATTGTAGCGAGTGTCGCAGCCATTAGTGCTTTAATTCCCAGTCTCGATAGGTCTCCCTGACGATTTGGTGCCAAACCTCCAATACCTCCAATTTGAATAGCGATTGAAGAGAAGTTCGCAAAACCACAAAGGGCATAAGTGGCTATAAGGATTGATTTCTCACTCAGTTCGCCAGCGGCTTTCATATCTGCCAAGCTTAAATAAGCTACAAATTCATTGATCACTGTTTTCTGACCAATTAAACTCCCTACTTGCAAGGTTTCAGACCATTCTACACCCATGATAAAGGCAAACACCCTAAACACCTGACCCAAAATATATTCGAGACTAAAACCGCTAAATACGCCATTGGTACTTGAAACCACGTAAGTGTTTAAGCCTGTCCAAGCACCAATTCCATCAACCAGAATCCAGTTCAGGGAATAGATTACTGCAATAAAAGCCAACAACATAGCAGCGATATTCATCGCCAATTTCATTCCATCCGATGCGCCACCAGCCAGTGCATCAATAACATTGACACCAATCTGATCCTTGTTCACGTTCAGTCGTGAATCAATTTTTTCTGGTTCTAACTCTGGTAAGAATATTTTAGACATTACGATGGCCGCGGGGGCATTCATAATGGAAGCACTCAAAAGATAAGTAGCAAACTTGGCTTGTTGAACGGGATCTCCACCTCCTAAAAAGGACACATAAGCCCCCAAGACTGAGCCAGCAATAGTGGCCATTCCACCTGTCATCAAGCAGAGTAATTCGGAGTTGGTCATTTTACCGATAAATGGCTTCACCAATAAAGGCGCTTCGGTTTGACCTAGAAAGATATTTCCAGCAGCAGACATTGATTCTGCGCCTGATAAACGCATAGTTTTTGCCATAATCCAGGCAAAACCATACACGATTTTTTGAAGGATTCCCAAGTAATAAAGACCTGCCGTAACCGCGGAAAAGAAGATTACAGTAGGTAATGCTTGAAAAACAAATAGAAAACCTAAGCTGTGGTTTACACCTTCAACAGCATCACTATTTTTAGCCAAGTCGCCATAAAGGAATTCGGCCCCATTAAGAGAAAAGCCCAAAAAGGTAACAAAAGCCTGACTCACATAATCGAAAGCCTTTTGGATAAAGCTTACTTCTGAAATGAGTAGCGCAATAACCAACTGTATAATGACGCCAACTCCTACCAGTCTCCAATCAACCTTCTTTCTTTTACTCGATAGTAAATAGGCAATCCCAATTAGTACTATCAATCCAATTATTCCTCTTACAATGGCCATGGTTAACTGATCACATGTGAATTTCTGATAATAAAAAGTGACTTATAAAACCACTCCATTGCGATCTCGAAAGAAATACTCTAAAGATCAATCCGTTAAAGTTAACAGAACTTATTAAACACAATAAAGCCCTTCTGATTTAATTCAGAAAGGCTTTATCTTCTTCTAGCTTCGTTTATTCATTTCATCCCTGATTTTGGCTGCCTTTTCGTAATCTTCATTACCTAAGGCTTCATCCAGCATTTGCTGAAGCTTATCCAGGGAATAATCTTGCAATCGATCTCCCTTTGGTTTTTCCGTTACCGCCATATCTTCCATGTCCTCTGCTACCTCTTCCTCATCGGTTAAAATGATTCCTGCTTCGGAAAGCACGGTTTCGTAAGTATAGAAAGGAACATCGAATCGAATTCCTATGGCAATGGCATCAGAGGGTCTTGCATCAATATCGATGGTTTTAATGCCATCGCTACAAACGATTTTAGCAAAAAAGACGCCTTCTTTTAAATCGGAAATGATGATATGTTTCACACTAAAGCCAAAGCCATTCGCAAACGATTTAAATAAATCATGCGTCATGGGACGGTTAGGAACAATCTTTTCAATTTCCAGCGCAATGGCTTGGGCCTCGAACATCCCGATAATAATGGGCAATCTTCTCTCGCCTTCTACTTCACCAAGCACAAGGGCAAAGGAGCCAGAAGTTTGCGACTGACTGGAGGAAAGCCCCAGGATTTCGATTTTTATTTTTTTCAAAATGGTAGAAAACTAGGCTAAAGCTTTTTTAAGGGCTTCGTTCAACTTAGGTAAAACTTCAAAAGCATCACCAACAATACCATAATCAGCAGCTTTGAAAAACGGTGCTTCTTCGTCTTTGTTGATCACAACAATGTATTTTGAAGAGTTAACACCAGCCAAATGCTGGATAGCGCCAGAAATACCCACCGCGATATACAATGAAGGGCTCACTTTAACACCTGTTTGACCAACGTGCTCATGGTGAGGTCTCCAGTCCATATCTGAAACTGGTTTTGAACAGCCTGTGGCTGCACCTAGCGTTTTGGCCAAGTCTTCAATAATGCCCCAGTTTTCTGGACCTTTCAATCCACGACCACCAGATACTACGATATCTGCTTCTGGTAGTAATACATCGCCTTCTGCTTTTTCAGAAGAAGTGATTTTTGCACCAAAAAGAGCATCGTCTAAAGCTACTTCAAAAGCCTCCACTGAAGCCGCAGCCCCATCTGTTTTTAGCTCAATAGCATTTTTCTTGATGGCCAATATTTTCTTATCGGTAGTTAAACTAGTGTTTACAAAAGCCTTACCTGTGTAAATGCTTTGCTTCACTACGAAACCGTTATCTGTTTTCGGTAATTCAGATACATTCGAAGCCAAGGCGGCTCCCAATTTCACTGAAATTCTACCTACTACTGCATCTGCTAAAGATGACTTCGCAGTAACCAATACTTCTGCACCAGTGCTTTCAAATGCTTTGGCAATCACTGCTGTATAAGGCTGAATCAAACCAGCGTTAAGCTTTTCATCAGCGGCATGCAATACCTTAGTGGCACCGTTAGCTCCTGCTGAAGCCAATTCTTCGTTCGATATTGAACCTAAAGCAATGGCCGTAACCTCCCCAATTGCAGCTCCATATGAAAGGGCCTCTCTTGAGGATTTCTTAATCTTTCCGTCTTCTGTTTCTATAAATACTAAAACTGACATGTTCTGTGCTTTTGGAGATTTAAATTACTTTCGCTTCGTTCTTGAGTAGGTTCACCAACTCTTCCACATTATTGGCATCAATCATTTTTACCGCTCCTTTTGGTGCAGGCAATTCGTATTGAGCAATCTCAGTAAGTTTTGTGTTGTCCGTAGGTTCCACCACATTCAATGGCTTCGTTCTGGCCGACATAATACCTCTCATGTTAGGGATTTTCCATTCAGCGATAGGCTCTTGACAACCTGCCACGAAAGGCAAATTCACTTCCAATATCTCTTTACCGCCTTCGATTTCACGGGTGATTTTTGCAGCGCTACCTTCCACTTCCAACACCATTACTGGAGAGAATGAAGGCAAGCCAAGCATTTCGCCCACCATACCGTGTACCATGCCACCGTTAAAGTCGATCGACTCGCGCCCCATCAAAATCAAATCATATTCACCTTGTTTTGCTACATCAGCAATTTGTCTGGCAACAAAATAAGAATCAGAAGGAAATGCATTTACTCTAATGGCTTCATCAGCTCCAATGGCCAATGCTTTTCTCAAAGTTGGTTCAGTTTCAGCTTCTCCAACATTTAAAACGGTTACTTTACCTCCATTCGCTTCCTTCAACTCTACCGCTCTGGCCAATGCGTAATCATCGTATGGACCGATGATAAATTGCACACCATTCTTATCGAATTTGGTATTGTTTTCTGTGAAAGCGATGCGCGAAGTAGTATCAGGTACGTGGGTGATACAAACGAGTATATTCATGCTTGCTTTATGATTTTTTGTAAAATGATTTTCTTTAATAAACCCCTCGCTTGGCCTTGTGTTCAACTTTTAGTGAAAAAGCCCTTTATTCTGAGGAAAACGATGTAAAAAGAAGGTTTAAACCTTAAATTTGCCCCGAAGATAGTCAATAATGAAGTAAATAAAAATCAATGTAAACGATGAACGAACAGAGATTGAGTATGTTAAAAAAGTTTACAGCGGAAGAACCCAACGACCCTTTTAACTGGTACGCCTTGGCCAACGAATATTTAACGGAATCGCCCGAAAAAGCCAAAGAATATTTTGACAAGCTGCTGCTAGAATTTCCTGACTACCTTCCCACTTATTACCATGCAGCCCAGGTGTACATCGACTTAATGGAAGATGAAAAAGCCTTAAGTATTTACACTCAAGGGATTGCCTTGGCACAAAAACAACAGAATTCAAAAGCACATCGTGAGCTGAGTGCTGCGCATCAAAACTTATTATTCGAAATGGAGTAATTAAACTTTGAATAATTTGATTAGGCTATTACATTTAGAGCGAAAATTTAAAGCCTTTCAAATGATTCGAGCTACACTCAGTTTACTCTCTCTTCTCCTTTGCTTCAGTGCCTTTGCTCAAGAAGTTGATACTGTCTACTTCAACCAAAAGGATAAGAAGGTTACCAAAAACGATGCTTCAGTATTTCGCTATGATGTGACGACTACCATTGAAAAAAACAGTTCTATTCATAAATATTTGAAAGACGGGACATTATTAGAGCGTGTAAATCTGGAAAAGAAGAAAAAAGAGGGTGATTATTACGCTCTAGATCTTAACGACTCAATTCGAATCACAGGAACGTATAAAAAGAATGTTAAGGTAGATAAATGGACCTCTGAAGACCTCAGAAATGGCCATACTTTTATCGACCTCTATGATATGGATGGGGTTTTGATTAGCAAGGAAAGTATTTTATCGCCTGACATCAGAATTTATGAAATGGATGACCTTGACACCCATCCAAGTTATAAAACAGGAGAAGATGGATGGAACAAACACCTAATGCAAAATTTAAAGTATCCAGTAGAAGCCCGCAGAAGTGGAGCACAAGGAGAAGTAAAGCTTAGATTAACTATTCTAAGCAGTGGCAAGGTGGCTAAAGTGGAAGTTCAAAACAGTGAATTCAATATGTATTTAGCCAGAGAAGCCCTGCGAGTGGCTCAAATTCCCGAGAATTGGAACCCTGGAATAAAAGAGGGCAAAGCGGTCAACTCCTATATGGATTTAAGGATTGTCTTTAAGCTCGGTTAACATTACTAAGTAATACAGAAATCGTGCAATTCGCTTTGAGGCGAAATGCGCATGATATTCTCCATTTACCTCAGAATAGGTGCTTTTACGGTTTTGAACCGTACCTTTGCCTTTGATAAACCCATATGGACATGTCCGAAAGAAGAGATAGAAAAACAGCCAATAAAAAATCGAGTAAAGACAGTGCTCCGGCAGCCAAGCCAAAACTTCACCCTAGAAATAAGCACAGAGGCAGATATGACCTACCTCAGCTTGTTAAAGGAACCCCTGAATTAGGCGCCTTTGTTCAACCCAATAAGTATGGCGATGACTCTATTGATTTTGCCAACCCAGCAGCGGTAAAGACACTGAATACGGCTTTATTAAAGCATCATTATAAATTAGAATTCTGGGATATTCCTGAAGACTATTTATGTCCGCCAATTCCAGGAAGGGCCGATTACATCCACCACATGGCCGATGTACTTTGCGCGAGCAATTATGGAAAAATACCAACGGGTGATAAAGTAACATGTATCGATGTGGGGGTTGGCGCCAATTGCGTTTACCCGATCATTGGCTTGCAAGAATATGGATGGTCTTTTATCGGCACTGATATTGATTCGGTTTCGATCAAATCGGCACAGGCCATTATAGATCAGAACCACAACTTGGTGGGGAAAATAGAATTAAGAAGACAGCCCGAGCCAAAGGATATTTTCTACGGTATTTTGAGAAAAGAAGACCGAGTTGACCTTACCATATGCAACCCTCCCTTCCACCGTTCTCCAGATGAAGCCCAAGAAAGTGCTTCGCGAAAGGTGAATAACCTTGCCAAGAAAAAAGTAGCCGACCCTGTGTTGAACTTTGGCGGAAGAAGCAAGGAACTCTGGTGTGATGGCGGAGAACGAAAGTTTATTCAAACCATGATTCGCGAAAGCAAAAACTTTGGCGCCTCCTGTTTTTGGTTCTCTAGTTTAGTTTCAAAGTCTTCGAACCTTGCTGTAATTCTAGAATCTTTAGAAAAAGCAGAAGCAGTTGAAGTAAAAACCATTCCGATGGGCCAAGGCAACAAAAGTAGCCGCATTGTAGCATGGACTTTCCTCAACGCGGCTCAACAAAAAGAATGGAAAAACACGAGGTGGAAGGAAAAGGAAGAATCTACCAAAACATCAGAGTAACGAATTTGGTAAATGGTTAAAACCATTACACAAAATTTTTCCTGCATATAGCCCACGGTTTAAACCGTGGGCTATGATAATCGGATGAATTGACAGAACCGTTTTAACGGTTTATATTGGTAATTATAAAAGAAACACCATGTCACATTCCTTCAATAAAATATGGGTTCATGCCATTTGGGCAACTAAAGAGAGGGCTCCGCTCCTAAAGGATAACATAGAGCAAAAGGTTTATCAATTTATTTCTACTCAACTGCGAGAACAAGGATGCCCTGTCAGAATTATCAATGGTATGCCAGACCATATTCATTGCCTATTTCTTCTAAACCCACAAAAATCAATAACTGAAGTCATCAAACAATTAAAAGGGAGTTCTTCTCATTTCGTTAATCAGAACAATCTGATGTCCGAGAAATTTTCATGGCAAACTGGATATGCGGCTTATTCTGTTTCCGAGTCGGTAGTTGAAAAGGTTTTTGAATACATAAAGAATCAAAAGCAACACCTTATAAAGAAAACCTTTCAGCAAGAGTTCGATGATTTTATGAAAAAATACGGATTGAGTAATTCCTAATCCACTGTCGCTGACAAGAGTGAGAAAATGGTTAAAACCATTACCAAACAACATTAATATTCCATAGCCCACGGTTTAAACCGTGGGCTATGGTAAAGATGAATTGAAAGAACCGTTTTAACGGTTTATGTTTTTTGAGTTCAGCAGTAGTTTTACAATCAGGAAGGAGCTGGTTTTTGGGTGTGATTTAGCAGAAAAGATACTTTTTTTTCTATCTTTAATTAAAGACAATAAGAATTGTTAAAGTTAGAAGCCATATCGACCAAGGGTGAGCAATTTATTGGTTTAGCAATTCCATATGATCAATCACTTATCGATAAAGCAAAAAAACTGAACGGTCGTTGGGATTCAAAACTAAGACTTTGGCTCTTTAAATACTCCTCGGCTAATGAAGCTAAGATCAAACTAGCATTCAACATTGAAGAAGATCTCGCCTCTAGTCACACAATTAGAAATAAAAGTATAAAACTCCCAAAAGAGTACAAAGACCAGCTTGAACGTAGAAGGTACAGCCCAAATACGATCAAAACATACGTTTCTCTTTTTGAACAGTTTTTGAATTATTTCTCTGATATCGAACCAGAATTATTAAACGATGAGCATGTTGCCAAATTTCAGACCTATTTAGTGAATACCAAAAAGGTTTCAGTCAGCAGTCAAAACCAATATATCAACGCAATCAAGTTCTATTTCGAGAAAGTATTGGGGCGAGAAAAGGGATTTTATCATATTGATCGGCCTATTAAGGAATTTAAATTACCAAAAGTACTTACTGAAAAGGAAGTACTCGTTTTGCTTAAAACTGTAAGGAATTTAAAGCATAAGGTCATGCTCTTAATAGTGTATAGTTCCGGTTTAAGAGCAGGTGAATTAATTAACTTGAGAATATCAGATATTGATGGAGAGCAGATGCGAGTTTTCATTCGAGGCGGTAAAGGGAAAAAAGATAGGGTAACAATTTTATCTGAAAAGGCACTTACAGCATTGCGTGATTACTTTAAAGAGTATCGCCCAAAAGAGTATTTGTTCGAAGGTCAAAATGGGGGGATTTACAGTACGGCTAGCCTAAGAAAAGTTTTTAAAAAGGCTTTATTTAAATCGGGTATTAAGAAAAAAATCACGCTACATTCATTAAGACATAGCTTTGCCACCCATCTTTTAGAAAAGGGAGTTGATTTGAGATACATACAAGTACTCTTAGGCCATAACTCTAGCCAGACGACAGAAATATACACGCATATTACACACATTGGATGGAAGCGAATTAAGTCTCCTTTAGACGAGTTAGATATTTAAATAAAAAAACTAAGAGTGCCTGTTATACCTAATATATAAGGTATAACAGGCAAAAAATTCAATATATTTATGGCTATACGCCACAAACGTGACTGATACATAACGTTGTGGTGCATTAAAAAAATGAAGGTAAAAGAACCAAAATTCAGGTGCGGGACAGAAAAGGCAATCAAAGAATTGGTTGCTAAATACGATTATCCATATGCTGATTGGATGCAAGATTGGCCTTATGAAATTGCTGAATCGAAAGAAATAGAAAACTACTTTCAACATTATAACGAGCAAACAGACGAAGACAAAAAGTTTAGTCTAATGGAAATGCTAATCCAAGCATTGACCGATATTGAAGACCCAAACGAATATGATAAAAATTGGAATCGTCTAAGACTAAAAATTATTGAAGATTTTGAAATTCACGAATACACTATTTTCTATTGGAGTTGCTTTGGACAAAGCATTTCTGATTGTTGGAAAGTGACTCCTAATATGAGAGACTTGTGGATTGATATCAAAGAAAAAAGAAATGTTTAGCACTTTTGGAAATAGGGTTCGGATTAAACGAACAACAGAAACAGAGAACAAAGGACTTGCAGATAAAGAAGGTGAAGTTTATGGGCAATCAACTCCCTCAATTATGGACTTTGAAGTTATTGGAACATTGACAAAAGATGTTGCGATAAATGTACATTTTGACGATTTAAACGCATCATTTTGGTTTGCTGAAGACTTGATAGAACACATTGATAATGGTCAAGGTGCTGAAATTACACTTGACGGAATAGATAAAAAATGGACTAAGGGAGAAAATGGTGATTGGATTGAAGAAGACACCAAAAAAGAAAATAAATGGTGGCAATTTTGGAAATAAAAAACGACACCACAACACTGTATATAGCCAATAGGGCGTTCGGTGGGTTAGGGAAGTTTGGTACTTTTTACAAACACCGCCAAATCGTTGATTTGGCTTTTAAGAATGAATAAATTAAAAACAAAATACAACGTTTTGGCTCAGTGCAAACTTGAAAGATTATCGCTTCTTCTGCCCTACTTGCCATATACTAACCGTTGTAGCACATCACCTAAACTTAAATAATGCATTTCGGAAAATATATTTTAGTAATTGGCCCAAGTGAAAAAGACTTTCTAAATGCGGTTCAATCAATGGCAGACCTTTATTCAAACACAGAGTTTGTAAAGGATATTAAAACCTTCAAATCAAACACTAATGAAAATCAGTACTTACTAAGTTTTACAAATAGTCCTGATTTTGAGAGATTCAAGTATTTCGTGAATTACTTGAACTATGCTGAAATTCAAGATTACTCTGCTAAAGTCTTGGGGTTTTGGACAATCGAAAAAGAGGACAAACTACCTGATGAAAAACTTGGTAAGCGAGTACTTTTATATGTTTCTGATAGTGATGATGAAGGGGATAATGTCTATGCTGTTTTTGAAGGTGAATACAAAACCTACAAAATGGGATTCGGAATTGGCCACGAATATTCAGAACTAGAGACTAAAGAATTTGATTTTGCTGAACCGAAAATCACAATTTCAAATTTTGAAGCTATGAGTAAAATTTCTCCTGACCCGAATGCTAAACCACCTTCAAAGCTGGGGAATGGTTGCGCGTTAGCCATAGTGATATTAATTGTCTCAACTATCGGGGTTACATTAATTTTAAATTAGACGTGCTACAACATAACCTATACGCAATGCGGTTGATGGTGGTATCGAGACTGCATCTCCTTCCCCGCCAAAGCTGAGCTTTGCTTTTGAAAATGTATAACTTAAAATCAAATCACAGCTTTGGCTTACCACTGTGCTCGATTGAAAACTACTGCTTTTCAATCCCGCACTGCGCATAGCCAAACCGTTGTAGCCAATTAAAAAAATGAAAAATCACTGTCAATTTATACCAGACCAAAAGGCAAGAAAAAGTTTAGCAAAAAAACTAAGCCTAAAGTTTGATGAATCAATGCAGGATTGGGAATATGAAATTGCTGATTCAAATCGTGTAGCAGAATTTATTGAAGAATACGACAAACCAGAGACAACTGATAAAGAAAAGGAATCTTTAATGGAAATGATAATTGATAGCACAAATGACATTTTTAATAAAAACAACAATGTAGAAACCGAAGAATTATTATTTCTAATAAATGAAAGGTTAACAAAGTCAATTGATTTACATAAAGGAACTTTAAATTATTGGAAATTCAACGATTTTGAAATTTCTAAAAGATTAGCAAATGTCGAAATTTAAGCTTTGGTTAGAATTTGAAGAAGTTGACCCAGGGAATTGGGACACTGACAACGAGTTTGCTAATGTTCACGTGGACTTACCTGATGGAAGGCACTATGGAATCAATGTGTGGACATATAAATTTCTGGAGACTTCGATTAAGTTGGATATGGTGAGTGGTGAAAACTCGAATGGGATTTACCAAGTTCCCCCAGACTTGTTCGTAAAAGAAATGACAAGAGATTGTATTGAAAGAACAATTACAGACTTATTGGCTAAAGGGAATTTGGAAGATGTATTGAATCCGACTGTAATTGATAATGAAAAATAAAAACTGGCTACAACACTATGTAAAAATGCATTAAAACGCATTTTACATTAAACGTTCAGCAATAACTACTTACCAGTTTAAATGGTTAACCCATTCCACAAAGACATTTATAACAAAGCCCACGATTTACACCGTGGGCTTTGTTTTTGGGGCTTGCTCTCACAACCGTTTTAACGGTTTATAATTTAGGAGTTCATCAGCAGTCCTACAATGAAGAAGAAACAGATTTTTAGGTCACAATTCAAGCCAAACCAGTGACCCCGAAGGCTCAGGAGATACACATATTACTCATAAAGGCTGGGGGAAAATCACCTTTAGACAAAGGTGACCTTCAATAAACTTCCTTATAGCGACTGATTTGGATGCTATAAGGAAGTTTTGATAAATTACATGAGATATATGCGTCACAAACGTGGCGTAAACATAACGTTGTAACCAACTAAAAGAAAAATCATTAAAATTTCAACATCTCTTAATAGAAGCCCTAATTTAGTGGAGTAGAAAATGAGCAACCATCTACTCATATCATCATCCAACAAGTCCATTGTGGTTCTCCCTTTTGTGAATATGAGTGCCGACCCTGAGAACGAATACTTCAGCGATGGCATTACGGAAGAAATAATCAATGCCCTCACCACCGTAAAGGGTTTGAAAGTCATTGCTCGCACATCCTCTTTTGCATTTAAGAATAAAAATATAGATGTACGAACCATTGGTGGTCAGTTAGGAGTCAGTACTGTTTTGGAAGGGAGTGTTAGGAAAGCCAAAAACAGGGTTCGTATTACAGCGCAGTTGATCAGTACTGATGACGGTACTCACTTCTGGTCAAAAAATTTCGATCGGGAGTTGGAAGATATTTTCGTCTTGCAAGATGAAATCAGCATACTTCTTGCCGACCAGATTCGTGAAAATTTTGGACATATCGAAATCCCATCTTCTCTCAATACTAGCCAAACTCATAACGTCAAAGCATATGATCTATGGTTGAAAGGAAGTTATCATTTAAAGCGGAAAGACTTTGAAGACATTAAAAATGCGATGAAATTCTTCAAAGCTGCAATTAAAGTTGACCCAAATTATGCAGAGGCATATGCATTCTTGGGGGAAACATATATTCACGCTGCAGCCCTCAATATATTACCCAATGAAGAAGGGAATGACTTAGCAAGAAATGCAGCTAATAAAGCCATCGAATTAAATGTAGAAAATGCAAAGGCACATATGGTGCTTGCTTATATTGAACTGTTCTCGGCTTGGAATTGGGAAGCTGCCCTTATAGAATACGACAAGGCTATAAAATATGGACAATCTGACCAAAATGAATTCATAACCTACTACTATATATTTATCAAAGAAGATTTTGAACGAGCAATTGAAGTAGCCAAAATGGAGACCGAAACAGATCCCCTTCATGTTCATACTCATTGGCAATTGGGCTTGACCTATTATTTTGCAAGGCGTTTTGAGAAGTCTATAATTGCATTTAATAAAGCCTTGGAAATAGACCCTAATTATGCAGAGGCTCTTCGTTTTCGGGGGTTGGTTCAGGCGTATTTAGGAAACTATAAGGAGGCATTAATTGACATTAATGGAGCACTCGAACTTATTGGAGGTCTAGGACTTGCCAACTTAGATTTATTGGTAGTGAAAATACTAATGGGTAAAAAAGAAGAGGTTTTAGCTGTCCTAAAAAAATCGAAATATGTTGATTCTTCTGATCCGGCAGTTTTATACTCACTTTTAAATATGCCTGATGAAGCCATTTACTGGTTAGACAAAGCTTACGAAGAACGTTCGACAATAATGGCAACCTTGAAGATTTTTTGGGTCTGGGATAACCTGCGGGATCATACTCGGTTTAAAGAAATTTATGCCCAAATGAATTTTCCACCATCTATAAAAAACAAACATATTCTTGAGCCTATAAACATAGCTCAAACCACTTTCGTTAATCCCTCCTTATTAAACGAAAAAGAAATAGAAAACTATTTAGAGCAATTAGATCAGCTAATGAAAGAAGATCAGGTCTATTTAGACCCAGCAATTTCGCTAAGGCTATTAGCAGAAAAATTGGATATGCAGCCAAATAAATTATCGTGGTTACTCAATGAACAAATAGGTAAGAATTTCAACGAATACATTAACGCGTACCGATTAATCGCTTTTAAAGAAAAAGCACTCAACCCAAATAACAGTAACCTAACACTCTTAGGTTTAGCTTATGACAGTGGCTTTAACTCCAAAACAGTATTCAATGCTTTTTTTAAAAAGATGGAAGGAATGACTCCAAAAACATGGGTAAAGTCGCATAAAAAATAGATCAAAATGACTGTTGAGACTAAACCCAAACTCTCCCGGTATCAATTTCTTTTAGTCACCATCATTGCGTTAGTTTTATTGACTATTGTTTTGGACTACATGTTAACCTCTGCCTTGTCCGCTATACTTCTTCCTGAACTGAAAATCACTACCAAACAGTTTGGCTTACTTGCCTCAGCATATCCTATTAGTGCAGGAATAACTGCCATATTATTATCGGGCTATGCTGATAAATTTGATCGAAAAAAACTACTGCTATTCTTTTACTCGGGTTTTTTACTGGGCGTTTTATTTTGTGCTAGTGCACCTAGCTATAATGTATTGATTGTTGCTCGGATTATTACCGGGACATTTGGTGGTGTTGTAGGCCCTATTTGCTTTGCCATCATAGCTGATCTATTTGAAACAACTAAAAGAGGGAGGGCTTTTGGAATTCTACAGATGGCTTCTGCAGGGAGTCAAATTTTGGGTTTACCACTTGCTCTTTACTTGGCTTCTGAGTGGGATTGGCATTTAGCTTTTGGGCTGATTTTAACTATCGGAATCATTGCCATATTTCTAGTCATTTGGAAAATAAATCCAGTAAATGAGCATCTACAAAAACCGGTTAAAGTCAACCCTTTGCTTCATTCATTAAAAATAATCAGCAACAGAAATTATCTAATTGTGTTTTTTAATAATACGCTCTTAGTAGCAGGTGATGTAATTTTAATGACTTTTAGCGCTGCTTTTTGCATTAACAATCTTGGAGTAGGTCTTGATGACCTTCCCTTACTATATGGAATCGCAGGGGTTTCGACTTTCGTGTTCTCTCCTCTTATTGGTCGATTAACAGATAAATATGGAACACTCAAAATTTTTGTAGTTGGAACAGTTATTACAATTTTGACGGTTGGAGTTTTTACAAACTTGGAAATAAACCCTTTTTGGACAGTTGCCATCGTTCATACCTTCCTTTTTATAGGAATTAACGCTCGAAGTATTTCATCTTCAGCTATTGGGACAGTGGTTCCTGAAGTAGAAGATCGAGGTGCATATATGGCTGTTGATGCAGCAATGCAATTGGCGGTTGCAGGTGCAGCAGCCATATTAGCTGGATGGATAGTATTCCAGTCTGATGATGGAATGATAAATAATTTTTCCACCTTAGGAGCTGTAGTGATTTCATTAATGATTTTGACGATTGGATTGATGTTTATTATTAATCGAATCGTAAAAAGAAAGAATACTCCATTAGACTAAGGATCTACCATTTCTCACTTTGTTGCCTCTCAAATACTACCTTATATTCTAAGGTTTTATACAAACCGCTTTACTAAGAAACTTTTACAAAACGAGCCAAAAACTAATATGGCTTAATTACAACTAAGACTTAATACCAAATGGTGCTTTCTCCCCAAATTTAAGCCTGTTTAAAAAGTTTCGAATCTCACTATTAAGTACTGAATTACATTTCAGAACGATTCACTTTGCTTTCCAGCCCATCTTTGAATTATCAATCCGGTCAAAATGTAAATATGCATTGGATGATATTTCCTTCTCTTATGCTAAACGGTCTAACAGTAAGCGAAAGGACTTTGTGAAACTCAAAATATTGAAAACATGAAAAAAGCATTATTAATCCTGTCTTTGTGCGTATTAACATTAATCGCCAAAGCTCAAAACACAAGCGTTGAAAAATCAACATTCGGAGTACAAGCTGGAGTTTTAGGAATCTGGGCATACAATGAAGCAAAACTGTCAAACTCCATAGCATTAAGAACAGAGATTGGTTTTGATTTTGGTATTTGGGAAACCACTTATTATGATGATTATGATTCTCCATTAATTCTCACACCCGTCATAGTTGTTGAACCAAGATTCTATTATAACCTCAAAAAACGTTCAGAAAACTCTCAACGAACTGATGGAAATAGCGGCAATTTTATTGCGATAAAAACTAGTTATCATCCGGAATTGGCGCTGTTCAATACTGACGATGCACCTATAGTAAGTGATTTCGCCATAATACCTACTTGGGGAATTAGAAGAAATTTAGGCGATCATTTTAATTATGAAGCAGGAATTGGTGTAGGGTACAGTTACACATTTGCAGAACGTGCAGGTTATTTAGAAGACGAAAGCGGTTTAGAATTAAATATGCATTTGCGAATAGGGTATAAATTTTAGGGTAAACTAGAACAAATTTTCATATAACCACAGGCTCATTGTCAGCATTGAATTTTTAGGCAACAATGCTCCTGATAGATTCAAAGATGGACGATAGAAGGAAAAACTACCTCCTTTTTTGAGCCAAATATTTGCAGCGGAATGAATTTTTAAGCGATAAGATCAGAAATCATTTCCCAGTCACATAATCACTTTAAAAATCAAGAAAAATGAAAAACATATTAATCATTCTTTTATTCTTTAGCACATTTGGTGCTTTTGCTCAAAAACAATCACAGGAAGAAGGAGAAGAAAAAACTGAAGTAACCCATAAGTGGAGGGTAAGTACACCTTATTTTATTCTTACAGATCCTATCGGAGGAGGGTGGAATGATCGGACAAGTACACAAATGATAGAGCTTCACGTAAAGCGTAATCTGGATAATAAGAACATCATAGGATTGAAGCTTGCCACCTGGAGATTGTTTCAACCTATGGGCATCCAATATTGGGATGGCCTTTTGGATAAGTTAGATACAGAAAGTGAATTCTATCCAGGACATGTGCGAGAAAGAGGAATAGGATTTACATACCAACGTATGTTATGGAAAGGACTATTCGCAGCTGTTGAAGTGTTACCACAATTTCAAACCTACATGGATCTAGAGGGTAACAAAATCGGAAATGATTTTAAGCTCTATAATTCATATCATGTCGGTTATCATATCGCATTTGGCAAGAAAAAACGCTTTTTTATTGAGCCTCAAATACATGTTAACCACTGGATGTTTGATAACAATGCTCCCGAAGCATTTAAGGTAATAGATGATAAGTGGAAAAACTACTTTCTTTTTGAGCCGAACATTTACATCGGGATGAGTTTTTAAGCCATAAGCTTAGAAAGGATATAAGTCCCCAGTTTATTAATCACATTTAATTATAAAAAGATGAAAAACATATTAATTATCATATTTACATTTTGTGCACTTCTCTCCTATGGTCAAAATGAGACCAACCCACTTGAAAGAAAAGGATTTGTCATTGGTTTTGGAGTTGGCGGTGGTGCCATCAGTATATCTGACAGCGATCAAGCTGTACCTTTTGATGAAAGTCAAGCTGGTGGGAGTTTTCCTAATTTGAAAGTGGGTTGGATGGTCAATGATCGCCTAGCTATTCTAGGAGCATATGCTGGAATGGGATACGAATACGAAGGCAAAGACCGAAGTTTTGATGCATTAATGCCATCTGTCCAATACTGGGTAAAAGACAAATGGTGGATAAATGCTGGTGCGGGTCTAGCGATGGATTTTCCGGCCTTCTATGAAGACAACATTGAAGATGAAGATTGGAATTTTGGTGGAGCAGTAGCCTTTAGTACAGGCTACGAATTAATACAAAAGAAACGCTTTGTACTAGACCTTCAAACGCAACTTCAGATGGGTTGGGCAAATTTGAGCGACAACAAAGATCGGGAAGTTGTAATGCTCTCCTTTGGAGTCGGATTTAATTGGTATTAAAAATGGAAAACTCAATGTAATTGGATCCTCAGAGCAAAGTGTAAAAAAAGTCTTTGAGATAGAGGTTAGCCCCTTACCTATTGCTGGTGTTATCACCAACAAGAGAATATCTCTAAGACATACTTTGTTAGTCATAAGACCAACAAGACTGAGAGGTTATGAAGGTGATACAGGAGACATATTCTGGGTAGATGCTCAATTACTCGAAGCTCTTAGCCCCAAAGATTAAACTCAATTCCTAAAAACATAGGGTAACACTTACTTGAAATCATACTACGCTTTATATACTAACCTCCGTAGCAGAATAGAAAAATAAATGAAATCACTTTTCAAATCAGAAGAAGGTAAACGGGACATACTTCGTCTATACGATAAGAAGCTTAAAGAACTAGACGTTGAGTATGACTACTTAAGGGTAAATACTTCTTTTGGAGAAACAAATATCATTGCAACTGGGGATACATCCAAACCACCAATTATACTGGTTCATGGTTCAAATGGCTGTGCACCAATAGCTTTAGAAACCTATCCAAACCTGTACAAAACTCATCGTGTATATGCGGTTGATGTTTTGGCTCAACCAAATAAAAGTGCCGAAACTCGATTAAGCATGAAAGACAATTCCTATGGGAAATGGATGAATGAACTCATTGATGACTTGAAAATTGATAGCGTATCAATGGCAGGCTTTTCTTTTGGTGGCTTGGTGATACTCAAAACTCTAGAATACGATGAAAGTAGGATATCGAAGGTCTATTTGTCTGCACCAGCATACATAGTGAATGGCAATCCTTTAAAAGCTCTGTTCAAAATCTTCATCCCGATGAAACGGTACATAAAGACTAAAAAAACAAAATACGTTGAGAAGTTTTTAGCTGAAGTATTCACTGATAGGGATGAATTTGCTATAAAATATCTATCAAAAGTGTTTTTGGAGTTTGACATGGACTTCACGCCAGTACCAGTAATTGATTCAAAGAAGGCGGCCAATATCAAAACGCCAATTACAATTTTTGCTGCCCAGCATGATGTTATTTTTCCTGGTAAAAAAATGCTCAAAAGAGCAAAAAGGATTTTCCCATCCTTAAGAGAGAGCAAATTACTTATTGATTCGAAACACGTTCAAAGTAAAGAGCAAAATCTAATGGTTGAAAAAGCAATTATTAAATAAAAACGTGCTAAAAAAAACCTAAAGGCAATACCCTCCTTGTTCCGCTGACCGCTAGTCGCTTTAGCTTTAGGGATGGGACAAGCTTCGCAAAGGCGAGTCGGGATTCTTTGCATAGCCAAACCGTTGAAGAACATAGATAGTAATTAAACACATATTAAATAATATGAAAAACACAGTTTTACTTATTTGTATTCTAATTTGTGGGATATCATCAAGTACTTACGCACAAGAAACAGAAGAAATAAACTCAAATTGGGGATTAGGATTTCACATAAAGCAAAATCAACAGGACTTCGGGTTAGGTGTAAACATGACAAGTCCATATTTTGCTCAAAAGAAAGTCGCCTTGCGAGTAAGAGCAAACTTATTGTTCAATGAACATATAAATAACACCAATATTACTACTTGGACTCCATATTCCAGCATGTCACTAGGGATTATTGGTGTGGCAGGTAAAATCGGTGAATTCATTCGGTTGTATAGTGAAGGAGGGCTCACATTGTTGCTTCCATCTAGTGAGTTTTCATCAGAAAGTACTGTTCTCGGAGGTTACGGATTATTTGGGTTTGAATTCTTTATGCATCAATCAGCAAATTACTTCATTGAAATAGGAGGCGTTGGAACAGGTGCATCAGCGGATAAAATCGTTGGAAACCCAATTTATTCTAATGGTTTAATGATAAATGTAGGGTATAGGTATGTTTTCAAATAGGTAAACAAATTAAATACGCTCTACAACAGTGTATCGTCCTGAAATAGGTTGACTATAATCTTATGGAAAAGTCAACTAAAAACAGGATTCTCAAGAAGCCAAGTCATGCTGTAAGCCCCGAAGCCTCGGGAGGTCTCGTACTTGGCGGTTCATTGAATCACACAAGCGCATAGCCAGACCGTTGCACCCCACTGTCGTAGGTTCTCCGATTTATCTGCCTTTGGCAGAACCTGTGACTACTATTCATCAAGAACTCTGTCCCTGGGATCACAAAGCTTATCTCCAACATTTATGTTTAAGACCCTTCGTACCCTGCGGAAGGAAAACAAACGGTTGCTGCCAAAATGGTTAAAACCATTGCACAAAGTCATTCTCACAACAAAGCTCACGGTTTAAACCGTGAGCTTTGTTATTCTATACATTACTGAAACCGATTAACGGTTTACATAAGACCTATTAATAATTCCCGAAGAACACCGCATTAAATAATAGTCTGTTGGTGCCGTACCACATGCCACGGAAATTCGGATTATCTACAAACATTACCACATTGCCCCTACCCATTCCGGTAGCAATCAATGAGGCTGTTCCGCCAATATCTTTCAAATTAGCTTTGTTTACATAACCACTTAATAGCGGGTTTTCAGTGTATTTCACCACCGTATTGGTCGGGCTTGAACTCGGCTGAATTAAAGTAGTATGGTTTCTATATACTGGTAATTCACGGCTTGTATATCCAAAGCCAATTGGATGGCTAATGTCAATATCCGTCATGTACATTGAACCACCCACAGAACGGGCACCAAAGAAATCACGTGAAGTCACATAATCCATACGGTCTGGCGTTTCTTGTTCGCTTCGCGCAGCATATTTTTCATTCACCCATTTTGCTCCTATGGCCCAACTGGTGGCTCCTTTAATGGTAATCAGTGTTCCGCCTTCTCTTACCCAAAGCTTGATTCTGTCCAGCGTACTTTCGCCTAAAGAATTATAAGAACCTGAAACTAGGATCAGGGTGTTGTAGTCGCTCCAGCTAATTCTTCCAGCGTTGTCCATATCTACTTTCGTGATTGGCATTCCCACTTTAGAATCGAATAAATGCCAAACCTCTCCAGCTTCAGCACTGTTGGTATTTCCACCAATCAACATAATCGCTTTTGGTTTTCTTACCGTGGTAAAGCTTCCACTTCCTAAATCTACTCCAGAAGTACTAAAACCAGTTTTCACGCTTTGGGCACGAATACCAGCAATCTCGGTGGCTTCTTCCACATAGGCATGTACCAAATCGGCATCCATTTCCTGACGGGAAACTGGAATCATTAAGGTGCCATAGCCATATTCCTTTACGCCTTCATTCGTTTCGATAGAAAATGGTTTGCTGCCATAATTCACATAAACGCCCTTTTCCAAAAGGTAATTCAAAGCCTTTGGCGCATAGTATTCATTCCACTCAATCAGATAAGCATAATTGGTTTTAGGAACTCTGGCATAGGTGCCTTTCAGGTCGGTTCTATCCAATTCTTTTCCAGACAAATCTTGTTTTCCTTTCCATTCGGCATAAGGCATATTGTAGGTTAAAGCAGCCGTCCATGAAGAAGCATCGTAAAAAATACTGTCATAGAATGTGGTTACCTGCTCAAACATGGTGCGCACCATTCTGTATTGCTTTTGCGCATTGGTCACATAGAATGCCTTGCCCGCTTTATAGCTTTTTCCGTTCAATTCAATATCCTCATCCAATGCCACGGTTTTGATTTTGTGTCTCAACAACAAATCAATAAAGGCTTGATTTCTTCCGTCATCTACAGGATCACCAAAAACCCATCCTTTAACAGGGTTTTTCGCTCCTTCTTCCAAAGCCGAATCGAAATAGTTCTCCATGTGCTTGAGCAACACTTCACGCTCGCCCACCGCAGCGCGGACTGTCGCCAAACTAGAGGTCACGTGATTTTTTATGGTAAAAGCAAAACCCACTTTTCCTGTTGGAGAATCTTGCACATGCCCTCTTGAACTGGCTTGTTCAAACACCAAGCCCAATGCCCCGTGAATATCTGGGTAAGTCGAACCATAACCTGGGTAACTGTTATCGTACTGCTCTTTAGTGAAATACAAAGAACCAATCTCGTCTAGGGCTTCATGAAAATAGCCTGCGAAAAGGTTGTTCAAGCCATCATAATTATCTCTCGGCACCACTGGGTTTTCAGAACCAAATGGTTTTGTTGGCTCAAAGAAGTAGGTAGAGTTCGTTCCCATTTCATGGAAATCGGTTACCACATTCGGATACCATTTGTGATAGAAGTCGATTCTCGCTTGACTTTCTACATGCGCCAATGGCAACCAGTCACGGTTCAAGTCATACCAATAGTGATTCGTTCTTCCACGCGGCCAAGCCTCATTGTGTTCCACATCAATGGGGTCAGACACCATTGGGTCGCCTAAATAAGAGTTGGCCCAAGTGGTATGGCGATCGCGTCCATCAGGGTTAAAAGCTGGGTCTACCATTAATACCGCATCTTTTATGGCGGCCCTTACCTCGGCAGATTGCCCTGCTACATAGTAATAAGCCGTTAGCAAGGCGGCTTCTGAGCTGGAAGGCTCATTTCCATGTACGTTATAGCCCAAAAGCACCACAGACTTCATGTTTGAATAATCGTCAATACTCTGATTTGGGTCAGTCAATTTTAAATGCTCCTTTCGAATACTTTCTAAGTTCCTATGATTTTCAGGAGAGGTGATGGTCAATACCACCAACTGTCGGTGCTCATAAGTTTCCCCAATCGTATCGAGTGTGGCGCGGTCAGAAAGTCGTGCTAACTCGCGCATGTAGCCAACAATCGCATCGTGACGCGTATGCAATGAGCCAATCGGGTAACCCAAATATTTCTCAGGTGTTGGGATTTTCGGATCGAAACGAGCCCCTTCTGCAAAAAAGTAATCGTTTTGAGCATTAAGGTTGAATAGGGCGAATAAAAGAACAAGGGTTGTAAATAGACTTCTATATCTCATGGTTGAATGTTTTTTCTTCTCTTCAAATGTGAGTAAGTTGAATTTATTACTATTCAAACTTTCTCATTTAGGTTTGCTCCTTTTTGCGAACTTTACTTCCCGTTCCCGAAAAACAAAATAGCCCTTAATATCAAAGCATGAAAATCTCAGGTCATATTTTAGATGTAAGAAACAAAAGGTTGTTCAAAGGCATCCTCCACATCAAAGATAACAGAATAGAAAGAATTGAGCCATCGGATACTGTGGACGGTCAATTCATTATGCCTGGGTTCATTGATTCGCATGTTCATGTGGAAAGCTCAATGTTGGTTCCTTCAGAATTTGCCCGACTTGCGGTGGTGCATGGAACGGTAGCTACCGTGTCTGACCCGCATGAAATCGGCAATGTTTTGGGTGTGAAGGGTGTGGAATACATGATTGAAAACGGGAAGCAGGTGAACTTCAAGTTCAATTTTGGGGCGCCTTCCTGTGTACCTGCCACTACATTTGAAACGGCCGGTGCCGAAATCACCCCTGATGAGGTTCGGTACCTACTCGAAAAAGACGAAATCAAATATTTAGCTGAAATGATGAACTGGCCGGGAGTGCTTTTTAACGACCCTATGGTTTATGAAAAAATAAACATCGCCAAATCACTGGGCAAGCCTATAGACGGTCATGCCCCGGGTTTAAGAGGAGAAAAGGCAGAAGCCTATGTAAAAGCAGGTATGTCGACCGATCATGAGTGTTTCACCAAAGAAGAAGCCCTTGACAAACTAAAGCACGGAATGAAGATTGCCATCAGAGAAGGCAGCGCAGCAAAGAATTTCGAAGCCCTTATTGAATTGTTGCATGACCACCCTGAACTGATCATGTTTTGTTCCGATGACAAGCACCCCGACAACTTGGTGGAAGGCCACATTAACTTGCTGGTAAAAAGAGCGCTTGAAAAGGGACATGAGTTATTCAATGTACTTCAAGCGGCTTGCACTACCCCTATTGATCATTACAATTTAGAAGTTGGAAGCCTTCAGGTTGGTGATCCTGCGGACTTTATCATCATCGACAATCCTAGCAGTTTCAATGTTTTAGCCACTTATATCAATGGTGAAAAGGTAGCCGAAAATGGAAAGACATTAATTCCAAGAGTCAATAACGACATCGTTAATAATTTCAACTGTGCCCCGATTGTTGAATCTCTAATTCAAATCAAAAATGAAGAAGGTAAAATCAATGTAATTGAAGTCCTAGACGGCCAATTGGTCACCAACTGTATTGAAGCAGAGGCGGCCACCGACCAAAACGGAAATATAGTATCGAATGTAGCCAATGATGTGTTAAAGATGGTGGTGGTAAACCGTTATCAAGCAGCAAAACCAGCAATAGCTTTTATTAGAAACTTTGGTTTAAAAGAAGGCGCAATCGCGTCCAGTGTAGGACACGATTCACACAATATTATTGCCGTGGGTGTTACCGATGCTGATATTGTAAAGGCAGTAAACCTGATTATTGAAGCAAAGGGCGGAGTAAGTGCCGTTTCTCAACATGAAGAAGCCTTAGTGCCATTGCCCGTAGCGGGCATTATGAGTACAGAAGATGGATATGCTGTGGCAGAAGCCTATTCAAACATCGATAGAATTTCTAAAGAGATGGGAAGTAAACTAAATTCACCGTTTATGAGTTTGTCCTTTATGGCACTATTAGTGATACCATCATTAAAGCTTAGTGACTTAGGGTTGTTCGATGGAGATAGCTTTAAGTTCAAACCATTATTTATTAAGCATTCGTAACAATTTAATAACGAGTCTAGGTTATCGCCATTTTTAATTGCGTTAATTTTACCTCATTAAAAGTACAATTATGAAAAAGTTATTATTCTGTCTTCTTCTGGGGCTTTTAGCTTTCCCTGCTTTAGCACAAAATCCGGAAATAACGTACCCTTCCGACCCTAAAATGGCTGGGAAAGCAAAAGAAAAATTTGCCATGTCGCTGGATGACATGTCCATGGATAGATATAGAGAAGCTGCCAACTCACTGGCTTGGCTGTTGAAAAACGCGCCTAACCTTTATGAAGGGTTATACATCAACAGTTACAAGGCCTACGAAGCAATAGCCGAAAAAGAAACCGATCCTTCCAAAAAGGAAGTCTATTTAGACTCTATGTTTACGGTATATAAGTTGAAAGACGAAAGGTTTCCGCTTAGCGATACAGAAATAAACAATGTGGCTTATCGGTACTACAAATACCATAAGGATGATGTAGACAAATATGATGAAGCGTTAAAAGCCTTTGCTAGGGCATATGAAAAGCCAGATGAGGTGATCAATAACAATTTGGTGGCTTACATGGATATTATTAGAAGAAGCCATATTAAGAATAAGAACATTAGTGATGAACAGGTTTTAGATATTCATTCTAAAATAACTGAAATCATTGAAAAGCGAATTTCTGAAGGAAAGGATGTGTCAAAGTTCGAGCAATACAAAACAATAATAGATCAGGCCCTCACTTCCATTATTGATGTGAATTGCGAATTCATTGCACAGAAACTATATCCTCAATTAAAAGAAAACCCAAGCAACGTAAAACTGGCCAAAAGAATATTTCAGTTATCACTTACCGCTAAATGTTCTGATTCAGACTTCTTTATGGAAGCAGTTGAGGTGGTACATAATGCTGAGCCAACCTCTGGTTTGGCCGGTATTATAGGTAGGAGAAAACTTTCAAGCAAAGAGTATCCTGAGGCGATAAAATACCTGCAAGAAGCTATTAGCCTAGAACAAGACAAAGCTAAAAAAGCAGAAACCACACTTTCATTGGCCAAAGCATACGCTTTATCTGGTGAAAAAGTGAAGGCAAGAAACGAAGCAGTAAAAGCGGGTGAACTTGACCAAAGTGTGGTTGAAGAAGCCTATAATCTTATTGCCTCGATGTACATGAATAGCTTTGATGAATGTAAACAAAATGTAAGTCAAGTGGCCGATAGGGCTATTTTCTTTGCCGCTTACGATGCCTATAAAAAGGCTGGTAACAGCAAGGGAATGGAAAGTGCTAGAGCACAATTCCCTACAAAAACTGAAATCTTCGAGTTAAACTTAGAAGAAGGCGCATCAATTAAAGTAGGTTGCTGGATTAACGTAACTTCAACAATTAGAACTAGACCAATAGAATAATGGCGATAAGAAATGAAGCGGAACAGTTAATTAAAGACCTCCGCAATAAAATTGACGAACTTATAGAGAAAGCCAAGGATGCTTCTGGAGATGTACGTGAAGAAATGGAAGAAACCATTGAAAAGCTGAAAATTCAGCGCGACAAACTAGAAGAAAAAATGGATGATTTTCGAATCAAAAACGAGCCAAAAATTGAAGAAGCTAAACATCACCTGAAAAATGCTTTAGACGAAATAAGCAAAGCCTTTGAGAAAATGTTTAGGAAAGGCCCTGGTGCCGAAGAAATGAAAGACTGAGTTAATTACAACGCTATAAACTTAAGAGCCAGCCCTACCCTAGTGCTGGCTCTTTTATTGTCATGTTTTCTCACGAAATAGCAACACGCCCTAAAATATACCTTGTGTTTTTCTATATTGCATTTAGCTGAGATATTCATTGGTCATAATATATCATTTTTCAATCATACAAAGTCCTCCTTACACCAATGTACAACCCAAACAACAAGCACATTAAAGACCGCAGCGAATTATTTGTTGAACAAGCCCCCTCGGCAATTGCAATGTTCGATCGTGAAATACGCTACTTGGCAGCCTCTCAAGAATGGCTAAAAGATTATAACCTCGAAGGACAGGACATTATAGGTAAAAGTCATTATGATGTATTCAAAAACATTGGTCAAGAATGGAAGGATATTCATCAAGAGTCCTTAAGGGGGGCTATCAAAAAGAAACAAGAAGATTCCTTCACAACCAATGATGGATCGACACAATGGATAACCTGGGATGTTAGACCTTGGTATACTGAAAAAAATGAAATCGGTGGTATTCTCATGTACACAGCGGACATTACCTCGATTAAAAAGAAAGAGCACCTACTTTCTAGGTATCAAGAGTTACTTGAAAAAACCAATGAAGTTGCCAGCATCGGCACTTGGGAAGTTGACCTCAAAAATGGAACAGTAACATGGAGTAAAGTAACCCGAGACATCCACGAGGCAGAAGAGGGCTTTACGCCAAGTATTGAAAGCGGAATCAATTTCTATAAGGAAGGAGAAAGCAGAGATTTGGTCTCTAAACAATTTCAAGCATGCATAGATAAAAAGGAAACCTTTGATTTAGAACTCGAGATTGTTACCGCAAAAGGCAATCATAAATGGATACGTACGATTGGAATTCCTGAAATTGAAAACAACGAAGTAATAAGCGTATATGGGGTTTTTCAAGACATTGACGAAAAAACCAAGGCCAACAAACTATTAGCCCTTCAGGAAGAGCAGTTCCGTCAAACCTTCGAATTTGCAGCCAACGGAATGGCACTGGTAGACCTTGACGGAAAATGGTTGCAAGTAAATCAGAGCCTTTGTCAAATTATTGGTTACCCAAAAAGAGAACTTTCCAAACTCACCTTTGCCGACATTACTCACCCTGATGATTTAGAGAAAGATTTTCGTTTACTTAATCAACTTACAAAAGGTGAAATCGATAGCTATCAAATGGAGAAAAGATATTTCCATAAAAAAGGCCACATTATTTGGGTACTACTTTCTGCCTCTATGGTGAAAAACAGCTTGGGCTTGCCAAGTCATTATGTTGCCCAAATCAACAATATCACAGAAAGAAAGGAAGCACAAATTCAATTACAAGAAAGCATAAGCAAGCTTCAGGGCATTCAAGATGCCAGTACACAAGTGTGTATTATTGAAACAGATTTAAATGGAATAATTAAGTCGTTCAACCGTGGAGCAGAAAACCTCTTAGGCTATTCCGCAAAAGAAATGATTAATCGCCAATCGCCAGAAGTCATTCATCTGGCCAGTGAAGTCAAAAATAGAGGGAAAGAACTTTCCAAAACTTATGGTATCGACATCCAAGGTCTACAAACACTAATCTATCAAGCCTCAATAGGACATTACGAAACAAGAGAGTGGACCTACGTGCGAAAAGACGGTTCTACCTTTCCTGTGCAATTAACGGTAACGGCCATAAAGAATAGTAATAATGAAATTAAAGGCTACTTGGGTATGGCTACTGATGTTTCAAGTTTAAAAAGAGTGGAAGAAGAAGTGAAATCTCTACTTGATGTTACTAAAGAACAAAATGAACGCCTGCTCAATTTCGCCCATATTGTATCCCACAATCTCAGGTCTCATTCCGGAAACCTTTCAATGCTTACAGAATTAATGAAAATGGAAGTACCTGAGGCTACTCAAAATCCATTTTTCCCATTACTTACTGAAGCTTCTGACAATTTAAAAGAAACTATTCAGCACCTCAATGAGGTGGTAGCCATGAGCACCAAGACCAACGACAATTTGCACTCCTTAAACCTCTTAGAATATATTAAAAAAGCACAAATTAATCTCCATGCGTCAGTACTAGAAAGCGAAACTCAAATAGAAAATAATGTTTCTCCTTCAATTTTTGTACAGGCAATTCCTGCCTATTTAGAAAGTATTTTTCTTAACTTGATTTCCAATGCGATCAAATACCGATCATCAGATCGACCTAACCGAATTACGATTGACGCAGAAACCAAAAAGAAATTTGTCGTTATTAAATTCACCGACAACGGTAGGGGGATGAACATGAAATTACATGGCCGAAAACTGTTTGGTATGTATAAAACATTTCATGGAAATGAAGACGCAAGAGGTATCGGTTTGTTCATTACAAAAAATCAAATTGAAGCCATGAATGGCAAAATAGAAGTAGAAAGCGAACTCGATAAAGGAACAACATTTAAAGTGTATTTGAAATTATGAAGAAAATTGACATAGCCTGTATTATAGATGATGACCCTATTTTTGTTTTTGGAGCAAAAAGAATGATGGAATTGGCCGACTTCTGTAATGGTTTTATGGTATTTCAAGATGGCAGAAAAGCACTAGATGGCCTTTCTGCTATAGTGGCTTCAGGAAACAATTTACCAGAGCTCATTTTACTAGACCTTAATATGCCAGTAATGGACGGTTGGCAGTTTTTGGATGAGTTTACCAAAATAAAAATCGACAAAAAAATAACCCTTTACATCGTCAGTTCTTCTATTGATAGCGAAGATTTTAATAAAGCCGAGACTTATGAAGTGGTCAGTAATTACATTGTAAAACCGATTACAATGGACGCCCTAAAAGATATACTTGAGGATTTTTAACTCAAGTATATCTTTTCATTTACCTCCTACTTATCATTATTCCTCTCTAAGCGTGTCGGCAGGGTTTGCCTTTGACACTTGCAAGGACTGTAAAAGAGTCACCATCCAGCTCAAAGCCAGAAAGCTTAAGAATGCGCCAATGAAAATAAGTGGAGTGATCTCAATGCGGTACTTGAATTCATCTAACCAACCCTGCATGGCATAATAGGCGATGGGCGAAGCGATGAGAAAAGCCAAAACCACAAGCAGTGTATATTCCTTGTTCAGCAATAGCAATAGGTTTTGAATTGAGGCCCCAAGCACTTTTCTGATGCTTACTTCCTTCTTTCTTTGCTCTAAACTATAGGTGGTCAGCGCAACTAAACCTAACAGTGAAATACTCAAGGCAATAGTTGAGAAAATTTGGAAGAGTTTAAATTGGCCCTGCTCCTTTTTATAAAACTCCGCGATCTTATCATCCAAAAAAGTGTATTCGAAAGGCCTGCCGAAAAACTGTTCATAGGGAGCAGCAAGCTTACTCAGAACAGAGCGAAGATCTGCCGCTTCTACTTTGACTAAGATATTATCGTTGCCCCAATCATTTAAATAATAGATACTAATTGGCTCTATTTCATCTTTAAGCGATTTCATGTGAAAATCGTCCACAATGGCTATTATCTCTTTACCGATTTGGTCATCATAACTGTAAATTCTCGCCTCTGCTGGGTTTTCCAAGATATTCATGCTTTCCGCCATCGACTTATTAATAATGACATGATCTTCATCAAATCGGTCTATCGCATCATCCCCAGCTTGCCAAAGCACCTTGATCTCCATAAGATCTAGAAAGCCAGCATCGGCAATTATGGCCTCACCGCCTAACCCGTCAGCTCCTTTACCATTTTCATTGGGTGCATCCATAGCGGTGATATAGGCATAGCCACCAGGACGAAAACCACTAACACTCGCACTTTGAACTCCTGATACTTTTAAAAACTCCTGTTTTAAAGGGACATGTGACTGGATGGAATCGCCATCTAAAGGGACAGATATGATTGCGCTCGCATTAAACCCAAGGTCCTTTTGTTTAAGATAATTCATCTGCCCAACCATAATGAGTAATACCGTCAGCAATAATGCAGTAACTGTAAACTGAAACAGCACCAGAATTTTTCTAAAACCAGCGTTTTGTTTACCTCCATTTGAACCCGATTTTAATAAATGGAGTGGGCTCACTTTCAGGATTTGTATGGCCGGATAAAGGCCAGAGATTAAGCCAATTGTCACACCCGCTACTGCAATCCACAAAAAGAAGACAGAGCCAAAGTATTTAAGCGCAATATCTTTTCCTAGCAGGTTATTAAATACAGGCAAAAGCCTTTCGGTAAGGGCAAAAGCTAGGATAAAAGAGAGCATTACAACAACTACTGACTCAGCAAATTGATAGGCCATCAATTGATACCTACCCGCGCCAATGACCTTTCTAAGTCCAACCTCTTTTACTTTCTTAGTGGCTTGCGCAGTAACCAAGTTGATATAGTTTATAATGGCCAAAAGCAATACTACCAACGCAATACCACCAAACAACTGAATATACCTGATGTCGTTTTGCTCAAAAAATGTCTCTAAATAATCTGCGTACAACCTTTGGTCAGCCATTGGAGACAGTCCGTATTTAACCTCCATGGACATCAACGTATAGGGAGGTTTTACTTTGGCCTCATTTATTTGTGCTATGGCCTGATCTATTGAAACATCCGAACGGAGGTTAAGATAAGTAACCACGCTTCTCAAGCTGGAAGTTTGCTCCCAATGATTTTTAAAGCGCCCTTCTACAAAAGTGACTAGCTCGAAACCAAATGAACTATTGAGCGGTGGGTCCTTAGCTACTCCGGTAATAGTATAAAGCTCCTTACCTTTTTCTAAAATCAGCTCCTTACCTATTGGATTGGCTTCCCCAAAAAGCTTTAAACTGAGGCTCTCCGAAATTACCGCACTCCCTGAGGTAGCTAGAACGGTAGAAGGAAAACCATCTTTAAGTTGGAAAGAAAAGAATTCAAAGAAGTTAGGGTCGGCAGAGAGCACACCTTTAGTATTCAGTTCTTTGCCTTCTCCAGCGACAAGCATAAGCTCATTGCTTAAACTCACCCGAGAATAACTATTGAGCCCAACCACATCATCTTTAAAAAATTCAACATAGTCGCTAGTGATAGTACCTCTCGTTTCTCTTTCTAGATATTTAGAGGTTACTCGGTAGATGTTTTCATAGTCCTTATGAAACTTATCAAAACTGAGTTCATGCCTGATGTACAGCGATATCATCAAAAAGGCAGTGAGGCCTACGGTTAAACCCAGCACATTCACCAAGGTGAACAGCTTTTCTTTCTTAAGCCTTCTGAATACTAAAATGAGGTTGTTCTTGAGCATAGCTTTAAGGTTTATTCGTTTCTTAAGGTATCTACTGGGTTAAGTCGGCCGGCTTTGAGGGATTGGAAAAGGATGGTAAAAAAAACAATGAATAATGTGACCAAGCCCGTGAATAAGAATACTTCTAAGGACAATGAAATACGATTAGCAAAACCATTGAGCCAGTTTTGCATGGCATATATGGAAACTGGAATAGCAACAACAAAAGCAATTGCAATAAGCTTGGCAAAATCTTTAGAGAATAACTGAACAATATTTCCCACTGAAGCACCCAATACCTTACGAATACCAAACTCATGAAAACGTTGCTCAATAGTAAATACAGCTAAGCCAAATAAACCAAGGCAGGATACGATAACAGCCAAAACAGAGAAGAAAAGCATATAGGAAAACCCTTGATTTTCTTCCTTCAATAAGTTGGCATAATTAGATTCAAGCGCTTCCCATTCCAAACGTTTATCAGTATACCCTGCCCAAGCTAGCTCTTCCCATATGCTTCTTACAAATGCCTTTGCTTCATTTTGATCCTTTGATTTTATAGTGAGATAACTATATAAGTTTGGTTTCGATTCCAAGATGATAACTGGATCAACGGCTCTCCTCAAATCATTAAAAAAGAAGTCCTCAACCACCCCAACAACTTCATACTTATCGCTTATCAATTCTCCAATGGGCTCTTCAAGCCCCAATGTGCTTGCAGCCATTTGATTTATCAATACAGGCCTTAATGTGGATTCCTTGGCATCAGTTGGACCAGGGGAACTTGTTCTTTTTTCAGAAAACATTTCACCTTGAATCAATCGGAACTTCATCAATTTTAAATACTCCATGTCGGCTCCCATAATAACAACACGATGTTCGTCACCATTTCCATCTTTCAATGGCATAGGAATTTGCTTTATATCATCCATTGGTAGCCGACTTGAAAACCCAAATTCTTCGATTAATGGGCTTTTTGATAATTCATTTTGGAAAGCGCTAATTGTGCTACTTCCATCTCTTGGATTGGATAAATAGAAAAGACCATTTGTGGTTAAAATCCCTTCATCATCATAGCCTAGGTCTCTATTTCTCAAAAAATCAATTTGCAGGAACATGACGATAACCGCTGCGATTAAGCTAATGGACCCTACAAACTGAACTACTGTAGCTACTTTTCTAAATCCTGTTGCATTAAAAATACTGAGTTCATTTCTGGGCAATCCCTTTCTCATCAGAATCAAGGACTTGTTGCTGGATAAATAAAGGGCTGGATATATGGCTGAAACAAGCGTGAGCCCTAAAATAAACAAGGCAGTACCTATCAACCACTCATTAAAATGAAGGACAGAAAACTCCACAAATGAACCTCCAAAGTCTGCGCTCAATTTGATCACCAATTCTACTACACCTAGGGCCAGTATTGCCGAAAGCAACACAACGATAAAGGCCTCAATTAAAAACTGACTAACCAATAATCCACGGTTAGCTCCCAAAATACGTTTCACCCCAACCTCCTTAAATCTTACGGTAGCCTTTGCGGTTGATAGGTTAATAAAGTTAATGACCGAGATAAGCAAAGCGGCAATGCCAACGATAATCATCGTTGTCAATCTACTCTGATCAAGTTTTGGCATTAGATTAAGCATGGCCTTAGATTCAGTCCTTAATTCATCCAAAGACTCAATCTTTAAGCCTCGATAAGCTGGGTCTTTCTTCCAATCTTCAATGCTTAGATTTCCAGCTTCATCACCCTTCGTTTGTGGATAAATATATTTTAGAACGATTTCATCCATGCTTTGCTCAAAACTATCTCTGTCAGTAGCCTGATTGATTCTTGCGTAAATGTGTTTCGAAGCACCGCCCCATGTTTTCGTTTCATAAACATCAACTTTAGCGTTGTGCACAATTGCATCAACATCAAGTTGGGTTTTATAGCGAGGTTTTTCAATTACTCCATTTATCAGATAAGGATCTCCGGCATAAGTCACTACTTCTCCCAACACATCGGTTGACCCAAAAAGTCGTGTTGCAAATTCATTGGTAATTACGGCAGAACCAGGTTTACTCAACATCGTGGAAGCGTCTCCCGCCATTACCTTAAAATCGAAAACCTTAAAAAAGTGAGCATCAGTACTTATAGCATTAATATTGAAGCTTTTATCGTCAGTGGTCAGATCAGCCCTACCCTTTGTGAAAGCTGTAATAGCTTCAACCTCTGGTATTTCATCTTGAACTAAGGCGAGGTTTGGAGTACTTACTGCCATCCCATCCATCATTCCTTGCATTTCAGAGCCTATTTGAAAAATATCTTCTTTATTACTGAAGTCACTTTCATAGCTTTTCTCTTGATAAACATAGAGTGAAACCAAAAAGAAAACTGAAAGCCCTATCGTCAAACCAGTTAGGTTAAGTAGATGGATTAGAGGCGTTTTTCTGAAACTTCTGAATGCGTATTTGATCAATTGAGTTATCATAGCTTTAAGGTTTATTCGTTGCGCAAAGTGTCTACTGGGTTAAGTCGGCCTGCTTTGAGGGATTGGAAAAGGATGGTGGCCGCAACTATAAAGAAGACCACAATGGCTGTGATGATAAAAACACCAACCGAAAGGTCAATACGGTCAGCAAAGTTATTGAGCCAATTCTGCATGGAATAAACAGAAACGGGAATAGCAATTACAAAGGCGATGGCAATAAGCTTGGCAAAATCTTTAGAGAAAAGCGCAATGATATCCGCTACCGAGGCACCAAGTACTTTACGAACACCAAACTCATGAAAACGTTGGTCGACTGTGAAGATGGCTAAGCCTAAAAGGCCTAAGCAAGAAATTAATATGGCCAGAATGGAAAAAACTAGAACAGCATAAAAGCCTTGGCCTTCTTCTTTCAATTTTTCATAATACTTATCACTTAATAATGTCACGTAGGGATTCTTATTAGAAAATTTAGCCCAAGCTTTTTGTACCGTTTCGATCTCCATTTTTCCTGAAGAAGTCTTAACTACTATCTCACTAAGCTGTGGAGCTTTTGTCATCTTAGAAATAATCATTGGGTCAGCAGATTGCCTTAATTCGTCAAGTGAAAAGTCCTTCACCACTCCTACTACCTGATACTTGGTGTTGATTACCCTACCAATATTTTCCCCTTCATTGAACAGCTTAGCTGCGGCCTCATTGATGAGCACAGGAGAATAGCCTCCCGAGCCTGTCACAGATTGGCCTGCATGATCAAGCTTAAAACCATCTCCTTCAATTACTCGAACCCCAGTGGCTTCAAGAAAATCTTCGTCAACAAAAAAACGCTGCACTTGATGCTCGGTATTATCGCTAGATTTAACCTTAATTGGCGGTGATAGAGATGGGACAAATTTACCAGGCAATTGAGTAACGTAGGTAACAGCAGAAATCTCTGGATAACTCAAAAGTTCATTCTTCAATGCTTCTTTGTCTGCCTTCAAACTGTAGGTATTTATTACCATGGCCACATCTGATGTGTAACCTCTGTCACGTTCGCGTAAATGACTCACTTGTAAGAACATAACAATCACAGCAGTAATTAAACCTACAGCACCAACATATTGCACAATGATGGAGCCCTTTCTAATAGACGCAGCATTCAGCACGCTAAAACTGCTTTTAGAAGATCCTGGTTTGAGTATGGAAATTGCACTACCACTTGACAGGTAAAGTGCAGGGTAAAGACCAGAGATTAAGGTTAATGAAAATAGAAAACCAACCAACCAAGCCGTCCATTCCACTGAATGTAAGACAGAGTATTCAATGTTCAGCCCCAAAAATGGAGGGTTTAATTTTACCACCAATTCAACTAAACCTAAAGCGATTAGGGAAGACAGAAAGACAATTAAAAAGCACTCTATTAAGAATTGAGAAATCAATAATGGTCTCGAAGAACCTAGAATGCGTTTTACGCCCACCTCCTTCATTCTTACAGAAGCCTTAGCTGTGGACAGATTGATGAAATTAATGATGGAGATTAAAAGAGAAGCCAAACCAACAATAACTAAAGTATCCAACTGAGTTGAATTCATTTTAGGCATTAGATTTAGTCTTGACTCAGATACTGTTCTTAAGTCTTGAATTGATTCGGCAAAAACCCCAGATCGTTGGTTGTTAGAACGGTATTCCTCTATTGTAATTTCTGGAGGATTACCCATAGAAGCACTTGAAAAAACATACTTGATATTCAGTTCGTCTAGCTTCCAGCTGAGCTCATCAAGCTCAGTCTCCTTGGCAACCACTATGTAAGTGAAAGTAGAGGGCGTGTTTCTCCAGTCCTGTGAATTTAACACATGCCTTGCCCTCGAAACTAGAAAATCGAACTCTAATTGAGTTTTATATTGTGTAGCCTTACTTACACCCTTTATAATACCCGTTACCCCTTTGTTTGTTGTAGCCAGTTTACCAACAACATCGGTGGTGTTAAACAGATTGAGTGCGGTTTTTTCACTGACAATAATCGAATTAGGTTCATTAAGTGCCGTTTTGGAATCACCAACCAACAAATCGTAATCAAACACATCGAAAAAATTTGAATCAACCTCAATCTGTCTCAAGCCTTCATATTCTTCATTATCAACCGTCAAGCGTACTGTAGCTGGGTAGGAAAATGAAGTAAAGGTTTCAATTTGAGGTATCTCATCTAGTACATGGATGGTATTCTTCCAACTCCCAGCCAAATCCATTCCTCCGTAGTGCGTACTCAACTGATAGATTCTATCCTTGTATTTAAAGTCATTCTCATAACTGTTTTCTTGATAAACATAAAGAGATACCAAAAAGAATACCGACAGCCCAAGGGTTAACCCAAGCATGTTCAGAAACGTTATGAATGGCGTTTTCCTGAAACTTCTAAATGCGTATTTGATGAGTTGAACTATCATAGCTTTAAGGTTTATTCGTTTCTTAAGGTATCTACTGGGTTAAGTCTGCCTGCTTTGAGGGATTGGAAAAGGATGGTGGCCGCTACAATAATGATCATGATTACAGCGGTCAACACAAAAATCCAGGCATCTAAATTGATTCTATTGGCATAATCTGATAACCATTTTTGCATTAGATATACCGAAACAGGAAGTGCGAATAGAAAGGCCACCAACATTAATTTCGCAAATCCACTTCCAAACAGCTTCATGATATCGGTAACGGATGCACCCAACACCTTTCTTACACCAAATTCATGGGTACGCTGGTCTATAATGAATATTGACAAGCCCAATAAACCTAGGCATGATATAACTACAGCTACTATGGAGAAGATGAGAACAGCCTTAAAACCCTGCATCTCAACCTTCAAGAGGTTGGAGTAATTGGTTTCTAAAAAATGCCACTTCATTTCCTCTTGTGAAAACCGAGACCAAACTTCCTGAAGTTCATCTATCTTGGGCTTACTTACGCTGGATTTAACTACTAATGGATGGCTAAATGCGTAACTCCTACCCCTTCCTGGGCGTGACGTCATTAAAACGGGCTCAATGGTTTCTCTAAGATCACTAAATACAAAATCCTGAACTACTCCTACAACTTTAGCCCTTTCTCCAATGAACTGACCTATTGGGTTTTCGAAGCCAAGCTGCTTGGCGGCTATCTCATTTATAACCACCGGAACATATTCTGGCGATATTTCAGTGCTGTCTGAGCTAGTGCTTTCAAAAAAAGAATGACCATGGACGAACTTCATATCCATTACCTCGAAAAATGCTGTATCTACTCCAAAAATTGAGAAAGACATTTTGGTGGAATCGTTAATAGGAATCGGCTGAGCTCCTTCTAGGGTAATGCTACTAGGCAAGCGAGTAGCATATGCGGCACCACTTATACTAGACAAGCGAGATAACTCATGAGCAAAAGCTTCCTTTGATTCCTTTAACAATGATGTATTGTCAATTACTAATACCCCCCTTGATTGATAACCAATGTCTCTTGTTCTTAAAAAATCCACTTGCAGAAACATGGTGATTACAGCCGTAATCAATCCAATGGAACACATAAACTGTAGTACCGTAGCAAACCTTCTTAGCGCACCTGCATTCAAAACGCTAAAGCTATGCTTCGAAACCCCACTTTTCAGAATGGAAACTAATTTACCACTTGATAGGTAAATGGCAGGATAAATACCCGCAAGAAAAGTGAGTACTAAAATAAAAGCGATGAGCCCGAAAACCCATTCTTGGGAGTGAAGCACTGAGTAATCAACTACAATTCCAATAGATTCAGGTTTGAGCTTTACCAAAACCTCCACCATGGCTAAAGCCACCACCGAGGACAAGAGAATAAGCAGAAAAGACTCCAGCATAAACTGAAATATCAGCATGCGCTTCGATGAGCCCATAATACGTTTTACCCCTACCTCTTTCATTCTAAGTGAAGCGCGGGCGGTAGAAATATTAATAAAGTTGAAAACCGAAATAATTAGTGCGGCCAAAGCAATGATAATAAGTGTGTTCACTTGGGACGTATTTAAGGTTGGCATTAAGTTACCTCTCGTATCGGAATTGGTTCTCAGTGTAGCTAAAGACTCAGCATAAGAATCAGAATATAGACCTTCCGCTTTCCAGTCCTCTTTACTACCGTGACCACCTATTACTGTTTTGGGGTAAACATATTTATAACTGATATCAGAAAGCCTTTTATCAAGCAGCTGCTCTGTAGCATCAGAAGCTGCAACTATATAATTATAAACAGTCGAGTTTTGCCAACCTCCCACATCTTGCCTCATGGTTGAAGGTCTTTGTTCTGAAACCAACAAATCAAATTGCAGCTGTGTTTTAAACTTGGGTGATTTAATTACTCCGTTTATAATAACTGGTACTTGGTATGTGCTGTCCTTTACCAGGTCATGCATTGTTACTTTAACCAGCTTACCTATCACATTGGTACTCCCAAAAAAATCTTTGGCCCACTTTTCATTAATCACTGCAAAGTTTGGCTCGTCTAATACGGTCTCTGGATCACCTTTCAAAAGTTCAAAATCAAAAACTTCGAGAAAAGATGAATCAACCCTGAGCATTTTCACAATCTGTTCCTGATCATCCCAAGCAAGATTGGCCGATGCACTCCGTTTAAAGCTAGTAAAGGTTTCTACCTCTGGTATTTCGTCTAGCACATATGGTAAGTTTGGCGCACCAAGTGCCGTCCTATGCCCTAACATGGTATGGCTTAATTGGTAGATTCTATCCTTGTGCGTAAAATCACTTTCGTAGCTTCTTTCTTGATAGATGAACAGCGATACCAAGAAGAATACACTTAACCCGAGGGTCAAGCCGAGAAGATTGATCAAATGTATAGAGCCCGATTTTCTAAAACTCCTTAGTGCAAATTTGAAGGTTTGTTTGATCATAGCTTTAAGGTTTATTCGTCTCTAAGTGAATTAACAGGGTTGGCGGTAGCGGCTCGCATAGAGCGGTAGCCTGTGGTGCCTAAAGCAATCAGCAGTGATGCGCCAATACTGATCAAGAAAATGACTGGCCCGATCGCTATGCGGTATTCATACTGCCCAAGCCAACTGTTCATTCCCCAATAGGCCAATGGAGCGGCCAGCAGAAATGATAGTCCTACTAGGACAATAAACTCCATTGAAAAACGACTCATTAGGCTAGCTACCGTAGCGCCTAGAACCTTACGAATTCCAATTTCCTTGGCCTTTTGATTGGCCATAAACGACACTAATCCATAAAGACCCAAGCAGCCAATGAAAATGGCTATGAAGGCAAACACCGTCAGCATTTGCGACATTTTGCGCTCATCTTCATAGAAGTCCGCAATCTGCTTGTCTAAGAAAGTATAGTCAAACTCATATTCTTCATGGATGTCGTGCCAAATGGTTTCTAGTTCAGCAATTACATTGGCTGAACTTTGCCCATTCACACGCAAGCCTAAGGTTCTAAAGTTCTCTGGGCGGTTAAACATGGCCACTGGCTCTATGGCTTGAGATAAAGTAGTGACATGGTAATCCTCCACAACTCCCACAATTGGAGCGGTCATACCCCATAATTTCATGCGCTCTCCGATGATCTCATTCGGATCCGTTATACCGAGTTTTTTTAGGAAGGTTTCATTGACAACAAACTGGTTTACCGTATCGCTTTTCATCAGCCAATCGCCAGCCACCAGCCTCAAACCATAAGTTTTCTGATATTGGTCGTCAGCCATTTTTATATGGGTATTGAGTTCGTTTACCGCGCTATCTACTCCATAGTAAAAAGCATTGGTAACTGATTGGGAGCCCGAAAAAGGAGGTTTGTAATTGAAGGAATAAGAGATGACACCCGGAATATTCTGAACTCTAGAATCCCATAAATCACGGGTGGTTTTGTCGGTTTCAGCCAAATTAATATTTAGAATATATTCCTGATCATAGCCCATATCTACCGAATTGAAATAATTCATTTGCTGTACCGCCACCACGGTTCCAAAAATCAGGATCTGACAAATTAAGAACTGCGTAAATACCAGCGATCTTCTGAAAAACAAATTGCCCTTCCCTTTGGTCATGCTTCCTTTAAGTGCATAAATAGGTTTTGCGCGTGACAGTACAATAGCGGGATACAATCCCGCCAAAACCGACACAGCCAAAAGAATAACTATCAAATAGCCTAGAAGGGCTAAGTCGGCAATCGGGTTAAAGGGCACCTCAACTCCTATAAAGTCATTGATCACCATAGGCAGTAGTCTTTCCGTAAGGGCCATGGATATCAATAAAGCAATAAGGGTAATGGCGAAGGTTTCACCCATAAACCTCAATACCAACTGCTTTCGTGTACTACCTAACACTTTACGCATTCCCACCTCTTTGGAACGTTTTACGGCCATAGCGGTAGACATATTGATGAAGTTAAAACAGGCGGTTACAATGAGTAATACACCAATAATAATATAGGCGTAAAGAATGGTTTTTGGCGCTACACGACCACTGAAAGTACCGAAACGCTCATCGAAATGATATTCTGTAAAAGGTGCTAACAGAAATGTTCGAGCTTCGCGGGTGTCTTTGTCCCAGTGCTTTTCTATAAAATCTGGAAACTGGGCGTCCACTTTGGCTGGATCTACATTATTCTCTAAAAGTACAAAGGCCACGTTGTCACTTGAAATGCTCCCCCAGCTATTAAATTCATCAGGGTCTTTGGCCTTTTTTGTTTCCATAGAAATGAAAATCCCAAAGGGAAAATCTGAATTTCTAGGGGCATCTTCCATTACCGCTACCACTTTCAAGTCCGTTTCCTTGTTCAGCTTTATAGTTTGACCGACTGCCGATTGGTTAGGGAAATACTTTTCTGCCAGCGTTTTATTTAAGGCGACAATATTGGGCTGGTCAAAAACCGACTCCACACTGCCTTCCAGCAGTTTCCAATCAAAAATATTGAAGAAAGAAGGCTCAATATAGACCAACTCGGGCTCTTCTTCATAATATTTAATTTCGCCCCCATTATTCACAGAAATAAGACCGTAACGCTCATGCGAAATCAATGTCACTTCCTTCACTCCCACAATTTCGTCCTTGATAGAAGGAGGCATGACCAAGGGCACTCCTCCCTGCGAATACTCTCTACCGTCTTCCACATCAATGTGTCCAACCCTGTATATGGAGTCAATATTTTTATGGTATTGGTTAAAGCTGCGTTCTTGTTTTACAATCAAGAACATGACTAAGCTGCATGTAATCCCCAGCGTTAAACCGCTGATATTAATGAGCGTGAAAGTTTTGTTTCGAACAAAATTTCTAACTAGGATTTTAAGATAATTTTTGACCATTGTTCCTTGAGTTATTGGTGATTAGTTATCGGTTATGGGTTATGGGTTATGGCTGAGTTTTTTTTTCAGAGAATTGAGTTCCCTGACTCCCAGTTTTTTCAATTCTTTTTCCTGTTTTCTTCCCGATACTTCGGGACTGTTTTCTCCTTTCTCCCCTCTTCGGGCTTCCCACTCCCTTTATTCATTCCTTAAAATATCTACAGGGTTAATCAATGAAGCCTTTACCGACTGATAACCCACCGTGATGAGTACAATCAGCAATGAAGCGCCAATGCCTATCGCGAAAATGGCTGAGCTTATTTCAATATGGTTGACGAAATCGTTCATCCATAAATTCATCAAATAATAGGCTGTTGGTATCGCTATTAAAGAGGCCAGTACAATCAGCCCTAAATAGCTTCGTAAAAAGCTTAGGATTAAGGCAAAAACTGAGGCGCCTAAAACCTTTCTTATTCCAATTTCTTTGTATCTCTGAATGATGGTAAAAGCGCTTAGGCTGAAAAGCCCTAAACCCGCTATAAGCATGGCTACCCAAGTGAACACCTGAATTACAGTTCCGAATTTCTTCTCCTTCTCATAGTTGGCTTCAATCTCATCTGCCATCACGGAATAGACAAAAGGACTGCTAGGTGACAGCTCGTTCCAAGCTTCAGAAAGCAATGGAATGGTTTCCGCTTTAACCCCTTCACTAAGCTTAATATTGATGGAGGAAAGTCTTTTATCTGCTTGCATGATTACCGCAGGAGTAGACTCCTGTTTTAGGTTAAATGCAAGGTTTTTCGAGACTCCAATAATGGTATAGTCAACCATTTTATAATTTGGAGAGAGCAGTTTAATTTTTTGACCCAGTGGTTCTTCAAAACCCAACAAGCCCACCATCGCTTGGTTAATAATGACCGAACCATTTTCATCTTCTACACTTCCGCTGATAAAATCACGACCTCTTAAGAGTTGTATATCCAGTGCCTCCAGCGCATTTTCAGCCACTTCTTGATATGGCACACCATCAGTTTTTTGCTCATTTTCAACTATCCATTGTAAAGGCATTTTAACCGTTCCATTGAATGGATAAGGTGAAGAAGTTACTGCCTCTACGCCTGGTGTTTTCTCAAAGGCAGATTTCATTACATCATAAGTGGTTCCTCGCGCTTTATAAGTCGTAATAATCGAAGAGGGATCCATTCCTATATCTCCTTCCACAAAAAAATCTACCTGCTGCTTTATCACTTGTGTTCCGAAGAGTAAAACCAGTGTTATGGTCAACTGAAAGGCCACCAAGTACTTCCTGAACAATCCTTTGCTTCCAACAACTTCCCCTTTCATTAATCGCAGGGTTTTAAAGCGGCTAGTGAAGATTGCGGGATATACACCTGCCAATAATGTGATTCCGGGAATCAGTAAAATCAAAAAGGTGAGTGTAAAGCCATCGGAGAAATAGTTGAGCTTCAAGCTTTTTCCAGACAGGGAATTCAGCGTAGGCAAAAAGTATTCAGCCAAAGCAGCCGCTAGAAAAACCGCCACAACCACCAAAATAGCCGTTTCAATTAAAAACTGGAATCGAATTTGAGTTTTAGTCGCTCCAATCACTTTACGAATCCCCACTTGTTTTAAAGAGGAAAGTGATTTTGCTGTTGAAGAGTTGATGTAATTTATGACAGCGAGTAAAATCAGCAATAAGCCAACCGCAGAGAAGATAAAAATAAATTCCTTATTCCCTTTTACGCCAGAAGCGGTTTGAGAAAATTCGCTCTCAAGATGTAAACCACCATAATTTTCAACTTTAAATTTTAAGTTGGACCTGTTGTTAAAGCCGTTCTGAGCAGTCAAGTCTATCAACTTATTTTCTAAGCTTGCTTCATCCACTGGTTCTTTCAACAAAGCATACAATTCTCCTTGTCCACCAAACCGGTAGCCTCCGTTACTAGCTTTACGAATGGGTATAATAGTATTGAATTGGAATCTCGAGTTCTGAGGAATGTCGTTTAAAACCCCCGTTACAATACCAATTCTGTCATTGTCGGCCATCTCGAAAGTTCGACCTATCACATTCTCTTCACCAAAATATTTAAGCGCCATATAACGCGAAAGAACCACGCTGTTTTCAGCTTCCAGTGCATTTGATTCATTTCCGTACTTTAATGAAAAATCAAAAATCTTGAAGAAATCAGGGTCGGCTCCATAAGTTTCTTTTTCAAAAACCTTAGTTCCTTCATAGTCCATTAAAGTTTCACCCAATACCTGCACCCTTGTCATGGCCTCTACTTCTGGCATTGACAATCTTACAATTTCAATTAACTCGGTAGGAAAAGGCTGGGGATTCCCGTCCTTGTTGATCATCATCGCACGATAAATTCTATCGTGGTTTTTATGGAACCGATCAAAGGTCAATTCATCACGAACAAAGACTGTAATCAAGATAAATGCGGCTATGCCCACCGACAAACCAATAACATTCACCACAGTGAAAACTGGGTGCTTTCTAAGCGATCTTAACGTGGTAATAAAGTAACTTTTTAGCATAGCATTATCGGTTATCGGTTATCGGTTATCACGAATTTTTATCAGCGATTTCAGTTCCCCCCCTCCTTCTTCGGTCTTCCAATTTCGTGCTCCTTCACTCACTCCTCAGCGACTCTACCGGATTCATTCGTGCTGTTTTTAATGTTCTTAGCAATACAATCAAAAGCGTAATGGACAAACCGAAAGCGGCAACAACCACAAAAGGCATCACTCCAATTTCTACTTGGTAGGCAAACCCGTTCAGCCATAAGTCTGTCATATAGAAGCCTAAAGGCACTGTAATCAAAAGCGCTATACCAATCAGCTTGACCATTTCAGTTGAGAAAAGCTTGAGTATTTGCATCACGCTGGCGCCCAAAACTTTGCGTACACCAATTTCTTTAATGCGTTGATCTAGCTTATAACAGATCAAACCAATGAGACCTAAAAGTGCGACAAACAGACTCAAACCAGTAAAAATGGTGATGATCTGACTCATCTGCTTTTCTCCATTAAACAGGGTATTGAATCGCTGATCGAAGAAATAGAAATCCAACGGCTCGGTAGTGAATTGAGCGAAACGCGCTTCTATTTCTTTAATGGTTTGTCCTACTTCTTTTCCTTCTAACCTGATATTAAACTGGGAAACATAATCTCTTTTAAAGAAGACCGTTGGGCCAATTGCCTTACTAAAATCAGCATAATGGAAGTCTTCCACCACGCCTACTACTTGTACATCTGCTCCGTTATTTCCTGCACTGAAATGCTTTTCATACAGTCCATCGCCAATCATTTTAGCAAAAGTTTCATTGACAATAATCGCCTCTGCGTCTCCATCTATGGCCTCGTCAAAATCTCTTCCTTCTATAATCTTGAAACCCATGGCAGGCACAAACTCTGCATCAGTATATTTATACTGAACTCTGTATGCGGCCTCTTCTCCGCCAATTTCTACCACTGAAGAAAGTGGTAGGTTTCCAATCATACTGTAATGACTGCCTGAAAAATTCTTTACTGCAGGAATTTTAAGTACTTCATTTTTAAAGGCGTTTACATTTTCATCTTCTGTGCCCAGTTGAGACTTAGAATTGTCGACTACAATCACACCTTCCTTTTCGAAGCCCAATTCTTTGGTAAGTCCGTAATTGAGCTGTTGATAAACGAAAACTGAAAAAATGGCCAAAGACAGGGAAACCACAAACTGAAAAACGACCAATGAGTTTCTGAAGAATTTAGAACCTTCGCCTGAGCGATAATCGCCTTTAAGCACCGAAGCGGGCTTAAAAGAAGTAAGCACCAAAGCTGGGTAAATACCCGCGCCAAGACCAGTGACTAAAGCCACGCCCAGTGTGATCGCGATCAAATTGGGGTAATCAATAATACTTACATCGAAATTAGGGAACCCAGCAGCCGACATAAGCTGCAATGCTCCTTCCGCCAAGCCTAAACCAAGGATTACAGCACTCAAAGCCAATACCACCGATTCTGTTAAAAACCTGGTTATCAACTGGCTGCGCACTGAACCTAATACCTTTCTAACTCCAACTTCCTTGGCGCGTTTGGAAGCCTGAGCTGTCGCTAAATTCACGTAGTTAATGGCCGCCAAAACGAGTATAAAAATGGCGATGCCCAAGAATATATAGAGGTAGCTTTTATTACCTGGGTTCGAAGCTTCAAACTGTACATTAGACTCTAAATGAACATCTGTGATATTCATAATTACAGGCTGATAAGCCCTCACTTGCTCTAAATAAGTCTCAAAATCCTCTTCCGAACCATAGAGATCATAATTCCGCTTCGCGAAGATCTCATCGGTTTGAACTTGAACAGCAGCGACAGGTAAGGCGGTTTCTGTTTTGAAATAGGAATAGCCTGTGGTAAACGAAAAGCTATCTTTTATTTGATCTTCGAACGACTGCGGTAAACGCGCCATCACATTGAATTTCAAGGTACTGTTAGGCGGCAAGTCCTCCACAACACCTGTCACCTGATAATTTTCGATGGATATTTGTGTGGCCACTTCGACCAATTCTCCCAATGGATTTGCATTGCCAAACATTTTCTTGGCCATGGACTCAGTCAAAATCATTCCGCTATTGTCATCTAGTGCCGTATTAGGATTGCCTAAAACAAACTTATGATCGAAAACTTTGAGGTAGCCTTTAGTGGCATAGAAGGTGTTTTCTTCAATATAACCTCGCTCATTATACTTTAGGGTGCTGCTTGGATTGGGCATTACATTTACCCAAGCCTCCACGCCTGCCATTTGCTGTTCTAGGTAACTCAATTGCGCTACCGAGGCCAGCGCAAATGTGCTATGGCTTATCCGATATGTGCGTTCATGGTCTTTGAAATGCTTATCGTATGTGAATTCTTGATTCACATAAATAGCGATGAGAATAGCAGAAGCAAAACCTATAGCCAAGCCAGCAATATTGATTGCGGTATAACCTTTGTTCTTCTTAAAACTTCTCAGTATCGGTAACAAATTGGCTTTTAGCATGGTGCATTGGTCATTGGTTATTGGTTATTGGTTATTGGTTATTGGTTATTGGTTATTGGTTATTGGTTATCAGTTAATGCGAATCTTTTTCAGAAAATTGAGTTCCCTCTCCGATGGTTCGGGGCTGTTTTCTGATCAACTTTTTCCTTACTCGCTTCTCAATGAATCCACAGGATTGGCTTGTGCGGCTCGGATAGAGCGGAAACCCGTGGTAAGGCCTGCCACCAAAAGCGTAAACCCGACAGCAATCACAAACACCCATACATTCATATCAATGCGGTATTCAAAATCAGAAAGCCAATAATCCATAATGTAATAGGCAACAGGTGCAGCGATTAAGAAAGCAATCACAATCAGCACCAAAAGCTCTCTAGAGAAGATGTTCAGGATTTGCCCTACTGATGCACCCAAAACCTTCCTAATTCCTATTTCCTTAGTTTTCTGACTGGCCAAGAAGGCAACCAAGCCATACAGCCCTAAACAGCCTATAAGAATGGCAATACCCGAGAAAATCTGAAAGAGGTTCATCATATTGGCCTCCTCTTCATAGTTCTCCATAATGCTTTCAGAAAACAGAGAGTAGTCGAAAAGCACATTTGGATATTGCTTGGTCCATGCCGCTTCAAGGGCAGAAATCACATTCCCCATTTGTTTATCGGTTCCCTCAAAACGAAGCGCACCTTCATAAAAATAACCCTGATATGTGACCAGAATAGTAGGCTCAATTTTCTCTTTTAGCGATTTCGTATGGAAATCGTTTATCACGGCAATCACTCTTTTTGCCCCAGCAAAGCCACTTTCAATTTGTTCCCCTATGGCATCCTCTGGGTTTTCAATTCCCATTAAATCCATGACCGATTTAGAAATAATCGCTACATCCAGCGTATCAGTATTATTAAAGTTTCTGCCAGCCAGAATCTCGATACCATACAAGTCCAGGTAATTTTCATCCGCTACTTTATAAGCGGCATCGTAAGAACCTTCCATTTCAAGCGGAGCATAACCGAAACTCGAACCTATATTGTTATCAGACAGCGGAGACGAAAAATTGAAGCTTATCTTTTCTATTCCTGCAAAAGTTGAAAGTTCATTTCTTAACGGATTAAGTTTTTCGCTTGCATTAGTTGGTAGAGGAAAAGTAACAATGGATGTTTTTCTAAAACCTAGATCCTTCTTCTCGAAGAATTGCATCTGGGCAATCACCACAAGCGTACACACCACCAATAATTGTGAAATAACAAATTGAAAAATCACCAAGCCCCTACGCGTATTAGCATTACCAGAAAGTGCCGATTGGCCTTTGCTCTTCAATGCCATTACAGGTGCTAATCGGGCTAAAATTACAGACGGGTATAAGCCAGCCATCAAAGTGACTCCTGCTGTTATCCCCAGCAAAATCATAATAAGCTGAGGGTCTTGAAGTATGTTGAGTGATAGGTTATATCCAACAAACTGCTCCATATTTTTCATCATCAGTTCAGCAGCGCCCAACGATATCAAAACTGAAATAATGGTGATAAAAAATGTTTCACCTAAAAACTGCTGCATCAACTGCTCTTTTCTTCCGCCCAAAACCTTGCGAATCCCCACTTCTTTAGATCGTTTTATGGCCAAAGCAGTAGACAAATTCACGAAATTGATACAAGCTGTTAGGATTAAGAAAACTCCGATGGCTATTGGTATGGTCAGGAAATCAGAAGAAACTCCCGCGTCATTATAAGTATTATATTGAGGCTGAAAATGGATATTGGCCATTGCTTGAAAACCATATACCGTATTTTCAGTGTCCTCTGGCTTATGTTTTTTTACAATCTCTTTCAGGGCAGCCTCAATTTGGCTATCCTCCACTCCTTTGGCCTTCAGAAAAAAGACATTGGCATTTGACGAAGTTGAATTCCATGATTCTGGTTGATAGAAATCAAAAATAGCCTTTATAGCCTCATATTCTATTATAAAGCTAAATGGCACTGAGCTATTTACTGGTGGATCCTTTACCACAGCTGTTATGAAAACGTCAAGTTTATCATTAAGCCTAACCTCTTTACCTATTACTCTATCGTAACCGCCATCGGTAATGCCAAAGAGTTTTTCAACCAAAGTAACCGAAATAACAGCGGAATTTGGCCTCTCCAAAGCCGTCTCAGGATTACCCAATTCAAATTCATAATCAAAAAGATTAAAGTAATCTTTGTCGGCAAAAGCAATCCCATCCCTTTGCGCAAAGTGCTGTAAATCACCAATGGAATTGGTAATGCTCAATTGACTTTCCCCTATTCCAAAAGTCCGAACAGGCAAGCCATAGTCAGGATAGTCGGTTTTAAATGCGAGGGTAAACGGATTCTGAATTCCTGCATCAAACTCTACCTGATTTGGGCTTTCAGTTCGTTTAGTAAACCTATAGAGCTGATCGAAATTGCTTTGGTACTGATCGAAACTTTTTTCGAAAAGCACAATTTTAAAGAGAACGATAGCCGCGCTAATTCCTAGCGCCAGCCCAAACACATTAATGATGGTGTAAGCTTTGTTCCTTGTTAGATTTCTGAAAGCTGTTGTGATGTAGTTTTTGAGCATAGTTTGACCTTTATGATACAGCTCCCATACCAATAGCAGTGCCAAACATATATACAATTGATTTACTGATAGTTACAATGAATTCAGAAAATAAATAGTCTATATATCGTTTGTTTTCAATACATTTAACTGTTTGGTTTTGATACAGTATCTCCATGAGTAAGACAGAAGCAAAAATTTTAGTGGTTGACGATGATATTGATGTGCTTAACACCGCACGGATGTATTTGAAACAGCAATTCACACTGGTTCAAATCGAAAATGACCCAGAGCAAATCCCTGATCACCTTGAGCGTGAAGCCTTCGATGTAGTGTTGCTCGATATGAATTTCAAGAAAGGGGACAACGAAGGAGAAGAAGGTTTGAAGTGGCTCAACCGAATTCTGACCATCGATCCAAACGCGATTGTGATACTGATTACAGCCTATGGTGAATTTGACTTGGCGGTGAAAGCTGTAAAATCTGGCGCTACCGACTTCCTGCCTAAACCATGGAAAAACGAAAAGCTCTTCGGCACCATTCAATCCGCCTTACAACTAAGACAAAGCAAGCTGGAAGTCGACCGACTGAAAAGCACGCAAAAAACGCTCTCCAGCGAGATCGATCAGAAGTTCGAAAACTTCATCGGGGAATCGTTGCCCATTCAAAAAGTATTCTCGCTCATTGAAAAAGTAGGCCCTACCGAAGCCAATGTCTTGGTCTTGGGTGAAAACGGAACGGGGAAAGAATTGGCCGCTCGTGCCCTACATCGCCAATCGGAGCGAAAGGATAAGGTTTTCATCAATGTTGATTTGGGCTCCATCAGCGAAAACCTTTTTGAAAGCGAACTCTTCGGCCATGTACGAGGCGCCTTTACAGATGCGAAGGAGGATAAACCTGGTAGGTTTGAACTGGCTTCTGGTGGCACACTTTTTCTAGATGAAATTGGGAACCTGTCTCTTCCTCTACAAGCCAAACTCCTCACTGTTTTACAACAAAGAAAAGTAAGTCGAGTGGGTTCTGGCAAAGAAATTTCAGTGGATATTCGTTTGATATGCGCCACCAATATGCCTTTGTACGAAATGGTGAAGGAAGGCACTTTCCGCCAAGATTTGCTTTACAGAATTAATACCGTGGAACTGAGAATGCCCGCATTGGCGGAAAGAACGGAAGATATTGATTTACTCGTGCAGCATTTTATACAGCTCTACGGCAAGAAATATCAGAAGCCGAAAATGCGGATCGATCAAAACACCATTGCCAAACTGAAGAAATATCATTGGCCTGGAAATATTCGCGAACTGCAACATGCCATAGAACGCGCCATCATTTTGGCCGATGACCATAAGCTTACCGCTGACGATTTTGTACTTCAACCCAACCGTAGTAACAAACGTTTGGAGGAGGATATTCTAGATCTTTCAGAAATGGAAAAACGCCTCATCTTAAAGGCACTGGACAAGAACAACGGAAACGTAACCCGTGCCGCCAAAGATCTTGGTATAGATCGACTGGCTTTGTATAGAAGACTTCAGAAATATGGGCTGTAGGGTAGTTATTGGTTATGAGGAATTAGTTATTAGGCAGAAGTTATCAGTTATCAGAAAATAGAAATCAGGAATCAGGAATTGAAATATCAAATGAACAATAACCTCTTAACTCTTAACCAATACACTTTTAACTAAAAAATATGGTTTCAAAGCGATTCAGCCTTCTTGTAATAATTCGGATAACGTTATTGATGCTAACGTTAACGGGCTTGGCTTTTATTTTCGCCAAAACTGAGTTGTTCTTCAACCAAATTATTCTGCTGTCCATCGTTATAATTCAGGTAGCTGAGTTGATACGCTTTATCACCTTCACCAACAGAGAACTGGCAAAACTTCTCTTGGCCATTCGCTATTCAGATTTTTCGATTTCGTTTAAAGGAAAAAAGCACGGCAAATCATTTCAGGAATTACAGGATGCCTTTGTGGAAATTATAGAAGCCTTTAAAAAGGTTTCCGTTGAAAAGGAAGCCCAATTCAGGTTTCTAAAAGTGATTGTAGACAATGTGAACGTAGGAATTATCGCGATAAAGGAGGAGCATCAAATTGAGCTCATGAACAAAACCGCCCAAACTCTTTTAGGGGTTGGCGTACCCAATTATTGGAAGCAACTACAGCAGCTTTCTCCCCAATTTTCTCGTGAGTTTTCCGAAATGGATGATAACGAAAGAAAGCTAGTGGAGCTAAATGTGAAAGGAGATAAACTTCAGATTTCGGCCCATGTTACGCGTTTGAAAATTCTCAATTTCAGGTATTCCATTATCACTTTCCAGAACATTAAGTCTGAGATTGAACAGAAAGAGATTGAGGCTTGGCATAAACTTATCCGCATTCTTACGCACGAAATCATGAATTCTGTAACGCCTATAACTTCGCTTACGGAAACCATGCAGATGATGCTGCACAAAGGCGAAAACCTTGAAAAGTCCATTGACGAAATTTCTGAAGAAGACTTGGCTGATATCCGTTTTTCATTGGAAACCATTCAAAGGCGAAGTGAGGGTCTACTGCATTTTGTAGACGACTATCGCAAACTCACCCGCGTTAAGAATTTGGACAAAGAAGGTGTTGATGCTACCGAGTTACTTGAAAATATGGCGCAGCTCATGAAGCCAGAGCTACAGAAAGAGCACATCACATTGGAACTACACCTTAAAAGTGCCTTCGAACTTTCCATCGACAGAAAACTAATAGAGCAGGTATTGATCAACCTGATTACGAATGCTAAACATGCCTTGAAGGGTATTGAAAACCCACGAATCACTTTAAGGACTTATTTCCGAGAGTCAGAAAAAGTAATTGAAATCACCGACAACGGAATGGGTATCGATGAAAGCAAGATCGATCAAATCTTCATTCCTTTCTTCTCCACAAAAGATAACGGCTCGGGAATTGGGCTAAGCCTTTCTAAGCAAATCATGAAAAAGCATAAAGGCGACCTCTCCGTCAAATCAGAAAAGGACCAAGGCGCCAGTTTCTTTTTAGTGTTTAAGTATTGAGTTCAACCGTTGCATAGTCTACAGACTTACCTGACCCAGCCACTTCTCACCTCACAAACCAAAAAGCTAAGTCATGCTGTAAGCAACTTTTTCATTGACACAAGAAGCCAGACTACTAAGAGCAAGACACCTTGGCTGCGTGAAAAGATCCCTACGGGATGACTGTAAAAGCAGGCTTATCTAGTGAAGCCTCACTATTAGCATAAATCTAAAAGCTAAGTCATGCTGTAAGCATCTTTTCACGAAACACAAGAACCCGTCCATTCGAGCAACCAAAATCAGAGCGTAATTCTCATTTTTTATTTCCGAATTCAGTATTTTCAAACATGAAAGGTTTTCATGTCTACATTACAACCAATCCCTTAAAAGACTCTTTGTATACGGGCATGACCAACAACTTAGAATATCGAATCATTGAACATTATCTCAATAGGGGTCATAAGAAAACGTTCGCTGGCAGGTACTACAGCTATTGCCTACTTTATTACGAGTTTCATCATTCTGCTGTAGGTGCTATAGAAAGAGAGAAGGAAATTAAAAGCTGGACAAGAGTTAAGAAAGAAGAGCTCATCAATTCCATAAACCCAGATTGGCTGTTCTTGAATGATGAAATAACGCCTTGGCCTCCTGAACCTGATGTTACTGGAAGGGGTTAGCATCCTTGAATAATTACAAGAACTGCTTAGGCGACTATTAACACAAGTGTCAAAGTTAAGTCATACTGTAAGCTTCTTTTTCAGAAGCACAGAAAATACAGTTTACATCAAGCAATCCACTTGTGATTCGTGAAAAGTTCCCTACGGGATGACTGTAAAGCTGGCGTCAACGCACACGTAAGATCATTAGTACAAACTTCAAAAGCTAAGTCATGCTGTAAGCATCTTTTTCAGAAGCACAAGAAAAGAAAACCTACAAACAACAGTGGGACCTGTGTTTCGTGAAAATTCCGAAGCTTCGGAACCTACGGGATGACTGCAAGAGCTGGCTTATCTAGTGAAGCCTCGGCATTAGTACGAACTTCAAAGCTAAGTCATGCTGTAAGCATCATTTTCAGAATAGAAAGAAACTCATTGCCACACTCAAAAACATTCTGGAACACTTTGTGTAATTTAGAAGGGCATCTGCTATGGAAAAACCATCAAAAACTTGGCTGAAAATTTTTAAGATTACAGGGCTCACTGTATTCATTGCAGTTTTTCTGATGTCAATCTTCGTTACTTTCTTTCTGAAAGACCTCATTAACAATCGTTTAAAAAAGGAAATCAAAGACACATTTGGGGATTTTTATACCCTATCGTTTGAAAACAGCTACACGTCCTTATCGTGGAATGGTTTCAATATAGAATTCGAAAAAGTGGATTTTGAAACAGACACTGCCAACAAATTTATGATGATCCGTTACCCCGCAGTTTTCTTCAAAACCAATTCATTTAAGGTAGTAGACATTAACATTTCCCACCTCTTTTTTCGCTCAGTAATTGATGTAAACTCAGTAGCCATTCACCAACCCGAATTGCTCTTTTTCATACCTGAAAAATCAAGTTACAGCCAGAGCGATAGTCCTAAAGAAGAAGTCAAAAAGAGTGCCATCGACAGTATACGAGTGGCAAACTTCGACCTTACCAGTGGACATGCTTCATTCGTTTTTCATCGAAATTCAGCAGATACGCTCTACGCTGGAGAGCAGGTGAATGTGAAAATGGAGGGCTTAGAAATTGATTTAAACTCGACAGAAAGCATCATTAAAACCTCTAAAGTAGAACAGGTAGCTTTTTCATTGAACGAAATCCTACTGAGCCCAAAAGACTCAGGCTATAAATACCTGATTGAGGGAATCATCTTTGATTACCAAAACGAATTACTCCAGTGTTTTGGCGTGAAAGTAACCTCAAAAAGGAACCCTTATAAAATGACTCTAGAAAATAAATATCGAGAAACCATCTTCAATCTCTCTTTAGATACCCTCACTTATAAATCTGCGAATTTTAAGGAATTGAAAGACCTTTCTTCCATTAAAGGGACGGCCTTACATTTGGTCAATCTGAACATGGACCTTGTGAGAAACAAAAGCATTCCGTTGGATGAAACGCTCTACAAAAAGCTATTTCAGGAGTCATTTCTTAGTCTTCCAATCCCTGTTGAAATTGATAGTCTGTATCTAAAAAACAGCAGCATTGATTATAAACTCTACAGTAATAAAGAGCCGCATCCAGGCCATCTAATGTTGACGGAACTTGACGCCACCATTTCCAATCTTTATACTAAAAACGAAAAAAGAGATGTAATCACAGCAAGTTTTAAAGGTGTGTTTATGCAAGATGCCCCCTTTACTTTTGAAGCTAAACTCCCTTTAAAAGACCCGAAAAACCATACTTACAAAGGCCATATTGGCGCAATGGAATTCACTAGCCTCAACCCATTAATTGCTAACCTCACCAGAATTAAATTGGCCGAAGGTAAGATCAACAGCATCCATTTTGAAGGACGAGGAAACCAATTAAAAAACTGGGGCGCCATCCGCTCTGACTTTGAAGGATTAAAGTTGAAGGTAACGGACAATCAGAATAATGAGCGATGGTTACAGTCTGGCTTAGGCAACCTGATTGCCAGAAAAAATAACAGAAGAGGTAAAAATGGCCTCGTAGAACCGATTGAATACATTTTTGAGCGCCCTCCTTACAAAGACCACCTCACACTGTATGCAGGGGGTTTGATTGATGGTTTTGCCCTTAGTATTCTTCCCAAATCGGTATATAACCTCATCATGCAGCAATAATCGAAATGATTATTGCTCTTCTTTATCACACAATTCGATTAAAGGTTTTATTTTGCCACTACTGGTTTAAACCTTAATAGAAGTCAATGGACATTTTCAGCATCATTACCATACTTATTGTTCTTTCGGCAGTGTTTGCCTTTATCAATACCAAATTTCTGAAACTGCCTTTCACAATCGGGCTTATGCTCATTGCGATTTGCTTTACACTTGTCCTAACTATTCTGGGAAGTTTCAACCATTACATCTTGGATGAAGCTAAAATACTCATTGAATCCATCGACTTCGAAACTGCCCTCCTCGACATTATGCTGAGCTTTTTGCTCTTTGCAGGAGCGCTTCATACTAAACTCGATGCACTCAAAAAGCACAGAGTTCCCATTGCTTTATTCGCTACCATGGGTGTAGTTGTTTCTACCTTTATTATAGGAACGCTGATGTACTATGTAGCCATTCTCATCGGGCATGAAATCAATTATATCTATTGTTTGCTCTTTGGCGCTTTAATTTCTCCTACTGACCCTATTGCAGTTTTAGGAATTCTGAAAGATGCCAACGCGCCCAAGAAATTAGAAATCAAAATCGTAGGCGAATCGCTGTTTAACGATGGTGTTGGTGTAGTTGTGTTCTTGGTGATTTATAAAATTGCAGAACAAGGTTTGGCTTCGGTTGAGGCTACAGAAGTAAGCTTTCTTTTTTTCGAAGAAGTAGTGGGTGGAATTGCCCTTGGCCTTATTGGCGGATGGCTGGTATTCCAGCTTATGAGAACCATAGACCATTATGAAACCGAGGTGATTATTACGTTAGCCTTGGTCATGGGGCTCTCAGCTTTAGCCCATTTATTCCATGTTTCAGGGCCTTTGGCGGTTGTGGTTGCCGGAATTTTTATTGGGAATAAGTCGCCTAAAATTGCTTGGTCAACGACCACGCAGAATTATGTAGATAAATTCTGGGAATTGCTCGATGTGCTACTCAACGCCATTCTATTTGTATTAATCGGTTTAGAATTGCTTGTGATCACCATCAATGGTGAATACATCACCTTTGGTTTGATTGCCATTCCAGTAGCGCTTATCGCCAGGTATTTAGCCCTAGCTGGCCCAGTAGCATTGTTTAAAAAGAAACTAGATTTCATTCCAAAAACAAACCTGATTATGACTTGGGGTGGAATTCGTGGTGGAATCTCTATTGCCTTGGCGCTATCACTTAAACCAGAAATGGAGCGTGAGCTTTTCCTTACCGTCACTTATATTATCGTGGTTTTCTCCATCATTGGTCAAGGCTTAACCATTGGGCCTTTAGTTAAAAGGGTGTTGAAGAATAAGTAATATGACTTTAGGTGCGTTAATCATTTTGGCGCACCTAAATCCCACCATTTATAAATCGGTTTCGGAAGGTTCATATATTAGGTTATTTTTGAGTAAACCATTTAGCTATGCATTTTTTCAAACCAACCTATTTCAAAACGCTCTTGCTGCTCATCTTTGCTTTTTGCGCTTGCAGCTCTCCTACTGAAAACCTAAGTATCAATACTACTGAACTCGATTTCGATCCAATTCTGGTAGAAATGGACAGCATTCAGATGAGTGGAGACCTTGGTGCTTTTAGAGTGACCAAAAGTCAAAAGCAGATTGAGGAAGGCTTACAAATCATCACTTTTAAATTCGAAGCAGAAAAACCAAGCGAGCTAAAGCCTGTGTCTTTGTCATTCAATTTTCCTTCAGTGGATATTAATGGCTATTGGAACCCCACCAATAATGACAGAACGAATTATTACAGAAGTCCTCTAAGCTCAAAAGCATCGCAATGGGCGCCTGTCCTCACCCTCTACAATAACAGGCTTCAGAACAGAATTACATTTGCGCTTTCAGACGCGTTAAACAAAGTGGACATCAGCAGTTATTTACGCGAAGAAGATGTGAAGTTTTATCCCAACATCAGGCTCTTTACCGAGCGTATGCCGAAAACCACTTCTTATGAAATTGAACTAAGAATTGACACTCGACCGCTTCCTTATTACGAAGCTGTTGAGGGAGTGAGCGCATGGTGGGCTTCTAAACCAGAATACACTCCGTTAGCCGTTCCGGATATTGCAAAGCGACCAATGTATTCTACTTGGTACAGTTATCATCAGGGCATTACAGCCGAAGAAATTATTAAGGAATCTGCGATTGCTAAATCATTGGGCACTGATGCGGTAATTGTTGATGACGGATGGCAAACGCTTGATGGCAACCGAGGTTATGCCTACACTGGTGACTGGGAGCCCGATAGAATTCCTGACATGAAGGGTTTTGTAGATGGTGTGCATGCCACTGGAATGAAGTTCATTCTTTGGTACTCGCTTCCGTTTATGGGAGAGAACGCCAAGAATTTTGAGCGTTTCAAAGGCAAATACCTTTTCTATTGGAACGGACAAGGCACATGGATCATGGACCCGCGTTATCCTGAAGTAAGAGAATACATCATCAATACTTATGAAAAAGCACTAGACGACTGGGGGCTTGATGGTTTCAAACTCGATTTCATCGGTCGTTTTTCGGCACAAGCCGATACGGATTTGACCGCCAGAGATGGACGTGATTTTGCCTCGGTCAACGAAGCCACCGATCATTTAATGACGGAAGTAATGAATCGTCTTAAGGCCAAAAAGCAAGACATTATGATCGAATTCCGTCAGCCCTACATAGGCCCATTGATGCGTAAATTCGGAAATATGTTGCGTGGTACTGATGTCCCTAACAATGCAGTCGCCAACCGAGTAGAAACAACCACTTTGCGCATTATGGCTGGAAATACTGCCGTACATGCCGATATGTTTATTTGGAGAAAAGAAGAATCTGTTGAGTCCGCAGCGCTTCAAATTTTAAATATTATGTATAGCGTTCCTCAGCTTTCTGTTCGTTTGGAAGAAATTCCTGAGCATCATTTGAATATGATCCGTTATTGGTTCAAGTATTGGAATGAGAACCGTGACATTCTTCTGGACTCAAAATTTATTCCTTCAAACCCAAGCGCCAATTACCCCATGCTAACCGCCCACAATGGTGAAAAGCAGATCACCACTCTTTTCGAAGAGCTTTTGGTGAGACCAGAAAGTGACAACCTTTCTGCTTTGGACATTGTAAATGCCAAGGGCAGCAAAATCGTTATGCTAGAACTGGCAAAAGATTGGAAGGGCAATATTACCGTTCTCGATACCGAAGGAAATGAGGTATTGAACAAGTCGGTTACTTTAAAAGCAGGCCTCAACCGCTTAGAAGCCCCACTTTCTGGAATGATTAAACTGACTAAATAGGTTCTAGTTTGAGAAAATCAGCAGTCAAACTACTGGTAATACTTATTGCCATTCCCTTAAATCAAGTATTTGCTCAGCAAATACCTGAAATGCTTGCAGATAGGGTCGCATTCTGTAATTCCAACTTTGACGAAAGCACAACTTCTCAACTAAGATCAGAATTTCAAGAGCTTGAAAACTACTTTATCAAAAAGGGACTTCTAAAAGATAGCTCGTGTCTAAGCTATATACATAATCTACAATAAGCCAAAGTGAACCATACCACCAAATTGACTCTTATACCAATTTTTGGTACATTTGAAAAAAGACAGAGCTATGGCTAAAAATACTTCAGTATCACTTGGTAGTTATTTTGACCAATTTGTTCAAGGCAGAATAAATGAAGGTCGATTCAAAAATGTTAGCGAAGTTATACGTGCTGGATTAAGGCTTTTGGAAGAAGAGGAAAGTAGAGTCGTTGCATTACGTAATTCGATTCAGGAAGGAGTTGATAGTGGAATCGCACATGACTTCGATCCAAAGCAGCATTTGGAATCCCTAAAAGCTAAGAAACACTCCAATGGCTAATTATAAACTCACAAAAAAAGCTGTTGAGGATATATCTAAAATTTGGGCATATACACTGGAAACATGGTCAGAAAATCAGGCTGACAAATATTACGAGATGCTGATTTCAAGTTTCCAAGAAATTGCTAACAACCCTAATTCAGGCAAAAATTATGAAGGTATTACTCCAAACCTGTTCGGGGTTAAGGTCAATCGACATATTGTATTCTACAGAATCGTTAATAAAAACTATATCGAGATTATCAGGATTTTGCACGAGAGTATGGATTTAAAAAAAAGAATAACCGAGTAAAAACCATATTCAACTCACTCCCTCCTACTCATAATACACCACCACTTTAGGCTGTTCGGGTAGTGCCCTGTAGATGGCCGTAAGGGCTTTGTCGTTGGCTTCTAAAATTAGCGAAGGCTGATATTCATAGGGTTGAAAATTGACCATAGCAGTCAAAAAAGATTTTGTCCTTTCCATTCTTCTCCCCGACCAAAAACTACGATTGGCTTTTTTATCTACTGAAGTCAGGTCCTCATCTTGCGTAATAAGAAAGTGAATTCCGTTGTCGGTAATTAACTTGATAAAAACAGGTTGGTGCGCCAAAGTGTCGGGTGTAGTAACCGAAGTCAGTAATTCTTCTGGGTTTTTGGGCGCTATCTTTTCAATAATAGGCTCCTTTATAATACTGGCTTCAGACAGCGTTACAGACAGAGGTTTCGAAAACGTTTGCATATACATGCCCTGAGGTAATTTCCTGAGCATTGGATCAAGCTTCATTGAGGTCATTTTCACATTGTAAATCACAACGCCATTGATAAACAGGCCTAGGGTGCTATCAGGTACATTGATGATTAAATGAATAGAGTCCTTCTTTGAAAGACTTAATAAGGCATCTCTATAAGCAATCAAACGTTGAATCGAATCTAATTTAGCGTCATCATAAACCACTATTGTTTCTTGATTTTGCTTCCATTCTGCCAGTTTGTTTACTGGAGCCATGGCATATTTCACCAGCCCAAAAATCATTATGATCAGTATCACCGCTAAAGCGATACATAAGAAAATTGACTTCCCTCCTTTGCTTAGGTTCTTTTCTTGTTCTTCCATTCAATTAGAAAATATAAACCTTTGAACCAATGGGCAGCGACTTATACACTAACTCCAAGTTGGCATCATCCAAACGAATACAACCATGCGTTACTGGCAATCCTAAAAACCGCTGATACAACGTGCCATGGATCAGGTAACCATCGCCAATACTCAACGAATAGTCGCCCAAAACTCCGTATTCAAAACGGGACGAATGATTTGGAGAAGGCACAGGTAAACCATCTTCTACGAAAGCCCAATCGGGCTTCTTCCACACGGGATCTTTCGTCTTATTCAATATTTTAAATTCGCCTTTGGGCGTTTTAAACATCCATTGCTTTTTGCTGTCGTTTCCTTTTAAGAGAATGTAGCTGCCCGTTGAGCAGATATCGCTTTTGATCAGGTTCGTTCCCTTATACAAGTAGAATTCATTGACCGTGCTGTTCACTACCAAGTAGTTATTTTTAGGAATATTGGCCGATAGCTTTTTATCCAAAATCGCCAATTGGTTCTGCATGTCGGTCAGCAAAGTGGCTTCGGTTTCCTTATCTACTTTCACCACATCTTCCTGAGCAGTTAAGCTGATCATGATGGTTTGAATTTTCACCAAAACCAGCAGTAACAACACCATGGTTGTTGCCAACACTACCCATTTCCTTATGTTCATTTTCTTCTCCATTATTTAGTTGAGAGCGGTTTAAGCGACCCCACGATAATTACTTGTGTGTTTTCTGAAGCCAAGCCAAAAAGCTTATCCATATCATTGTTATCTAAGGCTACACAGCCATCAGTCCAATCCAAACCTTTGCCGCCATCACCGTGTATTTCTATTAAGTTGCCAATCGAGGCATTCCTCGGAATAATGCCTTTGGCCTTATTCTCTTTAAAGCGTTTCTGATCGTCAGCATTAGGGTAGTTCAGCAGCAAAGCTTTGTAATATTTGGTCTGCCCACTTCCTTTTTTCTTCACCACTTTATACACGCCTTCAGGAGTGGTTTTATCCCCGGAAAGCATCTTGTCCCCCATCCAGTTAGCACCAAGTTCCATATTGAAAGTATGGGTCAGTTTACCTTTGGCGTATACATAGCAAAGCCTCTCCATCTTGTCGATGATAAAAACGGTTTCATTCGCTTTGCGCGACTTCTCAATTCCCGCAGACACCCACTGTTTCCATTGTGGATAGTCCTTGAAGAAATCGGTCATGGTAGCCTCGGCTTGCCCAATCAGTTGAGTCATGTCCTTTTCCAACTTGCTTAAGCTCTCTTTCAGAAGTGCAGCATTTCCATTTTCAAATGCGGAAGACACTTCATGATAAAGCATACGCGATTGTGCAAGTCGTTTTACCGAGCTTTCGCTCAGCGGAATATTTTTATACTTCAGGTCGAAACGCTCAAACTGATCATCGATTACATCGAGGCGTTTGCTGTAGTTTGACCATGTTTTTTTACGCATGACTTGAGCGGTACTCTTGGCCAAAATTGCCGTTTCTGACGCTTTAGAAGCCAATTTTTTTGTAATCAGAAAGTCTTTCATAAAGAAAAACCGATCGTTTTCTTTGGCCCAAGCCACCATGGCCGAGTCATACAAGGTGGTTGCCTTTTTATACAAATCTGGCGCGTATTCAGACGCCTGACTTTTTTCCGCTTCCGAAAGCTTTTCGCGTGCCTCGGTCAATTCAGCCAGCGGAGGCTGAGGAAAAATGAAGGAAGGAAATAGTAATGCCATTAGAATTAGCACAGTGAGCAGTGCAATCGTTAGCCATTTGATTTTCATATCTTTTCAAAAAATGAAAATCCCCTTTAGGCTTTGAAACCTTCAGGGGATTTTGCCTTTATCGTTCTACTAAAATTACTTTCTTCTAGGAGCAGCTTTGTATTTGCTGATGACTTCAGTTAATTCAGTATTGATTGTGCTTGCTTTTTCTTTAGCAACTTTCACTTTCGCTAACGAAGGCTTCAACTCACCGTTTTGAAACATTGTGTTTGACTCAGTAATAGAAGCCTCAACAACATCCAATTCAGTTTTGATCGCCTCCAATGCGGTTGTTCCTTCTTTGCCTTTAGGAGCCTCAATAATTAATTGTCTTCCTTGAGCAACCAAAGTTTGAACCTCTTCCATTGAAGCCAAGATTTCAGCTTTCACTGCTTCCTTAGTGGCTTCAGTGCTAGCAGAAACTTCGTTAGCCATTGCAGTCACGTTGTTTAATTTCTCAACAGTCTTAGTGTACTTTTTGAAAAACTTAGATTTTTGCTCTTCTAAGCTCGCCATAGCTACCGCCATAGAATCATTCAAAGCATTGTATTGCTCGGTAACATACACTTCAGCACCAGCAACTTTTGCGGTTTCGATAGCAGCTGTAGCAGCATCAATTTCAGTTTGTGGTACATCTGCACAAGAAGTCATGCCTACCATACCAATGATTAATGCACCGATTAATTTGTTCGTAATTTTCATAATTGTTTATTCTCTCCTTTTAATTGTTGATTGTCGCCCGAAGGCATACATGGTTTTAGTTTTGATCATGAGACGCAACATTTTCAAAAAGTAACATGGCCGATGAACAAATATTTTCGGAAGTTTCAAAAAGGCTTAAATCACTCAAATTTTAACGTATCGGTAGATTTTAAAATTTATCTTCTCTCCTAAGGAAAAGTCTAGTTATCTTATTGACTCAATTGTATTAGAGAAATTTCGCAATAGACCGAGCATGAGAATTAAGAAACTTAGAGGACACCATCGCATTTGGAAAGAAATTGAAGCTTGGAAGAATGAAAACCTTCAACTCGATACTGAATCCTTACAAAGCAGCCAACGCGATCACACCAAAATATGGGTCAGCCCCTATTGCGACTACACTATGCTCAACAGCGAATACCCGCAACCCAAAGGTAAAACCCGCCAAAAAATCCTTAATGGTTTGATTGACATTTACAATGAATGGAAAAAGCAGCTAGATGAACTGGGCGAACCTTACTACCTTAAAATATGGCTTAACGATCCTTATTTCTCTCAATCTCAGGTAGTATGTGCGATTGGTGATTTCCTCCATTTTTATGATCGTACATTCTTTAAGCCTGACCAAGAATACGCAACACATGCTAAACCTCGAATCAAAAACCTTCCTGCTGGCTTTAATTGGGAGTGCCGTTTAGACGAAATGCATTTGACCAGTAATGACTTGGGCCAGCCTGAAGATTACTTTGATGAAGAAGATTACCTCATAGAGAAAAATCGGTTCGAAGCCCAAATAAAAAGGCCACACCGAAAGACAGTCAGTAAATCAGAAGATGGAGAAATAACCGAGTATTACTCCTTCAAATTGGGGCATGCTTGGCTGGGAAGTAAGGATTGACCTCTATTTCCTAATTAAGTCATCAACGGTTAAAGTGCTGTTCACCAAATTAAGTACGCCCAAAGTATCAATGGTTGTTTGAAGCATAGCAGGGTTAAGGTGCGGACTAGGCGTCCAGCTTACGTCTTTGAGCCACGCCTCTACATCTTCTGGCTTTAAGTTATAGAAGTCGCTGATCAGTTTCACTTTATCTGCACTGGCTATAAATTGATTTACCTGTTGAAACAAAGCGTTGATAGTAGTTAAAACAGCTTCTTTCTTTTCTTCAAAAGCCTTGTCCGACACACAGATCACGAAGCAGCTGAAAGGCGTTTTTCGCTCACCAACTCTTCTGAACTCTCCACTATCCACCAGAGATTTGGTCGTGAATTTTTCCCAGAAGAAAATATCTGAATCGCCATATTTGAATGACTCGCGCGCACCAGCCAAATTATCGATCAATTCAAATTTCATATCTTCGATAGACCAGCCTCTGGCTTTTGCGTCAATAATAGCCATCAGGTGAGAACCCGAGCCATAGCGGCTAATGGCATAGCGTTTCCCTTCAACGTCCGAAACAGTTTGCGAAGCAGAATTAGCGGGCACGTGAATTCCCCAGGTCAAAAAGGAATCAACATAAAAGCTGAAAATTTTGAATTTCTTTCCCCTATCAATTCCTTGAACAGCACCTTCCGTAAGCAGCACTCCGATGTCTAAATCGCCATCGTGTAAAGATTGGGCCAAAAGACCTGTGCCCCCATGGTAATCGGCCCAGTGTGGTTTAATACCAGACTTCTCAAGTGTTCCTGAAGAAAGCAATAGTTGCCAAGGCATATTAAAATGTTCTGGTACTCCGCCTATTTTCAATTCAACCATTATTCTGCCGAAAAATTTGAGGCGCAAAGAACACCAAAATCAGAGAGAAAAGCGCTCAAAATATTGAAAGAATGTCATTCCGCTGATTAAAAGGCGGAAAAGGGTTATAGAGAAATGAGGTGACAAGAAAAAAGCCTCCATGAGTGATTCAGCTCACAGAGGCTTTGCTTACAATCAAGTATTAGTTTACCTGATTTCTTTCATCAATTCTTCAATGGCTTTTTCCAGTTGTTGGTCTCTTCCTTTATCTACAACACCCGGCATCAACTTCACTTTAAACTGAGGTTCAGTTTGGTTGTTTTCCATCCACTCGCCCGCTTTGTTCTTAGCGCTTACAGGTACAACACCCCATCTTCCACCATCAGGCAAGCCTTCCCAACCCGCAAAACTACAAGTACCCGGCACTGGCATACCTACTGTTTTTCCAATTCCAAGTTCAGCATAGCCAATAGCAAAACAACTGCCGTCAGAGTACATACTTTCGTTGAAGAGGGCCAAAGTCGGTTTCGTCCAGCGAGAAGTAGGTTCCCCACCCACTACTTTGGCTTCGGTGGCATAAGTAAGAAAGGGTTCACCTGTAAAAAACATGGCCAAATCGGCCACCAAATCTCCTCCACCGTTAAATCGTGTATCTACGACCACAGCTTTACGGTCAGAGAACTTGCCCATCATGTCTTCATAAATACTACGGTAAGGCCCATCGCTCATGCCCGGAATGTGCACATAACCCAATTGACCATTACTCTTCTCTTCGACTTCTTTCTCATTGATTTTCACCCAACGATCATATAACAAACCTCTTTCGGAACCCAAAGAAATAGGTTTCATGGTAATTTGCTGCCTCTTTTTAGTAGCAGGATCATAAATTTCTAACAAAGTGAATTGGTCCGCTTTACGGTTTAAGTACTTGGCTACATCCACATTCTGAGCAATGGTTTCACCATCAATTTTCTCGATGATCATTCCCTTTTTTACATTGAGGTTAGCTTTGTCTAGTGGCCCGTCTTTGATTACTTCGGCAATTAAAACACCATCGCCTTTATGCTTATAATCCATAAAAACACCCAGCGAAGCAGTGGCATCTGGATTAGGAATGCTGGTGCTGTATCTGGCGCCAGAGTGGGATACGTTCAATTCCCCCAACATTTCTGACAGCATTTCTGAGAATTCATATGAGTTGCCGATTGAAGGCAAATACTTAGCGTATTCTTTTCTCATTAACTCCCAATCAATGCCATGAAAACTTGGTTCGTAGAAAACATTCTTAGTTCTAATGTACACATGATCAAACATATACTGACGCTCTGCAACGGCATCGTAATTCATTTCACCTTTTACATCCACGCCTTCGCGCTTACCGCTTTCTGGGTCAATTTTAGAGATTTTACCTCCGCTTAATAAGTAGAGATTCTTCCGCTCTTTGTCCCAAGTAAGACTGCCATTACCCCCATCGAGTTTCAAAGCCATTTTGGTTTCTCTGGTTCTTAAATCGGTACTCCAAAGGTTCATTCCTTTCTCGAAACGTGCCAAATAATACAGCTTATCGCCATCTTTAGAAAGTACGGCATCGCCCAGACTAGAAGAGTGGATGGTCATTCTCACCCTTCGGTCTTTCATGTCGTCCCAATCGAAAGTGAGGTCTTTCACTTTTTCTACCTCCTTATCCTTATCCTCTTTTTTGTCTTTGTCCGCATCTTTGTCTTTCGTCTCATCCTTTTTAGTCGCTTTTTCGATTTCTTTCATCAAGTCATAATCTTCTTTGCTCAGGTTGTACTTATCCCAAGCATCTTGATCGAAGAACATGCTATATACATCGCGTTGAGACGAACCGCTGGTGGCATAACTCTTCAAGCCATCACGATTACTGAACCATATCATTTGTTTGCCATCGTTCACCCATTTAGGATTGCCGTCTCCATAGCCGCTTTCGGTAAGATTCACTCTTTTAGAGCCATCTGCCGCCAGAAGCAAAACTTCGCTATTGCTCAATGTTTTCCCCCAATCGAACAAAATCCATTTGCTATCAGGGCTCCAAGTGAAAGATTGATCGCCATCGCCCATGTGGAACAAATCATCTGGTGTCATTAAAACGGTTGCGTTGTTCGAAGCCAAATCCACTACTTTCAAAGTTCTTCTTCCTTCAATAAAGGCTAGTTTCTTGCCATCGGGTGAAAAATTAGGAAGGTAATTATCTAACTTATTCTGCACCAAAGGCTCTTCTTTTAATAAGGTTGAAGCGAAGAAAAATGGCTCTTCGGTTTCACGAACTCTGGTGGTTTTAAAGATGCTCCATCGGCCATCTCTTTCGCTCGCATACACCACTGACTTTCCATCGGGTGAAAAAGTCACGAAGTTTTCTTGCTCAGGCGTGTTGGTAATTCTTTTGGTGAGAGAACCATCTACAGAAGTCACAAACACTTCACCACGGGCTGTAAATGCAATTTCTTTTCCATTCGGTGAAATGGCCATTTCGCCCACACCGCCATTAATAGAAACGAATTTATCGCTGTTGGCTTTGCTTTGCGTAACAATGTTCACTGAAAGCTTTTTAGGCTGTTGCCCTTCTTTCATGGTGTATAATTCTCCATCGTAGCCAAAGCTCAAAGTGCCTCCGCCCATGCTTAGGAAACGCACTGGGTGAGTTTTGAAGTTCGTCAGCTGAGTTCTTGCAGAAGGATTGTCAAGCGAAAGTTTGTGCACATTGAAATTGCTACTTTCTTCGCTTAAAAAGTAAAGGCTTTTCTCGTCTTGGCTATAAATCGGCTGACGGTCTTCCCCTACATAAGACGTAATCATTTTGTGCGAATCCGTCTCTAAATCATAAACCCAAATATCACGGGCAATGGCAGAATTTTGATGCTTTCGGAATTCGTTTTCGCCTCCTTTTTTATCGTGGTAAACCATTTGGCTTCCGCTTTTATTCACCTGGACATATTCTGCCGGGAAAGAAAAAAATTGATCTACTCTACCTCCAGCCGCAGGCACGGAATACAACTCTGACTGAGAACCATGTGGATATTGTCTGTTCTCGGCCAAATCTTGTCTTAGTGCGCCAAACAATACTGATTTATTATCGGCAGAAAAAGAGAAAGGCTGCTCATCGTTTGAATGGAAAGTAATGCGGTTCGCTTCCCCTCCACGGATGTCCATGGTAAACACATCGAAGTTGCCATAACGATCTGAAGCAAAGGCAATAGTCTTTCCATCTTTGCTGAACACTGGCATAAAATCATGCGACTCATGGAAAGTAAGCTGGGTGGCATCACCACCGTTTGCACTTACTTTGTATAGGTCGCCTTTGTAGGTAAACACAATGGTTGAGCCATCAGGAGAGATGACAGGATACCTGAGCCAGTTCGGTGCAGTCTGAGCGAAAAGCCCTACCGAAACCAGCATTAAAAGTGTAATAAATTGTTTTTTCATATGAGGGTTGATTTGTAGAGGGTGAAGCTATGAAAAAAATCAAATCGCAGCTAATGTCAAATCTCATAAAGTCAAAAACTAATCATCCAACAAAGCAACATTCAAAAAGTCGATCATAGGCAAAATAGCGGTATAAGATTCAATTACCATATCATGGAAATCTTCAGAAAGAATATCCTTCCGCGTAATCGGACGCATGGCTGCAATACTTTTCAGTCTTAGCAATTCGATAAATTCATGCTGTTGCGAATAGCCTTTTGGGGCAGTTTTTAAAGCACCTTCAGTATAGAAATGATACCAACTTTTAAAAGGCTCAGCATTTAAGGTTTTCATCAGCTTGTGCCCCTCGTAATCAATCTCAGTCCTGATTTTCTTCAGTCTTGCACTGTCTGGATGCCAAATACCACCTGCCATTAAGGTTTCGTCCGTGCCCAAGTGTACATAGAAATCCGCTAAGCCTTTTCCATGTCCAAACACCACTCCAAAATGATCTTTATAGGTCGGCCTTTCAGGATGAAACATCAGGTTGTTATTGATTCGGCTAATGGCTTTTCTGGCCGTGAGCTGCACAATTCTTGGGTCGATTTCCTTCAGCGAAGCTAAAATAGGCTCGAACAGATTGACCACTTCGTTTTTGGCTTCTTCGTACCAAGCCCTGTTGGCATCCATCCACTCTTTAGAGTTGTGTGCACTGAGTTGCTCCAAAAATTCAAAAATCAGTTTTCTTGCCATCGTCTTTACTACCCGTTTTTCCGCCTAAAGTTTATGCTTGATTTTCAATAAGGGAAATTCCATTCATATCAGTAGTGAGGTAGTCGGTCATTACATCGAAAAAAGGACGCAAGGCCAAAAATGTAGACAGGGCATTTTTCACAAAGTCTGGTGAGATTACTTCCTTGTCTGAGAAGCTTTTAAACACGTACATCGATTTATACCTTAATAGGTCAATGGAAGGATGATCTTTCTCAAAGCCTTTTGGTGCCGTTTTCAACTGCTCCCCCTGCAAGCCTCCAAAGGTCTTTATGAACTTAGGGTCTGAAATCACTTTCTTTAATGGTTCATCATCCATCGCGATATGATCACGAATAAGTTTGATATCATCGGCATTGGGTTGATAAAAACCTCCGCCCACCACTGTGTTTCCACCTGGCTGTAAGTGGAAGTAATAGCCACCTCTCAAGGCTGGTTTGGATCGATTAAAACTTCCAGCCCAACGTGGATTATATGGACTTTTATCCTTTGAAAAACGAACATCTCTATAAATACGCATCAAACTCTTCTTTCCTGTAGGCGTGGTGATTTGATCCTGTTCCGAAAGACCTGCCAACAAAGCATCGGCTACAGAAATCGCATTTTCATGGGCTTGTTCGTACTCCTTCTTATTGGCCGTAAACCATTCGCGGTTATTGTTTTCAGATAAGGTTTTCAGAAACGAAAAATTGGAGGAACTGATATTCATGACTTTGATGGTTTGATATTTCAACTAAAAATAACATTTACTAAACGAATGACCTGCTGAATTGTGGACATTTTATATTATCGATGCGCTTGGTATTGAGCAGGGGGCAATATCTTCCCTAAATCATCAAGCTCACTTCTCTCAATAAACGTAGATTCTGAATAAGTCAAAGCTTCGTTCAATTGCTTCTTCGTTCGAATCCCTACCACTGCTGCAGTTACAGCGGAGTGACTCAAAATCCATTGCAAAGCCACATTCGACAGTTTTGTTTTATCATCCGTGTACTTCTTCATTTCATTGACCAATAATTCGATTTCTTCTGATTTATAATTAAGGTAAGCCTCTGGGCTTTTACCAGCCAACAATCCTTTCGCCAAACCACCACGTACCATGACGCCCACCTTGTTACTTTCAAACAGGTCCAGCATTTGCTCTTCTGGCCTTCTGTCAAGTAAGCTGTATTGCATCATTACGCTGGCAATATTTGAATTGGCCACATATTCCCGAATTACATTGGGACGAATAGAAGAGGTGCCATAGTTTCTGATTTTACCCTCGGCTATCAATTGCTCAAAAGCTTCTATTGCCTCACTCATCGGATCTTCCATTGTGCCACCATGCAATTGATAGATATCTATGTAATCCGTTTGAAGTCTTTTCAAGCTTTGATCAACTGCTTTCAAAATGTAGTCTTTCGAAGGGTTCCAATCCCAACCGCTGCCATCAGATCTTAGTTGATTGCCTACTTTTGACGCCACAATCACCTCGGATCTTTTGTTTTTTAGTGCCTGACCAAGTGCTTCTTCGTTCTTTCCTTGGTTATAAAGGTCAGCCGTATCAAAATAATTTATTCCTCCATCAATGGCAGCGTGGATCAACTCATCATTGTCCTTTCGAGTCAAATCCATTGACATACAGCCGAATGCGATTTCGCTGATTTGCAATCCTGTATTTTTTAAGGCTCTATATTTCATCACAAAAAACTAAACAGCATTAGATACAAATAAATTCAAGGTTCAACTTGCCAAAAGAAAATCGATTTTCATATATTTGCACTCGCTTTTGAAAAGCGCGTTGGTTCCTAATCTTCCAATTCGGAAGGATGGAGACACAACGGTCCCTAGCTCTTCCGAAACTTCGGAAGGATAGAGTACTAAACGGTCCCTTAGCTCCCCCGAAGGTTCGGGGGGATAGAGCGACACAATGGTCCCTTAGCTCAATTGGATAGAGCAACTGCCTTCTAAGCAGTAGGTTTCAGGTTCGATTCCTGAAGGGATCACTTTTAAACCCCATCTGAGTAAATCAGTGGGGTTTTTTATTTTTTAGGAGATTAAGTACAACGCAAGTATAGACTCAACAAAATATACCCTTAGCTCTCCCGAAGTTTCAGTTGGATACAAATCCTTATCATTTGCGTTTCTACCTTTTGTCGGTATCACAGATTAAATGGATTTCGGGATTACGCTGATTTGGCACCAAAGCCTGCCTTTGTTGCGTGTTTTCACCAACAAACTGAAGGAGAGTAGATATCTGTGGTATCCATTAATCGGTATAATCTGTGTTTCTAATTTTTTGTTAGTATCGCAGATTTGATAGATTTCAGGATTCCACTGATTTAGAATGGGAGTAGAATGGAGCTAGGTATGCATCTGTGTTGATCTCACCAAGGTAATGGTGGCTTTAGCAAATAACTCTAAGAACTCAACAGATAGATAAATCCGTGCCCAATGAGAAATTATAATCCTCACAAACACGGGGCTATAAAAGCAAAAGACTCGCCCTGGGACGCTGTTCTAATGGGTAGCGTGGCGAGTACTGTTAATACAAATATACGTAAAGCCAACAGAAAGAGGTTGTTCATTTCTGTATTTTCTCTATGGCCAAATTCAGTACCTTTCTAATAATCAACCCTTAGCCTCCTCTTCCTTCAATTTCCTTCTTAAAATTTTACCCACATTGGTTTTGGGCAGTTCAGCTCTGAACTCGTAATATTTCGGACGTTTGTAGCCTGTAAGGTTTTCATGACAATAATCTCTCAACTCTTCTTCAGTAAGCGAAGGATCTGATTTTACGACAAAGGCCTTTACACATTCTGTTGAGTGTGGATCAGGAACGCCAATAACTGCCACCTCTAAGACCTTAGGGTGGTCAGCAATTGCATTTTCAACATCATTAGGGAACACATTGAAACCCGAGACATTGATCATATCCTTTTTGCGGTCTACAATTTTGAAGAAGCCTTCTTCATCCATGACACCGATATCGCCAGACCTGAAATAACCTCCAGCGAAGAATACTCCATCATTATCCTTCTTCCAATAGCCAGACATTACCTGTGGCCCTTTTATACAAATCTCTCCCGTTTCACCTTGCGCTAAGCGATTTCCATCATCATCAAAAATGGCCAATTCAGTAGAAGGTGTTGGCAAACCTATTGTTCCCATTTTATGTGTGCCATCCAATGGATTGCAGCAAACAACAGGAGAGGTTTCACTCAAACCATAACCTTGTACCAAAGGAGTGCCAGTATCTTGTTGCCATTTTTTGGCTACAAAGTCTTGCACTGCCATTCCCCCGCCAATAGACACCTTGAAATGAGAAAAATCGATTTCTTTGAAATTAGGTTGGTTGAGCAGTCCGTTGAACAGTGTATTCACTCCAGTAAACAATGTAAATGGGTGTTTCTTTAGTTCTTTCACAAAACCCGGCATATCTCTAGGGTTTGTAATCAACACATTTTTAGCACCTATGTGCATCATAAATGTGCAGTTCACATTTAAGGCGAAAATATGATACATCGGAATGGCCGTGATCATAATATCCTTTTGACCTTCCTTTAAAAGTGGTTTAAAAACATGGGTAATGATAAGTGTATGAGCTACCACATTATCATGTGAAAGTATAGCCCCTTTAGAAACACCAGTGGTTCCACCGGTATACTGAAGAAAGGCAGTGTCCTCCCCTTTTATTTCTGGCTTGGTGTATTTCATTCGTGCGCCTTTGGTCATGGCACTTTTGAGTGAAATGGGCTTAGGCACTTTGTAAGCAGGCACCATCTTTTTAATGTGCTTCACCACAAAATTGACAATCTTCCCTTTCAGGCCTCCAAGCATGTCACCTAATTCAGTGACGATGATATTTTCAACCGTAGAAAGGTTTGGCATTGCCTCCTCTAAGCTCTTGGCGAAATTGGCCATAATCACAACAGTTTTTACACGAGCATCATTGAACTGATGCTCCATTTCGCGATGGGTATACAGCGGATTCGTGTTGACCACAATACAACCAGCTTTTACCGCGCCAATAAGCACCACAGGGTATTGCAAACAGTTTGGCATCTGGATGGCGATTCTATCCCCTTTTACCATGCCCAATTCATTTTGCAAATAGGCAGCAAAGTTGGTCGAAAGTTGGTCTACTTCTTGAAAAGTAAGTATACCGCCCATGTTCTCGAAAGCCTCGCGGCTACCAAACTGATTGAAGGCATTCTGATAAAGTTCTAATAGGTTTTCAGGACGTTGATCTTCAATTTCTGCGGGAACACCCTTTGGGTAATGCGCAATCCAGGGGAAAGTACTCATGTATTAAAATTTGGCTATCATCAAATATAAAAATGAATTACCAAAAAAAAAGGAGGCTAACAAACAAGCCTCCTTTAAATCTAAGAAAAACAAACTGAATACGTCTCCAAACTAATATTCAAAATGATGGCTGTAGGGGAAGGAGTCGAACCTTCACGGAGAGATTAGTCGTCAGGTAGTTCAGATTTATTTCTTTTTCTCCACCCTCGAGAAAGGAGGGCATGGCTGCCTGTTTCATCACCCTACAGTATAAAGTTTCTCTTTTGAAACTGTTTCAAAGGTAATAGAAACAGTTGGTTCATTAAAATATCAGCAACATAACAGTTGAATATTTAGAGATAAAATAATTATACATTACATTTATTATCGAATCAATAATTCAACTAAAAATTATGACCGAAAATTACGAAATCGATAATGTGGATTTGAAAATCCTTTCTATTCTTCAACATAATGCGAAAAAACCTTACACCGAAGTAGCCAAACTCGCTTATGTTTCTAGCGGGACAGTTCATGTAAGAATGAGTAAGCTTGAAAAGATGGGAGTTGTAAAAGGTGCCTCTCTCGACCTAAACCTCTCTAAACTAGGATATAACGTGTCAGCATTCCTTGGTGTATTCCTTTCTAAAAGTTCTTTATATGAAAAAGTAGCTGCTCAGCTCAAGAAAATCACTGAAATCAGCAGCGTTCACTACACCACAGGAAACTACTCTATGTTCGTAAGGGTCTATGCGAAGGGAACTGATCATCTGAAAGACATCCTCTATGACAAAGTACAGAAAGTAGATGGAATTGAGCGCACAGAAACCTTTATCATCCTTGAAGAAACTTTAACTCGAAGCATTCAGTTGGAAGGTTGATTCAGGCGGATTTCTAAACTCATAATAGCTTTTAGAAATAGTTTATTGAAAAAAGGAATTAAGTAAACCAATCCTTTAATCTATAAGTTGTACCTTTGTATTTAAAACGATTCTAAATAACTAGGAATGGGTAAAGACGATCAGATATTAGAAGAGTTCACCTCTAAGGAATACGAGTTCGGATGGACAGTAGACTTTGAAGCAGATGAAGCTCCCAAAGGTTTGAACGATGATATCATTCGGTTTATTTCTGCAAAAAAGGAAGAACCGCAATGGATGCTGGACTGGAGGCTTGAGGCTTTTCATGCTTGGCAGAAAATGAAAGAACCTGAGTGGGCTAATGTTCACTATCCAAAAGTAGACTTTCAAGACCTTATATATTACTCTGCACCAAAGAAGAAAAAACAAGTTAACTCGCTAGACGAAATCGATCCGGAAATGATCGCTACTTTCGAGAGGCTTGGTATTTCGCTTACAGAGCAAAAAAGACTTACGGGAGTGGCTGTAGATGCTGTTATCGATTCGGTTTCGGTAGCTACTACTTTCAAAGAAACTTTAGGTGAACTAGGAATTATCTTCTGTTCATTTTCAGAAGCCGTGCGTGAACACCCAGAGCTGATCAAAAAGCACATGGGTTCAGTAGTGCCAGCCAACGATAATTACTATGCAGCATTAAACGCAGCCGTATTTTCTGACGGTTCATTCTGTTTTATTCCAAAAGGCGTAAGATGCCCTATGGAACTTTCTACTTACTTTAGAATCAATGCCGCCAATACAGGTCAGTTCGAAAGAACCTTGATTGTGGCTGAAGAAGGATCTTATGTAAGTTACCTTGAAGGTTGCACCGCTCCTATGCGTGATGAAAACCAATTGCATGCTGCCGTGGTAGAAATCAAAGCAGCAAAAAATGCAGAGGTAAAATACTCAACTGTTCAGAACTGGTACCCAGGGAATAAAGAAGGTGTAGGTGGTATTTACAACTTCGTAACCAAACGCGGTATTTGCGAAGGTGACCACTCTAAAATCTCATGGACTCAGGTAGAAACGGGTTCGGCTGTTACTTGGAAATACCCTTCATGTATCCTGAAAGGTGATTATTCAATTGGTGAATTCTATTCAGTAGCCGTAACCAATAATTACCAACAAGCCGATACAGGAACCAAAATGATTCACATTGGTAAGAACACCAAGTCGAGAATCGTGTCAAAAGGTATTTCTGCTGGCAAATCGCAAAACAGTTATAGAGGCCAAGTGCATGTAATGAAGCGCGCGACCAACGCCCGAAACTTCTCTCAGTGCGATTCGCTTTTGATGGGTGATAAATGTGGAGCACATACTTTCCCTTATATCGACATCGAAAATCAATCGGCTCATGTAGAACACGAAGCTACTACCTCTAAAATTGGAGAAGATCAAATCTTCTATTGCCAACAAAGAGGGATTGATCCGGAGGCTGCCGTAGCACTTATCGTAAACGGATACGCCAAAGAAGTACTTAAGCAATTGCCAATGGAGTTTGCCGTAGAAGCACAAAAACTTCTCGCATTGACGCTTGAAGGATCTGTAGGCTAATACTCCCAAGAATACTTAAACCGGACAGAGTTTACTGTTGAAGAGCTTATAACAGAATATGCTTCGACAAACCTTGAGCATTAAACACTGAACATTAAACACTAAACATTAAAGAGTTAAGATGTTATCAATAAAGAATTTACACGCCAGAATTGAAGAAAAGGAAATCCTTAGAGGGATCAACCTAGAGATCAAACCAGGTGAAGTACACGCAATCATGGGACCTAACGGTTCTGGCAAAAGTACTTTGGCTTCTGTGCTTGCAGGAAGAGAAGATTACGAAGTGACTGAAGGGTCAGTAGAGTTTTTAGGCAAAGATTTGCTTGAAATGGAAGCTGATTTTCGCGCAAGAGAAGGTGTTTTCTTGGCTTTCCAGTATCCAATCGAGATACCTGGTGTAAGCACGACCAACTTTATGAAAACGGCTGTTAATCAAATCAGAGAACATCATGGAGAAAAAGCACTCGATGCAGTTTCTTTCTTGAAACTGATGAAAGAGAAAATGAAGTTGGTTGAAATCGACCAAGCTTTATTGAGCCGTTCTTTAAATGAAGGTTTCTCTGGTGGAGAAAAGAAAAGAAACGAGATCTTCCAAATGGCGATGCTTGAGCCAAAGCTGGCCATTCTTGACGAAACCGATTCAGGTCTTGATATCGATGCACTTAAAGTTGTGGCACACGGTGTTAACACCCTGAAAAACAAAGACAACGCCACTATCGTGGTGACTCACTACCAAAGACTTTTGGATTACATTGTCCCTGACTTTGTACACGTACTTTATAATGGACGAATCGTGAAGTCAGGCACTAAAGAATTGGCCTTAGAGTTAGAAGCCAGAGGCTACGATTGGATTAAGGAAGAAGCAGACGCAACCGCTTAAGCAAATATTTTATGGAAAAAATTGCAGGACAATCGATCTTAAATTCGCTTGAAACTCAATTTGAGGCGTTTGAAAAAGGCTTGAATGGGCAAAGTCAGTCGGCAGCGCACGCTGTTAGAAAAGAGGCTTTCACTAGCTTGATGAACTCTGGCTTTCCTGGCCCTAAAAGCGAGGAATACAAGTTCACCAACTTTACCAAAGCTGTTGAAAAGAACTTTCAGTTGAACATAGCAAATGCTGATTTTGGTTTAAGTGACACTCAGATTTCAGGCACCCAAATCCAAGGATTGGACGCGCATAAAATCGTGTTCTTAAACGGGTTTTATTCAAGCGATCTTTCTGACAATATTCAAGTAGAAGGTTTAAAAGTTGAATCGCTTGCTGAAGGGTTTAAAGCTAATTCAGCATTATCTCAGGCTAATTTTGGCAAAAAGGCCAACTTCGCAGAAGATGCTTTTGTAGCCTTAAATACTGCTTTCAGTCAGCATGGTGTAACGATTGAAATCGCTGATAAAGCGGTAATCGAAAAACCAATTGTGCTTTACTTCATTGGCGACAGTTCAAAAGGAGAGCTTTCATACCACATCCGAAATATTGTGGTAGCAGGTAAGTTCTCTCAAGCCACCATTATTGAGAAATTTGATACCATTGGCGAACACAAGAGTTTTACAACTTCGGTGAACGAAATCAGTGTGAGCGACAGCGCTCATCTTCGTTTTTTCAAAATTGAAAACGACACAGAACAAGCTTATCACATTTCAAATATTCACGCTTCACAAGGAGCGAATAGCAATTTCAAAGCCTTTACCTTCTCGCTCAATGGAGCGATGATTCGTAATAACCTGAATGTAAAACTTCAGGCCGAAGGAATTGAAACCTACATGAACGGCCTCTATTTATTAGATGGAAAAACGCATGTAGACAACCATACCGTTGCTGACCATATGATGCCGAATTGCTATTCAAACGAATTGTATAAAGGCATAATGGATGGCAGTTCGAAAGGTGTTTTCAATGGAAAAATATTTGTTCGTCCTGACGCACAAAAAACCAATGCATTCCAGTCGAATAAAAATATTCTGATTTCCGACAAGGCAACAGTAAACACCAAGCCTCAGTTAGAAATTTGGGCAGACGATGTTTCCTGTTCGCACGGCTGTACTACTGGTCAATTGGATATGGACGCCCTCTTCTACCTACAAGCAAGAGGAATCCAAAGAGATAAAGCACTCGCAATTCTATTGAAAGCTTTCGCAAACGATGTATTAGAAACTGTTGAAAACGAAACTATCAAAGAATATCTCGCTGCGATTATAGAAAAGAGATTGGAAAAATAAACCATGGCTCAGACTTTGGAAAAACACACATTGGACATTCAGAAAATCAGGGCGCAATTCCCAGTGCTTCATCAAGAAGTCAACGGTAAGCCTTTGATTTATTTCGATAATGCTGCCACGAATCAAAAACCCAAAAGGGTAATTGATGCTTTGGTGAAGTATTACGAGCATGACAATGCAAACATCCATAGAGGAGCGCATGCCTTGGCTGCTCGTGCTACAGAAGCATTTGAAAACACACGTGTTTCCGTACAGAAGTTTATCAATGCCAACGAGCCAGAGGAGATCATTTTCACAAAAGGCACTTCTGAAAGTATTAATCTTGTGGCATCAAGTTGGGGTAGGAAATTCTTGCACCCAGGAGACGAAGTTTTGATTTCGACCCTAGAGCACCACTCCAATATAGTGCCTTGGCAAATGATTTGCGAAGAGCGCGGAGCAGTACTCAAAGTAATGCCCATCAACGAAGCTGGTGAAATTATTATAGAAGCACTTGACGAATTGATTACGGAAAAGACCAAGATGGTCGCATTTAACCATGCTTCTAATTCCTTGGGCACCATCAACCCAGTAAAATACATTATCGACAAAGCGCATGCAGTGGGTGCCAAAGTTTTGGTAGATGGCGCACAAGCCTCATCTCACCTCGCTGTGGATGTTCAAGCACTGAATGCAGATTTCTATGCTTTTTCTGCCCACAAAATGTACGGTCCAACAGGTTTGGGTGTGCTATACGGAAAACGAGATATTCTCGAAAAAACCCCTCCTTATCAAGGCGGTGGAGAAATGATCAAGGAAGTTAGTTTTGGTAAAACCACTTACAACGATATTCCTTACAAATTCGAAGCAGGCACTCCCGACATTGCCAATGTAATCGCTTTCAACGAAGCCATTCTTTTCATTGATGAATTGGGAAAAGAGAACATTGCCGCTTACGAAAACGAGCTGCTGGCTTATGCTACGGATAAAATCACCCAAATAGAAGGTGTGAGACTTATTGGTACAGCCAAAGAAAAAGTGAGCGTACTTTCATTTGAAGTAGAAGGAATTCATCACTTCGATTTGGGTATGTGGCTAGATGCTAAGGGTGTGGCTGTCAGAACTGGTCATCATTGCACTCAACCATTAATGGACCATTATTGCATCGAAGGAACTGTTCGTGCGTCATTTTCTGTTTACAACACAGTTGAAGAAATAGACGCATTTATTGAAGCCTTAAAAAGCACAATCAGCAAATTCAAGAAATGAGTGAAACCATAAACGATATTCAAAACGAGATCATCGAAGAGTTTTCAATGTTGGATTCTGACATGGAAATGACCATTGAATATGTTATGGAATTGGGACAACAATTGCCAGAGATGGCTGAAGTTCTGAAAACGGATGACAACATTGTGAAGGGCTGTCAATCCAAAGTTTGGCTCAATGCCGAAGCGAAAGATGGCAAAATGTACCTCGAAGCCGACAGCAATACTGCGATTACCAAAGGCTTGGTAAGTATTCTAGTGAGAATTCTTAATGGACATACACCTCAAGAAATCCTTAATGCAGACCTTTACTTTGTAGATAAAATTGGCTTAAATAGATTCATCGGCACGCAAAGATCAAACGGATTGGGCGCTATGATGAAGCAAATAAAAATATACGGGTTAGCTTATTCTGCTAAGGCAGAATAAATAACAATAAAAACAAAACTCAAAATTCAAAACGGTGGCGAGCAATTATGACCTTGAGCAAAGAACAGAACAATTCGCCAAAGACGTTAGGAAATTTATAAGATCATTGACATTAGATTTATCTAATTACGAGGATTCAAAACAGCTAACAAGATCCTATGGATCAGTCGGAGCTAATTACATTGAAGCCAATGAGAAATTAGGTGATAAAGACTTTAAGTTCAGGGCTAAAATTGCTAGAAAGGAAGCCAAGGAATCAAGGTACTGGCTTGGGTTAATTGACACACTGGGGAATAAAGAAGTTGAGCAAGTAAGAATTAGGCTAGAACAAGAAGCAACGGAATTATTGAAAATCTTGTCAGCGATAATAAATAAGGTTTAAATAATTGAGCTCGTAGTATTCATTACTAACGAGGATTGAAAGTTGAATTTTGTGATTTGCTTTTTGAGATTTGATAATTTGAAGTTGAATTATGGAAGATAACTTAAGAGACCAAGTTGTAGCCGCAATAAAAACGGTGTACGATCCCGAAATACCTGTAGACGTTTATGAGTTGGGCTTGATTTATGAAATCAATGTTTTCCCCGTAAACAACGTTTACGTACTGATGACATTGACTTCACCTTCATGCCCTGCGGCAGAAGTGATACCTGAAGAGGTAAAGCAAAAAATCATGGCACTTGAAAGTGTAAATGATGTAGAAGTTGAATTGACTTTCGACCCTCCATTTACGCAAGACATGATGTCGGAAGCAGCCAAGCTAGAACTTGGTTTTATGTAAGAATAGCCAAAACGGCTTTTAAGATTTAGAAACGAAATAAAATTAAGAAATATGTATCCTGAACATTTACTCGTCCCATTCAGACAAGAATTAACTGAAGCGGGTTTTACAGAGCTGAAAACAGCTGAGGCTGTTGAAGATCATTTAAAGAACAAAAAAGGCACTTCACTAGTAGTGATCAATTCGGTTTGTGGTTGCGCTGCTGGAACAGCAAGACCAGGTGTTAAAATGGCTTTAAAGCTATCTGACAAAAAGCCGGACCATCTTATGACCGTATTTGCCGGTGGAGACATCGAAGCAACTGCTAAAGTAAGACAGTTCCACATGCCTTACCCTCCTTCATCTCCATCTGTTGCTCTTTTCAAAGATGGTGAATTGGTGCATTTTGTTGAAAGACACCACATTGAGGGAAGAACTGCAGATATGATTGGTGGCCATTTGGCTGACGTTTTCGAAGAATATTGTTAGTCCTTTATATTCCATAAAAAAGGGTCGATTTCTTTCGAAATCGACCCTTTTTGTTGTTTTATCAGCTGAACTAGAAGTCCAATCGATAAATGAAAATATTGTTTGACTCAGCTAAGAAATCGCAAGCATTTACAATCATTCTCAATTGCTTATTTGTCATTTGCTCTAAAGTATGAATTGGCGCCTCCAAGAGTAAATTATTACTCGCATCATAAATCATGATCGTTTTAATCAACTCAGATGTGACGTTGCCCTGATCATCAACCACGAAATCTAATTCGTAATCCATCAAGTTCAAATCGTGTTTTATCTCAGAAATCAATTGAAAGGCTTCTTCTTTCGTTAACCTTTCATTGTTAATTTTTTGTGCCATTGACATTGTACTTATACCTATCAAAAGGCAAATCATTAAAGGGATTCTTCTCCTTAAATTGTCGATTGTGTTGTTTATTGAGTTCATGACCTTGTGTTTTTAAGTTTAACATTTCAACTGACAAATGCAGTTGACTTACATGTTTTTGACAATACATACACCCCTTAGTTTAACTCACTGATTAACAATTGCTTGATTTAACGTTTATTGGGAAAAACAGCTTACTTCATGTTCAATATCGTACACGATCATTCAGTCTAACACAGTGAAAACCCCATCTATTTCAATCGCACCACTTGAGGTTTAAGAAAAAAAGAGGCCACTTCAACTGAAGCGGCCTCTCTGCTTAACGACTAATTCTACTGTTTATAAATCCAAACGATAATAGAAGGTGTTATAAGATTCGATTAAGAAGTCACTTGAATTCACTAACCTTCTTAATTCCTTGTTGCTCATTTGTTCTACCGTATGAATCGGAGCTTCTAATAGCAACTCGTTATCCTTATCGTAAATCTTGATGATCTTGATTGGAGAAGGCTTTACATTTCCTTCATCATCAATTACGAATTCTAATTCGCAATCATTTTTCAGGTTCAAATCGTGTTTTACTTCTGAAATCAATTCAATGGCTTCTGCTCTTGTTAATTTTTCATCAGCAATTTCTGATGCCATTGAGATTGTACTAATGCCTATCAAAAGGCAAATCATTAAAGGAATCCTTCTCCTTATAATGTCGATTGTGTTGTTTATTGAGTTCATGACCTTTGTTGTTTTTGAGTTTAACATTGCTGCCGACCAAAGCAGCTGACCTCCCTCCTTATGACAACACCCATACCAACTTATACAACTAATTAAATATCAGTGTGTTAACTTAAATCACATCAATGAATGCAGCCCGTTATTTGTTCATAACCGTACACATTTGTACGGTAGTGTCACAATGAAACTTTTATCGATTTGAATCGTCTATCAATTTTTAAAGCCATTGGATTTACCGCCAAAATGTGCCTAATATTTTAAACCCTGTATGCAGAGTGTGAATAGAATTAACAATTCCTTGACAGTTATTACTCATCATTAACCCCTCAATTCAAGTTTCAATTTCCTAGCTTTGTAAAAAAAAGTGATGTTCAATTTTAAGGAAATCCTCTCAGTCACCTTGATTCTGTTTTCAGTAATCGATATTCTAGGTTCTATTCCTATTGTTATTGACCTGAGGAAAAAAGTAGGTCATGTGCAATCTGGCAAGGCTACTTTGGTAGCTGGCATTTTAATGATTCTCTTCCTTTTTGCTGGAGACAACCTGCTTGGCCTATTTGGTATTGACGTTGGCTCCTTTGCGATCGCTGGGGCCATTATTATGTTCATTATTGGTATGGAGATGATATTAGGGAGAAACTTCTTTAAAAACGAACCTATAGAAGGCGCGAAGAACAACTCTTCCATTGTGCCTATTGCTTTTCCACTGATTGCAGGAGCAGGGACACTAACTACCCTCGTTTCGATCAAAGCCGAGTATAGTGAACTCAATATTTTAGTAGGCATTATTGTCAACTTGGGCTTTGTTTACCTTGTATTGAAATCAACCGACTGGTTAGAAAAAAAGATTGGGGCTGGCGGAATTGGCGTTCTACAAAAAGTATTCGGTATCATTCTATTGTCCATCGCCATCAAACTATTCAAAGACAACATCATTAATCTATGATCATTATCTATACTGACGGTTCTTCTCGCGGAAACCCTGGCCCAGGTGGCTATGGCACAGTACTCAAATACATGGAGCACCGAAAAGAACTGTCAGAAGGCTTTAGAAAAACCACAAACAACCGTATGGAGTTGTTGGCAGTAATTACAGGCTTAGAGGCAATTACAAAGCCTAACGCGCCTGTCACCGTGTACTCCGACTCGAAGTATGTAATCGATTCTGTTGAAAAAGGTTGGCTATGGGGCTGGATGAAAAAGGGCTTTAAAGGAAAGAAGAACAAAGATCTCTGGCTGCGTTTTGCTGAAATCTATAAAAAACACCGTGTCACTTTTCAGTGGGTAAAGGGCCATGCTGGAAATATTGAAAACGAAAGGTGTGATGAGTTAGCGGTAGAAGCAGCTTTGGGTAATGATCTGAAAATTGATACTGAATTTGAAAACGGCATCAACGACTTTTAGCATACGCAAATTAAGGGTTCGCGCTAATTCTACCTTTATAATTCTAAATTTGAAAATGGCCAACTCTTTCTTCCAATTCAAGCAGTTCATGATAGAGCAACGAAACTGCGGAATGAAGGTAACCACAGAAGGTTGTCTGTTTGGTGCACTGAATTTAGCACCTGCATCTTTCCAGCCTCAAAATATTTTGGACATTGGAACTGGGACTGGTCTCTTGGCGCTAATGAAAGCCCAGCAAACCGAGGCCAAAATAGATGGAATCGAAATTGATGAAATAGCTTTTCAACAGGCTAAAACTAATTTCGAAAATTCACCTTGGCTCAATCGTTTATCTGCAATCAATGTTGACCTTCTTGAATTCAAACCCAACGGCCTCTACGATCTAATCATCTGCAACCCTCCTTTTTTTCAAGACAATCAGCTGGGCAGTAATCACCAAAAGAACAGAGCCATTCATAATTCTAATCTGTCATTTGAAGATTTGGCAACTGGTATTTCTAGACTTCTAAACCCAGAAACGGGTATTGCTTCGGTGCTTTATCCTGATTATGAAATGGGCCTGTTTAGTCAAAAAATGGAAGAGAGAGGTTTTTATACAGTGGCTGATGTCCAAATTCACAATCGAGTGGGCAAACCAATTTTCAGAAGGGTAAAATCATTTTCGCGAAGACAACCTGAAGTGAAGACAACAAAAACCCTGATCATCAAAGAAAGCAATGGTGCCTATACCGAAGAGTTCATCCGTTTATTAAAGGACTATTACCTCCACCTTTGATCTGATTTTTAGGAGAACACATTAATTGTTGCAGAGCCTAATTTATCTAAATATCTTCACTCCCCTTACCTGATAAAGAATATGCAAGTTTTAGGAATTGACATTGGCGGCACCGGAATTAAAGGTGCTATCGTAGATACGCTTACAGGAGAAATGATTACGGAAAGATATAGGCTAGACACTCCTCAACCCTCTACCCCAGAAGCCTTATCAAAAACCGTCAAAAAACTTGTTGACCATTTTGAATGGAGAGGGGTCGTTGGATGCGCATTTCCAACGGTAGTTATTAATGGAAAAGCCATTTACAGTAGCAACCTAGACGACTCTTGGGTGGGGACTCAAATCGATGAAACCTTAAGCAAATATTGCGATGGGTTAAAGTTCACTGTCATCAATGACGCTGATGCCGCGGGCATTGCTGAAATGCGATTTGGCGTAGGGAAAGGCCTAGCAGGTTTGGTCATTACAATCACCATTGGCACCGGCTTAGGCAGTGGTGTTTTCTATAATGGTCAACTCATTCCCAATTTTGAGTTGGGGCGTATCTATGGACATGATGGAAATGTGATTGAGCATTACGCTGCTGGGTCGGCCAAAACTAGGGAAGACTTAAGTTTTAAAGAATATGGTAAACGCTTCAATTTTTTCCTGAACCACGTTCAAAGGATCTGCTCACCAGACCATATTATTATTGGTGGTGGCTTGAGCAAGAAAATCCAAAAGTTTAAAAAGCACATCAAAATCAACACGCCCTATTCTGTTTCAGCCAAATTGAATAATTCTGGCATTGTAGGGGCGGCTATTTACGCTGCTGAAAAGACATAAAGGTTCACCAAGATATTAAGGGGCAAGACATAAAAAAAGCGCCTGAATCAATGATTCAGGCGCTTTTCAGTTTATATATCCTTCAGGATTACTCAGCTACAACGTTGAATTTAACGTCTTTCTTCACCGACTTATGCAAATCGATTTCAGCTTCGTACTCACCTATCATTTTCACTTCACCTTTGAAAGAAATTTTCTTTCTATCAACATCTACACCTTTAGCAGCTTTCAAAGCATCAGAAATTTGTAGGGTAGTAACCGCTCCAAAAATCTTTCCGCTATCACCAGCTTTTGCTTTAATTTCAAGGACAGTATCTCCAATTGCATCAGCAATTGCTTGAGCGTCTCCCATGATCTTTTCAGCTTTGTGCGACATTTGCTTTACTGTTTCTTCAGTGTGTTTCTTGTTAGATACACTAGCGATAACAGCAAATCCTTGTGGAATAAGGTAATTTCTTCCGTATCCAGGCTTTACAGCAACAAGATCATTTTTATAACCTAAGCCCTTGATATCAGTCTTTAATATTACTTCCATTCTGCTTTACTTTAAAGGGTTTAAATTATTTCAAAGAATCAGTTACATAAGGTAAAAGTGCAATGTGTCTTGCTCTTTTAACTGCCTGAGCTACTTTCTTCTGATACTTTAAGCTTGTTCCAGTCAATCTTCTTGGAAGAAGTTTACCTTGTTCGTTTACAAACTTTAAAAGGAAATCAGGGTTTTTGTAATCAACGTACTTAATACCGCTTTTCTTGAATCGGCAATATTTTTTCTTCTGTTGATCTCTGTTTACGGGTTCGTTTACGAGTGTCATTTTGCTGCCTCCTCTTTTTTAGATTTGTTGAATGCGCCTTTTCTTCTTTTTTCGTTGTACTCTATTGCATGCTTGTTCAAAGCGATGGTCAAGAATCTCATTACCTTTTCGTCTCTTTTAAACTCTACTTCTAGAGTTTTGATCAGGCTAGTGTCGGCTTTGAATTCAATCAAATTGTAGAAGCCAGTAGACTTGTGTTGAATTGGATAAGCCAATTTCTTCAAGCCCCACTTTTCTACGTTTATCACCTCTGCTCCATTATTCTTAAGGACAGCTTCAAAACTTCCGACAGCATCCTTCATCTGTTCATCAGACAAAACGGGATTTAAAATGAATACTGTTTCGTAATTGTTCATTGTTAATGATTTAATTATTTCGGGCTGCAAAGATATGCATTTCAAATAAAAAAACACACGAAAGTTTAAGATTGTATTTTAAGAAATTCACCAAGCGTATTAAACCGCTCATCTTATTCAATATCAGTGGTTTAATTCAAGCCAAAAACGCACCTAAGTCAAGTAGATTCGTCAGCGATTTCAAGCAACACTTCATTGGAAAGTTCATGCTCACCTTTAAAGCTTTTTACGGTTGGTTTAATCTTCAACCTATTGGCCAAAGCTTCCTGTTCTTCCATTACACCAGCAGAAAGGTATTGATCTTCGGTGCCATAGACCCAATACACCTTTTTATCGTTTAACCTCTCAGTGCTTTCAAGCGGGGGTAAATCAGGCGGAAAAATACCAGCCCAAAGAATAAGTTTATCGAACTGAACCTCCGTTTGAGTGGCAAAGCGCGAAATGGTAGCCGCACCTTGTGAAAAGCCCAAAAGATTAACCTGCACATTAGATTTCAGCTGACTTTTGACGGTATTAAAGACACGATCCAAATAGGTTAAATAATTCTCTATGTCCGAAAGTCGGTCTTCCTTGGTCATCCAGGTAGCCCCCACTCTTCCTGTAAACCCTTCTAAATAATAACGAGAAAGGCCTTCGGGTGCTACAACAAAAGTCTTTCCATCGTTCAGTACTTCAAACTTTCGAATAAAATATTTTGCCAATTGACCATGCCCATGGCACACAAACCAAAGCTGTTCAATATCTTCTGAAGCCTGACCTAAAGTGTGAAACCTAGCGCTGTACTCAAAGCTTATCTTGTGCTCCATTTATGAATTGAGATCTTTGTTCGAAAACTTAAAAGGAAGGAAGTTGTCAATCGAATCCGATTCATAAACACTACCATCAGCATCTGGTAAATAGACTTTGATACTTTGTTCTTGATTGTTTTCATATTCGCTCATTACTTGACGACAACTTCCACATGGAGTAGCCATTTTAAATCGCTCTTGATTCGCAGGTTTGGCCACTATGGCGACCTTCAGAATTTGACAGTCTGGATATTGAGATTTCGCAGAAAAAAAGGCTACCCGCTCGGCACAAAGGCCAGCAGGGTAACAGGCGTTCTCTTGATTATTTCCCAAAATGGTTTTTCCATTGTCCAAAAGAAGGGCGGCCCCGACTTGAAAATTAGAGTAAGGTGAATAAGCATTAAGTGCCGATTTTTTTGCTGCTTCAATCAAGTTCATTGTGACTTGATCGAGTTCATTCGCTTCGAATTGGGTAAGTGATACTTCCTTTACTATTCTTTTCGCCATTCAATTATACCTTGTAATGAGTTTGGAAGATACGAATCTTTTTATTCGATGGTTTTATACATCAATATGATTCAGGATTTGTGAGAATATGTTTGGGCGGCACAGAAAAATTTGACAGCTTGGCAGCCAAACGCAAAAGATCTATGAATCGCATATTAATTCTTGGGGCTGGACGCTCTGCTACTTCATTAATTAACTACTTATTGTCTGCTGCCGAAGAGAATGATTGGCATGTAACTGTTGGAGATTACGCACTTCAGCTCGCAGAAGAAAAAGTAAAAAACAGCAAAAGAGGTAGCGCAATTGCATTCAATGTTAGAGAGGAACAAGAAAGGGTTAAAGTAATATCAGAGGCGGATGTGGTAATTTCAATGTTACCGGCTTCCTTCCATCCTATTGTGGCGGAAACCTGCTTAGAGTTAGGCAAACATTTACTTACGGCCTCCTACGTTTCTGACGACATGCGCGCCTTGAATGAGCAAGCAAAAGCAAAAGGGTTGCTCTTTTTGAACGAATGCGGCCTCGACCCTGGAATTGACCACATGTCGGCCATGAAGGTAATAGACAAAGTGCGGAGCAAAGGTTTGGAATTACGTGCTTTCGAATCGTTTACTGGTGGGCTTTTGATGCCAAACCCAAATGACGATAACCCTTGGGAGTATGGTTTTACTTGGAACCCTAGAAACGTGGTTTTGGCTGGACAAGGTACCGTGAAATTTATTCAAGAAGGAAAATTCAAGTTCATTCCTTACCACAAACTTTTCAGAAGAAATGAGATGATCCATATTCCAGGGCATGGTTATTTTGAAGGTTACGCCAACCGTGATTCCTTGATGTATATGGATGTTTATAACCTCCAAAATATTCAGACGCTTTTTAGAGGCACCCTAAGAAGACCGGGTTATAGTAAAGGTTGGGATGTTTTTGTACAGTTGGGCGCTACAGACGACACCTATCAAATGGAAGGCGTGAATCAGATGACGCATCGTCAGTTCATTAACTCTTTCCTCTCTTATAACCCAAATGATTCTGTTGAATTAAAACTGGCGCATTATCTAGGTTTGGAACTAGATGGTCCAGAAATGCATAAACTGAAATGGCTCGATCTTTTCGAAGAAACCCCCGTGGGACTTCAAAAAGGGACTCCTGCACAAGTTTTAGAGCATATTCTGAAAAAGAAATGGACGATTGGTCCAGATAAGAAAGACCAAATCGTGATGTGGCATTTGTTCGATTACGTTGAAAACGGAAAAACCAAACGCATTCGCTCGGCTATGGTGGCTAATGGTGAAAACGCCAATGAAACCGCGATGGCCAAAACAGTAGGCTTCCCTTTAGGAGTTGCTACCAAACTACTTTTACAAGGGAAAATTGAAGCCCGTGGTGTGGTTATTCCAATTACTCCAGAATTCTATGAGCCTATTTTGAATGAGCTCAATGAGCTTGGTTTCCACTTTATTGAAGAAGAGATTGACTTAGATTAAATATTTTTCAACTCAAAAAAGGCCAGTTAATGCAAATATCAACTGGCCTTTTTATTTCCAATTCAACCACCTTTTTTCTTCTTCTCCTTTTTATCTTTTCGCTTAAACAGATTTCCAATCTTTGAAAAGAGGCCTTCTTTCTCTTCCTCCGTTTTGGTATCGAATTTCATGGGCTTAGGTTTTTCATCATTGGTAAAAAGCCTTTTAAGAAAACCATCTTCCTCAACTGCTTGACAACCTAATTGATTTAACACCTCTATTGATGGAGGTGGAAATTTCGCCTTTGTAATCGAATTGAAGTTCTTATCCGCATTCATTTTCTGCATCATAAGGCCATAAATAGGCAATGCAGAATTAGCCCCTTGGCCCATTGTGGTAGTTTTAAATCCAATGCGGTGATCGTCAACCCCCACCCATGTGATGGTTAATAATTTTGGAGTAATCCCTACAAACCAACCGTCCTTATTCGACTGAGTGGTTCCTGTTTTCCCAGCAATGTCATTGTTAAGCCCATACTTCCAGCGCAAACGAGTAGCGGTTCCTTCATCCACCGTAGCTTTTAACATTTCAATAATGGACTGACGTGTAGCTTCAGAAAAAGCTTGGTCTTCGCTAACTTCTGGCTTAAACTCGGCAATTAACGCTCCTCGACTGTCTTCTATGCTCGTTATGAAATAAGGTTTTACCGTTCTAGACGAATTGACATAGCTAGAATAAGCTTCTATCATTTCAATCAGACTAATCTCAGCAGTCCCTAAGGCAATAGAAGGCACTTGTGGCAGACTAGAAGTGATGCCCATTCTCTGGGCTTGTTCAATTACATTTTGCAAGCCAGCAGCTTCTAGCACCTTTACCGCCACTGTATTGACCGAATTACTCAAAGCACCTTTCATCGAATAATTGAGGTCGTAATTTCCCTCGTTACCCGAATTGGTAGGCGTCCAATTATCGTAATTGGTATAGGTTACTTTTTGTGCAGAAAAGTGTGTGCAAGGATCTACTCCAGCCTCCAATGCTGCAGTGTATACAATTGGCTTAAATGTAGAACCTACCTGCCTTTTGGCTTGGCTCACGTGATCATATTGAAAATGCTCAAAGTCTATTCCTCCAATCCAGCTTTTGACAGCGCCAGATCTTGGATCAATTGACAGCATTCCTGTATTCAAAAACTTTAAATAATGCATAGCACTATCAATTGGGCTGGCCTTTACTACTTTCTTTCCCGACCAATCGAAAAGCTCCATTTCATACTTTACTGCTAATGAATCCATGATCTGCTTTTTGGTTCTTCCAGATGCTTTTAGCGCTTTATATTTCGGTAACCTCTCTATCGTACTTTCAATCAAAGTGGCATTCTTTAACCAAGGTGCATTCTTTCCATAGCTTTCCTCAAAATCGGTTTGAAGCTGACTCATATGCTCAGTCATGGCTTCTTCAGCCATACGTTGCATATCGTAATCAAGAGTGGTATAGATTTTCAAACCACTGGTATACAGACTGTACTTCTCCCCTTCTTTGTCTTTGTTATTCTTAGTCCAGTCCTCCAGCTTCTTTCTGACCTGCTCTCTAAAATAAGGCGCAAGACCATCTTCATGGCTAAAGCCTCTGTATGAAAGTTGAAGCTTTTCACTTTTGGCAATTGAAACCTCTTCGGCTGTCAAATATCCATAACGTGACATTTGATTGAGCACCACATCCCTTCTGGTTTTACTTCTTTCAGGGAAAATTCTTGGGTTATATAGGTGTGAAGCTTTCAGCATCCCAACCAACACAGCAGACTCCGTAAGCGTTAAATCACGGGCCTTCTTGCTATAGAACTTAGTGGCAGCACTCTCAATACCAAAAGTATTATCGCCAAACGGAACGGTATTTAAATAGAGCGTAATGATTTCATCTTTGGTGTAGGCCTTTTCTAGGCGAGTAGCAATAATGGCCTCCCTCGTTTTATTCACTGGCATACTAAATATGCCGAGGTTCTTTCTGGGGAAAAGATTTTTAGCCAATTGCTGAGAAATGGTGCTTCCACCACCTGATGACTCATCTTGTAACAGAAGACTCTTAAAAATAACCCTTAACAAGCTGCGGTTATCTATGCCATTGTGGTCATAAAACCTGGCATCTTCAGTGGCGATTAAGGCGTCAACTAAATGTTGAGGGATTTCGTCATAGTTGATCGGTTGTCGATCAAAAATATAGAATTTACCAATGAGCTTACCATTGGACGCGTATACTTCAGAGGCTTTACTCTGCCTAATTTCCGTAAGTAGATTCTGGTTTGGGATTGGCCCCCATACTTGTAAATAAACACTAAAGTAAAAAAGTAGAATTGAGATAATGCCAAACAATGTAACCCTCAAAGTCCATTTTAAGAACTTACGGTTTGGCTTGCGCGATCTAGTCATTTGTGTTCATTGTGGTTCAGCAAAAGTATACACTTGGCGTGCCGAAAACCTCAACTATTTCAATATACCATCTAACTTATTTTAAGCCCCATTTTTGTGTTTTGTTCCCTCTTTTTGACTCACCGAAATTCTCATTTTGAAAATATATTTCTCGAATTGAATGGAAAGTTTTGATGATGGCATTTCCTTTTTTAGTATTCGGGATGAAAAGTATTTTCTTTGGTCGTGCTGAGGTCCCTTTAATTATAGAACAGGTTGATCATTTGGGCTTTCAGACGCATTACGACTTTGATAAACACAGAATTGAACTTGGTTTAGAAGGCCAAGATCGTGAAGCTTTTCTACGCCTACCACTAACCTTAGCCTGTAGCCAAAACCTCATTTTAGATTTCGAAAAAGAAGTAACCTATCTGATGCTTTTAGTGCAGTCGGGCAGTGCCTCAATTGGGGTGTTTAAAAATGAAGAATGTTTGGCCCATAAAGTATTTGGTGCCTACATGGTTCGGAAGAAGCAAGGAAAAAGCCAGATCAAACATCTCAAAACGAAAGGTAAATCAAGAGCAGGCTCACGCGTGCGTTTGGCGAGTACTTTAGAGTTTTTTGAAAACATCAACCTTAGACTTCAAGACCATTTTCAAGAATACGAATTTGATAGAATTGCCTTGAGTTGCTCCAAAATCCTCATCCCTTATTTATTCGGATCAAAAGAAAGCACTCCATTCGATAAAAAGGACGATCGACTGTACAGAATTCCAAAACACCTGCACCAGCCCAATTTCGAAGTCATGCTCGGTATGCAGAAGTATTTGAATAAAGCTGAACTAGTATATGACGAAGCATTTTTCGGGCAGTTTGAGACATTAAAGAAAGAGGATTAGAAGAGCCTATTCAATACAATTTGTGCGCTAACTATCTTTAGCTCAAAGAAAAATATTCAAGTTTTCATTTGGTTTTCACTGTTAAAATTTATTTTATTTACATTATTGTATTTTATGAAAAAGACAGGAGTAGGTGAATTTGAAGAAATGGTGTTACTCACCATTTGCGTATTAGATAATAGTGCATATGCTTTTAGCATTAAAACTGAAGTAGAAGCTCGTACCAATAGAAAGCTAAACATCAGCGCTATACATACAACGCTATACAGAATGGAGGATAAGGGATTGCTCACTTCAGAAATGGGCGAAAGCAATAGCATTCGAGGTGGAAAACGAAAACGAATGTTCTCTGTAACGCCATTTGGAATTAAATCACTCTCAGAAATCAAAGTCACCCGCTCTAAGCTTTGGGAAGATATACCAGCCATGATTCTTAAAGATCTGAAGTCATGAGCCAGATGAATAATACTACCCCTCCAAAAATCTTAAAACGACTTATATCTTTGATGTTCCCTCCCTCCTCCATGGAAGAAATTGAAGGTGATCTGAACGAAGACTTTTACCATAACACGCAGAATCAAGGACATTTTAAGGCCAGACTAAAATATGCTTTTGATGTACTCATGCTTTTCAGGCTCTATTTCAGAATGAGAAGCAAAAACAGAAAACCTACAGCCATGCAAAACCTCTTCTCCTTTCATTTCAAATTTGGATTACGAGCCATTTATCGTCAACGCCTTCATCAATCCATCAATATTGCTACGCTGACACTTGGATTTAGCTGCTTTGCTCTCATTTTTCTCTTTGTTTATAACCAACAGCAGAAAGATAACTTTCTTACGGAGCCAGAACGAATTGTACGTTTAGGGAACATTAGTGAAAATGGTGAGGGCTCTGGGACGGTTGTAGGAATTGGACAATTGCTCGTTGATGAATTACCTGAAGTAGAGGCTTATTCATTGGTTACGTCTAGCCCTGCAGAAGTTAAGGTTGTTGGTCAAACTGAAGTGTTCGAAGAAAAAATCATTTCTGGTTTACCAAGCTTGATTGATATATTTCAGTTAGAAATAGTTAATGGGACTAACCTTAGCCCAGGATTACAGTCTGTTTTGATTTCACAAAAATTGAGTGAAAAACTCTTTTCGAATGGCGATGCTATTGGTAAGGAATTATCAATTGTGATTAGAGGAAAGGAATCTAACTATACGATCGCAGGCGTACTGAAAGATTTGCCAGTGAATTCCAGTTACTCGATTAATGTTTTTAAACTGATAAAAATTCGAGAAGATTTATATGATTTGAACTCAAGAGTACAAATAAGTTATCCCATTTACTTCAAGGTAACTGCTAACGCTAACTTAGGTCAGTTAGGAGAAAAAATTCCAGAAGCTCTAAAAGCGCATACTTCTAACGAATCCATGCTGTCTACCCAGTACGTATTTAGAACATTAGATGAAATCAAATCGAATATAAACACTTCAGACAGTTTTGTAGAAGCCGTGGATGGTCAGGTGGTGTATATTTTTTCTATTGTGGGAGTTGTCATTTTACTGCTTGCCATTGCAAACTATATTAATCTTTCGGCTGCATTATCATTAAAAAGAATGCAGGAGGTCTGTGTCAGAAAGGTAATGGGGGCTTCAAAACGTACCATCATTCTTCAACAAATAGTTGAGTCGTTCATTGTATGTTTCATAGCATTAGCCCTGACTTCTATTATTGTCTGGTACTTTGTACCTAAAATTGAAAACTACTTGAGTACTTCTCTGCAAATTCCTTCGGGTGTTATTTGGTGGATTATTCTAGTCACATTATTGGGTCTGACTGCTCTAACTCTGTTCTCTTCTTTGTACCCAGCAATTCTAGTTACTAGAATTAAGTTTAGCGAGTTTTTAAAAGGAAGAGTTGCGCAATCACCAAAAGGGAAGTTTGTTCGAAATATCCTTCTTGTGGTGCAATTTTCTATTTCTGCTTCGCTAATTGTTGGTACGCTCACTTTTATGAAACAATTGAGGTTCATAGATCGAGTCCACAACACAGAGGTATTAAGTGAAGTGCTTATTATTAATGGGAAAATTGGCAAGAGTTCTGATTTAATTAGAAGTGAATTAAATAGTATACCCGAAATCGAGAAGCTATCTATTTCATCGATGGTGCCTGGGCCTAAGGATAACTCTAGGGGTGGTATTGGAACTAATGAGTTTGCTGAATCATTTGATTTTTATACAGTAGACGAAAATTTCGTAGAAGTTCTTGGTTTAAAGATTGTTCAAGGGGAAGACTTTTATCAGGAAGGACTAGATAATGAAACCCATGTTCTAATGAATGAAAGCATGGCAGCAATGAGCCAAGAAAATCCTATCGGGAAAGAATTTAATATGGGAAGGCCGAAGAAAAGTAAGGTTTTGGGTATTGTGAGAGATTTTCCAATTGAATCAGTGAAAGAAAAAATTAAACCATCAGTTTATTTACCGAGAAGAAGCGATGGCTCTACTGACATTATGTTGAATAAAATAGCCATTCGGTATAAAGCTACTGATTTGAAGAGAACTATTGCACAAATAGAAGCTGCATGGAGAACAATTTACCCTGATCAAGTTTTTGACCTGGAGTTTATGGATGATCGAATTAAACGAACTTATTCAGATGAGCTTAAAATGGGGAATATTTTTAGTGTGTTTACTATTATTGCCGTTCTGATTTCTTGCTTAGGCCTCTTTGGGCTTATCACTTATATTGTTCATGTAAGAATGAAAGAAGTAAGCATAAGAAAGATTCTTGGTGCTAATTTCCTGTCGCTTGCTCAGCTGCTCACCAAAAAAATATGGTATGTTCTTATAGTGGCTTCAGTCATTTCTTTTCCGCTGGCCTACTACCTCTTGCAATTCTGGTTAGAGTCCTTTGCTTACCGTACCGAAATAACCGCTGAAGTATTCATGACAACACTCATCTTATTCATGACGATCGTGTCGTTGACTATTTTCTTGCAGGTTAAACGAGTGACGATGCTTAATCCTGCAGAGGTGCTCAGAAACGAATAATCATAATTAACCTTTTGAACTCAAATACTCATTCAACTGTTGGCTTGAGCAATATGATAGAAGAAAGCCAACACTGCGACCCAGAAACAGGAGAATGTTCTCCAGCCGATTTAGGAGAACTTAGGTCTCAACCAGAAAAAATAACGGATAAAGAAATCATTTATGTGGGAGACCCAATGTGTTCTTGGTGTTATGGGATCTCAAACCATTTAAAAAGGCTAAAAACAGAGTACTCACAATTCAAGTTTTCTATTGTTGTTGGTGGTCTACGTCCGGGAGGTGGAGAAGCTTGGGACGATCAAATGAAATCCTTCCTGAGGCATCACTGGGAAGAAGTGACCGAAAGAAGCGGACAACCATTCGGCTATTCACTATTCGAAAAAGACAACTTCAATTATGATACAGAGCCTCCTTGTAGGGCAGTAGTAGCTTCACGAAAATGGATGAAAGAAAATGACTTAGAGTTTTTTGAATCCGTTTCAAGAAAGTTCTATGTAGATAATGAAGATCCTTCCGAAGGTGAGTTTTACCGTTCTATTTGTGAAGAGTACAACATTCCATTTGATGAGTTTCTCAAAGATTTTGAGGGCGATGAAGCCAAATATAAGACGCACCAAGAGTTTCAACTCAACCGTCAATGGGGCGTAAAAGGTTATCCAACGGTACTATTCAAAAGCAAGGATCAGCTTTATCAAATCAATCACGGTTATACTGAATTTGAGCAAATGCAGTTCGTAATTGAAAAAATACTTAGTGAAGAAGCTAATTAATAGTCTCCATATCCCGATTCAGACATAAAAAAAGGCCGCTCAATGAGCGGCCTTTAAAATTTATATCAATGAGTTTGAGTTATCTCCAACCTCCATTTGATGCATTCACACCATCCGCAGCATCAGGTCCACCATAAGTGTAGAACGGACGAGCAACTCCCAACGTCTCCAAAATCTGAGGAGCAACTGGTAAGTGAAGGAAAGTTCCAGACTGTAATAAGTCTCTTTTTCTCATTTCATAGAACTGGATACCAATACTAGTAGACATCAACTCAACATGTCTCTCATGATGAATAGCGTCTACAATCGCAGTCATAGTAGGTGCCACTGGAGTCATTTCACCCCTTGTTACACGTGAACCACTATTGATAATTAGGGCCGCTCCTGGTAAATCTGCAAGGTGAGCTCTCGCTTCAGCTCTAATCAAGTCATTCTCTGCTTTCAATAGTTCTGGCATATCACCAAACCAACCAGCAAGCAGGTAATCATATCTGCTAAATCTATAGTTAGAGAAATGATAGTAACCTCTTTCAACACGGAAAGGAACTGAAGATTTGTATTCAAAATCGGTAGTTAACCTTTTATCCTCAGGAGTAGTAGACTCTGGTGGAAAAGGGAAACTTGGATCATCATCCCAATGTGCAGGCTGATCGTTGTCCATCATATTGATGACTCTCATATCAGTTTGTCCCCATCCTGGGTAAGATGAATAAACCCAGAATTCATTGATCCAGTTTGTATATCCGTCACCTTGAATAATAAAGTCTTCAGTAACTCCATTATCAGCATAGGTCTTAGCCTTTGCCCAATCAACAGCCGCATCTTGTGCCGCATTTCTTGGAGCATAAACCACCAAGCGAGCAGCAAATGAATTAATCAACTTTTTGAAATCATCATTGCTCAATGGTTCAGCTGTGTTCATCCATTCTGCTGGAATTACAAAAGAATTTCCTGACAATGCGATAGCTTCGTCTAGTTTAGTTAAAGCAAAATCAAGAACGTCTGTGTACGGGAAAAACTCTGCGGCAGCAATATCTTCTGCAGTACTATTTTCGTCCACAATAAACCCTTTGTCATAAGTTAAGCCAACATAGCCTAAGCTAATACCTTGGATAAATTTAGACCAAGCTCTAACAAGATTATTGTCTTCACCGTTATTTCCGATGTCTAAACCACCATCCATTACTTGTAGAATTGTATTAGCGGTAGATGCTCCTTCATACATGTTTCTGTACATGTAGTTAGAGTTACCTGCATAGCTATATGCTGGCTGGTTATCCCAAGCTTTTCTAGGCTCCCATGATTGATCTCTCATACCAAAGTTACCCCAAGAACAAGTCAAGTTATCGGCAGCTGTGGCAAGTAAGTGTGAGATACTGTTTGTATAATGTGTACCACCATACCATGTAAGGAACATACCTGAAGCAAGCGTTTTCACATCTGAATCAGACGCCAATACCTTTGCCGTATCTGGGTTATTTAAGTTCTCGACTTCTAAGTCGTGACAAGCAACACCACTGACCAAAAGGAAGGCCAATAAGAATCCTTTATATATTATTTTTTTCATATCAGTTTAGTTTTAGAAATTAAGTGATAGAGATAAAGCATAATTTCTGAAGTTAGGATAAGTACCTGTACCATCCACCGGGTTTCTAATAGACCCAACTTCAGGATCATATCCTGAATAGTCTGAGAAAGTAACCAAGTTACGTCCAATAGCTCTCAAAGAAGCCCCTTTAAAGGCATCGAAACCAAAGAAACTCTGAAGTTGAGTAGCTGAGAAAGTATAACCTAAAGCTACCTCTCTTAGTTTCACAAAGCTAGCATCTTCAACCCAATAAGAGTTGTTTGAGTTTACATCGTAAAAACCTTTGTAGTACTCTAGTGCTTTCTTCTCAGAATCAGCTTTACCAAATTGATCCATGATGCCATTTCTGTCATCTCTAGTTAACCATTGTGATTTTCTGTTATAAACATCACCACCTTGTTTGATATCTAACAACACATAAGCTGTGAAGCCCTTATAACGAACAGTGTTAGAGAAACCAGCGTAGAAATCAGGGTTGCCATCACCAATTTTAACAAAAGCATCAAGCCCGTTTTGATCTTTCAATTTAACAGGAGCCTCATTAACTGTTCCTTGAGAACCAGCTGGAACTACATAACCTTCATTGTTTACTTCATAATCAGAAATGTTATCACCTTCTGGTAATTGCTGTGCCATCTGATCTAAAGATTTAACCCACGTATTTCCGTAAATTGAACCGTAGGTTTCACCTTGTTTCACATAGAATAATCCATCCGTTCCGAAAGTATATGGAGCAATAGGAAGCTCAGTTACAGTTTGTCTTGTTCTAGAGAAAACTAGATTTGCATCCCAAGTTAGGTCTTGATTTTTAATCACATTCACACCTAAATTAAGTTCAAAACTATTTGATTCAATAGTACCAGCATTCTGATATTGGTTACTAAATCCACCTGCAGTAGGCAATAATCTCACGCTCAAGAATTGATCAGAAGTTACAGAGTTAGCATAGATTGCTTCAAGAGTAAACCTGTTCAAGAATTCAGCATTAATAGCGATTTCACTTTCAGCAGTTCTAGATGGCTTAAGGTTTTTATTACCTAAAGATGAAGCAGAAGCAATACCATTACTTACGCTGTAAGTTTCATATTGCCAATCAAAACCAGGTCTGATACCAGCAACACCATATGCTCCTCTAATCTTCAATTCTTGAACATTAGGGATATCTAAATCTTCTGTAATTCTATATCCAGCAGAAAGTCTATAGTAGTTATTCCATCTTTCATTTTCACCAAACAAAGAAGAACCATCTATACGGAACATCCCATCAAACAAAATTTTGTCTTTGTAATCCAAAGAACCGATAAAGAAATAGTTTGAAGCAATAACTTCTTGCTGATAGTTTGAGGCAGATAAGTTGGCTCTAGGAATAGCAGACAAAGTAGGTAGATCTCTGATACCGAAATCGAAACCACTAGCATTCACATCCTGTCTTTTACTATTCTCATACAGGTAAGAAATTTTACCTTTTGCAGTAATATCGCCAAATCTCCCGTTAAGGTTCATTGTAGTCTGTACTTGCTGAACATTTCTTTCAGAAGTGTTGTCACTTATAGAACCCAAAGAATAAGTAATACCTAGTGGATCCGTTCCACCCAAGGTCCAAGTATCATAAGGTGAATATGAACCTGAGCTAATCTCTCTAAATTCAGTAGAATAACTTGCTTCAAAGTTAATCCAAGAAGCCAAATCCATATTCAATCGGTAGTTACCAATGATTCTTTTCTCTTCATATTTATTTTCAGTTTTGAATGTGCTGTAAAGAGGGTTAGTCTCATTAGACCAGTGATTATGTCTGTAATAGTATGGCTGACCATCTGGGTTCGGTAAGAATAGGTCGTTGTCAGGCTCTGCCAATACAATATTGAAGAAGATACCGCCACCGCCACCTGGGCTGTTCTGTTTAGAGTTTGCAATCAAATTAGAAGCTGAAAATTTCAACCAATCATTGATTTGGTGGTCAATATTCAATCTAATATTCTGACGTGTAAAACCATCCGTGTTAGGGATAATACCAGTTTGCGCATTGTTCTCAAACGAAATAAACGCATTTGTTGTAGCATTACGCGTAGATACAGCTACATAGTTCGTGTGGTTAGAGCCAGTTTTGAAAAACGCTTCTTGTTGATCAATGTTTCTTCCAAAAGGATTGTCCATATAATGATCCGCGTCAAAACCTCTATTACCCACAACGTCAGGGCTATAGCCACCAACATAACCAGCAGGATATGTTACACCTGCATATTTAGTAAACTTGTCAAAGCTTGCGTAATCAGGCGCCAAAGTAAATGCGTGGTGCGTAGCTAGGTCAATTGTTCTTTCTAGCTGCTGCCATCCAATCTCATTTCTTACCGTAATATTAGTTGTTCCAATATTTTGGTTATTACCACGCTTAGAAGTGATTACGATTACTCCATTACCAGCCCTAGAACCGTATAATGAAGCGGCAGAAGCACCTTTTATAACTTCGTAAGACTCAATATCGTCAACGTTAAGATCAGAAAGTCCACCTTCAATGATAACTCCATCAATCACCACCATTGGACTAGAACCAGCGTTCAAGTTGTTATCAGCTCTTAGCTGAATACTTGCATCGTTACCAGGGCTACCACCAGCAGAGGATATTCTAACCCCAGCTACTTTACCTGCTAGTGCGGAACCTGCAGAAGTTGCAGGAGCTAGACTTAAACGCTCAGCGTCTATCTTGGCTACCGTAACTGTCAGTTTCTTCCTAGGAGTACCAGCGGCCACACCTGAAACCACAATTTCACCCAAATCAGTAGCATCTGGGTTTAATTGAATGTCAATTGTAGTCTGTGTTCCGATTTGAACTTCTTGAGTAACATATCCCAAGAATCTAAAGATAAGAACTCCATTTGCTGGAGCAGATAGTGAATATGTACCATCTGGTTGTGTCGCAGTACCCGTAGTGGTACCCTTTATTATAATGTTGACACTAGGAAGCCCTAGGCCAGTTTCATCAGTTACTTTTCCCTTGATCTCGCGATCTTGTGCAGTCGCAAACAGGGAGACAAGCACTGACATCATGAAAGTCAGTAATACTCTCTTCATAGTTAGTAGTTTTAGTAAAAAATTATTTTAGTAAATAATTCGATTGAATTACCAAATGTAAAATAAAATATGGTCAAAGAAAACCCTGACGATATTTTTTAACTCATTAAAAGCATATAAGAATATTTTATTCTACCTACACTTGAGTCAGGTTCAGAATTTGATGGATTTTAAATTGACAGAAAAGGTATTGAATTGACACATTATTGAATAATTAAAATTCACTTTTGTGTTTTTACTTTATTTATTTTATTTACAGAGATAATACAACTTGAAGTTTAACCTAAATCTTTATTATGAAAAAAAATCAATACGTAAACAACTAATAAACAGCATATTAAAGAAATAACGCATGGCATAATAACTATAATAAATCAAAAATCAGGAGACCTAAAACTCTGACTGAATGATTCTTATGGCCCTATAAGTCGGCAATAGAAAATTAGATAATTTTAAGACATGAAAATAACAAAAGTGGGATCCACTTATAGAAATAAGAAAAAACAAATAATTTATCTAGATAGCTCTAAATGTAAGAGCGATAGCAACAAAAAAGGGCTTTCCATATGAAAGCCCTTTAACCAAAACATTTGTGTGTGTACTCAATTAATCTTTCACGTATCGAACAGCCATCTTAGCAGTTGTGGATATTTTACCGTGAGTATATCTTAATTCTCTGTTTGGTACAGAGATGTAATTACCAATCTCCTTGTTTGAGGATTGAGTCCAATAAAATCCTACTTGATTTCTACCAATCATTCCCATCAGTGGATCCTCATAACCTTCTGATTCAAAATTAAATAAATAGTATTCTTCAGGTATTATCTGATTTGGGTCAGATGAAAAACCTGTCCTTTCAAGAAGTTTAATCCATTCCTCACTTGTAGGAAGTCTCCAGCCTGTAGGTGCAGACACTTCAGCTTCTTGATATGACATCTGCTTTGATATCCCTTTAAAGTTAGCGGTCATCCAAACTACATCGTCAAACTCTACAGTCGAGTAAGCCATTCCGTTTCTCCAGTCCACCCATTTATCACCCGGTGTCCATTCATTATTAATATCTGGGCTCAGAGACACAAACTCCTCAGGAGAATTAAGTAACCCATCTATTGGAAGTGCCAAAAGCGATGTAATGAATGCTAATACAAGGAGTGTTTGACGTGTTTTCATAACCATTATTTAACTACTCAAGTTAGTTGGTGTCTATAGTTGATCTATTGAGGTAATTCGCAATATTAATTTTAGGTGATTTCATTAGTTCACTAGGTTTTTTACCTAGCCCAGCTTTAGACTCCACATTAAACCCAAATCAAAACTCATAAACCCGTCACTCCTACCTAAACCTAAATTAAAAGACAAGTCATCTCTGATAGCATATGCCCCTTCTATAGTAGGCTGGACTGTTAAAAATCTACCATCAAAAAGCCCTATTTTCAAACTAGGTAATACAGTAAATTTGGCTTGGGGGTTAATCGCATACTGAAAATATGTTCCAGAAAATGTCTTTTGTCCTTCCTCTGAGTTATCAAAACTCTCCAATCGTGTATACCCAACCTTCAATCGTGACATATAATCTACCCCCATCCTGATTCCGTACTTCCATCCGTAAACAGTTCTGTTTGCTGATGGTGATACTTCGAGATTATATTTAGGAGTACCTTCATGCTTCTGAAGCGATTGAGAAGAAACTTCCAAGCATATAAAACTCAGAATAAAAATGACTATAATTTTCATGTCTTTGGTTGCTATGAGGTAAAGGTAACTAATGACCAAAGTGATAATGTATGACAAAAACGAATTGAGCTAATTAGGTTAAACCACTAACGCAATAGGTATTTCTCTTATAGGTATTTCTCTTAATAGTCAGAAATCCTTTGAGTACACAGTCAATTTTCAACAGCTAACTTCATTCAATGATAATCAAAAAATTTGTAAAACATAAAGTCGGTAAGAAGTCAATCGCGTGTTTGCTATTTCTTTTCCATGATCAAGTACTCGATTAGGGGAGAATGCAAAACTCATTTAGGGAAGTGATTATTTTCGATATCTTTTTAAAAATCGTAAAATGTACTATTTAGTCCCTATTTAGATGTCATAGACCTTCATCTAAATCAAGTAAGGTGACCACTCTTTTAAAGCCGTTCTTCGCTGATTGTCAATGGATTATTACTCTTCTATTATTATAATTTGGCTCTGCCAATTCCAATTATAAGGGAGTAAGATTTGTGGTAAAAAAAGACACACTATTTTGGTAAGTGAATAAAAAAATGGAGTTCACCTCAATAATCTTCTTCAGATCAACCTTAACCGGGAGCAATAAATACTCATCGATATTTTTATTGGGTAAATATTTCTTTGATAAAGATTGATATATCATGTGGTGCGGGTTCATCCCCGCCAAAGTAAGGATAGAGTTTATAGTACAAACCAACCTCACAGTTTGCCCCCCTTTCAACCTCCTGCTTCATTTCTCCGTTTAGGAGTAGATAAAACTTGTCATCCACAATTTGAATTTGATAATGCACCGTTTCATCAATAGCAATATCTCCCATGTGGTGATACCCCACTACTCCATTTGTATATGCATATGAAAAAATCTCCACCAAGTCCTTCTCCAGACTATACCTCCAGCCAAACCGCACACTATTCTCATGATGCAAGCTATTACAGTCTGAAAAACCAAATAGCTTATTGATATCTTCTTGATTCTTATTGCCTAGATCATAGCGCACCGATTTATCAAACCGTGCTGTAAAATCTAGCATATCTGACTTTAAAGTTCCTGACTTATCATTAGGGAAACCACCCAACCTCCTGCTCATATGCTGCCCTTTTGGCAAAACATACTCCACTTCTTTTTGCTCATAAATATCTGAACATGAGTAAATTAAGCTCAACAGCACTATAAACATTATCATGCCTCTTATATTACTATATTTTTTATTTATCGAGTATGATATCATGACATAAAAAGCTGTTTATTTGGTTTGTGTTAAAAGAAATCTGTACACATATACCTTCTTTTAAATAATGGATGTTTAGCCTACTATTATAATGAATATTGATAAATCTCGCTCCCCACTACTAGATAATCTAATTATGGCAGCCTCCTTTAGGTTTTTCAACCAACTCTATTCGAGGTGGTAAATCAAATATCAACTTATAACCATCTTTCCTATGAGGTTTACCTGGTTCTTGATTTTCTTCAGTATACTTAGGCCTGAACTCAAGTTCTGACGTGTTTAAGCCATTCAAATTAAAATATATTTTATCTAGTTTCCTCATTGGTTCCGCTTTTTAATAAATATTCCAAATGAATTTCAAACCAAACCCCTCTTTCTCCCCTACACCATATTCCAAACCAATTTTCCAAGATTCATTAAGGTCAACCCTGACTTCAGCGGCAACAAATAGTTTTTGAATCTCACAATTATATGTACCTAATCTCACTGAAGGGCCAACTTCTATATAGCTTCCAATAGGTAACATCAAACTACTTTGAACTCCAGCAAAACGATCGTCCATGTATCGTTCATGAAAATCATAGTCCCTAGTATGAAAATAGCTGATATTGAACACCTCTTTAAAGTTGATTCCTATTTCATACCCAAATAAGCCTCCCCCATAATTAAAGTAGGTAGGTGCTACCTGAATGGTAAAGGGCTTTTTTTCCTTTTCGTAATAAAAGTCCTGAGAAAAAACTGGGCTTCCGAGTATGAGCAAAAACGCAATAATCAATAACCTTTTCATGACTTTACAGATTTATTGTTCTGTAATCTAAAGGTCAAAAGAAACCAGCCTATTTTTATGGGTCAGTTTCCTAATCTGAAAAATGCATAATTTGCTTATCTCTATTAGGTATTAGAGTAGTAATAAAAAGTAGGTGATTCTCCTCTAATGATACTAGGTGAAAGCCTGACCCGAATTATAAATTCACTTAATTGTTCCGGAAGTTTACCTAAATCCCTTTTCACCAACTCATTTAAAACTCTTTAACAGCCATTTCTTGTTAGAATGAGTTTGACACATTATAACACCTCTTTTTCTATCTCTCCATTTGGCAGAAGAGAAAACTTATCATCCATAATTTGAATTTGGTAATGTGCTTTGTCTCCAAAAACAAAAGCGTCCATATATTGATAATCAGTAACCCATTTGTGTGTATATGAAAATATCTCTTCTAAGCCCTTTTTAATAAAATACGTCCATCTAAACCTTATGCTGTTTTCAGGGCACAAACTCTTACGGTCTGAAAAACCCATTAACATCTTCTTGACTCTTGTTTTTAAGATCCTAACGTACTGACAAATGCCAGCATATCTGACTTTAATATCCCGATTCTTCGGTCTGCCAGGCCACCTACCTTTCTAGTGATATGTTCCCTCTTGAATGAGACACTCAACCTCTTGTTGTTTGTAGTTGCTCGAACTAATGAACAATATCATGAATGCCGATAAACACCTCATTCTATTTCCCTTCTACTTATTACATCCTATAACGTTACACAAGAAGCCATTAAGTGGGTTCCGCTTTGAAGGAAGGGAGTTACCATACTGAAGTTTTCCTTCTCTATCACTACGCTCTCCAGAAAGTAGCGTTGATTGCTTTAGGAGAATATTTTCCTCAACACTTGTATTATTATCTCTTTCTATCAACTGCTCATCTGAGTTGCTTACTACTTCTGTTCGAGGCGGTAAATCAAATATCAGTTTATACCCATCTCTGTCATCAGGGGCTTCAGAACGCTGATCATTCATATCACTTTTGGCTATTCTTCTCATGCCTCGAAGACTAAGAAGATCCGACTTGAAATATAACCTACTTTGCTGCCCCATGCTTCTGTTTTTAAGACATGTTCCAAATAAATTTCAAGCCAGCACCCCTCTTCTCACCCACTCCGTATTCGAGTCCCAGTTTCCATGAGTCGCTTAAATCAAACCTAGCCTCCGCAGCAACAAACACTTTTTGTGACTTTGAATTAAATTTGGCCAACCTTACTGATGGCCCAATCTGCATAAAGTCTCCAATTGGCAACATCACACTACTTTGAATTCCAGCAAAACGATCATCCATATATCGTTCACCAAAGTCATAATCTCTAGTATGAAAATAACTCATATTAAAAACCTCTTTGAAATTGACTCCTATTTGATATCCAAACAAACAACCTCCATAGTTAAAGTAGGTAGGTGCTACCTGAAAGGTAAAAGACTTCCTTTCTTTTGCCTGATGATAAGTTTGAGAAAAACCTGTATTACTCATTAAGAGCAAAAATGTAATGACCAATAACTTTTTCATGACATTCAGATTTATCTTTTGTATTCCAAAGGTCCATGGAAGTCCGTCCAATTTTATGGGTCAGTCTCCTAATATGAAAAATGTCTATTTTGCTTACCCCTATCAGGTATTGAAGTAGTGATAGCATGTAGGTGATCTACCTCTATTCGCACTAGGTTAATACCTAATACGAATTCTAAATTCACCTATATTACCTCCGCGATTTATCTAAAACCTTTCTCATCACCACCATTTAACAATCTTTAACAGCCATTTTTTAGCAAGGGCTTGACAAACGGTTAACCTAGACGTCTAAGGATTGCTATATTTGTCGATTAGCTAGAAAACACATGACTTGGTTTAAATCTATAGGAACAACAGAAGCCATATTTATTGGGCTTTTTCTTGCTGCCTATCTCGCATACATTTTCCGTTTAGCAACAATTGCCAAAAGATTGCAAACCAGTTATAGGCCATTATTGCTTAAGGTATTGCTCCGAACTTTGGCCTTTGCATTGATCATCTTCTCACTTATGGGGCCATCCTTTGGCGAAACAACCAAAGAAGTGAAGTCAGAAGGTAAAGACATTTACATTGCTGTAGACTTGTCTCAGTCAATGAATGCACAAGATGTTGAACCATCCAGGCTTTCAAAACTAAAATTTGAACTTAATAATATTGTTCAGGCATTTAGCTCTGACAGAATCGGTTTGATAATATTTTCATCCGAAGCCTTTGTTCAATGCCCTTTAACTTATGATCAAAGCGCAATTAATTTATTTATCAGCACGTTAAAAACTGACTTGGTACCCAATGCCGGAACTGACTTTAGCGCTCCGTTAAACATTGCATTGGAGAAGCTTGATCTAGCTGCAGAAGGCCCTATTACTCAACAAAAGTCGAAGATCATTTTAATGATTAGCGATGGAGAAGATTTTGGTGATGAAACCGACAAAGCAGCCAAAGATGTTGTAAATACAGGAGTAAAACTCTTTGCCCTGGGTGTTGGTACAGAAAAAGGTGCTAAAATCCCAGAGGGTCGCTCGTTTAAACGAGACAGAAATGGACAAGAAGTAATAACAAAGCTAAACTCTGAATCGTTAAGAAAGCTGGCAGCTGATACTGGAGGAAATTATTTTGAAATTAATGAAAATCAAAATGATGTAAAAAGACTAATAAGAGCTATCAATGAAGTAGAGGGCGAAGTCCGCGACACTCGCCAAATTGATGCTTCTGCCAATAAATTCTATTACTTTCTAGGAGCGGCTATTTTACTACTCATCTTAGATGCACTAATAAGAAGAAAGACATTACGCTTATGAAATATTTAATTACGCTCATTTTAGTATTCACCAGCATTACCGACCCAGTAACTCGGATTGCTAAATCTAATGCACTGAAGAAAGAGGCCAAGGAATTTTATGACAAAGAGAGCTATGAACTAGCGATCTCTTCCTATGCGAGCCTATTGGACTCAATGATGATTCTGGATGAAGACGCCCGTCTCAATATGGCTAACGCTGCCTATTTCTTGGCTTACGGGAATAATGAGCTCCTAGGAGTTTTAAATGAGGCCTCAGAAAACCCAGATAATCTTGATGAAAGTGCCGTGGGTATGGCCAGTGAAGGTTTGAAATATGCAAGTATTGCAAGTAGTAATTATGACGAACTATCTGGTAACGCAAAGAACAATGTGATTGCCTCTAGTGCCTTTAACCAGAAAGGAATTATAGCCTATAAAAGAAGTGAGGCTGCCAAAACGGAAGAAAAGAAATCTTTAACCGATCAGGCTTTAAACGATTTTAAAAATTCCTTAAGAAAGAATCCCGAAAACGAATCCGCTAGGTACAATTACGAACTCTTGAGAAAGCTGATAAGAGAGCAAGAGCAACAAGAGAAAGACAACGAAGACAGTAAAGATCAAGAACAGAAGGAAGATCAGGAAAAAAAGGATCAAGAACAGAAAGACAAAAAGGATCAACAAGAGAAAAACGATCAAGAAAAGAAGGATCAAGAAAAGCAGGAAAATAAAGACCAAGAAAAAAAGGATCAACAAGAGAACAATGAAGAGCAAGATCCGAATCAAGAAAAACCTCAGGAAAAAGACCCCCTTGAAAAGCTAAAAGAGAAGCTAGAGGAAATGAATATGAGCCCAGAAAAGGCTCAAATGATTTTAGAAGCCATGAAAAATAATGAGGTTCAATATGTTCAACAGAACAAAAGGAAGGCTACTAAGAAAAAAGACTCAAGTAAACCAGATTGGTAGAGTGCTAAGCAGCATAATATCTGATTTCTGATAATCATTGTGTGGCCTGCCGCCAAAGTAAATCTTCTTGATTAATTTCAATACATCAATTTAGCAATCAGCAACTTGAATGATTGCTCTAAGTTAGAAAATCATTCAAGAACTAGTGTGATAAATCTAGCTACTGCCTATTAAAGATCATCAAAAAGTCTTTTCTCTAAAGCGTAGATAGCCAAACCAGCCATATTCTTAGCGCCAGTTTTCTCTAAGAGATTTCGTTTGTGAGCATCAACCGTACGAACCGAAATAAATAACTCATCTGCAATTTCCTGATTTGAATATTCCTTAACAATAAGGTGAAGAACCTCTCTTTCCCTCTTGGTCAACGGAATCTCCATGGCCAACCTAGACCCTCCAGATTTATTTCCCCTTAGGTTATTCATAATAATCGTGGTCACCTCTTGAGAGTAATAAGTATTTCCTGCAGCAACTTCTGTTATTGCCCTCTTTATTTCTTCTTCTCCACTGCTTTTTAGAATGTAGCCTTGAATACCATAATTAAGTATCTTTTTTATGTGTTGCGTTTCACTTAGCATAGTAAGTGCCAAAATTTTGAATTGAATGGCGCCTCCCTGAGTCAGGTTCTTTACCAGCTCAATACCATCCATGGAAGGCATCACAATATCTGTTACAAGTACATCAAAGTTGCTGTTTTTATTTATCATAGAAAGTGCTTCCTGCCCATTATTAGCCTCGCCAATAATCTCAAACCGCTCATCCTCGTCAAGATAAAACTTTAGACCATCGCGAATCATTTTATGGTCATCTACGAGAAATATTCTAATCGTTTTCATATACTGTTTTAGAGTTGTCTAAAGGGACATTTAAAATTAATGAGGTGCCTTTTCCGGGGAAAGAATCCAAAATAAATTCACCCGAAAGAGCACTGGCCCTGTTTTTCATACTTGCCACGCCAAATCCAGTACTATTAAAGCTCATAGTATCCATGTCAAAACCCTGTCCATCGTCTTCAATAATTAATTGAATACTTGTCGAAAGTTTTATCAACTGAATTGAAACACTTTTGGCTTTAGCGTGCTTAATTATGTTGGTAATGGACTCCTGAATAATCTTATAAAAGCTAGTCTCTGTACTAACATTAAGTCGTTCATCCCCTAAGTTAGTAATGAATTCGAAATTCACATCAGAAGTGGCGTTCAATTCGTCCATTAAATCTTTTACCACTTCCATTAAGCCAAAATCTTCAATGGCCTTAGGCATTAGTCTATGTGCAATTTCTCTGGTTTGATCTAAAGATTTTCTGAGGTGCTGCCAGCCACGTTCGTATCGTTCCAATACCCTTTGACTCAACAGGTGTTTCTCTTTTTTAACAAATTCCAAATTAAGCGATGCAATGGTCAGGGTTTGCTGCAAGCTATCATGGATTTCACGAGAAATGCGACTACGCTCGTGATCTGCTGCATCCAATACAGCTGCCAATACCTTTTCCTCAGACCTTATTCTATCCGTAATATCAAAAACCGAGGCTTCCATGGACAAAGGGTTTCCATTTTGATCAAAAATACCATGACCAAACTCTGATAGCCACTTTATTTTACCTTCCTTATCTAGGATTCGATAGCTCAATCGGTAAGCTTGCTTATTACTTATTGCGGTGTTGAAGCCAGACTCAACAAACCTTTTATCATCAGGGTGAATCAGTTTTTGATATTGTAGGCTATTCTCATTTGTCAATTCATCGACCGTATACCCCGTTAATTCATGGCAAAATGCATTCACATATGTAAACTCTCTAGTCGGATATTTTGCACTATAAACCAACCCTGGAATATCTTCAACTAGGGATTGGTATTGAGTGTATGATTTTTCTAGATCAAGAGTAAGATTTCTCTCTTTTGTTACATCCATCAGAGTACACACATGCCTTTTCGGTAAACCCAATTTATCAAATTCGACATTTTTCCCAAGTACCCGCATCCATCGTAAATCACCAGTTTTAGTAACCAGTCTTATCATAACATCCGTTTCATGAATTACTCCAGATTTTAGCTTCCTTGCAAGATTACAAACCAACTCAACATCATCTGGGAATACACTTTTTTTAATATGATCTGAAACTGTGTTTTTAAAATCATATTTCGATCTACCTAAAAGCTCATAGTAATTATCATTCCATTTAAGAGACCCTTCTTTAATGTTCCAGTCTAGAATTATTTGTTTTGTTCCTGAAATTGCAAGATTCAAAACCCGCTGGCTTTCCATAAGTTGTTCTTGGGCGACCCTTGTAGCGGTTACATTCATTGTCAGGCCGATTACTCTCACCCTCCCGCTGGCATCTAGGAAAGTCTTCCCCTTAGACTTTAACCACCTAAGCTCATTGTTCTGGGTGAGCACTCTATATTCAAGTTCATAATGTCTAAGCTTGCCCACCTTCAGTTTTCCGAAAAGTTCACGTACTTTTTCGCTATCATCTGGATGAAGTACAGAATCCATAAATTGATCCTTTGTAGGATCGTATTTCCCCTTTTCTTGACCTATAATCTCTAGATAATTGTCACTTACACTGACTGTATTGGTCTCTAAGTCCCAATCCATTAAGGCCATATTGGCTCCATCAAATGCCAACTTCAATCTCTCCTCATTCTCGAATAGTTCTTGATCTTTAAGATGTGAGTCTGTAACATCTAGATTCAGGCCAATTACTTTATCGCCCTCTTCATCATTAATTCTAAAAATACTAGCGGTTGATCTAACGCGTTTCACCTTTCCAGATTCGGTTTTTATCTCATATTCAGCATCAAACAATCCTCTATCACTCACAAGAGAAGCCAAGTTTCGGTTAAGCTCATCTTTATAATTAGGCTGAACATAGCTAAGCCAATCGGAAACACTAATTTGATTGCTCTCAGGGAGCTCCTTCTCATGAATTGAAGCCATACCCTTATCCCAAACAAGATTATCAGAAACCATATCCCATTCCCAAACACCCGTTTTTGCAGTGATAGCAGCTAATTCATACTTGAGATTGGTATGTAAAATAGCTCTCTCTTTCTCTTTATATTCTGTCAAATCAATATGAGTTCCATAAATCAAGACTGGTTGACCATCTTTATCTCTTTCAATTATTTTCCCTCGATCAAGAATCCAACGCCATTTATTATCTTTTCCTCTTATCCGTATCAGAAGTTCAAACCCACCACTATCTTTAATTTTTTCGTCATAAAGTGAGGTGTTGATTTTTTCAAGATCATCTGGGTGAACTCTTTCATCAAAAAAAGACTGTTCGTGAACTATTTCATGGAACTCATATCCCAACATTTCCGCATAATATTCATTGAACCTTGTATTCCCAGTTTTCAAATTCAATTCCCATGTTCCTATTCTAGCTGATTCAATGGCTAGCGCCATTTTCTGCTTACTATCCAACAATTCCTTTTCGGCCTTAATCCTTCCTGTAACATCCCTAAAAACGGCAAAGATGAAAACATCCCCGTCAATCATTATCCTACTTAAGTTTACTTCGCAATAGATGATCTTCCCATCTACTTTCTGTACATCCCAGAAAAAATTGGCTTGACCATTTTTCAAGGTATTCTCAATTTGATCAGATAAGAACTCTTCTGAAAGCTGCCCTGTAGTTTGATATTCTGGTGAAAACTCCCAGATTTTCTCGTTTTTCAGTTGTTCTTCTCCAACTCCAAAAATTGGTTTTACATTAACATTACAATCCAAACAAAACCCATCTTTAAGGATGGTCATCGCATCATTACTTTGCTCGAAAATGGTACGGAATTTCTCTTCGTTTTCTTTTAAGTTCGCCTGAATTAGGTATTGATCGTGAACGTCAGTAGAAACACCAATCAGTGATGTTATATTTCCCGATTCATCAACCATAGGCGAAATAGAAACCATAAACCATCGATAAATCCCTGTGGAATTTTTGATCCTCACTTGAACAGAAAAAGAGGCTTTGTCTTTATTGGCTAACTTCCATTTTTTATTCGTTAATGGAAGATCGTCTGGGTGCACAAAATTCAGCCATTTTTTACCATGGTAAGCATCGTCATAAAGCCCCAAGTATGTCCGTCCTTTACTATTTAGATACGTTAAATCACCCTGTGCGTCCAGCAGCCAAAGCATATGTGGCAACGATTCCGATTGGAACCTATATTTCTCCTCACTTTCCTTCAATGCCAAATTAGAGAGAACTTCACTGGTCACATCTCTTAACATCCCCATTAAGTTGTCTCCAACCCGTTCCAATTCACAGTATAAAGACCTGATTTTCGTTTTTATATCTATTTTGAAATAGAATTTTATTCTATCACCTGGCTCTAAATCAAGTATTCTCTGAATGACATGCCTATCTTCTTTTACTATCCTATTAAAAAACCTTAATGAAGGACTTTCCGAAGTGGGCATTCCTAAGAGATAATATATGTTATCGGACCAGATTATTTCATTTGTTTTGAGGTTCATTTCGAAAGAGCCGATACCTCCAATTTTTTCCGTTCTGGACAAAAGTTCTTTGGTATTTAATAAATCAAGTTCTGGCTGAGTCTCTCTTTCTACTGTAACATTTTTAAGGTTTGATAATAAATACTTGTCATTACCAATATTTACAACCTTGGATGTTTCACTAACACTTATAATCGAACCAGATTTCGTTATGAATTGATACTCTTCATCTTCAACAGACTCTCCTTTAAATATTTTGTTATGATTCTTATCAAATAACTCTACAGAATCAGGGCCTACAAAATCAATCAACTTCGCACCTTCCGACTCAACAGTTGAACACTCCACTAGTAGGTTGAATTCATTATTAAACACGAGTATATATCCCGCTTCGCTCGACAAAGTTGTAGCACAGTCGTTAGCGCTAAACAACACCTCAATCAAGGCTTTACTACTTCCAATTACGCTATACAGTCTTGCTCTGTCGTAAAGCCAATTTTTGTCTTCTAGTACCTCCTTTTTATCTGCCATTCTCAAAATCCCCTTGTTGGCTTGGTTAATTATTGATGCAACTACTTATGAATAAAACTGAACCACATTTTTCTGTAGAAAAAACACCTAAAAGTGTAGCTTAGGCCAAGATGTCAAATATGGCTGAATTCGTCTTCATAAAAATAAGCAATCTACCTAGTCATTAAATTAAGGCTTTAATTCAACGTTTCATTAAAGATAGTCAAGCAAATAAAATAATTAAGCATCACGAAACTCAATGTTAGACTTCTTTCACTATGGGTTTCACTTCATATTTGACATTGTATTCATTACATTTGCTAACACTCGTTAGGTAAATTAAATAATTCAATATGAATGAAGTATATATAGTATCAGCTGCCAGAACCCCTATTGGTAGTTTTGGAGGTAAATTAGCTGGATTCTCAGCTACTCAACTTGGATCAATCGCTATTAAAGGCGCTTTAGAAAAAGCTGGTTTAGACGCAAAGCATGTCCAAGAAGTATTCATGGGCAATGTGATTTCTGCTGGTCTAGGTCAAGCCCCTGCAAGACAGGCAGCGATGGGCGCTGGGCTAAGCAATGAAGTGCCTTGTACTACAATCAACAAAGTATGTGCCTCTGGAATGAAAGCAGCAATGTTTGCCGCCCAATCTATCATGATTGGTGCACAGGACGTAATTGTAGCTGGTGGAATGGAAAGCATGAGTAATGTGCCATATTATATCCCTAAGGCCCGTTATGGCTATAAATATGGAAACGGTGAATTAATAGATGGCCTATTGCATGATGGCCTTTGGGAAGTCTACAACCAATTCCCAATGGGAAATTGCGCTGACAATACCGCAAAAGAAATGGGGATTACCAGAGAGCAACAAGATGAGTTTGCGATCAATTCATATAAAAAGGTAGCCGCATCAACAGCTGCTGGACATTTCAAAAATGAAATTATCCCTGTAGAAATACCTCAAAGAAAAGGCGATCCGATAATTATGGATGAAGACGAAGAATTTCACAATGTGTTTTTCGAAAAAATACCTTCACTCCGGCCTGTATTTAGTAAGGAAGGAACCGTTACTGCCGCTAACGCATCTACAATTAATGATGGTGCATCTGCAATGGTATTGATGAGCAAGAAAAAGGCTGACGAATTGGGCATTAAACCAATCGCTAGAATTATAGGATTTGCCGATGCTGCGCAAGACCCTTTGTGGTTTACCACAGCTCCTTCAAAGGCAATCCCAAAGGCAATGGCAATGGCTGGAGTAGACAAATCACAGGTAGATTACTACGAAATCAACGAAGCATTTTCAGCAGTTGCATTGGCCAACAATATTGAACTTGGCTTAGACCCTGAAAAGGTAAATGTATATGGCGGAGCAGTAGCCATGGGCCATCCGCTAGGGGCCTCTGGTTGTAGAATTGTAACTACCCTTACTTCTGTTTTACATCAAAAAGGTGGTAGCATTGGAGTTGCCGGAATATGTAATGGTGGCGGTGGCGCATCAGCCATGGTAATCGAAAAATTATAACATCAACTATACTAAACCTAAAAGCCTTTCGTAACTTTACGGAAGGCTTTTTTTATGAAACATCTATTTTCTTTCATTCTGATAATCAGCGGCTCCATCACTTTATTGGGCCAACAGAAGGTATTAAAATACTATCCTCCCGAAAATAAAATCGTCAAAGAAGAATATTATATACTGAACAATGACTCTACCAAAATACACGGTGATTATATCAAGTATTATGAAGATGGTGGAGTAGCCATGAAGGGCAAATTTGAGAACGGAAAACCCAATGGGGTGTTTAATGAATTCTATGAAAACGGAAAAAAATTAAGCACTATTACCTTTGACCACGGAGAAAAAACAGGCCCTTTCCAAATCTTATCTCGCTCTGGAAAACCTATTCAAAACGGTGGCTATAAGAATGGCGAGCTCAACGGCCTAGTCACCTCATATTATGAAGACGGTACAAAAAAGACGGAAACTCAATTTAATGACAGCACCCCAATTGGATGGGCCAAAGAATACTTCCCCTCAGGCAGTCTAAAATCAGAGTTTCAGTACAATAACGGAACCCAAGATGGCCCAGCTAAAACCTATTACCAAACAGGAGAAGTATCTTCTGAATTCAATTACAAGCAAGGCGTAATTGAGGGGGAGTACCTTACCTATTACAAAAACGGACAACTTGAATGGAAGTACAAATACGTTGCCGGATACAAAAATGGCCCTTTCAAAAGGTTTGATGGAGACGGAAGCCTGTTAGATGAAGGCCAATATGTAGACGGGATTTATGTGGGTGAAGTAAAAAGCTATTACCTCGATGGCCCCATCAAAGAAAAATTCACTTTTGACAAAGGAGCAAAAATGGGTAAAAACTACACCTATTATGAAAGTGGTAAAGTAAAGAAAATTGAAGACTACACTCGGGTTACTCAAGACGTAAGCATTCAGGAGTTTTATGAAAACGGAAATCCGAAGGAAAATCAATTCTATATAAACGCCTCTCCCAACAAAACTTGGATTGAATTCTTTGAAAACGGAAAAAAGAAGACAGAAACGCCTTACAGCAATGGAGTAATAAATGGCTTTTATAAAGAATATAGCAAAGAGGGCCATTTAGAAAAGCAATCTCCTTATCAATATGGAAGAAACACAGGCTTACAAACCATCTTCTTCCCGAATGGAAAAGTGAAAAGTGAAACCAGTTATGTTAACGGATCAAAATCCGGTCCTTTCACAGAGTATTTTGACGGAAATAAAGTGAAAATAAAAGGAAATCATCGTTATGACCTACGAGAAGGCACTTGGCAATACTACAATACAAGCGGGGATGTCACTAAAAGAGAAGTCTACTCTAGAGGTAAACTAATCAGTTCATCAGAAAACTAAACCAATCATAAAGCAAGATTATTTTTTGACTATTTTTGCCAAATGATCCGAGGTATTAAAGAAACCAATTTCAGCTTCCCTAATCAGTCCGATTTCTACAGAGGAAAGGTTAGGGATATTTATTTCTTCAACGATTTCCTGGCTATGGTGGCCTCAGATAGAATATCCGCTTTTGATGTGGTACTCCCTAGGCCAATACCTTACAAGGGACAGGTATTAAACCAAATCGCTTCCAAGTTTTTAAAAGCTACAGAGGATATTCTCCCCAATTGGATTCAAACCATCCCAGACCCAAATGTGAGTGTCGGATTAAAGTGTGAAACCTACCCTGTAGAAATGGTCATTCGTGGCTATTTGGCAGGTCATGCTTGGCGCGAATACCGTTTAGGAAAAAGAAAGATTTGCGGTGTAGAAATGCCTGATGGGCTGAAAGAGAATGACAAACTCCCATACCCAATTATTACCCCAACCACCAAGGCTAAAGAAGGGCACGATGAAGACATTTCAAGAGAAGAAATACTGAAACAAGGTCTCGTTTCAGAACGAGAATACAAACAGCTTGAAAAGTACACCCAAGCCATTTTCAAAAGAGGAACCGAACTGGCTGCTGATCAAGGTTTAATTTTGGTTGATACCAAATACGAATTCGGGCATAAAGACGGAGAGATAATCCTCATTGATGAAATTCATACGCCTGATTCTTCAAGGTATTTCTACAAAGATGGCTATGAAGAAAGGCAACGAAACAACGAAAAGCAAAAACAACTTTCTAAGGAATTTGTAAGACAGTGGCTAATTGAAAATGGTTTTCAAGGCAAAGATGGGCAGCAAATTCCTGAGATGACCGATGAGGTTGTTAAATCAATCTCAGACCGGTATATTGAACTTTTTGAAAAAGTAACAGGGGATAAATTTGTAAAACACCCTACTCAAGAAATCGAAAAAAGAATAGAAAATAATATCCTCGGATACCTAAATAAAAAATAAGAAGATGAAATTTACAGTAGATAAACAAGAAAAATATACGCTCATAAAACTAGACGAAGACAAACTTGACGCCACTATTGCTCCAGGTTTAAAATCGGAATTTGTAAACCTAAGCACACAGGGTGTTGGCAATCTAGTGCTAGACCTTTCCGCCACTAAATACTGTGACTCTTCTGGCCTAAGCGCTATCCTTACAGGAAATAGAATCTGTACTGAAAACGAGGGTATTCTTGTATTGAGTGGCTTACAACCGATGGTCCAAAAGTTAATTGAACTCTCTCAGTTGCACAAAATCCTAGACATTCTTCCTACCCAGCATGAAGCTATCGAATTTATTATGATGACGGAGTTTCAAAAAGAATTAGGAGCTGAAGAAGGCGAAGTTTAGTCCAGCGGTTTGAGTATAAAAGTAAAGATATTAGGCTCGAATTCTGCCGCCCCAGCCCACAAGCGTAACCAAACCTCTCAGTTAATTACTATTGAGGGGCATCTTTATCTGATGGACTGTGGAGAGGGTACACAACTCCAACTAAAAAGATACAGAGTACCGATTCAGCGAATCAATAATATCTTTATCTCTCATTTACATGGAGATCATTATCTAGGAATTATGGGGCTTTTATCTACCATGCATTTGATGGGCAGAAAGAAGCCTCTTAATCTCTATGGGCCTCCTGGTTTAGCCGAAATTATTACCCTACAGCTTAAATACTCCGAAACCGTATTCAACTATCAGGTAAACTTCCACCCAGTAAACACAAAAGCCAATACGCTAATCCATGAAGATGATTTTATAAGGGTTTATACTATCCCTTTGAATCATAGAATCCCTTGTGCTGGTTATCTTTTTACAGAAAAACCCAAGAAAAGGAGGATTATAAAGGATAAATTACCCGAAGACTTCTCTGTCAAGAATATCATTAAACTCAAGAATGGAGAAGATATTTACGATGATGATGGTAATATCATTTATCATCACACTCAAATGACACTACCTCCAAAGCGAGTTTATAAATACGCATTCTGTTCAGACACAAAATATGACGAGTCTATTATCCCCATTATTCAAGATGCGGATATGCTCTACCATGAAACCACCTTTTTGGAAGAACATGAAGATAGGGCTGCGAAAACTTACCACTCCACCACAAAGCAGGCCGCCACAATTGCAAAAAAAGCAAATGTAGGAATGCTGTTAATGGGCCATTTTTCCATCAGGTATAAAGAATTAGAGCCATTGAAGTATGAGGCTCAATCCGTTTTCCCTAACTCTCACCTTGCCATTGAAGGAGATGACTTTATCTTAGACGACATTTCTTAAACCATAGGTAATGGGCGAGTCAATTCTGAAAAACAAAAAGACCAACCTATTTCTAATCCTAGCAGGGATCTTTATTACAAATGCCCTGATTGCCGAACTCATTGGAGGTAAAATTTTCTCCTTCGAAAAAACACTCGGTTTTTCCCCTTTAGATATCTCTTTGTTTGGAGATTTTATGCTCCAATTCAATTTAACAGCCGGGGTGCTTCTGTGGCCCGTGGTATTTATTACCACAGATATTATCAATGAATATTTCGGAAAGCGGGGAGTAAAAAGGATTACTTACATCACCGTTGGGCTAATTGCCTATGCCTTTTTGGTGATCTATTTAGCCATGAAACTTGTTCCGGCTGATTTTTGGCTTGGCGTATTTGCTACAGATGCGAACGGCAATCCATTTAATATTGATGAAGCTTTTCAGAAAGTGTTTTCACAAGGCCTCAATATTATTTTTGCTTCCTTAGTGGCCTTTCTCATCGGTCAATTTGTAGATGTTTATGTTTTTCATAAACTAAGAAAAATCACTGGTCATAATAAAATTTGGCTACGGGCCACAGGCTCAACTTTGATTTCTCAGCTGATCGATAGTTTTGTGGTACTTTTTGTTGCCTTTTATTTTCTAGGGGCTTGGCCAATAGAGCAAGTTCTAGCCGTTGGTTTAACGAATTATATCTACAAGTTTTTGATCGCCATTCTTCTCACTCCCCTCCTCTACATTGCTCATTATTTTATAGACAGGTATTTGGGGAAAGACGTTTCTGAACAGCTTCAAGCAGAAGCCAGCATGGAAAGTGGGGATAAGCTTTTCTAACGGAAGAAATTATCTAAAATAACAGCAGTAGCAATTGCTACATTTAGCGACTCAGCACCTCCTCTTCTAGGAATATGAAGCGAGTGAGAAATATACTGTTCTAAATCAGAATTAATGCCTTGCGACTCATTGCCCATCAGCAAAATTCCATTATTGGTCAATTGAGACTCATAAATATTTTTGCCTGAAAGTAAGGCACCATATACAGGCAGTTGGGTTGAAGTAAATACCTCTTTCAAGTCTTTATAATAAACTTTAACCCTAGTAAATGACCCCATACTGGCGTTAATCACTTTGGGGTTATAATAATCAGCCGACTCTAATGAGCATAAAATGGTATCAATTCCATACCAATCTGCAATCCGAATAATGGTACCCAGATTCCCAGGATCACGAACATCATCAAGCGCCAAAACTAACTTATCATCTGGAAGGGTTAAATTTGTATCCTCCTTCATAGAAACAATTGCCAAAGCTGCACTGTTGCTCTGAAAAGTACCAACAGTTTTCAGTTCATTTTCAGTTACTTCGATTATCTCCTTTACCTTCGATAATTGAGCCGTGGGCAACAATTCAGCATACTCCTTAGTCGTTAAAAGGAAATCAATGATAAAATCAGACGTTAACACCTCAGCAACGCCTTTTGCCCCTTCAACAATAAACTTGCGTTCTTGATGTCTATATTTTTTTAATTGAAGAGATTTAAAGTACTTTATCAATCGTTTTGAAAGCATATTGTAAGCTATTTGTGAAGTCGGGAAATCTATTATTCTTAATCCTTTTTTTTACCATCCTAGTCAGTGGCTGTACAGGTGTCAGACATCTGGAAGATGGCGAAAAACTTCTATACAAACAAAGCATTGTGGGTGTTGAAGAAGCCAACAAAGATGCGCTTTCTGAACAAATAACCCTCACTCCTAATACTAGAATTCCTCTCATAGGCCCCCTGGGTGCTTCCATTTATGAATCGGGTGAAAACAACTATGATACGGCCGAAATCAACCAAGATAGACGCGAGTACATTGAGAAAATGGACAAAAAGATTGCTGAACGCGATGAAGAAGGGAAATCGACCTCGAAGCTTGAAGCGAACAAGAAAAGAAAACTTGACCGCTTTCAAAACAAACTGCGTAATGGGAATTTCCCTATGCGCACAGGAACACCATTAGCAGTATATGACAGTATGGCCATAGCAAACTCAAAACAAAAGATGCTCACTTACTTAAATTTTAATGGATTCTTGAAGGCGGAAATTGATATTGAAACAAAGGAGAAACAAAGAAAAATCAATCAAAAATTTATTATATCAGAAGGTCCAAGAAGCTACATAGACAGCCTAACCCTGAGAACTGGTGATTCAACCCTCAGTAGTCTAGTCAATGCCTCCAAAGCAAAATCATTCCTCAAAGTTGGAGAACCCTATAGCAAAGATAAAATTGACCAAGAACGACAACGGATTGAGTCTCTTATGAAAGACAATGGTTATTTTGATTTCACTAAAGGCTTTATCGAATTCGATGTCTTTTTCAAACCAAATCAACTTGATTTATGGGTTTCTACTGTAATCAACAAACCATCTGATAAACCCCAACATCAGATGTATCAAATGGACTCAATCATATTCAACAGTAATGGTAGCGATATCCAAACTGACACTACGGAATTCCAGAACGTAACCTATGTCTCTGGCCTGAATTACTATTCGCCCAAAGTGATAGACACACGTATTATCTTCAGAAAAGGAGATACCTACAACTACACTAATGTGATTAATACACAGCGTCAACTGTTGGCCATTGATATGTTTCGATATGTCAACATTAACTTTGACACCACTTTAGTACCGGGTAAAATGGTAACGAATTTCTATACGGCTCCGCTAAAGAAATATCAAATCACACAAGAGTTAGGGCTAAACGTAAATAACAGCACTGAGTCTAGTTATCCTGGCCCCTTTTATAATCTGTCGTTAAAAGACAGGAACATTTTTGGAGGATTGGAAATTCTGGAATTGAATGCGTTCATAGGGATAGACGGAATCGCAAAATCGAATTCAACAGAATCGTCAAATTCCAATCTTCAATACGGGGGGAATCTATCACTCAGTTTCCCAAGATTCATTACTCCTTTCCGTTCTAGGAAATTAAACCTAGGAACGTTCAATCCTAGAACCTCAGTGTCTTTGGGCTATTCATACACCGACAGGACTCAATACAAGCGAGAAAATATCAATGGAAACTTGGCTTACAACTGGCAAAACTTAAAGGGTAACAAGAACTACACCTTAACTTTGTCTGATGTCAACTTAATTTATACCCCATTTCAAAGTGATGATTTTAAAGAACTTCTCGACAGATTAGAAGCACAAGGAAATACTTTGAACTTGGCTTTTAAGCCTTCATTTGTTAGTAGTACGTCCTTTAACGCTACCCTTAATAATGATTACTCAAATGCGAACTCTCCTTCTTCCTTTTTTCGATATTTTGTGGAAACCGGAGGAAGTTTACTTAACCTCACTGGTACCGGTTTGCTGCGAAACAATGATTTAACCAACTATCAATTTCTTAAATTTCAGATAGACTATAGAAGATATTACCCATTGAGTAGAGAACGGGCCATAGCTTTTCGAGGAAATATTGGGGTTGCTGACCCTTACAACGGAGCAGACTTACCTTATGAAAAATACTTTTTCTCTGGAGGAAGTAATAGTAACAGGGCATGGACTCCGAGACGACTTGGACCTGGTTCTGCCTTTCCATATTTGCTGGACGATAATGGCGATAACGTTAAAGACTCAGAAGGAAACCTGGTGGCTGACCGCTCAAAAGACAGCTATAAATTTGAACAACCGGGAGAAATACTTTTAGAAATGAATGCAGAGTACAGGGCCAACATTGTTGGTTTTTTAGACTGGGCATTCTTTGTAGATGCTGGCAATGTCTGGAAATTCCGTGATACTGAAGCCCCTATTGACCCATCTGACCCAATTACTTTATCGTCTGGTGCCGATTTTAAATTCAATCGTTTTTATAAAGAAATAGCCGTGGGCGCTGGAATGGGGCTTCGCTTCGATTTCTCATTTCTTGTTTTCAGATTTGATGTTGGACACAAAATTCGTGACCCTCGATTTCCGGATGGTGAACGCTGGAGAAAACTATTCAAAGACACTAACCAAACGGTTTGGAACATTGCCGTGGGTTATGCCTTCTAATTTTAGCACATAAAAAAAGCGACTAATAATAAATTAGTCGCTCAGTTCTCTATTTTTTCTTACAATCAGTAATTCAATAACTCCGAAAGCACCCCTTCCACCTTTTCAGCAGTAGGAAGCATTTGCTTTTCTAAGTCTACATTCAATGGAATTGCAGGCAAATTAGCCGCCCCATAAGTCATTACTGGTGCATCTAAAATCTGGAAACACTCTTTTGAAATCCGACCTGCCAAAGATTCAGCAAAGGAATTCATCAAAGGCTCTTCCGTAAGCACCAAAGCTTTATTGTGCCTTTTCACTGCTGCAATTACACCCTCCCAATCCAAAGGATTCAATGTTCTTAAATCCAGTATTTCTACTTGGCCTTTGAAAGCTTTACTGGCAGCTCTTGTCCAATAAACACCCATTCCGTAGGTGATTACCACACAACTTTCACCATTTGCAATAGCTTCTTCACTCGCCTCTTGGTCAATTCTTGACTTGCCTAATGGAATAATGTAATCGCTATCTGGTTCAAATGTTTTAGCCCCTTCGGTTCCAGGTACTTTCGACCAATACAAACCTTTGTGCTCAAGCATCACTACCGGATTGGGATCATGAAAAGCCGCTTTCATCAAACCTTTCATATCAGCTGCATTAGATGGATAAACCACTTTAATTCCTCTGATATTGAGTAAAGTAGACTCTATACTTCCTGAGTGATAAGGGCCACCTCCACCATAAGCCCCAATCGGCACTCTAATCAATGATTGAATAGGAAACTGCCCTTGAGATAGGTAGCAGCTTTTTGAAAGTTCTTCCACCAATTGGTTAATGCCCGGCCAGATATAATCAGCAAACTGAATCTCTACGATTGCCTTTGCTCCAATGGCCGACATTCCAGCGGTAGATCCTACAATATAGGCTTCCTGAATTGGTGTATTAAAAATTCGATCATCTCCGTATTTCTGTGCTAATGTAGCGGCTTCACGGAATACTCCTCCTAAAGTACCACCTACATCTTGCCCATAAAAAAGAGATTCAGGATATGTCTTTAAAATATCGTCAACTGCATGCAGTGCTGCATCTACCATCACCACCTTTTCTGCTCCTCTTGGTTTTCTTTGCCCTTTTTCTTGGGTGATTGGAGTCGGTGCAAACTCATGATCCATAAACGTAGCAATATCTGGATCATCAGCATTTATTGCTCTAGCGTACTCCGATTGCACAAAAGCCAAGGCTTCATCTTCTATTTTTACCAGCTGAGCTTCTTTCCACCCGCGCTTTTTGAGTTCTTTTCTTAACCTTGGTATTGGGTCATTCTTCAGGTGCTCATCAAAATCTCCTCTATACCACTCTTTTCTTACCCCAGAAGTATGGTGACCAAGTAATGGTACTTTGGCGTGAACAAGAATTGGAGCTCTATTTTCTCTTACATAGTTGAAAGCTTTCTGCAAACCCTCATAGGAATCAACAAAATCACTACCGTCAACGCGCATGCGCTCCATTCCAGTAAAGCCAGAAACAAAATCATAAGCATCCATCGCTCGCATTTCAGCTCCAGTAGCGGAGATCCCCCAGTCATTATCTTGAATCAAATAAACAATGGGTAGTTGATGAAGCACCGCCATTTGAAAGGCTTCAGAAACTTCACCTTCTGTAACAGAACCGTCACCTAGCGAGCAAAGCACTACCGGGTTCTTCTTTCCCTTTAGAAGATTCTGGCTCTCTAAATAGTGGATACCATGTGCCATTCCTGTAGCAGGTATGGCTTGCATTCCAGTAGCTGAACTTTGATGAGGTATAGTTGGGAAACCCTCTCTTTTTAAAGATGGATGCCCATAATAAGTCCTCCCCCCGGAAAAAGGATCGTCTTTTTTGGCCATAAGCTGAAGCATCAACTCATAAGGCTGTATGCCTATCCCTAATAGAATGGACTCATCCCTATAATATGGTGCAGCAAAATCATGAGCCGCTAAAGAAAAAGCCGCTGCCAACTGAATCGCTTCGTGTCCACGGGATGTGCTATGAACGTATTTACTGCAAATCGCTTTGTTCTCTTCGTAGGTCAGCGCCATGTTCATGGCGGTGTGCATCAGGCGGTAAGCCTTTTCGAACAATGTTTTAGGTATGGATATTTCTTTATTCTTGTCTGTTGAAATTTCTTTTGTCTTGATAACTCCCATATGTGTGGTTATGTCAGATCCAAAAATAGCCAATATTTTTGAACGATACGATAAAAAACCTACCGATCGTTAGGCAATCTATTTTGCATACGGAATTGCCTTTCAACGGTTTGTTTTACTTTTGCAGTATGGCAATGACAGACAGAGATTCGATAACTCGGATTTTTAGAAATATTCAAGATCATATCTGCAAAGAAATCACCAAATGTGATGGCACAGGTAGCTTTATTGAAGATCAATGGGAACGACCAGGCGGTGGAGGTGGTATTAGTCGTGTAATGCGTCATGGAACCATTATAGAAAAGGGAGGCGTGAATTTTTCTGCAGTACACGGTAAAACCCCTGAGAAAATATTGAGTTCGTTTGGATTGACGGAAGGTGACTTTTTTGCCACTGGCGTTTCAATCGTCTTGCACCCAGAAAATCCAATGGTTCCTATTATCCACATGAACATTCGTTATTTCGAAATGTCAGATGGAAACTACTGGTTTGGAGGGGGAATTGACTTAACGCCTCATTATATAGATGAATCTGACGCTCAGTTTTTCCATGAGAAACTTAAAGCCGTTTGCGACAAGCATCACTCCACTTATTATAAAGAGTTCAAACCTTGGGCGGATGATTACTTCTACGTAAAACACAGAAAGGAAACCCGAGGAATTGGAGGCATTTTCTTTGATCATTTGGGGGAAGACAAAACCTTTAGCAAATCAGACCGTCTCGAATTTGTCAAAGATGTTGGGCTTGCTTTTGCTCCGATATACACCTATTTAATGCGCAAGAACTCTAAACTCCCTTATGGGGAAAGAGAAAAGGAATGGCAGATGCTAAGGCGTGGACGATATGTGGAATTTAATTTAGTGCATGACAGAGGCACGCGTTTTGGCTTGGAAACTGATGGGCGCATTGAGTCCATTTTAATGAGTTTGCCAGCACAAGCGGGTTGGGAATATGACTTTCAGCCCCTGAAAGGTAGTAGAGAAGCTAAAACTCAAGAGGCTCTAAAGAAAGGAATCAACTGGTTAAAACCTTAAATGATCGATCAATTAGAACAATGGGATAAGGCTTTGTTTCGCATCATTAATGGTGCGCACAACGGCTTTGGTGATTTTATAATGACCTGGGCCAGCAACAAATTCACTTGGATTCCCCTTTATATACTTCTGCTCTATTGGTTATTCAAATACAATAAAAACTATGGCTGGATGGCCTTATCGTTGGGCTTACTCATATTGATCAGCGACCAAACAGCATCCGGACTTTTAAAGCCTTGGGTAGCACGACTTCGACCTTGCCATGACCAAGAAATAATGGATTGGGTTTACACTCCCGATGGTTGTGGTGGACGCTATGGTTTTGCTTCATCCCATGCGTCAAACATGTTTGCTATTGCCTTTTTCTGTTGGTTCTGCTTGAAAGACAAACTGAAATACATTTGGCTTTTGCTGCCTTGGGCTGCACTAATTGCCTATAGCCGCGTTTATCTGGGCGTTCATTTTCCTGGCGATGTAATAACAGGTGCATTAATTGGCCTGATTGCCGGATACATTTGCTTCCGCTTGTTTACCTTTGCTTCGACAAGAAAACAGAAAGGTAAATTCATTGATACAAATCAGAATTCAGTATGAAAAAAGATGCTATCGTTTTTAAATACTTCAAACGCATTTTTGAAGATTATCAGGTACTTGTTTCTGTAAACCCAATTGACTTTACCGGAACGGAATTAATCATTCATCCTGATGGAAAAGTAGAGAAGACAGAAATGAATTTTGACGAAGAAATTTATGATGATTTGACAGAAGATGAATTCAAAGAAAGCAGCCCTTTGGAGTTTCAACTGTATATGAAAAAGGACTTCTTTGAAAGAAAAGAGGGCTAAACCAATTGGTTTTCGTAAGCAAATTTCACCAAGCCTGCCAAATTCTTTACCCCCAACTTACTTAAGATATTTTTTCTGTGTGTATCCACTGTATGAGAGCTTATAAATAGCTGATCAGCGATTTCATTGGTATTTAATTCAGAAGCAATAAGCTTAATAATCTCCACCTCTCTTTTCGTTAGCTGTACTTGATCTACTGCCTTTTGAGTTTTTTCTAGGCTATCAAAAAGTGACTCAGTTACATCGTCTCCATAAATCCTGCGGCCTTGAGAAACTTCGTTAATAGCGAGAATCAATTCCTTCTTACCAGAATTTTTCAGAATACACCCTTGAACCCCGAGCTCTATCAGTTGCTTAGTGAACTGGGCGTTATTGTGCATCGTCAAAATAAGCACATTCACTTCAATCCCTTTCATTTGCAGCTGCCTTACCACCTCAATCCCATCCATTTCAGGCATATTGATATCGAGCAGTAAAACATCAACCGCACTGAATTCAAGCTTACGTAGCGCATCCGCTCCATTCAATGCACTATCAACGACTTTTATAGAGGCATCATCTTCAAGGATTGAAGATATCCCATCAATTACCACTTGGTGATCGTCAACTAAAAGAACTCTAATCATTTGTTATTGGTATATCAATTGAAATTGTTGTGCCTGCACCTCTGCCGGAATCAATATGGAAGTTACCATCCAGCTTACCTACTCTTGCTTTTAAGTTAGTCAAACCTATTCCAGCCTTCTTATTCACTTCCTTCAGGTCAAAACCTACACCGTCATCTTCCACAATGAGGTTGACACTGTCCTCCCCTTTTGTAAGTTGAATATTGGCTTCTTTGGCTTTTGAATGCTTTAAGATATTGCTCATCAACTCTTGAACAATACGATACAATTGCAACTCTTGTTCGGCAGTCAAAACATTATTGAGCTCATTTGAATAGAGGCTGACCTTAAGTTTCCCCGTTTGCGAAATCTTGTCTTTCAAGTCTTCCAAAGCGGGTACGAGTCCAAACTTTGTTAGCACCCCCGACATTAAATTGTGAGAAATACTTCTTACCTCACCAGTCGCCTGATCTAATAAATCTGATGCTTTCATAAACTTAGCATGGGTTTGATCATCCTTACTGAGGCTTTCAGTTACCACACTGAAATGAAGCTTTACCATAGAAAGAATCCCACCTAATCTATCGTGCAAATCTATAGCCACTCGCTTTCTTTCTGTTTCTTGCCCTTCTAAAACCCCTTGTAACGAAGCTATTTCTTGTTTCTGCAACAACTCATCAATTTGCTGTTTATTGAGTTCATCATTCTTAGCCGCTAGGGTCTTGATGTTTTTTCTGCGCTGATCAATCACATTAATAATTACGAAGGCCGTCAATACCAAAGCCATGGAAGTCAACAAAACGATGGTTGTTGACCTCTTTTGCTTTTCATTCTCCAACTCCAAGGATGCGGTTTTATATTTTTCCTTTAAATCCAAAATCTGATCGTTCTCACCCTTCAAGTAAATGTCTTCTAACACGGAAATATAATTCTCATAGTATCGTATAACCTTATCGTAATCCTCTTGATCTCGACTTAGTCTAATGAGCCCATAAAGCGCCTCACCTTTGTCCTTTAAAAAATTATTAGCATCCGCAATTCTATAAGCACCAAAGTAGTACTCTTGTGACTCTTCATATTCCTTTTTAACCCGATGAATCATCCCCAACATTCGTAAGTTACTCCCCTCCAGCTGAGGAGAGTCTGATGTTTTTGCGAATTCAGTGGACTTTAAAGAGGTCTCAATTGACAAATCGAGTTCTCCCCTTAAGTAATAGATAGAAGCCATGTTTGCCAAAATCAGGGCAGCATCCTTATACTGATTCTTCCCAATGAAATAAGGCAAAGTGTTCTCATAGTAATAAAAGGCTGAATCCAAATTTCCATCAACCTGATACGTACCCCCTATTCCATAAAAACCTTTGTTTATATAAGATGAATCGTTAATCAATTTCGCCATCGAAATTAACTTCCTGTAATAATCACGAGCCACATCTGTTTCCTTCAACAAGAAAAACACAGCTCCAATTCCTAAATTAGATTTGATTAAATTCAGTGTATCATTTTCTAACTCAGCCTTATTTTTCAAAAAATTAAAAATAACCAAAGCCGAATCGTATTTCGATTCGGCTTTAAGTCGATCTGCTTGATTAATTAGATCATCAAATGATTTTTTGGATTCAAACCGATTTTCCTGACCCAATACTTGGCATATGATAACCAAAAAGAACCCAGCTATAACAAAAAACTTCCTCACCTTCAATTATCAATTTTGGGTTGGAGGATGAACTGGAGGATCTTCATCAGGATCCGTTGTTGGATCGGTAGGGTCCGTTGGATCGTCATCTGGATCAGGCTTCCTACATACTGTTCCAAATGGATTAAACATCAGGTCAAATGACTGCTGCGTTCGGTCTTGTCTTTCTCTTTTAATCATATCACACATTTTTTGATTGAAGATAAAATATACACACAATGAATCTCCTACTTTTCAACTAAGGAAGCAAGACTGATTCATGCCTAAAATAAGCATAATGATGTTAGGAAGTAAATACCCAGAAGTAGGGAGAATAAAGTTTTAATATTTCGGCCTACAAGTTTTCCTATTTGCAATTTCTTAATACCTTTGCGCCCGGCAGAGGGGTGCGACCAGCTCCCGCTGAACTCCCCCAGGCTGGGAACAGAGCAAGGGTAAGCGGTTGTAGCGGTGCGACATCCTGATGCCTTTTTTTATCCCCTTCTTTATCGTATTATTACTACCTAGACTTTTTGACTATGTCCGTTTATCTCGCAGAATTTGTGGGCACGGCCATTCTTATTTTTTTCGGGAATGGGACGAACGCTGCAACAACACTTAATTTTTCTTATGCCAAAAGTTCAGGCTGGATTGTAACTACAATTGGCTGGGGCTTGGCTGTTACTTTTGGTATTTATGCCGTGGGCCAAATAAGTGGTGCACATATTAACCCTGCTGTAACACTTTCATTGGCCATGACTGGTGAGTTCGAATGGAACTTGGTACCGGGTTATATTATAGCCCAAGTACTTGGCGCTATGGCAGGAGCTTCTTTTACTTGGCTTCAATACCTACCTCACTGGCGTAAAACCGAAGACCAAGACGCAAAACTAGGCATCTTCTGTACAGGTGGCGCAATTGATCAAAAAGGGGCCAACCTATTAAGTGAAGTTCTTGGTACCATGGTTTTGATTTTCGGCTTACTTATGATAGGCGCCAACCAATTTGTAGACGGCTTGAATCCTTTGGTCGTTGGTGGCCTTATCGTTGTCATTGGTATGGCACAGGGTGGCACAACGGGTTATGCCATTAACCCTGCTAGAGATTTCGGCCCTAGACTGGCTCATTTTCTATTGCCTATTAAAGGAAAGGGCAGTTCAAAGTGGAATTATGCTTGGATTCCCATCATAGGACCAATCATTGGAGGTGGACTTGGTGCTGGGCTTTATCAATTGGCTTTCAATAGTACGACAGGAATTCTTACTTGGGCTTGTATTGTGAGCAGCATATTAATAATTGCTTATGCAATTACTGAAGAGGCAAGAAAAAAGTAAAACAACTGCGCGCTCTAGAATCTGATGAAATCCCAGTGTTGTATGTATTTCTATATTAGAAGAGCTGAGCTAAACCCTCCTCCCATCTTTTTCTATTTCCATTAAATAAGCCTCCATATCATTCATCAATAATTCCCAAGAGCCACCGCTATTCCCAATTCGGGACTGTCACAATAATAAAAAGTGGGTTTAAAGCCCTTCTGGGCACTGGCACTCTATTTGGATACTCACTATCGAAATTGAACATGAACATTATGAAAACTGCAACAACACAAACCAATAATTCTAGAAAATCTAATTCTTTAAGAAAATTAGTAATTGCTGTTTTCGTAACATTCATCGCTTACCAAACGCTTATTTCTGTAACTGGGATTATTGGTTAAGCCAAAAAATTAAAAAGTAGAGTTATTTAAAAATGCATAGATAATCCCAGCGGTCTATGCATTTCTGTTTTTAAGGCACTGAGTTTCTCATTCGCTTCAACAACCCAGCCTCATTTCTTTCATCAATAATTCCCAAGAGTTATTCTCATTCCCAATTCGAGACTGGCACAACAGTAAAAAGTGGATTTAAACCCATTCAGGGCACTGGCACTCTATTTGGATACTTACTATTACATCTAAACACAAACATTATGAAAGCTGCAACGACACAAACTTCTACTTCTAAAAAAACTAATTCTTTAACAAAATTAGTGGTTGCTGTTTTCGTAACATTCATCGCTTACCAAACACTTATTTCAGTAACTGGAATTATTGGATAAGACGAAAATTAAAAAGTAGAGTAATTAAAAATGCATAGACAATCTGAGCGGTCTATGCATTTCCGTTTTAAGGCACTGAGTTTCATTTCTTCCCACCCATCATCAACAATTCGTTTAAGTTAATTTCTGTCACAAATCGTTTTTCACCAGCCGAGTTTTCGTAAGATCTGTGGATTAACTTTCCTTCCACACAAACTTCTGCACCTTTCTTTAAATACTCAGCAGCAATCTCTCCCACCTTTCCCCAGGCAATAATATTATGCCATTGTGTATCTTCAACTTTATCTCCGTCTGCGTTTTTGTAAGCATCCGTAGTAGCCAGTGAAAACGTGGTAAGTTTTTTACCTGATGTTAAGTTTTTCACTTCTGGATCTTGACCAAGTCTTCCGATCAACTGTACACTGTTTCTTAAATTTCTCATGATATAAATTGTTTAATTTTAACATTTGCTGTCCATTGGTTTTGTAATTCCGAATTGACAATGGCAAAGTAACAGCAGCCGAAAAAGCAAAGTCGGTTGATAAGCGTTTGTAGTCGGGTAACATTCGTTTGTAACCGTTTACAATTGGATATATCACTCTTTTACAATAACTTAACATCCATCACGAAATAGATGTAAGTTTTAATTTTTTAGTTTTTTCAGCATGGAAGAAAGGCAATGTTTAGAATGTGGAGATGCGATGTATGGCAGGGTCGACAAGAAATTCTGCTCAGATCAATGTCGCAATACCTTCAATAACCGTCAGAATAGCGACTCAAATAACTATGTGCGAAACGTCCACAACCTGTTGAGAAGAAATAGGCGAATTCTGGAAGAACTCAATCCTGAAGGGAAATCCAAAACCACCAGAAACAAACTTGTAGAAAAGGGCTTCGACTTTAATTATCACACTTCAACTTACACCACAAAAGCAGGTGCCACTTATTATTTCTGTTATGAATATGGCTACCTTCCACTGGAAGGCGATGCTTTTGCTTTAGTTAAAAAGCTAGAAGAATTAAACTAGGTTGAATTTCAGAAAAATTTCGGCCGTCAATAAAAAGTTGTGTTTATAAGAGGCCTTCAAGCAAACAAAAACATTAGCTTTGTAATGCATTGCAAATCAATCTAAAATAGATCAAAATGAAGTTCTTTATCGACACCGCGAATCTTGATGAAATAAGAGAAGCCTACGACTTAGGCGTGTTAGATGGTGTAACCACCAACCCTTCTTTAATGGCTAAAGAAGGCATTTCTGGCCACGATAACGTAATAGCCCATTATAAGGCGATTTGTGATATTGTAGACGACAACGTAAGTGCTGAGGTAATTGCTACAGATTACGAAGGCATGTTGAAAGAAGGTCGTGAATTGGCTCAAATCGATGATAAAATCGTTGTAAAAGTGCCAATGACAAAAGATGGTATTAAGGCGATTAAAACCTTTACCGCTGAAGACATCAGAACCAACTGTACCTTAGTGTTCTCTGCTGGTCAAGCTTTATTGGCTGCTAAAGCAGGTGCATCATACGTTTCTCCATTTATTGGAAGACTTGATGACATTGGTTTTGACGGCTTAGAACTAATCGGGCAAATTTGCCAGATTTATGACAATTACGGGTATACTACCGAAGTACTTGCTGCGTCTGTACGTCATACAATGCACTTATTACAGTGTGCCGAAATTGGTGCAGATGTTGCCACTTGTCCGCTGAAGGTAATCACCAGCTTATTGAACCATCCGCTAACAGACAAAGGTTTGGCACAATTTCTTGCCGACCACGCCAAAGCAAATGGATAAAACTTTAGTTCCAACTTCGGGTTATGCAAATGACCCGAAGTTATTAAGGAATATGTACATCATTAAAGTAAAGGGGAAAGCGAAAATCCCAGATTACATTCAATTAAGAGACGAAAATTTCGTACTCATAGCCTACTTCCGTGCCGACCGACCGTTAAAGAAGTTAGAAAAGTACGACTTGGAAGGAAAGGAGGAAGAATTGCAAGAAGTAATCAATAGCTTACCTTTCGGTAAACTTCAAAAGCTGGATATTTAAATTATGCCTTTTTCAGGAGAACCCATTGTTCGCATCGAAGATGCCACCATTTTTCAAGACGATAAAACCGTATTGAATAACATCAACATTTCTATTAATAAAGGAGAGTTGGTGTATTTGGTAGGAAGAACAGGAAGCGGAAAAAGTTCTCTATTAAAGACCCTCTATGCTGATTTGCCACTTCGCTTAGGCAAAATCAGAATTGCTACACACGACATCCATAATATAAAACGTAAGGATATTCCGCTTTTAAGAAGAAAGCTGGGCGTTGTATTTCAAGATTTCCAACTCTTTCCTGACCGTTCGGTTGCTGAAAATATCTTTTTTGTAATGAAGGCCACAGGCTGGAAAAACAAAGCTAAGATGAAGAGTAAATTGGCAGAAGTGCTAATGCGCGTTGGTTTAGGAGTGGTGTCTAGTAAAATGCCACATCAACTTTCTGGCGGTGAACAACAAAGGGTGGTAATTGCCAGGGCCTTAATTAACGACCCATTACTATTAATAGCTGATGAACCTACTGGAAACCTAGACCCTGAAGTTTCTGATGGTATTTTCCAGACTTTTATGGAAATCAACAAAGGTGGAACTTCAATTCTGATGGCCACACACGATTACAACCTCATTAAGAACTATCCTAAGCGCGTTTTGAAATGCGAAAAAGGAAATATACTCGATTCTAACGAAGTTGAATTAAGCCTATTTAAAGTGAGCTAACCCCCTCTGAGGTTTCGCTTTTGGTTTCTTCCAGTATCTCCAGTTGCTTTTCGATCAAATAGAGTTTTTGTTTGAGCAAATGCACCAAGGCACTTTTAAGCTGAGGCGTTTCTTGTCCGCTTTCAAATGTAATTTTCAACTCTTCATAATTTTGATCTAGGGATTGAATATCAGCTTCCAGAAAGCTGAAATACTCGCCCGTCTCTACTTCTTCCGATAGCTTCGTTTTCTTATCAGAAATCATTTGGGTATAGAAAGTCTCCAATTCTTTGAACTCCTGCATGGCAGTGCTCTCTTTGCTTGCATCAGCATTAAAATATTTTTCGGAACCCAAATAGGCTACAGCAATAAGCAATACAGCAACAGCTACTTTCCAGAACCAATGTGTTGAAGTCCCCGAAGCCTTGCCATTCTTATCAAGCCCTTTTTGGATTTTCTTCCACACCTCTCCTCTTGGTGTTTCGGTATCGAATTGCTCCTTATTGTCCTTTATGAAATCTTCTAGCTTATCCTGCATGTTGAAATTCCTCTTTTAAAATATCCCTCAACTTCTTTTTCGATCTATTGAACTGCGACTTAGAAGTCGATTCTGTAATGCTCAATATTTCTGCAATCTCTTTATGGTCATAACCCTCAATCAAGTAAAGTGTTAACACCAATCTGTACCCATCAGGCAAAAGATTGATGGCTTTCTTCACTTTATCAACCTCAAAACCTTGATCGCCTTTCTCTTCATGTTCAAAACGTTCATCAAAGGCTCCATAATCTTCAACGGACTCAAAATTCAAACGCCTTTTTTTGACCAAGTTGATGGCATTATTAAGCGTTATTCGCTTCAACCAACTGCCAAAAGCTGCCGTGCCTTTATAGCTATGAATATTCTTGAAAGCACTTAAAAAAGACTCCTGAAGCACATCTTCAGCCTCTTGCTCATTTTGAGTTACCCGAAAAGACACATTGTACATCGCCTTTGAATAAAGCTTATACAACTGATACTGCGCTTGTCGGTCGCCCAACATGCACTGATCAATGACCTCTTGATGAAGATTTTGATATTTCGGTTCCAAATTTCTAATCCTTGCGATAAAGACAACCCATTTGCATGAGGGTTGCTTAGGAAAGGTAAAAAAATTAAAGAAGAGTTGAAGAAAGGGGTGACCAAATCTTTAGTACCTCTCTCAGTGTTACTCTTTAGATAAAAGCCTTAGACACTAACAGCACCCGCCTCCATCGTAGAAATAGGTAGAAGGTGAAACCCAAATATTTGAGTTATTCAAGGCTTCTAAATTTCCAGCTGTTTTATCGCAGACCGATAATGGCTGATTCTGCAATAAAATATGGCCACCGTGGTCATCGAAATGAGTTGCTGTTCCGTAATAAATTGCTGTTCTGCCAGTAAACACACATGGCCCATCGGCTGGCATTGGGTCTTTAATGGCGCAAATCTCTATACTTTCAATATATATTGGTATGGAAGTGTCATACTGATTCGGATGTAGAATCCTATAAGGTCTTTTGGCCCTTATCTCTACTGTACCAAAACCCACGTCAGTAATCATTTTGATGTAGTCTTTTAACGGCAAGGAACCGCTGAGGCAAAGTCCACGCAAACGATCATCATTTTTGAGGTTTTCAGGCATTGTTTGCTCCGCAATCGGGTCTGATAACACTAATCTTCCATGAGGCTTTAAAACCCTGTACATTTCTTGAAGTGCTTTTTTCAGGTCTTCTTCATGAAAAATATTGAACAAACAATTTTGTGCCGCCACATCAATCGAAGCATCATCAATGGGTAAATTAAGCGCATCGCCTTGTCGCACATCGATAAAAGAAGCGTCTAACCAGTCGTTGGTCAACTCCGCTTCCTTGATGTTCTTCTTGCATGCATTAATCATTTCGTCCACCACATCTACGCCTATAACACCTGCCTTTTGGCGGCTAAAATAGGAGAACTGTAATAGCTCCATTCCTCCGCCCACACCTACATAAAGTATTTTGGGCGAATTGACTAAATCACGAGGATGCACAGTACTTCCACATCCATAATTCATTTCAAGCATGATTTTAGGAATCTCCAAACCAGGAAATGACCACACAGGTGTAGTTGTGCAACAGAGCCCAACATCTGGTGTTTCAGCTGCGGCTTTATATATGTCTTTTGTGGTATCTAAGTAGTTACTCATTTCTCTAATTAATTTGTTATAGTTCCTCCGCAGCTCGACCCAGCTCCTGCAGTACATCCGAAACAGTGTTGGTTAATTGATATCTCCCTTGCCATTAATTTATTTAGATTGAAGTCTTTGATATGGTCTGGCGCACCATCTTTCAGCTTCATTTCAAGCATTTGATTGAAATCACAATCATATAAATAACCATCCCAACCAATCGAAATCATAGAGCGACACATTACCCCCACCACTGAGGTTGGGTTAAAGGCATTTACCAGCTCGTTCATGTATTCCTCATAATTATTACTGTTGACTAGGTAATCAAGAAATCGACTCACGGGAAGATTAGTAATCGCATATAAGTCGTTAAAAACGATATTGAAATTCTCTTTGAGCTTTCTTTCAAACTCATTCTTCAACGTATCTTGATCGTCTGGTAAAAATGCTCCTGATGGATTATAGACCAAGTCTAACTTTAGGCCTGTCCCCTCCTTTGCATAGCCAATCTCATTCAGCATTTGAAGCGCTTTAATCGACTTTTCAAACACACCATCACCGCGTTGAGCATCAGTTCTTCTGGCCGTGAATGATGGTAGAGAAGACACCACATTCACCTTGTGTTTTTTGAAAAACTCAGGCAAATCATGGTATTTTGGGTTGGCTAAAATTATGGTCAGATTACAGCGAACGATGATGTGTTTACTCAGTTTTGAGATTTCCTCCACGAACCAACGGAAATCAGGATTCATCTCTGGAGCACCTCCTGTTAAATCGACTGTTGTGGCCTTAGAAACCTTGAGCGCATCTAAACATTGCTGCATAGTTTCTCGTGTCATGATCTCCTTGCGGTCAGGGCCAGCATCAACATGGCAGTGCTTACAAACCTGATTACACATCTTCCCCACATTAATCTGAAATACATCAACCGAGATAGACTGTAAAGGCATCATGCCAGTAGGGGCTATCTTTTGTTCGAAAGAATCAATCCCAATTGCCTCATGATCATCCAAGATTTTAATCTGCCTCTCAGCAATAGAAAGTGAGTGCTGCTGTCTTTTTAATGTCTTTAAAGTCATAGCTACATCAATTTTTCTTTCACCTGGTTCATCATCTGAACCCCATGAACCAAAACCGAACCACCTTTAATAGCCGCAGCTACATGAACCGCTTCCATCATTTGCTCTTCATCAGCCCCCTTTTTTAAGCAGGTATCGGTGTAGGCATCGATGCAATAAGGACACTGAACTGCATGCGCTACCGCTAAGGCAATCAGCGATTTCTCTCTGGCTGTCAAGGCTCCTTCTTCGAAAACACTTCCGTACCAATCGAAAAATTTGTTTCCCATTTCTGGTTGAAATTCTGTTATGTTCCCAAATTTTTTCAGGTCGCTTGGGTCGTAATATTTTTTAGGCATTATGATATTTCTTTAGTTTGAAGCCTTTTCCAAAGCCAAATAAGAATGCTTTCTCAAGTCGATTGACATGAAAAACAATCCGCATTGAAATCGGCTTCTATTGAATAAACAGATTGAAAATGATATCTCTTCAACAAATACGATTGCTAAGAGAAAAATAGAGTGACTAAGAAACGAAGGAGGGTGGACCTCTAAGCTCAGTGAGTTGAAACCAAATAGATTTTGGAAGGGTGAAATTGAAGTTAGTATGTATCTTATAATTTCCGAAAATTGCTTTCAGCATTTGCTTAAAAGCCTTCGCTAAGTATACCCCTCTCTTTATAATTCTTTCAAAATCAGACCTCTTATTTAAGTCGATAAGGCTTCTATCCAGTTCCTCTGAAGATAGAAGGGATTTCAATTGACCGAAAACCAACGGAGTGTTCCAGTCGATATTTAGGAAAGCACTTGAACAAAAATCCTTTTTAGAAACACCAATGAGATAGGCTCCACCGTGGCTGTCTCTTCCTAAAACATTCTTTCCTTTTTCTAGGTTGTTTCTAACCCAAAGTAAGTCTTCAGAAGATAGTTCTGGAGCGTCATTACCAACAATAATAACATTGTCAAAACCTTCTGAGAATAAGTTTGATATACCGTTGGTGAGTCGTTCCCCAAATGAACTTCCAATTTGTTCGTCAGAAAAAAGCGCTTTTACTGGAATATTAGTTTGATCAATCGTACTCCTCGTTTTCTGCACAAGGAGATTAAACAAATTAGAAAACTGGTGAATGTTCAGTCCTATATTCTTTGCCAAGAACTCCTCTTTGAGGTTTCTCGAAAAAAATAGAATAGCAGTGTTATTCATTTGGGACATTCTGTTTCCTTTGAACTTATCAACTCGTTTTCGGCCAAAAAGATTTACCCAACTTAGAAAAGTATTGGGACAATGTCGTACAAAATACTTTTAAAGGTCTTGACTGGAAAAAACGTAACAAGTAAATGGGCTCAAACTCTCAGGTCTGAATCCAGTATGGCGTATTCGAAATTATCTGACCAACCATTTTTTAGCGGAAGCACTTTCCTTTTTCGGCCCTCTTTAGTCATCCCTGCTTTTTCAAGTACTCGGGCGGAACCCACGTTATCTACTGCACAGCCGGCTTCAATTCTATGGAGTTTTAATTCATCGAAGCCAAATGCTAAAACTAGCTTTAAAGCTTCAGTACAATAACCCTTACCCCAGAAATCAGGGTGGAGTTTAAACCAAACCTCTCCATTCTGCAATTTGATACTTCCCAATTTCAGCGCAATCAAACCGACAAAGTCCTCGGCCTGATTCGTTCTAATTGTGAACGTATACTGTTTGGCATCAAGTTTTTGATGTTCTAAAATCCAAGGTTTAATAATGGATTGGGTATGCGCTACGTTTTGAGGAATGCCAAGTGTATTAAATTCGTCTACCTCTGGAAAACTATGCAGTACGTGAACCTCCTCTAAGTCAGTTAAGGACAATAAACTAAGGTGAAGTCTTAAGCTCCAAAGATTGATCATGCTTGTAAAGTATAAATAAAATGCTGCTGACCCTAAAAAAACAAAGCCCTTTCCACTTACATGGAAAGGGCTTTTGCGTGACCTCGGCAGGATTCAAACCTGCAACCTCTTGAGCCGTAATCAAGTGCACTATTCAGTTATGCTACGAGGCCAAAACTAAGATCTGTTAAATCCCGTTAAATTTGGTCTGCAAAGGTAATTAATTCTTCTACTTTGCAAAAGCAAGTTATTAATACTTTCAAAAAATACTATCTTTGCCCAGCTCAAAAAAGCGAATAAACATGAGGAAATTAGGAATACTACTTATAGGCGTTTTAACACTAGGATCAATTGCCAGAGCACAAAGACCAGACCTCCCTGGAAGTCTTGTTGTAGATTGGGGTTTGAACACCTTATTAAGTGCTCCAACAGATGTCAAGCTTAGTGGTTTCAACTCGAAAACAGTAAACGTTATATATTATTACGACTTACCTATTGGTGACAATGGATTCACTTTCACACCGGGAATTGGTCTAGGTATGGAAAGGTTTACTCTTGAGGATGGAAAAACCCTTAGAACCAGCGTAAATAGTTCGAATGTAAGGAGTGTTGCTGTTGCAGATTTAGCAAATGTATACCCCCAAGCTAATACTTTTGACAAATCTAAAGTAGGCTTAAACTATCTGGACATTCCTTTAGAATTTAGGTATTACACAAGCAAAAACAATATGAGCCGAGGCTTTAGAGTCGCTTTAGGTGCTAAGGTTGGTGTCCTTTACTCCTCTTTCACCAAAGTGATGTTTGAAGATAACGCAGCTGACCAAAGAATGATCAAAGACCGTCAGGACCTAGGATTCGAGAAATTCAGATATGGAGTACAAGCCAGAGTAGGCTTCGGAGGTTTTAGCCTTTTCGGTTATTATGAGCTTTCTAACAAATTTGACATTGCTCCCGCTGGAGGAGCTGACACACAAGGCTTATCATTTGGTATCTCGCTTACTGGTTTCTAATTAAAGACTCAAGACATATAGGCACAAAAAAGGGAAGATTAATCTTCCCTTTTTTGTGCCTTAAGCGCTCGCCAGTTTTATTCGCCTTTGAATGCAGCCTTTCTTTTTTCTAAGAATGCGGTAGTTCCTTCTTTATAATCGTAGGTAGCTCCTGCAATATCTTGGCAGTAAGCCTCATATTCAAGCATTTCTTTCAGACTTGAGTTCTGTGATTTATTGAGCATTTTCTTCATTAGGCCTATCGCCTTTGTTGGTGCCGAAGCATAATAATCAGTGTATACCTTTACTGCACTATCCAACTCTTTATCCGCCACACACTTTGACACTATGCCCATCTTTTCTGCATCAGCAGCAGAAACCCTTGTACCCATAGTAGCCAGCTCGAATGCTTTTGAACTCCCAACCAATCGAGGTAAAAAATAAGATGAACCAGAATCCAACACCAAACCTATATTCACGAAAACTTCAATCAATTTTGCGCTTTCCCCTGCAATAATTATATCACAAGCCAAGGCAAAAGAGCAACCGGCTCCTGCCGCCACACCATTTAGTTTACAAATCACCGGTTTAGGTATATCCGTAATCGCCTTGATAATTGGATTGTATCGTTTGTGCAATGAATCTGAAAAAGAACGACCTGGATGTTTAGCAGATGCCTTTAAGTCTTGCCCTGAACAAAAGGCTTTCCCTTCCCCCGTCAGCACCAGTACTCTAACTTCGGCATCTCTTTTTGCGTCTTTTAAAGCTGCTTGGATTTCAAAAGTTATTTCATCGTTGAGTGCATTATACACATCAGGTCTATTTAAGGTAAGCGTAGCTACACCATTCTCTTTTTCAAACTTTATAAATTCGTACATAAGCTAAACAAACAATAAAATGGAACCGAAACAAACTAAAAAACCCAAGGCAAATCCTGCCAATGACTCAGAGGGCTTATGCGCATTCAAATATAATCGAGCCCAAATCACTACTCCAGTAAGAATGACAGCAGTAATTAAAGGTAAAAACAATGTGTTTCCACTGGAATAAAGTCTTGAAAAAACGATAATAAAACCTAGCCAGCCAGCCACGCCAGCAGCGTGCGCACTTATTTTCCAGAAGTAGGTAATTAGGTTGGTAGTAATCACAACTGTAGTCATTGAAATCATGATGACAGCCATCGTAGGGCTAAACCAAACTTGGCGGCTCATTAAATAAGTGACTAGGATATAGAAAACCGAAATAAATGCGAAAGGAAGGTATCTATCTCTTCTTTCCTTCATGTGTAAATCTTTAATCACTTTCGTAAACCTAAAAAGCAACACAATAAACACGGGGATAACACAAGTGGTTAGAAAAATCAAAAGTAGCACTGTGGTCCTCCCTTTTTCAGTGAGGTTTGAACTGTTGTCTACATGAAAAAGATAGGTGTAAAAAACCAGTGCCGGCATCAGCAGAGGCTGGAAAATAGCAGATACAATTTGGGCAAATAACTTCAAACTTATAGTTCTTTTCTTAATCTCGCTACAGGAATATTCAATTGTTCTCGGTATTTAGCCACTGTTCTTCTAGCAATATTATATCCTCTTGCTTTCAGTGATTTTTCTAATTTATCGTCAGACAGAGGTTTGCTCTTATCCTCTTTATCTATGAGTTGATTGAGAATATTTTTCACTTCACGACTGCTCACATCTTCCCCAGAAACTGTCGAAATTCCTTCCGAGAAAAAGTACTTCAATGGAAAAATACCAAAGTCAGTTTGTACAGATTTTGAGTTGGCAACACGCGATACAGTCGAGATATCCATATGGATCTCATTCGCAATATCCTTCAAAATCATTGGACGAAGCTTAGTTTCATCCCCTTCTAAAAAGAACTCATACTGAAACCTTACCATAGCATCCATGGTACGCAAAAGCGTATTTTGACGCTGCTTTATAGCATCAATAAACCATTTGGCGGCATCTAATTTTTGTTTCACAAAAGAAACGGTCTCCTTCAGTTTTTTGTCTTTCTTATCACTCTTGTCATAAGCCGAAAACATGTCTGAATAAGACTGACTCACCCTTAATTCAGGTGCATTTCTTGAGTTCAATGTCAAATCAAATTCACCATTATTATTGGTGAGGATAAAATCGGGAATCAAATATTGAGTTTTGGCCATTCCACCAGAAACACCTCCTGGCTTTGGGTTCAGTTTAGTAATGAGGTGGATGGCATCTTTCATGAGCACCTCATCTTCAATATTGAGTTTCTTTATAATCTTGTCGTAGTGCTTCTTAGTAAACTCTTCAAAGCAAATCGATAAAATTGCCTTAGCCATTTCTACCGCTGGATCAGGATCATCCTCTTCCCACCTTCTATCCAATTGAATCAAAAGGCATTCTTTTAAATTTCGAGCACCAATACCAGGTGGGTCAAACTGTTGGATCTCATGAAGTAAGTCTTCTAGTTCATCAACATCCGTTTCCACATTTTGAGCAAAGGCCAAATCATTTACGATCGCGTCTAACTCTCTTCTGATGTACCCATCACCTTCAATACTTCCAATAAGTTGCTTCGCTACTAAAGTCTGACGATCATCAAGACCTAAAAAACCTAACTGCATATCCAATTGATCATTCAAAGAACTTTGCATGGCCACAGGCATCTCTCGATCATCCTCTTCAGAGTAATTACCATCCCCCTGCATTTTATAGCCTGCATATTCATCGTCCCCCAAATAATCCTCAACATTCAAATCTTCTGTCGAAGAAACATCATCAGATGGCTCATCAAAATCCTCTTCTGTAGTGGGTGCTTCTGGTTCTTCTCTACCTTCTTCTAAAGCAGGGTTTATTTCCAACTCCTCTTCAACCCTAGTATCCAGTTCGGCAGTAGGCACCTGCAACAGCTTTATAAACTGTATTTGCTGCGGTGACAGCTTTTGGCTAAGAGATTGATTTAGACTGAGTTTTTGCATTGATAGAAAAATCCTATTGGTTATAAGCAAATTTAGAATAAAGAATTGAGGAACAAATGAGAACAGCAGACTTTTTAACAAAAATCATGCAAATTTAACAAATAGGTCAAAAAACTTATTCAAGTAGGTTTTAGATACAGTTAACGACATTGGTCCCAATAAATTCTAACCGCTTATTTTTAGTGATCGCGTTGTGAATCACTTCAAAAAAGACTTGTTTTGCATTCGTTTTTTTTACTAAAGACCAACTCGGGGTTTGTTATGACAAAAAGAATCAAAATTGAAGCATTATTAAGGAGCAGTCAGGCGAATATTGACGTGACTGTGAAAGGATGGGTAAGAACAAAAAGGGGAAATAAGAATGTAAATTTCATTGCCCTAAATGATGGCTCCACTATTAATAATCTCCAAATCGTAGCTGATCCGAATTTGATTTCTGAAGATATTCTTAAACTAGTTTCTACTGGAGCCTGCATTTCTGTTCATGGCACCCTTGTGGAATCTCAGGGGGCTGGTCAGAAATTCGAGATCAACGCACAGCGCATTGAAATTCTTGGGGCTGCTGACCCAGAAAAATACCCACTACAACCCAAGAAGCATTCTATGGAATTCTTAAGGGAAATTGCTCACTTAAGACCACGGACAAACACCTTTGGAGCGATATTTAGAATTCGACACGCTATGGCCTTTGCTGTGCACAACTTCTTTAACGATAAGAAATTCTTCTATTTGCAAACCCCAATCATTACAGGGTCAGATGCAGAAGGTGCTGGTGAAATGTTTCGTGTAACCACTTTGGATGCAAAAAACCCACCATTAAAAGAAGACGGTTCGGTAGATTTTAAAGAAGACTTTTTCGAAAAAGAAACCAACCTCACTGTTTCTGGTCAGCTAGAAGGAGAATTAGGTGCATTGGCCCTTTCAGACATTTACACCTTTGGACCAACTTTTAGGGCAGAAAACTCTAACACCACCAGACATCTGGCTGAGTTTTGGATGATCGAGCCAGAAATGGCTTTCTATGACCTTCAAGACAACATGGATTTGGCTGAAGAATTCTTGAAATACTTAATCAATTACGCTTTAGAAAACTGCGTGGATGACTTGGCTTTTCTCGAGCAACGCTTAATAGATGAAGAAAAAAACAAGCCAGCCAACGAGAAAAGCGAAATGACTTTAACTGAAAAGTTAAAATTTGTAGCAGGAAATGATTTTGAAAGAGTAACCTATACCGAAGCCATTGACATTCTTAGAAATTGCAACCCAAACAAGAAAAAGAAATTCCAGTATTTAATTGAAGGCTGGGGCACTGATTTACAATCAGAACACGAACGCTATTTGGTAGAAAAGCACTTCAAAAAGCCAGTGATCTTAACCGACTACCCAAAAGACATCAAATCGTTCTATATGCGAATGAATGACGATGGAAAAACCGTAGGCGCAATGGATATTCTCTTCCCAGGGATTGGTGAAATTGTTGGTGGTTCGCAGCGTGAAGAAAGACTAGACATGCTCTTAAGAAGAATGAAAGAAATAGGAGTTCCAACTCACGAAATGGAATGGTATTTAGATACCAGAAGATATGGATCGGCACCTCATAGTGGTTTCGGGCTGGGCTTTGAAAGGCTGATCATATTTGTGACAGGAATGGCGAACATTAGAGATGTTATTCCTTTCCCTAGAACTCCAGGAAACGCAGAGTTCTAATTGAACAAAGACATAAGTAAAAAAGGTTTGAACTTAATAAGCTCAAACCTTTTTTATGCCACGTTCCCGTATGCAAATATCTTTTTAAAACCTATTTCTTAGAAAAACGGATCGTCTGCTGGAACTTGGATTGATCATCTTTGACCAACACCAAATAATAACCCCTAGGATAGGAAGTAACATCCACCCGGTGTTTTTTGTCGCCAAGATCTTCAGAAGTCATTTCCATTTTACTGCCAATAATATTTCTGATTTCAATTTTTGGCTGCTTCAAATCTAACTTAGACAAGTCAATTGTAAGGAAGTCAGATGTAGGATTGGGGAAAACTTCTACCTTAACCTTTGGATCGCTGTTCATCTTCAAACTGGCCATGGTCTCATTCTGAGCTTTTGCCATTACCGAAAACAGCATTAACGAGAGAATCATTAATGTTTTTGAGATGGATATGTTTCGGTTTAAAAGATTCATTGTCTATAAAGACCCCAAAGTCACGCCTAAGGTTTAGTTAAAGTTACATTTTTTTCAAATAAAATCACTACTCTCCACGTTGCTAAAAACTTCTGGTAGTGCACAGAGCAAATCTGATGCCATCAATGCCGTTTTTCCTACTGTATTTTCAGCTAAATCGCCAGCCCACCCATGAATACAAACCCCGACTCTTGCAGAAGTCGAAGAATCACTTCCTCGTGCCATCAATGCGCTGATGATTCCTGTTAACACATCACCACACCCAGCGGTTGCCATTCCTGAATTTCCAGTAGAATTGAAATAAATTTCACCATCTGGCGTAGCAACTACAGAATGTGCTCCTTTCAATACAATTATCAACTGCTTCTCAATTGCTATTGTCCTTATTTTCTCTATTCGCTCCAATCCGTTATCACATTCTCCGAATAACCGATTGAATTCTCCTATGTGGGGCGTAAGCACTGAACCCTTTGGCACTAAATCAATTAACTCTTTATCTAATGCAATTAGGTTTAAAGCATCGGCATCTATTGCCATAGGCTTGTTAAAAGATGTGAATAACTCCTTAATTATTTTTCCAGTTTTAGGGTTATCCCCCAAGCCAGGCCCAATACCAATCACATCAAATCCCTCCACTTTATTTATTTCGGACACGAATTCTTGCTCTGGATCTACTGAAACCATGGCCTCTGGTAAAGAAGTTTGTATCGGAGCGTATCCCACTTGTGGTATATGTACGGTAAGAAGACCCGCCCCGGATTTAAGGGCAGCCTTAGAAGACAAATAAGCAGCTCCGATTTTACCCAAACTTCCAGCAACAATTAATACGCGCCCATATTTACCTTTATGATCAAACTTCTTTCGGTCAAAAAGTGAGTGATCTATGTCACTCTTTTCGAAAATGAAGAAATCCGTACTTTCTGTTTTTAAAAAATCAGGATTCAAACCAATATCAACGGCAGACCATTCTCCTACATAATAACCAGACTCTGGAATAAGAAATGAAAGCTTTGGCGCTTGGAAAGTGATGGTCCAATCGGCCTCAATTATCTTCCCTGATAAATTCACTTTGTCAGCAAAAAGCCCTGATGGCATATCGACAGCAATGGTTTTTGACTGGCTTTGATTAATCAACTGAATAACTTCTGCGGCAAGACCAGTGGCAGACCTATTCAAACCTGAACCAAACATTGCATCAATGACTATTTCTCCATTAAGGCTTAAATCCTTAGCCTGTTTGACAATATTCACCTGACTGATATCCAAAAACCTTCGGTAGCTCTTGCGACAGTCTTCCGAAAGCTTCAAGCCAAAGTCGATTAAGTGACAGTTTACTTTCAGCCCATTCCCAATGAGTAACCTTGCAATAGCAAAACCATCTCCTCCGTTATTCCCAGGACCACAGACAACATCAACCCTTGGCTGACCTTTAACTTTCGTTAATAAAAGTTTTACAAAAGCCGATGAAGCACGCTCCATCAAATCTATAGAGGAAATTGGCTCGTTTTTAATGGTAAACAAATCCCATCTACGAATTTGTTCGGCACTTAAGATTTTGATCATTGAAATTGAAGATATGGACTCAATTTAACAATTTGAATTGAATCAAATAAGGCTAAACGATTCAAATCAGCCAGCGACTTGAATTTACCATACTTGCTTTTTGCATTCATTATCTCTTTGGTCTGCTCGTAGCTAATGTAGGGATGCGCATTGATCTCTTTGAATGTGGCCAAATTGATATTGATTTGAGCTGGTCTGAACACTTCATTTACCTCAAGCCGCGAGGCAATACTTTGATAAAGTGAATCAGAAATACCAAACACCTCTTTGATTTGATCTACACTACTGAACCCTCCCAACAATTGTCGGAACTTCACAATTCTGCTAGAGTAGGCTGGACCAATTCCTTTCAGTCTTTGGAAGGCTAGAGAATCGGCCTCATTAATATCCAAAACAAAAAACTCAGGCCGTGAAACGCTTTCTTCTACTTCTGTATATAGTTTTCTCTCTTTATTTAAAGGCTTTTCAAAAGGCTCTTTTCTATTAATGCGCTGAGGCAATTCATTTGGCAATTGAATGTATGGCTCAAGTACTAGATACAGGCTATCAGGAAATCCATAGATACGCTTCAAATCCGATTTCACTTTAAAGCTTCCCCCAGCATTTAGATAGTTACCAATCCGACTGGCCAAACGCTGATCTAGCCCAACCCTGATCAATTCGTCAGAAGTAGCAGTATTAGGGTTAAAAGAGGTAAGTCGAATATCCATTTTAGGAATTCCCCCCTCTTCAACCTTGATTTTTACGCTATTACTCCAAAGAGCAACTAGACTATCTAATTGTCTTTTGTCAGAATCGAACTCATTGTATTCAAATTGGGTTACCCTACGATAGACACTAGGAGCAAATAGCATAACAAAAATGAGTGGGGCGAGAACCATAAAACCATTGGTTTGGGTTTTAGAGAACCCAAAGTAGTTTCTAACCAAGCGTTTTATGTTTATCATTGAATGGTCGCGTTAATTAAATTATGATTTAATATAATATATTCTTAATATAAGATCAAAATAAATTATTTTCAACCAAAATAGTTAAGTGCTTGAGAAGTACCAGCAGAGTTGTTTAAATTGATTCTAAATAAGGATACATGATTTTGATCACTTTTTTTAAACACTCTAAGAGGCTATTTTTGCACTCAAGAATTTAGAGGAAAGGCGAGAGCAATAATGCAGGGTAAATTCAGAGCTATAAGTTTGTCTTACAAAAAGGCACCAGTTGAAATCAGGGAAATCATTTCCATTGATGAGCTCACAATCAAATCCATTCTTGGAGAAATATCTGAAGTTCTGTCTTTGACAGAGGCTTTAATTCTTTCTACATGCAATAGAACCGAAGTTTATTATTCAGCTGAAAAAAACCTGGACATTGAAATCATTAAACTGATTGCAATAAAAAAAGGAGTTCTAAATTCAGACGCTTACATCAACTACTTCAATTCTTTTGAAGGGGAGGAAGCTGTAAATCATTTATTCAGAGTCTCATTAGGCTTGGAGGCACAGGTTGTTGGTGATCTTCAAATTTCTAATCAAGTAAAAAGAGCCTATCAGTGGGCGGCCGATGCGAATTTAGCTGGCCCTTTTTTACACCGATTAATGCACACTATCTTCTTCAGCAGTAAAAGAGTGGTGCAAGAAACTTCCTTTAGAGATGGTGCAGCAAGTGTTTCTTATGCCGCTGCCGAATTGGTTCAGAATTTAGCATCTACCATTATTAACCCGAAAGTGCTAATTCTGGGGATTGGTGAAATTGGCGCTGACGTATGCCGTCACCTTTCTGAGACGGATTTGACGGTTACTATTTGTAACCGTACCAAAGAAAAGGCAGAACTCTTAGCACAAGAATGCAACCTTAACTTGATTCCGTTTACCGAGTTGAAGGAAGCCATTCAAGAATATGACTTGATTATCTCTTCCGTTGCCCACAGTAGCCCAATTATCAATACAGAGTTGGTTAGCGAGAATAATATTGGCTTCAAATTCTTTATTGACCTTTCTATTCCTAGAAGCATCAGCCCAATGGTTGGAAAGCTCACTGGCGTTACGCTATTTAACATTGACGAAATCAACGAAAAAGCGTCAGCTGCTGTTGAAAAGAGAAAATCTTCAATCCCATTAGTAGAAACCATTATTGAAGAAGCTATTGTTGAATTCAATGATTGGTCTAAGGAAATGGTTGTATCGCCTACCATTCACAAACTCAAAAATGCCCTTGAGCAAATCCGTCAGGAAGAAATGACAAGGCACATTAAAAATGCTTCACCAGAAGTTCAAGAGTTTGCCGAACGTTTTTCCAAAAGTATTACACAAAAAATTATCAAATTACCAGTAATGCAGCTGAAAGCAGCTTGCAAACGTGGCGATGCTGATTCGTTGATCGATGTGCTCAATGACCTTTTCGATCTGGATAATACTCCGAAAGAAAAATAATCAAGACGAAAGGCGTTCACTACCCTTCTAATTCGCATCAAATTTTATTAAGCTTGCGTTTTGATCCTTAGTATTGCGCACTTTAATCACCTCCATTTTATCCCTTCTTCTCATGCAACCCATTTTGGGCAATGATACCTATGAGAAATTCTCCGAAAACGGTAAGATAGGACTAAGGAACATCACAACCGACCAAGTAGTCATTGAAGCCATCTATGACGATCTAGGCTGGTCCAAAGGAGGTCTTGAGACACCTCATGGACTCATTGGTCTCAAACAAAATGAACGTTGGGCCTTGGCCAATATTGACGGTTCAAAAATAACAAGCCATCTCTTTTCTGAGCTTTATCCCTTTACTGACAATGCTTTTGTTGTGGGTATGCGAAGCCGCTTCTCCATTCTGAATGATTATGGTGCCATTAATGCAAAAGGCAATGAAATCATTCCGACAGAATATCAATGGATTGAACCAATTGGGGATGCCCTAATCGTATCTAAGAAAAAAGGGAATCAGAGTCATTTTGGCTTGCTAAATAAAAATGGAAACTCACTCCTTCCTCTCGAATTCAACCACATTGAAAGGATTAACAATCAGACACTTTCAGTTCAAAATGACCAAAGACTCTATGCCCTATACACATTGAAAGGTAAAGCCCTCTCCGACTTCCTTTATGAACTGATTCTTCGTTACGATGAAAACACCTTTAAAGTAAAATACTATAACAAAGAAGGCTTGATCGACAGAAAAGGCACATTGATAATTCCACCTGAATACAAGTCGTTAAACCTCCGTAATGGTAAGGCCGAGGTGCTCCCATTCAACAAATGGACGGTGTTCACACTGGAATCAAGCCCCAAAACATTTGCTCATGATGACATATGGCTGATCAACAAAGATTTAGTGGCCATTCAAACCAATGGAAACATAGGAATTGTCAATATCTCCAATAAAAACACCTTTGATCATTATGTGCAAAAAATGCAAATCACACATACTCAGGCAGAGTTATTAGCAGTCAAAAAAAATGGTTTTGAGGGGGTGATTAATGCTGAAGGGGAAACCATACTCTCCCCTCAATTTGACTCCGTCCAGTTTTTTAAATCGGTGATCTTTGCTAAATCACAGCGAAAGGACAACCAAAATTGGATCCCTTATGACCTTACAGGAAAGAGGATTGGAATTCAGTTTTACGAAAAAATCACTCAGAAAGAAGATGGCTCCTTTTTGCCCCAAAGAAATGGAAAATATGGCTTGTTAGATGCTGAAGGCTATGAGCAAAGCCCATTTATTTTTGATAAAATCTACGACTTCGAAAACGGCTTGACAGTTGCCGAATATCAAGAAAACCAAGGTGTCATTAAAGACAACGGAAACTGGCTGATTACACCTTACAAGGATAGTATTCAAATTATTGGTAAGCGAATTTTCTACCAACAAGGCACAGAATATGGAGTTTATGATTTATTCGAGCAGCAAATCTTCAGAAGTATCAACCCTGTTACCCCCTACCAAAATGCTTTTTCAGAGCTAACAGATGACGGTTATAAACTCTATGATTTTGATGCGAATGAACTCAGCCCAAACACTTATGATTCGGTGTATCAAATATCCCCTGATTTTTTGGTATTGAAATCGAAAAGCAAATTTCAGCTGCTACAAATTTCAGCTGCTCAAACCTTCAAACTCGATTCAAAAACGCAGCAGGTACGAGGGCATAGAGAAGGCCTAATTTCGGTAATGATGGAAAACGAATGGGGCTTTGTATCCGAACAAGGATTGTTGACCATTGCCAACAGATACCAACAAGCCAAGGACTTCTCACAGGGCCTTTCTGCCATCAGAATCAATGGTAATTGGGGCTTCATCAATACAGACGATCAAATTACAATTCAACCTACTTTTCAATCCGTTGAGTCTTTCATTAATGGACTATCAACAGTGAAAATCAATGATTTGTACGGCCTCATTGATCTAAATGGAGTTTTTGTATTGAATGCGGTTTACAATCAGCTCACAAGAAAGCAAGGCTTTATTCTTCTTGAAAAAGACAAGCAATTCGGTTTGGCAAACCATGAAGGCGTTTTAGTCCGAACACCTCAATTTGACTCAATGACGACTACGGACAACATTAACTTTATCGTCAGTCGGAATGGAAAGTATGGAGTGGTTGATATTGAAGGCCGCGATCGCGTGCCTGTTTCATTTGATGTAATCAAACAATCAGGAGACACTTTTCTGGCCATGGAAAAGCAAGCATGGATCGAACTCAAAATCAATAAGTAAAACCATTTCAGCATAAAAAAACCACCAGAAGGTGGTTTTAATATTTTAAGTTAGCATTGCGCTTCTTAAGCCAACTCTCTCATTCCAACCCAAGTAAACCTTCCATTTACGTAACCGGGGTTAGTGAATGAAGCGTTACCTGCAGGGTTTCCACCCGTTACATGGTAATCAGAGAATGCAGCATTTTGGTTCACGAAAATACCTCCTGTCAAATTGAACGAAACTGGCGTTGCAGCCATTGACATTTGATCAGCGATATGTTCCTTCATGGCCTCATCAGTGGTGTACGCACCACAAGAAATAGCGCCATGCTCTTCTGCCAATTCTCTGGCCAAGGCCACAGACTCTTCAGTATTTTTTGTTTTAATCAGCAATGCAATCGGTCCGAAAAGCTCCATAGCAAACTTATCCTTGTCCGCAGAACTTAGCTCGATCACCACTGGGGTTTGCGTTCTAGTGGTGGCGAAAATTGGGTTTTCAATAGTTCTCGCTTCTAACCAAACTTTTCCACCCAACTCTTTGGCTGCATTTCTAGCTCTCTCACCCGTATTTGGGTTTTGAATAGCACCTAACACAAATGGCCCAGCCTTAGGGTTATCGATCAAACCGTTGGTGAAGTCAGCAAATTTTTGAGCTACCTCATCGAATGAAAGCACACCATCTGGTGTTTTCACTCCGCCTTCTGGAATAAAGAAATTTTGCGGTGCGGTACACATTTGACCAGAATACAAGCACACCGAGAAGGTGATGTTCTGAATCACTTTATCGATATCGACTACAGAATCTAAGATGATTGAGTTCACTCCTGTTTTCTCTGTAAACACTGCTTTTGGCAGTTTTTCTAAATAGCTACCAAACTCAGAATTTCCGGTAAAGTCGACCAATTTCACCTTTGCGTGCTCAGCCAACTCTTTGGTGATTGGCGCGCTAGGCACGTCAACCGCTAGCTGACAAGCATCGGCATCAAAGCCAGCAGATCTCAATGCATTTCTGATTTCAGCTACCACGATGGCCATTGGCAAAATTGCGCCTGGGTGTGGCTTCACCAATACCGAGTTACCCGTAATCAAGTCGGCAAAAACACCTGGCACTGAATTCCATGTTGGGAAAGTTGAGCAGCCAATCACCAAGCCTATACCTTTAGGCACTGCCCTCCACTCTTTATTGACCACCATATTGTATTTACCCATTGGCTTGTCCCATGTGGCTTTGGAAGGGAAACGACTCAACTCGTCATAACCCGCGGCAACCGCTTCTAATGCACGGTCAGCAGCATGTGGGCCAGAAGCCTGAAAAGCCATCATATAGCCTTGCCCTGTCGTGTGCATGGTGGCATAAGCATTCTCGAAGAAGCGCTTAGAGAAACGATCTAAAGCATCAATCAAAACAGCCGCTCTATCGTCTACGCTTACTTTTCTCCAAGAGTGAAAAGCCTTTTCGGCACGGTTGATCAACTCATCTGTGCTGAATGCAGGATACTTAGGGCCTACAGGTGCATCGAAATAAGGAGAATGCTCCTCACCTATCCATGAAGTAGCTCCTTCTTGCTGTAGTTCTTCAAAATTCTTTTTTCTTAAGGCTTTGAAAGCCTCTTTTCCATCGGCATCAGCCGTTTCGCCATAAATGGCTGGTGCTGGATGCTCAGGGTATTGTGAGTGAAACCCACGAGTATGCAAGGCATCTACCGCCTTATCTAGTATGTCTTTTTGTGCAGTGGTCAATCCCATAACGAACGTTTGTTTGGTCGAATTTAATGGAATGAGATGAGAAATGATAATTACCAATTATGAATGCTTGGTTTGCATGCACAAATAGTTTTCGTACGGATTACCTCTTCAATTATATGAGTCAAATAGAAACTGCATTGCAGGTGACTATTAATGTAAAGAATAACCTTATAAAAATTCAGCCCGAACCTCTCAACTCTTGATCTACAAGAAGTTTACGAAGAAATAAAACTCAGACAATATGAATTCTACAATATAAAATAAAACTTACCACTCATATCTACATAAATCATATGAATTGATCGGAGAATTAAGAAAAAGCTCACTACCTTGTGCCATTGGGAAGTCAATTCCCAAACTTCCTCATTCCAAATTTCATTTAGCCCGCAGCGAGCAGTCCTTGTAGATATCGTGATTCCGCGATCATTTACAAACACGATAGATTGTATTATTTTAAAAATCGTTATCTTATTCCACGTCATTTCTACGGTTGCCTTTTTCAATCATAGGTAAACAAAGGGGAACGTGATTAATCAATCTTAATTACTAAACAAAAACAGCTAAACATGAAAGAATTTAAGAAGTTCCTGATCCGCGGAAACGTACTAGAAATAGCCGTGGGTTTAATTATGGCCACTTATTTTGGTGCCATTGTAAAGTCATTTGTAAATGACATCTTAATGCCACCAATCGGAATCCTACTTGGTGGAGTTGACTTTTCAGAAATGAAGTTGGTTTTACAAGATGCTGTTGCAGAAACTGCGTCTAGTGCTGCCACTGCTGAAGTAGCTATTGCATACGGACTATTCATAAACACCATCATTACTTTCATAATTGTAGCTTTTGCCATTTTCATGGTAGTGAAATCTTATAACCATTTGAAAGAGAAAATGGAGAAGAAAGAAGCCGCAGCTCCTGCAGCCCCAGCTGCACCTTCTAAAGAAGAAGTGCTTTTGGCTGAGATCAGAGATCTGTTAAAAAAATAAAACAACCACTATTCATTCTAAAATGCCGCTTTTTGCTTTTGCAGAGGCGGCATTTTTTATGCGTCTCTGCCAATAGAATTCTTTAATTTGCATAAAAATACTTGAAGGTTGAATTTCAGCCCACACACATCAGCACTCAATAAATTACGAATGACTACTGACCAGCCCGTAAGAATCAATAAATACTTAAGTGAAATCGGTTACTGCTCACGCAGGGCTGCCGATAAACTGATTGAAGAAGGGCGGGTAACCATCAATGGCGCTGTACCCGAAATGGGTTCGAAAGTAACAAAAGAAGACATTGTTGCCATAGATGGAAATCCAGTAGCCGAACCAAAGGACAAGCCTGTTTACATTGCCTTTAATAAGCCTGTGGGAATTGTTTGCACTACCGATGTTGGTGTAGAAAAAGACAACATCATTGATTTCATCAACTACCCTAAACGAATTTTCCCCATTGGCCGATTAGACAAACCGAGTGAAGGCTTGATTTTCCTCACTAATGATGGAGACATTGTAAACAAAATCTTACGCGCGAGAAACAATCACGAAAAAGAGTACATCGTTACGGTAAACAAGCCTGTAACGAGAGATTTTATTGCAAAAATGGGTAATGGTGTTCCTATTTTAGAAACTGTTACTCGAAAATGCGAGGTGGAACAAATCGGTAAACTCAAGTTCAGAATCGTACTGACACAAGGCCTCAATCGCCAAATTCGTAGAATGTGCGAATACTTAGATTATGAGGTTCGTCAATTAAAACGAGTGCGCATTATGAACGTGATTTTAGACATGCCAGTAGGCACATGGCGCGACATTACCCCAAAAGAATTGGCCGAAATCAATCGTCTGATTTCTAGTTCCTCCAAAACTCATGACGATTGATGCCTCATGGAATCGAATAGACGAACTGCCATTAACACCGCTATTTTCAGTGCCATTGCCAATGCGCTTTTAGCCATCGTAAAGGGAATTGCGGGTGTATTTGGTAATTCATATGCCCTAATTGCCGATGCCATTGAGTCTACCACCGATGTATTTGCTTCACTATTGGTGCTTTTCGGCCTAAAATATTCTACCCGTCCTGCGGATGAAAACCATCCTTATGGACATGGTAAAGCTGAACCATTGATCACTTTTATTGTTGTCGGAATTTTAGTGATTTCTGCCACAGTAATTGCTTATGAGAGTATTCAGCATATCCGCACCCCACACAAAGTGCCTGAAAAATTCACCCTCGTAGTTTTAGCGGTAATTGTAATTCTAAAAGAGCTTTTCTATCGGTTTGTTTCCAAAAAAAGCGACAAGACCAAAAGCACTTCTTTAAAAGCCGATGCTTGGCACCATAGAAGCGATGCCATTACTTCCTTACTGGCTTTTATCGGAATTTCAATTGCGATATACATGGGTGAAGGTTATGAAACCGCAGACGACTGGGCTGCCCTGCTCGCCTCTGGCTTTATTGTTTACAATGCATTTTTGATTTTTCGCCCCGCCCTTGGCGAAATAATGGATGAGCATGTTTATGATGATATGATTGTAGAAATCAGAAAAGCAGCTGAAATGGTAAAGGGTGTTCAGGGTACAGAAAAGTGTTTTGTTAGAAAAACGGGAATGTCGTTTCATGTGGATTTACACCTCACTGTTAAAGGTGAAATTTCCGTTAAAAAAGGGCACGACATTGCGCATGAAGTCAAAAATGCAATTCAGAATGAAATGCCCGAAATTGCAGATGTGCTTATTCACATCGAACCTGAAGAATAAAGCTGACAATTTTTATATTTAAGCTCAATCTCAATTAAAGCATGAAGAAATTCCTCAAAGCAATTTTAGTTCTCCTCCTCATTTTCGTGGCTTATATACTTTTCAAGACCTTCACTTTCAGTTCAAAACAAATGGAAGTTGAACCCGTAGCGAAAGTAAATATTCAAGAATCTTCAGTTCAAAGACTTACTCAGGCTTTGAAAATAAAAACCATTTCTCACGAAGACCCAATCAATTTTGATTCTACAGCTTTCGAGGCGTTCAATGAATTTCTTAAAAACAGTTACCCGCTAATTGATTCCGTGTTGGAACACAAAACCTTTAACCAATACAGTCATTTGTATAGCTGGAGAGGAAAGGACTTAACACTTAAACCTATTGTGCTGATGGGACACATTGATGTGGTTCCTATTGCTTCCCCAGAAAAATGGTCAGTTGATCCTTTTGGCGGAATTATAAAAGAAGGTGTGATTTGGGGGCGTGGCACGATTGACGATAAGTTTTCGGTAATCGGCATTTTAGAAGCTATAGAAATGCTGCTTTCGGAAGGCACTCAGCCTGAAAGAACTATTTATTTGGCCTTTGGCCACGATGAAGAAGTAGGTGGAGAAAAAGGCGCAGTGGCCATGGCAAGATATCTTGAGCATGAGGGAATTCATGCCGAATATGTTTTGGATGAAGGTTATGCCATCACCCAAAAACTTGTGCCGGGTGTTGACCCCGATGTGGCCTTTATTGGCGTGGCTGAAAAAGGCTCTACTACCATTGAACTGACGGTAGACATGGAAGGCGGTCATTCCTCTCGTCCCGACCCAGAAACTGCCATTGATGTGTTAGCCAAAGCAGTAGTTAAGGTAAAAAGCAATCCCTCCAAAGGAACCATTTCGGAACCCATGCAAGGTTTTATTAATCAAATCGGGCCTGAAATGGGTTTTGTGAACAGAATGGCTTTCGCTAATCTATCCATCTTCAAACCACTTGTTCTGAGCACTTATGAAAGCGCAGGTGGAGCAGGCAATGCCTTGATCAGAACCACAACTGCCCCAACGATATTTAATGCCGGGATTAAAGAGAACATCATCCCCACCCAAGCCAGGGCTTTGATCAACTTCCGAATTATACCGGGAGAAACTTCTGAAGACGTACTGAACCATGTCAATAAAACCATTGATGATTCACGCGTTAAAACCAGGTTCTTCGGTTTCAACTCAGAACCTTCTCCTGTTTCTCCAGTGGAAACCTCAGGTTACAACACTATTAATAAGTCTATTAAAGAAGTTTTCGATGGCGTGTTAACGGCTCCCAATTTGGTGATCGCAGCTACAGACTCAAGGCATTTTGGCGCCATCAGCCCAAACATCTATCGCTTTGTGCCATATCATATTAATGATGATAATATCAGTACTTTCCACGGCATTGATGAACGCATTTCTGTAGAAGACTATGAGAACGCCATTCGTTATTACCGACAACTGATCCTAAACAGTAAAGGGCAATAAAAAAGCAGAAGGGTTACTTCTGCCTCTTTTATAGATTTTCGATGGGAATGCTTAGAACCAGCCTGATCCTAAGTTTCTAAACGGCCAAGGAATAGAGGCCAAAATCAGAATAAGTCCAATAAGGTAGAAAGTCGCAATAGCGCCAAATTTCTTAGCATCGCTCACAGCTTTTTTAGATTTACTATGACCAATGGTGATCAAAACAATCGCTACTACCATTAGCAACACGTGTTCTACCGCAAAAAAGCGAAGCACATCATCTTTCATAAAGCCTTCTACAAAATTCACCTTTGGGCTCACAAAGTACAGTACCAAACCAATTAAGAACTGAACATGGGTAAAGATCATCGCGAAAAGTGAGATTTTCTTGTCTTTCGCTGTCCAAACTCCTGATCTCTTTTTAGAAAAAGCATTAAAAATAGCGGCCAATAATAAGATCAGAACGATCCATCTTAACCCAGAGTGCGCATGAAGTAATCCGTTGTACATATTGCTTTCTTTAGTGTTCAACAAAGTAAGCACAAAAGGGGCATAAAATAAAAAAGACCAGTCACAGATTATAGACTAAGGAGATTCCCATGATTTATCTAATTTAGGAAGGCCAAATCAGCCCCCATATTCCTCTATGAAAGCAGCGCTCTACACTAAATTCCAAGGCCCAATTTCAATCGAAACCGTAACCGACCCAAAGCCCGTTACTGGAGGTGTGATCCTAAAAGTAGGCGCCACAGGCTTGTGCCGAAGTGACTGGCATGGCTGGATCGGACATGATACTGACATTGAGTTACCGCATGTACCTGGACATGAATTGGCTGGAACTGTGGTAGAGTTAGGCAAAGGCATTAGCAAATTCAAAATTGGAGATCGGGTAACCGTTCCCTTTGTGAGCGGCTGTGGAAGTTGCGAGCAATGCAATTCAGGCAATCAGCAAGTGTGTGATCATCAGTTTCAACCTGGGTTTACCCATTGGGGAAGTTTTGCTGAATATGTAGGCATTCATTATGCCGACACCAATTTGGTGCACCTTCCCGATGAAATCAGTTTTGAAACCGCGGCAAGCTTGGGTTGTAGGTTTATCACTTCCTTCAGAGCGGTAGCGCACCAAGCCAAAACAACTGGCGGAAATTGGGTGGCGGTGCATGGTTGCGGTGGCGTTGGGCTTTCTGCCATTATGATTGCCGAAGCTTTAGGTGCTCAAGTAATTGCAATAGACATTGATGATACTAAGCTGGCTTTTGCCAAAACGATTGGTGCGCACTACACTGTAAATGGGGCAAAAGAAAATGTGGTTGACGCTGTCAAAGAAATCTCAAAAGGTGGTGTACATGTTTCTATTGATGCACTCGGAAGCAAAACCACCTGTTTCAACTCCATTGCCAACCTCAGAAAAAGAGGCAAACATATTCAGGTGGGATTAATGGCTGGCAACGATTACCTACCAGAAATACCAATGCATTTGGTGGTAGCCAATGAGTTAGAAGTAATTGGGAGCCACGGCATGCAAGCCCATGCTTATCCTGAAATGATGGAAATGATTAAATCAGGAAAACTTCAACCCGAAAAACTGATTGGTGAGCTGATTTCTTTAGAAGAAGCCACAAACCTACTTCCCAAAATGAATGAATTTCAGGGAGTAGGTGTGAAAGTGATTAATCGGTTCTGATTTTTTATTCGTAGCGAAGCGCTTCCACGGGATTACGTTTGGCGGCTACATAAGACTGCCCAATTACGGTACATGTTGCTAAAACTATTGCAGAGACTCCAGCGATGGCAAAAATCCACCAACTCAGTTCTGTTTGGCTGGCAAAGTTGGCGAGCCATTCGTTCATAAAATACCAACCCAATGGGCAAGCAATCACAAAAGCCAGTAATACCCATTTTAAGAAACCACTTGTAAGCAAACTAATCACCTGAGTTTCGCTTGCTCCTACTACCTTTCGAATACCGATTTCCTTGATTCTTTTTCTGGTTTCATACAGTGCGAAAGTGAAAAGACCTACGGAAGAAATCATCAAACCAACTAAGGTGAATAACATGAAAATCTCGGAAAGTTTCCTTTCACGCTCATATTGGGCCTGAAGCTTGTCTTCCAAAATAGTGTAATTAAAAGGCTGACTAGGGTTAACCAACTCATACAGTGCTCCTAATCGCTCCAAAGTGGCCTTATATTGCTTAGAAGCTATTCGTACTGAAAACTCTTTATCAACATCTCTAAAGAACACCATGATAGCGGGTTCTATCTTCTTAGATAGATGAGCATAATGGAAATCATCCACTACCCCGATAACCCTCCACGGATCATCTTCACCATCCCATGAGCTGCTCGCCACTTTTACATCGCTCAAATCTGTAATACCCCAATAATCCATCGCTGCTTTATTGATAACTACTTTGTGTTGTCTTGAAACATCCAGCGAATCTGAAAAAAATCTTCCTGCCACCATTTCCAGCCCGAGCATATTAGCATAATCTGGGTCAATGGTCATTAAGCTTGTTTCCGTGTATTCAAAATCACTTCCCGAAAGTTTCCATGACATGGTACTCGCTGATCCGTCAAAAGGCATTAGCCCTTGCGAATAAGAAATTATACCTGGCATTTTAAGCAGTTCATTTCTTACCAATTCATAACTACTCTCTTGAGCCTTCAAGTCCTTTTTGTATGTCTCTTCGTCTTCAAAATTATAAGGCAGCCTATCAAAAAACTTAATTGCCACCAGACCATTCGGGTCATAGCCCAAATCCTTATTCTGCATATATTTGAACTGCTTATAAACCACTGAGGTGGCAATGATCAATGCGATGGCAAATACATATTGAATGGTGGTCAGTATACGCCCTGTCGAACCTTTTTTATCGTTCAGTTGCCCCATTAATGCTTGAGAGGTTACCAATTTTGAGGATTGAATGATGGAGAATAGGGTAGAGATAATGGTGAATAGAAAAACGCCAATGGCAATTATAAGGAGCACCTCTAGTAAAGGTTTACCGAAAGTGATACCCAAAAACCTCAAATAAGCATCTTTAACCAACATAAAGAGCCCAAACACAATTACTATACTCAGCAGTGCATAAAGTAATCGTGAGGCCAATAGCTCTAGTAAGAAATCAAATTTAGTCGCGCCATTTACCTGCTTAATCCCTTTCGTCTTCAACTGAGAAAGCATTAGGGTGGATTGCATATTGGTGAAATTCAGAATACTCACCAATAGGATAACAAAAGCCACCAAGAACAAAGAGTTCACTTCATCCATATTACCATGCTTAGCAAGGATGGAGTTTGAGAAATTATGATGAAAGTACACATCACTAAAAGCAACAGTCGATAAAGTACTTTCCTTAAATTGAGGGTGGCTTCTTCCAGCTTCTTTAACTTCTGCATTAAAGGTTGACTGATCGAAAGAGTCATTGGTAAGAATGAACTCCATTCCTGAATTGCCCCACCATTCTTGTGACTGGCTTGGCACTAAAAAATCGAAGGATAGCGTACTGTTTGAAGGAATATCCTCCAAGATTCCAGCTACTTGATAATAGCCCTTCCGATCACACTCTAAATAAATAGTTTCGCCCAATGGATCCTTGTCACCAAAAATCTTCTTGGAGAAAGATTTGGTCAAGACGATATGGGAAGGATTGTCTAAAATTTCATTTGGTTCGCCCACCAAAAGCTTGAAATCAAAAAAATCAAAAAAAGTGCTATCCGCGATTAAACCTCCACCTCTATATTCATTATTATCAAATTTCAATTTGATTCGCTCTGGCGTATAAAAGGCCGTATAGAGCTTACTCTTTACACTCGGGTATTTTTTATAGTCCAATCTAAAAAAAAGACCAGCACTGATTGGGTTAATATTATCCACCGCACTTTGCTGAATTACAGGAATATAAATTCGGTCCACTTCAGAATGAAACCTATCCGTTTGCAACTCAGAATCTACCCACATATAAATCAAAAAGGCACTTAACACCCCTATAACCATACTGATAAGACTACCAGTAGTAATCAGTCGGTTCTTCAATATATCTCTGCTGGCAAATTTGAAATGGTAGTTCATTGGAGTGGTTTAAAGATTAAAAAACGATGTATCAAAAAAAATCCATCAACACATAGATGAATTGAGTACCATTAAAGTTCAATAAAATATCCCTGTTTAAAAATGAATTAACATATAATAACCTTTGATAAGGACTTGATATCCAACGCATCAACTGTTCAAGTTTGATGAACTACGCAGAATGCACAAAAAATAGCCAGCGCCAATAGAAGGTTCATGTTCTTTATGGGCTGGCTATTGTCATTACTATTGCCATAGTGATTTGGGAAACACTCAGACAACTTCCTTGAATTTTAAAACTTCAAAGCCGCGTAGCCCTTCAACTGGTAGGTGGTTAACGTACTCAGCATTGAAGTAGCTACTTTAATCCCAGGTGCAAGTTTCGTGTGATCAATGCTACGTCCTAAAATAGATTGAGAACAAGCGAACAACTTCACTCCTGCTCCTTCTAATTCTTTAAAAAGTGGAATATGTGGGTTATCCACCCCAAATTTCGCTTTGTATGTAGCATTATCCAGTGTAGACCAAACTGCCTGTCCGTGAATAGCCAAAACTACCTTTAAGTTTTTAGCGGGCACTCCTCCCATCGCATGTAGGTTCAAAAGTCGAGCTACATTCTCTAAAGAATACATAACTGCCTTAGGGTCTTCATCGCCAGTCGCTACATCAATAACTATTTTGTACTCCAGTTTAGGATCAGGCTTTTCGACAGCAAAAGGGGCGTCAAAAATCCCACCGTACCCTTTAATAATCGGGTTAATTTTTTCTTGAGAAAAACCGATGTTAACAATTAACAAAGCGGCAAAAGCAAAGAGGTACTTATTCAATTTTTTCATGCTATTCTGGGGTTTATTAGAATCGAGCCCAATAGACACAATTTCAAAGAATAAATCAATCAATCTTTTGGTAAAGGCCTTCCCACTTAACAAAAGCGTAGTCTTTCTTATGGCAACAGTGGCAATTCAATCCCTGCGGCAAACAATGCTTTGAATAATCGCTCCGGGAACTACCAAAACTCCTATGCTTCTTACATAAGAATCCATTTTTATTAAATCTCTTTTTTTGTACATTCATTGGATTCTCCTTAACCATACTGTATGAAAAACTCCCTCACACTTTTGCTCGTTTTTTTTCTAATCTCTTGTACTTCAGACCCCAAGAATGAAGTAGTCATTGATGGACTTAAAGCACCCGTAGAAATTATTCGCGATGAATGGGGGCTCAACCACATCTATGCTGAGAACCAACATGATCTATTTTTTGCTCAAGGTTATGCGGCTGCCCAAGACCGCCTTTTCCAATTCGAAATTTGGAGAAGGCAAGCCACAGGAACTGTTGCTGAAATTCTGGGTGAAAAAGAATTAAAAAGAGATATCGGAACTCGTCTTTTCAAATTCAGAGGTAATATGGAGGATGAAATGAACCATTATCACGATGATGGCGAGGAAATTATTACCGCCTACACCGCAGGAGTAAATGCCTACATTGAAGAAGCACTTCAAAACAAAGGGCTTTTACCAATTGAATTTAAAATACTAGGTATCCTTCCTCAAAAGTGGACTCCTGATGTTGTTATTTCTCGTCATCAAGGGCTTTTAGGGAATATTGGTAAAGAACTTCAAGTAGGCCGAGCAGTTGCCAAAGTAGGTGATACAAAAGTAAAAGAGCTCTACTGGTTTCACCCTCAAGACCCCGATCTAACACTCGATGCGAAAATCAATAAAGAGCTACTCTTCGATAACAAAATCCTCGAACTGTACAATGCTTACCGCAGCACCGTAAAATTCGAAAAAGAGGATGTCGTTGAAGCCTACCGAAATAGCACTGAAGAAAAGGCTTTGACTTCCATATTCGATGGAAAAAATGATTCTCTTTCCATTGGTAGCAATAACTGGGTAGTAAGTGGTGCAAAAACAGCAGATGGCAACACCTATATGGCCAACGATCCGCACAGGACTATTGCTGTTCCATCATTGCGCTATATGGTGCATTTGGTCGCTCCGGGTTGGAATGTAATTGGTGGCGGTGAACCAGAAATTCCAGGAATATCAATCGGCCATAACGAATATGGGGCTTGGGGCTTAACTGTTTTCGAAACCGATGGAGAAGACCTTTATGTTTATGAACTCAACCCTGATAACGCTAACCAATACAAATACAACGGTGAATGGGCGGACATGAACACTATTTCAGAAACTATCAAAGTGAAAGGAATGGAGGATCAAACTATTGACATGAAATATACCCAACACGGCCCTGTGACTTATGTGGATGAGAAAAACAATGTGGCCTACGCTATCCGTTGCGCTTGGTTAGAGCCAGGAGGCTCACCCTATTTAGCCTCGTTGAGAATGGATCAAGCAAAAACTTGGGAAGAATTTAGAGAGGCCTGCAGCTTCAGTCATATTCCGGGCGAAAACATGATTTGGGCCGATAAAAAAGGTAACATCGGACTGCAAGCCGTGGGCATTGCCCCAATCCGAAATAACTTTAGCGGTATGGTTCCAGTGCCGGGCGATGGTCGATATGAATGGGACAGTTATCTTCCAATTATAGAAAAACCAAATGACTTAAATCCAGCAGACGGCTTTATTGCTACCGCCAATCAGAATGTGACGCCAGAGGATTATACTCACTGGAATGCCGTTGGCTACACTTGGGCAGACCCATTTCGTGGTGACCGCGTTGCTGAAGTACTAAAAAGCGGAAATGATTTTGATATGGAATCCTTAAGGGCCTTACAAGTAGATTACCTTTCAATTCCAGCCAGGACTTTAACGCCAATGCTGATGAATTTAAGACTTGAAGGTAAAGCTAATGAGATCAGAAATAGACTCAAAAACTGGGATTATAGACTAGAAGCCAATTCCATTGAATCAGCTATTTATGTAGCCTTTGAAAATCAACTTTCACGACTGGCCACTCAAAAATTCATCCCAAGTGAATTGAGAGGAATAGTGTACAGTCTACAACTTACCCGAATCATTCAATGGCTAGAAAACCCAGATGAGCGATTTGGTGCAAATCCAACAAAAGAGAGAGATCAGTTTTTAGCAGAAGCCTTTAATAATGGCATTGCCTACCTAGAAAGAACCCTTGATGATGACATAAATAAATGGCAATATGGTCAAGAGAAACTAAAGCACACGGCAATGTCTCATGCACTTGGCGACCTAGTGGAACCCGACCTTCAATCCAAAATAAACTTAGGTCCTTTGCCAAGAGGTGGTAATTCATACACCGTTGGGTCCACAGGAGGAAATAATCGACAAAGCAGTGGTGCTTCATTCAGAATGATTGTAAATACAGGTGATTGGGATGCCGCAATAGCCACCAATGGCCCCGGCCAATCAGGTAATCCGGAAAGTCCATTTTACAGCAATCTATTTGAACCATGGGCGAAGGATCAATATTTCCCTGTCTATTATTCAAAAGAGAAAATCAATGAAGTTGCAGTTGAAAAACGAGTGTTAAAGCCTATCAAATAGCTCTACCGATAGCATGAAAGTGGATAAAAGGATAAACGCGAAGCTTATTCCCACTTAAAATAAGCATAGCCCTTAAGCTGATAGGTACTTATAGTAGTAAGTGCCGAGGTTCCAATTTTCACACCGGGCATTAAGTCCTCTACCTTATTTCCATACATGGAATACGACTGACCACAAACTATCACTTCAACACCTGCTTCCATTAACTCTTTGTACAATGGCACATAAGGGCTTTCTACTTCGTATTTGGTTTTATAAGCATCAGCATTCAATACAGAGCTTGTGGCTCCGGCATGAATCACCACCGCAACTTTAAGGTTTTCAGGCTTCACTCCACCTACCCCATGTAAATTTATCAAGCGGGCAATATTGGTGGCCGCAAAAGCCGCATTTTCTGGCTTATCAAGTTTATGCACCAACTCAATCAGAATTTTGTATTCCATATTTGGATCTGGTGCAACATCCACCTTTTCCAATTCTAAAATTCGACCGTAATTTTTGATAATTGGGTTTACCCATTTCTTTTCTTGAGAAAAACTCAGTTGGGCAATCAACAGTAATGAGAAGGCAATAAGGGTTCTAAGTTTCATAGGAGTGTTTTTTAACCCGTTCAATTACAAGAATCTGACCAGTAAATTCAAACCGTAGAAGTAAAAATTCGACCAAGCCTGAAATTAATATCTCGGTTTGTTGTAAAAATATACCGTTTGGTATATTTTTACATGTGCCTTTTGAAAAATCTGAAAGAACAAAAAAAAGAATCATTGAAACGGTAGCCCCAATTTTCAACAAAAAGGGTTACCAGAGTACCGCTTTGTCGGACATCACCAACGCCACTGGCTTGACCAAGGGCGCCATCTATGGAAACTTCGGAAATAAGGAGAACTTGGCCGAAGCATGCTTCAATCACAATGTAAAGTTCCTACAGAAGGGTTTACAAATGACTTGGGCAGCGAATCCTTCAAGTATAGCCAAGCTCATTGGTTTACTTAACTTCTATCATCAGAACTATGAAACTGTGGCCAACAATGGCGGTTGCCCCTTAATGAATGTGGCGGTAGAAGCAGATGACTTCTATCCTTTTTTTAAGGAAAAGGCAAAAACCATTCTATTGACTTGGCAATCTGAAATTGCTAGTGTAATCAAAGAAGGACAGGATTCAGGCGAAATCAAGCTTGAAATTGACGCATTAAGTTTCGCAAACTTTTATATCGCTTCCATTGAAGGCGGTATTCTGATTGCAAAAACCACTAACAATCCAGCATCGTTTTTTAACATTATAGAAAACTTGAAATCATTGGTCAATCACCAATTAAAAATAACAACATGAAAAGAGTAGTCATTACAGGAATGGGGGCATTGACCCCAATTGGAAATAATTTAGAGACTTATTGGGCAAACTTAAAGGCTGGAAAAAGCGGTGGCGGACCCATTACGAGGTTCGACACTACTAAATTCAAAAGTCACTTTGCCTGCGAGCTGAAGGACTTTAATGTAGAAGATTACATTCCGAGAAATGAGGCGAGACGTATGGATCCATATACGCAGTATGCACTAATTGCTACGGAAGAAGCCATCAAAAACGCAAAAATCAATTTTGATGTACTGAATAGAAATAGAATCGGGGTCATTTGGGGCTCTGGAAACGGAGGAATTCAAACCTTTACGGAGGAAATGATTGAATATGTAAAAAATGACGAAACGCCTCGCTTCTCTCCTTTCTTTATTCCCAAAATCATAGCCGATATTGCTTCAGGCCTTATCTCCATTAAATATGGATTAAGGGGCGTGAACTTCACTACCATTTCTGCTTGCGCCTCTTCTACCACTGCTATTATTGATGCCTTTAACTACATTAAGTGGGGTAAAGCCGACATGATCATTACCGGAGGTTCGGAGGCGCCAATTACCGCAGCTGCCCTGGGTGGTTTTACTGCTTCACGGGCACTTTCTACCAACAACGAAAACCCAGAAACCGCTTGCCGTCCGTTTGATGTAAGTCGTGACGGATTTGTAATGGGCGAAGGCGCTGGCTCCTTAATTTTAGAATCTTATGAGCATGCCATTGCCAGAGGTGCAACCATCATAGCTGAAGTAGCGGGTGGTGGAATGGCGGCAGATGCCTATCACTTAACTGGAACTCACCCCGAAGGAGAAGGTGCTTTCTTAGGAATAAATGAAGCGCTGAACGATGCGGGTATTGAAGCGAAAGATATTGACTACATCAACATGCACGCAACCTCTACCTCAGTTGGTGACACAAGTGAGTTGATCGCGATTGAAAGAGTTTTCGGGACGAATCCTGACCTGAATATCTCAGCCACTAAATCTATGACTGGTCACTTGCTTGGTGCGGCAGGTGCTATCGAAGCGATTGCCAGCGTGATGGCGATTGTAGATGGCATTATTCCTCCAACGATTAACACGAAAAATGTAGATCCAGAATTTGACGATAAGTTTGAGCTCACCCTTGGTTCGGCACAAAAACGAGAAGTGAAATATGCGCTCAGCAACACTTTTGGCTTTGGCGGGCATATGGCCAGCGCAGTGTTTAAGAGATTTGAAGGGTAGTAGTTAGATGTTAGATGTTAGATGTTAGAGCGAAACGCGATGTAAAGAGGTGGTTCAAAAATAAACCCATTTCCTGAGGTAGGATCTGGGTTATGCTTTAGTAATGCTAATCTTTGTTATTATTTACACCTTAATAAAACACCACCTCCACATTAGGAAGAGCACTTTTTAGCTTTTCGATATCGTTGCTGCGCAAAGAGGTATTGAAGCAAATGACGGTTTCTAGTTTCTTGAGTTCCGTCAGTCGGTCAAATTTGAAAACTTTGGTGTTTGAACAGTCTATCCATTTTAAGTTAGACAGCCCTTCTAGCCCAGTGAAGCGCTTCACGTTCGTGCCAGAGCAATTGATTCGTTCTAGCTTTGTCATGGTGGTGAGCGGGCGCAAATCATCGATGGCCGTATTGCTAAAATTCAAGGACTTGAGGTTATTGAATTTTAGCACAGACAACAAGTCCGCGACTGGCATTTCGGTAAAGCTCAGCGATTCTAGAGCTTTTAAGTCTGGCAATGAATTCAAATCCTTCATCCCCAAACGGTTTAGGCTAAGTTCTTTCAATCGATAAAACTCAGATAATTCCGCCAAAGTGGTGACAGATGAGCCTTGAATATTCAATCTTTCAAGGGACACCAATTGATGCAATTGTTTGGCGGTTGGCTGAGCAGCCATTACCACGTTTTCTTTAAAAGCACGCTTCATTGGCTCACTTAAAATTCCCCACCAAGCATTTAAGGCTTTGGTTTGAAAAATCACAGTCAAGTCTTCCTTCTTATCCAGTAGTAATGAAACGGCAGTTTTATCGACATTACTTCCTTCTACACTTAAGTATTTCAACATGGCCAATCGCCCCAAGTCAGTAATATTCTTGACCTTGGTGTTCTCAGCCTCAACATGTCTTAAATTGGATAAGTTGGCCAAAGGCGAGAGGTCTGCTACAGTGGTATTATTTAGCGTAACCGTTTCTAAACGTTCCAATGACTCAAGTCCTTGAAGGTTCTTTAACGGGTTAGAATTCAAGTTCAAATGGGCTATTTTCTTCAGCTGTGTTAATGGCGCTAAAGTTAAAATTCCCGCCCCTTCTAAATTCAAAGAATCGATTCTTAGTAACTGAATTAAGTCCTCGTTATCAGGACTTGGCGTATCCATGTATTTGGTCAAAACGCCTTTCCACATGTCTGACATCCCTCCCCACCATTGCTCTAATTGCTTGGTATTTCTTACAACTAACACTCGTGGATTGGCCTCCACATAAGCCTCCGTACTAACCTCATCGAGTGGTGCATTGTCGCAGTAGATTTTCGTTAAGGATTTGACTTGAGCAAGTGGCTGAAGTGTTTCTACCTTGGTATTCGTAATGTTCACCGTCTTCAATTGACTCAAACTCGAAAGTGGCGCAAGGTCACTTACGTTTGTCAACTCAAGGTTCAATTCTTGTAAAGCGGTTGCTGATTGAAAGCCATTCAAGCTTACAATATCACTTGCCGACAGATCCAATTTTTTAAGCCTATTCAACTTAGAAAAATCGACTGTTGCCGTTTGCGCAGCTTCTGACAAGTTTAGCTCTTCAAGAGAAACAAGATTACTTATAAATGATAATTCTATTTGTTTGATCCGGGACAGGTTCAGCTTCTTTAATTTCTCAAACGACTTCAATAATGAGAAATCCTCTACATGACAATTCGAGAGATTAAGCGATTCTATTTCGTTATGATATTTTAGGTATTGAAGATCGAAAACGGAGGTATTCGAAACATCAAGTGACTTTAAAGTATTAATAGATCTCAAAGGTTTTAGATCATTAATCCATGTATTGCTTATTTTCAGATACGTTAGGTTGGTAAGCTGATAAATTGGATCAAGATTGAGCACAAGGTCATTTCCTGATAAATCAAGGGAATCGATTGAGGCCAAACGCACCAAGTCTTGATTGGACATACTGTCTCCTTGAAACTTGATTTTATCTTTAAAAACCTGCTTCCAACCAAATGTAAGCAGTGACCACCATTCTCTTAGCTGTTTATCTTTACTCAGTTTGTTAGTGTAGATACTCGCTATTTTTAATTCACTCTTTTTAGGGTCTAAATTCAATTCAATGAACCGCTTTTGACTGCTGTTTACAGGTTCTCCACTTAAGGAAGTACCTTGTAAGTTTCTTATGATTTCGGCCTTATAGAATGGAGTTCCATCTTCTTTGGTTTGCACCAGTATTTCTGTGATTTCGAAATCGAAAACCACATTCTTGAAGAAGAAATCAATATCCTTTAAATAGGCCTGAATGTCTTTGAAAATTGGAGTTGATCTCTTTTCTTCCAGATCATCTTCTACTTGAACTTTAGGATCGACAAAGAGCTTTGCATAGCTATTACTAATGATCACCTCTTTCTCGCTTACAGCGGTACGCTCAGCTCCTATTACATTGAGGTAATACTCTAATGCACTAATAATTTCTTTGACTCCCTCCTTCTTTTTTTCCAATACCGAGTCTGGCAAAACTGGAGATTGCGCCCATAATGAGGCACTTGCGCTAAAAAAGAGCAGCAATAAAATGAGTCTATTTCTTCTCATAAATTATTTTCAATAAATCTTCTTTCTGAGAAGCATTGACTTGGAGTAAGTCTGAAATTAGCCAACCGGAATTGTCGTTGGCGCGGTTGAAATTGGTGAGAGAAAAATACCAACCATCAACTCCGAAGAAATGATAATTCATTCGGTTTACGGTTTGAAATTGAAGGATCCCCATTTTCACTTCGTAGAGAAATACCGTCAATAAATCTGGCTTATAATCGGCCAAGGTATATGACTCTGGAACGCCTCCTTTCAATAGGGCTTTTCTTAAATTCATAAAATCAAGCTCGTGACTCATCGGATGAAGAAAGACCTTGGTTTCACCTCGTTGTTTATCAAACATGGTTTTATAAGGTTCGAAAGCGACATCGGCTATCACCCATTCGTAGCCAAGCGCCTCCTTCTGAATTTTCATATAGAGCAGCAAAGGCAACTCTTTCCCTTTATAAAGAAAAGTAGTATTCACCACAGCAAACCAGTCTTTTGAATGTAGATTCAAAAATTCTGGATTATCACCTTGGGTTACTCTTTCAATAAAGTCGTTCTTGGCTTGAGAAGAAATATCAGTATCCTCTTCATCGAAGAGGATACTGAGGTACCTTTTACGCAACCTTTCATTGCGATATTGCCTGTCATCAGGCTCAAACGTTCTTCCTTTTACGTCTTCCTCTCCGTTAAAGCGCTTAAAAAACTGATTGAGTTGCTTCGTGCTTGCCATCAGTTGCTGCTCGATTTCATAATTCTCACCCACAATTTGAGCGGAGGAATATGAAGTAAAAACGAAGAAGAAAGAAAGTGAAAGAAGAATTAGTCTTTTCATACTGAAGTTTCAGATACTCGGATATCGCCTAAAATTACGTCCCAAAATTCGATAGTTCTACCTGCAATCTGAGTCTTTTTCTTTTCTACGTAAATGGTAATATCCTTTTTAGTCGTGTCTTTGTAGTTCATTTTATCCGCAGTAGTCCCTTCAAACTTTTGATAAACAGTCACCACGCCAACATATCGGCCATCAGGTTGTCTTTCTAAGTCAGAAATATACTGAACGTCATACCACTCGATATTTACCTTATCATAGTTAAGCGCCATCAATCTCTGGAAATACTCACGTACTTTATAGTACTTGATCTCTTCTGAAGCAAGCGATGAAACGCCCATTTCGCTACCAGGAGCAAATAATTCTTCGGCCCTATCCATAACACGGTTGGCTTCAGAAAAAGGAGTGTCCTTGTTTCCAATAATCGCGATGTACTTACCTAAGTCTTTAACTTTTTCCAATGCTAGTGAATCAATTGCTTTTTCACGATTGGGATCTACTGGACTTTGAGCTTGGGTTGAAACAGCAAAAACCGCCATTAAAGCAACCACATAAGAAAGTCTTTTAAATATTTGATTGTTCATAATTTTCTTGTGTTAGGGTGTTTTTGACTATTTCTTTACTAATACTAACTCCTTGATTCTGCCTTGAGAATCCATCACCATTTCTTTTACTTTATGCGGAGCCTTCTTAAGGTCCTTTAAGTAGTTAAGGTATTTAGTAATTGTAGTTGGTTCGTCAAAATCTTCAGTTCCATTGGCTGCGTAAAAAATGATCAATACTGGAGCTTCTCCATTACTAAACATTCCAACGGCTTCTCTGATGTTATTATTTGCTGCATTAATAGAAGAAGCATTCGCTATTTGTCCAAAGTAGTTAGACAACCTAGCGTCAAGCGCTCTATTGGCGGCTTCTGGATCTACTTTTGGCTCTTCCTTCTTTACAGGAGTTGGCTCTGGAATGGTTTCTTCAATAACTTCTTCTGGTTCTTGGTTGGCATCAACCACTGCTTTTTGACTCTTACAAGAGGACAGTACAAATAGCAGTACGCAGAAGACTGGCACTAATTTAAAAATGCTTTTCATGTTGTGTAAATTTGGTTTCATATATATGGCTTCGTTAAACGATTACTCTTCAAGCAAGTTCTGTTCCAAGTAACTATTATTTTCATTAAACAGCTCTTTTCGCATCTTTTTACAAATTTCTATTTCCGAATAGAGAAAAATGCTGTCAAAATGAAAACAAGAATCTTGTAAGCGGACAAATATGGGGAAAGAGTGACACACCTGTTCTCCATTTTGTATCAGCCTGTGGTAAAAAGTCACAGAAAAAAATAGAAATGTCGCAATAGGACAACCCTGTTGCGACATTTCTATTTATCAGATTCTGCTTTATGCTCTTCTATCCCTTTGGAGCTATTTGCGCACCCTCAGGCATTTTGAAATTATCCATACTAGGAACTTCTTTAGAAAGCTTTACATTTTCGAAAAGCACTTCGTTTCTCATCCCCCCAACTTCTCCATCTTTATACTGATACCATTGCAAAGCTTTTGGAATCGTAATTCCGTTGATGGTTTGCCATTGGTCATACTTAATTAGGCTCCAACGGTCACTGGTAGTTTCTGCTCCAAAAGTAGCGGTATACATTAGCCACGCCATTTTATTGGTTTCTGGATCAGAATAAATAATGTAATTATCTTTTGATGACTCGCCAACTCCGCTTTCGTAAGACACCTTAACAGCATTGTAAGTTGTCCCCAAAATGTTCATTGGTTCCACATCTTCATACATGACTCCTTGATCACCGACAACAAAAGGGAATGCATAAAAGTAAAAATAGAGGTTATAGGTCATTCGGGCTCGGGAAGCATTAGCCGTTGCTGGCATTACCCACACCTCATTACCATCAAAACCAATCGTATCATTCTCTGATTCAATTCTTGTAAATCTACTTTGAAGCTCAATCAGGTGATGTTGCCCATTCGACATATCATAAGAAAGCTGCTTCATTTCAGACCAATTACCAAAACCACCATGGGCATCAAAAACTTTGGTAATACTAGCCGAGTGATGATCCGTTTTTGGAGGGTCCACTTTTACTTCTTCGATTTTATTCTCAGTTTTTGTCCCCCCGCACCCCATCAGGGCCGTCATAAGGAAAACTATTAGATACTTTTTCATTTCGGATTGATTAAATTCAGCTGTAAAGTTCACGAACTTACAGATTCTCAACGTCAGATGTCTTACCTAAGTCACGAACTTGGCCAAGAATGATCAGAATTTATATTGAACATCAATCAATTAGACAATTTTATTATGGAAGAAGAATTATTCAACCAAGTAAGAGACACTATCATCACCAAGCATCCTGAGGTGTCAGAAGGGACAATGATGTCATCTCCAGGGATTCAGATGACTGGTAAAAACTTTGCGTTTTTCTATAAAAGATCACTTGCCGTTCGTCTAGGAAGGGATTTTGAGCCTGAATCGGAAGGCATTCACAAATATGAATTACTTAACCCTTTCAAAACCAAACCTCCATTGAAAGATTGGTTTGTAATAAGCTTTGATGAAGCAAGCAAATGGCCAATGTTGGCCGAAATTGCTTTAAACCAGATGAGAAGCAGTAAATAAGCTTCATTCATTCTTAACCTTTATTTATAACTCAAGAAATTCCTTTGGGCTAAACATACGGCTATCTAAATAAACAAAGACTCAGTTCTTTTCAGTAGCTGTTTGGAACTGTATATTTGGGCAAGAAATGATTTGAATGAAAGAGAAAAAAAAACAATTCGAAACCGAGGCAATCCGCACTCAAATTGAAGGGACTCATGCACAGGAGCATTCTACTCCTATGTACCTTACTTCTAGCTTTACCTATCAAGATGCAGAAGAAATGCGTGCTGCATTTGCTGGTGAAAACGATAAGAATATTTATAGCCGTTTCAGTAATCCAAACCTTCAGGAATTTGTAGACAAAGTCTGTAAAATGGAAAACGCAGAAGCAGGCTATGCTTTTGCTTCAGGCATGGCAGCTATTTTCTCCACTTTCGCTGCCTTACTTTCCTCTGGAGACCATATTATTTCTTGTCGCTCCATTTTTGGTTCAACCCATACCATTTTCGGTAAAATATTGCCCAAATGGAAAATCGATACTACTTACGTAGACATTAACAACACCAGCGATTGGGGAAAAGCCGTTCAACCTAATACAAAAATTTTATATGTAGAAACCCCTACAAATCCTGCGGTAGATATTATTGATTTAGAATGGTTGGGCAATTTCGCCAAAACTCATAAGCTCATTTTAGTAGTCGACAATTGCTTTGCCACTCCTTACCTGCAACAGCCAATTCAATACGGAGCCGACTTAGTCATTCATTCAGCCACTAAATTTATGGATGGACAAGGGCGCGTAATGGGAGGGGTTACTGTAGGGAAAAAAGAAATGATTGATGAAATCTATGCCTTTAGCAGAAGTACTGGCCCAGCTTTATCAGCCTTCAATGCTTGGGTAATTTCTAAAAGCTTAGAGACCTTAGCTGTACGCATGGATCGCCATTCAGAAAATGCACTCAAACTTGCTGAGTTTCTCGAAAAATCAGAATTCGTAGAGTGGGTCAAATACCCATTCTTGAAGTCGCACCCCATGTATGAGGTTGCAAAAAAGCAAATGAAAGCGGGCGGAGCAGTGGTTGCTTTTGGCATCAAAGGAGGCTTAGAAAACGGAAGAACATTTTTGAACAACATTAAAATGTGCTCACTTACCGCCAATTTGGGAGATAGCCGAACCATTGTAACGCATCCCTCTTCTACTACGCACGCCAAACTCTCGGAAGAAGAAAGAATGAAAGTGGGGATTACTCCGGAACTGATTCGCGTTTCAGTAGGTTTAGAGCACATCACAGACATTATAAATGATATTGAGCAGGCCTTAGAAGCCGCCCAATAATTCTCCATATGAAAAATATAACTGCCGAAATTCTAACCATTGGAGATGAAATCCTTTATGGTCAAATTTTAGACACCAATGCCCAATGGATGAGTGCTGAACTCGATCTGCTTGGAATTAGAGTAGTCAGAAAAACTACGGTTGGAGACAATGAACCTGACATTCTGCACGCCTTTACCGAAGCCGAAAGCTGTGCAGACTTAGTTTTGATTACTGGTGGGTTGGGCCCTACCAATGATGACCTTACTATGCCTACCTTGGCGAAATATTTTGGTTGCAAGGTTATTGAAAACGCCAGTGTTTTAGCCCATGTAAAGGACTTCTTCGAAAAGCGCGGAAGAGAGTTTACTGAAATGAACAAAAGGCAAGCTTTGGTGCCAGAAATCGCTGAAGTAATTCATAATTCTTTGGGAACAGCCCCTTGTACTTGGTATGAGAGAAATGGAAAAATCTTTGTTTCCATGCCGGGTGTGCCGCATGAGATGAAGAACGTCATGAAGGAGTTTGTTATCCCTAAAGTTCGTGACTTCTTTCAAACCCCTGTGATTTACCATAAGGTGATTAAAACAGTAGGGATTGGTGAGTCCTTTCTGGCTGAAAAAATTAAAATTTGGGAGGATGCTCTTCCCCCGCACATTCGTTTGGCTTACCTTCCGAGCGTAGGACATGTGAAATTAAGACTTACCGCCATTGGTGAAGATCGTATCCAGCTAGAAAAGAATGTGCAACAACTCATTAATAAGTTCATTCCTCTAGCAGGGAAATACATATATGGCTATGATGGAACAAGTCTAGAGGAAGCGATTGGGCAGCTACTTATTGCTCAAAAGAAAACAATTGCCCTAGCAGAAAGTTGTTCGGGTGGATTTATTCAACATAAAATCACTCAAATTCCCGGATCATCTGCTTACTTTCAAGGCGGAATTGTACCTTACCACAACCAATTTAAAATTGACGTGTTAGGTGTTAAGGCTTCCACCCTTGAAAAACATGGCGCAGTAAGCGAAGAATGTGTTAAGGAAATGGCCGAAAGAATAAGAGAGAAGTTCAACTCTGATATCGGTGTGGCCAGCAGCGGAATTGCTGGGCCAGACGGTGGTTCGGAAGAAAAACCAGTCGGAACGGTGTGGATTGCCTTTGCTGACGGCAAACAAACCATAACCAAAAGACTTCAATTAACACAGAATAGAATATTAAATATTGAATTGACAGAAATTTCAGTATTAAATTTGGTTAGAAAAAGTTTGAACCAATAGAACATTGATAATATTTGGTTTAATGCTATTTTTGTCTTTTTAATACAAACGTTTTTAATCTCTAAGAACATAAGAATATGGCACTTGTAGAAATGGTGATGCCTAAAATGGGCGAGAGTATAATGGAGGGCACGGTCTTGACTTGGCTAAAACAAGAAGGCGATACAATTGAAGCCGATGAGTCTGTATTGGAAGTAGCCACAGATAAGGTTGATACTGAAGTGCCTGCCATTCATGCGGGTGTTTTAAAAGAAATATTGGTGAAGGAAGGCGATGTAGTTCCTGTAGGAGCTCCAATTGCCAGAATTGAAACCGAAGCTTCTGGTAGTGGCGACTCAGCTCCTGTTGCGGCAACTCCTAAAGTGACTTCAGCAAACGAAAAACCTGCAGCAGCGGCCTCGAATGGGCAAGCGGCAGTACTAGATAAACCTGCGGGAGACCGATTCTATTCTCCATTGGTAATGAACATCGCCCGTGAAGAAGGCATTCCTATGAATGAATTGGAGAGAGTTCCTGGCACAGGCAGAGAAGACAGAGTCACTAAGAAAGATATTTTGGCCTATGTAAAAAACAGGCCACAAGGAGGCGTAGCACCTGCTCCGACTCAAACAGCACCATCTGCTCCAATGCAGTCAGCTCCTAAACAAATGCCTATTTCGATTTCTGGTGAAGATGAAATCATCGAAATGGATAGAATGCGTAAGATGATTGCTGAACGTATGGTAGACTCTAAGCGTATTTCTCCGCACGTCACCTCTTTTGTTGAAGCGGATGTATCAAATGTTGTTGCGTGGAGAAACAAAGTGAAAAATAGCTTTATGGAAAGAGAAGGCGAGCCAATCACCTTCACACCTATCTTTATCGAAGCTATTGTAAAGGCGATAAAAGACTACCCAATGATCAACATTCAGGTAGACGGCACCAGAATCATTAAGAAAAAAGATATTAATATTGGTTTGGCAGTAGCCCTTCCAAGCGGTAACCTCATTGTTCCTGTAATACACAGGGCCGATCAATACAACTTGACTGGGCTTACTAAGAAGGTAAACGCTTTGGCCAAAAAAGCACGTGAAAACAAGCTAACGCCAGACGACTTGCAAGGTGGCACGTTCACTGTTTCAAATGTAGGTTCTTTTGGAAACGTAATGGGGACTCCTATCATCATGCAGCCTCAAGTTGCTATTATGGCGCTAGGCGCAGTGGTTAAAAAACCAGCAGTAATCGAAACACCTTCTGGCGATGCTATTGCTATACGTCATAAAATGTTCCTTTCCCATTCTTACGATCACAGAGTTGTAGACGGATCTTTAGGAGGCATGCTTGTAAGAAGAGTGGCTGATTATTTAGAGAAATTCGACCCTAAGCAAACTTTATAAATTTAGAACTTATCGAGCTTTTTTTAAGGCCTCAATCAGAAATGGTTGAGGCTTTTTGTTTAGCTTTTCTTTTAAAACAACAAACACCGTTCTTGGTGTTTACTATGAAACTTAGTGAAGACCACCAGTCCTCTATCAATATGGCCGGTTTAGTTAAACTGCTTGAATAATGAGAAGATCTCCTAACTATCTATATTTTTTTATTAATTATTACCCTACTAATTTGGTAGATTTTATACTCTTTCACTTTCTTTGTACTCAAATTAGCCCCAGAGAGCCGACAACATGAATTCATATATTTCGCCAAAAGTAAGTACAGCTGCCAAAAGAGATATTATTGAGCTAAAATCAAAAATTAACAAGTTCAGGCAAGGTCAAATTGAAGAGGATAAGTTTAAACTCTTCCGTCTAACGAGGGGAGTTTATGGCCAACGTCAGCCTGGAGTTCAAATGATCCGAATTAAGTTACCCTACGGAAAAGTAACTCCCAACCAGTTGATCAAGATTGCGGAGGTATCTGATAAGTATGCGACAGGTAACTTGCATCTTACCACACGTCAAGACATTCAGTTGCACTTTGTTAAAATGCAAGACTCTCCTGCCCTATGGGCTGAATTAGAAGAAGAGCAAATCACACTAAGGGGTGCCTGCGGGAATACCGTAAGAAACGTAACTGCTTCGCCAGATGCTGGTATCAACCCAAACGAACCATTCGACATCACTCCCTATGCCCATGAGTTAACACATTATTTTCTTCGAAACCCCATTTGTCAAGATATGGGCAGAAAGTTTAAGATTGCCTTTGCCTCAGACGACAAAGATTCTGCTTACACTTATTTTCATGACATCGGGTTTATTCCTAAACTCACGGAAGAGAACGGACAGAACATCAAGGGCTTTAAAGTAGTGCTTGGAGGTGGATTAGGGGCCGTATCAATGACCGCTCAAACCGCACATGAATTTCTACCAGCCGATCAGTTCATTCCTTTTACCGAGGCCGTAATCCGCGTATTCGATCGTTATGGTGAACGAACCAATCGCAATAAAGCCAGAATGAAGTTTTTGGTGAAAAAGATTGGCTTCGATCAATTGTTGAAACTCGTTGCCGAAGAACAAAAAGCACTAAAGGTACAATCATTCAAGGTTAACAATTCTTATGGGGAAGTATTGATTCCAGCGCAAATGGAAGTCCAAAAAATAGACATTGAAGACTGGCAAGCGTTTAAAAATTGGCAACGGACCAATACCTTCCCTCAAAAGCAGAAAGACTATTTTGGGATTTGGGTACGGGTTTCTTTGGGAGATATTCACTCATCAACCGCGAAATCTTTAGCGAAATTAGTCCAAAAGCATGCCGCGGATGATATTCGAGTAACCGTAAATCAAGGCCTACTCATCAAGTATGTTCGTCAAGACCTTCTCCCCCTACTATTTCAAGAATTAACGAAGCTTGGCCTAGCAAAACCTGGATTCAATTCCACACACGACATTACCTCTTGCCCTGGTTCAGACACTTGTAATTTAGCAGTGACCAATAGCACTGCTTTGACTACAACACTTGAGCAAATGCTCAATAATGAGTTTAAGCATTTAATCGATGAATCGTTTATCAAAATAAAGATCAGTGGATGTATGAATGCATGTGGCCAGCATATGGCCGCAAATATTGGCTTTCACGGTAGTTCCATTAAGAATGACACACTCGTTATTCCAGCCATGCAAGTGGTTATTGGTGGTGGGGTTTCTCCAAGTGGTGAAGGTTTTATTGCCGAAAAAATAATTAAAGTTCCTACCAAGAAAATTCCTTTGGCTTTGTATTACCTTCTTCACGAGTTCGAAGAGAAAGCTAATGAGGGAGAGTATTTCAACGATTTCTATCAGCGCTTTGGGAAAATGCATTTCTATCATTTACTCAAACCCTTTGCAGATGTGCAAACACTTAAGGCATCGGACTATGTAGACTGGGGTAAATCCGAAAGTTTTAGTCCCGAAATTGGGGTGGGCGAATGCGCCAGTATAACCCTAGATGTGATTCAGACTGTAATTGAAGAAGCTAAAGAAAGACTCGATTGGTCGAAAGAAGGAATAGAAGAAGGCATTTATGCCGATGCCATTTACAATAGCTACAATGCTTTTGTAATTGCAGCCAAAGCGCTCTTATTAAGTCAAGATGTAAGCTGCAACACTCAGATTGGCATTCTCCAAAGTTTTGATCAAACGTTCGCTAACAAAGTGCCATTTCAATTTGAGACCTCATTCGAAGACCTTGTACTGCAAATCAATAAGAACGAACCTTCAGAGGAATTTGCTCACCACTTCTATCTAGCCGCAGGAGATTTTCTTTCAAAAGCCAACATCTACAGGAGTCAACAATTGTCCAATGCTAATGGTGTCGACAAAACCGTAATCACTGATTTTTATAAAGCCTAATGCACAAAACACATCCAAAACTAACCCTAGTGGGCGCAGGCCCAGGCGATCCAGACTTGATTAGCGTCAAAGGCATTAAAGCCATTGTTGAAGCCGATGTTATTCTTTACGATGCCTTAGTGGGCAAAGGACTCTTAACATACGCCTCTCAACGAGCCGAATTAATTTATGTAGGAAAAAGGGTTGGAAAGCATAGCCATACCCAAGATGCCATCAACGAGTTGATTGTATACTTTGCACATGAGAAAGGCCATGTAGTCCGACTCAAAGGAGGTGATCCCTTTATTTTCGGTCGTGGTTTCGAAGAAATTGCTTATGCCGAAAAACATGGCCTTTCTACCGCCATGATACCGGGAATTAGTAGTGCTCACGCGGTTCCTGCGCTACAAAACATTCCGCTTACTTCCAGAGGAATTAACCAAAGTTATTGGGTAACTACCGGCACTACTAGTACAGGTGAATTATCTCCTGACATTGCCATTGCTGCACAATCATCGGCCACCATAGTGATTCTAATGGGTACAAAACAACTGACTGAAATTTGCCAGATTTTTCAACAAGAAAAGAAAGGAGAAACTCCAATCGCTATTATTCAAAACGGAACATTGCCAACCGAGAAAATGGTTCATGGCACCATTGATAATATTCAGAAAAAGGCAAAAGCGAATGACATTGGTGCACCCGCCATTATCATAATCGGAGAAACAGTAAACCTTTACAAAGCAGAGGTTATTCCTTTAACTCAACAACAAGTACTTACTTATGGCGAATGAACTATACCCTATATTTATAAAAGCAGACTCTTTCAATATTCTAATTGTTGGAGGTGGTAAAGTAGCGCTTGAGAAATTAACTTTTCTTTTAAAAAGTAGCCCTAGCGCTAAAGTGACATTGGTAGGGAAGGGAATCAAGGAGGAAATCAAAACATTAGCACACAAACACACTTCGGTAGAATTAATAGAACGTGGTTTTTTCAATGAAGACTTAACTGAGATGCAGCTCGCTATTATTGCCACCGAAGACCATAAATTGAATCGTCTTATCCAGAAAGAAGCAAAAGAAAGGGGTATTCTAGTCAATGTAGCTGACACACCTGAACTATGCGATTTCTATATGGGAAGTATTGTTACCAAGGGTGACTTAAAAATTGGTATCTCTACCAACGGGAGGTCACCTACAATAGCCAAACGGCTGCGTGAGTTTTTTAACGAACTATTACCCGATGAACTAGACGACCTTATTTCAAACATGCAGCTCATCCGTAACGGAATTGATGGCGATTTCAGTTGCAAAGTAAAAACGCTCAACAAACTGACAAAAGATTTGGTTGATACACAAAAGGGTTCAAGACCCTAACTATTCAATCTTAATTCATTAATTTTCAATTCCAGTTACAATCATTGGTCTATATAGTATTATGAAAGAAACAACCGTAAAGGAACTAGCAGAACTAAAAGCATCAGGAGCCGATTTTCAGTTGATTGATGTAAGGGAACAAAACGAATTTAACATAGCCGAAATTGGTGGAGAATTGATTCCAATGAACACCATTCCAGGTAACGTAGACAATATCAGCCGAGATAAAAAAGTGGTGATTCACTGCCGTAGTGGAAAACGTAGCGGAGATGTGATCAGCTGGTTAGAGCAGAATCATGGTTTCGAAAACCTCTATAACCTCAAAGGCGGAATTTTGGCTTATGCCGATGAAATTGACAATAGCTTAACCAAATACTAAGCTATTCATTCAGAAGGTTGAATGAATTTCGACCTTCTGAAAACTTAAAACCGGCTATATTTTCTAACGCGAATAAAATTGCGAATCAGGCCGAAGAGCACCAACAAAACAATTGGGCCAACAAGGTTGATCAACTGCCATTTCAACTTCTCATTTTGTGCCCTAATTCTATCCAATGGCCTCAGCTTAATCTCTTTGTTCCTCGCCTGAATCAGCCCATCATCATCCATCAAATACATCAGCGCATTCATCATAAAATCTTTATTCGCGAATACTGTTTTCTCTTGTCCTTCAGCATAAGGGTTAAAGCCCAAATCGAGTGGTACTCCTCGCTGCATTTCATTTCTAATAATATCCCCATCGCCAACTATAAGAATTTTGGTATCTGGGCTGTCAGATTTGAAATCGATAGTGTTCACTCCCTCTTTAGGTAAAACTCTATTTTTGAAAAGGCTCTCAAATTCCCCTTCTAACAAATAAGCAATAGGGTGTTGCCCGCCTTGATAAAGGCTTGGTTCATTCTCTGCTGCAATTTCCTCAAACGAAACTGGAGCAGGCGCATTCAATATTCTGGTGTATTGTGAGGTGAACATCAATGGAGTTTTCTTAATGCCTTGAGCCGCTACAGTATCCAACGTACTGGTAAATCGCGTGTATATCGCATCCAAATTTCGTGTAATCGGATGTTCGCTGAACCATGAGGCACCAAAGAAAAATGGCCAGCGTAAATTCGTAATTGTTTGAGAATCGTCCATCAATACTGGGTATCGACCAAAATTTTGTACGTCTAACACAAAATCCTTTTTCAACCTAATTCCGTAACGAAAAAACAGATCATCCAGATCTAGCGTGTATGGCAACCCAAAAGTCCCTACTCCCCCCGCTTGACGCATATCTACTCCGAGGGCGTCTACCATGAAAATGGCCTTTCCGCCATGCATCAAATGTTGATCAATCTTGAATTTATCTTCCCTAGAAAAAGCCTTGGTAGGCTTTGCCATAATAATGACATCGAAGTTTTTCAACTCCTCTGTCTCACTCAAATTGACAGGCACAATATCGAACGCTTCAGAAAAATCACGAGCAAACCAATAGATGTTCAAAGAATCAAGTTCCCCATGCCCCTGAAGCAAGCCTATGCGCTTTCTGTCAATATCAGCAATGCGCTGAATTCCAGTCGCCAGTTCATATTCAATTCCTTCCAGTGATTGATTAAGCTTTGCTTCAAATGACGCCCCTTGGTTCCCTTTCAGCAATAAAACACTCGAAGTTCGATCTCCATAACGAAGCACCACATAAGGGAAAATAAGCTTCTGAACATCTGTTCCATTATCATTGTCAAAGATTCTAGTGGGCGACAGCCCCGAGTCCATCCAAGCCTGATAATTCTTATTCCGCTCTGTTTCCGTAGAAGCGGCTCCGGGGTCGTTAATTGAATAGTAAATAGGCTGATTGCTATAAACACCCAGCTCTTCTATGGTTTCCACAATAGATTTTTGAAAACGCTGAAATTCGGTAGGTAAATCCGTTCCCAATAAAACTTCGACATGTAAAGGCTGATTTAGTTTCCTCAATAATTCCTTTGTAGGGTCTTGAAGTGTATATCGTTTTTCTTCGGTCAAATCGAACCTCCAAAAGAAATTGGCAGCAACTACATTGACCGCAAACACAACAAATAAACCCAATCCAAATACTCTGATAGCCTTTATCCTGTGGGGTTTGAATGACATTCTTCGCGCAGCAAACTTGAGTGAAGTAAGCAGCAAAACAATAGTAATAGTGCTTAAGAAATACACAAGGTTTCTTGAATCAATCAGGCCGCGGCTCATGGCATCGTAATGAAATGAAAGGCTCATTTCATCAATATAAAGTGCGGTTTGACCAGTGAATATATCGGCCAATGCGCTTATGCCAGTGAACGTAAAGAAGCAGAAGAATACGGCCAGAATGAAAGCTACAATTTGATTTTCGCTGAGTGCGGATGCAAATAGCCCAATGGATGTAAATACACCACCCAATAAAATAAGCCCTATATAAGATCCAATAATCCCAGGCGTATCTAAATTCCCTGCTGGGTTTCCGAGCTGATACACAGAGTAATAATAGACAAGTGTGGGAAGTACTGAGAAAATCACCAAAGTGAAAGCAGCCATGTACTTCCCTAAAATGATCTGAAAATCGCTCAATGGCCGGGTAAGTAATAATTCTAATGTCCCTGATTTTCGTTCTTCAGCCAACATCCGCATGGTAATGGCCGGAATAAGGAACATGTAAACGAAAGGGCCAAGTGAGAATAGCGTGTCGAGCTGAGCGTAACCGTAATCGAGTACGCTGGTTTCAGGAAAAACCCACATCAACAAACCAATACCAGAAAGAAAAACACCAATCACCACATAAGCGACCAACGAATTCAGAAACTGCTGGACTTCCTTTTTATAAATCGCCCACATTGCTCTGTTGGTTAGTTAAGTCGTAGAAAATCTGCTCTAAGTCTTGCTCAATCAGTTGCATTCCTAAAATCACCCAGTTTCTTTCAGAAGCCAGTTTAAAAAATCGTTCCCGAATATCTTTGTTATCCTTTGATGTAATTTGATACTTCCCAGCACCTAGACCCTTAAACTTGAAATCTCTAATTTCAGAAATAGCTTTTAGCTCAATTGGTTTAGACAATTCAACATGTAAAACCTGCATTGCTCCTGAAGTTAAATGAGCAACCGAATCGTTGGCCACAATTTTACCTTGGTTTATAATGACCACTCGATTACACAAAGCTTTCACTTCTTGCATAATATGAGTCGAAAGAATCACTGTCTTATCTTTACTGATTTGCTTAATTAAGCTTCGTATTTCAGCCAACTGATTTGGATCCAAACCAGTGGTGGGTTCGTCTAGAATAAGTACTTCTGGGTCATGCAATAATGCCTGCGCCAAACCCACTCTTTGTCTATAACCTTTCGAAAGCGAATCTATTTTCTTGTTCTGCTCACGTGTTAAGCCACAACGTTCGATCATTTCAGCAATTCTCTTTTTTCTCTTCTCACCTTTTATTTGATGGAGCGAAGCTATGAAAGCCAAATACTCATGAACGAACATATCTAAGTACAGCGGATTGTGCTCGGGTAAATAACCAATGATTGCTCTAGCCTTTTTAGAATCCTTCACAATATCAAACCCATTAACTATCACTTCACCTTCAGAAGGTGGTAAGTAACCTGTCGCAATTTTCATTGTGGTCGATTTACCAGCACCATTGGGGCCCAGAAAGCCAAGAATATCTCCTTTGTGTACTTCAAAAGAGATTCCATCAACAGCTTTCTGTTGTCCGTAAATTTTAGTGAGTTGCTTTACCTGTATCGACATTGAATCCTTAACGGAGCGTAATATTATTTATTGGGCTTTCCTTTTGGCCATAAAGGACGAACTTCTACATCTACTACATGGTAATTTGCAAAAGTCTGAACGGACTGAACAATAGAGCTTGCTATGTCTTGAGGTCGCATCATATTATCATTAGCATTTGCCAATTCAATACTATCGAAGAAATTGGTGTTTGTTGAGCCTGGGTAGATTGTTGTTACCTTAATTCCGTGCTCCCTCAATTCTTGAAAAATAGAATGAGAAATTCCTCGAACCGCGTGTTTTGTCCCCGCATACCCCGACATCGTTTTAATACCACTCGTTCCAGCGATGGAAGATATATTAACAATATGTCCTTCTCCCAGTTCAATCATACTGGGTACGGCTACTTTAATACAGTAAAACAATCCATGGACATTGATATCATACATCTCCTTCCATTCAGTTACATCCATTTCATGAATAAGCCCTTGGTAACCCATTCCAGCATTATTCACTAAAATACTGGTTTGTCCAAGTTTGTCAGAAGTGGCCTTATAAGAAGATTGAACATTCTCCCAATCAGAAACATCTGTCTTGAAAAAATGGAAGTTAGGATCATCTAATTTAGGTGAAGTTCTCCCCCAGCCAGCTACAATGGCCCCTTCAGCCAATAATTGCTTGACGGTTTCAAATCCAATCCCTTTACTCACGCCAGTTACTATGGCCACTTTCCCTTTAATATCCATAGCGTGAAATTAACAAGCTAAAACTGATTATGGAACTTTGGCACCATGTTAATCTTAAAATGAATTTTTAGTAACTTCTAAAAAAAAAGAAAATGATACTATCCACCACAGATTTTGTTCCCAATAAAGAAATTATAGAGATTGTAGGTATTGCTAGAGGAAGCACGGTAAGGGCTCGGAATGTAGGGAGAGATATCTTCGCTGGTTTTAAAAATTTAGTTGGTGGCGAAATAAATGAATACACTCAACTACAAGCAGAATCAAGAGAAGAGGCCATTTATAGAATGACGAAGGATGCTGAAAAACTGGGGGCTGATGCCATTATCAACGTTAGGTTTACAACCGCAATGATTATGCAAGGCACTGCCGAAATTCTAGCTTATGGAACAGCAGTTAAGCTGAAATAATTCATTTAAAAATGGCAGCTTTAATTATATGGACAGCAATCACAATTTGGGTTGTAATCGCTGTCAGAATAGCTTTTGGTATAAAAAAACGAATCAATCAACGCAATAACGAAGAATTTGAAAAACGCAGTAATTAATAATTACTGTATCGCAATCAACTTCTGTAATAGAGTAGTCATTCCTTTCTCGGCCTTTGCAGCAGCGGCTAATATTTTAGAAAGCTCGGCAACTTCTAAATGATCTGGATCACACAAATCCGTAATAGCAGATACCGCAAACACAGGCAAGTTCATATGTCTTGCCACAATCACTTCTGGCACAGTAGACATTCCAACAGCATCTGCTCCAATTATCTTAAGAAATCGGTATTCAGCCCTAGTTTCCAAATTAGGGCCACTCACACCAGCGTATACACCTTCATGACATCTAATACCTTCCTTTATAGCAATCTCTAGAGCTTGATTAATCATTTTCCTCTCATAAGGCTCACTCATATCGGGAAAACGTCCACCAAACTCATCGAGGTTAGCTCCAGTTAGAGGGTTATCCTTCGTTAAATCGATGTGATCTTCAATAATCATTAAATCAGCCACCTGAAAATTCAGATTTACACCACCCGCAGCATTTGAAACGAAGAGTTTCTTAATCCCTAAAAGCTTCAACACCCGAACAGGAAAAGTAACCTCCTTCATGTCATAGCCTTCATAATAATGAAAACGACCTTGCATGGCAACCACCTTCTTTCCAGAGAGCTCACCAAAAATCAGCCTACCACTGTGGCTCTCTACCGTAGAAACTGGAAAGTGAGGTATCTCTTTATACTCAATAGTATGTTGTATCTCAATCTTATCTACCAAAGCTCCTAAACCTGTGCCTAAGATGATTCCAAATTCAGGTTGAAACTCAACCGTAGATTGAACATAATTCAGTGCTTGAAATATTTGCTTGGTGTACTCCATTATGCTAGATATGTTTTAAAGCTTCAAAGATGCAAAAGAATTCATTTGGACAGGAACTTTACAGTTCAAAACTTAATTCCATTCTCATACTTCTATAAATAGAATAGAGTTCTATGTGTTTTAATGCAAAGACACTAATTTCGAATGAAAATAAAACCCAAGCATGATCACAATAGTAGTAGGTACCAATCGCAATAATTCAGTAAGCAGACAAATAGCCAACTATTACCAATCCATTTTTCTGGAAAAAGGTGTAGATACAAACATTGTTGACCTTGTCGATCTTCCACACGACTTTACTGGCACTGCTCTATATGAAAACAACGGCAGTAATGAAATTTTCAATGCTATGCGAAATAAAGTACACGCAGCTAATAAACTCCTCTTCATTGTCCCTGAGTACAATGGTTCCTTTCCTGGGGTATTAAAAACATTCATTGACGGGCTAAAGTATCCTGAGGGTGTAAGAGATAAGAAAGCTGCATTAGTGGGGATTTCATCTGGAGTTCAAGGTGGTGTATTTGCTATGTCGCACCTTACTGATATTTTCAATTACTTAGGAATGCATGTATTTGCGCTTAAGCCTAAGCTAGCTGCCATTGAAAGAAACTTTATTGATGGAAAAATCACTAACACCTTATACAACCAACTCATCAACACTCAGATAGATAAGTTTATTGAGTTCTGATCATGTCTGATAGATCAGCTTACTTATAGTTTCAGTCAGTCGAATTCCTATACCCACATAATAGTTAATGCGTCTAGAATAGCTATAAAACCTCTAGACACACTAATCGGGACACTTCCGAACACTAGATTCTCTGATATTTAGAGGTTTACATTTTTCTGAAGAAAAATAGGCATAAAAAAACCCCTTGCTTAACAGCACGGGGTTTTTAATAATAAATTGGCAGCGACCTACTCTCCCACCGGTAAAGGCAGTACCATCAGCGCTGGTGGGCTTAACTTCTCTGTTCGGAATGGAAAGAGGTGGGCCCCACCGCCATAGCCACCATAAAATCTTAATCCCAATTAGGAATCTAATTTCTTATAAGCAGTATGAACTACTAAATTGACATATTAACTGTAAGAGTATTACACAAAAAGAGGGCTTTCAACGGAAAGTTTACGGGTAATTAGTACTGCTCGGCTATGACATCTCTGCCTTTACACCTGCAGCCTATCAACGTCATCATCTCTGACGTCCCTTTAAAGAAGTCTCATCTTGAGGGGAGTTTCGCACTTAGATGCTTTCAGCGCTTATCTCTTCCCAACGTAGCTACCCAGCAGTGCCCCTGGCGGGACAACTGGTACACCAGCGGTTGGTCCAACCCGGTCCTCTCGTACTAAGGTCAGGTCCTCTCAAACTTCTCGCGCCCACAACAGATAGAGACCGAACTGTCTCACGACGTTCTGAACCCAGCTCGCGTGCCACTTTAATGGGCGAACAGCCCAACCCTTGGGACCTTCTCCAGCCCCAGGATGTGACGAGCCGACATCGAGGTGCCAAACCTCCCCGTCGATATGAGCTCTTGGGGGAGATCAGCCTGTTATCCCCAGAGTACCTTTTATCCTTTGAGCGATGGCCCTTCCATGCGGAACCACCGGATCACTATATCCGTCTTTCGACCCTGATCGGCTTGTAGGCCTCACAGTCAAGCACCCTTATGCTATTGCGCTCTGCGTACGGTTACCAAGCGTACTGAGGGTACCTTTGAAAGCCTCCGTTACTCTTTTGGAGGCGACCACCCCAGTCAAACTACCCACCACACACTGTCTCCGCATTCGCGGATTAGGCACCAGATAAATAAAGGGCGGTATTTCACCAACGACTCCAACATGCCTAGCGACACGCCTTCAAAGTCTCCCGCCTATCCTACACATCATTTACCCAATACCAATGTGAAGCTATAGTAAAGGTTCATGGGGTCTTTTCGTCCCGTTGCGGGTAAGCGGCATCTTCACCGCTACTACAATTTCACCGAGCTCGTGGCTGAGACAGTGCCCAGATCGTTACACCATTCGTGCAGGTCGGAACTTACCCGACAAGGAATTTCGCTACCTTAGGACCGTTATAGTTACGGCCGCCGTTTACTGGGGCTTCAGTTCAATGCTTCTCCTTGCGGATAACATCCCCCCTTAACCTTCCAGCACCGGGCAGGTGTCAGGCCTTATACTTTATCTTTCGATTTCGCAAAGCCATGTGTTTTTGCTAAACAGTCGCCTGGGCCTATTCACTGCGGCTTCTCATGCAAGCATGAGGAAGCGCCCCTTCTCCCGAAGTTACAGGGCCATTTTGCCTAGTTCCTTAGCCACGGATCACTCGAGCACCTCAGGATTCTCTCCTTGACTACCTGTGTCGGTTTGCGGTACGGGTACCATATCAATATGTTTAGAGGTTTTTCTTGGAAGTCTGATTAGGATCACTATCCACGCTGCCGAAGCATTGTGGTACTATCAGGTTCATCAAGCTGTGCGGATTTGCCTACACTGCCTATAACTACACCCTTTAACGGACTATTCCGTCAGTCCGCGGATCTTTCACTACTCCGTCACCCCATCACTCAATACGGTAGTATTGGAATATTAACCAATTGTCCATCGACTACCCCTTTCGGGTTCGCCTTAGGTCCCGACTAACCCTGATCCGATTAGCGTTGATCAGGAAACCTTAGTCTATCGGTGGGCGGGTTTCTCACCCGCCTTATCGTTACTTATGCCTACATTTGCTTTTCTATACGCTCCAATGCCCATTACCAGGCACCTTCATCGCAGAATAGAATGCTCCCCTACCAGTGTTCCAATTAATTGGAACAATCCTTAGCTTCGGTGATATACTTAATGCCCGATCATCATCGATGCCCTGTCGCTCGACCAGTGAGCTGTTACGCACTCTTTAAATGAATGGCTGCTTCCAAGCCAACATCCTGGCTGTCTATGCAACT
>NZ_JAXMOQ010000005.1:0-408184 GCF_034669765.1 Roseivirga sp.
CTTATTCGCCCCTTTCCTAAATATTACTCACTATTTTTTCAAGTATTTTATAACTCCCTTAATCTCAATTATTAACAACTCGCGATACCTTCCATAACGGAACACTACTACATGCTTCTCCGTACATGAGGGACTTTACTACTGGCTGAAGTAAGGTTACAATTTCTACAAAAGCAGATTCAGGAACAGGTAAATCACTACAACCTTTTATTACAACAGGGTGATTTTTCAGTTCATTCAAATCAATTTTCGATAGTGCTTCTTTGAAAAGTGCGTATTCAAGCACATCCATTCCTCCAAAAACCACCTTGTTTACATAAGGCTGAAATCTTGTTGCTAGTAGCATATAAGCCCAAGTAGGTACGATTGCATCTTCAGAACAAAACAAAGCAATGTTCTTACCTTCATATAGTGACCAATCGTGCTCTTTCACAAAGGCTCGAAAATCCTTTTCCTTTAAAATCAAGCCTTGATAGAGGTGCTGAGCAATGTCATACCTCACTCTCTCCCCTTTATGATAATAATCTTCAAGGTCGATGGTGACTATTGAACTATTCGCAACGCGGTTAATGATTTCCTTTTCTTCCATTATAAAACCTTTTTTGGTTTGGTCGCCACAAAGTCTTTTAAGTAGAACGGTTCGAAGTAGGCTACATCTTCAAATTCATTTTTTAGAAAGGCTTGATGTGCTAACAACCCCACGCTCCATGCAGAGGGTGTTATGTTTTCTATAAAAATGGCGTTCGGCACATCAGCTTTTAAAGCCATGAACTTTTCGGCACCATTTCCGAAGAACAACACTTGATTCTCGTTCAGCGTTTCATTAAATGAATTTTCTTCTAAGATTTTCGCGGAAGTCTTCTCCAACTCATTAAGGTCTCCGTCATACAAAGCCGTGTATACTTCCATTCTACGTGCATCAATCATTGGGCATAGCAAAGCTTGACTGTGGTTTTGCTGATTCACTTCGTTGGCCATTACCAGCAACGTATTAACTGCGATGAGTGGTTTATCTAAAGCGTAACAAAGTCCCTTAGCCGTTGAAACTCCAATTCTTAACCCCGTATACGAGCCTGGACCTTTGGACACTGCTATCGCATCCAGCTCCGACATTTCCATTCCAACTTGTTTAATTATTTGTTCAATGACCACGGTGAGCAAAGTGGAATGGGACTTTTCAAGAAACAATTTCTGACTCGCCAATGTGTTTCCATCAACAGTTATTGCTACTGAACACACGGTTGTAGATGTTTCTATGCTTAATATTTTCGGCACGGATTTTTAAATAAAGTGACTATTAAGTGCTTTTCAAGAGAGAAGTTGGATCAACTTATCGATAATCACTACTCCCAAAAACGACACAAAGATATAACTGATGGTTCGATTGGAAAGCTTTCTTGCAATTCTTACTCCATAGGGAGAGCCGATCACCACACCCAAAGACAGAACAAGCACCAAAGGCCAAACCACATACCCTATTTGCCCTTCAATATTTGTGGTTGGCTGGGCCATTAGATTTGAGATGGTCATTACCATAGAGGTGATAAATATTACACCAAGAGAGATTGACTTGGCTTTTCTCATACTTTGCTTAAAGCGTAAATTAAGAATAGGAATCATCACTACTCCTCCACCAAGCCCAGAAAGTGCGGATATACTTCCAGCCAAAGACCCAACTATTCCAAGTTCATGTTTTCTTAGGCTTCTTTCCGTATTGGATGAGCTTTCTTTTCTATTACTTTTTAGCGTTCGGAAAACGATAAATGACATGAGTAGAATAATGACAACATTGAATTTATCGCGCTGATACCAGTCGGTTTGAACAACAAATTGCAAAACCAAAAGGGAAATGATTGTTCCAAAGAATCCCACGATTAATACTTCTTTCCAAAAAAACTCCTTTTTTATAATTAAGGCCACATTTCCAGAAAGTGCTGCAAACATGGTTCCTACTAATGAATTGGCGATGGTGAATTGAACAATTTCCGCATCGGGATACCCCATGTTGATTAATACATATGGCAAGATGAGAATATACAATACCCCACCACCCACTCCGATGAGGCCAGCCAGAAATCCACCTAGCAACCCCATGATAAACAGGAGTATGAATTCAATCATTCAGTATGAGAATTAAGGAGAATATTGATTTATGCTTAGTTACCTGCCAAGGTTTTATCATACAAGGTTTTGTTTGCGAGCACCTCAAGTGCTTTGCTTAGGTCTTTGTCCTTTTCGAATGAAGCCTGAAGTCGACCTTCTTCTAAATAAGTTCTCATGACAAATTCTTCTTTCAGCAATTCCTTGATTTCTTCTTTGGCCTGCTCAACATCATTTGCTTTGCTATGTGACAGCTTTGCCTCTAAGGCTGAAAATTCGGCACTTATATTTTTTAGTCCTTCAGTTTCTTCAGCTACCTCCTTTAGTTTTCTCAATTGAATTTCTAAAGGGCTAGAGTAATCAAAATCTTGATTGGATGCCCAAGCTTTGAAGTCATTAAAAATTTGATCTGTAATTTGAAAATCTTTAATACTGGTTATGGAGTCAATTTTTACGGCATATGTGTTTCCAAATTTCAGTAATAAACTCTCTGAAAGAATTCCCTTAGTGACTGGAGCATACCCCTTACTATCTACCAAAAAGTCCGGATCAATCCCTCCACCATCATACATGGGCCTGCCGTTTTTTGTTCTGAAAAGGGTTTTTAAAGAGTCTGCCACCTTACCCACACTTCCATCTTCATTCCGATGTGTATAGTCTAATGCCTGAATACATCTGCCACTTGGTGTGTAGTATTTAGCGATAGTAACTTTCATTTGAGAATTATATGAAAGCGGTAAAGTTTGCTGGACAAGGCCCTTTCCGTAAGATTTTTGACCAATCACCACACCCCTATCGTAATCCTGCATTACTCCAGCAACAATTTCAGAGGCGGAAGCACTCATACTAGAAGTTAAAACTACCAAGGGAATTTCCTCATCTGTTGACGTATTCAGGGTTTTATAGGTAGCGTTAGTTTCTTCAAGTTTTCCTTTTGTGGTTACCACCAATTCTCCTTTAGGAATGAATATGTTAGAAATATTCACCGCCTCACTGAGCAAACCTCCAGGGTTTCCTCGCAAGTCCAAGATGATTTTGATTGCTCCTAGTTTCTTTAATTCCCTTAAAGCAGATTTCACTTCTTTCGATGCATCTGGAGTAAAACCTGTCTGTTTTATTAGGCCCACGTCACTACTCACCATTCCAAAATAAGGGACATTTGGTAAGTCTATTTTCTCCAGTGCTACGGAGAAACTAAGTTTGCGTACATTTTCGCGAAGCACTTCAATAGCTACTTTCTTTGAAGCTTGTCCTTTGATGTATTCACTGGCTCGATCGAACTGACCTTTCACATCCAAACCGTCAATCGTTATAATTTCATCACCACGTTTTAGCCCAGCTTTATCAGCAGAAAAGCCTTTATCTGGCATAACGATCATCACTTTCCCATCCAGCAAAGCTACCTGAGCACCGATGCCACCATATTCTCCAGTGTTCTCAGTGCGTACATCTTCAATTTCGTCTTCAGAATAGTAATTTGTGTAGGGATCTAACTTGGACAACATGCCATCAATTCCATTTCTCATGAAAGTGTTTGGGTTGATGTCATCCACATACTTGGCATTGACCTCCTTAAACATAGTGGCGAAAATGTCGAGGTTTTTAAGAATCTCGAAATACTTATCGTTTTGAGGTGCAGTAAATGACCATAGACCGAAAGCTATCACTACTGAAAGTGCCAGATATCGTTTCTTAAACTTGACCTTTGCCATACAATTGTTTGTTGATTTGCATTACAACGGAGGAATGCTACTCTTGTTTACTCAAATTATTCATTCGGCTGAATGCCTCAATATATGGTTTAGTGACTAGAATGCATAAAAAAACCCTAGCGAATGGCTAAGGTTTTATGTGATGGATATAAATCCTATTCGATTAAGCGTGAAGTGCTTTGTTTGCTTTATCCACGCCATTTTTCGTTTTTTCTGCAGCGGTATCAAGAGAAGTGTTATATTTTCCTTTAGCTACTTCCATAGTCTCATTGTACTTTTCTTTTGCTTGACCCACTTTTTCAGAAATTGCATCGCTTGCTGTTGATGCTAATTCCTTTGCTCCCTTTTCAATTTTTTTGCGGGTTTTCTTACCACTGTCTGGTGCTAATAAAACTCCTGTTATAAGTCCTGCTGCTGCTCCGGCTACTACTCCTGTGATTATTTTTGCTGTATTGTTCATGATCTAAAAATTTAAGTTAAGTGTAATTGATTTTCAGATATCTATATAGAAAATAACGTACCAAGACTATAAAAGTTCATGAATACACCCGAACTGCCATTTTTCATGGATCAGGAAGAACTAAGTGTGTATATACCTCTACACCACTGGGGAGTTTATCGAACTAAATGTCGATTTTAGTGAGCTGAGAGATCAATTTCTTCATTCTGAAATCGATCATTTTGGTATCATGGATTTCTTTACCAGTATAGACGAGACCTATGAGTAAGGCAGGAGTTGACTGATCTTCAGCCTGTAAAAGAAGGTGTTTGTTCAAACGATAAGCTTCTTTTACCCTACGCTTGATCAAGTTTCTGTCAACAGCATTCTTGAATCTCCGTTTAGCTACGGAAACTAGAAATTGATCAACAGGTTTTTCAGGGGAATAAGGCAAGTACATTACCTTAAAGGGGTACAAATAAAAAGAGGAGCCTTTTTCAAAAAGCTCCTGAATTAGTTTTTTGCTATGCAATCTTTCCTCTTTCGGGAAATTGTATGTCAATTGGGTAGTTTCTATGACTTAGAGGTTCTAAATGAACAAAACCTCAACCTAGGAGAAGATTACTTCTTGCCTTTTTTCTCGTCAGAAACAGTCAGCTTATGTCTGCCCTTAGCTCTTCTACTTGCTAAAACGCGTCTACCATTAGCCGATTCCATTCTTGCTCTGAAGCCGTGCTTGTTCTTTCTTTTTCTCTGCGAAGGTTGGAATGTTCTTTTCATTATATTTTAAATTCTTTTGATCTGTTCCAAAAAGGAATGCAAAGATAGGTAGCTTTTTTTGATTTGCCAACGTCAGTTTTAAATTGTTTGACATTAACGCTAATTCGCTTCACAGGTGGCAAAAGTAGCGATTCTGTTGATATCCACACAGCTTTAATAAAGTAAATCCGCGTTCAAATTGAAATTATATATAGGTACTTTATCTTTAGCGTATGCAATATTCAATCTCCTACACCAATCCTAACAAGCATATCATTGACATCACACTCAGCCTGAGTGATGTTAATAGCGAAGAACTGAATCTATTCCTACCCTCATGGCGACCTGGGCGCTATACGATTCAAAACTTCGCGAAGCATATTCTTAACCTAAAAGCATATGATGAAAATGGTATTGAGTTGAGCTGCGAGAAAGTGACAAAGGATCAATGGCATGTTGCAGCAGGCTCTTCTAAAACGATTGAAGTGAAATACAGCTATTATGCATTTCAGATGGATGCGGGTAATTCATGGCTTGACGATGAGCAGCTTTACCTGAACTTTATCAATTGCTTGATTTACGCTGAAGGACGATTGAATGAAAAGTGTAAAGTAGAAATTCAAGTCCCTTCAGATTACCAATTTGCTACGGGCTTGACTCAAACAGGGGTTCATAAATTTGAGACAGACAGTTTCTATCATTTAGTGGACAGCCCACTGGTGGCAGCCAAAAGAATTAGAAAAATTGAATACAAGGTTTCTACGACTACGTTCGATTTATGGATTATTGGAGAGTTACCAAGAATCGATGATGAAGTGATTCGAGACTTCCGCAAGTTCACCGAGCTTCAAATTAAAGTAATGGGCGAATTTCCGTCACCAGATTACCATTTCATTTATCAGTGTTTACCATATAAGCACTACCACGGAGTTGAACACTGGAATTCTACTGTAATTACGATTGGCCCTGCTGAAGAATTAAAAGACCGACCTCTTTATAAGGAGTTTCTAGGTGTAAGCAGCCATGAACTTTTCCATACTTGGAATGTGATTAGGCTTCGACCTAAAGAAATGACGCCTTACGATTTTCAGCATGAGAATTACCATGAAACTGGTTTTGTCACTGAAGGCGTGACTACCTACTATGGTGACCTATTTTTAAAGCGAAGTGGCGTTTTTAGTCTTGAAGAATACCTTGGAGAACTTAACAAACTACTGGAGAGACATTACCTCAATGAAGGCAGAAATAACATGTCCGTAGCAAGCTCATCGTTCGACTTATGGCTAGACGGGTATGAGAAAGGCGTACCTGGAAGAAAAGTATCTATATATAATGAAGGCGCTTTATTGGCTTTGATTCTCGACTTGAAGATTCGATTGAGTTCTGATCATCAAAGGAGTTTAGATGATGTAATGCGTTTGATGTGGCAAAAATTTGGGAAGAACCAGGTTGGATACACTTACCAAGATTATCAAAATACATGTGAGGAAGTATACGGGTCCTCTCTTCAGGGTTACTTTGAGAATTACGTTTCTGGCACCTCTCCTCTCGAAAATGAATTGAGGAAATTGTTTCCTCAGTTTGGATTGAGTTTCAATCTAAAGCCTTCTGAAAAGCTTGAGGAGAAAATCTACGGATTGAAATTAGTAGAACAAGATGGTCGGTATTTCATCGATGCCATTGCGGCAAATTCTCCAGCAGAGCGGGTACTAAGTTTGAAAGATGAAGTTTTGAACTACAGCCCCGATTTATTCAAAAACGAAAACGATATAGAGATTGAGATTAATCGTTTTGGAAGAAAGCTGAAGGCAGAACTTAGCCCCAATGGCGTAAATTATTTTCCCATTTACCTAGTAGAAGAAACCAAAGACAGCAGCAACCTAACACGCTGGCTGGGTAAATAAGTGCAGCAAACCGTTGGTAAAGGATTGATTGTAATGCGGCTAGGTTGAATCTACCTTTCAGTTAGAAAAACCTCCCTATGAAAAACATCTACTCCGCATTACTCTTTTGTATACTCATTATTTCTCTTGGTTCTTGTACCCAAACGGACACAAAGACTAAACCCGAAACCACATATTCGGGAGGAAAGCTCTTTATTATTGGAGGTGGCTCTCGGCCAGCTTCCCTTATTAATAGTATGATTGATGAATCTGGGATTAGAGAAGGCGGTTATGCTTTGGTTTTGCCCATGGCTACCACATTGCCCGACCGTGCTATTGAATCAGGCAAAAAGCAATTTACAGACAATGGTATTTCAGCCGTTGGCGCTATTAACTTTATTGAAGGTGAAGCACCTACCAAAGCGCAACTAGATTCCGTTCGGAACGCAAAACTGATCTACATTCCTGGCGGAAGTCAAAACCGTTTTATGGGTGTAGTGGCGGGCACCGAAATAGAAAAAGCCATTTGGGAAAGCTTTAACAAGGGAAATATGATTGCTGGCACCAGTGCGGGAGCGGCTGTAATGAGCGAAAAAATGATTACGGGCACACAACTTCTTCGTCCTGACGATAGTGGATTCAAAGTAATAGAGCAGGGAAATACTGATTTGGCTGTTGGGCTCGGCTTTATTAAAAATGCCATCATCGATCAGCACTTTGTCGTACGTAGTCGCTTTAATCGTTTACTCAGCCTGACCATGGAAAATCCGAACCTAAAATGCATTGGGATTGATGAATCTACGGCCATTGTGGTTTCGGGAGATAAGGTGAAGGTAGTTGGTTTATCTCAAGTACTGGTGTTTGATGCGCAAGGCCAGGCCGCTCAACTACAAGGCACTAAGTTGGGTACAAAGGATATCAATTTGAGTATCTATTTAGACGGAGACGAGTTTAGCCTGAACTAATTTTCTTAAGCTGACAACCTCTTTTTAGCCACATTGTAAAGCAGACCAAAAATCTATTGCTAGTTTTGGGCATGAGTGCCGACTATTACAAAACCATTTCGAAAACTTCAGAAGCGCTTTATAAAGAAAAAGGCAGCAAGTTCTTAGCTTTTGCCTTTCCTGTTCGGAACGAAGAAGAAGTGAAGGAAAACTTAGAAGCTCTCCGCAAACAGTATTACGATGCACGCCACCACTGTTATGCTTATATATATGGTGTAAATGGTGAACATTACCGCGCCAATGACGATGGTGAACCCAACCATTCGGCTGGCGACCCTATTCTTGGTCAAATAAAATCGAAGGAACTTACCGATACCTTGGTGGTAGTCGTTCGCTACTTTGGCGGCACCAAACTGGGAGTTGGTGGCTTAATTAGCGCTTATAAAATTGCTACTGCCGAAGCGCTCGACCTAAATGAAATCATCGAAAAACCCATCACCCAAAGCTTCACCATTGATTTTCCTTATGAAGAAATGAACGAGGTGCAGCGCTTGGTTAAAGAGTTGGATTTAGAAATCACCAACCAGACGTTTGAAATTGCCTGTAGTATGGAAGTCGATGTACTATTAAGTAAGACAGAAGTTTTTGAAAGCAAGGTCAAACTACTTCAAGACCTAAGTCATGACATTAAACTAACTTCAAACGATTAGAAACCTCGTCTTTCGATACCGTTTACAGATTTTCGCTAAGCACATTAAAGTCAATCACTTATATTAAGTCCTGAGTTCGTTTAAGCGCACTTTTTCATCCGCTTATTTCAGAAACCAGCAATCTTAGACTTTAAAATTTAGCGAATGGCATCCTTCTTCAATCGATTACGGTCAGTAAATCAATTACCAAAAGGCTCAAACTTATCTCAAACCCAACTCTTTATTAGAGGCGCTTTTTACGGATTACTCCTGCTTTCATTGTCTTTCATGATTATTGGAGGACTATTTTTCAGAAATGGAATTTCGCCTTACCTGCAAATTCCAGTCTATATCATTGTTGGTTTGCTGGCTTTCTATCTTTTCCGATGGGCGGGTTCGGTATTACATTTAGCGATAAAAGGAATTCCGACCATTGCCGTTTCTTTGGTTTTGGCCACCCTATTTACTTTTCACTTGGCCGATTACATGCGTTTTGGCTGGCCTGGAGCCTTGGTGCAAAATTCATTGATCATTGCCATTTTCGCTATGGTGCTTTTGGCAGGTTCGTTAATGAACCTCATTCGAGGAACTAAAAACAAAGGACTTTATAGCCTATTCGTCATTATTGCACTGGTTATTATTGCTTACCCTGTCTACTTATTGATGGACGAAGGGTCGAACCCTCACCCTATAGACTTTGAGCAAACCAAAGTCCCTCTACTTTCTGAAATGGGAATTACCAACCCAGGAGAAAAAGGAAATTACGATTTCGATTATTTTACTTACGGAAACGGAACTGACGAACGCAGGCCTGAATATGCTGAAGAAGTAAAATATAAAACAAAAACGGTCGATGCTTCACTCATTATCCCAGAGTGGACAGGCAAAAAAGCCAAATGGAGAGAGCGTTATTGGGGTTTTGGAATGAAGGAATTCCCCATCAATGGCCGCACATGGATGCCGAAAAAAGAAGGGAAGTTACCCTTGGTTTTAATAGTTCACGGAAACCATGGGATGGAAGATTACTCCGATCCTGGTTATGCTTATTTGGGTGAACTAATGGCCAGCAAAGGATTTATAACGGTTTCGGTAGATGAGAATTTCATCAATGGAACTTGGTCTGGTGATTTTGGAGGAAAAGAAATGCCTGCCAGGGCTTGGTTACTTTTGAAGCACTTGAGTCAATGGAGAGACTGGAACGGTGACGAATCTTCTGACTTTTTCGAAAGAATTGACATGGACAATATCATCCTCATGGGGCATTCGAGGGGCGGGGAAGCCGTTTCGATTGCTGCAGCTTATAACAAGCTAAGCCATTTTCCAGATAACGCTTTGGTTGAATTTGATTTCAATTTTGGAATCCAAGGCATTGTTGCCATTGCGCCCACCGATGCTCGTTACTTTCGAAGATTGGATTTAGAAAACATCAACTTCCTTTCCATTCAAGGAGCTTATGATGCAGATGAAGCCAGTTTCTTTGGACTTCGTCAATACCAACGCATTAGCTATACAGACTCTGTTCATCGCATAAAGGCAGGTTTGTATGCAAATCAGGCCAACCACGGCCAGTTCAATTCAACTTGGGGGAGACATGATTTTGGTGGAACATCCAGTTGGTTTATGAATACGGCACCGCTGATGACGGGTGAAGAACAACGTCAAATCGCTAAAACCTATATTGGAGCCTTTACAGATTATGTTTTCAACCAAAAAACCGAATACGCACCTGTATTTAATAATAGCGCCACTGCCAAAGATTGGCTGCCCGATGTAGTCTATGTCAATAATTTTCAGGCTTCTGAAAACCAGATTTTGGTAGATTATGAAGAGGACATTACAGTCACCACCACTAAAGATGATGTAGCCACTATTTCGGCACAGAACTTAGATGTTTGGTACGAGCAAGATTTGAAAATGAGAGACAATGGTTTGCAGGGTACCAATGCCGCCATTATTGGTTGGAACAATGACTCTTCATCTGTTGAAAAAAGCTATACACTGAGTTTCAATCAGCCTGTTTCCCTTGATTCCACTTCCACGTTGCTATTCTCATTTGCTAGGGCCGATGACAGCGAAATTAAAATGGAAGACAATGATGAACTGAATTTCACCATAGAACTTTTCAGTCAAAATGGAGATGTGGTTTCTACTACCCTTTCAGAACATAAAAAAATAGCGCCCAAGATTAAGATCAAGTATATGAAGTTCCAGGCAATGAATGGCAACTTTGGCAACAACTGGGAGCTGGCCATGGAAACTTTCGAAATTCCTTTCTCAGACTTCTCCAACCTCACTGATTTTGAATGGACTGGCTTAAGGCTAGTTTTCGATCAATCCCCCAAAGGCGTAATTGCGGTGGATAATATTGGGTACAGAGATTAAGGAATGAATGAACGAAGGGATTAATGAGTTAATGAAGGAGCAGATTCGGTTTTACACCTTAACCCATTCCTCCATTTCTTTTCTCATACTAGCATTAATTCATTGTTTCCTTCTTTCATTCCCTCATTATTTCATTCGTTTACTCGCTTCTCAGAGACTTTACTGGATTCGCCAAGGCTGCTCTTCTGGCTTGATTGACGACAACTACTAAAGCGAAAATTAATGCCACTGCACCAGTAATGGCAAAAATCCACCAGTCAATTGTGGTACGAATAGGGTAGCGCTGCAAATAATTATCGAGTAAGAAATAAGCAACTGGAGCCGCCACTACAAATGCTATAAGTACGAGTTTAGCAAAGTCTACAGACATTAGTCCAACAAGGTTACTCACCGATGCACCCAACACTTTCCTGATTCCAATTTCTTTAATGCGTTGTTCAGCAGTGTAAGAAGCCAAGCCAAATAGACCAAGCCCTGTTATAAAAATTGTAAGGCCAGCGAAAAGCATAGAAAGTTCTCTTGTCAGATTGATTTCTGTGTACTTTCTTTCAAAATCCACATCCACAAAGCGCGATTCAAATGGGTAGGCAGGATTATGCTTTTCAAAAATTTCCTGAACCGTGTTCATCGTTCCGCTCAAGTCATTCGTGGCACTCAACCGAACAGTGATGGCGTTAACCCATTCTGGATCCATAACCATAAACAATGGCCTCACCTCATCATAGGGCGACCCCATCAATATGTTGTCAATTACCCCAATCAATGTTCTTTTTCCACCCCATAAATCAAGCTGTGTTCCAATGGGATCTTCCAGTTCCATCAAATCAAGAGCTGCTTTATTGATTACAATGGCACTTGAGTCTGAAGCAAATTCTTTGGAGAAATCTCTTCCATATAGCATTTCCGCACCGACAGTTTTAGCATAGTCATACTCAGTAGCAATGGTTACAAAAAGCACCTTTTGACTTTCTGGTTTTCCTGGCCAACTTAAAAAATTGTTCGAGTTAATACTTGTCACAGCACTGTTCGACCTGGTGATCGATTCCACAACCCCAGAAGCCAATAAATCATTTTTCAGCACATTATAATTTTCCGCCAGTGCATCGGTATACGGTATGGTAATAAGTCCTTCTTGACTGTAGCCCAAGTCTCTATTCTTAGCCAAGTCAATTTGCTTTACAATTACAATGGTGCTAATGACCAGAATTACTGCAAACCCAAACTGAAGCATCACCAAAACCTTACGCGGTGTATTGGCATTCTTCCCAATATTCACCTTCCCCTTTAGGGTTTTAACTGGGTTGAAAGAAGATAAATACAAGGAAGGATAACTTCCTGAAATAACGCCAGTAAGAAAAATAATGGCCAATGCAAAAAGCCAAAACTCAGAAGAGGTATAATCAATCGAGAGTTTCAAGTCGACCAAGTTATTATAGGCTGGTAGGGCCAACTGCATTAAGAAAAGCGCCAAAACGAATGAGATCAATGAAATTACGAGTGACTCTCCGTAGAACTGAAAAATCAATTGTGAGCGAGTTGAACCCAAGCTTTTCCGTACCCCAACTTCTTTCGCCCTTCTTTCGGAGCGGGCCGTGGCCAAATTCATGAAATTAATGCAGGCAATAATGATGATGAACATCGCAATCACTGTAAACAAAGTCACGTATTCGTGCATTCCGCCAGATTCCTTCCCGTTCTCAAAATTAGTGTGTAACCTCCAGCGCAACATTGGGTGAAGAAAGAACGCACGTGGCATATCATCTTGCCCGTTTTCTATGAGCATATCTTTAATGCTTGCCTCCACTTTATCTTCAGAAGCCGGATCGGTTAATTCTACAAATACCTGAAATGAATAATTCCCCCAGTTATTTTTATTATCTCTTACCCATTCTTCGATCGCCTCCCTGTGCTTCCATGGTATAACGTAATCGAATTGGAAGGAAGAATTTTGGGGTAAATCCTTGAAAACACCCGTTACCTTTAGTGTACTCGCATCGTCCAGTCGAACCAATTCACCAATCGGGTCTGCGCCCTTAAAAAGTAAGTCTGATAATTTTTCTGAGATTACAATAGAAGCGGGGTCATCTAGTACCTCACTTCGATCGCCTATCACCATTGGGAATTCAAACATTTCCAGAAACTCATTGCTCGCAAAATATCCATCCTGCATAAGGCGAGTTTCACCTACGGTTAACAGTCTGTTTCCACCCCAGCCTGAAACTGCCGAATTGACAATATTCGCATCGGCATTTTTCATTGCCTCATAACTAGGCAATGGCACCGAATTCCAGCTGTTAATCGTACCATTATAATCGGCATTGACCCAAACCTGGTACAGACGATCTGACTTTGGAATGAACTTATCGAACGAGGTTTGATTTTTCACCCAAAGTAGAATGAGAATACTACAGGCAATCCCGATTGAAAGACCAGAAATATTAATGAATGAGTAGAGGCTATTCCTACGCAAATTGCGCAGGGTAACCAAAATGAAGTTTTTGAGCATTTTGACCGTTGTTTTGAGATGATGTTTGTTTAAAGACTTAAAAAGTAAGTGAGCGTTACACTTGGTCTTTAATTTTTTTGAAAATCGCCCAACCAAGGCGGATAAAACCAGTTTTAACCAACAACCCCAAAATCAGATTGTTGGTTAAAATGGTCTGATATTAGTCTCTGACTACTGCTCTGCCTGAGCCTGAGCTGATTTTTACCAATATATTTTTGTTCCCCACTTTCGCTTCTTTCACGTAGCGTCTTCCTTTTTCTGAAGTTCTATCGAAGCTGAATGGGGCTTGGATGCTGTTTTTAGAAGAAGCTTCCATAATAAATTCACCTGAAATTTGGCTACCATTGAAGTCCAAAGTAGCATTTCCTGATCCTGTACCAAGGTTTAAATCATAATCCAAAGCCGATGAAAGCTCCACTTCTACATTACCAGAACCTGTACTAAAGCGAGAATTACCTTTGATTGCGGCACCTTCTACAATCACGTTTCCACTGCCTGAACTCATTTTAAATGCACCTGTAACATCTCTTAATCTAACATTTCCTGAACCTGTGTTCATATCAGAATCTCCTTCAGACCTGTCGACTCTAATGTTCCCAGAACCAGTGTTTCCATTGTGAGTACCTTTTATGTTTGAAAACTCAAGGTTTCCAGAACCAGTATTTGAACTTACAGTGCCCTCCAAATCTTTGATGTATATATTGCCCGAACCAGACTTGGCAATCACATTAATGTTCACGCCCGAAACTTCTATGTTTCCAGAGCCAGTTTTGAAATTCAGGTCAATCCCATTTGGAACTTCCAAAGTCCATCTGGCATATCCTCTGTTCCAACGGCTTCTTTCGAATTTTTCTTCAACCCTTAAAGTAGATCCGTTTTGTTCGAAGATAGGCTTGTAAATATCTTCATCGAAAGTGTATTCCACCGTAACAGTAACTTCGCTATTGTTGCTTCTTTTGATCGTTCCGTTACCGGAAGCGGTCGAAAGATTGATATTTTCAATTCCAGAAAAAGTTTTCGTGATGCGTTCTTGGCTATAAGCCGTGGTGGTGAATACTAAGGCTATGAAAGCCAAAAGAGTGATTTTAAGTGTTTTCATTATTTATATGGTTTTGAGTTTTCCGAAAGACTACCTCTTGGTAAGCGGGGTTGCACGGGAATGAAAAATCATTCAAAAAAAAATGAGAAAACACTTATTTCTACCTAATCATACATAAACTCAAAGGCGCTTTTGTAACCGCCAATACTTTGAACATAATCAATCACTGAATTATAAAAAGTGTCTTTACCCAAAGTTGCCGAGTCACCCACAACTACCAACTTAGATTTGGCTCGGGTCATGGCCACATTCATTCTACGGTATTCCTTCAAAAATCCGATTTCGCTTTTATCGTTTGACCTTACCAAGCTGATGAAAATCACATCACGCTCTTGACCTTGAAAAGCATCAACCGTATTGACCGAAATATCCTCCTTGAACGGATCGAGTAATTCTTCAGCATGAAGTAAGTCGCGCAACAATTCAATTTGTGCTTTATATGGCGCAATAATTCCAACACGCTGTCCTTCAGTGATGGATTTACTCAAAAGCTGAATAATGAGTTTTGCCTCCTCTTCATTGTAAGTACTGAGCGTTTCCTTTTTTATTTTTTCCAAAAAGCCACAGCCAGCGGTATCGATAAATTCGAACCTCGCTCCTTCCAATTCCTTATCACGAAGTAAAATTTCTGGGGCTACTTCTAACCTTCCTTCATAAAAATAGTCGCTGGAGAATTTCATGATGTGCGGATGCATTCTGTACTGGGTTTCCAGCATTACATCGCTCTTGGTAAGCTCAATGGCCTTTTTGAACAGGGTTTCTTCCAAACCATCCCTTCCTGCCTGAAGTGATTTTACTGTGGGAGGCAATTGCAAATGATCGCCCGCCATAATTACGCGATACGACTTCAGAATTGGAATCCAACAGGCTGGCTCCAGTGCTTGACTGGCTTCATCAATAAAAACGGATTTAAAAACCCGATCGCGCACCAAAGGGTGAGTGGAACCGACCAAAGTACAAGCCACTACTTCTGCCCTGCCCATCAGGTCCTCCGTAATTTGTGACTCAATTCTATCGGCATCTTGGCGAAGCAATCGCGATTCTTTCAGCAATAAATCACGCTGAAGCTTTTCTTCTCGTCCAAACTGACGTTTATACTTTGTGCCCAACTTTCGGTATTCACCCGATTTCTTTCTGACCTCTCTGAGTTCTTTGAAATAGCTGTGTTTGGAGATTTTCACATCCAAGCTGTTCTCAATTACCTCTGGTGTTAAACGGGCGGGGTGGCCCAATCGTAATACATCCAAACCAAGGCTATCGAGTTTTTCAACAATCAAATCGACTGCTGCATTGCTCTGTGCACAAACCAATACTTGCTTTTCAGTTTTGACTACTTCTTTAATGGCATTTACCAAAGTGGTGGTTTTCCCTGTGCCGGGAGGGCCATGAATAATGGCCACATCTCGCGCATGAAAAATATTGGTGAGTGCTTCGTTCTGCTTAGCGTTTAAGTTTACAGACTGATATTCGTAACCCGTTTTGAACTCTGCAGGTTTGGCGCCATACATCACCTCTCTTAAATCTGCTATTCTTCCTTTATCTGCTTTAAGCACTAACTCCAAAGCACGGTTCATTTCGCGATACGAACCTTCATCGAACAATAAGTTGACTCCGATTTTACCGTCCTTAAGCCAATCAGGAAGATCGCTTACATTCAGGGCCACGCGCATTTTTTCTCTGCGTAAAAAACTGATGACTCCTGAAACGGCTTCGGCTTCATTTCCATGTCCAGAAAAAACACTGACTACTGCACCCACCTGGAAAGAGTGATTCTGATCTAAATGCGTAGTGCGATCAAGTTCTAAAGTATAGCGTTCTCCTGTACCTATGTAGCGATTCATCAATTGCACAGGGTACCAGGTTACGCCTTGTCTTCTACGTTCTTCGATGGAAGTATTGAGCATTTTTCGCTCGTATTGCGCGTAATCTTCCTCTTTTTCAACCTTCAATAATTGAACTAGATGTTGAATGGATTTTTGGGCTTCTGTCAAAAGGGTATTGTTTATTTGGGCTGGTAAAGTTAGCTGATTGTAGTCATTTGGATGAGGGTTGGGGAGGAAAAGGTTTTACCACCAGAGAATGTAATGACAAAAAAATGACCTTCACTCTGAGGGCTCTCTTTTTAGCGAGAACGTAAGAGTCAGTCTGTTGTGATTGCTGCAATAAATCGACAGATTCTTTCAGGCGTTAAAAGTCTATCGCCTTTTAAACTTCTTCAGAATGACGAAAACGAAGAGCTTGTATTGCACAGGTTATTAACGGTGACAAATGAACTTAAGTAATGACTAAGGATAGCTCCGGGTTCTTTCCAAAGTAACTTTTGATTTGGCACAGATACCGCCAAAGGGTGGGTTGTGTTTGGCTACACTGACTTTAACTTCTGAAACAGAAGCAAAGCGCTCGAAGACACCATCAATAATTTCTTGACCTAGTTTTTCAAGCAGTTTGGCTGGGGTGGCCATGCTGTTTTTCACAATCTCGTAAAGCTGAACGTAGTCTACGGTGCCAGATAAATCATCCTGCTGAGCGGCTTTATCAAAGTTCGTGGTCACTTCAATGTCAACTGAATAACGGTTTCCGATTTTTCTTTCTTCCTCAAAAAAACCATGATAGGCATAGAACTCCATGCCCTCTAAGGCTACTTTATCGGTATTCATATCAATCTACTCTATCGAAAAACGATCCTTTTTTATCTTCAGAAGCAACATTTTCATCTTCAGGCTCATTGTCTTTTTTAACATTAGCGCCAAGAAAGCCCTCTGCTGACTCATTGACTTCCTCTTCAAGCTCATCAGAAACATTAGTCAAGTCCTCTTCTATTTCTTCTTCAGGTACAGCCGCTAATTTTTCGGGACTTTTATCCATTTCATGGACTACCTTTTCTTCCCCGTTGGTTTCATTCACCTCTCGGCTAAATTTCTTCGCCTCCTTTAAAATGGGTTTAATATCCGCGGGAAATTCTTCGTGTCTTTTAATCTTATCCAGAATATCAGAAGTCAACATTTTCAACTCCGACATCATTGAGCTCTTATTGGCGCTCAGGCTCTTGAATACTTGCTCTAACTGACGGATTTCATCCTCCATGTCTTCTACAATTTCGCTCGCTCTGTTTTCTGCATCTTCAATAATATTTTTGGCCCTACTTTTGGCTTCGCTCATTATTGCATCGGCCTTCATTTCGGTTTCTTTCATATGAAGGTCAGCTGTTTTGGTAGCATGCTCAATCATATTTGCGCCCGTATCTTCTGCTGTCTTCAGGGTTTTGAAGAGAGAGTTTTCTACTTCACGAAGTTTCTGTACTTCCTTTTCGGCAGACTCTAGTTTATACTTCAGCTCCTTAGTTTGGTCTTGGAGTTTCTCCCATTCAACCGACAGGGATGTCATAAAAGCAGTTACTTCGTCTTTATCGTAACCTCGAAAATTCTTTTCGAAAACCTTTTGCCTAATTTCTAAGGGTGTAATGTTCATTGCTCGGAAAAATTAAAATTTGATGTCCCAGATGGAAATACTTCGGTCGTCACTGGCCGAAATTAATAGGTCGTTATGCGCTGTCCAAAGCAACTTATTCACGCTAGTACCATGCCCAGCATGGCGTGCCTTGTCGATAACTTTAAGGAGTTGATAAGTCGATGCATCCCAGACCTTTATAGACTTATCCATGCTACAAGTTACAAAATGTTTGCTATCAGGACTAAATTCGATATGGTTTATTGCATACATATGGGCTGCAACGGACTCTTTAAGCGTATAACCGTCAATAACATCCCATATTTTCAACTTCGCATCCCTACTTCCACTGACTAAGAAACGCCCATCAGGGCTGTATCGTACGGAGAAAACAGAATTATTATGGGCCTCAATCTCGTGGACTAAGCTCCAATCCTTGAGTCTGTAAATACGTACCGAATTATCACTATAGCCTACTGCCAAGTGACCATTCAACGGAGAGATAGACAAGGTTCGGGCACTCATTTCTGAATCGCGAATCACATGCAGTTTTTCTAAAGTCTTGATGTCCAAAATATAGACCTCGCCTGAACCTTGTGCTACAATGATTCTATCCTTAACTACCTTGATATCGAAAATTGCCACTGGTGAAAGTTTGATGGAGCCCAATTCCTTTTTGTTCTCCCAATCAATAATGTGCAAGCCATCCATGTTCTGACCAACGATTAGCGCATTTCTTTCAGGATAATAGCAGAGGGCGTACACCGAACTGGGTACTTTGGCAATCATGCGGCCCGTTTCCATGTCGTTTAAATCCCAAAGTGCCACCACGCCATCGGCCCCAGCAGAGAAAAACTGATGAGGTTCGGGGCCACGCTCCAGCACGTAGACACAGTCTTGGTGTCCGCCTACAGTATTCAGTTTTTTGACGCTTACTTGTGTCATAGCTTTTGAAAAGGATTATCTTTCGCTTTGATACAAAACTAAGTATTCAACCTGCTCAAGCAATTAATAATTCATGCCTTTATTTCTAAAAGCAAATATTACAGAAGAAGTTTGCTTCGCGATATGGAAAATTGAGGAATCGGAAGCCGAACTTACCCAGCTTTACAAGCCTAGCCGGGCAGAAAGCGAAGTATTAGCGACTTTCAAAGTAGAAATGAAAAGAAGAGAGTGGCTTTCATCTCGTTTGGCTTTGAAGATACTTTTCCCCGATCAAGACTACGAGGTGAACAAAGATGCCTTTGGCAAACCGCATATTAGCTTGGAAGGTGTTGGGATTTCAATTTCCCACACCAAGGATTTTGGCGCTGCGGCCTACAGCTTAACGGGCCCCATTGGAATTGACATTGAACACGACCGTGATCAGATTACCCGCATCTCTCATAAATTCCTCCACCCTACTGAAAAGCCTTGGGCTGAAAACCAAGTAGACAAACTGACTCAAATTTGGTGTGCGAAAGAAGCTTTATATAAACTCCATGGCCGAACGCAACTCATTTTTGCCGACCAATTGGTGGTAGGCCAACCTAATCCCCAACAACGGGCCAATGGCCAAATTATAGAAAGTGGTATTAGTTCAGTGTTTAATGTTCAATGGTTAAAAGAAGCCGACTTGAATTGCTGCTTGGCCTATTGAAAGCCTTACCAAACATGTAATCGCTATAAATAATAGCAAAATATTCCCTACATTCACTTTTTGCCATTCCATTAAGGAAATCGCATATCTGCCAATGTAAAGACCAAGCCTTATGAAAAATCAATCCAACACGAATATCAAAAACACGCTCGCCATCCCTTTGGCTATGGTTATTATCTTAATTCCATTCTCACTTTTAATTGGATGGAACATGGCCAGCATGGTTGTTTTTTGGTTTGTGCTAATTCCTTTGGTGAGCCATTTGGTTCCGAGAAAAGTTTTCAAAAGCACTAATTCCATGAAGGAGTCCATTATTGGGCTGACCATTTTTTATGCCCTTATGACCTTCATGATTTACGAGCACAGCGAGTTTTTGCAGCTGATGATGATCAGTTTTGTGGTGAATCTCTTGGTCCTCTTTTTTATTCAGCTTGATAAAAAGGTGAATAGGGAGGTTGTGGGGTAGTTAGGCATGACATCATAAAATCACCGAATCATTAGTAATGATTCCATTGTCGCAGGTTCTCCGATTTATCTGCCCTTAGGCATATCCTGCGACATCATATGAACTCAAGGACGCTGTCCGTTTATTAAGAACGCACCCTTATCTGCTCTAAGAAAAACCCCGAAATCTCGGGGCCTACGGGATGACTTAACGCAAGTTTAAGTACGGCAGTAAAATGATTTCAAGGACTCTCCTCCTTGATTAAAAACCACATCTTATCTACATGAAAGCCTTCCCCAAAACAGGTTAATATTTTTATTAACTAGTACTTTGCATAACCTAGTTCCTTGTTGTCCGTATACGGAAAACATTAAAATGATAAACCAAAGGAAAAAATGAAACAACTGTTACTCATCTTATCAATTACAACACTCTTATTTTCTTGTTCGCAAGACAAAAACACTGCGCAATTAGCACCCAAAGACCCGAACGCTTACAAAGCCAGTATTGACAGCCTTTTTAACGCCTATGAAAAAAGTGGGGCGTTTATGGGAAGCATTGCCTTATCGCATAAGGGGGAAGCCATCTACACCATGGCCATTGGCTTTGATGACATCGAAACAAAAAAGAAATCAGATGTCAATACCAAGTACCGCATTGGCTCTGTCTCTAAAACATATACTTCGGTACTCATTTTCAAGGCCATTGAAGAAAATAAACTCACACTAGAGCAGACCATAGAAAGTTATTTCCCAGCAGTAGAAAATGCCAATGACATTACGGTCGCTCAGCTATTACAGCACCGAAGCGGCATTCCTAATTTCACAAGTGACCCAATTTTTTTTAACTACCATACTCAGTATACATCACCCGAAGAGATGCTTGCATTGATTTCTGCTTTAGGCAGTGATTTTGCCCCCGACAGTAAAGGTGAGTACAGCAACTCCAACTATTTCTTACTCGCTCAAATTCTCGAGAAAGTTTATAAGGCTTCTTACGAAATGCTTTTGGAAGAAAAGATTTGGACACCTCTAAACCTTAAAAACACCTATGCCGCCAAGGCCGTAAGCTTGACCAACAATGAAGCTTATTCTTATGATTACAACACAGAATGGGTAAAACTGCCAGAAACGGATATGTCAATTACCAAAGGAGCGGGTTCTATTGTTTCAAGCCCTAGCGAAGTCAACAAGTTTATGGAGGCACTTTTTGCTGGAGAGATAGTATCTGCTCAAAGCCTCGCGTTAATGAAAACAGTCGAGGATGAATATGGAATGGGCTTGGCCCGCTATAAAATAAATGACAGACAGGGCTTTGGTCACCGTGGCACTTTAGATGGATACAAAACTACAGCGATCTATTTCGCCAATGAAAAGTTAGCGATCACAATTGCTTCCAACGCCACAAAAGACAATAACATCAATGAAATTTTTGTCGAGGTTTTGAAATTATACCTCAATGATGCGCCTATTGAGGCATCTGAGGAAGAAGTGAAGAAGTTCACTGGTATTTACATTTCGCCAGAGGACAATGACTCGTTGGTTTTCATCCAAGACAAAAACGTCTTAGTGCTCGTAATCAAAAATGAATTTAAAGAGCCATTGGTTTATAAAGGAAATAATAGGTTTGTCTTTGAACAGCTTTATGTGGAGTCTAGGTCACATACTTTTTCATCAGATGGAACGCAATTAACTTTGGAGCAAGGCGACTACAAAGGCACGTATATTAAGAAGTAGCAATGTGAGCGCAAGTCATTAGGTTTGCGCTTTTTTCTTACCTTCTCACTAATTATTAAATAGAAATAGTGAGAAGGATAAGCCTACCAACAACATTATCATAACCTACAAATGCTGTCCTCCTGAGTATAAAATCTCCTCTACTAAAAAGGTTACTACGGGATGACTTAGCGCTAGTTTTGGTGCAACCTTGAATCATCTTGTTAACTTATACCAGGATTAAATGTTAAACCTGTCAACCTATTTCAGGACGAGACAATCAATCCCCCAGCCCCTTGGCCAAGGGGGACGTGGTAACGACAACTCACCTGTCAAACTAACTGGTTCGGTTTAGCTCTATAGCTAAGTAATATTAACACAAGCTAAAGCAAAAACATCAACCTCAGCTCAGCCGTAGCCTTCTTCCCCCTTAGAAAAAGGGGGCTAGGGGGATTTAGCCTGACCCACAAATACTGTCCGCCTAAGTAAAAATCTACACTACTGAAAAACCCCGAAATCTCGGGGCCTACAGGATGACTTAACGCTCGCTTTGGTACAACCTTGAATTCTGTTGTTAACTTATGCCAGGATTAAATGTTAAACCTGTCAACCTATTTCAGGACGAGGCAATCAATCCACAACCCCCTTGGCCAAGGGGGACGTGGTAACGATAATTCACCTTAAATAAACAGGTTCGGTTTAGCTCTATAGCTAAGTAATATTATCACAAGCTAAAGCAAAAAACGCGCGATGATTTCTCCCCGCGCGTCTTTAGTTCATTGATTGCTTCTTAATTCTTTCTTCCCGGTGTCCAAGGCGCACCTGCTTTTTCAAGCGCGACTTCGTATGCCTCTAAGGTTTTATAGAAAGCCTCCACTTGACCTTTGAACTGATTGAAACCCGTTTCAGCGAGACCAAAGTCTCTCTTTTGAGTGGCAGTTGGCAGTTGTGTGGTGCCAGCACTTCCTCCCATGGCAGTTCCTAAACGCGACCTTATGGATGGCGATGTCGCTTCATTAAAAGCAGCAGGAGTCCGATCTCCATTGAGGCCTTTCTGCAAATTGGCCAAGTCTTTACCCAGAGCTTCCCACTGCTCAAATAATGCTGGCGAGGCACCAGGGGTTTTGAGCAGCGCTGCTTTCATAAACCTTAACTTCTCACTGGCTTCGCTCAATCTTCTGCCCGCATTACCCATTTGTCTCGATAGTTCATTGCCCTTTCTTTGGAAAGCGGCTACTTCTTCATAATTCACTCCCTGCGCTGTATTTGGTGCAGCCTTCACCATAAACTCTTGCAGAGCACCTTGCGATTGCAATTGGCCATTGTTCAACACATAAAGTTCAACGCTGTACTTACCAGGAGCCACCATTGGCCCTTGTGGTGTACCTGCCCAAGGTGGCTGAAAAGTCGGGCGGCTTAAGCTAATAGGATCAGAAGCAGGAAGTCTTAAATCCCAATTAGTACGATGTACTCCTTTTTGAGAAGCGCCCTCTAACCATCTAACGGCCTCTCCTTTGGCATCGCGCACGAGCAATAAAACGCTGGCACTACTTTCTTGCCCTTCAAGCCCCAATTGATCCCATCCGGGGAAAGGAATATTCGCGTCTTTGGCTTTCAAGTCATTTTCCGTAGCGGTTCTTTTACTTTTGGCCGTTTGCGGTAATTCGTTTAGGTAATAAGTGATTAAAGCACCGAAAGCAGGGTTCTCAGTTTTAAAGCTTGTTGAGCCTTGTGATGGCATTCCATTGGCCTGCATTGGCGTATTTGGCAAATACCACCATGCATCACGCACAGGGAAGAGTGCGTTAGATTTAGCCGCAAGTACTTTATTCATCGACCTTAGCGGTGTATAATCATCGAGCACATAAATCCCCCTTCCGAAGGTCGCCCCAACAATGTCATTGTCTCTTTCATGTAATTCAATGTCACGGAAAGCGATGGTGGGCACGCCCGAGCCCAATTTGATCCAATTAACGCCCATGTTTGGCGAAAAGTAAATGCCATTTTCAGCACCAATTATCAACAAGTTTTCATCTACATAATCTTGCTTGATCGACCATACCACAGTATTGGCAGGTATATCACCAGCAATTGATTGCCATGACCCTCCACGGTTTTTGCTCATGAATAGGTAAGTGCTATAGTCGCCTTGTTTGTGCGCATCTGCAATGGCGAAAACCATATTCGAATTATGTCGAGAAGCTTCAATATCATTAATGAAAGACAAGGCAGGTACTTTTGGCAAACTCGCCACCTTCTTCCATGTCTGCCCATCGTTTTCACTTACATGAATCAACCCATCATCAGAGCCAGTATACAACAAGCCTTTGTTCAATGGAGATTCTGCAATGGAAGTGAGTGTTGAGAATAGAGACATAGCGCCATTATCATAAAGCGCATCTACACTTGGCACCCTGTCCATCATTTCTAATTCATATCGAACCGTATTCGTGGTAAGGTCTGGGCTGATGGCTTTCCAAGAATCACCTCTATCTTCACTTTTCCACACCCGCTGAGAACCAAAATAAAGGGTTTTACTATTGTAAGCACTCACCTGAATTGGGCTGTCCCAGTTAAATCTTTCTGGCGCCTCGCCCGGAGCGGGTGTTGGCTTTATGCTAATGACCTCTTCGGTTTTTCGGTCCAGTCTGTTCAGCTCTCCCCCTTGGATTTCCATATACACCGTATTTGGATCTTCAGGATCGAACATCGCATCGTAACCATCGGCTCCTAATGGAACGTACCAATCTTGATTGCGAACACCTTCGGTATTGGTGGTTCTAGAAGGGCCTAAAAGTGTACCCAAATCCTGCGCTCCGGCCACGATGTTATAAAACGGCAAGGCATTATCGAGGTCTATTTTATAGAATTGGGCAATCGGTAAATTAGGAAAAAAGCGCCAAGTGGTGCCTTCATCAAAAGTCTCGTAAAGTCCACCATCATTACCTGAAATTAAATGATTGCCATCGGCAGGATCGATCCATAAAGCATGGTTGTCACTGTGCTTTTCGCGTCCTGTGCCCAAGTTATCGAAGCTTTTTCCGCCATCACGTGACACTTGGTAGAATACATCCATCTGATAAATAAGATTCTCGTCTACTGGCGACACTTCAATTTCTTGATAATAATGTGGTCCAGTTCCTCCTGATATATAACTGTTTTGCTTGGCCCAGCTTTCGCCTTTGTCGCTTGATTTGTAAAATCCTTTATTCGAATTATCTCCCTCAATTGTGGCATACACCAATTTTGGGTTAGCAGGTGTAACTGCCAAGCCTATTTTACCTAGGTCTCCCTTTGGCAACCCGGTAGATAGTTTTCTCCAAGTATCACCATTATCGGTTGACTTATAAATTCCTGATTGTGGCCCGCCCGCGAGGAGCGACCATGTCTTTCTTCTGCGTTGGTAAGCCGCTGCATAAAGTACATCAGGGTTGGTAGGGTCGAATTCTACATCTGTCACCCCCGTGTTTTCATCTATTTGAAGTGTGGCCGTCCATGTTTTACCACCGTCTTTCGACTTGTATAAACCACGTTCACCGCCTGCTGACCATAATGGGCCTTCAGCAGCTACAAAAACCACATCGCTATTCCTTGGGTCGACTAAAATTTTACCGATGTGCTCGGATTTCTTTAGCCCCATAGATTCCCATGTTTCGCCCGAATCTCTGCTGCGATAAACGCCATCGCCCCAGCCGACATGGCGTCCACTTACGTTTTCACCCGTACCAACCCATACCGTATTCGTATTGATGGGGTCAATGGTAACTGTGCCTATTGAATAGGAGGCTTGACGATCAAAAACTGGCTTCCAGGTAATCCCTCTATTATTAGTTCTCCAAACCCCACCGGAGCCCGCTGTTACAAACCAGTTACTGCCATCACTAGGGTTTACTGCGATGTCAGAAATACGCCCACCCATCACTGCAGGCCCGACACTTCGGAGTTTAAGGCCGTTGGCGGCTTTTTGTAAATCTGCTGGGGAAGATTGTGCCTTTAGGTTTGATAGTGAAAACAAACAGGCAATAGACAGCATATAAACTGCCTTCACTCTGAACTTATGCATAATAGGTTTTTTTAAGGTTGAAAAAACTAGGTACAGCAATTTAACAATTGTATCGCAAAGGGCTTAACCACTTGTCAATCTAAAACTTGGGTCAATTAGTAGACAAGAGGAGCAATCTCAGAGGGATGGTTCGAATCTGTAGCGTACAATGCTGGATTAGAATTTAATCAGTATTTTGAAGGTTCAAATCATATCAACCATGAAAACACTACTCAGCTCACTTCTCCTTTTAGTTTGCAGTCTCACTTATAGCCAAGAAGCCATGCGCAGGTGGCGAAAACTGAATCAAGTCAGGAACGATAAGTTCGACTTAGTTTTGCCAGAGGCCATGCGAGAAAACAATATCGACATGTGGATTATCATGAACCGTGAAGGTAACCTCGACCCGCTTTATACGGATATGGGCGAAGGCTATGTTGGTTCATTCGGTGGCTATTACATTTTCACTGATCGCGGTGGAGACCGAATCGAAAGGGCATCACTGGGAATTGATGGCTACTTATTAAAACAAGGGGGTGCTTATGATTATTTTGGATCGGTTGATGAACTAAAAGAGTTCGTTTCTGCCCGTGACCCTAAAAGAATTGGCCTTAATATTTCCAAAAACATCGGTGGTGCGGATGGACTTACCCATTCTGGCTATTTAGAGTTGACTGAAATTCTAGGAAAGAAATACGCTGATCGTTTTGTGTCAGCAGAAAAGCTGGTTTCTGATTTCCGATCAAGACGCGTAGCGAGTGAAATTGCCATTTATGGCGAAGCTGGAGAACTCTCCTATACCATTGCAGAAAGGGCCTTGTCGAATGAAGTAATCACACCGGGAGTTACCACTTTGGAAGATGTAGCTTGGTGGATGAAGGAGCAGCAATTCAAACATAATTTAGGTTCTTCTTTTGGAATGCCATCCGTTTATATCACTGGGCCAAATGGTGTAGAAGCCACCTCATCGGATCGAATTATTCAAAGAGGAGATGTACTTATGATTGACTGGGGAGTGGGCCTTATGAACATGTATACAGACATGAAGCGGATGGCCTACGTTTTGAAAGAAGGAGAAACCAAGGTGCCTGCTGGTATTTTGAACGCCTTCGACCAAAGTATCAAAGTACGTGAGATTATCCAGAAAACGATTAAGCCTGGCGTAACGGCTAAACAAGCAGAGACCACTGTATATGCAGCTTTGACCAAAGCTGGTTTTAATCAAATGAAAGGCTTTAATGAGTTTACCGATTTGGATATGACTGATGTGATTATTGGTTCCCATTCAGTTGGTAACTGGGGCCATGGGATAGGCCCATCTATCGCTTATTGGAATCCAGTAAGAATAGAATATGAGTTGAAGCCTTCAAACCTTATCTCTATCGAGTTTTTTGCCTATACCAAAATACCAGAATGGGGAGGGAAGAAATTGAGAGTACCGATAGAAGACGATGCGCTAATCACCTCACGCGGAATAGAATGGCTCTACCCTGTAAATCCGAGGGTTTTGGTAATTAAATAGTATGACCTGTGAATTATTATGAATACAAGAAATACAAAACCATGTATTACTCTAAATCAATGGCCTTATCTGCTAGAATATCAATAAGAGACTTTATTTCTTCCAGCTTTTCGGTGTTACCCAGTTTTTCATGAGCAATAGAAAGATTCCGCAATACACGCACCACCATATCGATATTCGTGCAGGGCTCATAGTATTGATCTTGAGGCGTCAGTTTTAAGTTGGCCACATAATCGTCAACTTCTTTTCTGGAGAAAATCAGCCCACGGTTAAAGGCATTGACATAGAATTGGGTTTCTCCTTGCTTATAAGTAAGCACAAAGAGGTTCGGTAAATTCACTCCGTATATCGGAAGCTTCAGTTTTTGGGCAACCAAAGCGTAAACGATACAAAGTGAAACCGGATTTCCTTTTTTGGTTTGAAGCACCACGCTCATCATTGAGTTTCCGGGCGAATGAAAATTCTTAGTATTCGCCCCAAACTTGAGTTTGTTAAAAATGACCGAATTCAAAACCTTTACCTGATCAACAGGGTGATCCTCTGTTTTAAACTCTAGCCATGCTTCGTAATAAATTTGTTCTAATTGCTTCTTGAGGTCGGCATATTCTAAGTCGGGGTATTGATAGGTATTCACCAACCACATTCCTTCTAGTAGGTCTTCACCCTCCTTTTCTTTCCAGGCCTCCAGTTTTTCTCTCAACAACTGAAACTGAAGTGAATGCACCAGTTCTTCAATTCTCTTTTGCACAGTAGGATTAAAACTCCCCTCCCATTCAAATTCCAAATAGGGGATAATGTGCGTACCGAGCGACTTGATCTTACCTTCTACATGATCAACTACTTCAGCGTCATCATCTTCTAGCAACGAAATCAGTGCTTTTAATTCTTTATTACTCAGGTTTTCTGTTTCGTTCATTATCAGGTTTGAATGATCCCTACATTGAATTGTTCACGAATTGGTGCATGATTGGCCGCTTGAATTCCCTTGGCAATCACCTTTCTGGTGTCCAAAGGATCGATGATGCCATCTACCCAAATTCTGGAAGCAGCATAATATGGGCTCAATTGCTCATTGTAGCTGTCTGTGATTTCTTCTAACAGTTTTTTCTCCGCTTCGGGTTCAATTATTTTCCCCTGCTTTTTCAAGGAGGCCACTTTAATCTGAAGCAATGTTTTGGCTGCTGCTGCCCCACTCATTACCGCCATTTGGGCCGTTGGCCAAGCGTAAATCAATCGTGGGTCATAGGCCTTTCCGCACATGGCATAGTTGCCTGCTCCGTAAGAATTACCAATTAAGATGGTAAATTTTGGCACCACAGAATTGGCCATGGCATTTACCATTTTGGCTCCATCTTTAATAATACCACCATGTTCTGCTCGGCTACCCACCATAAAACCACTCACGTCTTGTAAAAAGACCAATGGGATTTTTCGCTGGTTGCAGTTCATAATAAATCGGGCAGACTTATCGGCTGAATCGGAATAGATTACTCCACCCATCTGCATTTCCCCTTTTTTCGACTTTACGATCAATCGCTGATTTGCTACTATTCCTACAGCCCAACCATCGATTCGGGCATAACAGCAAACAATAGATTTGCCATAAGCTTCTTTGTATTCGTCAAACTCTGAGTCATCTACTATGCGTTTGATGATCTCTTTGATTTCGTAAGGCTTTACCCTACTGTCTGGCATAATGCCATAAATTTCTTCTGGGTTTTCTTTTGGTGCCTTGGGCTCTTTTCTGTCAAAACCCGCCTTTTCGAAGTCTCCAATTTTATCGAAGACGCTGCGGATGTAATCTAAGCAAGCTTGGTCGTTGGGGAATTTATTATCGGTTACGCCTGATATTTCAGATTGAGTGGTTGCCCCACCTAAGGTTTCATTGTCTATGCTTTCGCCAATGGCGGCTTTCACTAAATAAGAACCGGCTAAGAATATGGATCCAGTCTTGTCTACAATAGCAGCCTCATCACTCATAATGGGTAAATAAGCACCGCCTGCAACACAGCTACCCATAATGGCGGCTACCTGAATAATGCCCATTGAAGACATTTTAGCATTGTTCCGGAACTGTCTTCCAAAGTGTTCTTTGTCCGGGAAAATTTCGTCCTGCATAGGAAGAAACACGCCAGCACTGTCTACCAAATAGATCACCGGCAAGCGATTTTCCATGGCTATTTCTTGGGCACGAAGGTTTTTCTTGGCGGTAATAGGAAACCAGGCGCCAGCTTTCACTGTCGCATCGTTGGCCACAATCATGCAATCACGGCCGCTCACTTGGCCTATTCCTGTCACAACACCTCCAGAAGGGCAACCGCCTTCATCGGCATACATGCCATCGCCAGCAAAGGCCGCTACTTCTAAAAAGTCACTTCCTTCGTCAATCAGGTATTCAATTCTTTCGCGTGCGGTGAGTTTGCCTTTCTTATGCTGAGATTCAATCTTTTCTTCGCCTCCACCCAATTTTACTGCCTTGAGTTTTTCATCGAGTCTATACACCAATTGGCGCATGGTGTCATCGTTTTTATTGAAATCAATATCCATATGCAAGTGTTAGCCCGATAAGACCGGGAGTATGTGTTATTACCTTTAATCTAAAGTAAACCCAAGATTGATGATATCAAAAAGAAGTTAATCGCTCAGGACTTTATTTCTTCTTCTTGTCTGCTGGGGGTCTGTTCTTTCTTCCAAAGATTGAAAAATGAACATAGCGTTTAGGGTTCTCTCTTAAGTCTATGAACAGACTATCCAAATCAGTCATAGAACTATTCAGTGCATTGTACAATGAGTCATTGGTCATCAGCTTCCCTAGCGTACCTTCATTAGAGTTTAGTTTGCTCATGAACTCTTGAGTTCCCAATAAGACCGAATCCATTCGCATCAGTCGAGATTCAATATCAATGGCATTCATTTTTTCACCTAGTTTCGTATACTCTGCAAGTAAAGGCGTTACCCCTCCCATTGCCGCCACCATGGAATCAGTGACATAGTCTATTCTTAACTTTATTTGCTCCATAGCAACATTAACCGAGTCGGTCATATATACCAGCTTATCACTAAAGTACTTAAAATTGTCTATCGCCAAAGCAATGGTGTCGGCTCTTGAAGCAAATGGTTCCAGTACATCATTGATTTTATTCACTACTGAGGTAAGGCTATTGGCTGCAGAAAGGCCTTCTTCCGTAATCATTTCGGCAATACCTCTGTCCATTTCACCACCCAAAAAATCACCGCTCTGAAGTACCCTCTCCCCATTAGGGTTTAAGATTAACTGAACTTCTAGTGCGCCCAGAATATCAGGCTTAGCCAATCTAGCTACCGTGCCTTCCTTCATTTTAATGGTATTATCTATGGCGAGTGTCACCAATATTTCATTGTAAGTATCAGAGCTAAATTTGCGCTCAAGTACAGTCCCAACATTCAGTCCGTTAAGGATTACTCTATCGCCCTTACTTAGGCCACTGATATTACTATACGTAACGTAATAGGTGTTTAACGGGGAAAAAACATCTAGCCCCCTTAAATAGTTGAAACCTATATAGAGTGAGCCCAACATGAGCACCGCAAATAAACCGACCTTAAATTCTCTTCCTTTTGCCACTATCTATTTTGTTGATTCCAAATAGTCAATATAATCTCTGATTCCTCTAAAAATTGCTGAGGCTAAATATTCTTGAACCTCGGCCGAACCGAGTTCCCTTTCCTCCTTTGGGTTTGTAAGATAACCAAGTTCTATCAAAACACTAGGCATAGAAGTATTCCATAATACCCATAAACTTGATTGTTTCACCCCTCTACTCTTCCTCCCTGCCCTTTTAGAAAACTGATCTTCAACATTTTGCGCTAAAAGAATACTGTTTTCTTGATAGGCTTCTTGCATAATAGAAAAAGCAATATTTACTTCAGGGGAGGTAGGATCAAAGCCTTGATACTTCTCTTTATAGTCTTCTTCTAACAAGATTACAGAGTTTTCTCTTTTGGCTACCTCAAAATTTCCACCCTCGTTTTTTACTCCCATTACGTACGTTTCGGTTCCATAAACCCCCTCATTGCCTGCAGGCATTGCGTTGGCGTGTATAGAAACGAATAAATCAGCATCTGCATCATTGGCTATGATGGCACGAACTTTGGGATGGCTGTAATCATCAGTTTTTCTAGTATAAATAACCTCAACGTTGTCTAAAAGTTCATTTAAATACGCACCAACTTTCATGGAAACGGCCAGTACAACATCTTTTTCGAGCAAATTTTTCCCTCGCGTACCAGAGTCTTTTCCGCCATGCCCTGGATCAATCACTACTTTAAATTTAGGCTTAGCAGCTTGAGACATCCCTTGATATGGAGCAAAAACTATTAAAGCCAATGATAAAACAAGGAAAGCAACTCTATTATTTTTTACTTTGGTTCGCATAGAAATGGTTATTAGAATACCTTTACACAAAAATCTGAATTTTTTCCATAAAGCGAAAAATCCTTTGGTCTCTGTTAAAAACATATCTTTCATATTAGTTTTACTACTGACGGCATTTGGCCTGAGGGCCCAAGAAGGAAGTTTAAAGAATGATCCTGTTAAAATCGAACCCACTCCACTCGGCACCAGCCCAACAACAACCAGACCAGTTGGCACAGACACCCTCAAAATCAACAATAACGGCATAGAAACTACAATTCTGTACTATGCAGAAGATTCGATCATTACCAAAACTGCTACGAATGTAACGTACTTATATGGAAATGCTTACATAGAGTATGGTGATATTAAACTAGATGCTGCACAAATTATTATTGACCGAAATCAAAATGAGCTTATTGCTAAAGGAGTACAAGACTCTACAGGCAGCTGGATTGGCCTACCTGTTTTTCAAGACAAGGGTGGAGTATATGAAACTCGGGGCATTCGCTATAATTTCGCAACTAACCGTGCAAAAATTACCGGGGTAGTTACCAAGCAAGATGAAGGCTACGTCTCGGGCGAAGAAATCAAAAAGAACCAAGACGGGAGTGCATATATTAAGGGTGGCAAATTTATTCCTTGTGCCGACCTTCTCGCCACTACCTACATTAGGGCCGACAAAATCAAGGTGATTCCAGGGGATAAAATCATTACTGGGCCTGCACAACTATATATTGGAGATATCCCCACCATTTTCGCTTTGCCTTTTGCTTTTTTTCCAGATGTTAAAAGTGATGCGCAGTCAGGGATTCTTTTCCCAAAGTATGGTGAAGAAAGGGTGCGAGGAATTTTCTTGCGCGAAGGCGGTTATTTCTTTGGCAACAACGAGTACATAAGAACAGCTGTAACTGGTGACTATTACTCCAAAGGTAGCTTCGGATTAAATGTGAGGTCTACTTATAAAAAGCGCTATAAATATAGCGGCAGTGTAGACTTAAAGTTCAGTAAGAGCAAAACCCCGGAAATAGACGAAAACCCTTTAAATTCAAATGACTTTTGGGTTTCCATTTCCCATAGACCCGAGACCAAGGGTAAAACACGTTTCTCTGCCAGTGTAAATGCAGGAACGAGTTCATACAATAACAACAACATCAATACTGAGAATTTCCAGAATAATATCCGTTCAGAATTCCGTTCCAACATATCTCTAGCGGGAAGTTTCGCAAACAACAAATTCAGTTATGGTTTAAGCGCACGCCACTCGCAGAACATTCAAACGAACATTCTTGATGTATCCTTGCCCGAATTTTCATTGAGCATGACCAGGGTAATGCCATTTTCATTTGCCGAACAAGAAGCACTAAAAAGGCTTTCTTTCTCATGGGCCTTCAGTACATCAAATAAGATCACCAACTTGGTGAGGCCAAATACAGCTGGATTCGATATTTCTAACAGCACCAATGAGGCCGACACCATTGCCGTTACATTTGCCAAACTTCCTGAGTTATTTGCAAATGCTCAAAACGGAGCACGGCATTCAATTCCTATTTCTACTTCATTCCCTCTACTAGAAAATTTCAATGTTTCTCCTTCTGTCAGTTTTCAAGAACTATGGTATTTAGAAGAGTTGGATTACACTTATTTAGAAGATGAAAATGCGGTCCGAATTGATACGTTAAACGGTTTTTCTAGGGCCACTACATATGGTGCAAGTGTTAGTGTTAATACTCAGTTATACGGCATCAAAAACTTCAAACCCAGCAGTAAAATTGAATCGATACGACATATCATGTATCCTAGTCTCAGTTTCAGTTATAGCCCTGATTTTGGTCAAGAAAAGTATGGTTATTACAAAAACATACAAGTAGACACCACCTCAACGGGGGAACCAGTTTATCGCTTTTTATCTAAATACAACGGTTTTGCATTTGGAAGCCCAACTTTAGGAGAATCAGCATCCATAGGCTTTAGTTTAAATAACAAAGTAGAAATGAAGGTAAGAAGTGACACTGCCAAATCGGAAAAGGTGTCAATTTTTGAAAATTTATCTTTTTCTACCAACTATAACTTCTTGGCAGATTCGTTTAACCTTTCGGACTATAACATTAGCGCTCGAACTAGCCTGTTCAAGAAAAAAATTGACCTCAGCGCGGCTATGACCATAGACCCATACACTTACCTGACCACCAATGATGGCGAAGGAGATATAGTTAGAAGATTGGACGTAGTTGCACTGACCCAAGGAAAGGGCATTGGAAAGATTAGGAGCGGACGTTTTTCCCTAAGTACAAACCTCAACTCCAAGACATCGAGCAACAATTCGTCTTCATCGGTGAGAAGCACTGGAGCTGGCGGCCTAGCAACTATTGAGGGAGGTGGACTTGATGGTGGTTTTGATAACGGCCCTGACGATGGCTATGGCACTTTGAACAACGGAGAAATGAAGAATCAACAGCGGGTGCCTCAGTATTTTGACGACCCCAATGCCTACATTGATATTTCGGTGCCATGGAATATTAGGTTCAGTTATAATTACTCCTTTGGTCAGAGCTTATTCAACAATAAATTTACCACCACCACACGTCAGTCTATCAGAATGAATGGTCAGGTGGCCATCTCTGAAAAGTGGCAACTCACTTTCAATACGGGTTACGATGTAGAATTAAAAGAATTCACACAAAGCTCCTTGGGTGTTTACCGCGACCTCGGCTGCTGGGAATTAAGCGGCAACTGGATTCCATTTGGCCGATTTACCTCCTACTCTATCGATATTCAAATCAAAGCTTCGGCCCTTAAAGATTTAAAACTAAGCCGCAGAAGAAGCTTCTTCGATAATTGATTTTTTAATATGTTATATCTTAGGTGATAGATGATAGAGGTTAGACTAAAAGACAAACCGCCTTTCCGCCCTTGTTCGTGTTCTTCACCAACAAGCCACCAATTAGTTAGTCGCTAAAAGGAAGTTTTTATAAATTACGTGGGATATGAACGGTATAAATTTGGCGGATATTTAACGTTGAACTTTATACCTACGAAATACAAAGCCACAATGAAAAAGATGCTCATTCATATCCTGTCCTGCTTTCTGCTATTTAGCTGTAGTTCAAAGGGCAACAACGAACGGAGATCAACACCCAACCTATGGAAAGTCAAAAAGAATTAGCCATTGGAGATAGAATTAAACTATTTGGCGGGTACGATTAAGAACCTAAGTATCTGCAAAACCCAAAAGTGAGTTCTAAGCTAGGAACAGTTCTTATGTTTATTGACTCTGAGCGTGGAGATAAATCAGCAGTAGTAGAACTTGATGAACAAATCGTTGGTGATTCGATAACAACTAAAATAATCATTATCAGCGCACGATATGAAAACCAAGATTGGTCAACAAATGGCCCCGTACATATAGAACTACGTAAACAGATGCCCGATTTTCATTTCAACATGCAAAACCCTAAAGGAGAATGGATAGAGGCTGCTGCATCTTATAAAGTTCTGTAATCAATGAATGAGAACGAAACAACATTTCCGCCCTTCTTGGTGTTCTTCATCAACAAGCCGCCAGTAGTTAGTCACTATAAAGAAGTTTTTGATAAATTACATGAGATATAGACGCCAAAATGTAGTGGATATATAACGTTAGCCGCAATTGGGGAGAACTGGACTGATTGTTTTAGAAAAAAGCAATAGTTCACACCTTTCCAAATTGATTTCAAAAGCTAACACAAAATAGAAACTGACACGAAACTTGTTTTAATCTAAAACCAACCTTTGTTAAACAACTGAAAACCATCGACTAATTTTAAATTAATCAGTATAGAAAATGGACTTTCCTTATTACAAATCAACATCTCAGAAAGGAAACAATGGCCTTACAATTCTCACACACATCGTGCAAAAAAAATTAGGGTGGATTGTACGACCAAATCATAATGAGACAGATTTTGGTATTGATGCTTATTTAGACTTAATAACTGAATTTGGACAAGTCACAGGTAAAACTATAGCCTCTCAAGTAAAAACAGGAGGTTCATACTTTAATGAAAAAAACAACTTAGGATGGGTATATAGAGATGACATGAGTCATTTAAATTATTATCTAAACCATGATATTCCCGTGGTGGTCTTTTTAGTTGACGATATAAAAGAAGAAGTCTATTGGTGCTATTGTGACCCGATGCAAACTGAAAAAGCAGGTGAAAATTGGAAAATCACAATCCCATTTAATCAAAAATTAGAACAAGACTCAAGAGAAATATTAACTAAATACGTAAGTCCAGTTAAAGATTATGTCTCTCAACTCAATCACTTTTGGGAAGAGAATGAAAGACTTAAAGAGTCTGAGAGGCTGATCTTTCTCATTGAGAAAGAAGATATTCAAAGCAATTATTATAATTCATTAATAGCAGGGTTAAATCGAATTCAAATAAACCCTACCCTTGTTAGTAACTTAAGAGGTAAAGTAGAGATTCTAATACTTGGTTATGATTTTGATAAACGTGAATTACCTGAAATACCAGAAGTAAAAAAATGGGTGCGAAAAATTTTTAATGACACTATAGGGCTATCATATTTTTTACCTAAACAGGGAAATGAAGGATTCTTTTTAGTTCTAATGATGTGCTTCATGAAATATGAAATTTTACCCGATTCTGATTTTCAAAGGGACGGAAAAACTACTTACAAAATCAAAATGGATAATACTGACAGTACATTTCTCAATTTAGTTTTTCATGATTTAAACAAGTTTACTCACAAACACAATCTCCCTAAAGGTACTAACATGGAAATTTCATTTGAAATCGGAGAAAAAATTATTGGACAATAATTGGTTTAAAAACTGTGTATAACACTTAGTTGGTTCAGTGGGTTATCACAGGGTTGTGGTTACTTGTAAGTCTGCCAAACCAACAACCTTAAACACATATCAACATCAAAAAAAGCCATTCTGCTTTCGCAAAATGGCTTTCTATATTTTTAGATTGGGTTAAATGTTATTTCAACCAGCCCTCAATTTCTTCTAGGCTAGCTGCTGCAAGTCTTGAAGCTTGAGCTTCTTTCTCATACCCCCCATATCGTTGAGCAGTTTTGAAGCCGTTTGTTCTTTGAGTGGCCCAATGGCATTAATGTTCAGTTTTCTAAGAGTTTAAACGAGCACCAACCACTGTTAAGCCACCAAAAATTATATAACAATTTGAAGTTGATTAGATATTGGTGTAATTTTACACCAAAACTACCAAATGTCTAGACAGAGTATTTCATTCACAAAGCCAAACGATGAATGGCTAAAAGCCCAAGTTGATAGCAACGAATATTCAAGCAAAAGTGAGCTGGTGAATGACTTAATTCGCCAAGCGCGCAAGCAACAAACTCAAATTGATTGGATAAAATCGAAAATTGAGAAAGCTGAGAAAAGTGGTTTTACTTCAGATTCTAAAGAGCAAATCTTAGCTCAATCAAAGTCACTTCTGAATGGCTAAATTCAAACTGAGCAACACCGCCAAAGAAGATTTAATTAGAATCCATCATTTTGGAGTGAGTAAGTTTGGAGTGCAGCAAGCGGACAAATATTTTAATGATTTCTTTACGGCTTTTGAAAATATCGCAGAAAGGCCATTCTCTTTCGAATCGGTGGATTTTATAAAAACTGGATACCGCAGATGTGTTTCAGGTTCGGACAGTATTTATTTTAGAGTTGCTAACGGCACCGTTGAAATAATGACCATTATTGGGAAGCAAGATCTTGAAAAGTTAAATAGCGGCTCATAACGTTTGTTGTTACAACCTTTAAACAACAACCCTAACCCATAAACACATCAAAAAAAGCCATTCTGCTTTCGCAAAATGGCTTTCTGTATTTTTAGATTGGGTTAAATATTACTTTAACCAGCCTTCTATTTCTTCTAAGCTAGCGGCTGCAACCTCTTGAAGTTTGAGCTTCTTTCTCATACCCCCCATATCGTTGAGCAGTTTAGAAGCCGTTTGTTCTTTGAGTTGCGCAATGGTATTGATGTTCAGTTTACGAAGAATTTGAACCAGTTCTAATCGAACGCCTTCTTTTACAAACTCTTCATCCGTAGCCATTTTGGCTTTCTTCTCTGGTTTCATTTGAGGGAAGAACAACACATCCTGAATCGATTTTGAGTTGGTCATAATCATCGACAATCGATCGATACCAATGCCCAAACCAGCGGTTGGCGGCATGCCGTATTCCAAGGCACGAAGGAAATCTTCATCCAAGGTCATGGCTTCATCATCCCCTCTTTTGCCCAGCTCAAGCTGCTCTTCAAAACGCTCTCTTTGATCAATTGGATCGTTCAATTCAGAGAATGCATTACAGATTTCTTTTCCGTTACAAATAGCTTCGAAACGCTCCACCAAACCTTCTTTAGTACGGTGCTTTTTCGCCAATGGCGACATTTCCACCGGATAATCCGTGATGTAAGTAGGCTGAATCAGCTTGCCTTCACAGTGCTCACCAAAAATTTCATCAATGAGTTTTCCTTTACCCATCGACTCATCATTCGGCACTTTAAGTTTCTTGGCCGTCTCTCTCAATTCAGCCTCATCCATTTCAGAAATGTCAATTCCTGTAAAGTGCTCAATGGCTTCGAACATGGTGTAACGCTTCCAAGGACGTTGGAAATCGATTACGTTTTCACCCACCTGAACTTTGGTCGTTCCGTGTAAGTCAATGGCTACTTTCTCTACCATTTCCTCCACTAAATCCATCATCCAATTGTAATCCTTATAAGCCACATAAAGCTCTACTTGGGTGAATTCTGGATTATGGAAACGTGACATTCCTTCGTTTCTGAAATCTTTAGAGAATTCGAAAACGCCATCGAAGCCACCTACAATTAATCTTTTGAGGTACAATTCATTGGCAATTCGCATGTAAAGCGTCATGTCCAAAGTATTGTGATGTGTTTTGAAAGGCCTTGCTGCTGCCCCACCATACAAAGGCTGAAGGATTGGCGTCTCCACTTCTAAGTAACCTCTGTCGGCCAAGAACTGGCGCATTGAGTTTACCATGTGCGTTCTTTTAATGAAAGCCTCTCTTACATGAGGGTTCACCACCAAATCCACATAACGCTGTCTATAACGCTGCTCTGGATCGGTAAAGGCATCGTGTACTTTGCCTTCTGCATCGGTTTTTGGTAATGGAAGTGGCTTTAAGGATTTAGTAAGCACAGTCATTTCTGTCACGTGCACAGAAATTTCACCTACCTGTGTTTTAAACACATAGCCTTTGATTCCAACAATGTCGCCAATGCTTAAAATCTTTTTGAAAACGGTATTGTAAAGGGTTTTGTCTTCGCCTTCGCAAATATCATCTCTTCTTACATAGACCTGAATACGGCCTTGTGTATCTTGAATTTCGGCAAAAGATGCGGAGCCCATAATTCTACGGCTCATCATTCTACCGGCAATGGTCACTTCCTTATAGCCTTCAGGATTCTTATCAAAACCTTCCTTAATTCCCTTAGAATAGTGAGTTACCTCATAGGTTTCTGAAGGATATGGATTGATACCGAGCTTTTGAAGTTCCTCCCGCTCTTGTCTTCTGACAATTTCCTGTTCGCTTAAAATCTGCATTGCTTTATTTTTTTCGAGGCGCAATTTAGTCATTCACCGACATTTATTAAACAATTAAAAGCGGTCTCTATTCACTATTGAAAAAAATTACTCCTAAATAATTAGGAGTTGTCCGAAAACTTTAAGACTTTTCCGAAAGAATTAGGAGTTATGAAAGACTTAACAAAAGCTGAAGAGCAAATAATGCAGATCGTTTGGGAGCATGACAACATGTTCATCAAAGACATTGTAGACCAAATGCCTGAGCCAAAACCAGCCTATAATACGGTGGGTACTTTCTTGAAAATTTTGGAAACCAAAGGTTTTGTAAACAGAGAGAAAGTAGGAAATACGTTTTCTTATTCCGCCACGGTGAAAAAGAAAGCCTATACCAAAAAGTCGATGAACGGACTTTTGAGCAATTATTTTGAAGGCTCGGCCGAAAAGCTGTTTTCATTTATGATGCAGGAGAAAAAGCTAAGCCCTGAACAAGTGGAAGATTTGATGCAAAAACTAAAAGACCATGAATAGCTATTTAATAGAGTCCTCGATTTGCCTGGCAAGCTTTTATGGCTTCTATTGGCTTTTTCTGCGGGGGGAAAAGTTACTTTCCGTCAACAGATTTTATTTGGTGTTTACGGTGTTGGCTTCAATGCTCATTCCTTTATTGAATTTCGAAAGCCAATTTGCTTTCACTTCAGTAAAAGCTTTAGCGGCTAAAGCCTCCTCTACTACTCAGATTGGGGTATCAGAAATCGCTACTCAAGGAAACCCCTTGATTTCCATTGAAGCCATATACCTGATTGGTTTGATCGTCTCCATCTGCATCCTCGTCTTCAAATTATTTATCGTGAAGCGAAAAGTGGGCAAATGGCCTTCGTTCCAGAACAATAAAATTGAAGTAATTGAAACCGAAGGAAATGACGCTTATAGCTTCTTCAACACCATTTTTGTGGGCAAGGAACTGAACAAAAATGAAAGCTTAAAGCAGCAAATCATTACCCATGAACTTGCTCATATTGAAGGAAGACATTCGTTGGACTTACTCATTTTTGAAGTACTCAAATGTGTTTATTGGTTCAATCCTTTTAGTTACTTCTACGCTAAATCCATCCGCCTTCAGCATGAATATATAGCCGATCATTCAGTATTGAAGCGTACCCATCCAAAGCATTACGAAAGGTCATTATTGCAATTCGCCTTGGCCAAAGTGAACAGCAGCTTGATTTCAAGTTTTAACGAACACCCTATTCAGAAAAGATTAAAAATGATTCAAAAACTAAACTCAAATGTCATGAACAAATTAAAACCATTACTCGCCCTGCCTATTTTAGGCCTCTTATTTATTGCCTACGCTTGTACGGATGTTGTCGAACCCGTATTGGTAGATGAAATCGAAGAAGTTGTAATCGATCTGGATGTTCAAATCGATTCTAGTTATCAGCCACACCTTGATTCAGCACGTATTTTTGAAGGGCAAGAAATTAACCTTGATGTAACAATAGAACCAGAACAAGTATTTGAAGTCAGAAGTGTTAAAAGTGAATTCAAACTACCAACTGAAAACGAATGGCAAAGCCTTAAAGACCACCCGTCTGTCAAAAGCACTTTTACTAAAGAAGGCATAGAAATATTAGAAATTCCTGATGACCTAATTGTTGAAAAGCCAGTGATTACAGTAAAAGGCGTTAGAAGAAGTAATAATTAAGATTGAAACAACACGCATTAAAAAAGCCTGACCTAGTTCAACTAAGTCAGGCTTTTTGCTTTCCTTTTGGCTTCCGTTTTTAGAACTTGTCCTGATGGGCAAATTCTTTTCTGCCTCCTTTTCTTCGCTTCAACTCTTTTTTAATCAAAGTCAATTCACGGCTACTTTGTCCTTTTACAGAAGTATTTTCGTTTGCTCTTCTCATCAAATAAGGAATGGTGGCCTTGATTGGCCCATAAGGCACATACTTAATTACATTATACCCAGCGGCAGCAAGGTTGAACGAAATATGATCGCTCATTCCATACAACTGACCAAAGTATACTCTTCTATCGTCTCTTGGCAAACCATACTTTTCAAGGTAAAGCGTGACCAAGTAATTACTTTTCTCGTTATGTGAACCAGCAAATAAGCCAATGTCTTTAATGTATTGAATACAATACTCGGTGGCTGCATCAAAGTCTCTATCGGTCGCTTCTTTGTTGGGTTGAATAGGGTTTTCATAGCCCATCTCTTCCGCTCTGGCAGCTTCTTTTTCCATATAAGCACCACGCACAAGCTTTGCTCCGAGTCTATATCCGTTTTCCTTTGCATCCGCATGGAACTCCTTCAAGTGCCCCAACATACTGTGGGTGTACATCTGAAAAGTGTAGAATATCAGCGCCTTTTCTGTATTGTATTTGGCCATCATGGCCCTTGTAATATCCGTTACGGGTTTTTGAATCCAGGTTTCCTCGGCATCAATCAAAACAGAAACGTCTTTTCGCTTGGCTTCTGCACAAATCATATCTACTCTGTCCTTCACCCTTTCATAAGCTGCCGCTTCCTTTTCCGTCAGCTGTTCGCCTGAATGAATTTTGGTTAGCAAATCAAAATGCGCCAAGCCTGTAATCTTAAAAGCAGAAAACCGAATGAACTCATATTGGCTCGCTCGGTCTATGGTTCTCATTATTTCTTGTGCACTTCCATCAAATCCTTCTTCTGTCTTTTCTCCTTCAACAGAATAATCGAAGATGGCACCAATGCCGAAAGCTGCCAATTCGTTGGTCGCTCGCTGACATCCGTCTAGCGTTTCACCTCCACAAAACAGGTTGAAAATGGTTTTTTTAATGATTCCCTTGACAGGTAAACCCCAGTTTAATGCCCACTCGGTAAGGGCCATTCCTACTTTTACCAATCGAGGAGATTGCATTGTAGAAAATATAAAATGCGCTTGCTTTAGTGCTTCGTCAGTCCGAGCCGCAAAGGCATTCGTAAGGTTGTCAAAATCAACAAACTTTTTTAGTTCCATGGCGATATTCAAAGTCCGCAAATATAGTAACAAACCAATAGTGTCCTACCTTTGTTACCAATGAGTTGCAAACGAAATATACATGACTAATCCCCCTTTACACAGACGGTTAGATAGCGATAAAAAGCCCATCATTATTGCAGGGCCTTGTAGCATTGAAAGCCAAAGTCAATTTTCAGAAACGCTGAAAGGCTTAGACCTTTCTAAAGTTGATTATATAAGAGGTGGAATCTGGAAACCTAGAACTCGGCCCGGTTCTTTCGAAGGCATGGGCAAGGTCGCTTTTGAATGGGTGAAGGAAGTCCAAAAGGAATTCGGTTTTAAATTTGCTACCGAAGTCGCCTCCACTGAACACGTAGACATTGCTTTAAAAAATGGTGCTGGCTTATTGTGGATTGGCGCACGCACCACCGTCAACCCTTTCAATGTGCAAGAAATTGCCGAAGCACTTAGGGGCGTAGACCTTCCCGTTTTTGTAAAGAACCCGATCAATCCAGATTTATCGCTTTGGAAAGGGGCTTTGGAAAGGCTGTTAGCATGTGATGTTAAAAACCTTGGGGCTATTCACCGTGGCTTTCAAACTTTTCAGCAAAGTAAGTATCGCAATACCCCGCTTTGGCAAATTCCAATGGAATTGAAAAGTGAATTCCCTGACTTGCCTTTACTCTGCGACCCTAGCCATATCGGTGGAAAAAGAAGTTTAATTGCTGAATTGTCGCAACGCGCTTTGGACCTCGATTTCGATGGTTTGATGATTGAAACACACATTGACCCAGACAATGCCTTAAGTGACAGCGCCCAACAATTAACACCCGATGCCTTTAACCTTCTATTGGAGAATTTGATTTTAAGGAATCATACGTCCAAAGACGAAGACTTTAATAATCAGTTAGACATCATACGTGAGCAAATAGACCAAGCAGACAGGGAAATACTGGAAGCCATTGCCACGCGACTCAGTCTAGTGGAAAAGATTGGTGAATTTAAGAAAGACAATAATGTGGCTATTTTTCAGATTAGTCGATGGAAAGAAATTTTGCACTCCCGACCAGAATGGGCGAAATCTTTAAACTTAGACCCCGAATTTATTCGCGAACTTTACCGACATATTCATCAGCAATCCGTAAGGATACAGACATCCGTATTTAATAAAGAACAAGACAAACAACCTAATGACTGAACTAGGACTACTCGGCCCTGAAAACACTTATCATGATATGGCCAGGCAAAAGTTTTTGCCTAATGTTAGCCATATGCTTTTCCACTCCTTCGATGATATTTTTAAGGCGCTCAAAGAAAAGCGCATTAAAAAAGCACTGATCGCCATCAGAAATAACACCTCTGGTTTGGTTGGAGATAACCTAGAGCGAATCAAAAACTCTGGACATCGTATTTTGGAGCAATTCGAAATGCCAATCCATCTTTGCCTAGGGAGCTTTAAGGCTACTAATATTGAGGGCATAAAAAAGATCTACTCTCACCCAATGGCCATTAAAGAGACACAAAAGTTCTTTACTAAATACAGTCATATTACTTTCATTTCAAGTACGAGCACCGTTAGTGCTATTCATGAATTGAAAAATAACCGAGAGAAAAATTCGGGAGTAATTGCTAGTAAGGATGCGATAGAAGCCAATGATCTTATACTGTTGTCTGAGAATATCGAAGATCAATCAACCAACAGCACAACTTTCGCTTTGGTGGAAAACGCTTAAAAAAATAATTTCACTTTATATTTTTCTTTAAAAAAGAGATAACTAAGTTTATCGCATGTTAGCAGCAAGGACATCATTCTATTACTTTTTTTACTTTAGAACTCAACGAGATCGAGCCTGCGCTATCATATAAATGAAATTGTAAAAATATTTTATAAGCCCGGTTCGAAAGAGTCGGGCTTTTTTTTTGACCAAACGTAATTATGAACATCATCGACATTAAAGATTGGGGGCTAGGATTATCAGAGCATGTGCTCATTGCCGGCCCTTGCAGCGCAGAAAGTCCGCAGCAAATCGAAACCATTGCAAAAGGTTTAAAGGGAAGTCCTGTTGAGTTATTTAGGGCGGGTGTATGGAAACCTAGAACTAGACCTGGCTCTTTTGAAGGCGTTGGCGTGGAAGCTTTGGAGTGGCTACAAATCGCCAAAGACATTCTGAATGTACCTGTTACTGTTGAAGTAGCAAAAACAGAACATGTAGAAGCCGCTTTAAAAGCTGGCGTTGACGTGCTTTGGATTGGCGCTCGAACCACAGTAAACCCATTTTCGGTACAAGAGATTTGTGAAGCCTTAAGAGGCACCGACATTCCCGTAATGGTAAAAAACCCAATCAATCCAGATCTCCAACTTTGGTTGGGCGCTTTTGAAAGGTTGAACAAAGTGGGTATTAAAAAAGTAGCAGGCATTCATCGTGGCTTTTCCGATCCGTACGAAAAAAGATACCGTAACAAGCCTGAATGGTCACTGCCTATTCACTTAAAGCGTATGATACCCGGACTTTCTGTTATTTGTGACCCAAGCCACATTGCCGGAGCTCGTGAAATCATTGGAGCAGTAAGTCAAAGGGCCATTAACTTTGGTTTGGATGGTTTGATGATTGAAACCCACCACGACCCAGACAACGCTTGGAGCGATGCCAAACAGCAAATCACACCTCAGACACTGAAAATTATTTACGAAAGCCTGATCTTCAGAGAAAACGTAGACGAGCACCCCGAAATGCTCAACGAATTAGAGCAGTTCAGACAAAAAATCGATTTGCTTGACACGCAACTACTGGAGCTTTTCGCAGAAAGGTTCAGGGTCATTGAGCAAGTGGGCGACTATAAACGCGAACATAATTTGGCAGTTTACCAGCCCAGCCGTTGGGAAGAAGTGATGGAAAGCAGAATTCAAGACGGCTTGCGTAAAAACATGACAGAGAAGTTCATGAAAAGCCTTTTATTTGCTATTCACGAGGAATCAGTGAAAAAGCAAGAAGCACAACTGAAAGAAACCCGTCCATTGACAAACGCATGAGCCACATTGTAATTGACCACATAGAAACCAGCCTCAAGGCGGTATTAAAGGAAACTGACTTTACACAATTAGCGGTTTTAGTCGATGAGAATACGCATGCGAATTGTTATCCTTTGGTACAGGCCTTTTTGCCAGCACATTTGCTTATACAAATCACTTCTGGCGAGGAGAACAAAAATCTTCGCACCTGTGAACATATTTGGGAGCAATTCACCACACACAACTTTGACAGAAAAGCATTACTGATCAATTTGGGAGGTGGCGTCATTGGCGACATGGGTGGTTTCTGTGCGGTGACTTACAAACGCGGTATCAGGTTTATGAACATCCCCACTACCCTATTGGCTGCAGTAGATGCCAATGTAGGCGGAAAATTGGGGATCGATTTTATGGGTTTCAAAAACCATTTGGGTTTCTTCCAAGAGCCAGAAAGTGTTTTGATTGACCCAGTGTTTCTGAAAACCTTAGCGCCAAGAGAATTAAGATCGGGTTTTGCAGAAGTAATTAAACACGGGCTCATTGCCGATGCCGATTATTTTGAGCAAACCACTGCTCATGGTTTGAACATTGAAAACTGGGAAGCGGTGATTGCTCATTCGGTAGAAATCAAAAACCAAGTAGTAAAAGCGGACCCAAAAGAAGCTGGGCTTAGGAAGATTTTAAACTTTGGACATACGATAGGGCACGCCATTGAAAGCTTCTATTTAAATACTGACAAAAAGCTTTTACACGGAGAAGCAATCGCCATTGGAATGATCTGTGAAGCCTACTTGTCAAAAAAACTACTGGGTTTTTCTGACGAAAATCTAATGCAGATTTCTAACACCATTCTCGAAATTTATCCTGAAATTAACATCGCAAAAGAGGATTTTTCTGGAATCATAAAACTGATGTACCAAGACAAAAAAAATCTTAACAACCTTCTCAACCATTCCCTACTGATGGACATCGGAAAGGCCACCTACGATATCGCTGTAGACGAAAAAGACGTCATTGATTCGCTGTTCTATTTCACCAAACTGAAACAATAACCTTGGAGACCATTCATCTTAAACACTCACCTAAACTTAAAGCGGTAGAAATCCCACTTCCTGCTTCTAAAAGTGAGAGCAACAGGGCTTTAATCATTAACGCGCTTTCTGGAAACCCTTCTGAAATTCAGAATCTATCAGAGGCCAGAGATACTCAAACGATGATTCGTTTATTGGCCAGTTCAGAAGAAACTTTAGATGTTTTAGACGCTGGAACCACCATGCGTTTTCTCACAGCACTTTCAGCAGTGGGAGAAACTCCGAGAATTCTTACAGGCACCGCAAGAATGCAACAACGCCCGATCAAGATTTTGGGTGATGCACTTAAAAGCATTGGGGCCAAAGTAAAATATTTGGGAGAAGAAGGCTTCCCTCCACTCAAGGTAAAACCCATTATTGATCAAAAGACCAACAGTATTAAAATGCAAGGCGATGTCAGCAGTCAGTTTATATCGGCTGTATTAATGATTGCCCCTTGTTTGCCACAAGGCCTTAACTTAGAATTAAAAGGAAAAATCGGCTCTCGTCCTTATATCCAAATGACTTTGGACATGATGAGGCTTTTTGGAATTCACTCCAACTGGACCAACCAAACCATCGAAATTAAGCCTCAACAATACAAAGATTATCCATATGTAGTAGAGTCCGATTGGTCGGGTGCGAGCTATTGGTATAGCTTTGTGGCTTTAGCAGATAATGCCAAAATCAAATTAAAAGGGCTCAGACAAAAGTCACTTCAGGGTGATATTGCCATTGTTCATATGATGAATCAGCTTGGCGTGATGAGCACTTTTGAAGCCGATGGTGTGGTACTTCAGAAAACCCCTCATTCCAACGAAGTGAATTTTGATTTTAGTGATTGCCCAGATTTGGCCCAAACCATTGCTGTGGTTTGTGCAGCAAAGAAAATACAATGCACCATGACAGGTTTAGAAAGCCTTGTGATCAAAGAAACCAACAGGGTTAAAGCCTTGAAAAAGGAGTTGAAAAAATTCCATGTGAAGCTAAAAGAAGTAGCGCCAGAGGTATTTGAAATTCGATCTAAATTTGAGTTGAGCGACACACCAGTAGAGATCGAGACCTATGACGACCACCGTATGGCCATGGCTTTCGCTCCACTTTGTACTTTGCAAGAGATCATCATTAAAGACCCAAGCGTGGTCAATAAATCATATCCTGGTTTTTGGAAAGACATTGCATTGGCAACAGGTCAATAAGAATGTCATACAAATTACTTTTCACCAAATGAACTAACTGGCTTTCAAGGCGGTTGGTCTTACTATATTTCAGCGGTTATCATGGCAAAGAAGAAAAAACTCGACAATATCACCGTAGGTGAAGTTTTTAAAAGAATCATTTGGCCCAAAAGAGGGCTTTTACTTTTTGGATTGGTCTTAATTTTACTGAGAAGTGCCGCCAGCTTAGTGCTTCCTAAAGCAACGCAATACCTTATTGATGATGTTGTGGTCAACAAAGACATGCAGATGTTGAAGACCGTCATTCTCGTCACTATTGCCGCAATTATTACCCAAGCCATTACTTCATTTGCCCTTACACGTATTCTGAGTGTTCAAGCACAAAAACTCATTGCAGAACTTCGTGTTCAGGTGCAAAAGAAAATTTTATCGCTCCCTCTTAATTTCTTCGATAGCACCAAATCAGGTGCATTGGTTTCAAGAATTATGAACGATGTGGAAGGTGTAAGAAACTTAGTAGGAACTGGTTTTGTACAGCTTATTGGTGGTAGTATTACTGCAGTTGCCGTACTCGTAATACTCTTGGGCATGAACGCCAAACTCACTGCATTTGTGGTCGTTCCTGTGATCATTTTTGGTTTAGTGGCCATGAAAGCCTTTGCATACTTAAGGCCAATCTTCAGAAAAAGAGGCCAACTCAATGCTGAAGTGACAGGTCGATTAACGGAAACTTTAAGTGGCGTGCGAGTAATTAAAGGCTTTGGAGCCGAATTACAAGAAACAGAAAGCTTTGAAAACGGTGTGAAATCACTGTATGAAAATGTAAAACAGACGCTTACAGCAACTGCCGTAGTCACCAGTTCTGCCACTTTCCTTTTGGCGGGTGTTGCCAGTACTGGTATTCTAGGGATTGGAGGCTACTATATTATTCAAGGCACCATGACCACGGGTGAACTCTTTGCATTTATTGGCTTGCTCGCCTTATTGATTGCGCCAATTGTTCAAATGTCGAACATTGGTAGCCAGATTACAGAAGCTTTTGCTGGACTAGATCGTACGGAAGAGATTATGTTGATGAAGGCGGAAGACGATGATGAAAACCGCACAGTTAAGCTTAAAGAAACGGACGCCAATATTAAATTCGAGAATGTATCATTCGCTTACGAAGAGGACACAGATGTTCTGAAAAACATCAGTTTCGATGCACCTTCTGGAAGTGTAACCGCTTTGGTCGGAACCTCTGGCTCAGGTAAATCTACCATTGCAGGTTTAGCCGCTTCATTCCTTAATCCACGTGAAGGAAAAATCACGATTGATGGCATCGACCTTTCCACTATTTTATTGAAAAGCTACCGAAGAAAATTGGGTGTTGTACTTCAAGATGATTTTCTTTTTGAAGGGACTATCCGCGAAAACATCCTTTTCCCAAGACCAGATTCTTCTGAAGAAAACTTACAGAATGCAGTTAAAGCCGCCTATGTCAATGAATTTACTGATCGCTTTGAAAAAGGGTTGGAAACAATCATTGGTGAAAGAGGGGTGAAACTCTCTGGTGGTCAACGACAAAGAATTGCCATTGCAAGGGCGGTTTTGGCTGATCCTAAAATTCTTATTCTTGACGAGGCTACTTCCAATCTGGATACGGAAAGTGAATCCTTCATTCAGGAAAGTTTATCGACCTTAATGAAAGGCAGAACTACTTTCGTGATTGCCCACCGCTTAACTACCATTCGCAAAGCAGACCAAATTCTCGTGATTGAAAATGGTGAAATTGCCGAAAGAGGCACACACGATGAATTGATTGTTAAAGAAGGCAGGTATTATCAACTGTATACTTATCAGGCAAGAATTTAACTTGTGCCAAAAAATTTTATAGCGCTTCCTCTTTTTATTTCAGGTTTGCGAAATAAGAAGGGGCTTGCATTAACCTGCTTCCGTACCAACTGAACATTTCACCATCTACAAGCTGAACATCACAATTGGGAAGCACTGCCTTTAGCTCGTTAATGTGCTTTTCCTTAAAAGGGTATGGTTCCGATGAAAGAAGAATAGCTTCAGGCGCTAATTCATGAATCGTCTCGAGGCTAAGTTCGGGATAACGTGTTTCTGAAAGCACATTTTCAAAGCCAGAAAAATCCATCATTTCGTCAATAAAGGTTGCTCTGCCTGCTGCCATATAGGGTTTTTTCCAAATAAGATACAGCGCTTTTTTTCTCGACTTATAGGGAAGCGAAGCAAAACCCTCCTTCACCTTTTCAACAATAGAGATGGATTTAGCCCTTTCGTCCACCAAATTACCGATGGCCAAAATCATATCGAAAGCCTGATCCAATCCAGTGATATCACTCATCCAAACTGGGTATTTCTTGGCCAGTTCCTCTATACCTTCAATGTAGTTCTCTTCCTTGTTTCCAATGATTAGATCAGGTTTGAGCGTATCAATCACATCGAACTTAAACTGCTTGGTACCACCCACAAAGGTTTTGGACTGATGCCATTCACTTGGGTGAATACAAAACTTGGTGACCCCGACAACGCGATCACCAAGTCCTAAATCATATAATAATTCTGTTTGTGAAGGCACTAAAGAAACAATGCGCTGAGGCGAACTAGGCACTTCTACCTTCCGCCCCATTTGATCCAACACCAGTCTTACAGTCCCTTCCAAACCAATTATTTTAAATAGCTGAAATCATGATCGGCTGGCAAATGAAGGATAAACTGATACATCAGTTCAATTACCTTTTCTATATCGTTTTCATGTGCAGTTTCTACTGTAGTGTGCATGTACTTCAAAGCCAAAGAAATCAAGGCAGAAGGCACACCTTCGTTTGAATAAGCAAAAGCATCGGTATCAGTTCCTGTTGATCTTGAACTTGCATGACGCTGGAAGTCGATCTTATTCTTCTCCGCTACATCAATCAGCATTTTCAATACGTTGTTATGCACCGCAGGACCATAAGCCAACACAGGACCTAAACCACATTTCTGATCACCTTGTAATTGCTTTTCATACATTGGCGAAGCAGTATCGTGACATACATCTGTAATGATGGCCACATCAGGTTTGATTCTAGCGGCAATCATCTCTGCACCACGCAAACCAATTTCTTCTTGTACCGAATTGACCACATAAAGACCAAATGGAAGTTTCTTGCCTTCTTCGTGAAGTCTTCTGGCCACTTCGGCAATCATGAAACCACCAATACGGTTATCGAGTGCACGACCACACCAAAACTTTTTATTCAGTTTAAAAACCTCATCGTCAAAAGTAATTACGGTTCCCACATGAACGCCCATATCAAGCACTTCCTGCTTCGACTCTGCTCCCACATCGATGAAGATATTTCTCAGTGAAGGTGATTTTTCAGAAGCTTTATCGCGCACGTGAATGGCTGGCCATCCGAAAACACCTTTTACAATTCCTTTTTCAGTGTGAATGTTCACCCTTTTTGAAGGCGCTATTTGGTGATCAGAACCACCATTTCGAACTACATAAATGTAGCCGTTATCGTCAATGTAGTTGACGAACCAGCTGATCTCATCGGCATGTGCTTCGATCACTACTTTAAACTTTGCTTCAGGATTGATTACCCCTACTGCAGTTCCGTACTTATCGGTGAAATGACTATCTGTATATGGCTTGATATAGTCTAACCAAATTTGTTGACCAGAAGCTTCGAAACCTGTTGGTGAAGCGTTATTCAAATATTTGGTAAGGAATTCTTGACTCTTCTTATTCATAATTTTCGGTATTCTAAATGCTAAAAAACTGGCCAAAAGCCAGTTCTATAATTTAATTCGGTACGGATAAAACCCTTGTTACAAAGGAATGTTCCCGTGTTTCTTTTTAGGCAAAGTAGCCACTTTGTTCTCCAACATCGTAAAGGCCCTGATAAGTTTCTTACGGGTATCCTGAGGCAAGATTACTTCATCCACATAACCTCTTCGTGCAGCACGATAAGGGTTGGCAAACTTCTCAGTGTATTCCTCTACTTTCTCTTCAAGCTTGGCTTCAGGATCATCGGCAGCGGCAATTTCTCTTTTGAAAATGATTTCCGCAGCACCCTTCGCTCCCATTACCGCAATTTCTGCTGAAGGCCAAGCGTAATTCATGTCCGCTCCAATGTGTTTGGAGTTCATTACATCATATGCCCCACCATACGCCTTTCTCGTGATTACCGTGATTCTTGGCACTGTAGCTTCAGAGAAAGCATAAAGTAATTTCGCTCCATTGGTAATAATAGCATTCCACTCTTGGTCTGTACCTGGCAAGAAACCTGGCACATCTTCCAACACCAACAAAGGCACATTGAAACAGTCGCAGAAGCGCACAAAACGTGCACCCTTTACACTGGCATCGATATCCAAAACCCCAGCCATAGAAGCGGGTTGGTTTCCTACAATTCCTATGCTTCTTCCACCAATTCGGGCAAAGCCCACCACAATGTTTTCAGCAAAGTTTTTATGTACTTCGAAGAAAGAATCCTCGTCTACCAAACCATCAATCACCTCACGCATGTCGTAGGGTTGGTTTGGGTTTTCTGGAATAATGTTATTCAATACGGTTCTTACCGCATCCTCTTCTAAATCATATTCATACACTGGAGCCGTGTCTTCGCAGTTTTGCGGAATGTACGACAGCAGTTGTTTGATTTCATTAATGCACTCTGCCTCGTTGGCCGAAGCGAAATGTGTCACCCCACTTTTGGTGCTGTGTGTACTAGCACCTCCTAATTCTTCAGAAGTCACTTCTTCCTGCGTTACGGTTTTCACCACATTAGGCCCAGTAACAAACATGTAAGAAGTATTTTCTACCATGAAGATAAAATCGGTAATGGCCGGTGAATACACTGCGCCCCCCGCGCATGGCCCCATAATGGCAGAGATTTGAGGTACTACTCCCGAAGCCATTGTGTTACGGTAGAAGATATCGGCATAACCGCCAAGCGACACTACTCCTTCTTGGATTCGAGCCCCACCAGAATCGTTAAGGCCAATTACAGGCGCACCGTTCTTCATGGCCAAATCCATGACTTTAACTATTTTTTCAGCATGGGTTTCAGAAAGTGATCCACCGAACACGGTAAAATCTTGCGAGTACACATATACCAAGCGGCCATGTACCGTTCCGTAACCCGTCACTACGCCATCGCCTAAATAGATTTCATTCTCCAGACCAAAATCCGTAGCCCGGTGCTCTACAAATTTGCCAATTTCTTCAAAACTTCCTTCGTCTAATAATAGCTCCAGACGCTCTCTAGCGGTAAGCTTACCTCTCTTATGTTGACTGTCAATCCGTTTCTGACCTCCTCCCAATAAAGCTTCTGCATTCTTTTGCTCTAGCCATTCAATTTTTTCTGCTTTGGTTTTGTGCTTTTTAATCGGGGTATTCTTAGCCATAGGTGTGGGTTTATATCCTCGTCAAAGATATACAGGTCAATACAAAAAAAGAACATAATCGGCATCTATTACCTTTCGATGAACAACCATATTTTAATAGAATGCCTTATATTCGCCCATCTTTGCAGAGGGGCATGAAAGAGAAAATAGCAGTTATTGATTTGGGCACTAATACCTTCCACTTGTTTATAGTGGAAGTGAGTAAGCGCGAAATCAGAACACTATACCGTGAGAAAATAGCTGTGAAGATTGGTAAAAACGGCATTAGTAAAGGTAGAATTTCCGCTGATGCCAAGAAAAGAGCCCTTCACACTCTTCAAGTTTTCAAAACCATTATTGATCAATTCGAGGTCAAAAAAGTAACTGGAGTTGCGACAAGCGCCATTCGATCTGCAAAAAATGGCCAACAATTGCTGGACGAAATCAAAGAAAAAACTTCTATAGACATCCAAATCATTTCAGGTGATCGTGAAGCTGAACTCATTTTCTATGGCGTGAAATCCACTTCACATCTTACAGCATCGCCACAATTAGTAATGGACATTGGTGGTGGAAGCGTAGAGTTTATCATAGGGAACAACAAAGAAATATTCTGGAAGCAAAGCTTCGAAATTGGTGCCCAAAGGCTTTTGGATAAATTCCATAAGGAAGACCCTATGCCTCAAGCAAGCATTGAAGCAATGAATACTTGGCTCGAAACAGAGCTTTCTAGCTTGGTAACTGCCATTGAGGAGTTCAAGCCTCAGGGTTTAATAGGTTGCTCTGGCACTTTCGATACGCTTTCTGAGGTTTACATGAAAGAAAATGGGATTGAAAGAGCTCCTGATAGCTTGATTTTCCAATTCCCTATTGAAGCTAACAACAGTATTTACGAAGAGCTGATTACAAAAAACAAGAAGGAGCGAATGCATATCCCTGGTATGGTTACCATGCGCGTAGATATGATTGTTGTAGCCAGTTGCTTGATTCAGTTTGTTTTAAAACATATGACGACCGAAAACATTACGGCCTGTGCTTATGCATTGAAAGAAGGGCTTTTGTATACATCGTTTTCGCATATCAAGATATCGGAGAAAAGCACTTCGAATTAAAAACTACACCCATGTCGAATTATTCTTACCAAGACCTATACCAGTTTTCTCATTCTGTTTTCATTAAAATGGGCTGTCCAGAAGCAGATGCCACTCAAGCTTGCGAAACACTTCTTTCGGCAGATTTGAGAGGTATAGATTCGCATGGTGTAGCTCGGCTTAAGGGCTATGTTAGACTTTGGGAAAAGGGAAGAATTAATGCTACCCCAAACATCAAAGTGACATATGAAACACCAAGCACGGCAGTTGTAGATGGAGATGCTGGTTTGGGATTAGTCGTTGCTCCTTTTGCGATGAGAGTAGCGATAGAAAAGGCCAAAAATGTTGGTACGGGTTGGGTTTCGGTGAAAAACTCTAACCATTTCGGTATTGCTGGCTTCCATTCATTATTGGCGGCACAAAATGATATGATTGGTATTTCAATGACCAATGCTAGCCCGTTGGTTTCCCCTACTTTTTCTAAAGAAAGACTTTTAGGAACCAATCCAATTGCCATTGCAATTCCAGCGGGCAGTGAGCCACCTTTCGTAGGTGACTTTGCCACCACCACAGCTGCCAACGGAAAGCTGGAGATTCTTCAAAGAAAAGGAGAATCCGTGCCTAAAGGCTGGGTGCAAGACAAGGATGGTTTAGATACCACGAATGCATTTGGTGTAAAAGAAGGTGGCGCTTTACGTCCATTAGGTGGAAGTAGATTACATGGAAGTCACAAAGGTTACATCATGGGGTCTGTGGTAGATATTTTCTCTGCTGTGCTTTCTGGCGCCAATTATGGGCCTTGGGCACCTCCGTTTGTAAGCTTTATGGATCCAGTGAGCGATCCGGTAGGCGAAGGCTTAGGTCATTTCTTTGGCGCTATGCGTGTAGATGCTTTCCGCCCAGCAACGGAGTTTAAAGAACACATGGACAATTGGATTCAGCGTTTTAGAAATTCAACGCCTGTTGACCCTGAACAACCTGTGATCATCCCGGGTGACCCTGAACGTGAAATGGAGAAAATAAGAATGAAAGAGGGCATTCATTTACTTCAACCTGTGGTTGAGGACCTGAAAGAAATTGGTGAAAAATTCGGAATCGCTTTTTAAAAAGTAATTCCTCCTCTTATTACTAGCGCACTTCCATAAGGCGATCTAAGATCATCATGAAGAAGGTTATATAAGACAGTGATGTTTATTCCTCCCTTCTTAAAAATGGGCTGAAAGGCACCACCACCAATAAAGAGCCCCGGTACCCATTCACGGTTCGTAGTTTCACTGTAAGGGTCAGCCGCAAATTCCACATTTAAGGCCTCAAATTCCAGATGGGCAAAATAGGTCTCGAAAATATTATGCCTTAAGAAAGTACGCCCACCATATACGCTGCTGCTTACCTTAAATGTATTACGTGAAGGCAAAACAATGTACTTACGTGAAAGATAGAGGTAAGTGGCACCCAAACCAGCGGAGAAATCAGGAGTGATCATATAGCCCGCAAGTGGAGAAACATCAATATAAGTAAAGTCGGTACCTAGGTTGAATGAAAAATTCCCTCCAAAATAAACCCTATCCATAAAACTCACAGAATCTTCTTCTTGAGGTTCTTCCTCGTAGTAAATCTGGGCTTGCAGCGATGAAAAGCTTATAAAAAAGAAGGCAACAAGGGTTAATAATTTTCTCATAGTCCTGATAACGAAAAAGTCCTCAAAAAGAGGACTTGGTATTCAATATTTTTTTTTTTTGAATTAGTCTTCCGTTACGATGACGAAAAGATCCTCAGATGGTTTCTTCATTAAGTACTTTTCTCTTGCGAATTTTTCAAGTAGCTCTTGATTCGTAGTCAACTCCTCTTTGTTCTTAAGTACCTCCACTTTTTTCTCTATGTAATACTCCTTCTGGTTTTCAAGGTTATTCAGCTTTGACTTAAGTCTTATCTGAGTCACAATATCATTGGAGTCTACAAACAGCATCCAGATAACGAAAAATGTTCCGAAGAGAAAATAGAAGCTCTTTGCGAAACGAGGAACTTTGGTAAAAGCCTTCATAGTACAAAAGTAACTGATTTTTTAGCATAAAATCAAAAGTATGACCATTTACTCTTCATTCTATTTTTAAAATCAATTCTTCGTTACTCTTTTAGAGTGCCTTAAAACAAAAAGACTTCACCCCTTAAAGGAGCGAAGTCTTTGATCGTATTTTGTACTGAGCTTAGTAAGCCTTTCTGAAATTCTTTCCTGGATATTTGGCCACTTCTCCCAATTCTTCTTCAATTCTAAGTAATTGGTTGTATTTCGACATTCTATCTGAGCGCGAAGCTGATCCAGTTTTAATCTGACCAGTGTTCAATGCTACTGCTAAATCAGCAATCGTATTGTCTTCAGTTTCGCCAGATCTGTGTGACATCACAGCGGTATAGCCATTTCTATTGGCCAAGCTTACCGCCTCAATAGTTTCGGTCAAAGTTCCGATTTGGTTTACTTTAATCAAGATTGAGTTGGCTATACCTCCATCAATTCCTTTCTGTAAACGCTTCACATTAGTCACGAACAAATCATCACCTACTAACTGTACTTTATCACCAATCTTATCTGTTAGGGCTTTCCAGCCTTCCCAATCGTCTTCAAACATTCCGTCTTCAATCGACATGATCGGGTACTTTTCACAAAGCGAAGCAAGATAATCCGCCATTTCAACTGGCGTCATTTTCTTCCCTGTTGAATCTTTGAAGTGATATACTTTTTCGTCCTTCAAGTAGAATTCGGAAGAAGCGACATCAAGCGCGTAAACGAAGTCTTCGCCCACAGTATAACCTGCATTATTCACTGCTTCAGAAATCACCTCAAGCGCTTCATCATCAGATGCCAAGTTCGGTGCAAAACCACCTTCATCGCCTACGTTAGTTGAAAGACCACGAGAAGAGAGTACCTTCTTTAAATGATGGAACACTTCAGCGCCCATTTGAATTGCCTCAGTGAAGCTCACTGCACCTATCGGCATAATCATAAACTCCTGAAAGTCGATTGAGTTGTCTGCATGAGAACCTCCGTTGATGATATTCATCATTGGAACAGGAAGCGTATTTGCATTAACACCACCCACGTAACGATAAAGGGGAAGGCCAAGCTCTGCCGCAGCGGCTCTAGCTATCGCTAAAGAAACACCCAAAATAGCATTTGCTCCTAGGTTGCTTTTGTTCTCAGTGCCATCTACTTCGATCATAATCTTATCAAGCAAATTTTGCTCGAATACAGAAAACCCAATCAGTTCAGCGGCAATGGTAACGTTTACATTCTCAATGGCTTTTAAAACGCCTTTGCCAAGGTAGACGTCCTTATCTCCATCTCTTAACTCAACGGCTTCATGCGCACCAGTTGAAGCACCTGACGGCACTGCAGCACGGCCTAAAACACCGTTTTCTGTAAATACATCTACTTCGATGGTAGGATTTCCTCTTGAGTCAAGGATTTGTCTTGCATAAATACTTTCAATTAAACTCATTGGTATTATGATTTGATAAGGTTAATAAATTGATCGAATAAATAGCGTGAATCATGTGGCCCAGGTGAAGACTCTGGATGGTATTGAACGCAGAATGTTTTCTTTCCTTTTACCTGCAAGCCTGCCACTGTATTATCATTCAGGTTGATATGCGTCAGTTCCATACTTCCAGCCGCTTCGAGCGCAGTTAAGTCTACTGCAAAACCATGGTTCTGAGAAGTAATTTCACTCTTGCCGGAAATTAGGTTTTTAACTGGGTGATTTAGCCCTCTGTGCCCATTGTGCATTTTGAATGTACTTGCACCACAAGCAAGGGCTATCACTTGATGCCCAAGACAAATTCCAAAAAGTGGTTTGTCTTCAGCCATTATTTTCTGAGCTGTTTCTACAGCATAAGACATCGCGGATGGATCACCAGGGCCATTGGACAAAAAGTAACCATCAGGATTCCATTTGCTCATTTCTTCAAAGGTAGTCTTGGCGTTAAACACTTTTAGGTAAGCACCTCTACTAGCCAAATGCTTTAGAATACTGGTTTTAACTCCAATATCCAATACGGCTATTTTAGTCGTTGCATTTTCATCTCCAACAAAGTAAGGTTCTTTTGTGCTTACAAATGAAGACAACTCTAAACCATCCATCGATGGAATGTCAGCCAGCTTAGCATTTAATTCATCATCAGAAAGGTCTTCTGAACATACGATTGCGTTCATGGCTCCTTTATCTCTGATGTAGCGCACCAAAAGGCGTGTATCAACATCGGAAATCCCGACAATGTTATTCTTTTCTAAATAATCTTGGAGCGAGCCATCGGCTGTTTTACGACTGAAATCCTTAGAAAAAGTATTTACAACCAAACCTCTGATTTTCGGTGAATCCGACTCCTGTTCGTCATCCTCTACCCCATAGTTCCCGATGTGAGAAGCAGTATTCACTACAATTTGACCATAATAAGATGGGTCGGTGTAAATTTCTTGATAACCCGTCATTCCTGTGTTAAAGCAAATTTCACCTCCGGCAATACCTATTTTACCAATGGCAGTACCCTCATAGCGGCTTCCATCTGCTAAAAGAAGAATAGCTTTCTTTTTACTGTTGATATTATTCGATGTAGACATATTTATAGATTGGTGCGCAATTCAAATCTTTAATTCGGTACAAAAGTAAATAAAAAAGGGATTGAACAAATTTGCTCAATCCCTTATTCTATATTTTTAAGAAAGTAGAATTATTCCCCGTCTTTCTTATCATCTTCTTTTGCTTCTTCAGCCTTTGCTTCCGGAGTCTCCTCAGTTGTAGCAGCTGGTGCTTCAACAGTTTCTTCCTTCTTTGCTTTAGGTGCTTTTGCTACAGGAGTTGATTCAGTAGTATCATCAGCTTTCTTACCACCTCGGCTTCTTCTGCTGCTTTTCTTAGCAGGAGCTGCTTCTTTAAGGAGTAATTCGTTGTAATCTACTAATTCAATGATACACATATCTGCATTATCGCCTAATCTGTTTCCAGTTTTGATAATCCTAGTATATCCTCCAGGTCTGTTTGCTACCTTTTCAGCGATTTCGCTAAAAAGGGCAGTTACCGTCTCTTTATTTTGAAGATAAGAGAATACTACCCTTCTTGAGTGAGTTGTATCTGTCTTAGCTTTTGTAATAAGAGGCTCAACATATTTCCTAAGTTCCTTTGCCTTCGCTACAGTAGTTGAAATTCTCTTGTGCGCGATCAAAGAAGAAGCCATGTTAGAAAGCATTGCTTTTCTATGCGGTGCCTTTCTACTCAGGTGATTAAATTTCTTCCCGTGTCTCATCTTACTTTATTCCTCGTCAAGTTTATATTTTGATAAGTCCATACCGAAAGTAAGGTTCTTATCAGCTATCAATTGCTCCAATTCAGCCAAAGACTTCTTACCAAAGTTTCTGAATTTCATCATGTCAGAAATTTCGAGTCTTGCTAAGTCGCCTAATGTTCTTACATCAGCTGCTTTAAGACAGTTGTAAGCTCTTACTGAAAGATCTAAATCGTTCAGCTGAGTTTTCAACAGCTTGCGCATGTGAAGCATTTCTTCATCTACTTGCTCTGGCTCATCCAAAGACCCAGTTTCTAAGATCATGTTCTGATCAGAGAATAGCATGAAGTGTTGAATTAAGATATGGGCAGCACCTTTCAAAGCGTTTTCAGGGTGGATAGAACCATCAGTTTGAATATCCAAAACCAACATTTCGTAGTCAGTTTTTTGTTCAACCCTTGTGTTTTCTACACTGAATTTAACATTTTTGATTGGCGTGTAAATAGCGTCAATTGGAATGTATCCGAATAATTGCTCAGAAGGTCTGTTCTCTTCGGCAGGAACGTAACCTCTACCTTTATCGATAGAAAGCTCAATTTCGAACTTTACCGAACTATCAAGGTGACACACAACTTCATCAGGGTTAAGGATTTCGAAAGCACCAGTGAATTTTCCAATATCACCAGCAGCAAACTTATCTTGACCTTCAATGATTACAGTTACTTTGTTATCAACAGTATCGGAGATTTTCTTAAAACGAACCTTCTTTAGGTTTAGAATGATTTCCGCTACGTCTTCCACAACACCCTCAATCGTTGAGAATTCATGCAAAACACCAGGAATTTTAATACCTGTGATAGCGTAACCTTCTAATGAAGAAAGAAGAATTCTTCTTAATGCATTACCGATTGTAACCCCGTATCCTTTTTCGAGCGGTTTAAAAGTGAACAGACCGTGAAAGTCGTCCGCCTTCTCCATCACCACCTTTTCAGGGATTTGAAATGCGAGTATTGACATATGATTAGATCGTTTAAGTTCTTAAATAGATTATTTAGAGTAAAGCTCAACAATAAGCTGCTCATTGATTTTTTCAGGAATTTCGTCCCTCATAGGCAAAGCAATCATCTTACCGTTCATTTCAGCTTTATTCCACTCAATCCATGGATATTTTTGTGCTGAATTGTTAGCTAAACTATCAGTGATGGCCTCTACGGATTTAGATTTCTCTCTTACTCCTACTACATCACCTGGTTGTACCACATAAGATGGGATGTTTACTAATTCTCCATTCACAGTAATGTGTTTGTGAGATACTAGTTGTCTTGCTCCTCTTCTTGTTGGAGCAATACCCATTCTATATACAGTATTATCAAGTCTTGCCTCCAACATTTGAAGAAGGATTTCACCTGTAATACCTGATTTTCTTGATGCACGATCGAACGTGTTAGCAAACTGACGCTCTAATACACCGTAAGTGTATTTCGCTTTTTGCTTCTCCATTAACTGGATTGCATATTCAGACTGCTTTTTCCTTCTACCTCTTCCGTGTTGTCCAGGAGGGTATGCTTTCTTTTGCAATGCTTTGCTATGACCAAAGATAGGATCGTTAAATCTTCTCGCAATTTTGGCCTTAGGACCTGTATATCTTGCCATTACTTTCTAATTTCTGGATTAAACTCTTCTACGTTTCGGAGGACGACATCCGTTATGTGGCAGTGGAGTAACATCTTTAATCATTGTTACTTCGATACCAGTATTCTGGAGTGTTCTGATAGCAGACTCTCTTCCAGAGCCTGGTCCCTTAACAAATACCTCAACTTTTCTCAACCCCAAATCGTAGGCGGTTTGAGCACAATTTTGGGCTGCCATTTGAGCTGCGTAAGGAGTATTCTTTTTAGAACCCTTAAAACCCATTTTTCCAGCAGACGCCCAAGAAATCACTTGACCTTGTTGGTTAGTGATTGATATGATGATGTTATTGAAAGAAGCCTTAATATGGGCTTGTCCAATAGCTTCAACCTGAACTACTCGCTTTTTAGCTTTATCTTTTCTCTTCTGAGCCATTCTTCAAATATTTTCAGACCTGACGGCCGTTAATTCAAATTACTTGGTTGCTTTTTTCTTGTTCGCAACAGTCTTTCTCTTACCTTTTCGGGTACGTGAGTTGTTTTTAGTGTGCTGACCACGAACAGGAAGCCCCTTTCTATGTCTCATACCACGGTAACAACCAATGTCCATCAGACGCTTAATGCTCAATTGAACCTCTGATTTTAAAACTCCTTCTACTTTGAACTCTTCACTGACGATAGTACGAATTGCTTTTTGCTCTTCGTCATCCAAATCACCAATTTTCTTGCTCACATCGATTCCGGCTTTACCTAAAATGTAAACAGCCGAGCTACGACCAATTCCGTAAATGTAGGTTAAACCTATCTCTGACCTTTTGTGGTCCGGAATATCTACTCCTGAAATTCTAGCCATAATTACCCTTGTCTTTGTTTGAATCTAGGATTCTTTTTGTTTATCACGTATAACTTTCCATTCCTACGGATCAGCTTACAATCAGCACTTCGCTTCTTGATAGATGCTTTCACTTTCATGATTTCTTATTTATATCTGTAAGTAATTCTTGCTTTGCTTAAATCGTATGGCGACATCTCCATTTTCACCTTGTCACCTGGTAATATTCTGATATAGTGCATTCGCATTTTACCAGAAATATGAGCAGTAACGGTGTGTCCATTATCAAGTTCTACTCTAAACATTGCATTTGGCAATGCTTCTAGAATAGTACCATCCTGTTCAATAGATCCTTGTTTTGCCATACTAAAATTTAAAAACTTCTTCTATATACTTATGTGTTGTTAACACTTCTGTTCTATCCTTGAAAACTGCCACAGTATGTTCAAAATGAGCTGAAGGTTTTCTATCTCTGGTTCTGATGGTCCAACCATCATCTTCCTGAACTATATTCCTTGTCCCTAAATTGACCATCGGCTCAATGGCTATTACCAAACCCTCCTGTAGTTTAACTCCCCTACCACGTTTACCGTAGTTAGGGACCTCAGGTGCTTCGTGTAAGTTCCTTCCTAAACCATGTCCAACAAGTTCTCTCACTACTGTATAGCCCTTGTCTTCAACGTATTTCTGGATAGATGCACTTACATCGCCTAACCGATTGCCATACTTGGCCTGTTCAATACCTATATACAACGACTCTTTCGTTGCTCTAAGCAGTGCTAATGTCTCTGGGGGAACTTCTCCTACGGGGTAAGTATAAGCGGAATCGCTATGAAAACCTTTGTAGAAGACTCCACAATCTATAGAGATTATATCACCGTCTTTTAATTCGTATTCTCCTGGAAAACCGTGAACTACATTTTCGTTCACTGAAATACACAGGGTAGAAGGAAATCCATTGTAGCCTTTGAACGATGCATTTGCATCATGATCGCGAATGTATTCTTCTGCAATCTTATCAAGGTCAGCGGTTTTAACACCTACCTTAACTCTTTTAGCTACTTCTCCGTGAGCCCTGCCAAGAATATCGGCACTCTCTCGAATAATCTGAATTTCCTCTTCAGTTTTGTAATTAATCATATTATGCTACAGCTACGTTCTGAGATCGGCCACGCATCTTGCCTGACTTCATCATTCCTTCGTAGTGTCGCATCAACAAATAGCTTTCTATTTGTTGTAAAGTATCCAAAATCACACCCACCATAATCAATAGTGAAGTACCTCCATAGAAGTAAGCGAATTGCTGTCCTACACCTGCATTATATGCGAAGGTTGGAAGGATTGCGATGATCGCCAAGAATATTGATCCTGGAAGTGTAATTCTATCTAATACATCTCCAATAAAGTCAGATGTTGGTCTACCTGGTTTTATACCTGGTATGAAACCTCCACTTCTTTTAAGGTCGTCCGCCATATTTGAAGGATTAACCGTAATGGCAGTGTAAAAGAATGTGAACGCTATAATTAACAAGGCAAACGTTAAATTGTATTGCCATGAGTATGGGCTACTAAATGCTGCTCCAATGGAGTTGGCTATATCACTGCTGTCTGCCCAAATACCCGCCAATAAGCTTGGTAGAATCATTAAGGCCTGAGCAAAGATGATCGGCATAACTCCAGAAGCATTTACCTTTAAAGGTATAAACTGACGTTGACCACCGTATACTTTACCACCAACTACTTGCTTTGCGTATTGAACAGGAATTCTTCTGGTTGCCTGAACCAAAGCCACAGTAACAATCACAACAAAGAACAAGACAATCACTTCGATCACAGAGAATAATGCTCTTCCAATACCATTTGTAGTCACGAATTCCATCCAAGCCGCTCCAGGCAAACTCGATATAATACCGATCATAATTAGCATAGAAATACCATTACCAATTCCTTTATCAGTAATTTTTTCTCCCAACCACATACAGAACATTGTACCAGCAGTCAACAAGATCATTGAACTGATCATGAAAAGTGAAGGGTCAATGCTAGGTAAAACAGCATCCTGAGAAATAATGGTAGCCTTGATGTATCCAAAGCTTTGTGCGAGAGTTACTAGAATAGTTAATACTCTAGTGATCTGAGTAAGTTTCTTTCTACCAGATTCTCCTTCCTTCTGCATCTTCTGGAAGCTTGGTACAGCCACAGTCATCAATTGGATTACAATTGACGCTGATATATAAGGCATGATACCTAAACCAAATATAGATGCTCTACTAAATGACCCTCCTAACAATGAATTCAGGATACCAAATATCCCTCCAGCGTCATCGGTTAATTTAGCTACGTCTACACCAGGTAAAACAACAAAAGATCCAAGTCTGAAAACGATCAAGAACCCCAGCGTAGCTAGGATCCTATTTCTCAATTCCTCAATGGAATAAATATTTCGTATGGTAGTAAAAAACTTCTTCATGTTATTAAAGCTTTGTAACGGTTCCGCCTAATTTTTCGATTGCTGCTTGAGCAGAACTAGAAAATTTATGGGCCGATACATTCACTTTAGAGGTTAATTCACCTCTACCTAAAATCTTAACTAGATCATTTTTCTGAGCAAAACCATTTTCCATCAAAGTATTGAAGTCAATGGTGTCGGCATTCAATTTGGTTGCTAATTCCTGAAGTGAATCAAGGTTTAATGCCTTGTACTCAACTCTGTTAGGACTAGTAAAGCCAAACTTAGGCACACGTCTTTGTAGTGGCATTTGACCACCTTCAAAACCGCCTTTGCTTTTATAACCAGATCTAGATTTTGCTCCGTTGTGACCACGTGTAGCAGTACCACCACGACCAGAACCTGTTCCTCTAGCTATCCTCTTTCTATTTTTTGTAGAACCTTCTGCAGGTTTTAAACTATTCAAATCCATCTTACAGTTCCTTTACAGATACTAAATGATTTACCTTATTAATCATACCAGCAATAGATGCAGTTAATTCTACTTCCACTGTTCTGTTGATTTTACCAAGGCCTAAAGCCTGGATTGTTCTTTTTTGTCTCTCAGGTCTGTCGATCGTGCTCTTAACCTGTGTAATTTGAACTTTTGCCATTCCTATTATCCGTTAAAAACTTTAGACATTGTAACACCTCTTTGCTCAGCAACAGTATAAGCATCTCTCATACTCAAAAGAGCATCGAATGTCGCTTTTACAACGTTGTGAGGGTTAGAAGAACCTTTAGACTTAGCCAAAACATTATGGTAACCTGCACTTTCAAATACTGCACGCATCGCACCACCTGCAATCACACCTGTACCTTCAGCAGCCGGCTTCACTAATACAAAGCCTCCACCAAATTTACCGATTGATTCGTGAGGTACAGTACCTTTCAACAAAGGAACTTTTACCAAGTTCTTCTTTGCATCATCAATACCCTTAGTTATTGCGTCAGTAACCTCATTGGCCTTTCCTAAACCGTATCCAACAACACCATTTCCGTCACCCACTACTACGATTGCAGAGAAACTAAATCTTCTACCACCTTTAACTACCTTAGCCACACGCTTGATCGCAACTACCTTTTCTTTAAGGTCGATCTCACTTGCTTTTACTGATTTTATATTTTTCTGTGACATCCTGATTAAAATTTAAGACCGCCTTCTCTAGCTCCTTCAGCCAATGCTTGTACTTTACCATGGTATACATAACCATTACGGTCAAAAACCACACTGGTAATACCTTCTGCCATTGCCTTTTCAGCCAATTTTTTACCAACTTCTTTAGATAACTCTATGTTGGTATTTTTCTTCTTACTATCAAACTCAATAGAAGAAGCCGATACTAGCGTATGCCCGTTTGAATCATCAATAATTTGGGCAGATATACGTGAATTACTTTTGAAAACTGAAATTCTCGGTCTTTCGGAAGTTCCAGAAATCTTATTTCTAATTCCTCTCTTTATTCTTAGTCTACTTTTACTAACAGCCATGATTACTCTTATTTAGAAGCAGTTTTACCAGCTTTTCTTCTGATTACCTCACCAACGAACTTGATACCTTTACCTTTATAAGGCTCTGATTTTCTTAACGACTTAATCTTAGCAGCCACTTGTCCAATCAATTCTTTATCAATTCCTTCTAGAGAAACTGTAGGGTTCTTTCCTTTTAACATTTCAGCGCTAGCTTTAATCTCAGTAGGAACAGCAACAAAGATATTATGTGAGTAACCAAGGCTCAATTCCAACACGTTATCACTAACCGTTGCTTTGTAACCTACACCTACCAATTCTAAATCTCTCTTGTAACCTTCATTTACACCAACAACCATGTTGCTGATCAATGAGCGGTACAAACCGTGTAATGATTTATGCCTTTTTTGCTCAGTCGGTCTTTCAACCGTAAGAACAGCACCATCAACGGTTATTTTTATATCAGGGTTTACTGCCTGTTTCAGCTCTCCTTTAGGTCCTTTAACAGTAACCACGTTATTCGCAGCTACGTCTACAGATACTCCTTGAGGTAGATCAATCGGTTTCTTACCAATTCTTGACATCTCTTCTTATCTTAGTATACGTGACATAAAACTTCACCACCGATATGAAGATTTCTCGCTTCTTTATCGGTCATAATTCCCTTTGATGTAGAGATGATAGCTATACCCAAGCCGTTTAGAACTCTAGGTAATTCCTCCGCACCAACATATTTTCTTAAGCCTGGCTTACTCACTCTGAGTAATTTTTCGATGGCCGGCTTCTTAGAAACTTTATTGTATTTAAGAGCGATTTTGATATTGCCCTGTGGACCTTCTGCCTCGAACTTGTAGTTCAAGATATATCCTTTCTCGTGCAATACACTCGTGAGCTGCTTCTTTAAGTTAGAAGCAGGAATGTCTACAACTCTATGCTTAGCCTTAATGGCATTTCGCAAGCGTGTTAAATAATCTGCTATTGGATCAGTCATTGTTATTTGTTTATGACGGCTCGATTTTTCAAAACTCCGTCTCCAACCTGGCGATATCACCCAGAATTGGCATTCTATTTAAAATTAATACCTCCCGACCTGAATCGGCCTGCAAAGGTATTGAAAATATTGTATTAGCGAAATAAAAAAAGCTTACCAGCTTGATTTTGTTACTCCAGGGATTTTACCTGCAGAAGCCATTTCTCTGAAGGTCACACGAGAAATACCAAATTTCCTCATATATCCTTTAGGACGACCAGTTAGTTTACATCTGTTGTGCAATCTTACAGGCGATGAGTTTCTAGGTAGTTTATCTAAACCCTCCCAGTCACCAGCCGCTTTTAAATCAGCTCTTTTCTGAGCGAATTTAGCAACAAGACGTTCTCTTTTTCTTTCTCTAGCTTTTATCGATTCTCTAGCCATAGTATTATTTTTTACCAGCTGCGAAAGGCATACCAAATGCTTTCAACAACTCGAATGCTTCTTCATCAGAATTTGCGGTGGTAACAATAGTGATATCCATACCAGTGATTTTATTCACTTTGTCAATGGAAATTTCAGGGAAAATGATTTGTTCTTTGACACCGAGGGTATAATTACCTCGTCCATCAAATCCTTTGTCTTTCACTCCTTTAAAATCCCTTACACGAGGCAAAGCAATAGTAACAAGTCTGTCAAGGAATTCATACATTCTCTCTCCTCTCAAAGTTACGCGGGCACCAATAGGCATTCCCTCTCTTAACTTAAAGTTTGAAATTGAATTCTTAGCAATTGTAGCAACAGCTTTCTGACCAGTAATGGTAGTAAGTTCTTCTACTCCTACGTCAACTAATTTTTTGTCTGCCACTGCAGCACCTATACCTTTGTTAATCACTATTTTAGTGATCTTAGGCACCTGCATTACTGAAGTGTATTCAAACCTCTTCACCATTGCAGGAGTTATATCATTGATATAAGTATCTTTTAATCTAGGATTAGCCATTCTAATTAATTTGACTTAGTCTTAAAATACCTTTCTAATTTCCCTTCGCTATTCACTTTCTTTCCTGTTCTAGCAAATTCTCCTGATGCAGGATCCTTAACCATAAGGTTTGATACGTGAATAGGAGCTTCTGTTTTCTCGATACCACCGTTAGGGTTAGTAGCGGAAGGCTTAGTGTGTTTTGACACAATGTTAACGCCTTCAACAATTGCTCTTTGTTTTGCGATGAAAACCTCGAGGACTTGTCCTTCTTTACCTTTTGAGTTCCCAGAAAGTACCTTAACAGTATCCCCTTTTCTCAAATGCAGTTTTTGCTGCTTGTTTTTCTTTCTTTCCATTGCTTATAATACTTCTGGTGCCAATGAAACAATTTTCATGAATTGTTTTTCACGCAACTCTCTAGCCACCGGGCCAAACATACGAGTACCTCTTGGTTCATCGTTCTGGTTCAGTAATACAGCAGCGTTATCTTCAAATCTGATATAAGAACCATCTTTCCTTCTTACGGCCTTCTTGGTTCTAACGATTACTGCCTTTGTAACAGTACCTTTTTTCAAATTGCTTGAAGAGTGGGCAGCTTTCACAGAGACCACAATTTTATCGCCAACAGTAGCGAATTTCTTTTTAGTACCGCCTAATACACGGATACATAGAACTTCTTTTGCTCCACTGTTATCTGCAACGTTCAATCTTGATTCTTGCCTGATCATGGTTACTTAGCTCTTTCAATAATTTCTACTAATCTCCAACGCTTATTCTTACTCAGCGGACGAGTTTCCATGATTTTAACAGTATCACCGATACCACAATCATTAGTTTCGTCATGAGCAGAAAATTTGGTAGTTTTCTTAACAAACTTACCGTAGATCGGGTGCTTTTCTTTACGTAACACAGCCACAGTAATGGTTTTTTCCATTTTGTTGCTTGTTACAATCCCGATTCTTTCTTTTCTAAGATTTCTGGTCTCCATGCGTATCTTAATTTGCGAGTTCTTTAGCTCTCAACTCAGTTTTTAGTCTAGCTATCAACTTTCTAGAATCCTTGATTTTCATCGGGTTTTCTATTGGAGAGATGGCTTGGGCAAATTTCAATTTGCCAATGTTATCTGTCTCGGCCTTAATTCTTTCCGTCAATTCCTCAACAGTAAGTGCTTTGATCTCTTGATTTTTCATAACTATCCAACGTAATCTCTACGTACAACAAACTTTGTCGACATAGGTAGCTTTTGGGCTGCCAATCTCAACGATTCTTTTGCCAGTTCCTGGCTTACTCCACCAGATTCGAAAAGAATAGTACCAGGTCTAACGCAAGCAACCCAATATGAAGGCGCTCCCTTACCCTTACCCATCCTTACCTCAGCAGGCTTACTCGTGATTGGTTTGTCTGGAAAAATTCTAATCCAAACTTGACCTTCCCTTTTCATAGCTCTGGTCATGGCAATACGTGCAGCTTCTATCTGACGCGCTGTGATCCATCCAGCTTCTAATGATTTTATACCAAATGTTCCAAAAGCCAGACTGTGACCGCGACCCGCAAGTCCCTTCACACGGCCTTTTTGCATTTTTCTAAATTTGGTTCTCTTTGGTTGTAACATCGTTGTAATCTTTTAACAGGTGATGTGATTAACGTCTTCTACCGGCTGGGGCTCCTCCTCTATTGTTTCCAGAAGGTCTTCTTCTGTTACCAGGTGCACCTCCAGCTCCTCTTTCTGATTGATTTCCTCCTCCTATATTTGGAGATAGATCTCTTTTACCGAAAACCTCACCTTTGAATACCCATACTTTGATTCCGATTTTTCCGTAAACTGTATCAGCTTCAGAAATTGCGTAATCTATGTCGGCTCTAAGTGTATGCAAAGGAATTCTTCCCTCTTTATACATCTCAGTTCTTGCCATCTCAGCTCCGCCTAAACGTCCTGAACATTTAATCTTAATTCCTTGTGCACCAACTCTAACCGCTGAAGCAATTGCTTGTTTCATCGCTCTTCTGTAAGAAATCCTTGCCGCTAATTGCTGAGCAATTGATTCTCCTACTAGTTTGGCATCCAATTCTGGTCTTTTGATCTCGAAGATATTGATCTGAACATCCTTATTCGTAAGTTTCTTCAGTTCTTCCTTGATACGGTCCACCTCTTGTCCACCTTTTCCAATTACAACTCCTGGTCTAGCAGTGTGTACTGTAATGGTGATACGTTTAAGTGTTCTTTCGATAATAATCTTAGAAATACCACCTTTTGGGATACGAGCGTTTACGTACTTTCTGATTTCTTGGTCTTCAACCAATTTACTCGAAAAGTCTTTACCTCCGTACCAGTTGGAATCCCAACCTTTGATGATACCCAATCTTAGACCTATAGGATTTACTTTTTGTCCCATCTGTTCTTAATTAGCAGTTTCGTTAGTGACTTCTTCCTCCTTACCAGCGGTAACCTTAGTAGATGCTTTTTTAGAATCTACAATTAGTGTTACGTGGTTAGATCTTTTTCTTATTCTATGTGCTCTTCCTTGTGGAGCTGGTCTTAATCTTTTTAAGATTCTTCCACCATCCACACGAATTTCTTTAATCATAAGATCTGCATCTTCTAATCTTTCGTCTTCGTTTTTAGCAATCCAGTTAGATACAGCTGATCTCAATAGTTTCTCAAGACGTGCTGCACCTTCTTTAGGCTCAAACTTCAAAAGGTTCAAAGCTCTGTCTACACGCTGGCCTCTGATTAAATCAGCTACCATTCTCATTTTACGAGCAGATGTAGGTACATTATTTAACTTAGCTACAGCTTCCATTATCTTCTACCTTTATCTTTTTTAGCAATGTGACCACGGAAATTTCTAGTTGGTGAAAATTCACCCATTTTATGTCCTACCATGTTTTCTGTCACGAAAACAGGGATAAACTTATTTCCATTATGAACAGCGAATGTGTGCCCAATAAAATCTGGGGCTATCATTGATCTTCTGGACCAAGTCTTAATTACAGACTTCTTACCAGACTCTTCCATAGCCTCTACTTTATTGGCTAAACGAAAATCGATATATGGTCCTTTTTTTAACGAACGTGCCATGTTTTACTTCTTCTTTTTACCAATGATCAAACGATTCGAGTATTTCTTAGGTGTTCTGGTTTTCAAACCTTTAGAAGGCAATCCTTTTCTTGATCTAGGATGCCCACCTGAAGATTTACCTTCACCACCACCCATTGGGTGATCGACTGGGTTCATTACCACACCTCTTACTCTTGGTCTTCTTCCTAACCATCTGTTTCTACCTGCTTTACCAAGTACAACGTTCATATGCTCTGCGTTTCCTACGGCACCAATGGTGGCCATACAAGTAGTAAGAACGTTTCTCATTTCACCAGAAGGCAATTTAAGGGTTGCATACTTACCTTCACGAGCTACAATCTGAGCATATGCTCCAGCACTTCTCGACATTGAAGCTCCTTTTCCAGGTTTCAATTCAATATTGTGGATGATTGTACCCATTGGAACTTTAGAAAGAGGCATTGCATTACCTACCTCAGGTGCAACACCCTCGCCAGACACTACAACTTGTCCTACTTCTAATCCTTTAGGAGCAATGATATATCTTTTCTCTCCATCTGCATAAAACAACAAGGCAATTCTTGCTGAACGCGTTGGATCGTATTCAATTGATTTTACCGTAGCCGGCACATCAAATTTCTCTCTCTTGAAATCAACAATTCTGAGTTTTTGTTTGTGACCACCACCCATGTAGCGCATAGTCATTTTTCCAGTATTGTTACGTCCACCAGACCTTTTAGAAGGCACGGTTAACGATTTCTCAGGAGCACTTTTCTTAACAGTTACTTCTGCAAAGTCAGGAGCCATTCTATGCCTGGTTCCCGGAGTCATTGGTCTTAGTTTTCTAACGCCCATTATTCTCTATTTAAATGCCGCTATAAAAATCAATAACATCACCCTCAGCAACTGTTACAATTGCTTTCTTGAATGCATTGGTTTGACCTTGTACTACTCTAGATTTTGTCATTCTAGATTTGGTCTTACCACTATATCTCATGGTGTTAACATCTTCCACGGTTACACCGTACATCTGTTCAACAGCCACTTTGATTTCTATTTTGTTGGCTTTGTAGTCTACAACAAATCCGTACTTACCCTTTTCGTTCAAGGCTGATACTTTTTCGGTAACTAAAGGTTTTTTAAGAACACTCATTTTCTGTTACTTCAATAAGTTTTCAATAATTTCAACTGAGCTTTCACTCAAAAGCAAGCTTTCAGCATTCAGCACATCATAAGTATTCAATGCGTTTGCTGTGATCACTTTAGTATTCTGGATATTTCTTCCAGACAAAAGAACATTAGTATCGTGTTCACCTACAACGATAAGAGTTTTCTTACCAGATAATGACAAACCGTCAATCATCTTTTTGTACTCTTTAGTTTTAGGAGCATCGAAAGTAAAGTCTTCCAAAATCAAAAGATTGTTATCTTTTGCCTTGTATGCTAAAGCTGATTTACGAGCTAAAACTTTAAGTTTTTTATTCAACTTGAAGTGATAATCTCTTGGCTCAGGACCGAATACTCTACCACCACCTCTAAAGACTGGTGATTTAATACTACCAGCTCTCGCTGTACCTGTACCTTTTTGCTTTTTAATTTTTCTGGTAGAACCAGCAATCTCAGCTCTCTGCTTCGACTTGTGCGTTCCTTGTCTTTGGTTAGCCAAGTACTGCTTTACGTCTAAGTAAATCGCGTGATCATTCGGTTCAATACCGAAGATGTCGCCTGAAAGCGTTACTTTTCTCCCAGTGTCTTCGCCACTATTTTTTAGTACTGCAATCTCCATCTTCTTATTTCTCTAGGATTACGGTTGAATTTTTCGCACCAGGAATAGATCCACTGATTACAATCAGGTTCTTTTCTGGCACCACTTTCATTACGCGCAGGTTGATTACTGTCACTCTATCTCCACCAGTTCTTCCAGCCATACGAGTACCTTTAAATACTCTTGCAGGGTAAGAAGCTCCACCAACGGAACCAGGTGCTCTCAATCTGTTGTGCTGACCGTGTGTTGCTTGTCCAACCCCACCAAATCCGTGTCTTTTTACAACACCTTGAAAACCTTTACCTTTTGAAGTACCCACAGCATCAACAAAATCGCCTTCCTTGAAGACATCGCCTACAACGATTTCATTACCTAATGCTACTTGACCTTCAAATTCTTCGCGAAAATTTCGGAACTCAACAACAGCTTTCTTTGGAGTAGTATTCGCCTTAGCGAAGTGACCCTTCAAAGCTTTAGGAGTGTTTTTCTCCTTACGCTCTCCAAAAGCAAGCTGTACAGCTGTATACCCGTCTGTTCCCTCATTTTTTACTTGCGTTATTACGCAAGGACCAGCCTCTATCACTGTGCATGCGACACTACGTCCATCGGCACTGTAAATGCTAGTCATTCCGATTTTTTTTCCGATTATTCCAGACATCTTTTTAATTCATTTTGAACCCCATAAATCCGAGGCTCCCGTGAAACGGATTGCAAAGATAGAGAATTAATTTCTCAGGACAATAGTAGATTCAAAAAAAAGGAGGAGTTTTTTGAATAATAAAATTTCATCTCACATTCGAAACTCAATCATCAATTTCTGTCCATCTTTCCATTTCAAAAAACCACCAGGCCCTTCTAAAAAGAGCCTTTTTTTATCTGGACAAAATTCAGGTGTATGGGCTACCTCTATCCAATTTAAGTAAACTCCCTTAACACGTAAGCAATGAAAATATGAGTTATATGCAACAGATTTTTTGGAATGCATAGATTTGAGCAATAGACTCCCCTTTGGAGTTATGTGGTGAATTGTCTTTAAAAACGTTTCCCAACTTTCAATTTCTGAAGCGTCTAGCTCGATCCAGCCATAGGTCGGTATCGAATTGTTCAAAACCACCTTATGCCAATTACCTTGATTCGAAATCACCTGCAAACTCAAAGTAGCCAATTTAGAGTTATAATAAAGTGGCTGCAAGTCTATTTTATCATCAACCTCCCTATCTGCTACAGAAAAGAGCATACTGTCATTTTTAAAAAGCACTGCGAAAGTCAATTGAGGCTGAGCACTTTCTGGCGAATCAAAAATTTGCAGCATGGAATTAGTAGATGGCTGAAAATGATAAACGCCTAGTCCAATAGACTGACTACTACTTTCACAAGACAATGCCAGTACAAGCATGGCTATATTGAAAAACACAAGTTTAATACTTACTCTCACTTTGGGCTAATTCAATTGAACATTGATATTCAACAATTCAACTCGGTCATCATGCTTGTTAAAAGCCAAGAACAATAACCCTTCTCGTGAAACAATTGGAAAAATGTAATAACCTTCGGGGAAAAGTAATTCACCTATTTTTTGAAAATCAACATCCATAACGGTGATATAAAAATCCGCTTGGTCATTGATGTTTTCAAGTTGAGATCTATGCAGCCTATAATAAAGATCTCTATTGGGATCGAAAACTAAAGGGAAAAACTTTGAAGACTTTAATTCATATTCTTGTCTTGACTCTCGAGTTACCCCGTTAGCACGAGAGAAAGGTTGTATCTCATTAACAGTAAAAGAAGATAGTACATTTCTAGATTGAAGCTTACCTCCTTTCCATATAAATACTTCAGACGAAAATTTATGGTTTAAAACCAGCTTATTCTCGAGTTTTAAAAAATTTAATCCGTTTAACTCACCATAACTCTCTTCTACATTCAATAAACTAGATTCATAAGGTATATCCACAACTCCAATAGTCCTATTCTCGATATCTAACTCAACAAGCACAAAACCTTGCCCTAAATTGCTATCTCCAGCAAATCGATAGGCTTCCATAAGAATAGTCTTTTGCCGACCGCTAAACTGTAGACCACTGTGTCTATTTACTAAAAGTCTTCCAGAAGAAAAATCAAAGCCTGTAAAGTCAGAACTCTCCGCATTTATACTTAGTCGATCAATGACCCTACCAGCAAAGTTTACAAGCGTAATATATGCGTCATTTACAACCAAAAATATTCCTTCCGACCAAATTGAGATGGCCTGTACTGAAGAGACAAAGTCTGGCCCTTCTGTACTAAACTTAACCTGTTTAACATATCTCCTTTGGGATAAATTAAAAATATCAAGCCCATGAACCTGGAAATTATAGGCTGCAAAGTATTCATCACCTAAAGAGTCCCAGAGAACCGGATAAGTCAAATTAGGGGATGTAGTGGACGGAATATCAATGAAAACATTATCCTTCTCAATTTCAAATGAATATGTCATCTCTTCATTATCCTCTTTAACACGACTACAAGAGAATAACGAAGAAGAAGCCACAAGAAAAACGATTATCAAATTGAATTTAGTTTCTTTCAAAACCACCTATAAATTGTTTAGTGGACAATTTGACCCTCCTTCTTCAAAAATTTGTGCCTCACGCATATCAGGAGAGCACACATCAATAATCACTCTTAATATGGTACATGGCGTGTAATCCCAACCCTCACAATTCGTATCAAAATCACTAGTAGCCTGCAAAATTTGAGCACTTCCACAAACATACATTTCACCACCTGCCGCACAGCTCTGATTAACGTTTCGGGCATCAAGAGTAGTAGAAAAGCCAAAAAGCAAGATTACGCTTAATGAAATACTTACACAGATCTTAATTAATTTACTTACTTTCATAATATTGTTTTTTACACATTCATAAGTTAATAAACTTATCATATAATACAAAATATATATTAACAAGTCTGTTTCATAAGAGCAGAAGTACCTATAATACAAGAGTTGCCTTCTCATTAGTATTAGGCTCATCGTGAAACCAGGCAAGTAGTAATACCTGAAACAAAAAAAGACCTGCATTGCTGCAAGTCTTTAAAATCTATTTTGTATTAGTACTTATACTTTGATCTCAACATCAACACCACTAGGAAGCTCAAGCTTCATAAGGGCGTCTACTGTCTTAGCACTGCTAGAATAAATATCTACCAATCGCTTGTAAGTACAAAGTTGAAATTGCTCACGCGCTTTTTTGTTTACGTGTGGAGATTTCAATACTGTAAATTTCTCTTTTACTGTTGGTAACGGAATTGGTCCACTAACAATAGCGCCAGTTGTTTTTACAGCTCTTACGATTTTCTCTGATGACTTATCCACCAAGTTGTGATCGTATGACTTTAATTTGATTCTTATCTTCTGTGTCATTATTCTAAAATTTACAGATTATTCTCCTTTGGATTTTTTGATCACTTCTTCTGCAATGCCATTAGGCACGATGTCATAATGTGAGAATGTCAGAGCAGCCGTAGCACGACCAGAAGACATTGTTCTCAAATCAGTAACATAACCGAAAAGTTCAGAAAGTGGAACGTTGGCTTTTACAACAGTAGAAGTACCCTTCGTATCCATTCCTTTCATCATACCTCTTCTTCTGTTCAAGTCACCAGTAATAGAACCAGTATACTCATCAGGTGTAACTACATCTACTGACATGATTGGCTCCAATATTTTTGGACCTGCTTGTTTACCAGCAGCTTTAAAGCCCATTCTGGCAGCAAGTTCAAAAGAAAGTGCATCTGAATCCACATCGTGGAATGATCCGTGGAACAATCTAACTTTCATTTCCTCAACAGGGTATCCTGCCAAAGGTCCATTCTTCATTGCTGAAGAAAAACCCTTTTCGATAGCGGGAATAAATTCCTTAGGAATAATACCACCCACAATTTTGTTTTCAAACTGCAACCCTTTTCCAACGAAATCCTCGTCCTTCGGACCAATTTCGAAAGAGATATCGGCAAATTTACCTCTACCACCAGACTGCTTCTTGTAAACTTCTTTGTGTATAACCGACTTGGTAAGTGCTTCTTTGTAAGCCACCTGAGGGGCTCCTTGATTCACTTCCACTTTGAACTCTCTTCTCATACGGTCCATGATGATGTCTAGGTGAAGCTCACCCATCCCTCTTAGAATCGTTTGACCAGTTTCTTCGTCAGTGTTTACTGTCAATGTTGGATCTTCTTCCACTAGTTTGGCAATTGCCATACCTAGTTTGTCTACATCTGCTTGAGTTTTTGGCTCAATAGCATAACCAATTACTGGCTCAGGGAAATCCATTGATTCAAGAACAATCTTATGTTTCTCGTCACAAAGCGTATCTCCAGTTTTAATATCCTTAAAACCTACAACCGCAGCGATATCACCTGCTTGAAGCTGATCAATAGCATTTTGCTTGTTCGCATGCATTTGGAAGATTCTAGAGATACGTTCTTTCTTTCCTGTTCTTGTATTGAATACATAAGAACCTGAATCAAGTGTACCTGCATATGATCTAACGAAGCACAAACGACCTACAAATGGATCAGTAGCAATCTTAAATGCCAAAGCAGTAAAAGGCTCTGTTGAAGATGGCTTTCTGAAAGTAGGCTCCTCTGTATCTGGATCAATTCCTTCTACACTCTCTCTATCGAGAGGTGAAGGAAGTAACTCCATCACGTAGTTCAACATTGACTGAACACCTTTATTTTTAAAGGCAGAACCACACAACATTGGAACAAAAGCTAAATCGATAGTCGCAGCTCTCAAAGCTTTGATAATTTCATCTTTAGAGATCGACTCTGGATCTTCGAAATACTTTTCTAAAAGTGTTTCGTCATATTCAGCAACCGCCTCTAATAAATACTCTCTGTATTCAGCTACTTCATCAAGCATATCCGCTGGAATTTCGATTTCGTTATAGGTCATCCCCATATCATCCTCATTCCAAACGATCGCTTTATTCTCTACCAAATCAACAACACCTCTAAAGGTATCCTCTGCTCCGATAGGCAATTGCAGAGGTACAGCCTTAGTACCTAACATTTCCTTCACCTGCTTACACACGTTCAAGAAGTCAGCACCAGACCTATCCATTTTATTTACGAAACCTAAACGAGAAACTTTATAGTTATCCGCTAGTCTCCAGTTAGTTTCTGATTGAGGCTCAACACCATCAACAGCAGAAAAAAGGAATACCAAACCATCAAGAACTCTTAAGGAACGGTTTACCTCTACGGTAAAATCTACGTGACCTGGAGTATCAATAATGTTGATGTGGTATTGTTCGTCTTTGTATGGCCAGAATACAGTAGTTGCTGCTGAGGTAATTGTAATCCCTCTTTCTTGCTCTTGCTCCATCCAGTCCATTGTAGCTGCACCATCGTGAACCTCACCAATTTTGTGAGAAACACCCGTGTAGTACAAAACTCTTTCGGTAGTCGTTGTTTTACCCGCATCAATGTGCGCAGCGATACCGATATTTCTTGTTAATCTTAAATCTCTTGCCATTTTATTCTAGGAATTAAAATCTAAAGTGAGAGAATGCCTTGTTTGCATCAGCCATTCGGTGAGTGTCGTCTTTCTTCTTAACGGCAGCTCCTTCTCCTTTTGATGCAGCAAGAATTTCGGCCGCCAAACGGTCCCTCATTGTCTTCTCACCTCTTTTTCTAGAAAAAGAAATCATCCACTTGATCCCCAGTGAAGTTTTTCTAGCCGGCCTCACTTCAGTTGGTACCTGAAATGTTGCTCCACCTACTCTACGGCTTTTTACTTCGACTGAAGGCATGATGTTACTCAATGCTTTCTTCCAAGTCTCAAGACCATTCTCACCACCTTTCTTCTCAACGATCTCGATCGCATCATAGAAAATGTTGTAGGCAATACTCTTCTTCCCGTCTACCATTAAGTAGTTCACAAACTTTGTTACCAAAGTATCATGGAACTTAGGGTCAGGAAGAATATATCTCTTCTTTGGTTTAGCTTTTCTCATTTTATAAAAATTCTATTTTTTAGCTGCTTTAGGGCGTTTTGCGCCATATTTTGATCTACGTTGAGTACGACCACTCACACCTGCGGTATCTAATGCACCTCTAATGATGTGGTATCTTACACCTGGAAGATCTTTTACTCTTCCTCCTCTAATCAAGACGATTGAGTGTTCTTGAAGATTGTGACCTTCACCTGGGATGTATGCGTTTACCTCCTTACCGTTAGTCAACCTTACTCTTGCTACTTTTCTCATAGCTGAGTTTGGCTTCTTAGGCGTGGTAGTGTAAACCCTTGTACAAACCCCTCTTCTTTGCGGGCAGCTATCCAGTGCAGGAGATTTTGACTTAGAAGTCAATTTCTTTCTGCCCTTTCTTACTAGTTGTTGTATAGTAGGCATTTACAATTATTTTTTAGATTTTATTTCCCTATGTACAAATTTAGGACTGCAAAGGTAACAAAAGAAGTTCTCAGAACAAACACATCAGATTAAATAAAATCGAACATGCAACGCCCTAAGATCCAGCCTAAAGTACTCTTTGTAACTCCCATAATGGAATGACTAAGAAAGCTCATTCCAATTAACCATTTTCAACGGTCTTTTTTTACCTAAAAAGCCCCAATCTCTCGAAAGGGGCTTTTATCAAATATTTACAAGTATATACACATTAGGCCTCTCCTATTGTTCCACCAAAATTCATCGGAAATTTTGGAGCTTCTTCGGATTGGGTAATGGTACCAAAATGACTTTCGAATTTATCGATGTTATCCTTTAGTGCCATCAACAGCCTTTTGGCATGTTCCGGTGTAATGATAATTCTCGATTTAACTTTCGCCTTTGGTACACCTGGCATCATCTTGATAAAATCAATTACAAATTCGCTGTTCGAATGTGCGATCATCGCCAAGTTCACATACTGGCCTTCCGCAACTTCTTCGGAAAGTTCAATATTGATTTGGTTCTGATTCTTTTGATCTTTATCGTCAGCCATGGCTTAGTACTCTACCTCTTGTTCTTCTGATTCTGATCTATTGTAAGCTGCTTTCGCTGCCTGCAATCTTTCATAAGCTTCTTTGTTTCCAACGATAAGGTCTTCGTATTCTCTCAAACCTGTACCCGCTGGGATCAAATGACCCACGATTACGTTTTCCTTCAAGCCTTTCAAATGATCTGCTTTACCTCTAATTGAGGCTTCACTTAGCACTTTAGTAGTCTCTTGGAATGATGCTGCAGAAATGAAACTTTCTGTTCCTAATGAAGCTTGAGTGATACCTTGAAGTTTCGGTTGTGAAACTGCAGGTTGTGCATCCCTTACTTCAACAATTTTCATATCCTTTCTTCTCAAAGAAGAGTTTTCATCTCTTAATTGACGAGGAGTTACAATCTGACCTGGTTTTAGATTTGAAGAATCACCTGATTCAGCTACTACCTTCATGTCTAGCATTGCATCATTCTCTTCTCTGAAGAGGAATTTATCAACCACCTGACCTGGAAGGAAGCTAGTGTCACCAGCATCCATGATCTCAACCTTCTGCATCATTTGCTTCACGATTACTTCGATGTGCTTATCATTGATCTTCACACCTTGTAGTCGGTATACTTCCTGAATTTCATTCACTAAATATTCCTGAACCGCAGTTGGGCCTTGGATATTCAGGATGTCATTTGGAGTAATTGCACCATCTGATAAAGAATAACCTGCTCTTACAAAGTCATTGTCTTGTACAAGAATGTGCTTAGACAATGGTACCATGTATTTCTTCTTCACACCATCTTTAGACTCGATGAAGATTTCTCGGTTACCTCTCTTAATTCCACCGTAAGTAACAACACCGTCAATTTCTGACACTACTGCTGGGTTAGATGGGTTTCTAGCTTCAAACAATTCCGTCACTCTTGGTAGACCCCCAGTAATATCTCGGGATTTACCCATCGTTCTAGGGATTTTAGCAAGTGGCTGACCCACTTTAACTTTATCACCAGCATCTACTGCCAAGTGAGCTCCCACTGGAATGTTATAGGCTTTAGTATCGTTTTTAGAGTTTACAACAACCGCAGGGTTTTTAGTTTTATCTCTGGTATCAGTGATAACTTTCTCCCTGTGTCCTGTTTGCTCATCAAACTCTTCTTTAAACGTAATACCTTCTTCAATGGCATCGAATTCAACTTTACCATCAAACTCTGAAAGAATTACAGCATTATATGGATCCCACTTACAAAGTTGCTGACCTTTTTCAACCACATCTCCTTCTTTAACATCAAGAGTTGCTCCGTAAGGAACATGGTTAGAAATCACCACTTTATTAGTTTTTGGGTCAACGATCTGGATTTCACCAGTACGTCCCATTACCATTTCTATTTTGTTACCATCGTTGTCGGTAGTTGGAAGTGATCTAAGTTCTTCGAACTTAATTACACCATCAAACTTGGCTTTAACTGTTGCATCAACTGCAATGTTAGAAGCGGTACCCCCAACGTGGAATGTTCTCAATGTAAGCTGAGTTCCTGGCTCACCAATTGACTGTGCGGCAATTACACCAACAGCCTCGCCTTTTTGTACCATGTTAGAAGTAGATAAGTTTCTACCATAACATTTTGCACAAATTCCGCGCTTGGTTTCGCAAGTCAACACAGATCTGATTTCAACTTCATCAATAGCAGTTTCGTCAATACGAGCTGTTACTTCTTCAGTAAATTCTTGTCCAGCTGAGATTATTAATTCCTCAGAGATTGGATCAAAAATATCGTGAACAGAAACTCTACCTAAAATTCTTTCAGATAAAGATTCAACCACATCTTCGTTGTCTTTCAAAGCAGATACTGTTAAACCTCTTAAGGTTCCACAATCTTCTTCGTTAACAACAGCATCTTGCGCTACATCCACCAAACGCCTAGTTAAATAACCAGCATCGGCAGTTTTAAGGGCAGTATCGGCCAAACCTTTACGAGCACCGTGGGTAGAAATAAAGTACTCAAGTACATCTAGTCCTTCCTTAAAGTTAGATAGAATTGGGTTTTCAATAATGGCACCTACAGAACCGGCAAGGTTCTTTTGTGGTTTTGCCATCAAACCTCTCATTCCACCTAGCTGACGAATTTGCTCTCTTGAACCCCTGGCTCCTGAGTGCATCATCATATAGATAGAGTTGAAGCCTTGATTATCCTCTTCCATCTCGTTCATCAAGTCATTGGTCAACTTAGTGTTAACCCTTGTCCAGATATCGATAACTTGGTTATAACGCTCGTTATCAGTAATTAGACCCATAAGGTAGTTTTGCCATACAGCTTCCACTTCATCCTTAGCTCCTAATACTAATTCTTCTTTATGTTCTGGGATGTGAATATCATTCAATCCCATTGAAAGACCACCTTTGTATGCCATTTGAAAACCAAGTTCTTTGATATCATCAAGGAATTGGGCCGTTCTGGCTACACCAGAAATAGCGAATACACTAGCAATAATCTTTTGAAGTTTCTTCTTCGTCAATAACTCATTTACATAACCCACTTCAGTAGGTACAGCTTGGTTAAATAGAATACGACCAGCAACAGTTTCGATCACCTTATCAACTAAGACTTCTCCTTCTCTTACTTTGGTCTTCACATGAATGTAAGCGTGCTTAGACACTTTACCTTCATTCATTGCTATAATCACCTCTTCGGAACTATAGAAACGCATTCCTTCACCATCTACTTTGAAATCTTCAGTAGACCTTCTGCCTTTGGTAACATAATACAGACCCAAAACCATGTCTTGAGAAGGTACAGTTACCGGGGCTCCGTTGGCTGGGTTAAGAATGTTGTGAGAAGAAAGCATTAGCGTTGAGGCTTCCAAAACTGCCTCGTGCCCTAGTGGTACGTGAACAGCCATTTGGTCACCATCAAAATCAGCGTTAAATGCTGTACATACTAATGGGTGCAATTGAATTGCTTTTCCTTCAATCAATTTTGGTTGGAAAGCCTGAATACCCAACCTGTGCAATGTAGGAGCACGGTTAAGCAATACAGGGTGTCCTTTCAATACATTTTCAAGGATATCCCAAACCACAGGATCTTTACGATCCACTATTTTCTTGGCAGACTTCACTGTCTTAACAATACCTCTCTCAATCAGTTTTCTGATAATGAATGGTTTGAAAAGCTCGGCAGCCATATTCTTTGGCAAACCACATTCGTGAAGTTTCAACTCTGGCCCTACTACAATTACAGAACGACCTGAGTAATCTACCCTTTTTCCTAGCAAGTTCTGACGGAAACGTCCTTGCTTACCTTTAAGCATATCACTCAAAGATTTCAAAGCTCTGTTACCATCTGAACGCACAGCATTTACTTTTCTCGAGTTATCGAAAAGAGAATCTACTGCTTCCTGAAGCATCCTTTTTTCGTTACGAAGGATTACTTCTGGTGCTTTAATATCAATTAATCTCTTAAGACGGTTATTTCTAATAATAACCCTTCTGTAAAGATCATTTAAATCTGAAGTTGCGAAACGACCTCCATCTAACGGCACCAATGGACGTAATTCTGGTGGAATTACAGGCACCATTTTAATGATCATCCACTGAGGACGGTTTTCGATTCTTGTTCTTGCATCACGGAATGCTTCAACAACTTTCAACCTTTTTAAAGCTTCCGCTTTTCTTTGTTGAGAAGTATCTGTTGCAGCTTGGTGACGCAGTGCATAAGAAAGTTCGTCAAGATCAATTCTTGCCAAAAGCATTTCTAATGCATCAGCACCCATCTTAGCGATGAATTTCTGCGGATCTTCATCATCCAACATCTGGTTTTCTCTTGGAAGTTTATCTAGAATATCTAGGTACTCATCTTCTGTCAAGAAATCCATGTAAGCGATTCCATCCTCTTCTTTCATTCCCGCTTGGATTACTACATAACGTTCGTAGTAAATAATCTGATCAAGCTTTTTAGTAGGAAGGCCAAGAAGGTAACCAATTTTGTTAGGTAACGATTTGAAGTACCAAATATGTGCAACAGGTACTACCAATTCGATATGACCCATGCGCTCTCTTCTTACCTTTTTCTCGGTAACTTCAACCCCACATCTATCGCAGATAATACCTTTATATCTGATCCTTTTATATTTCCCACAATGACATTCCCAATCCTTTACAGGTCCGAATATTCTTTCACAGAATAAACCGCCCATTTCTGGTTTGTATGTTCTATAGTTTATCGTTTCCGGTTGTGTAACCTCACCATGAGAACTCTCAAGGATTGATTCCGGAGAAGCCAAGCTTATAGTGACTTTATTAAAGTCATTGTTAAGTTTTCTATTCTTTTTAAATGCCATAGCTTTTGTATTCTAATTTATAGGCCGAAGCCCGTTTAAGAATTAGTCAAGTGTAATTTCAAGTGCCAAACCTCTTAGTTCGTGAACCAATACATTGAATGATTCAGGAATATTTGGTTTAGGAATGTTCTCGCCTTTCACGATGGCTTCGTAGGCTTTCGCTCTACCAATCACGTCATCGGATTTTACGGTTAGAATTTCTTGTAACACATGAGATGCGCCAAAGGCCTCAAGAGCCCAAACCTCCATCTCACCAAAACGCTGACCACCAAATTGGGCTTTACCACCCAATGGTTGTTGAGTAATGAGAGAGTAAGGTCCGATAGAACGCGCGTGCATTTTATCGTCAACCAAGTGACCTAGTTTCAGCATGTAAGCAATACCTACTGTAACAGGTTGGTCAAATTTTACACCAGACAAACCATCGTATAGATAAGCACGACCAGCATCTGGCAATCCAGCCTCAGCTAATTCTGCTTGAACTTCTTCCATTGTAGCTCCATCAAAAATTGGAGTAGCATATTTTCTACCCAATTCTAATCCAGCCCATGCCAATACAGTTTCGTATATCTGACCAATGTTCATCCTTGAAGGTACACCAAGTGGATTCAATACGATATCCATTGGAGTTCCATCCTCTAGGAATGGCATATCCTCTTCTCTAACAATTCTGGCTACAACACCCTTGTTACCGTGACGACCCGCCATTTTATCACCTACTTTAAGCTTACGCTTCTTAGCAATGTAAACTTTGGCCAATTGTACGATACCTGTTGGTAATTCATCACCTACTTCGATTGTGAAACGCTTACGCTTGAATTCGCCCGCAATTTCGTTTCTCTTCAGCTGGTAATTTTTAACCATACGAACGATAATTTTATTGGTCTTATCGTCAGTAGTCCAGTTATCAAGGTTCAAGTCAGAAATTAAGTTAACCTCTTCCTGAACGTTGTAGTTACTTTCGTCTCTGTATATATTCTTCTCTGGGAATATGTTTTCAGTAATGTTGGTTTTGTTGAATTTCACTCCTTTCGAAATGACTTCATCACCAAACTTATGTTTTACTCCTTGAGAAGTTTTTCCTTGTAGTAAAGAGAAGATTTTGTCAATCATTTCATTTCTCACAACAGTCAAATCTTTGCTGTACTGAGCTTTCAATGTCAAAACTTCTTTCTTCGACTTTTCTCTAAGGTCTTTATCTTTCTTAGGTCTTGTAAACAACTTAGTGTCAATTACCACACCTTGAAGTGAAGGAGATGCTTTCAATGATGCATCTTTTACGTCACCCGCTTTATCTCCGAAGATGGCTCTTAAAAGCTTCTCTTCTGGAGTTGGATCCGTTTCACCTTTAGGGGTAATCTTACCAATTAGAATATCGCCTTCTTTGATTTCAGCTCCTACTCTGATGATACCATTCTCATCAAGGTTTTTCACTGCTTCCTCACTTACGTTTGGAATCTCAGAAGTCAATTCTTCTTCACCTCTTTTTGTATCTCTTACTTCAAGTTCGTATTCATCGATGTGAATTGAGGTGAACACGTCATCTCTTACCACTCTCTCAGAAATTACAATTGCATCCTCAAAGTTATATCCTTGCCAAGGCATGTAAGCTACTCTCAGGTTTTTACCTAAGGCCAACTCTCCATTTTGTGTAGAATATCCTTCGCAAAGCATTTGACCTTTAACAACTTTATCACCTTTCAACACGATTGGAGTAAGGTTAATAGAAGTGTCTTGGTTAGTTCTTCTAAACTTGATCAATTTGTACGTTTTGTACTCATTGTAAAAGTTCACCAACTCGTCTTCAGGACTTTGTTCGTACTTGATGATAATTTTATCAGCATCAACATAATGTACAACGCCTGTTCCTTCTGCAATAACCAGCATTCTAGAATCTCTAGCAGCTCTACCTTCCAAACCAGTTCCAACAATAGGAGCTTCTGGCTTCAATAAAGGCACTGCCTGACGTTGCATGTTTGATCCCATCAATGCCCTGTTCGCATCATCATGTTCCAAGAAAGGAATTAATGAAGCCGCAACAGATACAATCTGGTTAGGGGCAACATCCATGTAAGTAAGCTCTTTCGGCTCTACCACAGGGAAGTCTCCTTCAAACCTAGCTTTTACTTTATCGTTCACGAAAATCCCTTTGTCATCCAAAGGCGCATTCGCCTGTGCAATGTTGTGGGTATCTTCTTCTTCGGCAGTAAGGTAAACTACGTCCTCAGACATGTTCACTTTACTTTCTTTTACTTTTCTATAAGGAGTCTCAATGAATCCCATGCTGTTAATCTTAGCATGAACACATAGAGATGAAATCAAACCAATATTTGGTCCCTCTGGAGTTTCAATCGTACAAAGACGTCCGTAGTGCGTATAGTGAACATCTCGTACCTCAAAACCTGCTCTTTCTCTTGAAAGACCACCTGGCCCTAAGGCTGATAATCTCCTTTTGTGAGTAATCTCGGCCAATGGATTCGTTTGATCCATAAACTGAGAAAGCTGATTCGTTCCGAAGAACGAATTGATCACAGAAGAAAGCGTTCTTGCATTAATAAGGTCTACAGGTTTGAAGTCCTCATTATCACGAACGTTCATTCTTTCTTTGATCGTTCTAGCCATTCTGGCCAAACCAACACCAAACTGAGCATATAATTGCTCTCCTACTGTTCTAACCCTTCTGTTCGATAAATGGTCAATATCATCCACTACAGCTTTAGAGTTAATCAACCCAATTAAATATTTCACGATAGAAATAATATCCTGAGTAGTTAACACTCTCTTATCAAAAGAGATATCTAAACCGAGTTTCTTGTTAATTCTATATCTACCTACTTCTCCGAGATCGTACCTCTTATCTGAGAAGAAAAGGCTTTGAATAATATCTCTTGCAGTTTGCTCATCTGGCGCCTCAGTATTTCTCAACTGACGGTAGATTTGCTCTACAGCCTCTTTTTCAGAGTTAGAGTTATCTTTTGAAAGCGTATTATATATAATGGTGTAATCTGCAATGTTGATATCCTCACGGTGAAGGATAATTGAATCAACACCTGATTCAAGGATCATTTCTACATCATCCTCGCTCAAAACAGAGTCACGCTCCAACAACACTTCGTTTCTATCGATAGATACTACTTCTCCAGTATCCTCATCCACGAAGTCTTCAATCCAAGTTTTAAGAACTCTGGCGGCAAGCTTTCTGCCTACACCCTTCTTAAGCTGGGCTTTATTGGCTTTAACCTCTTCAGACAAACCGAATAGGTCAAGAATATCTTTATCTGTACCGTAACCGATTGCTCTTAAAAGCGTGGTTACAGGGAATTTCTTTTTACGGTCAATGTAAGCGTACATTACGCTGTTGACGTCTGTTGCAAATTCAATCCAAGATCCTTTGAAAGGAATAATTCTGGCAGAATATAATGCGGTACCATTAGTATGCTTGCTTTGTGCAAAGAACACACCAGGAGATCTATGTAATTGAGAAACAATTACTCTTTCGGCACCATTTACCACGAACGACCCTTTAATGGTCATGTAAGGAATATTTCCTAAGAATACTTCTTGCTCGATGGTTTCAAAATCCTCGTGATCTGCATCATTACATGTTAGACGAAGTTTTGCTTTTAATGGAACGGAATAGGTAAGTCCTCTATCAATACACTCTTCAACAGAGTATTTTGGAGGGTCAACCAAGTAATCAATGAACTCTAATACAAAGTTATCTCGTGAATCAGAAATAGGGAAATTTTCTGAAAATACTTTGAAAAGGCCATCTTGAGTCCTTTTTTCAGCAGGAGTTTCAAGCTGAAAAAAATCTTCGAAAGACTTCACTTGTATGTCAAGAAAATCAGGATAATCAAGAACTGATTTAATTGAAGAAAAACTTATTCTTTCTGTTTGAATTGCGTTAGCCAAGGCCGTAATATTTTAGTTTAAACCAAGAATAATTTTTGCACTCGAAGCGTACAAAGGCTTGTAGAGATCAAAACTCTTTACTGTATACAAACAGGAAAAGACCCATGATACCGATCCCGAAAATTCGGGAAGGGACCAGGGCCTGTTCCTTTGCCATAGTTAACTATGGCCAGTCAAATTACTTAAGCTCTACTTCAGCACCAGCTTCTTCAAGCTGCTTTTTTAGTGCTTCTGCTTCATCTTTAGCTACGCCTTCCTTAATTGCTTTAGGAGCGCTGTCTACGATTTCTTTAGCTTCTTTCAATCCCAAACCAGTCAATTCTTTAACTAGTTTAACAACGGCTAGCTTCGAAGAACCAGCAGCAGTCAACACTACGTCAAAAGCTGATTTTTCTTCAGCAGCACCTTCGCCATCACCACCAGCAGGACCAGCAGCAACTGCTACCGCTGCAGCAGCAGGCTCAATACCGTATTCGTTTTTAAGGATATCAGCTAATTCGTTAACTTCCTTTACAGTTAAGTTTACCAACTGCTCTGCGAAATCTTTTAAATCTGCCATTTTTGATTTTGTTTATTTAATTCTAAATCTTGATTAATTACTAATTTTCACGCTCAGATAGTGTCTGAAGAATTCCTGCCAATTTGCCACCAGCACCCTTAAGGCCTGAAATAACATTTTTAGCTGGTGATTGTAACAATCCTATCACCTCTCCGATAAGTTCAGCCTTAGACTTAAGACTGCTTAACATATCTAAATTCTCCTCTCCAATGAAAAGATCGGTATCGATGGAAGCACCTTTCAACATTGGAGATTTAATACCTGATTTTTTTCTAAATTCTTTGATCAGTTTTGCAGGAGAATTTGCGTCCTCACCTGAGAACATAATTCCTGAAAAACCTGTCAAAACTTTCTCATCAAATGGAGCATAATCTGCATCCATTTTTAACAAAGCTTTTTGGATCAAAGTATTTTTAAACACTTTGTACTCTATACCTTTTTCAAAGCATAGTCTTCTAAGTGCCGTGGTTTGTGCAACCGACATTCCGGAAGCATCAGTTATGTAGAAATTATTGTTTTCAGAAAATTTCTGAAACAATTCTTCAATTACTACGCCTTTTTCTTCTTTCGTCATGATTATAATCCGGAAATGGAGTTTTTATCAATTTTAATTCCTGGACTTTGAGTCGAAGACAAATTGATACTTCTAAAATAAGTACCTTTTGCCGATGCAGGTTTCAATCTTGAGATGGTTTGGATTACCTCATTAGCATTTTCCAAAATCTTCTCTGCTGAGAAAGATACTTTTCCTACGCTTGTATGAATAATACCAAACTTATCGACTTTGAAATCGATTTTACCTCCCTTAACTTCTTCAACTGCTTTTCCAACATCCAAAGTAACTGTACCAGATTTTGGGTTTGGCATCAAACCTCTTGGCCCAAGAACTCGTCCTAAACGACCAACTTTCGCCATAACTGTTGGCATAGTGATAATGACATCAATGTCAGTCCACCCACCTTCAATCTTAGCTATATAGTCATCTAGACCTACGTGATCTGCACCAGCGTCTCTTGCTTCCTGCTCTTTGTCAGGAGAACACAACACCAATACTTTCACTTCTTTTCCTGTGCCATGAGGAAGTGCTACCACTCCTCTAACCATCTGGTCTGCCTTGCGCGGATCCACTCCTAAACGAATATCGATATCAACCGAAGCATCAAATTTTGCATTGGAAATTTCCTTTACAATTGATGATGCGTCCGTCAAAGAATAATCTTTTTGTGGATCGTATTTACTTAAAGCTTCTTTCTGCTTTTTTGTCAACTTTGCCATTTCAACAAATCTTTAGTTTTCCCAAGGTGCTTTACCGGTCACTCTAATGCCCATGCTTCTTGCAGTACCTGCTACCATCTTCATGGCAGATTCCTGTGTAAAAGCATTCAAATCCGTCATCTTAACTTCTGCAATCTCTTTCACTTGAGCCCAAGTTACCGAACCGACTTTAATACGGTTTGATTCATTAGAACCCTTTTTGATTTTCGATGCTTCCATTAACATTACCGGTGCTGGTGGTGTTTTGATCACAAAGTCAAAAGACTTATCAGAATAAATGGTAATTAATACAGGTAAAACCTGTCCCATTTTGTCCTGAGAACGTCCGTTGAATTGCTTGCAAAACTCCATGATGTTAAGTCCTTTCGAACCTAAAGCAGGACCAACCGGAGGGGAAGGGTTTGCTTGACCTCCCTTAACTTGCAACTTCAGATAACCAGATATTTCCTTAGCCATCTTTAATCTTGTTTTTCGACTTGCATGTAACTTAATTCAACAGGGGTATTTCGGCCGAAAATCTTAACCATAACATTAAGTTTTCTTCTCTCCTCAAAAACCTCCTCAATTGTACCTGTAAACCCACTGAAAGGTCCATCCATTACTTTAATGGACTCTCCAACTATATATGGTGTATCAATGTGTTCGTCAAATTCATCGATTTCCTCAACCTTACCTAAAATACGGTCGACTTCAATCTGTCGTAACGGAACAGGAGGAGTGTTGGAAGCATCCCCCCCCTTTTGACCTAAGAACCCAATGATACCAGGAATATTTTTAATCATGTGAATGACCTCACCGTTAGTAAGATCAGCTTGAACCATGATATAGCCAGGAAACATGTTTTTATCACGTGAACGTTTCTTACCGTTACGCATTTCATACACTTTTTCCGAAGGAATTAATACTTGAGGAATGTGGTCTTGGAATTGCTCCCTGTCCACTTCATTCTCCAAATACTCTTTTGACTTCCTTTCTTGACCAGACACGGCCCGAACCATATACCACTTCAGCTCTGCCATTCTATCCATTATCTTCCTATTGTGTAAAACCAATCCATGATGTTAGTAAAACCCAAATCGATGATCCCAATAAAGAGAGCAAAGATTAAAGAAGCGACCAACACCAATACAGAACTACTCTGTAGTTCAGAGTATTTAGGCCAGCTCACCTTATGTCTCATTTCAACATAAGATTCAGCGATAAATGTTTTCAGTTTACTCATCGGCTTTACATTACTTATTTGCACGGGTGGTAAGAATCGAACTCACGACCTTTGGTTTTGGAGACCACTGCTCTACCAGCTGAGCTACACCCGTGTATACTCATTCAGTCTAAATCAACCCCTTTAATTAAACTGTAAACTTAGTTTTTCAAAGAAATTGAGATCCTCATCCTCACAATCCAGCTCCAAAACGGGCTGCAAATGTAGATAAAAATACTATATGAAACAAACGCGTTTCCGATAATTCGAAAACGCGTTTGAAATATTTAATAAGCTTGGAAAGTTTAGTCTAGAATTTCAGTTACCTGACCGGCACCTACAGTTCTACCACCTTCTCTGATCGCAAATCTCAAACCTTTCTCAAGCGCTACTGCGTTGATCAAATTAACTTCGATAGTTACGTTATCACCTGGCATTACCATTTCGATATCTGCAGGAAGCATAATTTCTCCAGTTACGTCAGTAGTTCTTAAGTAGAACTGAGGACGATATTTATTAAAGAATGGAGTGTGACGTCCACCTTCTTCTTTTGAAAGCACATACACCTCAGCTTTGAAGTGAGAGTGAGGCTTAACAGAACCTGGCTTACAGATAATCATACCTCTTTTGATTTGAGATTTTTCAATCCCTCTCAAAAGAAGACCAACGTTATCACCAGCTTCACCTCTGTCCAAAATCTTACGGAACATCTCTACTCCAGTAATTGTAGACTTAAGACCTTCAGCACCCATACCGATGATATCAACAGCATCACCAGTGTTAGTAACACCTCTTTCAATTCTACCAGTAGCAACAGTACCACGACCAGTGATCGAGAATACATCCTCAACAGGCATTAAGAAGTCTTTATCAACAGCACGCTCAGGAAGTGGGATATACTCATCCACAGCAGTCATAAGCTCATTGATTTTTTCTACCCAAGCAGGCTCGCCATTCAACCCACCCAAAGCAGAACCTTGGATTACTGGAATGTCATCACCTGGATAATCGTAGAAAGAAAGAAGTTCTCTAATTTCCATTTCTACTAACTCAAGAAGTTCTTCATCGTCAACAAGGTCAACCTTGTTCATGAAAACTACTAGAGAAGGTACACCTACCTGACGAGCCAAAAGGATATGCTCTCTTGTTTGTGGCATTGGACCATCAGTCGCAGCTACAACAAGAATTGCACCGTCCATTTGAGCAGCACCAGTTACCATATTCTTCACATAATCCGCGTGACCAGGACAGTCAACGTGTGCATAGTGACGATTAACAGTTTGATACTCAACATGAGAAGTGTTAATAGTAATACCTCTTTCTTTCTCTTCTGGAGCATTATCAATAGAAGAGAAGTCTCTGTTTTCAGCAAGACCCGAGTCTGCCAAAACTTTAGTGATAGCGGCAGTTAATGTGGTCTTACCGTGGTCAACGTGACCGATAGTACCAATATTAACGTGCGGCTTAGAACGGTCAAAGTTTGCTTTAGCCATAACTTGAAAATTAGTTAATATTTAAATTCAATAAATTTAATTCCTTACCTAAGTAATTGAAATTTTCAACTACCATTGAGCCAATGACGAGATTTGAACTCGTGACCCCTTCCTTACCAAGGAAGTACTCTACCCCTGAGCTACATCGGCTTTACTAAGTTTAAGGTTTGAAGTTTCTAGTTCAACAAACATTAAACTTCGCACTTTATAACTCAAAGTTTTGAGCGGGTGACTGGGTTCGAACCTGCGACCTACAGCTTGGAAGGCTGTCGCTCTACCAACTGAGCTACACCCGCTTTTCCAAAAACACCAAAATTAAAACCCAAAACCACTGACGTGTAATCTGGGGTTCTGAAATCGACATTTCAATTATTGTGGGGGGAGAAGGATTCGAACCTTCGAAGACATAAGTCAACGGATTTACAGTCCGTCCCAGTTGGCCGCTTTGGTATCCCCCCAACTAGTATTCCAATCACCTAAAAGAACGTCTTAAATAATCCTTTTGGCGAAAGGGAATGCAAAATTAGACCCTTTTTTATATTATTCAAACATATCCCAAAAAAAGATCAAGAGTTTTTATTCAAGTTTGAAAACATGCCTTTAAAGCCCGAAAATAACGGTTAATACAATTGTTTTTTTTCTTAATAATCATTTTCCATGTAGTACCATATTGCCTATCCCTAATCAAAATACTTCTCTATATTTGCAGGGTTTAAAACAATATATTTAGGAACTCATTAGTTTAAGAATACCCAAAAGTGAGTCCTACTCTTAATTTAACCTGATGTACAAAGTAAGTCTTAAGGAAAACCACGAGTCAGAAGTCGAATTCAAAGACGATAACATACTTCTAAACGGTTCTGATTTTCATTGGAATATCTCGAAAAATTCAAAGGATAAATTTCAAATTATAAAAGATGGAAAGTCTTTCAATGCCGAGGTTATTGGCTTCGATAAAGAAAGTAAGCTTGTTGAAATAAAAATCAACAACCAGATCTACAATGTTTCTGTTAAAGATAAAATGGATCAGCTTCTTCAAAAAATGGGAATTAGCAACTTAAACAGTACCACTCTAAAAGAGGTGAAAGCCCCTATGCCTGGGTTAATTCATGATATTTTAGTTGAAGTAGGACATGAAGTAAAAAAAGGAGATCAATTGATGATCTTAGAGGCTATGAAAATGGAAAACGTTTTAAAATCTCCAGGCGCAGGTACTATTCAGTCTATCGAAGTCGAAAAAGGCAACAGTGTAGAAAAAAATCAAATTTTGATAAAATTTTAACATAATCACACGAATGAAGTATAAAAGAATTCTTCTAAAACTTAGCGGAGAAGCCTTAATGGGTAATCAACAATATGGTATTGACCCTGTGCGAATAAACCAATACGCTAAAGAAATAAAAGAAATCCACGAAAGCGGAGTAGAAGTGGCGATTGTTATTGGAGGCGGAAACATATATAGAGGAGTTCAAGCCGAAGCATCAGGTATCGACAGAGTTCAAGGTGACTATATGGGAATGCTAGCCACAGTGATTAATGCAATGGCCATTCAAAGTACTTTAGAGAACCATGGCCTATACACTCGATTAATGTCAGGTATTAAAATGGAAGCAGTTTGCGAACCTTTTATTAGAAGAAGGGCTGTTCGACATTTAGAAAAAGGAAGAATCGTTATTTTTGGAGCCGGAATAGGTAACCCATATTTTACAACAGATTCCACAGCAAGTTTAAGAGCCATTGAAATTGAAGCGGATGTAGTCTTGAAAGGAACCCGTGTAGATGGCGTTTACACTGCCGACCCAGAAAAAGACTCTACAGCAACCAAAATACCTAACTTGTCTTTTGACGAGGCCATTCGAGGCGGATACAGTGTTATGGATACAACGGCCTTTACGCTTTGTCAAGAGAATAATGTACCAATTATTGTTTTTGATATGAATACTTCCGGCAACCTTTTAGATATTGTGAAAGGTAAAGAGAACGTAGGAACATTGATAAGCTAATTTATAATCATGGAAGAACTGGAATTATACTTGGATACCGCCAAGGAGATGATGGAGAAGGCCATCGTCCACACAAAACAAGAACTAGCGAAAATTAGAGCAGGCAAGGCAATGCCAAGCATGCTCGATGTTGTTAAAGTTGATTATTACGGAACGCTAACCCCGCTTAATCAAGTGGCTGCGGTGAATAGCCCAGATGCAAGAACACTTTTTGTTAAACCTTGGGAAAAGTCAATGACTACTCCCATTGAAAGAGCCATCATGAACAGTGATTTAGGTTTGAACCCACAGAATGACGGAGAACAAATCATTATCAATATTCCACAACTTACCGAAGAAAGAAGACGTGAATTAGTTAGACAGTCTAAAGCGGTTACCGAAGACGGTAAAATAAGCATTCGAAGTGCCCGAAAAGACACTAATGACGAATTAAAAAAGCTTCAAAAAGACGGTTTAGCAGAAGACTTGGTAAAGAGTGCTGAAGACAAAGTGCAAGACCTTACGAACACATTTAATAAAAAAATTGACGACCTGTTTGCACAGAAAGAGCAAGAGATTATGACAATTTAGTCATCATAATAAATTGAAAACATACTAAAAGGCAGCCTTATGGTTGCCTTTTTTATTGTCTAAGACTTAAAAACATGTGCCTTCAGAAACTGCTCTGAGGAAAAAACTGGCATTTCAGAAAAATAATAGTCCGACAAGTTTTCTGTAATTAAACAGTTACACCCCGCCTCAACGGCTGCGTAATATTGAAAACCACCTTCTATATCATTGACCTTGGGATTATTCAAAGCACTTTTTACTGCATTTTCGTCAATTTGCGCGATTGACAGATGATTATACAACAATTGAATTTTTCGCTTAGCTTCAACTTCCCCACATTTCTTAGAGGCAAAATAGAACCCAATGGCCAAACACAAAGGAGAAGTAAATAACTGAAACCCATTTTTATCAGCAAGAGAAAGCACCCTTGATGAATGCGTAAAAAGCGGGTACTCCTTATTAAGGACCGAAACCAATACGTTGGCGTCAACAAATGCCGTAACCATTATTTGCGCTCATGATAATCGGCCTTTGATATCTTTCTGGGTTTAGTGTGGTATTCGGCCTGCCCTTCAGCTACCGCGTCCACCCAGTCTGCAATGGGTAGGTTTTCAATCGATTTGTACTCATTCGAGGTGATCTGGCGATATAGAAACTCAGTTAGCCGTGAAAGACTAATATTGTTCTTTTCAGCAAAAGCTTTTGCCGAATTAATCACCTCTTGATCAAAACTTAAAGTCACTTTAGCATCCATAACAATTATTTTATACGACAAACTTATTTTTTCTATACGTATAAATCAAATTTTAGTTGGCACCAGCATGACTCCATCAATATAAAGCTCAACTCGTGTATTCTTCAGTTCGATACACCAAATTAACAAGTGATTACCCAATGCTTTAAGGTTTAAAGCTAAACCCCTACCTATGTATCCTAATGAAGTGTCGGTCTATATATTCACTATTTGTATAAAAAATAATTTGAGGTTTATTCATTTTTCATACATTTAAGGAATAAATAATTAGAACCTATGAAAGGAACAAATCTGGGTGAGTTTGAAGAAGTGGTTTTATTGACCATTGCAACTTTAATGACAGAAGCCTATAGCGTAGCCATATGTGATGAAATTGAACGCATTACTGATAGAAAGGTAAAACTGGGCGTAGTGCATTCAGTGCTTAATCGTCTGGAAGAAAAAGGCTTTGTCAACTCACAACTGGGTGAAGCCACCAAAGTCAGAGGTGGAAGAAGAAAAAGATTTTTTGAAGTAACCCATGCCGGAAAAGCCACACTGCAAAAGGTCAAATCGCAGCGTGATGAGCTTTGGAACCTAATTCCTGAATTCAATTTAAAAATGATATGAGTAACAAAAGTGCACATCAACCTCCTCGTTGGGCCGATAGGTTTCTGGAATGGTATTGCCGTTCCGAAATTCTAGAAGATCTACAAGGGGATTTGTATGAGCACTTTGAACGCAACACGATTAGCAAAGGGAAAAGAAAGGCGAGGCAAATTTACTGGCTAGATGTGCTCAAATTTTTTCGCCCTTACACCATCAAGAAATTCAAAATAGTCAACAACATAACGTCATTTATCATGTTCAAAAATTATTTCAAAACCTCAGTAAGGAGTATTGCCAGGAACAAGCTTTTCTCCGCAATAAACGTCTTCGGCTTAGCGGTCGGAATGTCCGTTTGCCTGCTTATGATTACCCTTTTTATGGAAGTAAGAAGCTACGATCGCTTCCATAAAGATGCCGATCGAATTTACCGAATAAACAACATTTATCAATCCTTAGACGAAGACCCAAATTACTTCGCCTCTACCTCGATTATTGCAGGTAAAAGATTACAGGAGGAAGTCCCCGGAATTGAAGCCTCCGTTATTATGAGAAGGAATTTTGTTGGTGATGCTACATTGGGGGATAAGATCATTCCAATCTCAGGCATCTATGCTTCAGATGATTTCTTTGATGTGTTTTCTTTTAAGGTTTTACAAGGAAATCCATCAACAGCTCTTATAGAGCCATATTCAGTAGTACTTACTGATGAGACAGCTGCGAAAATCTTTGACGCAGGGGTTGACCCATTAAATCAGATCATAAAGATAAAAGACAAGGATTTTAAGGTAACCGCCATTGTTGAGAAACCTCCATTCAACTCGCATCTAAAGTTTCAATCATTGGCTTCTTTCGCAACCCATGAAAGTGAAGAAAGTCAAAGAGAAAACAGCAACATAATGGGTTGGACTAACATGTGGATGAACTACTGCTATATGAAATTAGCGGAAGGTACCACAGTTAAGCAGGTGAACGAGCGATTAGCAAAAATAAGCGAGGAGGAAAACCAGAAGTTTGATAGAATCAACATACAATTTGCTCTTCAGCCGATATTAAATATTATGACAGGCCCCGATTTGAGCAACCAAATTGGCGACAGTATTGGCGGGGAAGGGCTATGGGTATTTGCACTTTTGGTATTTGTTGTGATTCTTTCAGCAGGATTCAATTATACTAACCTTTCTATAGCTCGCTCACTGAGAAGAGCAAAAGAGGTAGGTGTAAGAAAAGTAGTGGGCGCTACTAAAGGTCAAATCTTCTCTCAGTTTATCATAGAAGCCTGTATTATTTCAATTTTCTCCTTAGTTCTTGCTTATGGCCTTTTACTAGTTCTAAAACCCTATTTTTTAAATCTCGCTCCCGAAATACAACAAACGCTTCATTTAGATATAGAGCCAAAACTTTTTATTTACTTCTTTCTGTTTGCCTTACTCGTGGGACTTCTAGCCGGATTGTTTCCAGCTATCCTCCTATCTAAATTAAAAGCGGCTCAAGTAATGAAAGGGGTAAGTAACACGAAGCTCTTTTCAAAAATCAATTTGAGAAAAGTACTTCTCGTCATTCAATTCACGCTATCTCTCGTCTTTATAATTTCTGCTAGCATTGCCTTTAAACAGTATAAATATGCGCTAGCGTTTGACTTAGGGTATAAAACTGAAAACGTACTGAACATCGAACTTCAGGGTAATGATGTGGATCAGGTTAAAAGTTTATACGAGGCCATTCCTGAAGTCTCTGAAATTTCAGAATCATCACACATGTTGAGTGTTGGAAGCCGCTGGGGGTCAGACATTAAATACGAAGACCCAATGGATTCTACTTCATTATGGTATGCCAGTATTGACGAAAATTATATCCCGATGATGAAACATAAACTGTTAGCGGGCAACAACTTTGAGGCTAGGCCACTACAAAAGGAAGAAGGTGAAATCATTGTTAATGAAGCTACAATTAAGAGGTTCAATGTTGGAACCCCCGATGAGGCTATTGGTAAGTACTTGAATGTAGACGACAAAAAACTCAGGATTATTGGTGTGATTGAGGATTTTCACTACGCCAAAATTAGCGATGGCATTGAATGTTTTGGGTTCAGATATGACCCTATAGAATTATACAATATCAATTTAAAAATAGCCTCAACTGATTTAATTGGCACAATGAAAAAGCTAGAATCAGCTTGGATTGACTTCGATCCAGTGCATGAATTCAAAGCTACATTCTATGACGATAGACTTCAAGAGGCGTATGCTGATTATTCTGTTATGTTTACTCTTGTTGGATTCTTAGCCTTCTTAACCATGACAATTGCTTCACTTGGACTTTTGGGTATGGCCGTTTACACAGCAGAAACCCGAGTTAAAGAAATCAGCATAAGAAAAGTACTTGGCGCTACAGAGGGTAGTTTAGTTACCCTTTTAGCTAAAGGTTTTATGTGGCTATTAGTAATCTCCGCTGCCATTGCTGTTCCCCTTGCTTATTATTTCTTTGACAGTGTGATTTTGCAAGACGCAGTAAACAGGGCTAACATTGGAGCATTGGAGTTATTGGGAGGTGTACTAATTATCTTCACAATCGGGTTCATTACTATAGGCTCTCAAACCTGGAAGGCAGCAAAAGCAAACCCGGCAGAAACACTTAGAAACGAGTGATTCTGGTTTAGAAATAAGGTGATTTGAAGACAAATTTTTCAAATCACCAAATTCTTCAATCTTCAAATTTATTTCTATTTCCTCTTCATTTAAGAAATTAATACTTAGATTTGGTCTTCATTTAAGTATCTAATAAGAAATCATGAAAGGAACTTACCTCGGAGAATTTCAAGAAATCGTTCTTTTAACCATTCTAGTTTTGGATGAAAATGCCTATGGAGTAAGCATTCAAGAGGAAATCGAAAAGCGAACAGGGCGCGAAGTAAGTCGAGGAGCATTGCATACTGCCCTCACCCGATTAGATGAAAAAGGATTTATCAATTCCGAGTTTGGAGGAGCAACTGCCGAGCGTGGTGGCAGAAGAAAGCGCTTTTACCAAGTTACCAACTTGGGTAAAAGCTCACTCAACGAAGCCAAGGCCGTTCGCGATGACCTTTGGAACAGTGTACCCAAAATCGCTTTACAGAAAATTCAAGGATAAGCCATGAACCAAAAAACACCTCGATTTTGGACACGAGTTCTGAGATTCTTCTGTAAGGAGAGTCTTCATGAAGAACTGCAAGGCGACTTAGAAGAAGTCTTCTATTCCAATATAGAAACCAAGGGTTTAAGAGAAGCGAAGTCTATTTACCGCAAAGAAGTAATTAAGATGCTACGTCCTTCTGTGGTTAAAAGCATAAAGAGTAACAGCCGATTTTACAATCTCTCCCTTTTTAAAATTCATTGGGTGCTTTCGGTAAGAAGCTTCAGAAAGAACAGGGTATTCAGTCTGGTCACCACATTAGGGTTTGCTGCAGCCATTTCTATCTCCCTATTTCTAATCAATATCATTTATAGCGGCTACTCGCTCGACAGGCAACATAATGACCCAAACGGGATTTATAGGGTGGCTACCATGGAGACTGAGAATGGTGAAATAAAAAAATTCGCCTCAAGCCCCTTTGAGTTGAAGGAGCAAATAACGGATAACGTTCCGGGCTTTGAATTACTTACTCACGTCAACCGAACCTTAGCCGCTAGCTTTCAAATAGGCGGTTCAGCCATCAACCTCAATGGTGTTTATGTAGATGAAAACTTCTTTAAGATATTTAATTTCCCTTCGATCAAGGGAAACCCAGCGGATATTTTCAAAGACAGAAACTCAATTATCATTACCGATGAAGCCGCTCAAAAACTGTTTGACGGACAAAACCCAATAGGTCAAATCACTAACCAAGGGCAAGTAGTTAGGGCGGTCGTTGCCTCTCCTAAAAACAAGTCGCACATCCCCTTCGAAGTGATTGGCAACATAGACTCTTTCAGTCCTGATTTGAAAAATGGGGATTACAAAAGCAGAAATTATCTGTATGGTCGAATTGCAGAGAATGTAGCACCGAAGACTCTAGAATCCCGATTGGAGAGTATCCCAACACGTACCAATGATGAATTAGATGACGTTCAGCGAGAGCACTCCTTCTTTTTACAATCCATTGATGGAATAATGTTTAAAGATGGCGTTTTCAATGAAATAGGCAGCTCCGTTGGCCGCGAAGGGCTTATCATGTTCGTTTCACTCACTCTGGTACTCATTGCCATGGCCTGCTTTAACTACACCAACCTCTCCATGGCCAGGGCGCTACAAAGAACCAGAGAAGTAGGGATTCGAAAAGTAGCTGGTAGCACCAGAAGACAAATCATAGGTCAATTTCTGATCGAAACTTTTCTTTTCTCTAGTGTCGGTTTTTTAGTAGGCCTAAGCATATATGTATATTACTCCAACAGAATAAGCGATGTTATTCCTTTTCCGTTTTTAGAAATAACTGACTTCAATATCATATTCCTCTTTATTGGCTTCTCTATACTTACAAGCCTTACTGCTGGCATATTTCCTGCCCTATTTTTCGCCAAAATATCGCCTTTGGCACTTTTCAATAAGCAGTTATCAAAGGGGAAAATCTCCTTACAGGGAATCAGAAAGCTACTAGTGGGCTTCCAACTCACTGTATCAATGTTTATGATTGTTCTGCTTTCGTTGATTATAGACCAAAACCAATCGCTCCGAAACTCTCCAATGGGCATTGAAAGCGATCAACTACTAGTAGTAAGTAGCACGCCTGAAACGGTAGACTTATTGAGGCAGGGTTTCGAGAAAATATCTGGTGTTTCTAGTAGTACTGTCGTGTCATCATTGCCTGTTGTTGACTTCCCTGTATACCTCAACCTTTACAAGAAGGGTATGGCAGATAGTCTTGCCACAAGATTCATTCAAGTTGATGCCGATTTTGACAAAGTGTTTCAACCCAAATTGAAATCAGGAAGTTTTTTCTCTCCTCAACTTGGCCAGCAAGACTACCAAGAGATTGTGGTAAGCAGCGCACTTCTTGAAAAAATGGGGGTTTCCGAAAATGAAGCATTAGGCACATTGCTCAGCAGCTCCGCTCACAACTATCAAATCATAGGCGTTTTAGACCAAACCATTAGCGCAAACCCACTGATAAAACAGGATGAATCCCTCCTATTGATTAACTCCAGTCAGCAGATGCAATATGCTCGCCTTGTTCTAAAGTTAGAAGGGAATGACCTTACCTATACGCTCAATCAAATTCAAACGGAATGGGAGGCCATCTTCATCGATGGAAGTTTTCAAGCTACTTTCCTAAATTCTCAAATTGATTCAACGTTTGAGAATCTATTGAATGCAATCCGAATCATCACATTTATCGGTGGTTGCATCATTCTCATCTCAATGCTCGGACAATTGGGTATGGCGCTTTTCAACGCACAATCGAGAATGAAAGAAATCGGAATCCGAAAAGTTATGGGCGCTGCCATGGGTCGCATCATTGGCCTTATTCTTAAAAGCACAACCATCACTATCATCATAGCAGCCTTCATTGCAACACCCATTGCCTATGTAGTTTTCAAATATGCCGTGGCAGCCGATGTAAGAACTCCCCTTGAAATAACACCTTGGCTATTACTTAAAGGGGTTTTGGCACTGACCTTATTGGTAGTGGGAGTTGTGGTTTCTCAAACTTGGAAAGTAGCTTCTGCAAACCCCACTGAATCTTTAAGAAGTGAGTAGATAATTTGAAAATGAGAGGATTTGAGACCGATACCTTTTCCCAAAGCATAAAATTCACGACAAGGCTGCTTCCTTTTATCTTCCGAAAACGAACAGAAAATGGATACTAGGAGAAAGTGCTACATCAAAAATTAACTGAAAGCTTAAGGCTAAAACGAAAGTATAAACATAAAATAAAGGCCAGTAATAAGCGGAAAAGTTAGTACGTTAAACCCGACTACTTTTCATATACAAGGCCGTTAGGCATAATTTAAAACCAAACAGGCAAATGATAGGGATATTAGTCGCAATTACCATTTCTTGGTTACTTCTATATTTAATTGAGAAGAAGAATATTTTAGCATTAGGATTTCTTCCAATTGTTAAAAGGTTAAAACAATTCTTAATAGGATTTATAATTACAGGGGTACTTTGTGTTCTTGTTCAATATTTAGAGTCATACTTAAAATCATCGGTTTGGATTTTGAATGAAAATATTACTGGTGGAATTATTCTAAAAGCATTTTGGTGGGATGTCAAATCAGTACTGACAGAAGAACTAATTTTTCGTGGAGCATTGTTATATATTCTAATCCAAAAAATTGGTTCAAAGAAGGGTGTTTTGATTTCTGCCATTGCGTTCGGAATATATCACTGGTTCTCTTACGGAGTTTTAGGAAACGCAATGGCAATGATTTTAGTTTTTATCGGAACTGGAATAATGGGATATGCTTGGGCTTCTGCCTTTTCAAAAACCAAATCCATAATGCTTCCATTCGGACTTCATTTGGGATGGAATTTTATTTATAATACGATATTCTCAAAAGGCCCCTTGGGCGAATTAGTTCTCATCACACAAGGCGGAAATGAATTAACCGATTGGACTTCGCTATTGAACTTTGTTAGTGGCTTGGTTATAGTTCCTGTTTTAGTGTTGATATATGTAAGATTTTTTGTAAAAAATGAAACAGCACTGAAACAAATTGAAAAATAATTATTACAGCAACTACGCTTAGAAGAGTTTGGGTCTTTCTAAAGTTTGAAAAAATATAATCTAAATCGTTGGACTACAGTGGGGAAAGAATCGTCTCAAAACACGCATTTCAATCGCTAGTTCATCTTGTTATTGGAATTGGAATTGGAATACAATTAGCCTCTTATTTTTGTGTTGTAGCAACTGAATTATTTTTACGAAAGAGAAAAGACCACCACTATAATGTGCATAAAACACAGCTAATAAAGAATTCCTGAGAGAAATTTACGTATTTATAGAAATCACCAAATTCTCAAATCTCCTCATCTTCAAATCAAAAAATCAAGTCTTCATTTTAGAACTCGAATTTATTTCATACATTAGTCTACATTTTAGAACATGCTATGAAAGGAACAAATCTGGGTGAATTTGAAGAAATAGCTCTACTCACCATTTTGGTTTTAAAAGATGACGCTTACGGGGTAAGTATCAAGCGCGAAATCAACGAGCAAGGAAAAAGAAATATTAGCAGGGGCGCTCTACACACTGCCCTCTCTCGCTTGGAAGAAAAAGGGCTTTTGACTTCGAAACAAGGCCAAGGCAACGAAGACAGAGGCGGCAGACCAAAACGTTACTATGAGGTAACCCATAAGGGCTTAGCTGCTTTGCAAGAAGCCAAAGAAGTTCGTGATCAGTTATGGAGTCAGGTGCCAGCTTTTCGTCTACAATAAACCTTTATAGACATGCGTATCACTCCTCCAAAATTATATACCCGGCTCTTTAAAGCCTTCTGTAAGCCCACTCTTTATCAAGAGCTTCAAGGCGATTTAGAAGAAGAATTCAACTTCAACTTAAAAACCTTAGGAGAGAAAAAGGCCAAAGCCATTTACCGAAACGAAGTGCTTAAGATGATTAGGCCTTCTGTGATTAGAAAACCTAAAATCATGGTCAACATGTTCAGAACCTCATTATTTCAAATCCATTTAAAGTTGGCCTTCCGCAACTTATGGCGCAATAAGGTATTTAGTGCCATCAATATTTTTGGGCTAGCTGCTGCCATCACGGTAAGTATGTTCGCCCTAAATATTATCTACACTGGCCTTTCTGTTGATAAACAACATCCGCATACCGAGAGGTTGTACAGAGTCATTAGTAAGATCGATCGAACAAATGGAGTGAAATATCTCAAGGCTTCAGCATCTCCACTCTTAGGGGATAAGTTGCGAGAAGACTTGCCTGAAATAGAGGTATTGACTCAAATCCGGCCATACTATTCTTTTAATGAAGTAATAAATGGGAATTCGGTATCCCTCAATCAGCTATCAGTAGATGAGAATTTCTTTGAAGTTTTTCAATTCAAAACTATTGCGGGAGACCCAAAAGCAGCGCTGAAAGACAGGTCTGGTTATATCATTACAGATGAACTGGCGAAGCGCTATTTCCCAAATGAAAACCCAATGGGCAAATCTTTTGGATCTGGTGCTGTAATTAGCGCGGTGATAGAAAGCCCGAAAGGAATCTCACATCTAGATTTTGATATCATTAAGCTCAGAATCCAAAAACCTATTTATGCCAACCCTAAAGATTATGATCAATTTGAAAGCTGGGATTTTTCTAGTCAAGACTACGTGTATTTAAGAACATTCGCTACTGTCAGTCAGGAACAGCTGGACGCTAAACTGGGGGTGGTTGCTAAAGATGTCAACCTCTTAATGAAAGAAAAAGAATATACACTCAACTATCAAAGTCAACAGATAAACGAGATCATGTTTACAGATGAAATCTATAATCCAATTGGGTTCAATGCACCAAAAGAATTCTTGTATATTCTTATCTCGCTGATTACAATTCTACTTTTATTGGCAAGCTTCAACTATACCAACCTATCAATTGCCAGAGCTATCCAACGTACCAAAGAAATTGGCATTAGAAAAGTAGCTGGAAGTACAAAGTCTCAAATCATTGGTCAGATTTTAGTAGAGACTATTGTTTTTTCAATAGCTGCAACCTTGGTGGGTTATTTACTCTACCAATTTTTTGTACCTGAATTTGTGGCATTAATGGATACTGGTGATGCCTTGTTTAACCCAAACACAACGACTCCACTACTACTCGTTTTTCTTGGTTTTTCAGTTATTGTAGGTCTAATAGCTGGACTTTTTCCCGCACTCTATTTTTCTCGAATATCCCCCCTCAGTGCATTCCGGAGTAATATCAAGAGTAAAGTTATGTCATTGATGAATATAAGAAAAGGACTAGTAGTAATACAACTGACTATTTCAATGTTCTGTATTATGGTAGTTACAGCAGGTTCAGATTTATACAGCTCAATCTTAAACAATAATTGGAATTTTGAGCAAGATGGAGTGGTAAACCTAGAGGTAGCTTTTAAAAATAGGCAGTTATTGAAAACCCGATTTGAGCAAGTCCCGGGGGTAGTCGGAGTTTCAGCTGTTTCATCTTTACCAGGAGTCCGTACAATGGGAATGACCACAATAAAACGACCGAACAGCGCTGACAGTGTATTCATTAATTTTTCTATAGTGGACTCTGATTTCAACAAAGTTTTTAAACCTAAACTGTTTGCTGGAAATAACTTTGAAAGATTATCGTCTGACTCAACACTTACTGAGGTTTGGGTAAACCGAAAGCTATTATCAGACCTTAGAATACCATTAGACAGTGCCCTAGGCTATACGCTTTCTATCCAAAATAATATTGCCCGATATCAAATCATTGGCATTATGGAAGACTACCTCTTCGATCGTCTCGATGCTCCTGAAGTAAAACCAATCATCGTTGCACATGAAAAAATAGACTTATATAGAAGATCACTCGCCATCAAAATAGAAAGTCAAAATATGGCAGTTACATTAAATCAGCTTGAAAAAGCCACTAAAGAAGTGGACAGAAACCAGGCTTTTACTCCTATTTTCTTAAATGATTCAATTGAAGAAAGTTACAACGGTATAAGTCAGATTGTTAAAGGGTTCAAGTTCCTATCAGTCATTATTATTGCCATCTCACTCTTAGGTCAGCTGGGCATAGCGCTCTACAATGCAGAGACAAGAACTAAGGAAATTGGGATTAGAAAAGTATTAGGCGCACGCGTCAAAAACATTATTCTAATGTTACTCAAAGGTACACTAATCACTTTGACCATTTCGGCATTCATAGGAGCGCCTTTGGCTTATTTATTCTTGAACGAAAGTTTTTGGAGTATGACAGTAGTCGAAACAAGCTTCCATGGATTAGTCTTGGCGCAGGGTATTCTACTACTGGGGAGTTTAGTCGTGTTTGTCGTCATTGCTCAAACTTGGCGTGTAGCACAGGCCAATCCTACGGAATCGCTCAGAAGTGAGTAGCTAATTTGAAAATGAGTTGATTTGGTGATTTGAAAATTTAACTTCTAAGCTCTTTTCCATAATAATCAGTTTCGGTTCAGGGCACCATTCTTTATCTTCCAGAAAAAAACAAAGGATGAACACTGAAGATCGGGAACTACATAAAAGAAAGAGCCACCTGTTTATGCTTTTGATGCTAGCAGAAGCGGATAATGAAGACAGTCCGCTTGAAGCTTTGTACATCAACATGGTAGCTGAACGGTTAGAAATGACTCCTGAAGATGTTCAACAGATTGACAAAAATCCTCAAGACCTTACACTGGTTATTCCTAAAACGGAACATGCTCGAATGGAAATTCTTTACGACTTACTGTTCTTAATGAAGTTCGATCAAGATGTAGACCAAAGCGAAATTGACTTAATTCATAGGCTTGCCTTTCGAATGGGATTTCGCCCAACAATGACTCAAGAAATGATTGAAGTAATGAAGCAGAACATTGGCCGAAACGTACCTAAAGACAGTCTGCTTAATATTATCAGAAAGTACATGAATTGATCTTAGTCACAAACCATTCCTGGCATGTCGCTATTCAGCTTTGGGCTTACGTAAGGGATACCCAAGTTCAGTCCGCGAAGAATTAGAATTAAGCCCACCAGCACCAGCAACTTCGGCACAAACTTGAGCCATGTTGCCGTGAAATTACTCTTGAACGAAAAGCCCAGATAAGCCGCACCGAGCATCATGGGGAAAGTACCTAAACCGAAAAGCGCCATATAGGCAGCTCCTCCATAAAAAGTACCCATCGAAATGGCCGCTACTAAAGCCATGTACACCAAACCGCAAGGCAAAAGACCATTCAATAAACCTAAACTCAGGTTTGACTTGAAATTATTGGTTTTGAGTAAACCACCTATTCGCCCCTTAATGCTTAAAAAAAGATTTTGAAGGGGCTTGATTTTAATATTGCTTGATAGTTTTCCGTTCAGAAGTAAGGCTCCGATGATAATTGTTGCGCCAGCCAAAACAGATAAGCCTTGTTGCACTCCGGCCATAGAAAGCATTTCGCCAAATAGGCCAGCAATTGCTCCTAAAAAACTGTAGGTAATCATTCGGCCAGTGTTATAGGCCAAGCGGTTGGCTACCCAAACCCTTTTCTTTTTTTCGTTTTGAGGAACTGCCCAAGCGATGGGTGCGCACATGCCTAAACAGTGCAGGCTACCAAAAAAGCCAAATGCCAGCGCTGTCCCTAAAAGCAACATTAGATTACGATATTAAACTCTTGATAATATTCCGTTCCTTTCGATTTCCATTCAATTTTCACCTTCCATGCACCAGAGGCAAGTTTTTTCGTATCGAAAATCTGCAATCCAGTTTCATCAAAGACCAAATCAAATTCTTTGTCCATACGAGCATTTGCCGAACGGAAAAAAGAAATTTTTCCTTCTTCCATAGCCTTCATGACTGAAAGTGGAAACCTTAGCTCAGCCTTACTTTCAATTCTAACCAATTTAAAATCAGGTTTTTCAGCCAAACTATTTACATTTTTCATGCGCTGAATTTGGCTTTCATAATCTAGTTCTTGTTCATAGTAATTATCAGCCACCAAATAGAAATCGGTGCTAACGCTTACGTAAACCATGGTCACCAGTAGCCCAACGAAACACACAAAACTGATTACTATTTTTGCCCCCCAATTCATTATTTAAACTTTATTGGCCCCAAGAAATTGGTCTTCATTTTATCTATCAAAACATCACCATGAAAAATACCTACAGTAATACTATTCTTATTGCCTTCCATTTCTGACTCGGGCAATCGCACAGTAAACACAGCATCCGCCTTTCCAGAACTCAAAAGTTTGATTTCGTTGCCTCCTACTACTTCTAAAATCCCACTTTCGTGATCAATTAACTGAAGGCTGACATTCATATCATCTACCGTTTTATTGATCAGCTGGATGTTATAAACATTCTGAATCTGATCATTCTCTACCTTCTGGTAAAGCATCCCCGGTGTCCTTAAAATGGTGGCTTGAATATCTGATCTGCTGGAAACAAAAATGGTTAATAAAGAGATAAGTATTACCAAAACGCCTGTATAACCCGCCACTCTTGGCGTGAAAATCTTTTTCTTTCCATCTGCAATGGAACTGTGCGATGCAATACGAATTAAACCCGTTGGTTTATCAATTTTCGTCATTACATCATCGCAGGCATCAATACAAGCGGTGCAGTTCACGCATTCAAGCTGAGTACCATTTCTGATATCGATTCCTGTTGGGCAAACATGCACACAAAGCTTGCAATCAATACAATCACCTTTATCGGCTTGAACTTCGGCCTTTTTCATTTTACCTCTAGGTTCGCCTCTGATCCAATCATACATTACTGCCATGGAATCGCGCACTAAAAGCACTCCCTGAAGTCTTCCGTAAGGACAAATGGCAATGCAAGCTTGTTCTCTCAGGTAAGCAAATACACCATAAAAAACTGCGCTAAAGGCAATCAAACCAAAAAATCCAGCCAGATTTTCGGTGGGTGATTGACTTACAATTTCCTGCACCTTCTCTATACCAATTAAGTATGCCATGACGGTATGCCCTATCAATACAGCTATGACTACAAAAATGCTATGCTTCAATAGTCGTTTCCTGATTTTCTCTCCGTTCCAAGGCATTTTAGCCAGTTTCCTTTGCTGGTTGGCATCACCTTCAATCCAATATTCAATTCTACGGAAAACCATTTCCATAAAAAGCGTTTGAGGACAAGCCCAGCCGCACCACACTCGGCCAAAAACTACGGTGAACAGAATGATGAAAACGAAGAAAGTAATTAGCCCTAGGGCGAAAATAAAGAAATCTTGAGGCCAGAAGACTGTCCCCAATATCACGAACTTTCGTTCGAAAATATTCATCATTAAAAAGGGCTGACCGTTGATTTTAATGAAAGGTCCTGCAAAAAGGATGGTAAGTAAGATTACCGAAACAATCTTACGGGCATTGAAAAACTTGCCTTTCGGTTTTTTTGGATAAACCCAAATTCTTTTCCCATGCTCATCTACCGTGGCTATACTGTCGCGGTATTCTTCGTCATATTCGTACAGCTCTTTCATTTCAACCCTCTTTAATAAATCAACGCCACCCTCTCTACTGTTCTTTGCTATTCGATTCTTCTACATACAATTCACCATCTGGAGGTAAAGCGCCAGGAGGATTGGTTCCTCTTAAACTCTTCACATAAGAAGCCACATTTTGTAAGCGGATTGGGTTTAACTTACTCTCCCATGCAATCATAGCAGTATTCGGCACACCATTTTTAATGGTATTATAAATATTAGTCATGCTTCCACCATGTCTCCAGTAGTCATCTGTCAGGTTAGGCCCAGCCAAACCGCCACCATCAGCCTTATGACACATACCGCACTGTGCTTCGAAGAATTTCTTACCATCGGCTAGTGCCTCAGCGTCATCAGCAAAAGGAACATTGCTTTCATCAAAGTCAATAACAAGAGTTTCCTCTTTTTGGCTTTTCGTAGCTTCTGCTAAAGCCATTGCAATTTCATACTCCTCTTCTTGTAAAGGTGAAGTTTTAAACACATGGAAAACCAAAAGATAAATTACAGCATAAACTACTGACAAGTAGAAAAGTGCTTTCCACCAAGGAGGCAAGTGATTATCTAGTTCCTTAATCCCATCATAATCATGGTCAAGCAAAATATCTTGCTCTTCCTCCAATGGCTTAAGATCATTCCATTTCATCCAAGTTTTAGCAAACCAGCTTGGTTCTTTTTCTAAACTTGCTTTCTTTTCTGGCGACATACCCTTGTTAACAATCGCTTTAAGCAACGACAGTAAACTCACCGCTAAAAGCATTACTAAAATCGCAACGACAATCAGTAAAACAACCACCACATAAAAGGCCGTAGTTGGAGAAACTCCAGAAGAATTCTCAGTTTGAGCCGCCAATGGTGCGCTAAACAATAATAGTGGCAGCAACAGGTATTTTGAACTCAGGTTTTTAATTATTGATTTTATCCTTTCCATGAGCTTAGTGGTTTTCATTTTTAAAATCAGGTGAGATAGTTGTTGCGTCATCAGCAAGAGGAATGTCACTCATTTCCTCCACATAGTCTTTCTTCATTCGCCATACATAAACCATTAGGCCAACAAAGAATACAAAGAAGATGGTAAGCGAAATGATCGGCCAAACCTCTACATTATGAATCTTTTCAAAATAGTGTTTGAACATGGCTTAAGGGTTTTGATCGTTAGATTTCACTTTAATATCTGTACCCAGTCTTTGTAGGTAAGCAATCAGGGCAACAATTTCAGCCTGCTCAGAAATTTCAATATCGCTGGCCGCCAAATCAGCAGTTATTTCCCTGGCCTGCTTCATCAAATCATCATTGGCAGTTGCCTCATAGCCTTCCGCATAAGGAACTCCCACTGTTCTGAGTGCCTTGATTTTGCCTGCGGTTTCGTCTAAATCAATGGACTGGGTGAACAACCAAGCATAAGGTGGCATAATAGAACCTGGCGAAGTTGAAGTAGGATCGAGCATGTGGTTGAAGTGCCATACATTGTTGTATTTACCTCCTACCCTATGCAAGTCTGGCCCCGTACGCTTAGACCCCCAAAGGAATGGGTGATCATATACAAACTCGCCTGCTTTAGAATATTCCCCATAACGCTCCGTTTCTGACCTAAACGGCCTCACCATTTGCGTATGACAGTTATTACAGCCTTCTTTGATGTATAAATCTCTTCCGTGAAGTTCGAGTGGAGTGTATGGTTTTACACTTTCAATAGTCGGAATATTAGACTTGATTAAGAAAGTAGGTACCATTTCTACCACCCCACCAATGACAATGGCCACTAAAGTAAGAGCGGTGAAAATTACTGGCTTTCTTTCCAATACAGCATGCCAGTGACCACCCACAATTTTCTTTTTCTCTAAAGCAGGAGCCTCTGCAGCTTCCTCTGCTATAAAGCTTCCCTGTTTGGCAGTTTTCACCAAGTTGTAAGCCATCATAATAGCCCCTGTTAAGTACAGTACTCCACCAACGGCCCTCATCATGTACATTGGTACAATTTGAGTTACCGTTTCTAAGAAGTTAGGGTATTCTAAAAAGCCTTCAGCATTAAAGCTTTTCCACATTAAGCTTTGCACCACACCAGCAGTGTAAAGCGGTAATGCATAGACGATAATCCCTAGTGTCCCAATCCAGAAGTGGGTGTTGGCCAATTTTGTAGAGTATAGTTTTGTGCCCCACATTCTTGGGATCATCCAGTACAACATACCGAAGATCAAGAATCCATTCCAACCTAAACCACCCACGTGAACGTGAGCAATAATCCAGTCGGTAAAGTGGGCAATAGCGTTTACGTTTTTAATCGAAAGCAATGGACCCTCTAGCGTGGCCATACCGTAGGCAGTAACTGCTACCACCATAAATTTCAAAACTGGGTCTTCACGAACCCTGTCCCAAGCCCCTCTTAATGTTAAAAGTCCGTTGAGCATACCGCCCCAAGAAGGAGCGATCAACATAATTGAAAATACAGTTCCTAAAGACTGCGCCCAGTTAGGTAAAGAAGTATACAACAGGTGGTGAGGACCCGCCCAGATATAAATAAATATGAGCGACCAGAAGTGAATAATCGAAAGCTTATAAGAGTAAACAGGTCTGTTGGCTGCCTTCGGCAGGAAATAATACATAATTCCCAAGAAAGGAGTGGTGAGGAAGAATGCCACTGCATTGTGTCCATACCACCATTGCACTAAAGCATCCTGTACACCTGCATACCATGAGTAACTTTTAAACATAGTTACTGGAATCTCAAATGAGTTCACTAAGTGCAATACCGCTACCGTAACAAATGTGGCAATGTAAAACCATATAGCTACATACATGTGGCGTTCTCTTCTTTTCAGAATCGTACCAATCATGTTAATCCCAAACACTACCCAGATGACCGTAATAGCAATATCGATAGGCCACTCAAGCTCAGCATACTCTTTAGAAGTACTCAGTCCCAAAGGCAGTGTGATTACAGCCGCCAAAATAATGAGTTGCCATCCCCAGAAGTGAATCCAACTTAGTCGATCACTAAACATGCGCGTTTTCAATAAGCGCTGCATAGAATAGTACACCCCGGCAAACATCGCATTACCCACAAATGCAAAAATTACTGCATTGGTGTGTAGCGGACGAATACGGCCGAAAGTGGTGAATTGAAGACCTAAATTAGCTTCGGGTAAAAAAAGCTGGGTGGCCATTAAAATACCCACCAACATACCTATCAGTCCAAAAGTGACTGTAGCGATGACGAAGTATTTGACAATTTTATTGTCGTACTTAAATTGCTGTAGTTCCATAATTTAAAAGGCGTGGTTATTCCTAAGTCTCTGCAAGGTAATTTTAACAAAAAATTTCCAACCTGACAGGTATTAGCCAAAAAGATGATATAAATCAGGTTTTTGAATTTGGACGTTAATCGTGGCTCAAATCAATACTACCAACTCAGAATTTAACATTATGATTTACAGTCGTTTGTTTGAATGAAGTGACCATTTCAAGTATATAAAACTCTTTGTACCTTATCCGACATTATGAAAACCACGAATATGAGAACCGCACTTAAGCTCGAAGAAATCGGCCTTTTATTGATCGTTTCCCTCGTCTATTTTGAGTTTTATGAAGGGGGGTGGGTACTTTTCGCCAGCTTATTTTTCGCACCTGACTTGGCCTTTTTGGCCATTATTGTAAATAAAAAAGTAGCAACGATTGCTTACAATGCTGCCCATCATAAAGGCTTAATTTCACTATTAATGATTCTTGGCTACCTGCTCTCTAATGAATTACTCATTCTTATTGGACTGATCTTTATGGCCCATTCTTGCTTCGATAGAATGATAGGCTATGGATTAAAATACTTCGACAGCTTTGACCATACCCATTTGGGTTGGATGGGAAAGAGTAAGCATAAGAATCTAGAAGTATAGGAGTTGGTTATTGGTTATTGGGAATGAGTTATTAGGGCTAGATCTGATATTTCGATTTAGTTCTCTTTATTTCCTTTCCCATTTCACTGGAATCAATAATAATGGAGAAAAATGGCGAGTCGATTTTTGCGTACTTCCCCTGCGAGGATTCTGATACAAAGAATATTTTCTCTCCAGTTAATTTTAATTTGACTTTATAAACTGGTGGTGTGAAAAACCGAATTCTATTTAGCGTCTCTACTTCCGTCCATTTATATGAGCGACCTTCTTCGTCTTGAATAATAATTTGAGTCAGAGATAACGAGACATTTCTGAACATCTTGTAATAAAGCAGATTCACTAAGATTAATACAACTCCAATAGCACAAAGGAGAAGGCTATCCAGTGCGTCAGTTAGTTGATATTCTGTTTCGCTTATAACTTTTTCTTGCGGGAAGAAGAAAATCACGCTACCAAAAACTAAAACAAAAACACCTATGATAATCAGTAAATGTTTGAGCAAAAATGTTTGAGTAGAGTTACTTTCAATCATGGGTCTTCAATCGATTTATCCATAAATCTAATAAGAAACCTTCATCATATCCTCTAACAATAATGGCAATTGCACAGTCTAAATGTTGCTCAAACCAATCCCCACCCCCCCCCCTTTTGCAAAAGGAGCAAGCTCCGAACAGGCTCTATTTATAATTATAAATGAAAATAAATACGCACGGTAAGCCTAGTAAAGTGTGGCAATCACACCGCTCTACTAAACAAATTTCTTCCGTTTTCTGGTTCGTAATAGGCATCGAAAAGGGCACAGATATTTCTGAGGAACATCATACCTTTACTGGTTACTTGATAGTTAAGGCAGAACTTCTCTACTAACCCCTCCTCAACCATTTGGTGGAAAGCGATATACTTTTCAGGATTAAGTTCAAGCACATCACGCATTTGAATCCGGGCACTGCAGGCAATATCAAGAATCATTTTTTTGGCCTCTATTTCAGGAACGGTCATCAAATGGCCTTTGAATATTGGAAATTCTCCAGCTTCTACTTTTGCTCGATAACCTTCAACAGACTTAACATTTTGTGCATACGCTACCCCAATATCCGAAATGGAAGACACTCCCAAACCAATCATAAAATTGGTTCTAGATTCGGTGTAACCCATAAAATTACGGTGTAACCTTCCTTTACTTCTGGCTTGGCAAAGCGGATCTTCAGGCAAAGCAAAATGATCCATTCCAATAGATTCGTAGCCCATATCTAACAACAAGGCTTGACCCAACATATTCAGTTTGTGTTTTTCTTCACCCTCAGGAATATGCTCTTCAGAATAGGCCCTTTGACCAGGTTTTACCCAAGGCACATGTGCATAGCTGTAAAAAGCAATGCGATCGGGTTTAAAGCGTTTGACCACATCCATAGTCTGTTTTATGCCATAAATGGTCTGAAAAGGCAAGCCATAAATCAGGTCGAAATTCACTGATGTGTAACCGATTTCTCTGGCTGCTTTAGTTACCTTTTCGATATTTTCTAAAGGCTGAAGTCGATTAATGGCCTTTTGCACTTTAAAATCTACATCCTGCACACCATAACTCACGCGGGTAAATCCTACATCATATAGCGCTACCAAATGTTCGTAAGTCGTATTGTTTGGATGGCCTTCAAAACTGAATTGGTAATCGGGATGTACATCTATCGTATCTAAAACTGACTCCATTAAATACCTCAAGTTCTCAGGAGAGAAAAACGTTGGTGTTCCTCCACCTAAATGAATTTCTCGTACCAATGGCTTCTTACCAAACAGGTCTAAATATAACCTCCACTCTTTGAGTAAAGATTCGATATAAGGTAATTCCACCTTATGATTGATAGTAATACGTGTGTTACAACCACAGTAAGTACAGAGTGATTCACAATAAGGCAAATGCAAATACAGGCTGATCCCCTCTTCCTTTGTTTGTTGAAAAGAAGCCTTAAGTCTTCCTTTATAATCATCAAGTTGAAAGGTATTTACATCCCACGCTGGCATTGTTGGGTAGCTGGTGTATCGTGGAACTGGCACATCATATTTCTTCACTAAATCAATCATCGTTTGCCTCCTTTTCTTTTTTGACGCGGTCTTCAAATAACATTCTCACAGAAGGTGAGTAAGTGTCATCGAATTGCCCAGATTTAACTGCCCAGAAAAAAGCAATTAAAAACGCAATAGCGACAACCAAACTGACCAAGATGAGTACGAGAATGACCGACATATTTATTTGAGTTTAATTTTTTTCGAAATCAGATTAATAGATGTAGTGGTAAAAACCACCACGGAAATACTACTTAAAGGCATAAGAATGGCAGCAACGAGAGGCGTTAACTCTCCAGCCACAGCCAAACTAATCCCTACACAGTTATAGAGTAATGACAGTATAAAACTAGCCACAACCACTTTTCTACCCGCATGCGCTAGTTTAATGAACTTATCTAGGTCCATTAAATTTGATGCTTTTAAAATAGCATCGCTGGCAGGTGAAAAGAGCGACACATCTTCGGTAATGGCAATGCCCACCTTGCTCTGCTGTAAAGCACCAGCATCGTTAAGGCCATCGCCTAACATGATTACGGCATTGTCATTTGCTTGAATTTCTTTAATGGCCTTCAGTTTATCCTCTGGGCTTTGGTTAAAACGTAAGGTTGAACCTACCGGAAACATCGACTTAAGGCGTTCGGCTTCTTTGTCATTATCGCCAGAAAGCACCTGAAACTTGAATTTGCTTTTCAATGCATCCAGCAAAGCATTTAAGCCTTTTCTATAAGTAGCCTCAAAGCTGAAGTAGCCTTTGTAATCGTCACCAATGCTAACATGCACCTGAGTGGCATTATTCTCTTGATTTTTTTCTACCCCTAAAAATTTTGCAGCACCTACTTTTATGGTCAAACCGCTAACGATTACAACAAAGCCCTTACCTTCTATTTCTTCAAAAGACTCTATGTTGTAATCAAAGCCTTTCGCTTCAGTAAACTGCTTTATCCATCTGCTCAACGGGTGTGTACTACTCGCCACTGCGGTATGGATTAACGCCTTTTCGGCTTCCGAAAGCTCAGAGCCACAGAATTTCAATGCTTCACCTTGCGTTTCGGTAATGGTTCCTGTTTTATCGAATACGATTGTATTCGTGGCGTTTATTTTTTCAATGACATCTGCATTTTTCAGGTAGAAATGATTTCTGCCAAAAACACGCATAATACTTCCCATGGTAAATGGTGTGGAAAGAGCCAAAGCACAAGGGCAAGCAATAATAAGGACAGCCGTAAACACCAACCAAGTTTGGCTTGGGTCAGTTATTTGCCAAAAAATGGCTGAAGAAACGGCTACTAAAAGCACTAATACTGTAAAGTAGCGACTCACTTTATCAATTAGCTTGGTATGGACTTCCTTCTCGCCAAAAGCATCATTGTTCCACAATTGGGTAAGGTAACTCTGAGAAACTTCTTTCTGAATAACAAAACGGACCTGCTTCCCTACTTGCCTTCCTCCAGCATACACATAATCACCCTTCTTGCGAGTAACAGGAACAGACTCACCCGTTACAAAACTGTAATCGATTGAAGCGTAATCGTCAATTAAAATGGCATCGGCAGGGAGCACCTCACCATTTCGGAGTAACACTTCATCCCCTTTCTTCAATTCCTTTACAGGCACTGGTTCAAAAGCATCATTGATTCTCTTTTGAACCGCTAAGGGAAAGTAGGATTGATAATCACGATCGAAGGAAAGGGATTCGTAAGTTTTACCTTGAAACCATTTCCCTATCAATAGGAAAAACACCAAGCCGACCAACGAATCGAAATAACCCGGGCCGACATCGGCAATTACTTCGTAGCTACTTCGAACAAAAAGAGCCAATAAACCTATGGCAATCGGCACATCAATATTAGCGAATTTTTGTTTTGCGCTTTTCAAGGCAGAAGTGAAATATTCACCCCCAGCATAAAAAACGACTGGTAAGGAAAGCGCCAAGCTTAAATACCTGAAAAAACTTCGATATTCTTCTTCAACCCCAGCGATACCCAGGTAATCGGGGAAGCTGAGCAACATGACATTTCCAAAACAAAAACCCGCAATTCCAATTTTGATCAGTAATTGCTTATCGAAAGTCTTCTGTGGTTTTTTAGATTCGTCTGAATCCTTGAGGTTAATCTGTGGTCCATAGCCAATCGAATCGAGCATTTCGGCCAGCTGGCGCAAACTCATTTCGTCTGACTTATAATTAACCGTAAGTTTTTTTGAAGAGAAGTTAATAACCGAATCGAGGACTGCTGGTTTCAGACGATCCAGATTTTCTAATAACCATATGCATGAACTGCAATGAACATTCGGGATGTGCAAGGTAACCCGCTGAAATCCTTCCCCTTCAAAATCAAGCACTTCTCTTTTAATCGACTCATTATCCAAAAAATCAAAAAGAGAATGTTCAGCCTTGTCTCTTACGGTAAATCCAGGTGTGTTTTCCATGGAGTAATAATCACAGAGATCATTACTGCTTAGGATTTCATAAACTGTTTTACATCCATTACAACAAAAGCTATGTTCTTCAAAGGTCAATTTACCTTCAAGGCAATCTTCTCCACAGTGATAACAATGTGTTTCATTTTTCACTATAGTGCTTACGAAATTCACTTCTTATAGATGAACAAAGGCGAACTTTTTGCTCTACAATCTGCAATTGTTTTAGGACAAGCTAATATTTCTTCTCCCAAATCAGTGCCGGTCAAAATCATTGCCTTGTCATTATCTGAATTAAGTTCATTAAAAAACTCATTAATAGTATCCTCTACCATAAGCTGCATTCCAATATTTGGAAAGGCCATTTTCAGGTAATCGACAAAGAATTTTTCGTTCTCGGTCTGTTCTTCGTCTTCAGGGAAGTTAAATAATACTGAAAGTGGAAGTTCCGCCAAATCTGGTTTGAAAATTTTAAGGAAATCTTTTACGATATGCAGTGAATGATGCTCAGGTTCGTGTACCATGATTAAACGATCTACTTTGGCATTCTTGGGCAGTACTAAAACAGGACAGTTTACTCTGTGAATCAGTCCCGTTAATTCAACCCAGCCATTGTCATTCCGGAAAATAGAAGAGTCTACGATGAACAAATCCGCAACGCCAGAAAGGCCCGCAAGGCTTGATTCGGTCAGTTCAGATTTAAATACTTCCGCATTTACATTTGAAGAAACCTTCAATCCCTCCACTTCTAATTCAAATTCTAATTTTTTCAATAGATTCAGAGAATCTGTAGAACGACTTGAGTAAGTGGCTGCCTCTATTAGCTCATTTTCTGTGCCCCCATCTACACATAAAAAAGTGAAGAAATACTCATTCATCGGATTCAGAAAAGCATCTATCCTTTGATAAAGCGCTTCTAGATCACTTTGAATTCCCGCCCCGATTAAAATCTTCTGTTTCACATCCTTTAATTCAGATTACCACTGAAACAAAGGTAGATTTAAGGAGCTGAGATAGTGTTGATACGCATCAGAGAAAACCATGACAAAAGTCATGTTTTCTAGCCATAGAAATCGGCCTCGTGGAGCAATTTATCAGCGTCAAGCACCTTAATTTTCTTTCCTTCCAAAGCAATCATCTTATCTGATTTGAATTCGGAAAGCAATCGAATAACGGTTTCAGTGGCTGTTCCTACAATATTAGCCAAGTCCTCTCGACTCAATACAATATCGATTACATCGCTACCTTCCCCCTCCATACCGTAAGTTTCCTTAAGCATAAGAATAGTGGCAGCCAGTCTTTCTCTCACAGACTTTTGTGATAATTGAGCAAGTTTAGTTTCCATGATACCTAAATCATGGCAAACGGCTTTCATGAGTTTACCGAAAAATTCAGGATTAGAATTTAGCACTTTTAAAAAATCACTTTTTGGAATGAAACAGATGGCTGCTGGCTCCAAGACGGTTGCGGAGGCTCCGTAGAATTCTTCACTTAGCAATGATCTATAACCTAGAAAATCACCCTTCTGGGCAATGAAAAGGATCTGCTCCTTTCCGTTAGACCCCATTTTAAATACCTTGACCTTACCACTATTAATGCAGAAAATCCCCATTGGGCGTGTTCCTTCGTAAAAAAGGGTCTGATTTTTTTTATAAGTAACACATGACTTGTGTTCACTTAAAATCTCCAACTCCGTTTCCTCCAGGCTCGAAAAATGAGAATCACCTCTAGACTGACATGCAATACATTGGAGTTGGATTTTCGTATTTTTTATGGACATAAGAAATTTCGATTATACCTAAAGGTATAGAAGTATTTAAGGATAAACAAGCATCATTCCTAACATTCTAACCAGCCAATTGCCCGACTCCAAATAGCACTACATAGAGCAAAGTAGTAAGGGCCATTTGCTTTAGAAAAGGGTCTAATTTTGAAGATTTGGTGTGTTGCTTCACTGCTTTGGCATTCTTAATTAAACCTGGCAAAGCCAATATAATGATCAATTGCCAATAGCTCGTGTAATTAATTAAAACATAGACAAGCCCCAAAATGAAGCCAGTCCCCAGTAAGAACCAATGATAGATTATCGCTTTTTTTCTCCCCAAACGAACTGGGACAGAAATTTTACCAGCCTCCTTGTCAGATTCAATATCACGGATGTTGTTTACATTCAGTACCCCTACTGAGAACAGCCCAGTAGAAATAGCGGGTAGTAAATATTCCCATTTCAATTCTTGTTCATATAAATAGGCCGACCCCATTACACCAACAAGCCCAAAAAAGATTAACACGCTGATGTCGCCCAAGCCCATATAGCCATAAGGCTTATAGCCAGCAGTGTAGGTAATGGCAGCAAGAATGGCCAAAACTCCCAAGCCCAAAAAGAAGCCAAATACCTCTGGCGACCAGCCAAAGGCCAAATAAATCAAGCCAATTCCAGAAAGAAGTGACAACGCAGAAAAGAGTATGATAGCATTGCGCATGGCCTTCAAAGAAATTACTCCTGATTGAACGGCTCTTGATGGCCCTGTTCTCTTATGTCCGTCAGCTCCATGAACTGAATCGCCATAGTCGTTGGCTAAATTTGAAAGTACTTGAAGTAGAATGGTGGTTAAGGCACAAAGCGCAAAAACTCCCGCGCTAAATTGACCAGCAGAAGCCGCTAAAAAAGCGCCCATTCCTATACTGGCCAAGGCCAAGGGAAGCGTACGTAGCCTAAAAGCTTTAACCCAATGCTTCATTTTTAATTATAAAGTTCCAGTAATGGCCTCGTCCAGTGGGGTTACTGATGATGGAAAGAATGCGACTACTTTCCCGTTTTCATCAATCAAGTATTTACAGAAATTCCAGTTGGGTGCTTTGCCCGATTCTTTTTCTAACCATTCGTAAAGCAATGCTCTGTCCTTTCCGAGTACTGAAATTTTTTCGAACATTTGGAAAGTAACTCCAAATTTAGCGGTGCAAAATTGTTGAATCGCTAGGTTAGAACCAGGTTCTTGTCCACCAAAATTATTGGCAGGAAAACCCAAAACCACTATTTTGTCCCCGTAAGCCTCGTGTAAATTCTGAAGGTCTTCGTATTGCGGAGTAAAACCGCATTCAGAAGCTACATTTACCACCAACACCTTTTTACCTTTAAACTCGCTCAAGGAAATTTCTTTTCCTTCAATGGTCTTCATTTTAAAGTCGTAGAAACTCATCTCTTTTGGTTTTGGATTGAAGATATTGAGCAATAAAAATAGGCTTAAAAAGAAATACATATTACATGCGATTTGGAACGTTTATCCCCAGTAAGCTCATGTTTACCTTAATTGTTTGAGCGGCCAAAGCCGAAAGCCCGACACGGAATTTACGCTTTTCCAAGTCAACTTCACTAAAGATTGATACTTCGGCATAAAAGCGATTGTATTCTTTGGCGATGTCGTAAACGTATTGGGCTATTACGGCCGGAGAATACTCATTTGCTGCCAAATCCAGTTTCTCTGAATATTGACTGATGGCGTAAATCAAATCTTTCTCAGTGTCGTGTAAATCAGTGATTTGGCTATAATCAATGGCAGCAATATCAATATCAAGCTGCACTGCCTTGCGTACAATGGCACTAATTCTAGCGTAAGTATATTGAATAAAAGGCCCTGTATTCCCTTGAAATTCAATCGACTCTTCTGGGTTGAAAAGCATGCGTTTTCTCGGGTCAACCTTGAGCAAAAAGTACTTAATGGCACCCAAACCTAATGTTTCATAAAGCTTACCTGCTTGTTCTTCGGTAAAGCCTTCAATCTTGCCCAGCTCCTCAGTTCTACTTTTGGCAGTGTCGGCCATTTGCTGAATCAAATCATCGGCATCTACTACCGTTCCTTCTCTCGATTTCATTTTTCCTGAAGGAAGGTCTACCATGCCATAAGACAAATGATAACAAGCCTCTGCCCATTTGTAACCCAATTTTTTCAGGATAAGGAAAAGTACCTTAAAATGGTATTCCTGCTCGTTTCCAACGGTATAAATAAGTTGAGAAAGTTCAGGATAGTCTTCATAACGCATAATGGCGGTGCCAATATCTTGCGTCATATATACTGAAGTACCATCACTTCTCAATAATAGTTTTTGATCTAAACCTTCATCGGTTAAGTCTACCCAAATAGAACCATCCTCCTTCTTATAGAAAACTCCTTTTTCAAGGCCTTCCATTACACGGTCGCGGCCAATGAGATAAGTTTCACTTTCGTAATAAAGCTTATCAAAGTCAACGCCCATGCGTTGGTAAGTATCTTCAAAACCAGCGTATACCCAACCGTTCATTTTTTCCCAAAGGGCATAAACTTCAGGTTCCTTGGCTTCCCACTTTAAAAGCATTTCTTGTGCCTCAACAAAAATAGGAGCCTGCTTTTCAGCGGCTTCTTTGTCTATTCCATCGGCAACAAGGGTTGCAATCTCTTCTTTATAAGCTTTATCAAAAGCCACATAATATTTTCCCACCAAGTGGTCACCTTTGATGCCCGCAGTTTCTGGTGTCTCGCCTTCGCCAAACTTCAGCCAAGCAACCATTGACTTACAAATGTGAATACCACGATCGTTAATGATCTGCACTTTCACTACTTTGTTGCCATTCGCCTTTAAGATTCTAGCAACTGAATTACCCAAAAAGTTATTTCTCAGGTGGCCTAAGTGAAGTGGTTTATTTGTGTTGGGTGATGAATATTCCACCACCACAGTTCTATTTTTGTCTTCAATATTGAAAACAGGAGAGGCCCATACATTGGCTCCATCGAAAATTTTGGCAAACAAATCGACTTGCGATCCTTCTGAAAGTTCCAAGTTTAAAAAACCCTTCACCACATTATAATCGGCCACGACATTAGAGACATTAGCCTTCAAGTATTCGCCAATGGCTTGCCCTGTTTGCTCTGGATTTAGCTTAGAAATTCTTCCAAAAGGAAAAGTGACCAAGGTGTAAGTTCCAGCAAAGTCTTTTCTTGTGGGTTGTAAAGCAATCTCTTCAGCAGAAATTGTATGATTGTATAATGCTGCAAAGGCAGCCGAGATTCCTTCTTTAATTTTCAATTCCATTCCTAGAAATTCTGGATCAATGACGCAGCTGTGGCTTCGAGAATTTCGAAGGCATTATTAGCCATTCTGTTTTCAGTGTCCAAAGTTGGGTTAACCTCTACGATTTCCCAACAACAAACACGCTTATCTTTGATTAATTCGATGTTTAACTCTAATGCTTGCTCCTTTGTAAGCCCTTCCGGAACGGGTGTACCAGTGCCAACTGAAACTGAAGTATCTAAACTGTCCACGTCAAAGGAGATATAGATCTGATCGCAATCTTTCAATATTTCCATCGCTTCTTTAGAAACTTGCTGAACACCCTTTTCGGTAACTTCAGCAGTAGTAAAATTCTTAATGCCGTGCTTTTTAATCAGGTAGTCTTCCTCTGGTTCTGTATCACGTACACCAATAAAAACGATGTCTTCAGGCTTCATTTTTGGACCGCGCATACCAATAGACTTGATGCGCTCCCAAAGGGCTTCTGTTTCTTCTTCAATATCGTTCTGCTCGCATTCAATATTGTCGGTTGCTGTGGCCATTGCCAAAGGCATGCCGTGCATATTGCCAGAAGGTGTAGTATAAGGCGAATGAAAGTCAGCATGAGCGTCAATCCAAATGGCCCCTAATCGTTTATCAGGGTCGGCCTTTTTAATCCCTGCAATAGTACCTGCTGCCGTAGAATGATCACCTGCCAATACAATTGGGAAGAGACCTTCAGCACGAAGATCACTTACAGCATCACACACTCTTTTGAGTACCGTATAAACGCCTTCTCCATATTTGGCATTTTTGAACTTTGGCTCTTGAAACAAGAGGTCGTTTTCATTTTTTACCCTGATGGGCTGAAAACGTAAAAAGAAGTCGGAATGCTGACCTAAGCTAGCCACTTTCATGGCATCAATCCCCAAACTCGCTCCTCGCGTACCAGCCGCCAACTCTGATCTTACCTCAACTAAGCGAATCTTTCTCATGCTTTAAATACTTTAATTACCAACCTAATACGTAAGCAAAAACCAGAGGCGCTACAATTGTAGCGTCTGATTCAATAATAAACTTAGGTGTATCCATGTCTAACTTACCCCATGTAATTTTTTCGTTCGGAACTGCTCCAGAATAAGACCCATAACTTGTAGTAGAGTCGGAAATTTGGCAGAAATAACTCCAGAAAGGAATTTTATCCATTTCCATGTCTTGGTAAAGCATCGGCACCACACAAATAGGAAAGTCGCCTGCAATACCTCCACCAATTTGGAAGAAGCCCACTCCTTTTCCCTCTGAATTCTTCACGTACCAATCGGCCAAGAATGTCATGTATTCGATCCCTGATTTCATGGTTGAAGGCTTCAATTCACCTTTTATGCAGTAGGAAGCAAAAATATTTCCCATGGTAGAATCTTCCCAGCCCGGAACAATTATTGGGATGTTCTTTTGAGCTGCGGCTAACATCCAGCTGTTGGCTGGATCAATTTCGTAAAACTGCTCTAAGTCACCAGAAAGCAACATTTTATACATGTACTCATGTGGCAAAAACCTTTCTCCAGCTTCTTCGGCACCTTTCCATTGTTTAAAGATTTTAGACTGCAAACGCCTAAATGCTTCTTCTTCAGGGATACATGTATCAGTAACACGGTTCAAGCCTTGTTCTAATAAATCCCACTCATCTTGTGGGGTTAAATCTCTATAATTGGGAACCCTTTTGTAATGCGAGTGCGCTACAAGGTTCATAATATCCTCTTCCAGATTGGCGCCAGTACACGAAATGATGGCCACCTTGTCTTGACGAATCATTTCAGCAAACGATTTCCCTAATTCAGCAGTACTCATAGCGCCTGCAAGTGTCACCATCATTTTTCCGCCCTCGGCTAAATGAGTGTTGTAGCCTTTGGCGGCATCAACTAGGCTGGCTGCGTTAAAATGGAGATAATGCTTTTCAATAAAGTCGGATATCGGTTTCTGAGACATATTCATTTAATTTTTAACGGTTCTAATTAGACTCAAATTGGTCATGGAACGGTCTGCAATTTGCTAAAAATCGTTGACTATTTCATATTGAAATACCATTCTCTGCCAGGCCTGTAAACTCCGTTTGTATTACTAACTCCGAAAAAGAAGTATGGAAAGCAAAATAGCCTTATAAGCAACTTATTATCAATTCATTAAGGCTGAAAACAACAGCATTTTTCAATTACACAAGACCTTCCATAACCAGTATCTCATTTTTTTTTGGTTTACGAATTAACATTTGATTGGCAAGCTTTCTTTTAAAAGTTTAGAAATATCTAATATTGCAGCTTTCGAATTTAGTAAAAGCGGTAGATGAAAAGTTATTTCGACCTTATTGACCAGACCTTTGATTTTCCAACAGAAGAGTTTAAGGTAAATGGCAAGTACTTAGAGTTTCATGATGTTCCATTGAAGGACATTATAAAAGAACACGGAACGCCCCTGAGGCTTACTTATCTCCCCAAGATTTCGGAAAATATTCAAAAAGCCAGAAAATGGTTCGAAAATTCAATAAAGAAGCATAAATACCAAGGAGATTATACTTATTGCTACTGCACCAAGTCATCTCATTTTAGCTTCGTGTTGGACGAAACGATCAAAAATGGCTGCCAATTAGAAACTTCTTCAGCTTTCGATATCCCGATCATAAGGAGTCTTCATGCGAAAGGGAAAATTGACAAAGACATTCTAATTATATGCAACGGTTTTAAGCGGCCACTTTATACACAGTATATTTCTGAGTTGATCAATGACGGGTTTACCAATTGTATGCCAGTGTTGGACAACATGAATGAGCTGGATGTATACAAGGATTTAATCAAAGAGGATTTTCAGGTAGCGCTTCGTGTAGCGGCAGATGAAGAACCTAACTTTGAATTCTATACCTCGCGATTGGGAATTCGCTATGGCGACATTACCGATTATTACAAAGAGCACATTGAAGGTAGCCGCGCTACATTAAAAATGCTTCACTTCTTTATCAATACAGGCATTAAAGACACTGCTTACTACTGGAGTGAATTGAGCCGCTTTATGTACAAGTATTGTGAACTTAAAAAGATTTGTCCATCGTTAGACACGATTGATATTGGCGGTGGTTTCCCGATTAAAACTTCCCTTACATTCGAATACGACTACCAATATATGGTAGATCAAATTATAGAAAATATTAAGTGGATTTGTAATAAGAGCAACGTGCCTGTTCCAAATATTGTTACTGAATTTGGAAGTTTCACCGTAGGTGAAAGTGGTGCATTTATCTACTCTATCCTAGATCAGAAATTACAAAACGACAAAGAGCTTTGGTACATGATTGATGGTTCTTTCATTACTCATTTACCTGATGCTTGGGGCTTAAGCCAAAAGTACATTTTGCTGGCCATCAATAAATGGGACCACCCTTTCCATAAGGTAAATATGGGCGGTCTTACTTGTGATAGTATGGATTACTATAACTCTGAAGCACATACTTCAGAAGTGTTTATGCCACTGATTGAAGAAGATGAAAATCTATATGTTGGTTTCTTCCATACGGGAGCTTACCAAGAATCATTGGGCGGCTATGGCGGTATTCAGCATTGCTTAATTCCTGCTCCAAAACACGTATTGATTGACCATGATGAAAATGGAAAGATCAGAAGCCGTGTATTTGCTGCAGAGCAGATCGAAGAAAGTATGCTGAAGATTTTGGGCTACTAGAAAGGTGTTTACGTGCGGAGAAGCACTTAAACTTCAAAGTAAAAAAATAAAAACGGGAACCAGGGTGAATTCACAACTTGGTTCCCGTTTTACTTTTGCACTAAGTCTAAAGTAGGGCTTTCACATTCTCTGGTGGGCGACCTAAAACGGCTTTATCTCCTTTCACCACAATTGGTCTTTCGATAAGCTTTGGGTATTCCACCATCGCAGCAATCCATTCGTCTTCAGTTAAGGTTTTACCCTTGAACTTATCTTTATAAATAGCCTCTGATTTACGTACAATTGCTTCAGCCTCCATTCCTAATTTTTTAAGAATTTCTCGTAATTGATCTTCCGAAGGAATTTCTTTCAAATACTCCACTATGGTAAGCATTTCACCGCTTTCTTTAATTAATTGAAGCGTTTGCCGACTTTTTTGACAACTGGGGTTATGATATATTTTCAACATATTTTAAGGTTTTAAATTTCTAATTGAGCAATTTTAAAGAGTGCTGTTCATCTCTCGAATCAGCCTGATCTAAACTTCAAAAATAGAAATATGACCGCTGACTTACGTTATCCAATTGGAAAATTTGATCCTCCCGCCAATATTACGTCTTCTGATGTTCACGGATACATTCAAAGAATTAAGGATACTCCTGAAAAACTCAAAAAAGCAGTTGAAGGTTTAACAGAAGCGCAACTCAACACCCCTTATCGCCCCGAAGGCTGGACAGTAAGGCAAGTTATTCACCACATGGCCGACAGTCATATGAATGCTTTTATCCGATTCAACTGGGCTTTGACAGAAGATTCTCCGCGCATAAAAGCCTATGATGAACAAGCTTGGGCGGAGTTACCTTATCAGAATCACATGCCCTTGGAAGTTTCTTTAAACCTGACAGCGAACCTACACGAGCGTTGGGTATTTTTACTCAAAAGTATGTCGGAAGAAGACTTCAATCGAAGCTACATTCACCCTGAAGGAAACAAGGTATATGTACTTAGAAAAGTAGCGGCCATGTATGCTTGGCATGGCGATCACCACATTGCACATATTACTTCATTGAGAGAAAGAATGCGTTGGAAATAGATTTTGGTACTTTAGTACGACCTTCAAAGTCAAACAAATAGACAGCTTTAAGAAAAAAAGAATGAGCGATAACAAAAAACCAATCTACGGAACCATTGGCTGGTTTGATTTAACCGTACCAAATGCCACAGCGGTAAAAGACTTCTACACCAAAGTAACGGAATGGAAGGCAGAGCCCGTTTCAATGGGTGATTATGATGACTATAACATGACGGTTGATGGTGAGCCTAAAGCTGGTGTATGTCATAAGCGCGGTGGTAACAGCGATATTCCATCTCAATGGATGATGTACATCAATGTAAGAGATTTAGATAAAAGCAGATCAGAATGTACCGCAAATGGGGGCAAGTTGGTTACCAACATTAAGAGTGCCGGCAGTATGGGGCGTTACTGTTTTATCGAAGATCCTGCTGGGGCAGTTTGTGCACTTTTTGAGCCTAAAATTGCCAATTAATATTGATCTACTAAAATAATTTCTTCGTAAATTTATCTTCTAAAGATATCCTATGAAAGTTCTTTTCCCACTTATATTTCTCTTTTTTGGTTTTAAACCCACCACCTCAGAACCAGCCTGCATTACCTGTGATCAAGACCGAGGTTACCTATGTGCTTCTAACACATTGGCCTTGAATGCTCGTTTGTGCATGGACATGTCAGAAGTCTCTGGGCAGATGTATAAAACCTTTTTATTAGACCTAAAAGCTCAAAACGGAGAAGGGTCAGCAGAATATGCTTCCAACATGCCCAACTGGGAAATTTGGGAAGAACTATACCCTGACAAAACAGCCTCAGAGATTTCGCAGTTATTCTTTGGAACCACCACTTTTGCTTTAGCACCTATGGTAGGTATTAGTTATGATCAGGCGGTTATGTTTACAAAATGGCGTACTAAAGCTTTCAAAAAAGAGCTTGACGGCATGAAGGAAAAAGACAGAGAGGCCTTCCCTAAAAAGTTTGAATTTAGATTACCTACGCCTAACGAATGGTCTAGGATGAGGTTTATGAACCAAGATAAAGGACTGCTCAAACAAGTGAGCAAAATCACCGATGCCTACAAAAAAGAATTTAAAATCGATAAAAATGACTTCCTGAATAGTAGCACCACCGTTCACGATGTTTTCTCAACCATGGATGAAAAATTGGGCCTGTTCGGTTTACATGATAATGTAGCAGAAATGACTTCTGAAAAAGGAGTAGCCATGGGTGGAAGCTGGAACAACAAAAGCACTGAAGCAGACTTCACGAAAACGTCAGAATACACTGCCCCTCAGGCTTGGCTTGGTTTCAGATGTATTTTTGAAATTATTGAATAGATCAATTACTTCCTCAATTGCTCCAACATACCCTTTAAATCCTGTGCAGAGAAAGTCTTCGTACCTAAAACTAACGTGTTAATGGCTTGAGTATTGGCGATATCTTCCAAAGGATTGGCATTAAGAATGAGTAAATCGGAAGATTTACCAGCCTCCACCGATCCATAAAAATTTTCAACCTTTAGAAATTTTGCCCCATTGATAGTCGCAGTACGAAGTGCTTCGGCAGGCGTTAAACCAGCCGCCACCAAAGCCGCTAATTCTTGGTGAAGCGAAAGCCCTTGGTATACATAGGAGTTAGACGCCCCAGAATCGGAACCCGCTAACAGCGAAACACCAGCGGCCTGCATTTTAGGAATCAGCTTTTCAAAAGTACTGTTCAGCTCATGTCTTTCTGCAACGGCTTTTTCATTCGCCCGCATCGCACTTCTAATTCTGCCTTGATAAGTTTTGATAATTCCGTCTCCTACATAGTTAAGGTACTCGTCATTTTCATGATTATCCCTATCTAAGTAGGAAAGCGTATTCCCAATATGTTTTGTGGGTACCACATAAGTATTGTGGGATTTCAGCATGTCAAAAACGGTATTGGCCTGAGCCTCATCAAAAGTGGCAATCAGTTTATCCATAGAACCCCAGAAGCCTGCCTTACCATCAATTACGTCTTGTGTTATTTCCTTTTCTTGGGTCGAAGCCCCTTTGAGGATATAATAAAGGTGCTCTACAGAACCCAATCCCGCATTTACCGCATCTTCCAACATTACGGTAAAAGGCATATGCCCCGAAGTGGTGATTCCTCGTTTTTTGGCTTCTTCAATAATCCAGATGTAAGCTTCTTTAGAAATGGTACTATCATAAATCTTAATAAAGTCCACGCCCATGTTTTCGAGTGAATCCACGCCTTGAATTACCTCTTCCTTAGTCGTTACAGGAATTGAACCTGCCCATGTTCCGCGTGGGCCATCTAGCTTTGGCCCCGAAGTAAAAATCACTGGACCATTAAGTGTACCTGACTTAATTTCTTCTCTCCACTTAAAAATCTCAGCAGTCATATCACCTCCAGCTTCGCGAACACCCGTAACACCATTGGCAATAAATAAAGGAAGCAGATTCTTATTCTCTTGGATCAATTCTTCCCCGCCTCTAAAATGCACATGCATGTCCCATAGCCCAGGAATAACAAATTTGCCTGTAGCGTCAATTGTTTTTGCGGCTGTGTAATCATTTTGGGTTCCAGCTTCGCGAACAAAAATGATACTGTCATTTCTAATCCCAATCTGCTGATCAGAAATCAATTGCCCCGTTTTTACATCCACCACATTGGCGTGATCAATCAGTATATCGAGCTTCGTTTTCTCTGAAGTGGAACAAGAAAAGAGAAAGACAGTAAGGAGTAATAGAGAGAGTTTTTTCATGGTCAGGCTTCCGATTAATACCCTAACCTATTCATTATTAAGCAGCTCTGAAATGGCTATTTTTTGAATGGCAGTGTGGGAGTAGTTAGTATATAGTATTTAGTATCTAGAGAATGGACGAATTGAAGAGTTGGTAGATTCCTCTTGGCTTTCCTTATCCTTTTGATATCCCCTTCAAACTCAGTCTATAAAACAGTGTATCGATTGGGTTTCTCAAAAAGTCCGTTGGAAGTTTCTTTTCATCAATTTGCTGAAATCCATGTTTTTGATAGAAGCTTTGCGCGGCTTTAAATTGAGCCATCGTACCTAAATAGATACACTCAAGCTGATTTTTCTCGGATTCATCGATGGCAGTTTGAAGTAGCAGTTTTGCAACATTGTGAACCGTGCCCCTAAATTCATTTTTGAGCATCATCTTCTTCAAAATTCCATACTCATGTTTAATGATCATCAAGGCGATAGTCCCAATAACTTGACCTTCGTAGACGGCCACCCAATACTTATCTGGAAAAGCAACCGAATTGCTTTTTTGTCCACCCATAATAGGCTCGGTAAACTCTTCTGCAATTTCTTGCATCATAAGGTCAATACCAGCCTGATACTTTGATTCGTATGGAACAATTTCGATCATATGACTTTCTGATGAGAGAGGAAATTTAACGCTTCACCCCTTTATTCTGAAACTTAAAATTCAATACCGAAACTGGAGTATCTAAACCTGCTTTGCAGTCTTCATTCTTTACCGCTCTGCCAGGATGGGTTTCAATTTCCAACACTCCTGCCCAAACGTCCAAATCATGATCAAAAGCTTCGTCAACCGCCCCTTCGTCACGTACTTTTGCAGAAGCTTCTGTGATGTCAATCCCGATGACCAGGGTACTGTTCAATTCCTTTTCATTGGGTTCGCGAGCTTCTGCCCAGCGACCAGCGATAATGTTTTCAGTGATAATCTCTAATGCCTCCATTTTCTCAGCAGGATCTTCAATCAATACAGGCGAACCAAAAACTACCACCGACCTATAATTCACCGAATGATGAAATACCGAACGCGCCAGCACAAGCCCATCCAAATGAGTGACTGACAAACTCACTTTCTCTTGCTCCAAAAGCGAAAGCATCATTCTGTTCTTCATTGAACCATGAATCAACAGTCGATCTCCTTTTCGGCCATAAGCTGTTGGAATTACAATGGCAGCATTTTCATGCACATAGGGCACATGACATAGAAAATGTGAATCGAGAATTTCGTAGACCAAAGCCTTATCGTAGTGTGCTCTCTTGCTTCCTCGGGTTACTTTGTTGTAAGTAGATTTAGAAAATTCAGCCATAATGTTGTTGTTATATGCTCCAAATATCTAAATTGATCGGACTATTAGTGCAATCCACTTTAGCGCTACTCAGTAGTCCACTATGATTTCATTTAAGAATTTAATCCACATCGATCGCAGCGCTGAAACGCCTATCTATCTTCAGTTGCACAACGCTATCATTGGCATGATCAAATCGGGAGTGATCCAAAGTGGTGCAAAACTACCGGGTACCCGAAGTCTTTCTATTCAAATTGGTTTGCATAGAAAAACCGTGATTGCCGCCTATGACGAATTGATGGGGCAAGGCTGGATTACCACCATTCCCGCCAAAGGTACTTTTGTAAGTGACAAACTACCAGAAATAAAGCCACGAGGAAAAGGAGTTGAGAAGGGGCCAGAATCAGCGGCTGGCTTTTCTTTTGAAGCAAGAAAGCACCTTCAACGACCTTATGCCCAACTACCTTCAATGCTAACGATTGATGAGGGAATTCCAGATGTTCGAATTGCGCCCATAGTTGAAATTTTGCGTCATTACCGTAGCATTATCTCGCGCAGTTATAACGCCAAATATTTGAGTTATGGCTCGTTTTTCGGAGACGATTCTCTTCGGGAAATTTTAGCCAATTACCTCCAAGAAACCCGAGGGATTGCCTGCTCAAAAGAGAATATCCTGATCACAAGAGGAAGCCAAATGGGAATGTACTTGGCTTCGCAATTAATTCACCAAAAAGGAGGCTTTAGCATTGTGGGTGAAACCAATTACATTGCCGCAAGCCTTACCTTGACCGATGCTGGCGCTTCACTGCTTCGCGTACGCATGGATGAAAACGGTTTGAACACCAATGACATTCAAGCCTTCTGCGAAAAGCATAAAATCAAATCGGTATATGTTACTTCCCATCATCATCACCCCACTACGGTAACGCTTAGCCCCGAAAGAAGGCTGCACTTAATCGAGCTGGCACATCAATATGGCTTTGCCATTTTGGAAGATGATTATGACTACGACTTCCATTACCAGCGTGCTCCGCTCTTACCTTTGGCCAGTGCCGATGCAGGAAATCATGTGATTTACATGGGGGCGATTTGTAAAATTATTGCGCCAGCCATTCGTGTGGGTTATATGGTGGGACCAAGCGATTTTATAGCCGCAGCCGCACATTTAAGACGAACTATAGATCGCCAAGGAGATACCATATTGGAAAAAGCAATTGGGCAAATGATTGAGCAAGGTGACCTTCAGCGACACAGTAGAAAGGCACTCAAACTTTATCACGAGCGCAGAGATCATTTCAATCAATTACTCACTGATCATCTTTCAGAGTTTATCAGTTTTCAGGTTCCCGAAGGCGGAATGGCCTTTTGGGTTAAACTTCGTAAAGATTTGAACTGGGGAGCGATTGCTAAAACTTGTTTGGAAAATGAATTGGTAATTCCCGACTGGCAAAATTACGACATCAACGGTTCAGGCCATAATGGTATCCGTTTGGGCTTTGCTTCTTTAAATTTTGAAGAACAAACCAAGGCCATTCTCATCCTGAAATCAGTCATGAAAAAAGAAAGTCAAAATTAATTTAGCGAAATTGTCCCCTGCTCAACATGGCTTTCGTCAATAGGGTGAATCTCAAATGAGAACTCGATTTTTAAACCATAATTTTTTAACACGATGAAAAAGTTTTTATACCTGTTTAGAGGTGGCGATGCAAGAATGGCCGAAATGTCTCCAGAAGAAGTGCAAGCTGAAATGGCCAAATGGGGTGAATGGATGCAAGGGTTGGCCGAAAAAGGTCAACTAATTGATGGATTACCGCTGAAAGCGGAAGGCATGCAAGTATCAAAAGGTGGACAGTTAATTACCGATGGCCCTTTTGCCGAAGGTGCTGAAATTGTTGGCGGTTACTTGATGGTAAACGCTACTGATATGAACCAAGCAATTGAGCTGTCGAAAGGTTGCCCCATATTAAATGCAAAAGATGGCAATATCGAAGTAAGGGAAATTGCTGATATGTAAGATTTTAAGAGAAGTCGCTTTTGAACAATCAGAGCGACTTCTTTTTTAATTGAAAGCTACCTCACTTTCGCCTTTTTAATCATTCTGGCGAATAAACCAGGAACAAATCTTTTGGCATAGGCTCCGTAAGATTCTTTGCCAATGTAAATTTCACGCTTTTCTTTTTTGATCGCCTTAATGATGGCTTTGGCGCAATCTTCAGCAGAAATTCCTTTGGCTTGAGCATCGTCCATCACATTGGCTTTTGAGCCATCACCCACCAAGGCATTTACCGACACATTGGTTTTCACGAATCCGGGTGCGGCTATCGTCACCTTTATTCCATCATCTTCCAGTTCGGCACGAAGACTATCGTAAAAACCATGGAGCGCATGTTTAGTGGCTGCATAGCCAGAACGATAAGGCGTTCCGAAAATTCCAGTCAAGCTCGTCACCACCACAAAATGACCACTGCCCTTATTGAGCATATGCGGAAGCAGGTTTTTGGCCAGAGCAATATTCCCGAAGTAGTTGACTTCCATCAAATTTCGGTCAACCTCAAGTTTAGTGTCCTTCACCAAAGAGCGCTGACTGATGCCTCCATTATTGATTAGAATATCCACCTGACCGAAAAGTGCAATGGCTTGATTGGTCTTGGTGGCCAAGCTATCGGCTTCGGCTAAATCGAGGGTGAGGATTTTTATGTTGCCTTGATTGGAACAATTGGATTTCACCCTTTCTAATTCCGCCTGTCTACGGGCAGAGAGAATGAGTTGAGCCCCTTCCGCAGAAAGTTGCATGGCCAAAGCTTCTCCAATTCCTGAAGAGGCGCCTGTGATCCAGATGGTTTTGTTTGTTAAAGACATACATTATTCATTTTAGAAGCAACGATCAACTTTCCAAAAGTTCAAAGTATCCATCCCCAAAGCTTCGGGGCTTTTTTCCCTGAGATTACGAAGGGGTCTAGATCTTAATTATAGTTCCTTCGCTGTGCTCAGGATAGAAATCTACAAAACAACCCTTATCCTATAATCCATCGAAACCTATAAAAGTAGCTCTGAAGAACTTCTAGAAAGCAGTACTTTGAAAAAGCCCTACTTCCGAACATAAGTTACAAAGTCGAAAGCATATTTGTGCTTTTCATCCGCTTCATGATGTTCTCTTCCTTCTTCCTTCCATTCACTTTTATCGAATTTAGGGAAGAAAGTATCTGCTCCTTCGATTACCGCTTCTACCTCAGTAATCAGCATTCTATCGACCAATCCCTTCTCGATGGCTTCGGTATAAATTTTTCCTCCGCCAATAATCATGCATTCGCTCAATCCTTGTTTTTCGCAATGGGCCAACGCCTCTTCTAAACTATGTGTTACCACATGGCCTTCGGGCATTTCAAAATCCTTATTGCGGGTGATCACTACTGAAGTACGGTTGGGCAAGGGCTTGCCAAGCGACTCATAAGTCTTTCGCCCCATCAGAATGTGATTTCCGGAGGTCACCGTCTTGAAGAATTTGAAATCATCGGGTAATCGCCAAAGCAAATCGTTGTCTTTGCCAATGGCATAGTTTTCTGAAATCGCTACTACAATGGTCCTGATCATAATTGTGTTCCTCTTAAAAACGACTCGATATCCATTCGTTTCTTTCCTTCCATTTGCAATTCGGTAATGGCCAAGGCGCCCGTTCCTGTTTGAATATGAAGGAAAGTTTTGTTGTCGGTTTTGTATTCGCCTGGCTCAGTTTTTTTACCTGAGTCCATTTTCTTGGTGGCGAAGATTTTGAAATTCTTATCGTTGATGCATGTCCATGCCGCAGGATAAGGCGATAAACCTCGAATGAAATTATAGACTTCTTCGGTCGGTTTCTTCCAGTCGATCTCGCAGGTTTCTTTAAATATTTTAGGCGCATGCTTAATCTCCACCGACTCGTCTTGTGGCAGTTGCGGATAATCACCTGCTTCAATGGCACGAACCGTTTTGAGTACCAATTTGGCACCACGCTGCATTAATCTTTCATATACATCGCCTACATTGTCTTCTTCGCCAATGGGTTCTTTTTCCTGAAAAATAACATTCCCCGTATCAATCTCATGTTTCAGGAAGAAGGTGGTCACACCCGTTTCCTTTTCACCATTGATAATTGCCCAGTTGATGGGAGCAGCGCCTCGGTATTGCGGTAGCAATGAACCATGTAGGTTGAAAGTACCAATTTCGGGCATGTCCCAAACGGCTACGGGCAGCATTCTAAAAGCCACCACAATTTGCAGGTTGGCATTGTAGCTTTTCAGTTCTTCTAAAAATTCTGGTGACTTTAAATTGGTAGGCTGCAACACGGGAATACCCTGCGAAACGGCATAATCCTTCACAGGCGTAGTGGTTAATTTTTGCCCCCTGCCCTTCGGACGGTCAGGCGCGGTCACCACGGCCACCACATTGACGCCATTCTCTACCAAAATTTGTAAGCTAGGCACCGCAAACTCAGGCGTGCCCATATATATAATTCTTAATTCCTGCATTTATTCAAAATCGGTATAGAGCAAATATTGTTTTCTTTTCGCCTTGTAAGCGTTCAAATCTTCTTGCCAGGTCGCTTTAATTTCTTCCTCGGTCATTCCGGCTACAATCTGTTTTCGCAGTTCGGTAGTTCCAGCCAAAAGAGTAAGGTAATCTTTGAAGAATTCCGTTTTGTCTTTTAAGGCTTGGTAATAAGTAATCAGATAGCGCAGGGTTAACTCATGCGGTTGGTCTACACCCGAAAAGCTTTGCCCAAAGCATTCTTTGCCTTCCAGTGGCGGATATTTAGAGCCTTCATTGGGTTGCGGAGTGAAAGTATACGAACCTAAACTAAAATCAGGGTGGCCAATCACTTCGAAAGGAAAATCGGTACCACGACCTACGCTCACTACCGTGCCCTCAAAAAAACCGAGGGAAGGATAAAGCGCAATAGCATTATCGGTGGGTAAATTGGGCGAAGGTTTTACAGGCAATAAATAAGTAGCATTATGGTCCCAGCCTTTCATTTTAATGACGGTCAAATCAGCTTTCACCCCATTTTCTAACCATCCTTCTCCATTAATCATTTGCGCCAGTTCGCCCACCGTGAGGCCATGAACGACCGGAATTGGATGCATGGCAATAAAACCATTGACGCTATCCTCTTTTACGGGGCCGTCAATGTACATGCCGTTCGGGTTCGGCCTATCGAACACAATGACCTCTTTATTATTTTCAGCTGCGGCTTCCATAATATAATGCATGGTGCTGATGAAGGTGTAAAAGCGAACCCCCACATCTTGAATATCGAAAATAAGCACATCCACATCTTCCAACATTTCTGGCGTTGGCTTTTTATTGCTGCCGTAAATAGAAACGATTGGAATTCCTGTTTTTTCGTCTTTGGAATCGTTGACTTTTTCACCATCTGGCGCTTCGCCCCTAAAACCGTGCTCAGGTGCCATCACTTTTTTAATGTCAACGCCCAAGTTATGCAGCGTATCTACCAAATGCGTTTGGTCCACCATAGAAGTTTGATTGACCACCAAAGCCACTCGTTTACCTTCCAGCAATGGGAGGTATTCTTGCATTCTTTCGGCTCCTACTTGGAGGGTTTCCTTTTGCTCGGTTTGCGATTGACAGCCAAAACATGTCATTAAAATAAAAAGGGCGGATAGCAGTCTATTCATTCGGTTCGTTATCTTTGAAATTTAACGGTAGCATCAAAATTAACCATATTCTTGAACCTCCCTTATTTCATAGCAAAAAGAATCAGCGATCCGGGCGATAACAGCTTCTCGGCCGTGATCCATAAGATTGCCATTGCCAGCGTTGCCCTGGGTTTGGCCATTATGATGATTGCTTTTTTCGTGCTTGGTGGTTTTCAAGAAAACATCAAAGACAAGATTTTCAGCTTTTCCGGTCACATTCAAATCAAAAAATTCTCACTAAACAATTCATATGAGGAAGAACCGATTGTTGTGGATCCCAATCGTTTGGAGGCAGTCGCAACAGACCCATATGTTCTTCATGTGCAGGAATACGCCCACAAACCGGGCCTAATTTCGAAAGATGGTGAAGTGTACGGGGTACTCTTTAAGGGAGTAGCACCGAGCTTTAACAAAGCATTGTTTGATAAATACATGGTGGAAGGGGAGTTCATCAGTTTTAATGATAGCACTTCCACCGATGTGATGGTAAGTTCCAAAATGGCCAAAAACTTGGGATTGAAGATTGGCGACAAAGTGATCAACTACTTTATTATGGACCCACCTAAAACCCGCAGGGTAACCGTAAAAGGAATTTATAGCACTGGCCTCGATACTTTTGACGACCAAATGATGATTGGAGACATCAATGTGGTTAGAAGTCTAAATGGCTGGAAGGATGATCAGGTGGGAGGCTATGAAGTTTACCTCAAAAACATAGATGATATTGCCGCTGCGGATGATACCATCACTGGCAAATTAAGCATAGAGCATTATACAGAAAGAGCGGACGATAAATTCGTGCAGATTTTTGACTGGCTCAATTTGCTCAGTAAAAACGTGAGTATTTTCATCTGGCTTATTCTATTGGTGGCCTCGTTTAACATGGTCTCCGTTTTGTTTATTCTGATTATGGAACGTACCCAAATGATTGGTACTTTCAAGGCATTGGGGGCTTCAAATAGCCTGATCAGAAAAATATTCTCCTACAATGGTTTCAGATTGGTACTCAAAGGTTTGTTGGTTGGGAATGCGTTGGCCATCGGTTTTGCTTTCCTTCAAGATTTCTTTCATATCATCCCCCTAGATGCCGCCAATTACTATATGGAGTATGTACCTATTGATTGGGACTGGTCGGTGACCATCGGCCTCAATTTGCTGACATTGATCTTGGTGTCCTTAGTACTGATTATTCCTACGGCCATTATTGCCAGAATAAAACCAGTAACGGCCATAAGGTTTGATTGAGTGAATTTTTAAGAAGTTTAAGCTTCCTTTTCTACGTAGCTAAGCGACTGTTCCAAATCCGCCTCAGTTTCTCTTCTATAAGTTCTGAAAAGACTTCCAACCTTGATTTGCATTACGCCTAAAACGGCCTCTTTAATAATGCCACTCGTCATTTTAGACTTGCCTTTGGTGCGGTCGGTGAAAATGATAGGCACTTCCGTAATGTTAAAGCCGTATTTCCATGCCAAGAATTTCATTTCAATTTGAAACGCATAGCCCATAAAGCGGACTTTATCTAAGTCTATGGTTTCTAGTACCGAACGTCTGTAGCATTTAAAACCTGCAGTGGTATCTCTAAAAGGCATTCCAGTTACTGTGCGGACGTAATAACTGGCGAAAAAAGAAAGCATTACCCGGCTCATGGGCCAGTTCACTACATTCACACCCGTTACATAGCGCGACCCAATGGCAACATCGTGCCTATCGGTTTTACAAGCATTATAGAGGTTATTTAAATCTTCTGGGGGATGCGAAAAATCAGCATCCATTTCAAAAATAAACTCATAATGACGGGCCAAAGCCCAACGAAAACCATGAATATAAGCGGTGCCCAAACCTAATTTCCCAGCCCTTTCTTCAATATGCAAGCGCTCAGGAAATTCAAGCATTAAGCTTTTAACGATATCTGCCGTGCCATCTGGTGAATTATCATCCACAATAAGCAACTCAAAACCAGTAGGTTGGGAAAGAACAGCATGGATGATTTCCGAGATGTTCTCTTTTTCGTTGTAAGTAGGAATGATGACTAGGCTATCTTTCATTACATGATTCAAAAAACCTACTCTGAAAGAATAATTCCTCCATAGCAGTTAAATTCATTAGTTTTATCCGTCTGGGAGTTGAGGCCCGTAAAGTTAAGAACGGGGAAGTTAATTAAATGTTAATCACAAAAGAAAAGCAAGTGAATAAAATGAGTAAATGTATTTTCATGGATAGGGATGGCGTGTTAAATAAAGAGTTAGGTCGACACATTCTGAAAATCGAAGAATTTATAATTCCAGAAGATGTTCCGAATGGCTTAAAACGACTGAAAGATGCTGGCTATAAACTAGTTGTGGTCACCAATCAAAGTGGAATTGCTAGAAAATACTATGATGATAAACTGGTAGACGACTGCCATGATTTGCTTCAAGAAGCTTGTGGAGGCATAATAGATCAATTTTACTATGCGCCCTTGGTGGATAGCGTGAGTAAATCTTTAATGCGCAAACCAGACTCGCTTATGCTAGAAAAGGGAATGGCCAAATTCGATGTAGATCCTGCGCAATCGTGGATGGTGGGCGATAAAGAACGTGATTTAATTCCAGCAAAGAAATTGGGCATCAGAAGAATTCAGTTGATGGCCATGGTAGAAAAAAGTGAATTGGCCGAAGTGGTGGCCCATACTTTTACGGAAGTAGTGGATGCCATTCTTGATGAGGGCTAAATTTTTCGGGTTTCATCCCGAGAAATTACGTGTTCACCGATATTTTTTGGCCGGGTTTGGTTCAAATACCATTTTTGAATCAATCAAAAACTCAAAATATCTTATACATGAAAAAGAAAACCAAAGTATTCGCCACACTCCTGCTGCTGTGCTTCTTTTTAAGCTCTTGCGTTTATTCATTGTTCCCGATTTATACAGAGGAGTCATTAGTTTACTTACCTGAGCTAATAGGAAAATGGAAAACAGGAGAAGATCCAGATGATTATATCCTCTTCGAGCGAATTCAACAAAATGAAGAAGAGGATATCGAAGTCAATGATGAATACGAAGAAGCTTCTGTCTACACCGATTCCATTTTTGGAGACGGGTGGAAGATAAAAGTAAACGGGCCAATTGAGATGAGAGTCAATGGTGAACTTGTAACAGACCGTGATTCTATTCAGCGGCATTATGATGCGATAATGCAAGGGATCATGAGCCCTAAAATAAAGAAGGAAACAGAATTAATGTTTGGACGAGGTGATTCGACTGGAAGAAAGACCAAGATTCAAACTTTTGGGAAAGCAAAACTAGGCGACTCGAATAAGCTTTTAGAAGGTTCTCCGAAACAAGCGAAAAATACAGCCTCATATGATGGTAGTTATCAAATTGTACGTAACGAAAGCTATAAAATGGTTGTAGTCGATGATGATGAACGACTAGTATATCAGGCGCACTTAGTCCAAATAGGGCATGATATGTTTTTGGATTTATACCCACTTCCTGAGTATTCTGATGCTGCCTTTGGAGAAAACATGTTTCCAGTTCACACCTTTATGAAATTAAAGCTGAACGGCAACAAACTCGACCTTACTCAATTTGATTTAAACAAGCTCAATAAATTATTCAAAAGCAACCTGATTCGTTTACGACATGAAAATGTAGATGGCACTATTTTGATAACGGCCCAGCCCAAAGAACTTCAGAAATTTCTAGCCAAATATTCGGAAGACGAAAGTGTATTTGATGATTCTGAGAGCTATACCCGCATAATCCAATGAAAGCGCTAAACAAACTTATACGGCTAAAATGGTTACAGCACACCGTCTTTTGGGTGCTGTCCATTTATGCGATTGGTTCTTACTTTTCCATTGCTAGCATCTTCGCCTTTATCGATTATTTCTATGCACTTCTCTTTCATATCCCGCTTTTCTTCTTGGTCTATGTAAACCTGAGGTTCCTAGTGCCAAAGTTCTTGCAGAAAGGGAAGTATATTCCATACACGGTCTTAGTCGTTGCGAATATTTTTGCCGCATATCTATTACATGAACTCACTTTTGAGTTCCTATTGCCCCTTCTGCCCACCGAGTATTACATGGTTTCCTTTACCGAATGGCAGGTTTTGGTGAATATTTTTGTCATTTACCTTGTGTTCACCACTTTGCTCAAACTGTCCAAATCCTGGTACACTTTACAACAAGTAGAAAAAGAGAAGGTAGAACTGGAATTGAAATCGTTGAAAATGCAGATCAATCCACACTTTCTCTTCAATAGCCTGAATAGCATTTACGCCATGGCTTTGGTGAAAAGTGATAAAACTGCGGCTTCAGTTCTGGAACTCTCAAACCTTTTGCGCTACATGATTTATGAGGTGGGCGACAAACGCGTGAGTCTAGAAAAGGAAGTAGAAATTATTCAGGGTTACCTTGATTTGCAGCGCCTTCGCTCCGATGCCAGTACCGAGGTGGATTTCAAAATAGAAGGTGACCTATCGGGAATCATGATTGCACCGCTTTTGTTCTTTCCGCTGATTGAAAACAGTTTTAAACATGGCGTAAAAGGCGTTTCCGATTCGGCTTTTGTACATATGCATTTAAAGTGCAGCAATGGCCAAATCGATTTTAGTATTGTGAACAATAAAGGCGAAATTGACGATATGGAAGCAGGGCAATATGGCGGAATTGGTTTGCAGAATGTTTCTTCTCGCTTGGCTTTGATTTACCCGAAAAAGCACGAGTTTAAAGTAGAAGATGAGCAAGATAAATTCTCTGTCCATTTAACAATTAAGCTATGATTAAATGCCTGATAGTAGACGATGAGCCGCTTTCACGTGATGTACTGAAAGCTTATTGCACAGATCATCCTGATTTAGAAATCACCGCCATCTGTAAAGATGCTTTTGAGGCCATGAACGCACTCGGCAAGTCAAGTGTTGATCTGATTTTTCTGGATGTAAACATGCCCAAGTTATCAGGCATCAACTTTTACAAGTCGCTGAACCAGAAACCGATGGTGGTATTTACTACGGCCTATCCTGAGTTTGCGGTAGAAGGCTTCGAACTTGACGCCACAGATTATTTACTAAAACCCTTCTCTTTCGAACGCTTTGTAAAAGCAGTGAACAAGGTAAAAGAGAAAAGCATCAACCAAACTGAAAAAGACGAAAAGTACATCTTACTCAAAGCCGACCGAAAAGTCTACAAGGTTGATTTCTCAGAAATTCTCTTTTTCGAAGCCCTTGGTGATTATGTGAAAGCGCATTTGCAAGACAAAGTGCTGATTGTCACCACCACCTTAAAAAAGCTTATGGAAGAATTACCTGCTTCCGCCTTTATGCGCACGCATAAGTCATTCATCATTGCCAAAAGTAAAATTGAATACTTAGAAGGAAATCAGATTCAGCTTGCTCTACACAAAATCCCCATTGGCCAAGCCTACCGCGAAGAAGTATTGAAGAAGCTGGAGGGTTAATGAGACCTACAAGGTTTTGGAAACCTTATAGGTGTGGTTTAAAAAGCACGGTTCTGAGCATAGCTTTTACAGTGTAATACGGACAGAGTCCTAGAAATCATAGTAAGTCACAGGTCCTGCCAAAGGCAGATAAATCGGAGAACCTGCGACAGTTGAGATTCAAGACAACAGAAAATCGTATCATAACCGTATATTTTCGTATCAAATCGTATCATTTATAAAAACCATTTCTCAAATTGAAATTCAGAAATGAGAATATTAATGTTCAGAGGTCTCTATTTAGTTACCATTTTATTATTAATTGGCTGCTCAACGAATAAGCCAGCAAGTCACACTGAGTTGACGCTTGAAAATAAAAAGACTATAGAGCAATATGCTCAACAGTTGACTAAGAGTATTAACGATTATGATCACGTACTAATCAGAAGCTCATGGAGTAACGAGGCTTTTGCAAAAAGAGTGAAAAACCTCAACAATGTTCAGAGAAATGTATTCAATTATATTTTTGACAAGGAGATAAAGGACGAGATCAAATTCAACAATATTTCACTGGTGAATCATGTGAATTTAAAGAACGGTAAGATATATGTTTCTAAGATTGAACATTTTGACGTTCACTCTGAAATTACCTTCCTTTCCATTTTTGATGACAGCTATAACTTCATCAAATACCAAGTTGAGATAATTAATGACAAGCCTTACTTATGCGATCTTTTTGATCTTAAAAGTGGCATATGGTACAGTCAGACTGTTAAAAACATTATCAATCTCAATTCTCGATACGATATGTTTTCAGAAGAAAGAAGGATGGCAAATTTGGCCATGAGGAGTTCAAACGATGAACTTAGAAAAAGAGACACATTAAGCGCGCTATATTACCTCTATGAAATACCTGAAACCCATTGGGTTGGAAATGGGCTAAGTTTAATGAAGCTGAATCTTGCTTTAGGGGTTTCCGACAGTACTTATGGGGAAGTATTAGAAACTGAATTTGAGCATGACCAAAGCCTCTATTTAAAGTACCTATACTATCAATACTGGAATGACTCTGTAAACTTGAATAATGTCTACAACATTTTGAAAGGTCAAACTGGAGATGATATAAAACTTGACTCACTGATTAAAAGCAAAAGTCTTTGGCGGTAACGCTCCTATCGCAGGTTCTCCGATTTATCTGCCTTTGGCAGGACCAGTGACGACTTATTAAAAAGGGACTCTGTCCCGGTCAAACTAACTCTACATTCGCCAAACCTATTTCTCCAGCATAAGCTCCCGCACTCGAATAAACATAGTCTTCTGGTGTGAAGCAGATTCCCGCTCTAATTGGATTGAGGTGAATATAATTTAGCCTTTCTTCAAACATGTTATTTCTATCCAACGGAATTGGATGGTTCTCATGCCTCCAAATTTTGGAATGAGTGTTCGAACTACTCATTTCTCCCTGACTTTCTATGATCCATAGCAGCCAGTCTTTTCTGCTTTCCCGCTGATCTTGCTTCAACATCTCATAAATCACTTTGGCAGAATATCTCTTAAAGTCTCTTATTACTGAAGAAAGGTTCTCGCCATTTCCTGTTCTAACAATCAAGTGAACATGGTTCGACATAATGACATATGCATGGACAATCAAACCTTTATTCTTGATGCAAAAATTCAGGTTTTCGACTATAATATCCTTGTAGCGCTGGCGATTGAATAAGTCTACCCATTCCACAACAGTCATAGTTACGAAGTGAGGGATGTCATTTTCAGAAAACCGATAGGCCGTACTCATAATTAAATATACTAATTAAGGCTTGGCATACTTATCGTTTTTTGCTGGTGTTATGCGGACAGAGTCCTAAAGCTCATAGTAAGTCACAGGTTCGGAGAACCTGCGACAGTAGCAAAGGCAGATAAATCGGAGAACCTGCGACAATTTGTGTAATCACACATTTCTACAATATGTTTATTTTAATTATAATATTAACTATATTGTTTTAATTAAAGCACTAAACTTCAAGAAAATGACTAACCTTTTTCTCAAAGCAAAGCATTGGCAATTATTCTCAATCCTTATTGGGCTTCCGATCTCAGGCTACATAATCATGTTCGCCCTCTTATTTAGTTATGCTACTACAACGAATGACTTAGATGATACTACGTTGAAAAGTTTTATGGTTATACTTCCTGGTGTTGTATTTCTAGTGATGTGTATGCTCTTTGGTTGGTTCTGGTCCATTGCTATCGGTTTACAGTCAAAAGTTCCTGCTACCGTTAAAATGAAGGTTAAGAAATTCAAGGTGTTTTTCTTCATTCCTTTCATCTATATTCTTTCCCTGTTGGTTTTTATGGCCTTCTTTGGATTCACTGATCTTGAGGCCAACACTGACTTTTACTCCATCTTTCCTTTTGGCTTACTTGCGGTCTTGCTACCACTTCATTTCCTTTCCATTTTTGGCATTTTCTACTCACTATACTTTGTAGCGAAAACTTATAAAACTATTGAATTGCAAAGAGAAGTCAGCTTCAGTGATTTTGCAGGAGAGTTTTTTATGATCTGGTTTTACCCGGTTGGTGTTTGGTTCATTCAGCCTAAAATCAATCAAATGGTGGAAGGAACATCGCCTATTAAGGTCCAGTATATTTAGATTCTACTTTAATATTAAACGGACAGAGTCCTACTGATCATAGCGAGTCACAGGTTCTGCCAAAGGCAGATAAATCGGAGAACCTGCGACAGAAGTTTCTTTATTCCAAAGTTACTCTGTGTTTTATGACTTGCTCATAAAAATGATGAATCCGAAACATCTGCTCGGCACCTACCTTTTGGCCCGCTTGGGCCACTAGATATAAGCCTATTCCAATGGCAGCCATAATCGGAATAGCCCATAAAATAGGTGCTTCCTTTTCAAGCATAAGCTGAGATAGCCCAAAGACCCCAACGAATAAAGAAAGTACACCAAGCGCAGCATAGGACATAAAGAAAACAGCCCAAACGCTTGGCTTTGGCCCGTATAGTCCTCGAATTTCAAGACCTCCCTCTGCCTGCACTTCAAACGTGAGCGTAAGCTGTGGTGACCAATAGTGCCTTTCTTCAAGGCAAATCTTTATCACACAATATTGCTCAGAGACAAGCCCTATGAATTCTTGATTTTGATCAATGGCTTCTTTGATCTCATTGACGCAATCATTGGTAGTTCCTTTTACTGTGGTTTTAAACCGTGGTCTGATTCGGAGGCTTGACATGGCTAGAAAAATAAACATTCACCTGTCAAAAACATAACCATAGAAATAAATCTATGCTGTGCTCATTCAATTCGATAAATCTGTAGCACTCAGATTACTGACGGAGTCCTACTGATCATAGTAAGTTACAGGTTCTGCCAAAGGCAGATAAATCGGAGAGCCTGCGACAGTTTTGCATGCTCACTTCAACACTTTAATATCGAACTTGAGCGCTCCCATTTGACCATTGTCGCCATAAGCGTCTATATGAACATTAAAAATAGATCGAATATCTGAAGTAAAAAATGAGACCTCGGCTTCGCCATTTTCATTGGTCAGAATACTCGGCCTCCAAATCAATGAATTTCGGAAATCGGTAAAAACCCTGTCTTCTGGTACTTTATCATAATCGGGTTCGTAGACTTCGGGCACTTCGTAATAACCATTAAAATAAGTGGTAGTGTTGGCTTCTTTAGGTGCTCTATAGGTTTTGAGAACCCCGTTTATATAGAGTCTTTCACCGTCCCTCGGCTCTCTACCAAACGAATGGTTACGGCAGTTGAGAATGTCGAATGTGCAAACATAGTCTGTGTTCCTGCCTTCAATAATATTCCGAGCATTCCCATGAGCAACACCATATTCGTCTTGATGTGATTCGACTACAAAATCGTCTAACCTTCTTACATCATTCTCTACTTGAGGAAGAATATTCCAGTTTTTCGTTGAGGCAAAGATTCTCTTTTGTTGGTCAAGCTTATCCCAACTCCATTTAACGGTGGCATCAAAGGGTGTATGGAAATTCAAAAGTGCTCCTTCAACCTCATCCGTCTTAAAGAACATCTTCCCTCCTCTGGACCAATACAACATATTGTCCGTTATTAGCAATTCTCCATTTTTGTCGGTACTCAAAACTGAAGCGCCAAACATAGAAACCACTTGTATCTTTTGTTGATCGAGCGCTTTGAGTACTTTTTTAGAAACCGAGTTTGGGTTAATTTTCACCGACACTTTTAAGTCTGAATCGGTTAAACTTTCTACCAGGATTCTCGGCCATCTATAAGAACGCCAGCCTTGCGTGAGCATTAATAGATCCAAGTTATCTCTATCAGTTTTTGATTCACCAGAAAAATAGCTTTTCGGATGATGAACCCGACCTTTGATTTCATTCGATAAAAAGAAATGGGAAACGATATTATCTTCATCAAAAACGGATTTAAAAACCTCATCCACCACCGACATCCCAATTACCGTTTGAACAGGATCTCCCTGACCATCAGTCACTTTTAGTTTAAGATCAATCCTTTCCTTTGTAGTATAATTGGTCTTATTCAGTTCGTAGACGATGTTCAGTCTTTTTTGATTGTTCACGAAAACCAACCGCTCCGCCAGCTTTTGCCCACTGCTATTGGAAAGGCTCACTTTGATAATCCCCCTAGGTAAGGACGCAGTCGGTACTTTTAAAGGCATCCCCTCACCCGAAATAATCATCTTCGATTCATAATAGAGTATCCCTCGTTGTTCTATAGCGAATGTCAGTGAGTCTCCTTCAAAGCCCTCGCTTTTCTTAACTGCAAAAAGAAGATCATCTTCCGTTTGTTTGGACAGGTTCAATACGAATCCGGCATCAAATACTTTAGGAAAACTATAAAGAGAGTCGATTTTGGGAGAAATGATGGAAACTGAGTATTGCTTTGAGGGCAGCGGTAGAACGTAAAAACTCCCCATTCCATTATGGCGAGATTTAAAAGAAGTAATCACCTTTCCCTTTTCATCAATGACAACGGCAGAATCAATCTCTATGGGCGTTCCGTTCTTTTGAACCGCCTTAAAGGCAATTTGAGTAGAAATTCCTTGAACAAGACTCCCTCCTTCTGGCATTAGATTGAATTGGATCCGTTGTGTATTTGTAGGCAGGGCCACAGGAAGTTCAAATTGTTCCTCGCCCAAATTGGAATCCACATCAATCTTTAAAATTAGGTTTTCGAATGTCTTTAGTTTATTGAAGCTTGGTATAGCAACCCCCAAACTATCAGTAGTGGTTTTAACTCGAGCTAGGCGTTTGTTTTCACTCCATATTTCGGCATTAATTTTGGCCTTCGCTACCAATTCGCCAGATTTCCTCACCACCTTGATTTTTGGTGACAATGTATTTAGCTCGGCCGTTAATGCATTATCAAAATTCACATCTACCAATATGGAAGGCGTTATTCTTGATTTAAGTAGTATGCTTTTGGTCTTTTTCACCTCATCAGAAAAGGAGTTCCTAGTAAAGGCAAAAAGGCTATACTCTCCTTGTTTCAGCGTGTCGGCAAGGAAAATATGACCTTCTGAAAAACCATTGCTGATTTCAAATATCTCCTTGAAAACAATTTCGTTTTCGGCCTTACTTCTCAGCTCTACAAATAAGGAAGTGTCGCGACTAGAAGGTAGTAGGCTTTGCGAATTTAAAACCGTGGCACTGAACCACAGGTCTTCCCCCAATTCGAAAACCGATTTATTGAGTTGAAGGTAAATGGACTGTTCATTCGAAGGATTTTGTGCAGCCAAATGGCCCACCTGGGAAGTTTGAAGCCCAACAACAACAAAAAAGAGACCGATGAGCTTTTTCAATATTCACATATTAAATAAATAGACACCTGTCGGGTTTTAAAAACCTGACAGGTGTCTAATAATACGACCAAAATTACATATTCCTTCGGTACTGCCCGCCTACTTCGAACAATGCAGAAGTGATTTGACCGAGTGAACAATACTTGCTGGCTTCCATCAATTCTTCGAAAATATTCTGATTCTGAACCGCAGCAGCCTGAATTTTCTTGATCAACTCTTCAGCTTTCTCTGCATTTCCTTTTTGAAGTTGTTCCAGCATTTTAATCTGGTATTCTTTCTCTTCAGGGGTTGCACGTATCACCTCTTTCGGTAAAACAGTTGGTGAGCCTTTTGAGCTTAAGAAGGTATTTACTCCAATAATCGGAAATTCACCCGTATGCTTCAAGGTCTCATAGTAAAGTGATTCTTCTTGAATTTTACTTCGTTGATACATGGTTTCCATGGCACCAAGCACTCCACCACGTTCCGTAATTCTATCGAATTCAAGCAATACAGCTTCTTCCACCAACTCGGTCAGTTCTTCAATAATGAAGGAACCTTGCAGCGGATTTTCGTTAGTCGCTAAACCTAATTCTTTATTGATGATCAACTGAATGGCCATGGCCCTACGTACCGACTCTTCTGTTGGAGTAGTAATGGCCTCGTCATAAGCATTGGTATGCAAAGAGTTACAGTTGTCGTAAATAGCATACAAAGCTTGTAACGTAGTTCTGATATCGTTGAAGTCAATCTCTTGCGCGTGCAACGAACGACCCGAAGTTTGAATATGGTATTTCAGCATTTGCGCTCTGGCATTTGCTCCATACTTCTGCTTCATGGCCTTCGCCCAAATTCTTCTGGCTACACGGCCAATCACCGCATATTCAGGATCAATCCCATTCGAGAAAAAGAAAGAAAGGTTCGGCCCGAACTTATCAATGTCCATTCCTCGGCTTAAGTAGTATTCTACGTAAGTAAAGCCATTCGCCAAAGTAAAGGCCAATTGTGAAATTGGGTTGGCGCCTGCCTCGGCAATATGATAACCTGAAATAGATACAGAATAGAAGTTCCTGACATTCTTGTCGATGAAATATTGCTGCACATCACCCATCAAGCGAAGGGCAAATTCAGTAGAGAAAATACAAGTGTTTTGTGCTTGGTCTTCTTTTAGAATATCGGCCTGAACCGTGCCACGCACTACTGAAAGCGTCCTAGCCTTAATTTCTTGGTAGACATCCGCTGGTAAAACCTGATCACCGGTAACACCCAGAAGCATCAGTCCCAAGCCGTCATTTCCTTCTGGAAGCTCACCTTGGTATTGTGGACGCGTTACACCTTTCTTCTTGTAAATCGCTTTGATTTTCTCTTCAATTTCAGCTTCTAAGCCATTCTCTTTGATGTACACTTCACACTGCTGATCGATGGCGGCATTCATAAAGAAACCAAGCAACATTGGCGCAGGGCCGTTGATGGTCATTGAAACCGAAGTAGTTGGCGATGACAAATTGAAGCCAGAATATAATTTCTTCGCATCGTCTAGACAGCAAATACTTACGCCAGAGTTACCAATTTTACCATGAATATCGGGTCTGTAACCCGGGTCGTTTCCGTAAAGTGTTACCGAATCGAAAGCCGTAGACAGACGAGCGGCTGGCATTCCTAAGCTCACATAATGGAAACGTCTGTTGGTTCTTTCTGGCCCGCCTTCACCTGCAAACATACGGGTTGGGTCTTCGCCCTCTCTTTTAAAAGGATAGATTCCAGCAGTATAAGGGAATTCACCTGGCACATTTTCTTGCAATGACCATCTTAAAATATCGCCCCAACTTCTGAATTTTGGTAAAGATACTTTCGGCACTTGCGTGTGAGAAAGCGACTCAGTATGTGTCTGTATTTTTATCTCTTTATCACGAACCTTGAAAGAGTAAACTGGATCAGTATAGGTTTTCTTTTTGGCTTCCCACTCTTCAATTAAGATCCAGTTTCTTGGATCCAAATCAAGCTTTACTTGCTCGTAGGTTTCCTGTAAACCTTTAATCAATCGGTCACGATCGGCAATCGTTGAATTCTTGAGCGTAGCCATTGAGGTGTGTAAACCGTAAAGTTTATCCGCTACATCGGCTTGATTTAAAGCCCAGTCATCGTATGAACGATTTGATTCAGAAATCTCAGAAAGGTAACGAGTTCTGCTTGGAGGAATCACGAAGATCTTCTCAGACATCTCATTGGTAATCTCAAAAACGGATTCCAATTTAGCACCCGTTTTCTCTACCACTTTATCCATAATTACACGGTAAAGTGAGTTCATTCCTGGATCGTTGAACTGTGAGGCGATGGTTCCATGCACAGGCATGTCATCTACCTTGGCCGACCATAATCCGTGGTTACGTTGGAATTGTTTTTTAACATCACGCAGCGCATCTAGTGCTCCGCGCTTATCGAATTTATTGAGGGCAATTACATCGGCAAAATCGAGCATGTCGATTTTCTCTAATTGTGTTGCCGCACCATACTCTGGCGTCATCACATAAAGCGATACATCTGAGTGGTCTAATATTTCAGTATCGGATTGACCAATACCAGAAGTTTCTAAAATAATGAGGTCATATTGAGCGGCTTTTAAGATTTGAACCGCTTCGCGAACGTGCTTTGAAAGCGCCAAATTCGATTGACGAGTAGCCAATGAGCGCATGTAAACGCGAGAATTGTTAATCGAATTCATTCGAATTCTATCTCCCAAAAGTGCTCCACCCGTTTTTCTTTTCGAAGGGTCAACCGATACAATGGCGATAGTTTTATCTTCAAAGTCCATCAAGAACCTGCGCACCAACTCATCCACCAATGATGATTTTCCAGAGCCACCAGTTCCAGTAATTCCAAGAATTGGAGTCTCTACCTTATCGGCCATGGCATGCACCTTGTCCATTTCACCTTTTGACTCTTCAGGGAAGTTTTCCGCAGCAGAAATCAATCGCGCAATCGCCTTTGTGTTTTTCTCAACAATGTGATCTATTTCATCAGTCAAGTTTTCTCCCGTAGGAAAATCGCACTGCTGCACCATGTCGTTGATCATGCCTTGCAAACCCATTTTACGCCCATCATCTGGTGCATAAATTCGGGTAATGCCATAATCCATTAATTCTTTAATTTCTTCTGGCAGAATTACACCGCCCCCACCTCCAAAAATCTTGATGTGACCAGCGCCTTTTTCCATCAGCAAGTCACGCATGTATTTGAAATACTCCACGTGTCCACCTTGGTAAGAGGTCATTGCAATGGCTTGCGCATCTTCTTGAATGGCGGTATTCACCACTTCTTCTACACTTCTATCATGTCCCAAATGAATCACTTCACAGCCAGTAGCCTGGATGATTCTCCGCATAATGTTTATGGCAGCATCGTGACCATCGAAAAGCGAGGCGGCTGTGACTAATCTTACTTTATTTTTGGGTTTGTATGGTGCTACTTCTTGCATAAAATGGTGTTCTAAGCTATTGGATTGCGAATTTAAGCAAAAGCAGTGAGTTTCCTAACAGTTGTTAGGAGGAAGTAGCGGTCAGAAAAACCAACGGTATAAATAAAAAACTCAATCTAAAAGTTCCCATATATGGAACTATTGCATATCTTTGAATGTATTCATGAAACGAATTATAGCTAAAAGCACCCTTAGATCGTTCTGGGAAAAGCATAATGAGGCAGAACAATACCTCAAAACTTGGTATGACACAGCCATGAGCAGTCAATGGAAATCTCCAAGTGACATAAAATCTACTTATGCCAATGCTAGTATTCTGAAGGAAAGCAGAGTGGTTTTTAATATTAAAGGAAATGCTTTTCGGTTAGTGGTGAAATTCAACTTTGAGAAAGAATGGGCATTCATTCGTTTTATAGGAACGCATTCTGAATACGATAAAATAGATGCCAATACGATTTAAGTTATGACAGGAATTATAAAAACCGAGGAGCAGTATCAGAAAGCCTTAAACCAATTGGAAGCAATTTTTGACGCTCCAATAGGCAGTGCAGAAAGTGACGAAGCAGATTTGCTTGTTTTACTCATCGATGATTATGAACAAAAGCATTATCCTATCGAAACGCCAGACCCTATTGAGGCCATTAAGATAAGAATGGAGGAAATGCAACTCAAACAAAAAGACCTGATCTCTGAGATTGGTGGAAAAAATCGTGTCTCAGAAATTCTGAATAAGAAAAGGAAGTTAACGGTTGAAATGATTCGCAACCTTACGAGTAGATTAAACCTATCCGCAAATATTTTGGTCAAGGATTATCAACTTACCAAATAGCCTTACTTCCCTAATTCCTTCAATGCCTTTTGGTTGATGTCGTCTTTAATGCCATCGAGAATATTCTGAATTTCACGGTCTGTTAATCGCCAACTCAAAGAAGCTCGGTTCGATTTCTGATTTTGATATTCAAATTCAACGCGCCTTAAATGGCTTCCATAATCAGATGAAATCATATCATAGCGCTGCTCGTTTTTAATCGTCTGAATTTGGTCCCAGCTTTTAACCGCACCTTGAATAGGTGAAATAAACTTCTGAATTAAGTTCTTAGAATGATCAGCCTCCACTGGTGGCTCTTTGCTCGAATCCCGAATGGTAATCATCACCACTTCCGAAGTATTCTCCTTGATCCAGTCTTTAAAAACATGTAGAAATGTGGTGGCATCTGAAATTCCATAATTGTCTGAAATTCCTGCATCAGCAATACTCATTCTAGGTTTAGTAGGTAATGAAATGGAAGGTGAGAAATACGGAAAAGTAGCACTCATTCGTAAGGCCGTTAAGAACCTTAAGCTATCAGGCTGATGCTGTGCTAAAAGCAAATTAAAATCTACTCCTTGAATTTTTGAATGGTCTCTGTCTGCACCGGTATTAAAAAAGGCTGTAGGATGAGGAGAAATATAGAGTTTTCTTCCATCGTTGGTAATGGTTGAACCCACAATTAATAGTGGGATTTCCGCATTGAACTCTGGCGCCCTATAGGTCGAAATAGGGTTATCCAATAAGCCATGAAGGTTAGACTTTAGCCTTTGTTCAAACTCATAGCCTCTTTCTTTTTTATACCTAAACCCACCATATTCAAAGCTCCTAAATTTCACAAACAGATCGTTTACAAGCAGGGTGAAAATAACTGGATTGAGTACGTCCTTACTAATATCAGCTAAATGCTCATGGGCTTGTGGTTCTAAATTCTTCCAAGCCAACTCACGATAAAAAGCTGCTCCAAATAAGCCTCCAGATGCGCCTGTAATCATAAAGGTGCTGTTCATTAAATCACCTTTAAAAACAGAATCTGCCTTCTGCATGACATTGGTCGTCCATAACGCAGAACGTTGCCCCCCGCCACTTACGGTAATCAAAACCATTTTGGGCTTATCTTCCATGAACTTCGCCTTCCAGTTTTCAAGCACCGCTAGCATATATTCTTTAGAGGCCTCCACATTTTCTTCTGAGGTATATTCTTGAAGGTTTTCTAACTTATATTCAGCCGGAGTACTTTCGTAATTCAGTCCATAAGCTGGATATTGATAAGTAAGAAAATCTGTAGCAAAAACCATATTCAGTAGAATGAACACGCCCACTATTCCACTGATAATCCATGACCTAAACCAGAAGCTTAAAGCACCTGTCAGCATTACAATCATGGTGAGTAATAAAGTACCAGAGGCAGCTGCAGGAATTTGAAAGATGGCTACGTCTTGAAAAAGCCCTAAGCTAAAAATAATCACGAGCACCAATGACTCGATAATAATCGCGTTTCGCTGATTCTGAAGAAAAACCCTCAAAATCGCCATTCGGTCATAGTACTCTTCGAAACGTCTGGTAGAGTAAACTTTGAAAGTAAGACTCAAGTAATAATCCACCTTCACCCTACTCCTTTTTAAAGACTGAAGTTTTCTAAAAGCCTTTAGCTTTTGGCTGTTGGTGCGTTTTAGTTTGAGCTGTTGGTTAATGCCCAACACTTTAAAAATATCTCTATTGGTTTTAAAGAAATAGGCAAACAAAAAGAATAAGAAGGCAATACAGCCCAACAACACTCCTGCTACCTTAATAGCAGTTTCTTGGCTAGCTCCTTCTCCTGCGTCTTGTTGAAATTGAATGATTTTGATCACATAGAACACCAAAAAGCTAAAAGGAATTAACGAGTTATTGATGCAAAAATGGGCCAATGGCTTGGGCAAAGTGCCCAAAAAAGGAAACCTAAAGCCATCTAGAATATAGCTGGTAATATTAAAGGCCATGCCAAAACCGGCTACGGCAATCCCCATGATGATAAAGCCCCAAATAGAAACTTCATCCAAATAAACAGGGTCTAAAAACAAGTACGGGATCCCTAAATTCTCCCCAAAACTTCCTCCTACTACCGAAAACAAAATAAACCAGTACACCAATAAAAATTGGTTGTATTTGACATGTACAACAAGGAGTTGCACAGGAAAACTGGACCATATTTTCTTTAATATTTTCAATTACTTCTCTCTACGGGTTCCTGAATATAACTCATACTCCAACAAGCGAGAATCGATTTTCGCGTTATAAAATTCAACCCTTCTTTTGGCACGTAAACCAATTGTTTTGGCCAAGTCCAAATTCCCAGTAAACACATAGCCCATATATCCTTTGCACTGCTGTTTAAAAAAATCGCCAATAGCAGAATAGATTTCTTCCAAGTCTTTATCGGCCCCTAGTCGTTCACCGTATTCTGGATTGAACATGACCACACCAGTTTCCTCAGGAATTTCCGTTTCTCTAAAATCACAAACCTGGAAATCGATCAAGTGATAAACACCTGCGGTTCTAGCATTCATTTTTGCAGAAGTAATCGCTCCACCGTTGATGTCCGATGCGATAATTCTAAAATCGAGCTTGCTTTTTCGCTGCAGCTGTGCTAGGCGTATATAGCCTTGCCATGATTCTTCACTATATCCATTAATGTGCATAAAACCGAAGTTTTCACGAAACAAACCTGGAGCAGTGTTGGTCGCTATCAAGGCTGCTTCAATGGCCAACGTACCACTTCCGCACATTGGATTTACGAATGTGCTTTTTTTGTTCCAATTACTGGCAATGATGGCCGAGGCCGCCAAAGATTCAATCATTGGGGCTTTACCTGGTATTTTTCTGTAGCCATGTTTCGCAATGGTTTCGCCAGAAGTATCAAAGTAAACTCGTACTTTTTCGTCCCTCCAGTATAAATGAATGACAGTGCCATCTCTATCTGAACCTGAATCGGGGCGTTTGCCTGTTTTCTTTACGAATCGGTCGGCAATTGCATCCTTTGCTCTTAGGTTGGCAAAACGATCATCGGTAATGGTATCGTTACGCACGTAAGAGGTGATCGAAAAATAATCATCTATATCGAAATAGTCTTCCCACGGAATCTTGGATAACTCTTTATACAATTCATCCGCATTGACGGCCCTGAATCTTTTAATTTGAAAAAGCACCCGTCCCGCAGTTCGCAAAAACATATTGAGCTTTAAACAATCGTCCATAAAGCCGTTGACTTCTACTTCCGTAAGGCCCTGACTTTCCACTTTAAAGCCTAAGGCTTCAATTTCTTGAGCAAGCCAAGGACTTTGTCTTGGAAAACAAGTGACAACAATTTGACTGGGGTAAGGGAATACTAAACTCATATTGGCGTGAAGTACCGAAATTTTTAACAAAATATCCGACTTCGAGAAGATAGCTGATATAAAACTTATAAATCAACGGTAAACCTCAGGTAAGTTTCTTCGATAGAAATTTCAAATCTCTACTGTTTTCATCAATATCAATTGTATTTTTGACCCCTCATTTAAAGAATGGAACTATGAAAACTTGGTTTACCTGTAAGGTGAAATATATGAAGGAAGACGAACAAGGTCGCACCAAAAGTGTGAGCGAAACGTATTTGGCCGATGCCCTTTCTTTTACCGAAGCCGAAGCCAAAATCTACGAAGAGATTGGCCAGCGTGTAATGGGTGAATTTCAAGTAACTGGTATTGCAAAAAGCAGAGTTACCGATGTTTTTGAATACCCAGATGCCGACACTTTCTTTAATTGCAAAGTGGTATACATGGCAGCCGATGCAGATTCTGGTAAGGAAAAGAAGATTGCAAACCTCATGATGGTGACCGCCAGCGATGTAAAGCAGGCTTACGAACGTATTCGCGAAAGCTTAAATAATATGTTGGTTACTTTCACTATTCCTGAAGTGAAGGAATCGCCAGTTTTAGAAATTTTCCATCATTCGGCAGAACAGAAAGTACCAGAAGGTTTTAAGCCTATTGCTGAAGTTCAAGGCACAGCAGAAGATGAAGACGAAGAAGATGAAGAAATTTGATCAAGTAAATTCCGCTGCATTCGAGTGCCTAAGGGCTAAGTTGAAAAGTCAGGGCATTGAGCTTCAAGGCATCAGTGGTTACCTGTCTAAAAACGGAATATCACTCGACTTCGATTATTCTGAAGCCGAAGAAAGTCTGAGCATTTCTAATCTCGAAGTGGGTTTTCCTGCCTCTATGATTGGCATGAATAAAGACAAAGTACTCGGTATTTTAGAGAAGGCCATTTCAGAATGTAGAGGGTAAAACATGAACAGCAAGTACATTTTTGGTGCAATGATTACCATTCCTCTGTTACCAATTATGTACTTTCAAGGCAAAAGAATTCGCGCCAGCGTACCTTCTTTGCCCGAAGCCAAAGGTACCGAAGGGACTACATCATCTTTCCCATCTTCCAAAGCACTTAAGATTATCACCCTAGGCGAAAGCACCATTGCCGGTGTTGGCGTGTCCACACATCAGGAAGGTTTTACAGGAACTTTGGCCAATAGCCTAGCTGACAAACTCGGCACAAATATCAGCTGGAAAGTCTATGCAAAAAGCGGTTATACCGCCAAACATGTAACCAAAAAGCTGATCCCTCGCATCAAAGAACCTGAAGCCGATCTTTTGGTGATAGGGCTTGGCGCAAACGATTCATTTACTTTCAACAGCCCCAAACAATGGGGGAAAGATATTGATGCTTTGATTATCGCTTTGAGGAAAAAGTTTGGAAACACTCCGATTCTTTTCACCAACATGCCCCCGATTAAGCTCTTCCCTGCTTTTACCAGCCTGATTAAGTTTTCTATGGGAAACTTGGTTGAAATGCTGGGAGAAAGGCTTGAGCAAACCATCGCCAAACATGAAAATGTTTTTTACGATGCCCAAAAAATCAGTTTTGAAAATTGGATCGATAAAATAGATCCTTCTACGAACAGCTCAGATTTCTTTAGTGATGGTGTTCACCCTTCCAAACTGACCTATCAAGTTTGGGCAAAGGAAACCGCTAATTATGTGGTTCAGCACTCGCTAATCAAGGATTAGGTTCTTCTTAATACTCTGAATACCCCCCAAAGTTAATGTTCATAAATGGAGGATACTTAGGTCTGATATCTAGGTTCTCAATACTATTTTAATACCCATACTTTTCTTTCCACATGGCTTGCAGACGCTTGCGCATTTCTTCTTCGCGTGGGTTTTTACCCGGATCGTAGAGTTTGGTTCCTTTGATTTCCGCAGGTAAAAATTCTTGGTTGACAAAGTTACCGGGGAAGTCATGCGAGTATTTGTAGCCTTTGCCATAACCCTCTTCCTTCATCAATTTAGTTGGCGCATTCCGGATGGGCAATGGCACTTGTAAATCGCCTGTTTGACGCACCAAAGCCTGGGCTTGGTTAATGGCCATGTAGGCGGCATTACTTTTAGCGGAAGCCGCCAAATAAGTAACGCACTGCGACAAAACGATTCTTCCTTCAGGATAACCGATCATACTCACGGCCTGAAATGCTGTAGTAGCTATGACCAAAGCAGTGGGGTTTGCGTTCCCAATATCTTCGGAAGCCAATATGACCAACCTGCGGGCAATGAACTTGATGTCTTCACCTCCCTCAATCATTCTTGCTAAATAATACACCGCTGCATTGGGGTCGCTGCCGCGAATAGATTTGATGAAAGCGGAAATGATATCGTAATGCTGTTCGCCCGACTTATCATAAATGGCCACCCGCTGTTGCGCAATGTCAATCACTTTATCGTCCGTGATTTCTACTTCTTGGCCACCAAGGTTCTCCACCACCAAATCGAGTAAATTCAGCAGCTTTCTGGCATCTCCCCCCGAAATACTAAACAGCGCTTGGGTTTCCTTTAAATGGATGGTTTTCTGACTTAAAATTTTATCCTTCAGAATGGCACTTTCCACCAAACGAAGTAAGTCTTCTGTAGAAAGACCTTTGAGCGTGTACACCTGCGATCGCGACAAAAGTGCCGAATTGACTTCGAAAGAAGGGTTTTCTGTGGTAGCACCGATTAAGGTAACATCTCCCTTTTCCACTGCACCCAAAAGGGCATCTTGCTGCGACTTATTAAAACGATGAATTTCATCAATAAAAAGAATGGTATTCGATTGAAATTTTGCTCGTTGAATTACCTCTCTTATTTCTTTTACACCTGCACTTATCGCACTCAGGGATATAAACGGGGCCCTTACGGTATTCGCAATAATATTGGCAATGGTGGTTTTACCCACGCCCGGAGGCCCCCAAAGAATCATGGATGGAATTCCGCCCGACTCAATGGCCCTACGCAAAACCCCGTTTTTCCCAACCAAATGTTCTTGACCAATCAGATCATCTAAGGTTTGGGGACGAATGCGTTCGGCAAGGGGTTTTTGAGACATTTCCATGCAACGAAATTAGGAAGGTTAAGTGAGAAGAACAGAGATAACTCTCCAAATTTGTGCAACAATTTTCAGCCTTGTAAAATCCAAAATTGAAGAAAGGAATTAGAACCTCCGCTCCCACTGGCTAGCGTTCTGCTTTCTTTTGAGTTCGCCAGAGTCGATCATTTCTTGAAGGCGAGGTAAGCGTTCCGCATTTTTGGAGGTCATATGCCAGTAACCGCAGTCACGACATTCATACACATTCTGTGGCCCTTGATGCTCCGCAAAGCCCTTATAAATATGCTGATCGATCAGGGCATCTTCGGCCAAGTGCTGAGAATCGTATTGAATTTTACCTGAGGAGCAACGCATAAGGCAAAGATACTGAAGAGGAATTGGTTTAACCCGGATAATGCAATAGACTATCTATTACGGACGTAACTCACTTTGAATCAGTCGCTACCCTTCATTTGTCTTTTCACCATAGCGATGCTATGCTTTCAAAGCCAAACTTCCTGATTCTTTGCGATTTACGCCCTCATAACGATCTCTATTGCATAAACCAGGTTTAAAGTAATCGGCAATGGCTAAATCCTCATTATTCAATAGTGCATTAAAATGCACTTATCGCATGACAATCACATCTCACACTATGCTTTACTACTGAATAGTGTATTATATCGCACTATTAAGTAGTAGATTGTAGTTTTCTTTTGGACAAAAACAAAAGCCGCTACTATGCTTTTTATCAAGACAGGCTGAAGGCGATTAATTATTCATTTGGGGAGAGGCTTTGAACATTATTTCCAATAAACCTTTTGTACATAAAAGCTCTGCCGCTGCCAGACTTCAAATACTTCTCGAAAGCAAAGGCCTTATATTTCTCAGGAAAATTGATGGTGAGCACCACCTCAAAAGGTAATCTTGATTTCGTGTAACTCACTTCTCCATTATTGTGCCTTTTTAATCTTTCTTCAAGGTTACCAGTACAGCCTACATAATGTGACCCATCAGAACACTTGAGGATGTAAACGGTGTGCATAAATGAAATTCTTATCGTTCAAGATAAAAATTTCGTAGATTATTTACACTGAAAAAGTGAATTTAGATATTGGAAGGAGCCCACCTTCACTCTAAAGAGCTATGGTGGACGAAGAACAGCCCACCTACGCCAAGCAAGAGCTATAATCAACAGTCCACCTTCGCTAAAGCTACGGTGGACTCAGTGGTGGAGTTTCTCCACCTACGCCCGCAAGTACTGAGGTAATCCACCTACGCCAAGGCTTCGGTGGATAAAAAAAAGCCCGCTTACGCACAAGGCTTCAGCGGGCGAAGGTGGAGCCGGAGGGGTTCGAACCCTCGTCCAGATAAGGAACACGAAGCGCCTTCTACATGCTTATTCGCTGATTATTTTTCGAGTGTAGCAAGGTCAGCAACCAACCTAATCTACACCTTATTCGCAATTGATCTTACCGCTTCTATCACGACACCTAGAAACGGCCAGTTCTGCGTGTGATGCCTCGATTTCCCACCCGGCAGAACAGAGGGTGAGAGAGACACATTGCTACTAATTCTTAATTAGGCAGCAAGGGCAAATTGTCTTTCGCCAATTATAAATGTGAAAGTTTTATTTAAGGGAAATACTCACAACTCCCTGCATGCTTACACTTGAATTACACCTACTGTCAATTCCAGTCGGCCCCATATAATAAAGAAAGGCCGTTTGCCTTCCTGTTTAGTCTGCGAAAGTACGGTCTTTTCTACAGCTTCTAAACATCTTCAACAAAAGAATGTTGCTAGAAAGTTTCAAAACCGCACTTATCTCTATTCTTTAAAACCCTACGCCCCTTAAAAGGTTATGTAAGAACAAATTTAAAAAATGAATTATGGAAACTAACGATAGAACACTTTCGCAGGTATTGGCAGAATTGAGTGAAAAAGGCTTTAAGGAGCAATTTGTTGCCAATGAGAAAAATATTGTGGCGACAGCCAGCAAGAAAGAATATACCCCTTACCAACTCAAAATTGTTAATACTTATCGTTTTGATGGCATGACCAACCCAGGTGATGAGGAAGAAATTTTTGTGATTGAAGCCAATGATGGCACAAGAGGCACCTTAATTATGGCTGGAGGGCCTGATCAGTCGCAGAATGTGGAGTTGGTGAGGGAGATTCCTGAGGCTGCTCCATTGGACTAAGCGCATCACCCAAAGAAATCAGACCACTGATTAAGATTCTGGCGGTTATTCCTCCGTGCCCTCGCATGGCGTTATAGCCGCCATTCCCCAAGTTTTCTTCCATTCTGGAACAAGGGTGACAATCGCCTGTGTGTTCCAATACCGCATTACCAATTCGGAACTTCTTCCCTTTTAAGGATTGAAGATTAATCCCCTCCACAACAATATTCCTTCTCAATAATAAAGGATCAATTTCAGTTTGGCCAATCATAGAAGCCACAGCCTTAATATGTTCAGCTTGAATCAGCGTCACTTGCCGCTTCCCTCCTTTCGAGGCATAATGATCTCCTGCTAAACCTATTCCTTCAATAGCATTAACTTCTTGCACAGCTTGAGGCAGTTCTCCTCTTTCTGGTCGAATGGAAATAAAAACCACCTTGCCAGCCTGTGCAAACTGAGTGGTTAAATAAGGAATTGTTTTTTGTTCTAGTGAAAGCTTCATCTATTTCTTCGGAACAAGGTTTTGAGCTTGTGCTTCTTCAGGAACCCGATAAGGCTGAAAAGGAATTTTGAGCAGATTCACCATATTGTCATTTTCTTTGGGATCCATGTGGGTGTCGATGCCATACACCAATGATTTAGTGTCTTCCACTTGAGCAAAAGTGCCAAAAATTCGATCCCAAATTGAAAAGATATTTCCATAATTGGTATCCGTTAAGGGTTGCGTATAATGATGATGTACCTTATGCATTAATGGCGTAACAAATAGCCAAGAAAGCGCTCTATCTACTGATTTTGGTATGCTGATATTTGCGTGCGTGATATGAGCAAAAAGCACTGAAAGACTTTGGTATACCATAATAAGCCACATGGGCGCACCCACAATAATTACGGCAAGAATAGTAAATACAATTCTGAAAATGGTTTCTCCTGGATGATGGCGCAAACCCGTAGTCACATCCACTGTGGTATCGCTATGATGTACCAAATGAAATTTCCACATCCATTTTACCTTATGTTCGGTATAATGCACCAGGTAAGCGCCAATAAAATCGAGCAGCAATACCCCCACAATCAATTGCCCCCAAAGTGGTAGATCTATAATATAAAGAAGTCCAAATTGATTATTGGCGACCAGATCTGAAGCGGCTAAAAGTACCCCCGCCAAACCAAAACCAATAATGGCTGTGGTTAAGGTGAAAAATAGGTTGAGCCCTGCGTGTCGCACTTTTTTATACTGGAAAGCAAAGAGCGGAAGCGTGCCTTCGACAATCCAAAAAACCACCACTCCACCAATTAAAATCCCCGCCCGAAACTCTGTGGGGATATTATCAAAGAAATTTACCAAACTTTCCATCTTACAATTTATTCTGCTTGCCTAATATATGCAACGTTCGAGCTTAATTTAGAAAGCATAATTCTTTAACTTTCAAATATTAACCAGCGACTATGAACTTAAGAAACCTCCTTGCCTCCACGCTTTTCTTTCTTGCTATAAAATTATCATTTGCCCAAGAATTCTCAAGGGCCGTTCGCCCTTATGTGGCTGTGCAGGAAGATATTGTTGCCCTTACCCATGCTAAAACCATTGACGGCACTGGAGCAGACATCAAAACGAATCAAACTTTGATTTTCCAAAATGGAATTATCACCGCCATGGGAAATACGGGTGAAGTAACCGTTCCTGCTGGCGCGAAGATGATTGACTGCACTGGCAAAACGATAATGCCCGGAATGGTCATGTTGCACGAACACATTTTTTACCCGAAACCTTTCGATGGAATTTTTAGCGTTTCGCAAATGACGTTTACGTTTCCGCGTCTGTATTTGGCCGGAGGAGTAACTACCATTCGCACGGCAGGAAGCATTGAGCCACAGACCGATTTAAACATTAGAAAATGGATTGAACAAGGCAGAATGTTAGGGCCGAAAATGGACTTAACAAGTCCATTTATTGAAAGAGAAGGCACATCAGTACCTGAAGTGGGTGTGATTGAAAGTTCAGACGAAGCTGCTGAAATGGTGAACTATTGGTCAGACCGAGGCATCAACTCCTTTAAGGTTTACCAGAACATTACCAAAGAAGACCTCAAAAGCGTAGTGAACGCTGCCCACGCCAAAGGCAAAAAAGTAACGGGCCATATCTGCTCTGTCACTTACCGCGAAGCAGCAGAAATTGGCATCGACAACCTTGAGCATGGTTTCTTCCAAAGCTCCGATTTTGTGGGCGACAAAGTAGATGACTTCTGCCCTGCTTTTAAACGCGGCCAAGCTTTACGCGCCTTGCCAGTAGACGCTCCGGAGATGAAAGAGCTAATGGAATTTCTGATCGAGAAAGATGTGGCCGTAACATCTACACTTACCGTTTTTGAACCTTATACCGATAGAGAAGTAGTTTTAGGTGGTGGTTTAGAAGCCATGAGTCCTGAAATTCGTGAAAGCCTAGAGACTAGCCATAAGCGTCAGCAAGGAAGAGATGAAACGGCCGTTCTTGATTTTCAAAAGCAAATGGCTTGGGAGAAAATGTTTTATGAAATGGGCGGAAAACTTTTGGCAGGAACCGATCCTACTGGAGCCGGTAGAACCATTGCTGGTTACGCCAATCAGCGCATGATCGAGCTTTTTATTGAGGCGGGTTTTTCTCTGACGGAAGCTATAAAAATATCGACTTTGGATGGCGCCAAATTCTTAGAACGTGCTGATAAAGTGGGTTCATTAGAGGTAGGAAAACAAGCAGACATCGTCATCATCAATGGTGACTTAGAAGCAGACATAAGTAATATCCGAAAAATGGAAATTGTTTTTAAAGATGGTGTAGGATTTAACTCCCCTGCCATTTTCAAATCAATGAACGGCAAAGTAGGCATGTATTAGATTTCAATTTTTATATAGACAACCATGAAGAATATTTTTAAGCCAGAGGTAACTCAAGAGGTCATTGACCGAATCAATAAACTGACACTGGATAGCCAACCGCTTTGGGGTAAAATGAATGTGGGGCAAATGCTAGCACATTGTAGTGTTACCTACGAAATGGTTTATGATGGCACACATGAAAAGCCTAAAGGCCTTATGAAGTTAATGTTGAAGCTTTTTGTAAAGGGAATGGTAACTGGCGAAAAACCTTACAAGAAGAATTTAAGAACCGCCCCCGCTTTTTTAATGACGACAGACAAAGACTTCGAAACAGAGAAAAGAAGGCTGATTGACTACCTCACAAAGACACAAGAACTTGGAGAAACTCATTTCGACAATAAGGAATCACTCTCTTTTGGACGCCTAAGCATCAGCGAATGGAACAATATGTTTTATAAACATTTAGACCATCATTTGACACAATTTGGCGTCTGATCTATTCACCAGTCATTGGTTTTCTATACCCCACCGACAAACTTAACTTAGCCCCTCTTTACTTTGGGGCTATTTTGTACAAGACCTATCTAACCATGTAACATTATTATACTAATTTATTTTCAATAGTAACTTATTGACTGGATTTGAATATTTTTATGGGTTCATTAATACGAACCGCCCAACGCAGCTACCTCCTGTTATCCTAATTGGGGTATTCATAAATTTAAATGCAAAGAAAAAAATACATCTTCGGAATTCTATTGGCAGTTGCTGTCATTGCAGTAAATCAAAGTTTCATTCAATACTGGTTACATAAAAAGAACCAAGACTCTCGAATCATCAACCTTTCAGGACGTCAAAGGATGTTGAGTCAAAAGGTCAGTATAGAGTTCCATCAATTTAAAGAAGGACAAAGTACTCTTGATCAAGTAAAAAAATACAATGACGAATGGCGTCAAATTCATTATGCATTGTTAAATGGTGATGCAGCAATCGAAATTAATGCGGTAGATGATGAGGTGGCCAGAAACCTTTTAGCCCAGCTCAATGAGAATGTAGAGTACATTTCAATCCTGCTTGATAAAGCCTCTTACCCCAGCGATATAGACATTAATACCATCGATAAAAACCAAGAAACATTTCTCAATAGAATGGATTTAGCAGTAAAGAGCCTAGAGTTATCATCTGACAGAAAACTTAGGTTTATTGTACTTGTAGAAATCATCTTGGCCGTTTTGTCCATCATTATCCTTTCCCTAGAAGTCATCTATATTTATCTCCCCATTGAAAAAAAATTCTCGAAAACAGTTGAGCGACTTTCCACTTCAGAAAATAAATTGAGGGCGATTATGGACAGTACAAATAATAGCCACATCCTTATCGGCACTGATTTCCAGATCCTTTCCTTTAACAAAAAAGCCCAGAAGAATAGCAAATTACTTCTCCATAAAGAGTTAAAAGAAGGTAATGAAATTTGGGAATACCTCATTGATATAGAAAAGGAGGTATTTAAAAAAAATGCAACCATGGCGCTTTCAGGCCAAAGCGCATCTCATCAAATAGAAACCAATTTTAATAAAACCACTCAGTGGTTTGAAGTCAGTTATTTACCTGCCTACGGAAAAAGTGATGAGCTTATTGGAGTTACGTTTAGTTCCACCAATATCGACAGACGCAAAGAAGCAGAGAAGAAAATCAAAGCACAAAATGAGCGTTTGGCCGAACAGAACAGAAAGCTAAAACAGATTGCATGGGAGCAGTCGCATGAAACAAGGCGGCCATTGGCCAATATTTTAATTTTTCTAGATCTGTTAAAGTCGGACAAGGAAGCTGATCAAGAAAGAAAGGATGAGTACTTGGAATTTCTCTCACAATCGGCACAGCAATTAGATGAAATTGTGGAAAGAATCACCAACAATACAGTAGAAAAGCAGGAAAGCTAGCGCCCCTGTTTTATAAGTAATCATATTGTAATAATTAACCCTAGTGAGTAAGTATTTTCCCTTCTAGTTTTACTTCAACGCTCTTTTCACTAGATTCAATCAAATTTGACACTATGAAAAAGTTCCTTTTTTTATTGGTCTTTGTACTTTTTGGCAACCTTGCCTTTGCGCAAAAACATTATGAGCGTTTCAATTCCATCGACATCCAGCATTACAGGTTTGAAATTCAATTGACGGATGAATCTGATAAAATCAATGGAGTTGCTTTGGTGACAGTGAAGTTCAAGAAAGATCTTCAACAGTTTGATTTAGACCTGGTTAAAACAAAACCAAGCGGCAAAGGCATGACCGTAATTGCCTTAATGGCCAACGACAAAAAAGTACCCTTTGAGCATTCTGGAAATAAATTGAACATCAATTATGCAGGCAAAGCGGGGCAAAGCCAAACTTTCACAATTGCTTATGAAGGAATCCCGGAGACTGGTCTTATCATTTCAAAAAACAAATATGGCGACCGTACTTTCTTCGGAGATAATTATCCCGACCGTGGTCAACATTGGTTACCCATCGTAGACCATCCTTCGGACAAAGCCACTGTGGAATGGGTAGTAACCGCACCGAGCCACTATCAAGTAGTGGGCAATGGGCTTTTGGTGGAAAGCACCAATATTAATGATAAAACCACGCTTACGCGCTGGAAAACAGAAGTTGAGCTTCCGACCAAAGTAATGGTGATTGGAGTGGCGCGTTTTGCCATTCAGAACGTAGCCAATGTTTATGGCGCCACCGTATCTAGTTGGATTTACCCTCAAGACAGAGAAAAAGGCTTTTACGATTATGCTCCAGCGGCCCCAATTTTGGATTGGTTTATCAACCATGTGGGTGATTACCCCTTTGCCAAATTGGCCAACGTTCAGTCTAAAACCCAGTTTGGAGGCATGGAGAATGCGGGTAATATTTTCTACTCGGAAAACTCTGTTACGGGTACTCGCAATGTAGAAGGTTTACTCGCACATGAAATTGCACACCAATGGTTTGGTAACTCCGCCTCGGAAGGCAACTGGCACCACGCCTGGCTAAGCGAAGGTTTTGCCACCTATTTTACCATTGTATATATGGAACAAAAATACGGCAGAGCCAAAGCCTGGGAAACCGTTTTAGGAAACCGAGATCAGGTAATCGCCTTCAGCAAAAAGAACCGCGTGCCCATTGTAGATACTTCTGTAGAAAATTATATGAAGATTCTAAATGCCAACACTTATCAGAAAGGTGGTTGGGTGTTGCATATGCTTAGAAAAGAAGTGGGTGATGAAATATTCTGGGAAGCAACTCGCCAATACTACAACAAATACACCCTCTCCAATGCCTTATCAGACGACTTGAAAGATGTATTTGAATCTGTGTCTGGCAAAGACTTCGATGTCTTTTTCCAACAATGGGTATATCAGGCCGGACAACCAGAAATTGATGTCACATGGAGTTATTCCAAAGGCCAATTGAATCTGGAACTCAATCAAACCCAAAAAGAGAACTTTACTTTCGATTTAGAAATTGAGTTGGTTTATGCAGATGGAAAAACGGAACGAAAGACCATACTCGTCAACTCAAAAAATCAAAAATGGACACCCAAGTTAGATAGCAAACCTGTCAGAATAATTCTTGATCCAGACGCATGGCTCTTGTTTGAAGCTAAACTCAAAGAAAAGTAGAGTTTAAGAAATTGAAAAAGCGCTACTCATTAAAAACATTATCTTTGCGACTTATTCAATAACACATGGAAACGAAAGACAGCAACGGCAACATTCTTGAAGACGGTGATTCAGTTCACGTAACCAAAGATTTAAAGGTAAAAGGAATGAACAATACCTTGAAAAGAGGTAATTTAATCAAAGGCATTCGACTAACAGGTAGCCCTGATGAAGTGGAATGCCGAGTGGGTAAAAGCCAAATTGTTTTAAAAACAATGTTTTTGAAGAAGGCTTAATCCTAATTTTCACAATACATCAATGAGATTGATATGTTTTCCCCCGAACTCAAATGAATCTCCTCTATTTTTTCCTAACATGGCCCTACCAATTGGTGAAGCTGGAGAAATTGCGAAATAGGCTTCCCCTTCCACCTTAATTTGCCCCAAAGACACTGAAATGAAATATTTAGCACTTGCGGTAATGGCCAAAGCGCCAAGCGCTACTTGTGAATTCTTCTTTTCAATATTGATTTGAGATAAGCCCATTTTCATTTTAGAAACTTCAGAAAGCTGGGTTGCTAATTTTTCCTTTTCCAAGTGCATCATAGCACGACCTGTTTCATACTTATCGCCAGCACTGCTCTTGGTTTCTTCGTTGGCCGAAGCCTGTGCATTACGCATGGCATCTTCTATATGAGTGACGCGCTCGTCAACGAGTTTCAAACACGAATTATAAAGTTTGGCTTTAGTTTCCAACATTTACGCAAATTGGTTCAAGAAAACCTTGCTTACAAATCAAGACAGCTAAATTCTTTCTCCACGAACCTATTCAAATATCACTAAGAAACTTCAAAAGTATTATTAACTTTCTTATCAAACCGAGACTCAAATGCTTTTAGAACTGATTTACCACAGCAAAGCCGTGCTCAATATTGAAGATTACGAAATAGAAAGTATTCTCAAAATATCACGTGAGTTCAATGCTAAGCACCACATCACAGGCTGTTTACTTTTTCATAACAATCAGTTTTTACAAGTACTAGAAGGCGACTTCGATCAAGTAAGCGAACTATACAAGAGTATTCGAAGAGACCAGCGACACCGTAGTGTAGTTACACTCCACATACAGGAAATCAGTACCTTGTCTTTTAGAAATTGGAGTATGGCTTATCAGAAATTCACAAATGACTCCATAAAAAGCACACTAGGGATTGATGGTTTTAATAAAATAATAGAGAGGAACGACTTTGGACAAACCTCCCAAGACATTTTTTCAATAATGAGTAAAGCTATTCTAGAATCAAACTAAAAACGAGCTGCGAGCAAGAGACTCAAATCTTTAAAAGGAAGATTGAACCTTCTGGCAATCCCCAAATTAGTGGTGCTACCTTTATAGGCATAAACACCCTTATTGAACCATCCATATTGGTACATCATATCATCTACCCCGCCTACTTCGGCAATTTTCAATAACACGGGGGTTAGAATATTACTCAAAGCCGTGGTGGCTGAACGCGCTGCTCTTGAAGCGATATTTGGAACACAGTAATGAATCACATCATATTTCGTGAAGGTAGGTTTATCATGACTTGTGCATTCAGAGGTTTCTATGCAACCACCTTGGTCAATAGACACATCGATGATTACAGCACCAGATTTCATTTGGGCCACCATTTCTTCTGTCACTACGCAGCGAGCCCTACCTTTTTCTGCACGTAGCGCCCCAATTACTACATCTGCTGATTTTAAAGATTGCGCCAATGTTGCTGAATCGATGGTAGAGGTAAATACTTGACTACCGAGTTTATGCTTTATTCTACGGAGCTTATAGAGTTCATTATCAAAAATACGAACCTCGGCCCCTAAACCCAGGGCCGCTCGGGCTGAATATTCACCAACAGTGCCTGCTCCAAGAATAATAACTCTGCTGGGCGGAACACCAGTAATCCCTCCCAAAACAACGCCTTTACCACCACTTACAGTGCTCATTAATTCAGACGCAATAGGGATAGCCATACTGCCTGCTAATTCACTCATCGCATTAACAATTGGAAGTCCGCCTACTTTGTCTTCCAACATTTCGAAACCAATGGCCGTAATTTTCTTTCTGTTCAGCGCTTCAAAGTACTCTACTGAAGAACTTCCCAGCTGCAAGGCAGAAAAAATGGTTGAACCGGGTTTCATCAAAGCGATTTCCTTTAAAGTAGGTGGCTCAACTTTTACAATAATATTGGCTTCAAAAGCTTCCTTGCTAGAGTACACTATTTTTGAGCCTTGTTCGCTAAAGTCGTTATCTAAAAAAAAGGTCTTTTTTCCTGCACCTTGTTCCACCAAAACCTCTTGACCGTTATTCACCAAAATACCCGTGGCCGCTGGCGTAAGGGCAATTCGGCTTTCCTGATAAGAAACTTCGCTGGGAATAGAGATATTAAGTGACTTACTCCCAGACTTCACTTTCATCAACTTTTCCTGGGGGTAAAGACTACTCTCTTTGGCCAATGCAGCAAACCCCGATTTCTTACCCTCAGTCATGTTTAGTCAGTTTAATTACTCTCGATTTATCGTCAAAAACCTCAATAAATATCTTCATATATTCATCGGGAATCAATTCACTTATTTTTTCAGGCCATTCAATCAAACACAAATTTCCGGAATCGAAGTATTCTTCAATTCCAATATTAGCGAGTTCTTCAATGTCTTCAATTCTATAAAAATCAAAATGGTAAATGGTGCTTCCTTTATCAGTCAGATACTCATTCACCAAGGAAAAGGTTGGGCTCTGCACTAAATCAATCACTCCTAAGTCACTACAAATTGCTTTTGACAGCGTGGTTTTACCCGCTCCCATTTGCCCCATAAGCAACCAAATCTTGTGCCCCCTACCAAAGGCGGTGATTTGTTGGGCAACGATTTCCAAATCGTTTAGCCCTTTTGATTCCATGCGCAATTCAGTAGTCATTATGCCCTCTTCGAATTTAGCGAAATAAAAGGAATTATCATTTCGTCCATGGAAATGCCCCCATGTTGAAACGTGTCTTTATAGTACTTTACGTAATGGTTATAGTTATTCGGGTAAGCGAAAAACAGGTCTTCCGTAGCAAAAGCGTAAGAAGTAGAAACATTCGGACGTGGTAAGTGTATTTTCTCCGGATCACGCACTGTATAAATGGCCTGATGGTCTTTATAGCCTAAATTTTTCCCGTGCTTATACCTTAAGTTGGTATTCACAGTTTTATCACCAGCAATTTTAAAAGCCTTTTTCACACGGTATGTGCCGTGGTCGGTGGTAATCATTACCCTCAACCCTTTATCGCTAATCATTTTCAGGAGATCGAACAAGGGAGAATGCTGGAACCATGATTTGGTCAATGACCGATAGGCAGACTCATCAGCTGCCAATTCGCGGATCATGCGCATATCCGTTCGGGCATGAGATAGCATATCTACAAAATTGTAGACCACCACATTCAAATCGTTCTGAAGCAGGTTATTAAATTGATCGTTCAGTTGTTTCCCTTGGGAAGCGTGAATGATTTTATTGTAACTCGTTTTGATATTGAGTCTTAGTCTTTGAATTTGTCGCTTTAAGAACTCCTCTTCATTATTGTTCTTTCCTTCGTCATCCTCATCATTATCGCTGACCCATAAGTCGCTCTCTTTTTTGGACATCTCCAGCGGCATTTGTCCTGAAAAAATCGAATTTCTAGCATAGGCGGTAGTAGTTGGTAAAATTGAATAGTAAGCAGATTCTTCTAGTATATTAAAGTAGTCCGTCAACTCGCCTTCAATGGTTTTCCACTGGTCATACCGAAGATTGTCTATCACAATTAGAAACAAAGGCTTATCCTTTACTTCAGGAAATACCTTCGTTTTGAGCAAGTTATTTGAAAGCAGCGGACGATCGATATTCGGATCATTCAACCAATCCTCATAATTGTCGATTACAAACTGAGCAAAGTTGCTATTGGCTTCAATCTTCTGCATGTCTAGAATTTCGGCCATGCTTTTATTTTCTGTTTTATCAATTTCCAGCTCCCAATACACCAGTTTTTTATGAATTTCCACCCACTCCTTATGGTCCATATATTCATTATAGGCCATACTGATGTTTCTGAATTCCTGCTGATATTCAATATTAGTGCGCTCGGTTACCAACCTTTTATTGTCAAGAATCTTTTTCACAGAAAGTAAAATCTGGCTTGGATTCAACGGCTTGATCAAATAATCGGCAATATGAGAACCTATGGCTTCTTCCATAATGCTCTCCTCTTCGCTTTTGGTAATCATTACCACAGGCAAAGAAGGTCGCTTACTCTTGATGTATTTGAGGGTTTCAAGCCCCGTCATTCCTGGCATGTTTTCATCTAAAAAAACTACATCAAACTGCTGATTTTCAACTGCATCAATGGCATCTGCACCACTCGCCACTGGAGTGATGTCGTAACCTCTATCTGTAAGGAACAAGATGTGTGGTTTAAGCAGGTCTATCTCATCGTCTGCCCATAAAATATTATATCTTTGCATAGCTTAGCTTTAGCAACAAGCCCGAATTTAAAGGAATTAACGCACAAACATTGAACAAAAAAAAGATAATCAATGATCCGGTTTACGGATTTATCACAATTAGAAGTGAGCTGATTTTCGACATCATCGATCACCCCTATTTTCAGCGGCTTAGACGAATCAAACAACTCGGCCTAACAGATCTGATTTACCCAGGTGCCCACCATACCCGATTCCATCATGCTTTAGGCGCTAAACACCTGATGGGTGCCACTTTAGAAAACCTTAGAAACAAAGGAGTCGAGATTTCCGATGAAGAATTTGAAGGTGCACTAATTGCCATTCTCCTGCACGACATAGGCCATGGCCCTTTTTCTCATGCCTTGGAGTTTAGTCTACTAGAAGGTGTGCCTCATGAGCAAATCTCTAAAATGATCATTTCTAAATTGAATAAAGAATTCAATGGTCAGCTAGATCTCGCGCTTGAAATCTTCAATGGCACCTACCCTAAGAAATTTCTTTCCGAATTGGTTTCTAGTCAGCTCGACATCGACAGGCTAGATTACCTCAAGAGAGACAGTTTCTTTACAGGCGTTTCAGAAGGAACTATTGGAGCAGACAGAATTATCAAGATGCTCGATGTGCATGAAGGCAGACTCGTGGTAGAAGAAAAAGGAATTTATAGTATAGAGAATTTCTTGAGTGCTAGAAGGCTAATGTATTGGCAAGTTTATTTGCATAAGACCAGTGTAAGTGCTGAAAAAATGCTCATTGCGATCATTAAACGAGCAAGAAAATTAGCAAAAAAGGAAAAGCAACTCTTCTACACACCAGCCTTAGGCGTTTTTCTGAAAGAACAAGTTGGGATTGATCGTTTTGCCAACGAACCAGCCATTTTGGAAGCTTTTCTGCAACTGGACGATTATGATGTTTGGGGAGCCATTAAAGTCTGGGTAAATCATGAAGACCCCATACTATCAAAACTATGTAGGATGCTGCTCGATAGAAGCCTCTTCCGGATTGTTATTTCGAATGAGCCGCCTACAAAAGAAGAAATTAAAGCAGACGAAGCTAAAATTGCTGAAGCTTATCAGCTAGACGCCAAAGATGTCAAGTATTATTTCTCTCATGGCCAATTGTCGAATAGCGCTTATATGGCCTCCGACAAAGAAATCCTAATTCTTTCCAAATCAGGTCAAGTACGAGGGGTAACTGAAGCAGCTGATTTACCAAACATCAAAGCCATGAGTAAAATCGTACGTAAATATTATCGATGCTGGCCAAAAGACATATCTTTGTGACACTCAAAATTTTATGAATGGAAATATCAGTACAGCAAGTTGCGCAACTTCTTGAAGGAAAGGTAGATGGAGACGGAAGTCTGATGGTCAGTCGACTAGAGAAAATTGAAGAAGCTACCGCTGGAAGTATTGCTTTTCTTGCCAACCCAAAGTATACAGATTACATCTATACGACCAAGGCAAGTGCAATAATCGTAAAAGAAGATTTAGAGTTAAAGCAAGAAATCAGCCCAGCACTGATACGAGTTACCGATCCATATTCAAGTTTTTCTAAACTATTGGAAGAATACCAGAAGCTGACCCAAATACAGAAATCAGGAATCGAACAACCCTCTTTTCAAAGCATATCAAGCGAAATTCAAGACGATGTATACCTTGGAGCTTTCTCTTATTTGGGTGAAAATGTAAAAATCGGAAAGGGCTCAAAAATATATCCTAATTGTGTGATTGGCGACAACGTAACGATTGGAGAAAACACCATTTTATATGCTGGAGTAAAGGTATATGCTGATTGTAAAATTGGCAACCACTGTAAAATACATTCTGGCGTAGTGATTGGCAGTGAAGGTTTTGGTTATGCACCACAACCAGATGGTACATTCAAAGCCATCCCTCAGACTGGAAATGTGGTCATTCACGATCATGTAGATATTGGTGCAAATACCGTTGTAGATTGTGCAACGATGGGTTCTACTATTATTAAAGAAGGAGCCAAAATAGACAATCTGGTGCAAATTGCACACAACGTAGAAATAGGAAAGAATACCGCCATAGCATCCCAAGCTGGAATTTCAGGCAGTGCAAAAATTGGTGAAAACGTAATGATTGGAGGACAAGCAGGTATTACAGGCCATTTAACAATTGCCGACAAAGTAATTATTGGACCACAATCTGGTGTTCCGAAATCTATTGAAAATCAAGGAATTTATACTGGAACTCCGATTATGGACCATCGAGAATTCCTTAAGGCAAGTATCGCTTTAAGAAAACTTCCAGAGTTATTAAGAAGAGTCAGCCAACTCGAAAAAAAGGGTTAAATTTGTCGAATTTTTGAGGAGAAAATGAAGAACAAGCAGCATACGATCAAAGAACCGGTAACGGTATCAGGCGTAGGTTTACATACTGGGGTGATTTCAAACATGACCTTTAACCCCGCCCCTGCAAATCACGGAATCAAGTTTCAAAGGATAGACCTAGAAACTCGTCCAATTGTTGATGCAGATGTAGACTATGTCGTTGACCTTTCAAGAGGAACTACCATTGAACATAATGGCGCTAGAATAAATACGGTTGAACACACATTGGCTGCATTGGTTGGTCTAGAAATAGACAATGTGCTTATTCAGTTGGACGGCCCTGAACCTCCAATCATGGATGGTAGTTCTAGAATGTTTATCGATGCGCTTGAAACGGTAGGCTTTGAAGAACAAAATGCCCTCAGAAACTTCTATGAAGTAACAGAAAGCATTCGTTATAAAGACCCAGATAGAGATGTAGAAATTGCAGCATTACCGCTAGATGATTTCCGTGTAACAGTAATGGTGGATTACAATTCTCCCGTATTGGGCAGTCAACACGCGTCACTAAACCACATCAGTGATTTCAAAAAAGAAATCTCTTCAAGTAGAACATTCTGCTTTCTACATGAGTTAGAAATGCTCCACAAAAACAACCTTATCAAAGGTGGCGATTTGAATAATGCCATTGTGGTGGTAGACCGTGTTGTTAAAGAAGATGAACTTGATTATTTGGCTGCGCTTTTTAACAAACCAAAAGTTGAAGTTAGACAAGAAGGTATTCTAAACAATGTTGAGCTTAGACATAAGAACGAACCTGCCAGACATAAACTATTAGATGTTGTGGGTGATTTAGCCTTAATTGGAAGGCCATTGAAAGCTCAAATTTTAGCTGCCAGGCCAGGTCATGCAGCTAATGTAGCTTTTGCTAAGAAAGTGAAAAAAGAGATGCAATTAGCGAAAAATTCAGCTCCACAATACGACCCTAAAGTAGATCCGGTAATGGATATTAACCAGATCATGCAGATTCTACCGCACCGTTACCCATTCCTTTTGATTGATAAAATCATTCATTTGGATGATACGATGGTGGCAGGAATTAAAAACGTAACCATGAATGAACATTTCTTCTTGGGGCATTTCCCTGGTAACCCTGTAATGCCTGGTGTATTGCAAATTGAAGCCATGGCGCAAATCGGTGGGATTTTGGTACTCAACACGGTACCCGATCCAGAAAATTACACTCCTTACTTCCTTGGAATCGACAAATGTAAATTCAGAAAGATGGTAGTCCCAGGAGATACACTTAAATTTAAATGTGAGCTAACGGCCCCTATCAAAAGAGGGATTGCTCAAATGAACGGTACAGCTTACGTAGGTAACACCTTGGTTTGCGAAGCCGCTATGACCGCTAGAATTGTTAAGAATCAATGAACCAGCCTTTAGCATATATTCACCCAGAAGCCAAAATTGCTCGAAATGTGGTGATCGAGCCTTTTGTGACCATAAGTAAAAATGTAACCATTGGTGAAGGCAGTTGGATAGGCCCCAATGTCACCATTATGGAAGGGGCAAGAATTGGCAAGAATGTCAAGATTTTTCCTGGAGCCGTTATTTCAGCAGTTCCTCAAGACTTAAAGTTTGGGGGAGAAGAAACCACCCTTGAAATAGGTGATAACACGGTCATTAGAGAGTGTGTTACACTGAACAGAGGCACGCACGCCACCAATAAAACATCGATAGGTAAAGATTGCTTAGTGATGGCTTACACCCATGTAGCCCACGATTGCCATATTGGTGATAATTGCATTCTTGTTAATGCTGTTCAACTCGCTGGTCACGTGACTATTGAAGACTGGGCTATTATTGGAGGTGCCGCTGCCGTACATCAGTTTGTGAAAATTGGAGCACACACAATGGTTTCAGGTGGTTCTTTAGTTAGAAAAGATGTCCCTCCGTACACAAAAGCAGGACGTGAGCCGCTTAGCTATGCGGGTATCAATTCTGTTGGCCTGAGAAGAAGGGGTTTTGCCAACGAAAAAATAGCCGAAATTCAAGAATTGTATCGTTACATTTTCCTTAAAGGGCTGAACAACTCTAAAGCATTAGACCTTTTGGAACTTGAAATGCCACCTTCAAGAGAAAGAGATGAGATTATCAATTTCTTTAGAAATTCAGATCGAGGAATTATGAAAGGCTATACGGCCAGATAAAATGAGGATTGAGGTTGAAAACCTAGGGAAAAAATATGCGAGGGAATGGATATTCAGGAAGCTGGATATGGAATTCGATTCTCAGTTTTCTTATGCCATTACCGGTCCAAACGGTAGCGGAAAATCAACCTTACTTCAAATTCTTACTGGCGTATTCTTACCCACTGAAGGCATTATTTCCTATTTTAAAAGAGATGAAACCATACTGGAAGAAGACTTCTATAAACATTTAGACATTGTTACTCCCTATTTAGAGTTGATCGAAGAATTTACTCTAGATGAGTTTTTGAAATTTCACTTCCAGTTTAAACAATTATCAGAGGGTGTTTCAATAGATGATTTTATTCAACATGTCTATTTAGAAAAAGACAGAGATAAGCAGCTTCAAAACTTTTCATCTGGCATGAAACAAAGGTTGAAACTTGGATTGGCATTTTATTCACAAAGTCCGATCTGCTTTTTAGATGAGCCCACCTCTAATTTAGATGCGCAAGGTATTGCTTGGTATTTGACCCATGTAAAAAAAGCTTTGGACAAAAAACTGGTTATTATCAGCTCAAACCAGAAATACGAATATGATTTCTGTGACAAAGTCGTTAGCATTCCTGATTTTAAATAAACTTGAGAAAGAATTGAATTCACCTATTTTATAATTATTATTGGTTTTACAATCAAAGAACTATGATCAGAATCAAACACCTCTCATTTCTAATGATCGCAATCTGCGCAATTACCCTATCTTCATGTGGTGGAGGAAGTGGTGGAGGCGGAGACGACACTCCAGCACTTACTGCTGAGGAACAAAGACTTTTAGACTTGGTAGGTACAACTGGTGTTACTTATGTGGCTAGTTCCATCACATTTAATGGAGCAGCGGCCACTGGCTTTGATGACTTCTCCCTAACCTTAAGAGGAACAGCGTCAAGCAAAACTTATTCTACTACCGATGGAGACCCTGTTTTCAAGGCAACAGGATTATGGGCATTCAATGGCACTAACATCAATCAAATTTTAATTGATGGAAACTCTAGTAACACATTTGCTATATCTTCATTTAATGCCACTGCTGGTACGTTTACTTTAACTGTTAATTTTGTAGCCAGCGGAGGAGTAGCCGCAGGAACAGCCAGCACCAATGGTACTTATGTTTTCAACTTGGTGAAACAGTAATATATATATATATATATATATCTCGGTATTAACGATAATAAAAGAGCCGTTTTAGAAATTCTAAAACGGCTCCTTTCATTTAATTCAATGTGGTGATAGACTAGCCCAATGCCACAACACCTGGAAGTTCTTTGCCTTCCATGTATTCCAATAAAGCTCCTCCACCAGTAGAAACATAAGAGACATCGTCTCCATAACCTAAGAGGTTTACCGCTGCTGCAGAGTCGCCACCACCAATCAATGAAAAAGCCCCATTCTTAGTTGCTTCAACAATAGCCTCGGCCACCGCTTTGGTACCGTTGGCAAAATTCTCCATTTCAAAAACACCCATTGGCCCATTCCAAAGTATGGTTTTAGAATCTTTTACTGTACGAGAGAAAACTTCAGCCGCTTGCGGCCCTATATCTAAGCCCATCCAACCAGAAGGAATGGAATTGTTCATACAAATATCGGTGTTGGCATCGTTGTTAAAAGCATCAGCAATTACAGAATCAATAGGTAACATAAGATCAACCCCCAGTGATTTTGCCTTTTGAATCAGCTCTAAAGCAAGTGGTAACTTATCTTCCTCTACCAAAGAGTTACCGATATTCCCACCCATTGCCTTGAAAAATGTGTAAGACATTCCACCACCAATAATAAGGTGATCTACCTTTTCTAACAGCTTTTCAATGATCATGATTTTATCAGAAATTTTTGCTCCGCCCATGATGGCAGTGTATGGCTTTTCTGATTTATCTAATACTTTCTGTGCATTCTCAAGCTCTGCTTGCATTACATACCCACAGCCCTTTTCATTAAAGAATTGAGCAATAATAGAAGTCGAAGCATGCGCTCTGTGAGCTGTTCCGAATGCGTCATTAATATACACATCTCCATGTTCAGCCAATATTTTAGCGAAGTCCGCATCACCTTTAGTTTCCTCTGGGTAGAACCTTAAGTTTTCAAGTAAAAGAATCTCACCACTCTTTAAATTGGCAGATAGTGATTTGGCATGTTCTCCAATGCAATCATCACCAAACAAGACCTTTCTGTCAAATACTTCGCTTAAATGAGGCACCAAGTGCTGTAATGAAAATCTGTCTTCAGGCCCTGTTTTAGGTCTACCCAAATGTGACATTAAAACGACTGCACCTCCATTGTCCAATACATACTGTATGGTTGGAATGGCCGCCCTGATACGGGTATCGTCTGTGATTTCGAATTTATCGTTCAGGGGAACGTTAAAGTCAACTCGAATAAGTGCTCGTTTTCCTTTAAAATCAAAGTCGGTAATGTTCTTCATATTTTCTATGCTTGTTTATTTTGCTGTTGCCCTTCTCAATCGGTCATTAATGGCTCTTCCCAGTCCTAATTCGGGAACAAAACTTACCACAATAATATTGATATTTGGGTTTTGGTCCAATGCACGTAAGCTTCCGAATAAGTTCTTAGCCGCCTCATTCAAGTTTTCACTTTCAGACAATATTATTTGATTCTCAAGTAAGAAACGATGATCTGGTTTATTGAACCTTAAGAACCCACAAGCCGATAGATCGTTCATTCCTTCATCAAAATCTTCTATTGATATTATTTTCTTTTTAGGAGCATAATGGCTTTTCAGCATTCCTGGCGCCTGAGGTTGAGAAGAAGAATGTGAATTTACTTCCACCTTACCGATCACTTGTTCAATTTCTTCAACTGAAATACCGCCCAAGCGAAGTACTTTCGGTACTTCATCTTCAAAACTAACAATGGTAGATTCCACGCCTACCCTGCAATCACCTCCGTCTAAAATATACTCAATTTTATCTCCCAGTTGCTGTTGCACATGCTGGGCAGTAGTAGGGCTGATATAGCCAAAGGGGTTTGCGCTAGGAGCTGCCAAAGGGAAATTAAGGCTTTTCAATAATTCTCTAGTGAGCTCATGACGAGGCATACGAACCGCGACTGTTTCAAGTCCAGCGGTTACCAAATCAGAAATTACCGCTTTCCTTTTCAACAGAATTGTCAATGGCCCAGGCCAAAAGACTTTGGTCAACTGAACAGCTTTATCAGGCAGTTCTTCAGTGAACTCGCTCAATCTTTCAAAACTGTCCACATGAACAATCAGTGGATCGAAAGTGGGTCTATCTTTGGTCTTAAAAATTTTTGCAACGGCATCTATATCAAAGGCATTCCCAGCCAAACCATAAACGGTTTCAGTGGGAATTGCCACTAGGCCTCCTTGTTCTAGAATGGCCTTTGCAACATCAATATCGACCCCAATGGTTGCCACTATTGCATACAGTTTTGGCTGATGGCTTCTGATGCTCCTTCAAAATTTAAGGATTCAGCAGTCGATAAATAACTACAACCATCTGTTCTATTCTCAAGGGCTAATTCGGCAAGGCCTAGCCAATAATAAGCTTCACCATATTGTGGGTTCATTTCGATTGCTTTTTTGAAGTCAAAAATTGCATCGTCTGAATTGTTAATTCTTAATTCAGCCTTTCCTTTATTCAAATAAATCAGTGGGTTATCTGCTTCGAACCTTAAGGCGAATTCAAAATCGAAAAGGGCTCTGTCAAATTCTCCGTATTTAAACAATATGGCGCCTCGGTTTAGGTATAAGTCAGCGACATTTGGCTGAAGTAAAATTGCTTTGTCCAAATCGAGCATTGCTCCTTGGTCATCAGAAAGTAAGCGCCTTGTATTTGACCTATTATAGTAAGCTCTGTAATCAGTGCTATCTATTCTTATAGCTTGATTAAAGGTAGTAACTGATTCATCTAACTGACCAATCCTTAGCAGGGCTACTCCTTTAGCATTTAATGCTATATAATTATTGCTGTTTTTATCAAGTGCTTTGTTAAATGACTTGATGGCTTCGGCATAAGATTCTTGCCCCATTAGATTTCTTCCTTCTTCAACCAGCTGCTCTTCGCTTTTTCCGCAAGAGGATAACACTAATAAAAAAGACAAACAAAGAACTCCCTTAAGTATAGATTTCATATCTGTGATTTAGGCTGCAAAGATACGAGCCACAATTGTTTCTAAAAGAAATTACTCCCTAGTATAAATTATCTTTTGAACTTTAATTTCGCCTCGGTATTCGATTCTAACAATATAGATTCCTGGCGGTATAGGGCTATTTTTAACATCCGTTCCATCCCAAAAAATTTCGTTTTCGCCCTGAAAACCCAGCCCCAAGGCAATTGTTTTCACTAATTTACCATCAGAGTTATACACTCTAGCTCTAACCACATCGGTTTCGGGCAATGTATAATTGATGGCTATATTGTCTGTAAATGGATTAGGAAAGGCATTCTCTACCACTAAACCAGTACCTCTTTGTGTAACAGGCTCTGGAACTACACCCGTAATTTGACTCTCATATAACCCATTCCCATGAGTTGCCACTACTATTTTCCCATCTGACCTACGATAATCAAGCATGTTTACTGGAACGTTGCCAATAGACTGTCCACCTTCTTGCAGCCAAATAGTGCTTTCACCATTAATGGCAGCTGCACTAAAAAGGCCAACACTGGTGGCTAAATAATACTCTGTAAACCCATCCGTCTTAGGTACAATTTCAGCCCAGCGCACTGATGGCCCCCCTCCGAAGCCTGAGGATCCCTCCTCTAAATTCCCCGATATTCCTTCAAATGTTGTTCCACCATCAACAGATCTGAAAACACTTTTCACTTGATAGTTAGAGAAGACAACCATAATTTCATCAACATTGGTAGGGTTAACTGCAATGGAATTTACATAAGCCCCAAAAGGGAAAACATCAGAAGTGATTTCGGTTACAGTATAGTCATCGGAATGTGCGAAATCCATTCTAAACACCTGACCTACTGAGGTTCCATAATAAAGAATATTCTCTTGGTCGGATGAGGTTTCGAGGGCAGAAATAGATCCCGAAGCAATTTCAGTTCTTTCCAGTTTTTCCCAATTTACATCTGTTTTCGTTTGTTCGCCCGAAGGAATTTGGCTCAAATTTCTATTTCTCCATAAAAAATCTCCTCCAGCAAAGAACATCCTATTCCCATTATTATGGTCCAACACATAGGGGTTGATAAAAAGAATAGGTTGAGAAGGGTCTGCTCCAGCACCTGAAGGGTCTACACGAGCAAAAGAAGAAAGTGTGAAGTTTCTATTTAATGTAAGTCGGTACACCTGCCCATTTTGAAAGGAGGTGTAATAGTTAATCCCAAATCTTGTGGAAGCGGCAAAGCCACCATCTCCACCAATCAAACTCACACCATTATTATTAGAGCCAATTGTTGATAGAATACTACCGTTGTCTTGTAAGCCACCAAAAGCAAAGTTATCTGCTGGTGACTGACTCATGTTTATTGTATAGTATTGGGTCGTGATATAGCCATTATTCAGAGGTTCATAAACCACAGGACTGGCCAAGTTATTAGAGGTCTTAAAAATCCCTCCATCGTTGGCCGAGATCATCACATTAGGGTTTGATGGCAAAAAGATCAAGTCATGTTGATCAGGATGATGATTAGGGTAACTGCTATTTCCTTCTACTTCTGGGTTATAGCCTCCTATCCATTTCACATTTCCTTTAGTAGCAAAGCCATCTGTCGATCTGTATATATTGGTTCCTCCAACAAAAACAGTATTTTCATCAGCTGGGTGAACTCGTACAAACAAATCGTATGAGCTTTGGGAGTCAAATGATTCAATTTCTTCATTCGTTCCATCGGGTAAATTAACCGACCTGTCCTCAATGGCACTTGTAGCGTTGTTATATTTAATCAACTTATGTCCCTGACCGGTATCAGAAAGAAAATAAACAATATTTGGATTGCTCAATGAAGCCCCCACTTCGGTTCGTCTATACGGTAACCCCGTGTGAACGATAAACCTTGTCCAATTCAAACCATCGTCAGACTTGTAGATTCCGGCAAGTTGAGAAAAAGCATTAGCCGTATTAGTAGAGCGACTCAGTGTAGCATAGAAAACACCATTATTTGCTCTATACACTTCGGTATAGAATATAGCTGGAACATTATTCAAGTCAACATTATTACCCACTTCGTATAAGGAGTTGCCAAGAACGGTCGCCCAAGTTTGGCCGCCATCAGCTGAGCGTACTACCCCACCATAAATGGCCGCAATAATTTCATCATTGTCACTATTTGGGTTCAAGGTGATGTCCCAAACGTACATAAAAGGCGAGTTAAATTTTTCAGGATTATTTACTTGGGTTGAAGGTAAAGGTTGCCAAGTGAGTCCCCCATCGGTAGATTTATAAATCCCATCTCCTCGAAATGGAGCTCCTGGTGAACGCGTTGAATTCCCGACCAGTTCGCCAGTACCATAATACCAAACATTCCCTTTTCCTGGGCGTGTATCCTGAACGATACAAGTTACACTATGAAGCTCTACGGGCTTCGTAGTTTTTGTCCAGCTTTGCCCCCCGTTCGTAGAACGCCAAACACCTCCAGACACGCCAGCTGCAAGAATTATATTTTCATTAGTGACATCTATGGCCACCGCCCTTGTTCTTCCACCTACATTGTTTGGGCCTAAAGAATTCCATGTCAGTAAACTGGGGGCTTTTTGTGAGTTGGCCCCAGCGGCACTCATTTTCAATCGGTTCTGGTTGGCTTTAAGTTTCAATTCTTGAACGAACTCGCTTTCCATTTCACGAATATTAACTGGAATTTCATCCGTTAAGGGGTTGGCCAACATTTGATGAATATATTCACTTCTCTGCTGTACATTTTCTCTAGAAAAGAACTCTGCCCTAGCAGTAGGAGGCTCAACGACTGTCTCTTTATCTGTCGACTTAGGACTATATAAAAATGCCAAGGCCACAAAGGACCAGAGCACTAAAAGACTCAGAAATAAAGTGATTTTTTGGTTAAACTTCATCAAAGATAAATATAGGGTACTAAAGCAATTTTATTGCACCTGAGCAATACTTTCAGCTAAATAAATTGCTTTGTTTTGGCGTACATACGGAGTAAGGAACCTTCATGACTTATCTTTTCCTTCAGATTACTGAAATGAACCCACTTGAGATCATTTGATTCGTGATTCAATTGTGGAACCGCTCTTTCTGGAGCAACAAGTAAAAAACGAACATCATAATGTTCATGTTCAGGCACTTCCTTCCTTTCTGGAATGGTGTGGATGTCCAAGTCAAAAATCTTAGTTGAGGCAAAGACGAAACCCAAAATTCCAGTCTCTTCTTCGGCTTCTTTTACTGCTACAGCCCTCACGTCTTCATCACCATCGGCATGTCCTCCTGGCTGAAGCCATTTGTTTAGCTTGGCGTGATGCAGCAACAATAAGGAATCTCTTTTATAGTTTAAAATCCAAGCGGAGGCCGTTATATGCCCCATTAACAAAGACCTTTCAAAGCAATTTTTATAATTTCTAAGCAGGCTTTCAAACCTAGGTTTGAAAGCCTGCTCTTCTTTGTATTCAGATTGGTATTCCTTAATTTCTGCCAGGAGTTTTTCTCTAAAATTATACTCCATCCGAAATTACAACATTGGCTTTATTCAACTTCTTTTTCTCCAGCTTACTCACCACTTCGCCTCCGCCAGAATTATCCATGTCTCCCTTTCTCGCTATTACATAGTAAGGAATGGCATCCAGTTTTTTGAAAGTTACTTGGCCCTTATTATTGGTTAGCTGGGCTTCTTGAACTGCATTTATTTCAGCATTATAATCTGCTTCAGACTTATAGATTGTCACTTTAGCTCCTTCCACTATGTTACCAAGTTCATCTAAGATTGTGATCTTAAGTTTGGTGTTGAAAATTTGATCTGGTTCTTCTGAAGGTGTAAAGAAGGTTCCAAAAATCAATGTTAGAGTAATCAATACAGATTTCATAATTCTTAATTATAGGTTTCGGTCAAACAATTTTTCAATAAACTCCTCGAAAGGCAAGGCCTCGGAATATAAACGGTCTTGATAGATATTGGCCATCAATTTTATATAACTGGGCTTTCGATCGATCATAACGTATTCAATCAGAATATTGCCGTAAAGTTGGTTGGTTTTTTTTTCTTCCAATTCTAAACCCTGAGGTTTCAAGTACCATTTCTCAATCACCTCCTCAAAAGATGCTCGATCAATGATTCTACGGTCGTTTTGCGCCAGCCTATATTCGAAATCAAGGGTTTTCTCTTTCAAATAATCGAACAGATTTCTAAACTCATCACTTGACATATCATTGTCATAAGTAACCGCAAAACCATTAGAATACTTGGTTTCCAGCAAGTGAACATTGAGTTTGGTTACAATACCTTTCTTTTTCAGATGGTAGGCATTATAGATTTCAGTCATTAATTCAGCCCTTTTACTGCTATCCAACCAGGATTGAAAGCTCTCAGATTCTCGACTGGTTCTTTCCAATGTTTCATGGATTAGCTCAGCTGGACCTTCGTCCTTTCCTTTAAATATCTTGTTATATATATCGTCAAAAAAACTCATAATTTACTTTAGTGCTTTTACGGATTATCCTTCTTCCCTTTTTCCAGCTTACCAAATTCATCAAATTTCAACACACCATGATCAACCAGTTCAGCTACAAGGGTTGTCAACACGTTTTTGTTTTCTGGCGCAATGGCATTCACCAAACCATTGACATCGAAGTCGGTCGACTGGCCTAATAAGGAGAATATTTGTGTTTCATATTTCGCTCTCAACTTTAGTTCTTGAGCCTTCCTCTTATTCTGAACGCAATTGTCGCAGACCAAACACGGATCATAATTTATCTCCCCAAAATACTCAAGCAACTGTTGCGTTCGACAGCGCTCTTCATTGTGTAAGTAAGCAATGACCGATTCCATTTTGGCCGTAATCAACTTGCGTCTGCTTTCAATCTGGTGGTTATCTATCGGTAATTTATCGGCTGGATATTTCGGCATCAAAAACGATAGCTGGGGTTGATCCTTCTGAGGAATATACTCCAGCACTTCCCGTTCGTGCAGGTGCTTTAACATTTTTCTACAAGCATCCACGGTAAGCCCCAAGTTTGCCGCCAAATTATTCTCTTGAATAATGATCAGGTTATTGTAAACATCTCCACCATAAAGCCTAAGAATTGCCTTGATCAATGGATCAAACTGAGCATTTGCAATCTGAAACTCATACATGAGCTTTTGGTTCAACCCAAACATTAATCGCGAAGGCTGATAAAAGGATTCGCTTAAAAGAATCACTCCTTGAGATTCTAATACTTTAATCCCATTAAAAATTTCCATCGGGTGTCGATCGAAGTTCTTAGAAAAGGTTTGGAAATCGAAATCAAAACTTTCTTGCGGATGGCTACCATTGGCCAACTGGTAATAGTTACCTAGCATTTGATACACTTCCCTAATCAATTTCACTTCGGGCAACGAATTTTTGGTCTTCTTTCGTAACTCTTCTATGTCTTTTTGGTGACAAATAATTACCGCAAAGGCCTTTTTCTCATCACGTCCTGCCCTGCCTGCTTCCTGGTAATACGCCTCAAGATTTCCGGGTAAATCCATATGTACCACAAGCCTCACATCGGGTTTATCAATTCCCATTCCAAATGCATTGGTGGAAACAATGACTTGTGTACGATTATGTATCCAGTTTTCTTGTTTTAAACTTCTTTCCTCATGCGTCAAACCCGCATGGTAAAAATCTGCACTGATGTGGCTTCTTTGAAGCATTAAAGCCAATTCTTTGGCGTGCCTTCGGGTGCTTACATACACCACCGCAGATCCCCGCACTCGATTCAGTACTTCTAATAGCTTTCTTTCCTTGTGCTCTTCAAACCGAACTGAATAAGAAAGGTTTGCCCTCGCAAAACTCTTGGTGAATACCTTTTTGTTTCGGAATTCAAGTTTTTCTTGAATATCCACTTTCACTTTTTCCGTGGCGGTTGCTGTCAGGGCCATAATAGGTGTTTCTGGCAACAACTCTCTTATGGCGGCTATTTCTAAATAGGCAGGTCGGAAATCATAACCCCATTGTGAAATACAATGTGCTTCGTCTACAGCGATTAAATTAACACCGCGTGTATCACGAACAATCTTGATCCGTGCTTGAAAAAGCTCCATCCTTAACCTTTCAGGCGAAACATAGAGGAACTTGATATCCGAATTCACGCAGTTGTCTAGCGCAAAATCGATCTCTCGTTTCGACATTCCTGCATGAAGCGATTCGGCAGAAATACCACGCTTTTTCAACTGATACACTTGATCTTTCATCAGAGCGATGAGAGGCGATATCACCACACAAAGCCCATCATTTACCAGTGCTGGAATCTGAAAGCAAATGGATTTTCCACCACCCGTTGGTAGCAATGCAAGCACATCATTGCCTTCCAGCGAAGCATTAATAATGTCTTCCTGCAAAGGCCTAAAGGCATTGTAGCCCCAGTATTTCTTTAAAATGTTTAGCCCTTGATTCATTAAGAGTGAAGATAAAGATTAATTCAAACTGTCAACTGCAAAGAACAGCAGTTTTACATTGGAGTTCATCAAAACTTCGAAAAAAGCATTTTAAGGGCTAAACATTAAGCTTATGGCTGCTTATTCGGAACGTAAAGCAGTCACTGGGTTTTTGGTAGCTGCATTGACGGTTTGAATACCAATGGTTAGTATGGCTACCAAAAATGTACATAAAAGTGCCAGTGCGAAAACCAAAACACCAATGTCGGTTCGGTAAGCAAAATCACTTAACCAACCTTCCAGTACCCAAAAAGCCAAAGGAACTGAAACCACAAAGGAAATGAGTACTAATAAAGCGAAACTCCTTGTGAGCTCTTTTACAATACTTGCTACCGAAGCGCCCAATACTTTTCGAATACCAATTTCCTTGGTACGCTGAGTGGTGATTAGTGAAGAAAGGCCCAACATGCCCAACGATGCAATGATAATCGCAACGATAGAAAAGGCACCGATCGCGTCAGTTAATCGATCTTCATTTTCATAAAGCTGTGCAAATTGATCATCTAGAAAATAGTAGTTGAAAGGAACAGAAGGCAATACCCTTGCCCATTCGGCTTCTGCTAACTTCAGCGCATCTTGCGCCCTGCCCGACTGAACTCTAGCCACCGTAAAACCGTGAATTGCATTTTCTGGTTTACGATAAAAATGAATGACCGGAGCCACTTCATTGGCCAATGATTGAAAGTTATAATCCTTCACCACACCAATCACCTTCATCTTCCTGCTTCCGAAATTCAAGTATTTCCCATCAATTTCTTCCCAACCAAAAGCATCAAAAGCAGACTGATTTACAATGGCAGCATTCGATTGATCGTCTTCGCTATTGGTTAAAAAATTTCTCCCTTCCGTAAATTCCATCTTCATATTCGGGAAGAAATCATGGTCTACATAAGTATAGCGCATGCGTAAACGCTGCTCTGGCGTAAAGCCATCGGGTACCACAAAAGTGAAACGGCCTGGAAAATTACCCGGCACAGAAGCAGAAGCGCTTAACGAAACAATGGCTGAATTCTGACTTAAGTTATTCCGCATGGAAGCCAATCCATTTTGACCTTCTTCCTCACCAGGAAAGTCTCTTTGGTTGATGGGCAGTACCAGCAAATCGACTTTATCAAAGGCCATGTCTTGGTTTTTCATGAACTTGACTTGCTTATTTAACACCAAAGTACCTACGATTAATAAAATCGAAAACATGAACTGTAGCACCACCAAGGTGTTCCGAACGGCTTGGCTCATTTTACTCGATTTGAGCACTTTCCCTTTTAAAGAATCTACACTTTTGAGAGAAGAAATGTACAAAGCAGGGTAAAGCCCGGAAGCAATCCCGATAAATAAACCTAAGCCAACCAGCCCCAAAAGGAGTTCAGTATTCTTAGCAAAACCGAGGCTTAACTCCACATTATAAATGCTATTGAATTGAGGGAACAGCAGAAGTGCTAAACCCAAACCAATAATTAGAGAAAGAAATGAAATGCTTAAAGATTCGACCATGTACTGCATGACCATTTCTCGCCTTAAAGCTCCGAGCACCTTTCTTACACCAGCTTCTCTGGCCCTATCCATCGAACGGGCAGTGGCCAAATTCATAAAGTTAATGGAGGCGATCACCACGATCACCAAAGCGACTACCAACAAAATATAAGCATACCTACGGTTACCATTAAGTTGATCATATAAATCCAAAAGGTTGACCAGTTTGAAGTCAGTAGTTTCGGCAGTTTGTTCGTCCCATATTTTGGCAATGAAAGGCTCAAAGCGTTGTTCCAAACTTTGAATATCAGTGTCTTTTTGTAGCAAAAGGTAGGTTTCTAAAAATGAGGAGCCCCAATTCCCCGCCACACCTTCATATTCAGGGTCGCTTTGGATTGGAAGTAACACGTTGGGTTGTAGTCTGCTATTGTAAGGTGGCTTTTCTAATACCCCTGAAACGATATAATCCTGTCCTAAACTGGCAATTGAAACCGTTTTGCCCATTGGATTTTCATTAGGAAAAAGCCGCTGACCCACTTCATCTGAAATCACAATAGAGTTTAAATTTTCAAATACTTTATCTCTATTTCCAGCCTTGAGTTCAAAATTGAAAATGGAAAGAAAAGTGTCATCGGTTAAAATTGCGGGTTCGTTGAAACGCTTTTTCCCTACTTGTAGCCAAAGAGAGTTTTCAGCCACTCTAACACCTCCAATAACTTCTGGATATTCATCTTTGAGGGCATCCAAAGTAGGCACCCAAGTGTCATAAGTATCTTGTGTTCCAGTGGGGGTAATGCGCTGTTTATAGAGCAAATAAGTTTGATCGGCTTGCATATGCATTTTATCATAACTCAATTCGCCTTGGGCATAAAGCAAAATGAGAATGGCAGCAGTAATGCCAACTGATAAACCGAAAATATTGATGAATGAGTAACCTTTGTGGTGCATGAGATTTCTCATGGCAACCTTTGCATAATTTTTTAACATGACCTTTTGAGTTTAAACCAATAGAAATGTAAGCAATAACCTATGCTTCTAAAAGTTGGACAACACCAACTGTTTTATGGTTACACTCAACGGTTATGATTCTGTACTCAATTGATTTCCAGAGATCGCCAAAAACTCACCAAACAATCTTTTCCTTATTCAGAAAAGCGGCAATCCCCTTTTGGCAATCTTCCGAGGCACGGGCTTTCGCGTTCATTTCGGCAGCGTAGTTTAAGCCTTCTTCCACATCCATGCTTTGCACGGCCGCAATCATTTGTTTGGTATAAGCCATGGATTGACCTGAATTTTTCTCTACTAACATTTGCGCAAAATTGGCTACTTCCATATCCAAATTCTCAGGCGCTACTACCGTGTTTACGAGTCCCATAGATTCGGCCAGTTCAGCTGGAATTAATTCACCGGTAAGCAAAAGTGACTTCGCTTTTCCTTCGCCTATTTTTCGTAGCAAGAAAACCTTAACAATGGCCGGAATGAAACCAATACGGACTTCGGTATAACCAAATTTGGCTTCGGGAACGGTGAATGAGAAATCACAAACTGTAGCCAAACCGCAACCACCCGCAATGGCATGGCCTTGAATTTTAGCAATCACCACTTTAGGATGCTGATAGATTTGCAAAAAAAGCTCTTTCAAATGATTTGAATCGGCTAAATTTTCTTCGAAAGTATTATTCTGAAGTTGTTGTAAATAAGCCAAATCAGCACCAGCGCAAAAGGAATCGCCAGCGGCCTGTAACACAATCACTTTTGCCCTCTCATCCTGTTTTGCCTGAGTAAATGCCTGTTTAAGTTGGGTTACCATTTCCGCATTTAGGGCATTTCTTTTTTCTGGTCGGTTGAGGGTAATAGTAGCAATCCGGTTGGCCACTTCGTATTTCACTAAAGTCATTTCTTCCATATTCTTGAATAATAGCCATCGCGATAGATGGAGTGCACTTTCAAATTTAGCGTTTCTGCCTGATTTGTCAGCTTGTCGGACAAGAACTTCCGATTTGATTTATCTATGATCAATTCTTGAAACTCAAATTTGCCATCTAAATCAGCTAAGTCGTAAACACTTTCATTAGAAAGAATGAGGTAATCCACCTCCACAGGTCTTTCAAATTCAACCTTGATTTTTTGATTAAGTTTAAAAATTCGCTGGCCTTCAAAAACAATCAACTGATGCCCATTCAAATCTTCAATCACCAATTCTAACTGATCTTCGGACGGAAGTAGGCTGCTGCCTGCCAATTGCCTTTTGGGTTCTAAATGGAATTGAATTCGATCTAAATTTAGAGAGAATGAAGTATCGGCCACCAGCTTGCTTTTATTTCCCACCCTAAAATCCAATACGGATTCCCCCGATACATTCAACACACTGAACTCTGCATTTTCATAACTCTTCCAATGATTGATCTGACTTAATGCGAACAATGCACAAAATGCAACCGACCAGATCATATATTTAAATTGTCTTTCGGCCATTAAAATGATGAGCATTAGAATAACACCATAAATCAACCATGTTTCGCCCGTGGTTAGATGAATGCCATCCATAGTGCTACCCGGAAGCCATCTTACCCAATGCACCAGCGCATTTACCATTCGAACAAAGGTTTCGGTGAGCCAGCCTACAGCTTCACCCATGTATGGAATTGCGCCTAGGGCTAAGACCGACAAACCCATAACAAGCATGGCAAAAGCGGCTGGAATTACGAACAAGTTGGAAAACAGAAAATAGCTCGGAAACTGATGAAAGTAAAGCATACTCAAAGGTGCGGTCGCAATTTGAGCCGCTAGAGAAACACAGCTTATTGCCCAAACCTTGTCCAACCAAAGGTTATGAATATCGAATAAGCCGTAAAATTTAGGTTGAAGGTAAACAATACCAAAAACTGCCAAATATGACAATTGAAAACCTACACTCATAATGAGGTAGGGATTCCAACAAAGTAGCACAAAAGCTGAAGCGGCCAGCGTATTATAAATACTACTATTGGTGTTTTTGGCTTTGGCAATGGCCACAAACGAAAACATCGTCACGGCCCGAAGTACAGAAGGTGAGAGCCCCGTAATGAAGGCATAACACCATAGAAGCGCAATACTGATGACCGCCATCCACCAGCGTCTTTTCCAAGTATTGAGTTTTATTCGTTTAAAAACCAGGACGATAATTCCGTAGATAATCCCCACGTGCAAACCAGAAACGGCCAACACGTGCATGGCGCCTGCTGCCGAAAATGATGTTTGAAGTTCGGTATCTAATTCATCTTTCACCCCTAAAGTAATGGCCAACAAAACACCCCTGGCATCTGGATCTGAAATTCTGGCTTTTAGCAATTCGGCACACTGGTTTCTGATGCGGATAGAAGCGGCTATAGGCCATTTCCACCAAGGTAGATCAGATCCAAGCAATTGAAAATCCTCTCCGATAAATTGCTGATGGAAGATATTATTATAGACCAAATAATTCTTGAAGTGGAATTCGCCCGGATTGGCAGGTGCTTCGGTCAGGTTTGGCGCACCTTTGACCAATAAAACATCACCATACTGAAGCTTTGCGCCAGCTTCTTTACTGACATAAGCATTGACATAACCCGAGGCTGCTTGCCATTGCTCAGCAAGCACATCAGTAACTTGAAGTCGAACATTGATCGAATTGGCCTTCATGGCTGGCTCTTCATATATCACCGCTCGGTAAGTTTCAATTTGTTGGTTGATGTACAGTAAATGATCGGGTGAATTATCAATCCTATGCTCCTTCAACCTAAGGAAACCACAACAAAAAAGAATAGTCAAGGCCAAAACAGAGAGCAAATATTGGAAGCGCAAAGAGTTACGAATGGCTAGAAAAACATAGAGGACAAAAAGTGTACTAGGTAACCAAAAGTTAATATCAATCCACTCATGACAGTAATGATAAACAACCACCCCAAGGATAAATGCAGCAGAGAATCGAATAAATGGAAATGCACTAAAATTCACACAATCAAAATAATTATTTGCTTTATTATAATGAAGAGAATACTAAAAATACTGAAGCCAGTTGTCCAAAGTAAAGAAAGCATAATACTAAAATTCACTTCTGTTCTTTTCCAGTTTCTAAATTTGGCCCAACTCAACAGCCTAAACAATGAACCTGATCGAACTTCTTCGTTCGTCTAATGCTTACCCATTAGATCGACTGATAAAAGAAATCTATGTTGCTAAGGATCAACAGATTTACCAACCTGGCCAGCAGACCAATTCTATTTATGAAATTGTATCTGGTGCCGTAAAATTGGGCAGTTATGGAAGTCAAGGGCAAGACATCACCTACGACATTCTTAGTGCTCCAGATACCTTTGGTAACTTAAAATACTTAAATGGGCAGTTTTTCGAATTCGCCAAAACCATTATTCCTTGCCATTTACGTGTGTACCCTCTCGATTTCTTTAAAAAAATCATTGTCGAAGACTCTGCCGTTTCAGAGTGGTTCAACAAAAATGCAGTAAGGCGATGGAGCATTGCTGAAGCTCGCTTATTCAGTATAAGATCGGCAAACAGCATAGAACGCCTGCAAGTAATTTACAATGACTTTGACCGAGAAATTGTGGATTCAGAAAACCGCAAACATCACCTATTCTCATTGCTTACCAAACAGGAGATCGGTGACCTAACAGGCATGACACGCCAAACCGTGAGTCAAGTGATTAAGAAAATAACTCCAGCAAGACGACAAAGAACAGCATAAGTCAGATAAATCACCACCACTTTTTAACCACAAAAAAGGGATCAATACGATCCCTTTTTTTCTGCAACATTTCCAGTTCGCAAAGCAAACCAACCATAAATAATACTTATTTTTTCTCTATAATACCTGGAAACAAGACTCCATCAGGTGCCGTAAAATCCAAACCTAGTAAAGCTGCAATTACAGGAGCTACATCTTCCAAGCCCATTTTGTGAACAAGCTTACCTTTAGTAACACCAGCTCCCCAAGCCACAAAACCAGTTTCAATTTGTTTGAAATCAGGAAAATATCCGTGTGTTCCTCCTGAGCCTCTTTTCAAATCATTACCAGAAGCTGAACCAGACATTGCCACACCTGGTATCGGTGCGATGGCCAAAAATGCATTTGGATCGGCACCTACTTGAGCCAATTCTTCTTTCGATACTACTCTAAAAAGCTTTTTAGTTTTCTCAGGAAGGTCATTTAAAATCTGCTTTACCTGATTCAAAGTTTTGGTATCCTTAGGGTCTTTCAACATTAAAAAAGCAGCTGCGCCAGAAGTGTGAAAAGCAGCTTTCCAATTTCCACGATCTTGAGCAGTAGACATTAAGCCTGCATTTGCCAACCAAACATTCGGGCTCAAAAGTGAATGTACATCCACAAAACCATGATCTCCTGAAATGATAAAAGTGGTTTTATCCAGAATTCCAGCTCTTTCAGCAGCTTCCTTTATTTTGCCGATCGCTCTGTCGGCTGCAGCTACAGCAAAAGGCACCATTTCACCATCTCTACCTCCTTGGTGCTGAAAATGATCTGTACCGATTAAGTGTAATGCAATGAAATTAGGTTTGTGCTTTTCTAACACATAAGCGGCCATTTCGCCTGTTCTATCTTCTCTGTTGAAAAACTCACCATTAAAAGTGTTGTTGTTCATTTTTCCTAAAACCTCTCTTTCAAGCTCTTCGAAAAATCCATTCGGAATGTCCTTATCACGCATTGGCTCGATACGATCAGTTCCTTCTTTCAAATACCAATACTCAGGAATATTATAATCGATAGGCGCATCTACGGAAACGGGCCAAATAAAAGCGGCTGATTTCATTCCTTTCGCTCGAACTGCATCCCAAAGGGTTGGTACTTTAATCTCGTTTTCGTACCAATACCAAGCACCCGTCTGCCCTTTTTCTTCGAATGGAGAATTGTAATAAATGCCATGACGAGCAGGCTTAGCACCTGTAATCAAGGTAGTGTGCGATGGATAAGTTACCGAAGGGTATACTCCACGAACTCCTTCTGCTTTTGTTCCGTTTTCGGCCATCCATTTCATGTTTGGCGCAGGCCATTTGGCCTCCATGTAAAAATCTGGACGGAAACCATCAATTGAGATCAAAACCACATGTTCTGACTGCTGAGCATTTAGGCCCAAGCCCAAAAACATCACTAAAATTATTGCTGTATATTTTTTCATGTTATGTCTATTTAAAAATAAGGAGCAGGTGCTTTCGCCCCCACTCCTAGCACTCTAATCTATCTATCTTGAAAAACTATTATTGACCGAAAGTGTAGCGTAAACCAACCTGAACTCTCCATGGTGTTCCGTTAATTGGTTCGTTACCAGCTCCAGTTTGCACTGAATAATCATAAGACTTAGCTACTTGATCAAAGCCTGTGATTCTCATTAACTCTAAATTTCTGCTGTATTCATGGCTATTACCTTTTGAGCTATTTAAGAAGTTGGCAAAGTTGAATAGGTCGGCAGAAAGCTCTAAACCATGACCATTTGTTAGCTTAATCTTCTTCAATAAACGAAGGTCGATGTTGGCATAGAAACCGTTCACACCTGCGTTTCTTTCTGCAAAACGACCGAAGTTATCTTTTAGATAATCTTTGAAATTCTGAGACACCTCTGGGTTATTCAAAATATCATTGTAACCATCCTTAATCGCTTGAGGAGTGTTCGCATCGTTCGGATCGAAGATGTAAGCCTGATCGTTTGACAAGTTGAAATCACCGTTGGCACTTCTGTTGTTATTATCCACTACAAAGTTGAAAGGGCTCCCTCCTGAACCTGTAACCGTAGCTCCTAATACAAAACCGTGGAAAGAAGGCGAAGCGGTGTTTATTACAAATTTCGAACGGAAGTTGTTGTCAGAATAACCGTAATTCAAATCTCTTGGATCACCCGTAACAGGCAAGAAAGTAGAAGTATTGGCTACACAGCAGTTGTAAGAAGAGTTATCTTTTGAGCTATTTCTTGTGTATGAAATATTAAAGTAACCGTCTTTTCCTACTTGCGCAGAACCAGAAATGATAATCGCATGCTGCTTTACTTCTCCGTCAGATTCTAACACCAAAGCTCTACCTACTTGGCTCGAAATTCTACTGTTGGTCCAATCGGTAATACCGCCTGCTGTGATAGTGTTTGCTGGTACAAATACTTCTCTACCTTCATTGGTTACAAAGAATGGATCTTTTACCAAGTTTGCTTCCTGATAAACGTAGTTATTGGTGGTTTTACTCGCCAAATAGTTTACAGAAACTGAATACTTATCACCAAAGTAGTGGGTGTAATCAATATTGAATTTAGCCGTAGTTGGCACTTCAAAATTATCCCCTACTGCGTTAATTGTACTGAAAGGAATTTGACCAGCTGGTACGCCCGGAACTGTGCTTGGGTCGTTTCTGTATGCATTAAAATCAGGAGTTGGAACATCGGCACCAGTTACATCAATAGCACCTAGCAAAGTTCCAGAGTTTTGGATATTGTTTACCTGAGCATAGTAATGCGGCTGAGAGTTGAAGATACCACCACCTAATTTGATGATGTCTGAATCTTTCCCTCCAATATTCCATATCCCTTGTAACCTTGGCTGAATGTTATCCAAATCTTGAGGACGGTTATCCGTTCTAATTCCCAATTCATTGAATACCGTTTGGTTAAACTCAGCTGCTTCAGTAAAGATTGTTCCATCCCACCTTACACCAGCAATCACTTCAAAATCTGGGTGTAATGTAAACTCTGCCTGGGCGAAAAGAGATAAGTCCAAAACAGTTTGCTTAACAATTGGCAAGCCTTGCAATGGCACTTCTCTAGCATAACGGCTAGGCATTAGGTTTTCGAAATCATCAAGTGAATCGAAGAAGAAACGACCATTTTGCTCATTTGAAAGTAGGGTCTCCAAATAGGTAATCATGTTATCTGTTCCGAAAGTGAAATTCACATTTCCTCTTGATAAATAAGCCGTATTAGTGAACTGGATCATGTTCTCCAAGTTGGTTTCAGGAGAATAACGCTGACCACCCAACTGAACAGTTCTACTGGCCGAAGAACCATTTGGAAGTGTAGACTGAACGTTTACAATTGCTCTAGGAATGTTTGAAGAAGGCAATTGTGAGCTTGGGTTGTAAGCTCTTTCAGCATGCTGATATTGGAGTTTGAATTCATTCGTAAAATTGGCATTGAAAGCCGATCGCAATGAAATTCCCAAAGTGTTTTCTTGAGAGTTGAAGTCAGAATAACTTTCTGCCAATTCAAAGCTAGAGTTATCGCTAGTACTGAATGGGTTTGTGTATTTGTTGTAGTTATTTTTGATGGTCAATCTGTGAATGTCATTCAACTGCCAGTCAACTCTTGCAAAGAAGGTACTTGCCTCAGACGAACGCTCAAATTGACCTACTTGCTGATCTGCACTCAAACCATATTTTGCTCTTGCAATTTGCAGGTATCTATCCAAATTAGCTTTGGTTAACCCTGATCTATTTTCATCATCAGCGGTTTGAATGTCAGCAATGAAAAGTGGATCAGTTGCCTCTTGTCTTTCGAACACTGCAAAAAAGTGAACTTTATCTTTAATGATTGGCCCACCTAAACTCACACCATATTGTGTGTTGTTAAAGTCAGCAGTTCTTTCATTTTCTCTAATGTCAAGGTCATTTTGAAGCTTGTCGTTTCTATGGTAAACAAAAGCGCTTCCTTGCAAATCATTAGTTCCAGACTTGGTCACTGCCTTAATAGCACCACCGCCTTGACGGCCTTGCGTTACATCGTAATCATTTGTTGAAATTTCGAAAGTTCTAATCGCTTCCTGTGAAATGGTATATGGACCTTGTCCGATTTCACCAGCGGTCAATGTATTTCTAGCGTTCAAACCATCAATAGTAACTCCGGTTGAAGTTCTCCTTTGCCCACCCAAATTCAAGCTCCCTCCGCCTTGCAATGGAGACAAACTCACCAAACGAGTAAAGTTTCTTCCTTCAGAAGGCAAGTTTTGAATTTGCTGAGTACTTACTATAGTGGCCTCACCTTGTCTGTCAATTGAAGAACGGATTTGATCTCCAGTGACTACAATGGTTTCCATTTCCGTAACCGCCTCAGATAATTCAAAATTGAGTTTTAACTGGTCACCTTGGTTTACCATAAAACCTTCTTTCTTTTTGGAACCGTAGCCCACGAAAGAAGCGGTGATCTCGTAAGGGCCACCTAATGGTACTTGAATAAAGCGATATTCTCCATTTGAATTGGTTACTGTCCCTGTTTGGAAACCAGTAGCCGTGTTTTTTACAAGGATGGTTGCGCCTGGTAAAGTGCTACCGTCTGTTGCGGTGATTACCCCTTGAATTGTAGCATCTGTTGCTTGTGCTAGGGATTGGAAGACCATACAGGTCAACAATAGCAGGGTCATCCCCAGTTGCCTACTATTGATTTTGATTTGGTAGAATTTTAGTCTCATAGTGTTGTTTTTTGCACAAAACTATGGCTACCATTCACAGGAAAATGTTAGATTTTAACATCTGCAAAAAGGGTAACAATACCCTAACCAGCCCGCAGGCTAGCATTACATTTTCTTAATACTGGGGAAACAAAACACTAAACTGTTTTTCGCATTTCGAAGTGCTCAATGGCCGCTTCTACGAATTTTTCACCTACTTTTTTAAAGCCATATTTAGTATATAATGGCATTGCGGTGAGTTGGGCATGCAGGTAAATTAAAGTACCAGGTTTGGCCACATGACTTTGAACATCGGCCAAAACCACCTGAACCAAATGCTTACCTACACCTTTCCCCCTGTATTCTTCATACACAGCAAAACGCTCTAGCTTCACGCCTTTTTTTGTGGTTCGGTACCGAGAAGTTCCAGCTGGTTCACCCTGATAATAAGCGATAAAGTGAGTGGACTCCGCATCGAATTCATCGAATTCCTCCTCACGGTCGCAAAGCTGCTCTTCAATAAATACTTTTTCACGGATGGCAAAAGCTTGATTAAGCTCTTCCTGATTCTCCACTTTTTTTACTCTTATCATTTTCTTCTTGGTGTTTATCGTAAGCCGAAATTATTTCTTTCACCAATCTGTGGCGTACCACATCCTTGGCATCTAAATCTACTCTTGCAATTCCTTTAACGCCACTCAAAATCCTGAGCGACTCAGCCAAACCTGATTTTTGGTTTCGCGGCAAATCAATCTGAGATATATCTCCTGTAACAATTACCTTAGAGCTAGGCCCCATACGCGTCAGGAACATTTTCATTTGCATGGCCGTGGTATTCTGGGCTTCATCCAAAAGAATAAACGCATGGTTAAGCGTTCTGCCTCTCATATAGGCCAATGGCGCTATTTCTATAACTCTATTCTCCTGATAAAATTTCAGCTTTTCCGAAGGAATCATTTCATCTAGTGCATCATAAATCGGCCTTAAATAAGGGTCAATCTTCTCTTTAAGATCTCCCGGAAGGAAACCTAAATTCTCTCCTGCCTCAACAGCCGGACGCGTAATGATTATTTTCTTTACTTCTTTATTTTTTAAGGCTTGTACGGCCATGGCTACTGAAATGTAGGTTTTACCCGTTCCAGCTGGCCCTACAGCAAAAACTATATCATTTTCTTCAACGGCTTTCACCAATGCTCGTTGATTTGCCGTTTTCGGCTTTATCGTATTGCCTCTGTTGCCATACACCAAAACACCTTCATCGCTTTGCCCATTGACATATTCCGCTTCACTCTTGATATAAGATTTCACATTGTCTTGTGTCACCTTGCCAAACTTATGGTAATGCTGCACCAAAGAGTTCAGAATATCATTAATCTGGATAATCTCTGAGGCATTTCCTTGAATGAGAATCTCGTTACCTCTCGATACAATCTTGCTTTTAGGAAAAGCAGAGGCTACTTCTTTGATGTTCTCATTTGCCATGCCCAAAAAATCGACCATGGCTATGTTTTCGAGTATAATTAATTTTTCTACCAAACGCTTAACTATGTTTTATTTGATTTATTAAGCCTCAAAATTTTCGATACTTTTGCTATTCACAAACTTAGAAATTTTAACCGAATAGTCTTTTATGGCCATTGTCACTTTAACTTCTGATTTTGGACACACCGACCATTACGTGGCCGCGTTAAAGGCCTCTTTGATTTCTAAGGACAGTACTTTAAAACTTATCGACATTAGTCACGATATCGAACCTTTCGATATTGCCCATATGGCATTTGTGGTAAGTTCCGTATTCAGGGATTTCCCCAAAGGCACCCTACACCTGCTAAGCACTAACGTAGCACAAGCTAATCAAGATTCTTATTTAGCGGCTAAAATTGAAGATCATTTTTTTGTTGCCCCTGATAACGGAATATTAAGTTTGATCAGTGATAAAACTCCAGAAAGCATTGTAAAGTTACCCGCTGACGATAATTCTACTTTTCCTCAGCGGGGAATTTTGGCAGATTTTGTTTTGCGCTTGGCCGCTAATGAAGATGTTTCAGCTTTGGGTGAGGCAGTTACAGAATACACGCAACTAATGTTAAGAAAGCCTCGCGCTACCAAAAAAGAAATTTCTGGTCATGTTATTCGAGTGGATCATTATGGCAACTTAATCACCAATATCAGTAAAGTGGATTTCGATATTCTGAGTAAGAACAGAAATTATAAATTGGTGTTTGGCAGAGAATCGGCCCCTAGTATCCATTCGAATTACTATGATGTAGAGCAAGGAGATGTGTTTTTCGTATTCAATAGTTTGAATGTGCTGGAAATAGGAATCAATCAGGGAAATGCCTCTACGCTTTTGGGCTTGAGCTACGACAGCCCTATTCTCATTCAATTTGAAGAATAATGTTAACAAGAATTGTAAGAATGACTTTTAAGGCCGAAGAAGTAGAGGCCTTTATCGAACTATTTAACGAAACCAAAGACCGCATTCGTCACTTTGAAGGTTGCCAATACCTAGAATTGATGCGAGATTATAATGATGAGTGCGTTTTCGCTACTTATAGTCACTGGGAAAACGAAGAAGCACTGAACCGCTACCGCCATTCGGAATTATTTGGCGAAGTATGGAAAGCCACCAAGGCTAAATTTGTCGATAAACCCGTTGCTTTTTCGCTCAAAGGTTTTATTCAAGTAGAGTGAAATTTACTGGCTGAAGCTATTGTTTCATAAAAAATCTTTACTCATTTTTGCATCCCCAATTACAACACCTGCCCAGGTGGCGGAACTGGTAGACGCGTTGGTCTCAAACACCAATGATTTCACGATCGTGCCGGTTCGATTCCGGCCCTGGGTACAAAACCTCTCGATTTACGGGAGGTTTTTTTATTGATCACAATCCGCTAGCCTACTCTTGAATTCTCCGTAAATTGCGGCTAGTCTTCTTACCTAAAACGGTTTAAATAAATATGTCTATTTCAAAAGAGTCTGAATTAATTGGAATGAAAAAAATTAGCGAAGTAGTCGGCACTACATTAAAGCTAATGCGCGAATATGCCCAAATTGGCATGTCCACCAAAGAATTAGACGATTACGGAGGACAGATTTTAACAAGCCATGGTGCCAAGTCAGCCCCCTTTGAAACTTATGGTTTTCCGGGCTATTCATGCATTAGTATCAATGAAGAAGGTGCGCACGGAATTCCTTCCGAAACAAAAATCTTAAAAGAAGGTGACCTCATTAATATTGATGTTTCTGCCGAACTCAATGGGTTTTGGTCAGACAATGGAGGCTCTTTTGTTTTAGGGAAAGACATTCATAATCATCAGCCTTTAGTGGATGCTTCTAAAAGCATTCTCCACAAAGCCATTCACAGCATTAAAGGGGGAGTGAAAATAGCAGACATTGGTCAGATCATCGAGACCGAAGCAAAGAAATCAGGGTTTAGGGTAATTAAAAACTTAGCCGGTCATGGGGTAGGTAGAAGTCTACATGAGTCGCCTGATAGTATTTTGAATTACAGAGTAAAAAGCAATCATCAAAGATTCAAGAAAAACACCACCGTGGCCATTGAAACCTTTATTTCAACCCACTCAACCCAAGCAGTGGAGCTAGGAGATGGTTGGACATTGATAGGCAATAAAGGAGGCTACATTACCCAACACGAACACACCATTTTGATTACAGACGATCAGCCCATAATTCTTACTGAGTGCAATGGTATTTGGGATTAACTAATCCGTCCAGAATTTCAAAACATTCCCATTTTTTCAGAAAATATTTTATCTTGAACTATGGAAAATGAGATTGTAAAGGAATATTCAAACGGTGAGCTCACCGTGGTTTGGAAACCACAAAAATGTATTCATGCTGGCGAATGTGTAAAAGCATTACCGGAAGTTTATAACCCCAAAGAAAAACCGTGGATCAAAGCTGAAAATGCTTCGACACAAGCCTTAAAAGACCAAATCGCTAAATGCCCTTCTGGTGCTTTGAGCTATCGTATGTAGAACCCTCTTGTCCAGGTTTCAAGTTTATTCATGGATTACTGCACTGTAATCCGTGCCTCAGAGTATAAGTCGTAAACTGCAACAGTTGTACTGTGCCCAGTAGCGTTTCCCCAAAAAGGGTGTTTGTTAATTAACGTTCTAGTTTCGACATATTCGGGATGATAATCACTTTCCAGATCGTCCCAAACCACTAGCATATATTCATAGCGCATTTTACTTTCGCGGCCTTCTTCAAGCCATCGTTCGAAGGTAGTTTCTTCTAAAGGTTTAGGATATTCTCTGCTATCGAACATTCAGGAAGTTTATGTTTATCAACAGGCTTTTATCTCAAAATAACCAACTTACCAAAACCCAGTTTATTAAAGCCTCTGTCGCCTTTGGTAACGCGAGCACCCAAATCTTGACCATTGGCTTTAAGCTTTACACGATACAAATAAGTACCATTGGCAAGCTGATCGCCAAACTCATCTTTGCCATCCCATGCGTAATCGGTAATATTATTTCCAATGCGGATTGGCCCGAGTTCATCTTGGGTAATTTCTCTCACCACTTTCCCTGAAACCGTAAAAATCTGAATGGTTACCTGATCAGGAATTTCTGATCCTGTCAGTGTAAACACAAACCTTGTACTACTTGAAAAAGGATTTGGATATGGATAGAAATTGGTAACGGTAGCCTCATTGATTACTTCGAAAGTAATAGTATAAGGCCCAATTCCTGATTGGTTTCCTGAAGCATCGGTCGCTTCTACTTGCAATGAGTAAACACCATCCTCAAGTCCTGCTGGTTGAAACTGGACTCTATAATTAGAGTTTTCGCTAGCCGGGGTAAAGGTCACATTCGGGTCTGAAAAGTTGATTCGGTTTAGTTGGCATCCGTCACAAGCGGAACCCAACTTAATTTCAACTCCAAGGGTGTCGGTTTTTAATAGGAACTGGTTATTATCTCTTAATTCTAAGGCCACCAAGGGCCTTGGTGAAACAATATCTCCATCTAAAATATTGACCCCATCAAAAGTAACATCAATGGCGGGGTTGGTCTCGTCTCTTAGCACATTGAAAAAACTTTCGAGCCTTATTACATTATTATTAAAGTACTGCTCTAGTTCTCCTCCATTGTTGACAAACACTTGCAGGTCATTCAGCCCCACTTTTCCTTTGGTGTCAACAGGCAAAGAGAAATCTACAAACTGGCCTGCGGCTACAGCAGGGATCTCAATGGTAGCAGTTACTTCTTCTCCCGTAATTTGATTTCGCAAAATATAACGTACTTCCAGTGGCCCTTGAAAATCATATTCAGAAATATTAGTGAACCTAAACAGGGCATTAAATGGTTCTCCTTCGTCCAGTTCAATGTTAGTATTCTTATTATTCTGTAATGACACTATACCTTCCGGAACACCCGCAAATGAAATCGACCAGCTTTTAAGCTGTGGAGGAGTGGCCAACGCCTTATCTTTCATTACTACATAAAACCTGAGGTATGGATACTTTACGGGATCAACAGCACTTAAGTCAGCATCGTCAAAAGCAATATTTGGAAACAGTATAGTTTCCGTGCCATTTGGTGCCACCCCCACTATATTGAATATTATTTCGTCAGTAGAGCCCAATTGAATATCCTTGGTAAATCTACCCCAAGCAGTAGCTGGGCCAATTGTTGGTGACTGAACACTTCCACTATCAATACTGGCTACAATGGCAGCATCAAAAGTAATTCTTGCTTTTCGAGCATTATCATCTGCCCCAATCGGTTCGCCAACCACTTCTTGCGCCTGACCTGCCACTTGACCTTTTCTACCATACATAATATAAGGTTCCCCCGTTTGCAATCCATTGATTGTAAACCGGCTTGCTCCTACTCGTTCCATATCGTCACGTACATCGGTTCGCCAAGTGTTATAAGTCAATTGACCTACGGAAAAGAAAAGCACAAAGTCCTGATCGTCAACACCGTCAACATATTGGCGCATCAAACTTTGCGCAGGCAAAACATTCACATCCGACAATGCCTGATTGGTAAATGAGTTGATATAGCTTGGAGATCTGCCGCACTTGAGCGGATCATTTTCGTCAAAAACGCCATCGGTTTGAAGCACAAAGTAAGGTTGACCACTGTCTTTATTAAAAGCAATCGCATTGAAAGTACTTAGGTTACACGGGTTAGCGGGAATAATGGCTTGCCCATTTATATTTACGACTACATCAGAAGCACGCTGACCACTCGCGTGCTCCGAACCATAAGTTTCAATTTCGATGCTGGTACTCGTTCCAGCAAACACCCAAACCTCATTATCCTCACTTTTAGCCACAGAACTTAACCTTAGACTCTCTAGCTGATCAAATTCTGTTTGCGCCCAACCTCTATCACTATTTTCTATATATGTAAAGGTAGAGTTTGACCAAGGAATAGGGTCAATAATTTGTTCATCTTGAAAAACACTTCTCCAATAGTATTGAATAGAGTCATTGACGGTTGGAGCTATTAAGTCCAAACTCCAAGTGCTGATTCCTTTTCCTGTCAAAATCTGATTCTTTCTCCAAGGGCTATCAAAGGTATTGACTGTGTCAATTTGCACTACATATGACCTATCATTCAATTTAAGATCAGCAGATTGTACCACCAAATCCACCGAAGTGGTATTAATCGTTTGGAAGTTAAAAGGGGCGGTATTAAATGTTCCTTTTGCTGGAAAGAAAAATGAAGCTTCAGCACTATTATTCAGCTCGCTACCTTCGGTCACACTGCCTTCGGCATCTAAAATTACTTCGAACCGATTTTCCCCAAAGAAATCTAATCCCTGATTTGCGATTTCATAGAAAACAGTGTCTTGATAACGAACTGGCTTCACTTTTACAGAAGGCAAATTCACCACGGTTCCGTCATCGAGTTTTCTATTTACAGAAACAGACAGCGAATCGGTACTTGTTCTACCGCCATTGTTGACGATTACGCCTAATTCGAAAAATGGTGAAGCTGCAGTGATCTCTCTTCCATCTTTGGATCTTAAAAAGATATCCTCAGTTCTTATTATATAATCTACCTTATCATGACCAAACAAAGGGATAGCGGGGTCTCCTTGTAAAAGAATCTGTTCTACTGCCGCAATATCAGTTTGATCTAATTGAAAATTATTCGCCAAATAATTTTTAATGGTTTCTTTCTGAAGATTACCTATGGATTGGGTCATCCATAAGGTATCTGCCAATAGATTATAAAATTCAGTCGTATAATCTCGCAATGAATTGGGAATACCTACATCGGTATGGGCAATGAAGTTGACAGCTCCTTTTCCTTCGGCAGCTAACCAGTCTTCTCCAAAAGAACTTCGGTCGAATATTTCTCCACCGCGACACCCGTTCACTATAAATGCGGTGTAACGACCCTGATTATTATATCCATTACTTGGGTCGGAAACCGTTCCAATATCAATATCCGTAAAACTCGAAGAGGAATGCCCAAAAAAAGTAATTAACCCTACACCTTTATTTACCTCCTCTGAAATATTGAATTTCTGAACTGCGTTATTCGTGTTTTTAGAAACATTATTAACGCTCGCACCCAAATAATCGGCACTTACCTGATCACCAAAGCCTTTGATAAATTCTTTAAATCGAACTAACTCGTCACTTGTTAACCCTCCACTTAAATGAACAATATTTTTGGTCCATGGAGAATCTTTTATAGTCGCTTCCTTTTCTTTGACCTTATCCAAATAGTTGGCTACGCTGGTAGAAATATTTACAGATAACCTTCCAACTGGAATAGTAGGAATATTGGCTACACCATCTAAAGCCTGAGTATACAGAATATCCGATCCTGGCGCCCCCATTGTTGGCACTAAATCCCTTCTAGAAACGGCCAATGGATTAGGTAACCTTTGCACCTGATTATCTACCCTTCTACCTCTACCTATGATGAACAAATACTCAGGGTTGCTATTGTTATATACATGACGTACAAACCTGCGAATGGCCAATGGAGTGTACTCGCCATAACTGAATTCATCATAAAGTTTGGTTACATCGGCATACAGCACATTGAAATTCCCCCCTTCGATTGAGCTTCTATAATCTATGTAAGCCTGAACTGGGTCATCATAGCGTCCTGCCACTGGTTTCCTAAGTTCCGGATGTGAAATGATGAGATAATTATTATCGGTAACGTCATCATAATTAAAGGTCACCTTTTCTATTTTTGGAGTCACGAAGGCACTTCTCCTCTTCATAAAAATTTTCCTTATTTCATTATTAGACCTGACTACACCGCTCAAATTGCTACCCGTTAAAGTAGTGGTTATCTTTCTAATATTCAGGTAGTCAGTAATGTCATATAAGTCTGATTCACCCACTACATTTTCCACCTCCAAAAGGCTATTTCCTGCTTTTGCAGGCAAATTGAAAGTGAGCTTATCACGTGCTTGGGCATCCACCTCTTGTGGAAAGGAAAGTTTTATATAGCCAACCGCTACTCTATCATCGGGTATTTCAGGAAAACCTACAGCCTCCACCCTAACAACGAGCCGACCTGTTGACGAAATATCTGTCCATTCAATCTGCTTAGTGTCTGTCCCAAAATTGCTATAATTCAGGTGTATATCTTGTGAAATCGTCCTTAAGTGTTCTGTATCTGGTCCAATATGGATTGAGGTGTTGTGCAGCCGATTGTTAAAGCCAACAATTTGTACCGTTAATCTCGGAGTGCCCTGACTACTCACACCCAAAGTCACATTATTGATAACGAAGTCTCTAAAAGTTTTCCCACTTCTTAGAGTAAACTCATTTCTCATGATTGTATCGCTAACAAACATTTGCCCTCGATCATAGTGAGATAGTTTCACCTCACCGCTTGGATTACCTATTTGATAATATTGCCCAAAGGAAAACTGAGAGGTATACACCTGAAGGACTTCATTTGAATGAGAGGGCACTCGAGAAAGCCCAGCATTAGATTCATTCAAAACCTCCATCCTTTTACCCGCAGCGCCCGAAGACGAGGTAAGGAAAAAAGCGGTTGTATCTGAAAATAGGTTATAAAATTTATGAATTTGATTGGCGGGAAAATTAAAAAGTTCGGTGTCTTGAGTACCATCATTTTTCTTGCCGAAAAACTCGATAAAGTCGCCAGCACCAAACACACTATCTCCCCCATCATTCACAGAAATTGCTACTTCTTTACCTCTGTGGAATAGTTTAAAATTATTCGTACCTGCTTCTGAAAAGTTATACCCTGATTTCAAAAGCGACTCGTACGTTAACCTATAAATATCGTCCGAACCTGTTTTTATTTTGAAATAAGATTGGTCATAGTTAATCCACTCGTTACCAATCAACTGAGCATAGCTCACCTGAGAAATGATCATCAAACTAGCAATGAAGAGAAACGCGACTTTACTTACCCTCCCCATCTCTCTCCTTTCTTTTATCCTTAGCATACATGCCAGATAAGGCATCTAATGAGTATTTCAGGCTAAACACATGAGAATATGGTGACTCAGCCACATTTCCAATATCGGTTAATGCATAATCAATCACCAAATCATCGAGTTTAATTCCCAGTCCCATATTAGGCTGAAAAGCCCAATAGGTTTGTCCTGAACCTCCATCCACTCGCGTGAATTCCTTTATTCTCTGGAAGTTTCCAATACCCATTCTCACAAAAAACCTATCTTCATAATCCAATTCAAAACCAAGTTGAGGTTCGAAAGAGGCAAAACCAGTTTTGACCAAAGTATTTCTACGACCATCAAAACTAAACACCAAATCGGCTGAAGTTAGTACACCTATTTTTTCATTAATACGAAAAGTTCGTGAGGCACCCGCAATAAGCTTAGGCAGTGTGATTTCTAGAGAGTTTCCAGGTAAATCATTATTCGTTTGAGAGAAAATAGCTGCTAGGTTAGCTTGGTTAATTGTCCAAGAATTAAAAGTTGTAGACACATCCCTGATCATTATCCCAAAGTCCCAATCGTAATGACGGTATTTCATGGCGGCATCAATCCCGAAACCCCAAGCGTCTGCAAAATCACCAACTTTTCTACGAATTACTTTAAAGTTCACCCCAAAAGTCAAACCTCGACCAAATTCATTTCCAAAAATCAACCCCACAGAACTGGCATAGGATAAAATAAAAGCGTAATCCTGAGCACTGAAAAAGTCAATATTGTCATAATTGAGCCTTCCGTTGTCATCGAACAAAAAACGTGTATCAGGAATGTCATCAATTCCCAACCGAATAATAGACAAGGCAAAATGGCTATAGGAGTCTATAGCTCCAGCGTAAGAAATGTAGTCGTAATTGGCTGTTCCAGCAAAATAAGCTGCGTGTTGTGCTGTAAACTGATGAGCGTATTCAATATCGGTAAGGGCAGCAGGATTCCAATAAGCCGCTGTTGCATCATCCGCCACGGAAGTCATAGCATTGGACATTGCCAAAGCTCGCGCACCAACGCCAATAGCCAAAAATTCATTGCTGTATTTAGGCGTATTTTGACTTTGTAGTCTAGGTGAATATAAAAATAGAGGAATTAACAGCATCCCCCATTGTAGCTTTTTAAGGTTTCTTCTCACGAGTAAATCGTATCCCTCCAATGATCAAAATTCAACATATTTAATAATAGGAGTTGAGGTTACACATAGAACTCAACTGTATCATAAATATTTTAATGCCCTTTCACAAAGTAAGCAAAAAACATTCAGACTACCTCAAAACAGCTGTTTTTAACAATTTATTAAACGAGGAAATATTTTTTATATAGTACTATGTAACACATAGTACCTTTTTACGTATGTTTGTATATGAAAAGGTCGAACATCTTAAAGGTTAAGAGATGAATTTAGAAAACACTCAGGTCCAAATGCGAAAAGGAATTCTCGAATTCTGTATTCTGCATATTATTTCGAGAGGAGAAGTTTACGCTTCTGATATGCTCGAAGAACTCACTTCAGCGAAAATCATAGTAGTTGAAGGCACACTATACCCACTACTCACCCGCCTTAGAAAAGCGGGATTACTGGAGTACAAATGGGTAGAATCCAGCTCTGGCCCACCCCGAAAATATTACACCATTACCGAAGAGGGCAAAGAATTTAAAAATAGCTTAAGTAGTACTTGGCTTCAATTGGTCGAATCAGCATCTCAAATCATAACAAAAAACAACTCATAATACTGCCGTCATGAAAAAGAACATAAGCATAAATATAGGTGGCATCATATTTCATATTGAGGAAGATGGTTACGAAAGCCTCAAACACTACCTCGATTCCATCAATAAATATTTCTCTTCTTACGAAGACAGTGAAGAAATCATAGCCGACATAGAAGGCCGAGTAGCTGAAATATTTCTAGAGAAGCTTCAGGACGGCAACCAAGTTGTTTCTGCTGAAGATGTAAACGCATTGATCAAAACAATGGGAAACATCTCAGATTTCGAGGCCATTGAGGAAGAGGATGATTTTGAGCCTGCTCCTAAAAAAGAAGAAAAGAAAAAGAAAACCAAAGAAGATCGTCAAAGCGCTTCATCAGGTAGAAGTACTTCCGGTTATGAAAAAACGGAGAGGCTTTATCGTGATTTGCAACGCAAAATTTTAGGCGGTGTAGCTTCTGGAATTGCTCATTATTATAATTTCGATCCCTTATGGATGAGGGTTGGAATACTTGCAGTCACCTTTGGTTTAGTATTCGCAGGGCCATTGAGTGGCATTGTTTTCATTGCTTACTTCATCATGTGGGCCGTTACTCCTGGGAGTACCAACTTAGTCGAAAACAAGAATTTGAAAAAACTCTATCGCGACCCTGATCAAAAAGTAATTGGGGGGGTTTCGTCTGGTTTGGCCAACTACCTTAATATTGACACCATGGTTGTTAGAATCATATTTCTAGTCTTGCTTTTTGGTTTTGGAACAGGCTTGATACTCTATATTATTTTATGGATTATAACGCCAGAGGCAAACTCACTTACCGACAAAATGCAAATGAAAGGTGAGCCAGTTACTTTGTCGAACATAGACACCAACTATAAGAAGAGCAAAACAACAGACTTTGAACCAAAAGGGGAAGGTACATTTACCAAAGTTTTACTTTTTCCTTTCCGGTTAATCGGTAAAATATTCGTTGGGCTGGGACGTGCTTTCGCTCCACTTATGCTTTTCCTAGTTGCCGTAATACGTATTATCACAGGCGCAATAATCTCAACCACAGCATTATCTGTAATGATTTCACTATTAGTAGCCACAGGCGTATTTATGGGGCTTTACAATGGAGACTGGTTTTTTTGGGATAGTGATTTGGCCTATTTCCCAATAGAAATGTTTAGAAATACGGTTCCCGAAATGGGGTTAATATTCTTATTCGTCACCGCATTTATTCCAATGCTCTATTTGTTTATCGCTGGCATAACAATTATAGCAAAGCGAAGAGTCATGAGCCCAGCAGTGGGTTGGAGTATTTTGGGAATTTGGTTCATCGCCATTCTAGGCACCTTTGCCACGCTACCGAATGTAGTGCGCGACTTCAGAGATGAAGGTATTTATAGAGTTGCTGAAGATTTTGAAATAGCGGCCGACACGGTAACACTTAGCATGAATGAAGTTCGATATGGCCATTTCACGAGAAGGGGCTACAGATGGGATAATAATTCTTACTATTCTTACAATGATACTTACACTTCTGACTTTACTGACCTAGACATTCGAATGAGTGATTCTGATCAGTTTAGGGTAGAAAAGCGTTTTAGGGCAAGAGGCAGAAGTTTGGATGATGCTGAAAAAAGAGCTCAAGAGCTTAGTTACGGATACAAAGTTGAAGGCAATACAATCACTTTTGATTCGGAAATGACCTTCCCTGAAAAGGTAGAGTTCAGAGCCCAGGAAGCAGATATTACATTCTTTATTCCTGAAGGTAGACCATTCAAAATAAGTGAAGGAATGCGTTCGATTCTGCAATACTTCAGGTATGGCTACAGCTGGAGACAAGCCTATAATAACACTTGGGTTTTTCAGGATGGTGATTTAGTATGCCTAACCTGCGAATCAGAAGAAGCGCTGAGTAACGGTAGTGCTCAATCGAATACACAGAAATTCGACCTTGATGATTTCTCAAGCTTGAAACTAAGCAGCAGCTTTAAAGTAAATTTAGTGAAGGGAGATAAGTATGAAATGGAAGTGTCAAGCAAGACAAAATTCAGCACTCCTGATTTACGTATTTTTAACAACGAACTGAGTTTATCTAGGGTAGACTTCAAATTGGACGAAGAAGAAACTTCAAATATGGAAATCACCATTACTGTTCCTGAATTGGATAGAATTCGGGTTTCTAATAATGTAGATTTAAACATTGAAGACTTCCGTACAGAGCTCATTAACATCAGGGTTTTCGATAATGCCATTGTGAACCTAAATAGCCAATTTGATGAATTGGAGCTTTTTCTTACCGATGAAGCGAGGGTAAATTTGTCTAACAACATAAATAAACTAGAAGCCCTTTTACAAAAAGACGCCAGACTCTATGGTTATGACGCCAATGTAGAAATAGCAGAAATAGAAACCGACAATGAGAGTCGAGTTCGGATTAATGTAAATCAAGACTTGAACGTTACAGCCGAAGGTTTTTCCTCAATCAGCTACAAAGGAAAAGGACAGTTAAACATTCGAGACAAAGGCAGATCAGCAACAGTCACTAAATTTTAAATTCATTTCAAACCATACAATTTTAACCCAACACACCGAAAGCGTGTTGGGTTAATTCTTTATAAATCAAGAACTTTACGCTTCAATAAAGTAAGAAAAGCCCTCTAAGTAGAATTTTTTATCAGGGCCATGCAACCAAATTTAACATTCATACATCTACCTTGTGAATCAACCAAAAAATGCTTCAAATCAAAAAGTCAAAATCTGAAGAAAAGCTTGTAGAAGCTTGCCGTAAGGGCGACAGAAAGGCGCAATGCGAACTGTACGAAAAGTACGCTCCGTTGATGTACTCTGTTTGCAGACGGTATGTGATCGAGCTACAAGAAGCAGAGGACGTTTTGGTTTGTGGTTTCACTAAAGTTTTTCGAAAAATCGACCAGTTTACTGGCGAAGGAAGTTTCGAAGGCTGGATTCGAAGAATAATGGTCAACGAATCGCTGACCTACATTCGAAGAAACAAAAGCATGTTTTTGGAAGTAGAGATTGAAAAAGCAGAAAGAGAACCCGATTACCAGCAATTACACAACCACCTAGAAGTGGAAGATTTGCACAAAATGATCGACTTACTGCCCACCGGCTACAAAACCGTTTTCAACCTTTACGCCATTGAAGGCTTTTCTCACAAGGAAATAGCAGAGAAGTTGGGCATCAGCGAGAACACCTCGAAATCCCAATTGAGCAGAGCAAGAGCACATCTTCAAAAGATGTTAGCTCAAGCAGAAGATAGTATGGAAGTTAAATTAATGAGCAATGAAGGGTAACCCAATAGATGATCTCTTTAGAGAAAAACTAGGCAGCCATAAAATAGCACCCCCAGCAAATGCTTGGAGTCAAATAGAAGGCAATCTTGCCAAAAAGAAAAAAGGTGCTTTCTTCTGGTTAAGTATAGCAGCAAGTGTTGTAATCATACTTACTGCTGGTGTTTTATATATCAATCAAGCTGATAAATCAGGTGCCGACATTGAACAACTTCAAGCCAAGAAAGAAGTGGAGAATGAAGGTGTAAAAACACCTGACCAAAAAAGCATTGACCCTTCTGAAAAAGAGAAAGAAAATACTGAAGATCAATCTCATGAAAAAGAGACTGACCCAAGTATTCAAATCATTCAGCCGCAGCAAATCACTGCACCAACAAAGCTTACCGCACAGGTCGATACTAAACCAACTATTGATATTATTGAATCGGTTGATCAATCGCATGTGATCATCAACATAGATAAAATTGATATTACTCAAACCCTGTCCGTCAATACTTCAGTTGATTTCAATTACTTAAAATTAATGCCACTAACATTAAAAGATTACACTGATGAATCCTTTGAGATTGACATGCAACGCAAGAAGAAATTCAGCATGATGGATGGATTGATCAGCATTGCCAAAGGCGTGAGCAAAACCAAAGAAACCTTATCTGATTTGAGAACCACAAAGAATGAATTTGTAGCCAATGAGCTCAAATATGGAGTAGACCCTGAAGGTGAAGGCGACACAAAATCTCCAGATAACAAACAAGAAAAATAACAACTCGAAATATGAAAACAATTACTACAACAAAAGTCATAGGTATGCTCTTATTGGTCGTATTGAGCAGCAGCCTAGCCAAAGCTCAAAACGAAGCGTACCTGAATCAAGACTTGAAAGTTGGGCCGAAAACCTCAACTTTCAACCTAGGAGGTACGGAAAACTCAGAATGGGATTTTTCTAAATCTGTTCCTGAAGCCAAGTACAATCCAAAGGTTTTAAACAACTCATTAGAGGAAAATAACGGGAGGTATGATTCCGACAGATATTATCCAAGAAAAGGAACTCAGAGTTTTGTGAACATCTACGTTGGTTTAAACAACTATTTACAAGACGGAGACTTACCAAGCAGTGACGCGCTTTTCACACTTAACCCGCTCACTTCGTGGTATGCTGCACTTAACTTTGATCATGCAACAAGAATTCTAGGCCCACTTTATCTAGATTGGGGCATTGGTGCTAGTATTCAAGATTTAAGCTTTGAAAACACGAGAGTTGAAATGATAGTTGATCGCGCCAACAAATCAGTTGATTTTGTTGAACGGATGGATCGAGTAGGTAAGAAAAGTAAAATTAATATGATGCACCTAAATGTTCACCTTGTTCCAACCTTCTCATTCGGTAAATACAACTCATTCAGAATAGGTGCCGGAGTATATGCTGGCTACAGAATCAGTAGCCACACCAAATACAAGTATGACGATTTGAATGGCGATGGTCAGAAAGATAAATTCAAAGACAGCCTTTACATTAATCCATTCAAATATGGTTTGCGTGCCCAAATGGGATGGAGTTCCTTTGATCTATTTTTCAACTATGACATCTCAGAACTATTTGAAGAAGAAGCAAACGCACCAAGGCTTAACCCTGTAACTTTTGGGGTGATTTTTTAAAACAACAACTCAGAATAAAATACAACAAAAATGAAAAAGCAATTCAACATATTATTGATTGCCATAGGATTCCTTTTGGTAAATCAGAGCCTCAGCGCCCAATGGATGTGGGGTAGACACGATGATCTCGAACGCTTAGATACAGTAGTTAGTATCCCAAAAAAGAACTCGAACAGTATCTTCATCAACGACAATGACTTTTACTTACGCATGGGTTTCTTAGGAATCAACCTTGAAATTGAAGATGATTGGGATTCAGATTGGAGATCGAGACGCAATAGACCTAGAAATTTCGAATACATTGAACAACACGATCACGGCACATTAAAAAGTCTTGATTTCGAAATTGGCTTCAACAACTATTTGAACAACGGAAGCTTCCCATCTTCCAGCGATCTTTATCAAGTAAAGCCCTTAGGTTCTGTTTATATAGGCCTAAACTGGAACCACACTACCTATGTAAGTGGCCCATTATACTTAGATTGGGGCGGAGGTTTTAGCTGGTATAATTACAAGTTCGAAAACTCAGCAACGCGTTTAGACCCGAACGGTGGTCAGCTCAACTTTGTAGAAGAAACCAATATTGGAAGCGCCCTAAAAAGCAAACTCAAAGTATCATACCTCAATGTAAAAGCGGTGCCTATGTTCGACTTTAGCCGAGGGAAGAGAATTGTAAGAAAGTATGAGGAAGACGATGTGCGTGTTTCGTTTAGCCACAGAACAGGCTTCAGAATTGGAGTTGGCCCCTATGCTGGCCTGCGATTAGGCAACAAAGCCAAATACATAGACCGCACCAATGGCGACCGAGATAAAATAAAAAGCAAAGGTGGTTTCTTTGTAAATGACTTTAGGTATGGCGCTAGGCTTCAAGTAGGCATCAACGGTTTCGATATGTTTATGACTTATGATTTTAACGAACTTTTCGAAAACGGAAAAGGCCCAGAACTCAACCCAATTACAATTGGCGTAACTTTCTAAAAGAAAATCTTAATGAACATCAGGCCGAATGGAGCAATCTATTCGGCCTTTTTTTGCCTGTAATTTTTCCATGCACATGCAATAGACGCTCTCTCAGCTCACCCTTCCATCCACTTTTTCTCTTCTCCCTTCAAGCCAAAGAAGTTTGCGAAATATTTTGGGCTCGGACGATTAGCGGTGATTAAAACCAAGAACAAACTGAACACAAGTGCATAAACCATATCCCCTTTCTCGTACAAACCAAAAGCGCCAATAATAGCACCAAAAGACCACATTAGATTTCTATAAAGAATAGATTTCCGCAGCTTTATTAACTTCATATCCAACTCTGGTATTTGCTTTAAAACTTTAAGCGCATCCTTTTTCCAAGTCGTCAAGGTTCTCATCAATACGTAACCAATACCAGCAGCCATTACAGCATGAAACATGATATCCGGGTTCTCATAAAATACAGATCGTAGTTCTCCGCTCGCTTCACGTTCCAAAAAGGCATAACCAAAAAAAGCAAGAGGTAACACAAACATTAAATAGATAGTGGTCTCAAGCTTTTTGATGAATGCACTTTTATCAAAATTAGGGTCGTTCAATTGCATGGTTTGTGTAAATTGTGGGTAATAACAATCTCTTGCTAACGAACGTTAGTATGTTTATATTCGCAGCAAATGAAAACTGTCGTAAAGAAAAGCAGAAAGCAACAAATAGAAGAAAAAGCAACCACTCTTTTTCAGACTAGGGGCTATGCTGCAACTTCAATGCGCAATTTAGCGCAAGATTTGGGAATTGAAGCCGCAAGTCTTTATTCACATATCAAGTCAAAAGAAGAAATTCTGCAGCGTATTTGCTTTCGCATGGCGGAAGAATTCTATAGTGCATGGCAGGAAGTAGACCAAGAAACTGGTGGCAATGCTGCGAAAATGGAAAAAGCCATGATCGCTCATATAAAAGTAATTACGAAAGACACGAATGCCTCTGCGGTTTTCTTTAATGAATGGAGGCATTTGAGTGAACCCTTCCTAAGTGAGTTTTTAGCCATGCGCGATGACTATGAAGGGAGATTCAAAAAGATATTAAAGGATGGAATGGCCACTGGCGAATTTAAGCTAGTAGATGATAAATTCATGATGCTGACCATTCTTTCTTCGTTAAACTGGACTCACAATTGGTATAAGCCTGATGGTAGTTTGAGTCCAGAAGAAGTTGGGAAAAGACTATCGGGCCTATTGTTGAACGGACTAAATAATAATTAATATGTACGGAGGTGGAAACTCATTCGAAGCCATGAAAGCTACGGCCCTCACTGACGAGGATCCAATAAAACTGGCAGAATTTGAAGCAAGAATCGACAGAGGCGAGAAAATTGAGCCTTCAGATTGGATGCCTCAATTGTATAGAAAGCAACTGACCCGAATGATTGAGCAACATGCCCATTCGGAAATTATCGGGGCTTTACCAGAAGGTACTTGGATTACCCGTGCCCCTGGTTTTAAAAGAAAACTTGCCCTTATGGCGAAGGTGCAGGATGAAGTTGGGCACGCCCAGTTGCTTTACTCCGCTGCCGAAACTTTGGGTAAACCGAGAGAAGAGATGATCACTGATTTGATCAATGGCAAATCGAAGTACTCGAACATATTTAACTACCCTGCCTTTACATGGGCCGATTCATGCTTTATCTCATGGCTGGTTGATGCCGGAGCAATCGTAAATCAAATTGCCAATTCTAAAGGAAGTTACGGCCCTTATTGCCGCGCCTTAGAAAGAATTTGTGCCGAAGAATCTTTCCATTTAAAATACGGTCACCACTGTGTAATTCATTTGGCCACGGGCACAAAAGTGCAGCGCGAAATGATGCAAGAAGCGTTCAACAGATGGTGGACGCCAATGATGCACTTCTTTGGTCCTTCTGATAAGATTTCTGTTCACTCCGAAATTTTGATGCGTTGGAAAGTGAAGATGTCGTCTAACGATGAATGTCGCCAGCAATTCTTGGACATGTATGTGCCAAAAATTTGGGAGCTAGGTTTAACCCTTCCTGACGAAAAATTAAGAAAAGACCCAGAAACAGGTGAGTGGCAATTCACGGAACCAGATTGGGAAGAATTCAAAAGAGTAATCAATGGAGATGGGCCTTGTAACAAAGAGCGCTTGGCTGTTAGGCGTGTAGCCGAAGAAAGAGGCGCATGGGTTCGACAAGCCTTATTAGCGCCAAAAGCAAAATATGTAGCCCCACTTGCGTAAACCATTAGCATGAACTTAAAATCTTTAGACCCACGGGTAACACGATTGGGCATTAGCGAATCGACTGATCAAGAAATCATTGAAAAAAGTGAACTTGATCAATTCGAAACCTACGAGGCATTTATAGAAACAAAAGAAGGAAAACCTTTTGAACACGCAGGGTCCATTCACGCCCCCAATGAAGAAATGGCTTTCCTTTTTGCCAAAGAACAATACAGCCGTAGAGGTATGTTTTGCAACGCTTTGTGTGTGGTGAAAACCGAAAACATAAAGGTTTCGGATTATACCGATAATGGTGAAGATGTATACAATTTGGTATGCGTGAAACCCAGTGGAGTAGATCGCGACAGCTTCGAGGTTTTCCATTTAGCAAAGAGAGGCAAGCACCACAAATACGAAGGCAGTGTAATGGCCAAAGATTATGAAGATGCGCTGGCAAAAGCAAAAGCAGATTTCCAATCAGATAAGCCTGTATTCAATGTTTGGATTGTGAAGTCAGAACATATTTTAGCTTCTGATGAAGACGACCGGGACATTTGGGACACATTGAAAGAAAAAAAATATCGAGACGCTATTGACTATAAAGCGGGCGATAAGATTAAAGCATTTAAGGAACAACAAGCCTAAATATGAACACCGAAGCACTCAAAGATTTACTTTATAAAATGGCTGATGATCAGCTAATTTTAGGCCATCGTAACTCAGAATGGACGGGTTTTGGGCCGTTACTAGAAGAAGACATAGCCTTTTCATCAATGGCACAAGACAAAGTGGGCCAAAGTTGGCAGATATACAAGCTGCTCCATGAGCTTGGCGAATCTGAACCAGATATGGTGGCTTTTATGCGAAATGCAGACCAGTTCCATAATTGTCAGTTAGTGGAATTACCGAACGGTGAATATGATTTCAGCTTAATCAGGCATTTCTTGTTCGATATGGCGGAACAAATCAGGTTTACACATTTGGCAAATTCATCTTATGAGCCTTTGGCACTATTGGCCAAAAAGATAAAAGGTGAAATCAAGTATCACACCATGCATGCTAAAATTTGGATGAAACAATTGGGTTCTGCTACCGAAGAAAGCGTCTCTAGACTCCAGAATTCGCTAGAGGAAGCCATGCCTTATGCCTTGGGTATTTTCGAGCCTTCTAAGTTCGAAGCTGAATTAATCAAGGAGGATATCTTCAGTGGCGAGGCAGCAATTAAAGAAGAGTGGATCGAACAAATCACGGCCATTCTAAAAGAAACGAGTCTAAAAATGCCAGATTTGAAAGGCATCCAACCTATTTATGGTGGTCGCTACGGGCAGCACACTGACAACCTTCAGCCTTTACTAGATGAAATGTCGGAAGTGTTTAATTTAGACCCTACCGCTGACTGGTAAAGAGGTCATTTGTCATTTGTCATTTGTCATTTGTCATTTGTCATTTGTCATTTGTCATTTGTCATTTGGGAAAAACTTAAACCTGTAAAGAGGGTTGTGGAAATAAAATGAGTAAAACGAAAGACATATCAGTGGAAGAAATTAGGTCATGGCTCGATGAAGTCATGGACCCTGAAATCCCTGTGCTTTCGTTAAACGATTTGGGGGTAATTACCGGAATTGAAATTGAAGATTCTGGGAAGGTTAAAGTAAACATGACCCCTACCTTTTCGGGTTGCCCTGCAATGGATTACATGAAAAGGGACGTTGAAGAAACGCTTCAAAAAAATGGAATTGACGATTTCGATGTTCACCTTTCTTTCAAAACTCAATGGAATTCTAATATGATTTCCGATAAAGGCAGGGCTGCACTAAAGAAGTTTGGTCTGGCCCCGCCACCGAAACATAATCTTATTGTTGATATTGATTTATTGGAGCATTCAAAATGCCCTAACTGCGACAGTACAAATACAGAAATGAAAACGCCTTTTGGCCCAGCCCTTTGCCGATCACTGCATTTCTGCCATAACTGCAATCAGGCTTTTGAGCAGTTTAAACCCCTTTAGATTTTCTCCCAAAGCGCGTCTACATAAAAATTATTCTTGTCTGTGAAATTCTTGATCACTTTAAAACCTGCTTGCTCGGCAAATTGATGGATCATTTTAAGAGAATATTTTTGAGAAACTTCTGTATGAATGGCCTCCCAAGCATCAAATGAGTAGGTTTCACCTGTGGCTTTGATAAAAACCTCTTGTGCCTTATTGCTTACCAAATGGCTTTTGGTTTCACCTGTAATCGGGTTGTAGGTTGGGAAATGCTCATAGCCTTCTAAATCAAAATTAGCACCAAGCTCCTTATTGATTCTTCTGAGCAAGTTAATATTGAACTCTTTAGTCACTCCCAACTTATCATTATAGGCACTCAAGATCACATTTGGGTCTTTCATTAAATCAAAACCGATAAAGAGAAGATCTCCGGTACTCAAATTATCTCCCAGCCTTGTTAGAAACTTTGGTGCAGACCCGTTCGAGAAATTACCAATATTTGAACCAAGGAATAAGACTACTTCTTTCTGAAAATGGTTTTCATTGAGTTTGGCCAATGCATCAAAATAATCACCTTGAATTGCATTCACCTGTAGCTTTGGGATTGACTCCCCTAAATCTTCAGAAAGTACATCTAATACATGCTGCGAAATATCGATTGGTGAATATGAAAAGTCAACTCCTTGGCTTACAAAATACTTTAGCAACACTTTGGTTTTAGTACCATCTCCAGCACCTAATTCAACAAGGTTAAAGCTTGTATCTTCTCCTAAAAAGCTCTTAAGAATTTCTTTCTTCTGTTGATCAAAAATTTCGAATTCACTACGAGTAAGGTAATACTCCTCCAAGCCCATAATGGTTTGAAAAAGCTGATCGCCCGTTTCATCATAAAAATATTTAGACGAAAGGCATTTAGGATTTGAGCTAAGCCCTGAATGAATATCTTTTGCAAAAGTTGAAAGTATAGCGGTTGTCTCGCTCATTGGTTAAAAATTTTCTGCTAGTCGGATTCCCGTGAACTGCCAACGTAAATGTGGGTGAAAAAAGTTTCGGTAAGTGGGGCGTATATGATTGCGGCTGGTGGCATAAGAACCACCCTTGAGCACCATGGTATTGATCATAAATTTACCATTGTACTCTCCTAGTGCGCCTTCTGGCTTTTCATAAAAGGGATAAGCTAAATAAGCACTATTTGTCCACTCCCAGACATCTCCGTAAAATTGGGTGTTCCTTCCCTGCCTTGGCATGGGTCTAAAATTTCGTTCATCCACAAAATTGGCTGTCTCAGGAATTTCAGGCTCGTGCATTTTGCAGGCTACTTCCCATTCAAATTCAGTGGGCAAACGCTTGCCTTTCCATTTGGCAAAGGCATCTGCCTCATAAAAGCTCACGTGGCTTACGGGATCATTTGGGTTGATATCTTCCAAGCCTGCAAGCGTATAATGTTTCCAAGCACCATCTTGCTTTAGCCAGTAAAAAGGAGCTCGTATGTTCTCCTTCTTCACCCATTCAAAACCTTCCATTAGCCAATGGTTGAAGTCTCGATAACCACCAGCTTCAATAAACTCCATAAACTCACCATTGGTAATCAATCGGTCTTGAATTCGGTAGCGATGTAGAAAAACCTTGTGAACGCCTTTCTCATTATCAAAAGAGAAATCCTTTCCTTGGTAACCAATGGTATAAACTCCTTCTTCTACTTCGAGAAATTTCTCTTCAAGATTAGGCTGAATTTCTTGAGACTGAAAAGATTTATAGGCGGGGAAAAGCGGATTGATTCCGAGGATATGCTTAAGGTCGTAGACAAGTAGTTCCTGATGTTGTTGCTCGTGATTGAGCCCCATGGTAAGCACTTCCAATATATGATCTGAAATCACCTGTCCGTCAGCGAGGTACTGCTTCATGTGCTCATCTACATAAGCACGATAAGCCATAATCTCTTTAACCCAAGGACGCGACAAAACACCTCTCTCAGAGCGAATCCAGCGATCACCTTCAGTTTCATAATAGCTGTTAAACAGGAAATGGTAATCCTTATCGAATACTTGATAGTCGGCCATATTAGGCTTGAGTATAAAGTTTTCGAAAAACCATGTGGTGTGTGCCAAATGCCATTTTGGTGGACTTACATCGACCACTGGCTGAACTACAAAATCTTCTGGCTGTAGGGGCTCGCAAAGTTCATTAGTCAAAGCCCTAACTTTCAAGTAGTTCTCCAGAAATGAAGTTTGAGATATAGTCTGCTTCGTAGAAATGCTCATATCATAGTAGCTAGGCTACAATATTAGTTTTTATGAATGTCGGAAATGCAGATTAGACAATCAATCTAAAGCTACATTATATAAGACCTACATCTCTACCAAAAGTTCTGAAAAAATGAGATTTTTTCTTAGCCAATCTCGATGACTACATCCTCAGTAAGCGGATGGCTCACACAAGGAAGTACATAACCCTCATTCAATTCCGCTTCAGAAAGGCCTTCATCTTCGTCCATTTTCACCTTTCCAGAAACACATTTCCCACGACAAGCGGTACATAGCCCACTCTGGCAAGAGAAAGGCAAATCAATATCTTCTTCCAAGCCTTTTTCTAAAATGGTTTCCCCAGGCTCAACAGTGTATTTGAATTCCTCACCGTCATAGATTACGGTGACTTCTCGTGCTATTATTTCATTACTTACGGCAGCTTTCTCCTTCTTCTTACCTGCATCCGAGGTGAAACTTTCCTTATGCACCTGAGCTTTTGGAATATTCAGGTTCGATAATGATGCCTCTACAATATCCATCATTGGACCTGGACCGCACATAAAGAACTCCGTTTGATCAGAAGCCATTTGAGGTAAGCTTTCAAGCGTTTGCTTTATTATTTCCTGAGTAAGGAAGCCTGTAAATCCTTTCCATTCTGAAGGCGCTTCACCTAATACATGAATCACTTTAAATCGATCAGAATTGTCTAACTCTAATTTTTCTAAAGCTGATTTGAAGATAATGGAATCAGTATCTCTGTTGGCATAAATAAGGGAAACCATAGATTTAGGCTCTTGGCTTAATGCTGACTTGGCAATTGACATCAATGGCGTAATTCCACTTCCTCCACCAAAAAGCACAATGTGTCTTTCGTTGTTTGAATCAAAAGTAGTGACGAAATTACCGATCGGTTCCAACACCTCCATTACATCTCCGGCTTTCAAATTATCACCGAGGTGATTTGACATTAAACCGCCTTCTACTCTTTTAACTGTTACGGCAGGGTATTGATCAACAAAGGGGGAAGTACAAAGCGAATATGCTCTGCGCTCTTGCTTTCCATTAATGTTAGCAATAAGCGTAAAAAACTGACCTGCTTTATACTGAATAGTTCCAGAATCAGGTTGTTCAAAATAAATGCTAATGGCATCAGCCGTTTCGTTTACTACTTCCTTTACTGTTACGTTCAAATGTCCGGCTTTCACCGAAGGGATTTCACTTTTCTCTGTCTGCTTTTTTTTGAATAATCCGAATGCCATGCTTTAAATTCTGTTTATAGAAATTGTCAGTGTAACAACACCAATGCGTAGAAAGTAGTTTAAAAGAATGCAAAAGTAATCATCATCTGTTGAACTATGAATTGTTCTGCCAAATTAGATACAGAAATGAGGGAAGAGTTACAAAAATGAAGGCTCAAGCCCGTACATTTTTGTATCTTTGCCCTTTCTTTTTAAACCGAAAACATGGATTTGAATACACTCACAGCAATTTCACCAATTGACGGACGCTACAGAAGGGTTACTAATGCACTGACAGAATATTTTTCTGAATTTGCCTTGATTAAATACCGCGTTGAAGTAGAAGTGGAGTATTTTATTGCTTTGTGCGAAATTCCTCTTCCTCAATTATCTGGTGTCGATCACAAAATATTTGATTCACTGAGGGCCATCTACACCAATTTCACTGAGGCGGATGCGCTTAGCATCAAGGAAATTGAAAAAACAACCAACCATGATGTAAAGGCGGTGGAGTACTTCCTGAAAGATAAATTCACTGCATTAGGTCTTACTGACCATATAGAGTTCATTCATTTCGGTTTAACCTCTCAGGACATTAACAACACTGCCATTCCTTTGTCATTGAAAAGGGCAATGCACGAGGTGATTGAGCCTTCAATCTTGGAGGTGAAGAACACGATTAATGAAATGGCCGAGGCGTGGAAAAACATTTCTATGCTGGCTAAAACACATGGCCAGCCAGCTTCTCCAACCAGATTGGGTAAAGAAATGCAAGTGTTCAGCAGTAGGATTGAAGAACAAATGATTCTGTTAGGCGATATCCCATTTGCCGCTAAGTTTGGTGGTGCTACGGGTAATTTTAATGCACATCATGTGGCCTACCCCGCAATTGACTGGATTGATTTTGGGAATGAGTTTGTAAAAGAATCGCTTGGCTTACAACGTAGCCACCCAACCACGCAAATTGAGCATTATGACCACATTGCTGCCATTTTCGATAACTTGAAAAGGATCAATACCATCCTCATCGATTTCTCTCGTGACGTTTGGCAGTATGTGTCCATGAACTACTTCAAACAAAGAATTAAAGCAGGTGAAGTGGGCTCTTCGGCCATGCCACACAAGGTGAATCCAATTGACTTTGAGAATGCCGAAGGAAACTTGGGAATCGCCAATGCGATCTTTGAGCACCTTTCTGCTAAACTACCGATTTCAAGACTACAGAGGGACTTAACTGACTCTACGGTATTACGTAACATCGGAGTGCCATTAGGGCATACGCTAATCGCTTTAAAATCACTTGAAAAAGGCATTAAGAAACTGGAGTTGAACCAAAGTGCGATTGATGCGGACTTAGAAGACAACTGGGCCGTAGTGGCTGAGGCTATTCAAACCATACTTCGTAGAGAAGGTTATCCAAAACCTTATGAAGCATTAAAAGGGTTAACGAGAACGAATCAAAAAATCACTGCTGAAGTGATGAAGGAGTTTATTCAAACCCTGGAGATTTCAGCAGAAATAAAAAATGAACTGATGCAAATCAGTCCATTTAATTATACTGGTCTATAAGTAAAAAGCCCCTTACGGGGCTTTTTTTTTTAGTTCTTAGCTTTCTCTATTACTGAATCCGTTTTTGGATTGTATTCCAAAAGTTCATTATATAAAAGTACATCATTTTTGAAGTCATACAAGGTTAATGTTCTTAACTCATAGTATGCATCCCAATACTGCTGCAAAGCTAAAACATAACTTCTAATTGCTCCATCCTTACTTGTTCTAGCATTGGCCAAAGTAAGAATATCTACTTTACCTGCCAAGTACCTTCCATTGGTGATTTCAAAACGCTTTAATGCAATTTCCTCACTCTTCTTTGCCAAGGTGATTTGCTCAATAATTTGCTTAAAGTTTCTTACCGCATTAGAAATCTCCTGCTCGAACGTGATCATACTTTGATCCACAGTAAATTCAGTTAATTTCTGCTGCTCCATGGCCACATTCACACGTGCTTTATTCCTTCCACCATCAAGGATTGGCACGTTAAAATTCAATCTGAATTGAGAACCCGCAGCAGTATTATTTGATTCATAAACTCCACTTAAGTCATTCGTTTGCGCACTGTTAAAGCCATAAGACGCTGATACAGAAACATTGAATCGTCTTGCCCTGGCATCAGCCACTGTTCTTTCGGCATTCAGTCTTTGCAATTGAAAATCTAAGTATTCAGCCCTGTTGTCTTTAGCATATTGTAAAGCAGTTTCATAGTCAATATCAAAAACAGCCACATCCATTGGAGCTATAAGCTCTAAGTCAACGTTTTCAGTCAGACCAATATAGTTTCTCAACTCTAAAGAAAGTGATTGTACATCCAATTGGGCCTGCTGGGCATCACTTTGAGATGTCAATAGCTCAAGCTCGGTTTGCAGCAATTGGTCTTCAGTTGAGGTCCCAATATTGTACCTCCCTTGCTCAACCTTAAATACAGTATCATTCGCTTGTGCATTTTGCTCTGCTATCTGTAAGTTTTTTTGTTGTACTAAGAGCCTGAAAAATAAGTTCGCTGCGGTTTTAGAGGTCTGCTCCATTGATTGCACATAAGATCTTTTTGATTGTTCGTATGCCAATGGTTCTGTTTTCTTATCCCATTTAAAAGGATTCACTGCAAAAAGTGGCTGCGAAATAGAAACACCAAAAGGATCACCTTGATAGTATCTCCTATCTCCATCGTAATCATCAAATCGCGCAAGGTTAGTATTAAATGAAACCGTAGTATTTGTCCATGGCAACACCTGCTCTAAGCCTAAACTCAAATTTGAATTATTCTGATTAACTGTACGAAAGGCAACCGAGCCATCATTCTGAGTTACTGGTGTTGAACGATTCGTATAGTTTGGCAAAGTACCCTGTAACCTCAACTGTGGTTTCAATTGAGACTTATATACATCGTAACTCCAATAGCCCAAAGTTCTTCGGGTTTCAGCCGTTTTCGCGCTTCTAGAGTTTTGTTTGGCCAACTGAATCACCTCTTCCAGAGTTAACACTCTTTTTTCTTGGGAAAAGGATACTTGAGCCAGACCAATAAGTAGTAATGATAATAAAATGACCTTTTTCATAATGTTTTTGAATCTTATTCGTGTCTTAATGATGTAATAGGATCTTGACTTGCAGCCCTTCTAGCGGGAGTAATCCCAAAAATAAGACCTACAGTAGCAGCCACACCAAATGATATTGCGATTGAAGCAAAGCTAATCTCTGTTGGGAAGTCTGCTAAAGAAGAGACAGCAAAAGCTAATGCAATACCTAAAATCACACCAATAATACCACCCGTTACTGAAATTAACACAGCTTCAAATAAAAATTGTGATACAATATCAGTAGATTTTGCACCAATTGAAAGTCTCAAACCAATTTCTTTGATTCTTTCCATTACCGAAGCCAACATGATATTCATAATTCCAATACCTCCTACTAAAAGTGAGATGGCGGCAATGGCGGCTAACACGATATTAAAAATATTTTGCGTACGTTGTTGTTGTTTCAATAGTAATTCTGGAATCGTGATTTCATAATCAATCACTCCATAATGCCTTCTTTCTAACATTCTAGAAAGCACTTCGGCAGTAGAACTCAATTTAGCAGATTCGCTCACCTGAACCACCAAACGGTCAATTTGATGATAGTTTGAAGGTGCTGGATCTTCAGTGTCAGATGAAGAGCTTGATATAGAAATACTCCCTCCTCTTCCAAAACTCATCATACTCATGCCTCCAAAACTCTTTTTTAGGCCAGAACCTGTTACTAAATCACGGTTAATGTACCTTACCAAAACTGTTTGGATTGGCGTATATACATCCATGTTGTAATCACGAATACCTAAGTTGGTTATGGCTTTTTCAGAAATAAACCTTTCTTTCAATACACCAATTACCTCCAACCACTGAGAGCCCACCTTAATCTTTTGACCAATAGGGTTCTCTTGAGGAAAGAATTTACTTTGAATCCCTTTTCCAATAATACAGACAGGTGCTCCGACTCTCAATTGAGTTTCATTAAAGACCTCGCCTCCATCCAATTCGAAATTGGCCACTTGAAAATAGCTAGGCTCAACACCTACTAACTTTGAAGATCTTCTGATTCCATTCTTAATGATGTAAGTCTCCAATAGAATTTCAGGACTCAACCTTGCCACTCCTGGCACACTATTACGAATACTTTCAACATCAAGCAACTTCAAACCTGGAGAGAACTTCTTTTTGTCATTCTCGTCAGAATCTCCTATTCGTTGCTCCGTTTGCTCTACTACCGGTTGAATAATAATGTTATTCACCCCAACCAACTCAATCTGCTCTAAGATCTCCTTTTGAGCACCATTACCAATGGCAAGCATAGCGATTACCGCTGCCACCCCGAAAATGATTCCCAAAGCAGTAAGCAAAGAGCGCAACTGATTGGCAAGCACTGCTTCCAGTGCGATATAGAAATTAGATAATAAACTCTGCTTATTCATAATTGAATTTACTGATTTGGTTGACCTGAACGTCCGCCTCTAGCAGCACCGCCAGTAGCTCCTCCAGCTGGTCGCTGACCTGATCTACCACCTCTTGTCATTTCAGATGGATCTGTAATTCCTTGGTCTTTCAATCTCTGAATTACTTCAGGACTCATTGGTGTGCCATCAGGCATTACCCACTTACTATTGTCTTCTAAAGTGTTTTCATTAGGGTTCACCTCGTATTTTTGCATTCTAGTTCCATTCAACTCAGGAATCAAAACAGGCTCTTTTCCATCAGCTGCATCAGGCTTACTTAGGTACAAAACATCTCCTTCTTCAACACCCATTTCAATAACGGCTTCATTACTGTTGGTCATCCCTACTTTTACTTCTTGTAGTGAGCCATTTTTCTTGATTACATAGTTGATAGAATCATTGTACACATGTAAACATTCTAAAGGAACGTGCACTACATCTACTAACTTCTGAGTAACAATTACATTACTGGTGGTCATTGACGGTCTCAATTCACTGTCGCTTTCATTTACTCTTACAATCACCTCAAATACTTTCGCATCTGAATTTGGGTTTTGCTGTCCAACGCGAGCTACTCTAGTTACTTTCCCAGAAAGTCTTTTATCAGGAAATGCATCCAAACCAATCTGAACAGGCTGCCCAATTTTAACTTTTCTGATATCTACTTCATTGATAAAAGTAGTAGAGATCATAGATGACAAGTCTGGCAATTCCGCTACTTCAGGACTCCAACCACTAAGTGACGATCCTTCAACAATACGCTCTCCTCCAAACCCTTTTGTATAAATTACCATACCATCTTGCGGAGCATAAATAGTAAAGCTTTCTAACAATTCTAAACCACTGTTGTATCTGTTTTTTCTTCTATTCAGATCAGCTGTTTCTTCGATCATATTGGCCTTCGCTTGAGAAACCTTAAGACGGTAGTTATCCACAGCACGCTCTTTGTCTCTGAGAAGCTTGTCTAACTCATTTTGATATTTCTTCACCGTTGCTGGTGGCTCATACTGCGATTGCTCGATTTGTAGTTGCTTCTCTTCGATTGAATAGTCAAGATTTAATAGCTTATCTCTCTCTCCACCCAATGTTAAAGCCGTGTCAATCTTAGCGTTCTCATATTCTGCTATTTGACCATCAAGCTGTTCCTTTTCAGATTGAATTTTTTCAAAAAGCTCAGCCTTATCTAAATCTGCAACGTAATCACCTTGTTTTACTATAGTACCTTCTTCCACTAACTTAATAATGGTCATGTTTCGAATATTGTAATCTCTGGCGGCAGTTGGCCCCATGATTTTTGTAGACTTTTCTGCAGAAAGTTCACCCGTTGTGGTCACCTCTACTGTAAATTCTCCTTTTTCAGCTGTAGCAAATAATGCCGCAGTGTCCTCAATGGCGTCCGTTTTAAATACGGTGAGGGCAACAACGATAGCTGTAACTACAACCAAACCGATAATAATGAGTTTTTTTCTCATGACTCTTTTTATAATTGTTTTAAAATATGTGCAAAACTAGGGCTAATAACTGTCTCTGCAATTCCATATATAGAAATATGCAGCCACTAACGTAAAAGCCAAAAAGACCCGAAATGTTTAAAAATCACTGAATTACGATCATTTTTAAACAGTGAAACCCATGCGGTTTCTCGAATTCCTTCTTCTGGTCTTAGATGATCCTTACACACGTTTAGTTTAACTGAACTATCGCTCATTTATAAAAACGGTAGATATTCTGTTCAGACAACATCATGTTCCTTTCAATGGCAAGGGTGGGTTTTAATCTTATCTTCTATCTTTGCGCAAATCCTAAGAATGAAAAGGTTCATCAGTTTTGTTATCAGGAAGGTACCTAGAAAATACCTTCAACTATTTAGTCACCATCTCCTTAAGGTTGTCAGCCTCTTTATGCGAGGCAAGAATGTAACCTGTCCTATTTGCGAGATCAGCTACCGTAAATTCCTCCCTTATGGAAGATTGAACCCTAGAGAAAATGCACTTTGCCCCGATTCTCTCTCATTGGAAAGACATCGTTTGATGTGGTTGTACATGAAAGAGAAGACAACTTTTTTCACCTCCCCTCATAAACTTTTACACATTGCCCCAGAACTATGTTTTATAGACAAGTTCAAGGCCATGCCCAATATTGATTACACATCAGCCGATTTGGAATCACCATTGGCCGATGTCAAAATGGATGTTCATGACATTCCCTTCGAAGACAATACATTTGATGTCGTTTTTTGTAATCATGTAATGGAACATGTAGATGATGACATCAGGGCCATGAGTGAAATTCATAGGGTATTAAAGCCTGGTGGCTGGGCCATTATTCAATCTCCACAAGATTATAGCAGAGCCGAAACCCTAGAAGACCCGACCATTACCGACCCTAAAGAAAGAGAGCGTGTTTATTGGCAGAATGACCACGTGCGTTTGTTTGGTTTAGATTATGGTAAACGATTGGAAAAGGCTGGTTTTAAAGTAACAGAAGATCGTTATGTAATGGAATTACCAGCGGAAACAGTGCGAAAATATGCACTTCCGGCCAATGAAATTATTTACTTCTGCGAAAAAGGTTGATTGCCTCTAGGCTTCAAAACTTCAGAGATCATGCCCATTCCATAACCCGTGAGCTGGGTAAAAGCAGCTGAAATGCTCAGTATCCCTACATCCATACTTTTATTTAGGATGGAAGAATGAACGAAGATTGCGAATGTAAATAATGTGAGCAGCGCTCCTCCAAGTGCAAATAGAATGGTGGAATAGAAAATTGTGGTAAGCCATACGAACAAGCCAACCACAAATACAGCAGGTAAAGCATGAATCGCTTTTAGTTCGCCAGGAAAAAAACGGTTCACGTTAATTCGCGCTCTCCCAAAAAAGTGGAGTTGCTTGTAAAAGTGAGAGAAGCTAGTTCTCCGTTTATGGTAAACAAATGCATCGGGTATTAATCCTGTTTTAAAGCCAGCTTCAATTACTCGAATACTGAACTCAATATCTTCCCCCATTCGAGTGATCTTGTAACCTTTTGTTTTTTCAAACACTTCTCTAGAAATCCCCATATTGAAACTTCTCGGGTGAAAAGTGCCCGCATGATTCTTATTTCCTCTAATACCGCCCGTGGTAAAAGGTGAAGTCATGGAATAGCTAATGGCTTTCTGTAATGGGGAAAAAGAAGGATGCGCTTTATCAGGACCTCCAAAAGCGTCCAGAGGTGTATGATCTAAAAACTGATTTACCTTCTCAAAATAGTCCTCAGGAATAAGGCAGTCTGAATCGAAAACTACAAAGTAATCACCCTTGGCTCTTTCGAAACCATAGTTCCTTGAAAAGCCCTGGCCTGAGTTTTCCTTAAACAAATACTGAATGGAAAGTTGACTTAGATAAGACTCAACGATTTGGTCACATTTTTCAGTAGAACCATCCTCCACTATAATTACATCAAAGTTAGTGTAGGTTTGAAGTGTCAAGGACTTAAGGAGTTCATCCACTTCGCCAGGTCGATTGAAAACAGGTATGACTACCGAAAAACATCTCATTTTTTTTCTAAACCAATGTGGTCTTCAAGTATATAGTCGTTCTTGTTTTGAGAGTTCATGGTCATCATTTCGCCCAAAAAACCTACTAAAAACAACTGAACACCGATAATGATAGCCGCAATGGCTAAAAAGAAAAGTGGTTGATCGACCACGTCTCTATACACATTACTCTTTGAAATATAGATGGCATGAATTTTCTGCCATGAGATCCAACCAACGAAAGCAAAACCTACCAGAAAAGATAAAGTGCCCAAAGTACCAAAAAAGTGCATTGGCCTTTTCTTATAACGCGACACAAAGGAAATGGAAATCAAATCGAGAAAGCCATTAATAAAGCGTTCCAAACCAAACTTGGTTGTCCCGTATTTTCTAGCCCTGTGCTCTACTACTTTCTCTCCAATTTTAGTAAAGCCATTACGCTTGGCAATTACTGGAATGTAGCGGTGCATTTCGCCATAAACCTCTAGCGTTTTTACCAATTTATGGTCGTAGGCTTTTAAACCACAGTTGAAATCGTGGAGTTTAATGCCTGATAAAATTCTAGTGATTCGATTAAAAAATTTAGAAGGAATGGTTTTAGAAATTGGATCGTGGCGCGTCTTCTTCCAGCCAGAGACCAAATGATAACCTTCCTTAATCATGGCATATAATTCCGGAATCTCATCAGGGCTGTCTTGCAAATCGGCATCCATGGTAATGACCACATCGCCTTCGCAATGCTTGAATCCAACATTGAGTGCAGCTGATTTTCCATAATTGCGATTGAATTTCAATCCTTTGATAGGGAAATCTACAGACAGCTTTTGGATTTGCTCCCAAGAACCATCATTACTTCCATCGTCTATCATGACCAGTTCATAAGATAAGCCGTGTTCAATCATGACACGGCTTATCCAATTTACTAGTTCAGGCAACGACTCTTCTTCGTTATAAAGCGGTATTACTACTGAAACTTGTACCAATGTTTTCTAGAATTCGTCTTCCTCGTTTTTCATTACGGCTGATATAATCAAGCCAAAGATTAATCCTGCGAAAATAGCCATAATAAAAGACATGATGGCCATAAACTCTGGGCTTGTAAAGAATGCCATCATTCCTTCCATTCCTTGAGTGGAAGATTGATCTGGCGGAGGACCGAACGGACTGTTTTGTTGTGCTTCTTTAACGAAATCCAAATACGCAGGATCTACAATAAAGTAAACATAACTTGCTACCGAACGAATTAAGCCACCAATTAGTGATGCCATCATAATGATTCCAAAACCTTTTCCGAATGACATAATATTGCCATTATTTGCTTTGTACTCTTTACAAGCAAAAACAAAAACTCCGATTACAATTGCCCATTGAATAAACATACCAACAAACGGCAGCTGTATTCGTGCCATGGCCATGGCTAAAGTGTATAGGGTGCTAATAAGGCCGAAGATAACTCCGAACTTTACCCCTATCTGGCGACCTGTTACTTGTTCTTCCATAATTTCTAATTTTAAGGTTGATGAATTGAAATTAATAATTTTTAGGAAGTAATAGAGAATTTATGAATGTTAAGATTCAATTTACTTAAGCGAATCATTTTCAGGATTAGCGAACTATATCAAGCGCGACTAGACCGCAAAATGATACTGAAAATTGGTGTTACAACTATCCCAATGAGTAATTTCTTGATAAAAACATCGAATACTAAAACGTTTTTCGAGGTTTTGGCAATCATTTCATACTGTTCTAAATAGCTCTCCTCACTTAATGCGGTTACAATCATGTCCTTTCTGTTTACCAAATCTTCCTGCGCAGTAATGATGTATTCACTCAAGAAATCGGGATTCCCCCAATAAATGAAAATCAAATAGAACAGTGCAAAAACTGCTGCAGTGGTAACGTATACAATAAAACCGATGGTCATTCCATGATAAAACCTGAATTCTCCGTCACCCACATTGGTCTTATAATCCTTTAATGCTAGAAAAAGGAAGATCACAATGATCATAATATCCAGTAAAAAAGAAAGCAGATTACGCCAAGGCTGAAGCCCCATAAAATAGAATACCAAAAATGCGATAATGGTGAATAGCGCTGTTACAACACCATACTTAAGAGACAGGCGAGTAAGCTTAGGATTGACTTTAATCATTAGAAATAAACCTTCCGTTATTAACTATTCCAACCACTTTGCCCATCATTTCTTGATTGAAGAATGGAGAAGCCACTGATTTAGACTTATTCGTTTTTCCGTTATAATTCCATTTCACACTTGGTGAGAAAATCGTTAGAGATCCACCGCCTTCTGAAATGTAGGCTTGATCTATTCCCAAAATCTTTCTTGGAGCAGCTGTAACTCTCTCAATACAGTCTTCAGTTTTATTTCCCAAAGCACTAAGTAAGGCAGGGTAAAAAGTTTGAAGCCCAATGATTCCAAAGTCAGCTAAGTCAAACTCCAACTGCTTACTTTCTTGGTCGTGCGGCTGATGATCGCTTACTATCACATCAATAGCTCCATCTTTCAAGCCTTCAATCAGAGCCAGTCTATCCTTTTCGCTTCTGAAAGGTGGGTTTACTTTAAAACTGGTGTCGTAATCCATTAAATTCTCATCAGTGAAAATCAAATGGTGAACTCCAACATCTGCTGTTACATTTAGCCCTTCGGCTTTGGCCTTTCTAATTCTTTCTACTGCTCCCGCTGAAGAAATCAAACTGAAGTGGATTTTTCCTCCCGCGTATTTCAGCAGTTCCAAATCCCGGTCGATCATTACTTCCTCCGCCAATTCAGGCATGCCCTTCATTCCTAAGATCGTGCTCACCTGTCCTTCGTGCATCGTACCAAAGGCAGTCAGCATTCTATCTTCAGGTCGGTTGATTAAGACACCATCAAAAGTCTGGAGGTATTGTAAGCTCTTTAAAAGGATGTCTGTATGCCAAATCGGTTCAATACCATCTGTAAAAGCGACTGCGCCTGCGGTGTGCAAGTCAATCATTTCCGTAAGTTCTTTGCCTTGGCAGCCTAATGTTATGGCAGCAGCAGGGTGCAAATTGACATCAGCACCTTTGTTCCACTTTAGATAATAGCTAATGCTGTTTTTGTTCGAAGTCACTGGATCGGTGTTGGGCAGCAGCATTACATCAGTAAAGCCACCAGTAGCCGCAGCTGCAGAACCCGACTCTAAATCTTCTTTGTGTTCTTTTCCTGGATCAGTAAAATGAGCACGCATATCGAACCAACCTGGTGAAACCATCAGGTTCTCATGCTCAATTACAGTTCCATCGAAACTAATCTGGTTTTCAATTTTTGTAATGACACCATCTTGAATAAGGATGTCTTTGATCGAATTATGATGTGGAGAGGAAGGATCGATTACCTTGGCAGCACGGATTAAAATTTCCATATCACAAATATCGGATTAAAATTACTTCTGCAAAAAGAAAAAGAAGCCCAAGCATCAAAGCATATTTCCAAAGATTGATTCCTTTTATGCCTGCCGTCAATTCGCGATTAACTTCTATCCCGTCTTCCGCCTGAATTACATTAATGTTTTTGGCCTGCGCTATGGTTTCCAATTCATCAATACTATGGCGTTCCACAGAGGATTCACCCTTAGACTGATTGAAGGCAATGGTGCCTAATGCCGTCTCGCCCTTCATGATGGTGTAATGACCAGCCTTCAGTTCATCTTTAGGGATTTCCATGATCAAATTTTTACCCGAAACGCGTTGGTCTGGTGTAATAATGTTCTCTCCATCTGAAAGCGTTACAATATCGTTGGCTGTTAAATTTTCTTCTAATGGGTATACCATGGTTTGCTCATCCGTCAGATAATAAAGCTTAGAAAGGTTGATTTTACTGCCCAAAGCCAGCTTATACATGACGGGAACAAAAAGAGAATGACTAGGGAAACTGGTAGCTTCTGAACTAAAGTCGCTCGAAAAAACATAGGCGTTCCCTAAAGGCAATTCTGCTTTAGAAAGAAACTCTCTTCCATTCTTAAAGTTCAATACTCCCAATTCACTATTGATCAATCGATAAGTGATGGAAGCTTCTGGCATGGCGATGGCCTCATTCGTGTTTTCAAAAACGCCATCAAAAAACGGATTCTGAAAATTTGGCTGCCCCAAGCCTAAACGTTCATCAGAATCAAACCTTATAGTAAGTCCTAATTGAGAGAAAGTTTGGAAGTTACTTTCGGCAGATGGAATGATCAACACCGTTCCGTTCTTTTCTAAAAAGGTTTTTAGTGCCGAAATCAGCTGATTCGAATAATCAGAAAGCTGATTAAGAATAATAATATCGCTTTGCAGCAATTCATTATTGTCAATATTATTGGCGTTGAAAGCCTGATAATTGAACAGTTCGTTATCTGCATAAAGCTGTTCTATAAAATCATTAGAATCAGAGCCTTTTACTTCATGAACAATCACCCTTTCAATATTATTCAGGGTTAAAAAATATTCGTTATCGAATATCACTTTGGGGTCATCAAGGGTGATTTTTGCCTTATCCAATCCCGTAGCAGATTGGTCTATCTCAAACACATGCTCTTTAATTCCGTTGGCGGATACATTGACCAAAGCGGTACTGGACAGTTGATCGTCAAAGAACAATCTTACATTCACATCTTCAAAATCTTCTGTCCCTTCGTTTCTGAGCACTACTTTAAGGTTGTTTTTCATTGCGCCTAGCAAAAAGCTATTCTCTAAATAAGCGGTGTCAAAATAGAGGTTACTGTTATTCTCACCTTCAATTGGCATTAAATAGTAGTTACGAAGGCTATCGTTGGCAACGCTCCTCAATTCGTTTTCTTTGTTCTTCTGGAAATCGGAAACCAAATAGACATCTCCACGGAAGCCACTGGCCGCAATTCTAGACTGAATTTCATCCATACTTCTTCCCACCCCAGATAATTCCAACTCAGTAAACCTATCTTTAATAGTAGAAGCTGTGTAACTGGTGTTTAAAGAATTTCCATAGCCGTTTTCTAAAAACTTAAACTTGGCCGACTCAGGATAAGCGTCCACCACACCAGCAGATAAAGAATAAGCACGATCGAAGGCACTTTGCTGCGAGCTTACTGGCATGTCCATGCTCAGTGAGTTGTCGAGATAGATCAGTACTTCATCAGATAATTCCTGATCGTTGGCATTGTCTTTGAAAATGGGCTGTGCGAAGGCAAAAATTAAGAAGGCAAGAAACAAGAGCCTTGAAAGTAATATCAGCAATTCCACTGGTTTGCGCTTAGAAGAGCTTTCTTCCTTCACCTTTTTCAACAGGGCGATATTGGAAAACTGTACGCGCTTCACCCTTCTGAAATTGAAAAGGTGAATGATGACGGGAATAGCCAAAGCTAAAAGCCCCCACAGTACTGCTGGATTGGCAAATGTTAAAACAGTATATATCGTCAAAGCGGATTTGTTATTCTGTGCACCATAACTACGTAAAAATTGATTTGAATATGTAGTTCTGAACAAAATTTATTCGAATGGTTGATAATATACAAGTATTGGAGCCTCGATTGGCGTTTTCAGCCCCTTCTTCTAAAAAATTCTCAAAGAATTTTTGTATACATTTTAATATGATGTATTATTGTTCTATGTATTCAAGAGAATTATTAAAAGGCATACTTAAACCCATTATTCTAAAGCTGCTTTCAGAAGAAGAAAGAATGTACGGTTACGAGATTGTGCAAAAGGTAAAAGAGAAAACTGAAGGCCGAATCTTAATTAAGGAAGGTTCGCTTTACCCTACGCTTCATGCATTAACGAAAGAAGGCTTCCTCACCACGGAATCAGTATTAGTGGGTAACAGAACTAGAAAGTACTACTCGCTTACCCAGAAAGGAACGGGCTTAGTGGCTCCTGCCATGCAAGAGTTATCCGACTTTCAATCTACGCTGTACTTACTTTTTGGGAAACAAAAACCTTCAGTATCATGATTAACGCTACGCAAACACAGCAGATCAGAAACTATTTGCTCCAACAGGGCTTTACAAACCTCGAACTAATCGATGATTTAGTAGACCACCTTTCCTGCGAAGTAGAAATACTTGTAGAAGATAGACAAATAGACTTCACTACGGCCTTCTCAAATGCCAAGGAAAAAGTAATGCCTGAATATGCCATTCAAATTGAAAACGACTTAAAATTTTTAACCACCAAAAAATATAACACCATGATCAAGAAACTCGCATTTATTGGAGGCTATGCAAGTGTAGTGTGCTTATGTCTCTCTATTCTTTTTTTCAGTCAGTCTCTATTGGGTTCGAAAGGTTCAGAATTCAAAACAAAAGCGATTGAAGCACGATTTTACATGGAAAACATGAATTATGAAGGGCCATCGAAAAGGCTAAATGATCAGCTTAACATGCTTCGTCTAAATAGTGCAGTTGCTTCTTCTAAAAAGTTTGACCTAGCAGAAACCTTCTTAATTATCTCATTTATTCTCTTTGCAAGCCTTTATCTCCCATATCAATTTTACAGCAAATATCAACGAAGCGAGCAATCACTTCAGCAAGCATAAAAAAACGCCTCGCTACTTTTCGTAACGAGGCGTTTGTATTTTAAGTCAAAGCTTTGGCTTATACCGCAGCTTCTTCTGGAGCGTAATCAGAAACTGGAATACAGCTACACATCAAGTTTCTATCGCCATAGGCAGAATCGATGCGGGCTACAGTTGGCCAGAATTTGGCTTCTTTCACATATTCAGCAGGATAAACGGCTTTTTCACGTGAGTAAGGTCTTTCCCAGTTCCCTTGCAAAACCATTGCTTGCGTATGTGGTGAGTTGATAAGCACGTTATCCGCTTCATCAGCAATACCATCAATCACTTCTTGGATTTCCTGACGAATGCTCAACATCGCTTCACAGAAACGATCCAATTCTACTTTTGATTCTGACTCGGTTGGCTCGATCATCAAAGTACCTGCTACTGGGAAGGATACCGTTGGCGCATGGAAACCATAGTCCATCAAACGCTTGGCAATATCACCCACTTCAATTTTATGGGCTTTGAAATCACGGCAATCCACGATCATTTCGTGTGCGCAACGTCCTTTTGAGCCCGCATATAGAATTTTGAATTCTTTTTCGAGAATGGCCTTAATGTAGTTGGCATTCAAAATGGCCAACTTGGTTGCGTTTGTCAATCCTTCAGCGCCCATCATCGCGATGTAAGCATAAGAGATTGTCAATATACTTGCGCTACCCCAAGGAGCTCCTGAAATCGCAGTAATGGCATGTTCTCCTCCACTTTCTACTACTGGGCTACCCGGCAAGAACGGTGCAAGGTGCGATCTCACTCCAATTGGCCCCATACCAGGTCCACCACCACCGTGAGGAATACAGAAGGTTTTATGCAAGTTCAAGTGACAAACGTCTGCACCAATTAGGCCCGGACTCGTTAAGCCCACCTGAGCATTCATATTAGCACCATCCATATAAACTTGTCCGCCATTGTCATGGATAGTCTGGCAAATATCTTTGATGCTTTCTTCAAACACACCATGGGTTGAAGGATAAGTAACCATTAAACAAGCCAGTTCACTGCTGTTTTGTTCTACCTTAAGTTTAAGGTCTTCTACATCAATGTTTCCACGTTCATCGCAAGCGACCAATACCACTTTCATACCCGCCATCACCGCTGATGCTGGGTTGGTACCGTGTGCCGAAGTTGGGATAATGGCTACGTTACGTTGCGTATCGCCTCTACTTTCGTGGTAGGCTCTGATCACCATAAGGCCAGCGTATTCTCCTTGCGCACCAGAGTTTGGCTGCAAAGAAACATCGTCAAAACCAGTAATTTCAGAAAGCCAATCCACTAAATCGTTGAAGAGCATTTGGTATCCTTTAGTTTGATGTAAAGGAGCAAATGGGTGAATACCCCCGAATTCTGGCCAAGTTACTGGTACCATTTCGGCTGTAGCGTTCAATTTCATTGTACAAGAACCAAGCGAAATCATGGAATGCACCAATGACAAATCTTTGTTCTCAAGTTTTTTGATATATCTAAGCATTTCGTGCTCAGAGTGATACTGATTAAACACTGGGTGTGTCATGAAATCAGAAGTACGCTCTAAATCTTTTGGAAGTTCAACTTCCAAGCCAGCTGCTTCACTGTCTAAATCAAATTTAACCACCTGACCACTTGCCTCTGCAAATACATCGAGGATCAATTGAATGTCGTCAACTCTGGTAGTTTCATCTACAGAGATACCAATATCTCCATTTTCGAAGTATCTGAAGTTGATTTCATTCACTTCAGAAATAGTTCTGATTTTATCCGAAACAGAAGATTCTGCCTCTATTCTTAAGGTATCGAAATAAGCTTCATTCAATTGTTTGAAATCAAGAGAGTTCAAACCTTTCTCTAACAGCTGCGCGAAGCCATGAATTTTAAGAGAGATATGCTTAATTCCTTTTGAACCGTGATATACACCGTACATTCCAGCCATTACGCCAAGTAAAACCTGTGCTGTACAAATGTTGGAAGTCGCTTTTTCTCTTCTAATATGCTGCTCACGGGTTTGAAGCGCCATTCTATAAGCTTTGTTACCTTGGCTATCAATAGAAACTCCAATAATTCTACCTGGAATTTGACGCTTAAACTCATCTTTAGTAGCAAAATAAGCAGCATGCGGCCCACCGTAGCCCATCGGCACACCGAACCTTTGTGTAGTCCCCACCACAGCATCGGCACCCATTTCTCCTGGAGGGGTTAAAAGCGCCAACGACATTAAATCTGCGGCAGCAGTTACAAATACATTATTGGCTTGTGCTGTCTCAATAAAAGATTTGAAATCTCTTACACTTCCATCACCCGCTGGGTATTGATAAAGAACACCGTAAAGGTCTTCGCTAGTTAAATCAAGCTCTTCGATTTTACCAATCACCAAATTGATTCCAACTGGAATCGAACGTGTTTTTAAAAGGTCAATCGTTTGAGGAAAAGTGTTTTCGTCTACAAAGAATGTATGCGCATTTTTCTTTTCCCTCTTTTTCAAACCTGAAAACATGAACATGGCTTCGGCTGCTGCCGTGGCTTCATCTAACAGAGAAGCATTGGCAATTGCCATTCCAGTAAGGTCCATCACCATGGTTTGGAAGTTGATCAAGGCTTCTAGTCTACCTTGTGCAATTTCTGCTTGATAAGGAGTGTAAGCAGTATACCAACCTGGATTTTCAAGAATATTTCTTTGGATTACACCCGGAACGATAGTGTCGTAATAGCCCATTCCTATATAGGACTTGAAGAGTTTATTATGGCCAGCAATCTGTCTCAAATCCTTCAAAAACTGGAACTCCGATTTAGGGAGAGGAAGGTTCAATGGCTCCTTCATTCTGATTCCCGCTGGCACCGTTTCTTCAATCAATGCATCAATGCTTGGTAAACCGATTACCTTAAGCATTTCTGCTACTTCTTGCTGATCAGGACCGTTGTGCCGATCTTCAAATTTTTGGGTTTTCCTTAAATCAATCTTAGTCATATCCAGTATTCCAATAAGGTGTAAAATCTATCTTTTGAAAAGAAGCACAAATGTAAGAGACTATGTGTGAATATCCTTAGAGAGTAGCTAAAAAAGAATACCATTTGAGTAACAGTTCAACAGTACTTTTAAATATTTTTCTAGCTTTGGTGAATTAATAAAACTGCAACATTAAACAATACATTTCAATGAGGAGATTATTAACACTTTCGGTGGTGGTCTGCTTGTTTTCACAAGGCTTAGTGGCTCAAGATAAAACTGCCATGAAGTACGGGAATACAATCACTCCACAAGACATGAAGGCGAAACTTAGCGTTTTGGCTTCAGATGAGTTTATGGGTAGAGAAACTGGAACTGAAGGCCAGAAAATGGCTTCGAGATTCTTAGAGGATTTCTACAAAAAAATTGGTTTGGCGGGCCCAGTAAATGGCACTTATCGTCAAAAATTCAGCATGTACCAGTCAGACTGGTCTGATGTTTATGTAAAAGTAAAAGGCAAAAAGAAAATGAATGGTAAGGATTTCATCTTCTCTGGCAATGCAAACATGGACAAAGAGATGAAATTGTCTACTGTCTATATTGGCGATGGCTCTGCTATTTCTGGAATGGACATTAAAGACAAAGGAGTTATTGTAACGGGAAGCTCTAGAGAGGTTCAGAGAAGTCTAATCGAAGCAGGTGTAAAAGCCATTTTTGTAGCTAGTGCTGATGATGAGCAATTCATGCAAACATTACCTCGTCAAGCTGCTTTCAGAATGAAAGGAAGACTTCGTTCTAACAAAGAAAACACTGGTAACGAGAGCATCGTATTCAACATCACTAAAGCAATGGCTGCTGATCTTTTAGGGTCAACTACAGCTAAATTAGATGCTGCAGCTAGCTCCCCCTCTTCTGTTAAAGCAACAACTGTTAGCTTTCAAGTAAAAGAAAAACTTGCTGAGATCTCTACCGAAAACATGATGGCTTACCTAGAAGGTACTGACCTTAAAGACGAAGTGATTGTAATCTCTTCTCATTATGACCACATTGGCCAAAATGAAGATGGTTCAGTAATCAACAACGGTGCTGATGATGATGGTAGTGGCACTACTGGTGTAATGGAGCTTGCTGAAGCTTTTGCTCAAGCAGCAAAAGAAGGTAACGGACCACGTAGAAGCATTCTTTTCTTAAATGTAACAGGTGAAGAAAAAGGACTTTTGGGATCTGCATATTATGCTGACAACCCAATTTTCCCAATTGAAAACACGGTTACCAACTTAAACATTGACATGATTGGTCGTGTAGACCCTGAGCATGAAAATGACAGAAATTACGTTTATGCCATTGGTTCTGAAAAGCTTTCTAGTCACTTGAAAGTAGTTTCTGAGTATGCTAATATTACTTACACTGGCTTAAACTTAGATTACAGGTTTGACGATCCGGCTGATACAAACCGTTTCTACTACAGATCGGATCACTACAACTTTGCTAAAAAAGGTATTCCAATCATTTTCTACTTTAACGGAGTTCACGCTGATTACCACAGACCAACGGATACTGTTGATAAAATTGAATTTGATGTAATGGCGCAAAGAGGTCAATTGGTATTTTATACTGCTTGGATCTTGGCTAACCGTGATCAAAGAGTTCCAGTTGATAGAACTGATGACATGACTTACAATCGTTAAGATTGATAATTGAAATAAAATTGAAAAGGGTTACTTTCGAGTAACCCTTTTTTTATGCAGAACACTTTACATATTCTTAATGGCGATAGCAGTCTTCACCTCTTTCAAAAGTCCGGAATTAATGGAGATAAAGCCATTTGGCGTGAAGTTTTAAGCGATGGGCTTGTGCTCGATTCCTTTGGCACAGATCAATTCTGGCAAAGCAGAGCGGCTTTTATGACTGCTTTTACTAAAACCAGTTCAAGCGATTATCATGAAAAGGTAATTGATGAATTTAAGAAAATCCAGAACTTCAAAGCTTATAAAGAGGTAGTTCTTTGGTTTGAATATGATCTATTCTGCCAAATCAATTTAATGGCGCTACTCCATTGGTTTCAGCAACAAGACAAAGCAGATGTAAAGATTTCTCTGATTTGTGTGGGCCAGGTCGATGGATATGAAAAATTAATGGGTTTGGGTGAACTGTCCTTTGAAAGGTACCCTGAACTATTTGAGCAGAGAAGAATTTTGGGCCGAAACGATTTTAATTTCGCCTCTGATGCTTTTCAATCTTTTTGCTCCAATAACCCTAAAGACATGGAGAATTTCATACTTCTTCCGTCCAATGAATTTCCTTATTTGGCCAAAGCTTTTCAGGCACATTTAATGCGTTTTCCTTCTTCAAAATCGGGCCTTAATTTAATCGAACAAGAAATCATTAAACTTATTGAGTCAGGGAAAAACACAGAAATAGCACTCATCGGAGCTTTACTAAAATGGCAAAAATACTATGGGTTTGGAGATCTTCAGTACATTAATTACCTGAACCGACTGAGCCCATTGCTGGAGAAAGGCCAAGCCATTACGCTTAAACAGAATTACCATTCGACACCAATTGATAGAAATTATTTTCTAGGTGGCGCATTAGTGAGTGAATGGGAGTGGGATGAGGATCATCAAGAAATAAGGCTAAGTCAGATATAATGAAAGGCGTAACTCTCGCTACTCCTTTCATTATTATTTTCTTGAAGCAAGTTAGTTTTTGCTCAATCTCACTCTACCATCCTCAGTTCTAATTTCAACATTAGCCTTACCACCTTCCAACTTAAGCTCAGAGCGGTGATCTGTTTCGCGAACAGTTTCAAACGCACCAGATGCACGAACACTACCGTCATCCTTGAGTATTGAGAACTCGCCTCCTCCGGTGGAGACTACAAATTCAATCGAAGAGTCTTCGCCTCTAATAATATATCTTCCATCATCTGATAATGAAGTTTCAAGCATTACGTCTCCATCTTCAATATCAATGTCGATATCAATAAAGCTTCCTCCTCTTACTTCAACATCTCCGTCTTCAGATTCAACTTTCAAGGCTCCAGTTCCTCCATCAATCTTGAGGTCACCATCTTCTAGTCTAAATTCAAAATCATTGCTTCGACAATCAATAATTTCAATATCTCCATCTTCGGTTTCCATGTAAATTTTGCCATTTACATTTCTCACCACATAATCATCATCCTCTCCTTTCACGCGAATGGAAGCCGATTCTGGTAGTTCAATATCAATTCGATAATCGGTTCTAATAGAGCCCATTTGAATTCTAACGCCACTTCTTTCACGCTCAGTTATATGTAAATCATCACCACGGTTTTCTACAATAACATTGAACTCTGCCCTACCGGAAGTAAAGCCTTTAATTTGCTGTGTGCGATCAATTTTAACCTGCGCATCAGTCCTGTTGCTGCCTGTGATTCTTACTTCGGCATCCTCTGAGTTGAGATAAAGCGTTCCAGAAGCTCCAATGCTATAAGTCTTATCTAAATGGAATTCGCCATCCTTTTGAGCATTGGCGTTTGGTGCTGCAATAAGGCAAACCAGCCCTATTCCAACGGATGTGATCATTTTTTTCATTGTTGTTTGAGTTTTTATGTAACAGTTAATTTAATAAAATCCGACCAGTATTTTACTTTCTCTTTCCTTTACGCTGTCCTTTCCCCTTTGTTCTACTTGAGGACGACTTACCGCCCTTGGTTGAGAATCTTTTCTTTTTTTCGTGAAATGCTCCCTTAAACTCAGGATCATCCTTTTTCTTAAGGTCATCTATGGCCCGTAGCATCTCTTGCCCCTCTACAAAGGGCGTTTTTTCCACTAAAACTTCCGATGGCATATCGTGCCGTGTAATTGTATTCTGAATCAATGCTTCAATTTTAGCCACAGAGAACATTTCGAGTTCATTGGCAAAAGTGATGGCGATCCCAGCATTATTGGCCCTTCCTGTTCGCCCAATTCTGTGCACGTAGTCCTCGTCAATCAAAGGCACGTCAAAGTTAATCACATGACTCACCATGCTGATGTCCATTCCTCTGGCGGTAACATCGGTAGAAACCAATACACGGATATCCCCTTCCTTAAATTCAGACATAGCATTAATTCGTGAATTCTGCCCTTTATTGGCATGAATCACACGCACTGGCCCCAGTTGCCTTCTCTCTATGAATTTCGAAACGTTGTCTGCATTCGTCCTTGTCTTCGTAAAAACAATCACACGCTGAAGCGCTTCACTTTTCAGAAAGTGCTCCAATAAGTTAATCTTAGTCTTGAAATTCGGCACTTCATAAAGGCGCTGCTCAATCGTATCAATTACTGTAGCCTGTGGCGCGATTTCAATTTTCTCTGGAAACTCCAAGAAGTCCTCTGTTAACAAAATAACTTTATCATGCATGGTAGCCGAAAAAAGCATGTTCTGCCGCTTTCTCGGAACTACTTCAAGTACATTCTTGATCTGAGGCATAAAGCCCATGTCCATCATCTTATCGGCTTCATCCAATACCATTGTTTTGATCAACTTGGTGTGAATTATTCCCTTTAAATAAATGTCCAGAAAGCGTTGAGGTGTACTTACGATTATGTCCACCCCTTTTTCAATGGCCTCTATTTGCTGTTTTGGTCCTAAGCCACCATATAAACTGACAATTCTTAAATCAGTATAACGCGCCAATTCCCTAGCATTATCCTCGATCTGCATGACCAACTCTCGGGTAGGCGCCAAAATTAACGCCCGTGCATGGTCTCCTTGCGCATACTTCAACTTCATAAGCATAGGCAGGACAAAGGCGGCAGTTTTACCCGTGCCCGTTTGCGCTATTCCTAATAAATCATGACCTGCCAAAGCAATAGGAATGGCTCTCTTTTGAATCGGTGTAGGTTCGGTATACCTAAGATCATCTATGGCATTGAGAAACTGACGGCTCAATTTTAATTCTTCGAACGAAATGTTTTCTTCGGCCATAAATTGCGGAGGAGTTATTTGGTAATAACTTGCAATTACGTTAACCCGTTACACAATAAAAAACACTAGCATGTCTTCAATACTGATTCTCAACGGAAAGTTGATCAATGAAAACAAGATTTTCGAATCCGATATCTTTATAGAAAATGGTTTTATTCAAAAAATCGATAAAGATCTTCAACACCTGAATGCCGATGAAGTAATTGATGCCAGCGGCCAGTATGTATTACCAGGACTGATTGACGACCAAGTCCATTTCAGAGAGCCTGGCCTCACCCATAAGGCAGAAATTTATACCGAATCAAGAGCAGCGGTGGCTGGTGGTATCACTTCCTTTATGGAAATGCCCAATACTGTACCCAACACTTTAACTCAAAAATTACTGGAAGATAAGTATCAGATTGCGGCCAAAAACAGTTTAGCCAATTACTCCTTCTTTATGGGAGCTTCGAACGACAATTTGGACGAAGTGCTTAAAACTGACCCACGTAAAGTCTGCGGTGTAAAAGTATTTATGGGTTCGTCTACTGGAAATATGCTGGTAGATAATCAGAAGACTTTAGAAAATATATTTGAGAATTCGCCAACACTTATTGCTACACACTGCGAGTCTGAAGAAATTATTCAAGCCAACATCGCCAAGGCCAGAGCGCAATATGGAGAAGATGTCCCGATGAGTGAACACCCAATCATCAGAAGCGCAGAAGCTTGTTACGCATCTTCATCATTCGCTGTCGATTTGGCCAAAAAGAAAGGTGCAAGGCTTCATATCCTACATATTTCCACTGCCAGAGAACTTGAACTCTTCAGAAATGATATTCCATTGAAGGAGAAAAAAATCACGGCAGAGGCCTGTGTTCATCACCTTTGGTTTTCTGACCAAGATTATGCTCAAAAAGGATCATTTATTAAATGGAACCCAGCAGTCAAAACAGCTTCCGATCGTGATGCTATTCTAAAGGGAGTGATAGAAAATAGAATTGATGTGATCGCTACTGATCATGCGCCACATACGCTGGAAGAAAAATCAAATAGTTATTTCAGCGCTCCGTCTGGGGGTCCGTTGGTACAACATTCTTTACTGGCCCTACTAGACCTCTATCATCAAGGGAAAATCAGCTTAGAAAAGATTGTAGAAAAAACCTCTCATGCTGTTTCAGACTTATTCGACATTGATAAAAGAGGTTATTTAAGAGAGGGTTACCATGCAGACATTGCCATCGTAAACTTAAATTCCTCATGGCAAGTAAGCCGAAGCAATGTGCTGTCAAAATGCGGTTGGTCTCCATTTGAAGGACATCAATTTAAATCTAGCGTCACCAACACCATTGTTTCTGGTAAAAGAGTGTTTGATGGAGAAATCAAGAATATAGGTTCGGGAAATAGATTAGAATTTGACAGATAAAATGAGTTCAGAGTATTTGCATATTCAAACCGAACACTTACATTTGCAAACCCAATTAAATGGTGGTTGTAGCTCAGTTGGTTAGAGCATCGGTTTGTGGTACCGAGGGTCGTGGGTTCGAGTCCCATCTTCCACCCTTAATATTGAGAGAGTTACGCAAGTAGCTCTCTTTTTTTATGCCTACCTATTTGTGAAAAAAACTTTATGTTTATGTCAATCTGAAATGGTTCATTCTAGATCAGGTGCCTTTAAGCACAAAGTTATCTATACTACTGTTCTTATATTCAACCGAAAAAAAGGACTTGAAAAAATCATTCTCGAATACTGAAGCACCAATTGTTGAGTCCATAAATTGAAGCACACCTCTATTCTGGCTCTTAGGTCTTACCTTTTTAAAAACCACTTTGGAGCTTTTACTGTTACAGTTTCTCAAAAGCAAATGATCAGTTCTGATTTCGTTAAGAAATAAATTTGAGTATTCTCCAAAGGTGCCAATTTCCAACTTGGATGCCGTAAGTTTTTCAATTCTAATGGCATTAAACTTCTCAGGACAGAGGTAAAACTCAGACTCATCCGTATTTTCTGATCCGTTGTTTAATATATTAACCTTATCCAGCAGATTATTACATCCAATATGGAGCAAATCAAACTTTGAATTCGAGAGGTACTCCAAATGATTAACCTTACATGCATTTATTTTTAGAGCTCCTGCATTTTGATTAAACCTGTACATAAGGCTATCGATAATACAATTCTCAAATTCAATATTGGTAACGTTACTTGACTCTATAACCAACTCATCAAAATGACAGTTTTCAAAACTCCAACGCGAGAAGACATCAGTCTCTGTCACTATGAGTTTCGGCAACCTACAATTCTTGAAATGATAGTCATGCTGAGAGTGAAATTGTTGGTTCGACAAGCAAACTGATACCTTTAGTTCAAAAGGGTAGCCATTAATGAGGAATTCATAATCTCTCCCTTCAATTATTTTCAAAAAATCAGCCTGGTTTAGAGCTCTCATGAACAACAATTTAAACTACAGAATACTGGCACGTATATCAAATACCGTTAACACCCTATTATAATGAATAAGGAATATTAACTTCAGAAAGAAGCTCTATCTAGATGTGTCTCTGTTGATTCATAAGCAAAGAATATAGCCCTTGCTTACGAGTATGAAGGTAGAAAAGGATTTAGTCAAAAACAACTAAACTTTAAGTCGAAGGAACTCTATCACTCTACCAAATAAATTTTATATCCGCAGTGAAATGCTCTTCAAAAACTATTCTTTGCTGAATACTTAGAAAAAGGCAAAAAGAATCAAATCTCTCTTCACCCCACTTATAAATTAAGTCTATAAATAGTTGATTTTTAGTTTTTTAACACGTTAATTTCTCAAGTGTTCTCACTCATACCACGAACGTAAAGAGACTCATTTTGTTAATACCATTAATTAGGCCCAACCTATGGATACAGTTCTTACCATATCGGATGTTTTTAAATCTCCTCAAAACCTCCACTGTGTGCAAAAAATAAAAGAATGGATTGATGGTAATACTTTCTATACTAAACAGCACTTGATTTGGAATATAGGAGTGACCAATGCTGAAGACCTACTGAATATCGAGTCCACAATTCGACATGACATGACATGTAAGCATTGGAGGTATTGGGAGAACGACAGCTTTAAGGACGCAATGGAAACCATACGCAAGTTAAATAAAGCACCAAATGTCATTAAATCGCCTCACAATGATTATTCATCGAAAGGCTCATATGTGTTTGTTTACAAAACATTAATTCCACGAGACAGCAGATTATTCCATACTTTGCATGCCTAAATTCGGTTTCATGTACTCAACTGATTATTTTAGGTTATGGCAAATACCTTTTTCGATTTCTTTGAATTGAATGTACAAGACCAAGTAAAAGAGCTTTACCAAAATGGTAAATTCATTGTCGGTATTCGATACTATGGCTATAAGGTAAACCTATACTTACTTCACGATTATTATCTAGAAGTTTTCTACAATCACAAGCTAGACAAAATTGAAAAAATTGATTTACTAGATTTTTCGCATAGCAGGATGAAGTTTTATGCAGATCAGATCTCGTTGCCTTCTTTTATCAATCCCTAATCTTTTGAAGCGTCTTATAGATAGTCAGTACCTGGGGAATCAGTAATTTAGCACCACCATTATCTATTAAATAATCCGAGACCTCCCTTCTCTTTTGATCATCAACTTGGTTGCTAATGATGTCTAAGACTTGATTTTGGTTTCTCTGCATATCGCGCATAAGAACGCGGTTCACCCGAACATTTTCAGGAGCGATAACACAGATTAATTTATCTAGTGATTTATAAGAACCATTTTCGATAAATAAAGCGGCTTCCTTTATCAAGATTGATCCTTTTTGCTGAGCCGCCCATACTAAATAATCTTTAGCTACGGCCGGATGTACCAAAGCATTAAGCTTTTCAAGCTCTGTTTTATCAGAAAACACACTATTGGCTAGAAAACCTCTGTTGAGAGCCCCATCGGGCAGATAGCTTTCCTCACCAAATAAATCTATTACTTGGCTTTTTAGTAGCTCATCATTATTTAACAGATATTTACCTCGATCGTCAGCGTAATAGATGCTTACGCCAAGCTGATGAAATATTTTGCAAACAGTTGTTTTACCAGAGCCTATCCCCCCAGTTACCCCAACGGTAAGAACATCATTCATTATCCTTCAATTTAACTTTGCTTTGAGATAACACAGGGTTCAGTATAAATGAGGGTTTCATTGCAATTTCAATAGGAATCGTATTATCACTCTTTTTGAGATTGAAATAATCCGCAGTTAAAACCATGTTTAGTGAATCAACGCTCCTTACTTCATTTACTATTACTTCATAAGACACCACAATCTTATCTGGGTCAATCCTCCCATTTTTACCTTTGAAGTTAATAGGGTATACAGGAAGCTCTATCTCCTTCCTCATAAATTCAGTTACTTCAAATTTCACCGTCACTTCTGCTATGTTCGTTGAAATAAGGTTAGAACCGAAATTCTTAATACTTATTTTTTGATCTACGCTGTTACTAAACTCAGCATCCCCGATATCTATTTTAATCGGTCTCACTAAAGTATCTAGCATACTTTTAGGGCCAGTAATTCTGATGTGGTTTGGCTCTAGCGTTATCGTTGATGTAATTCTATGATTAGAGGCTAACTTCAATTGAATACTATCCAACTGCAACTCTGCATCCATACTTATCCTCTCGTCTATATTAAAAATAAGAGAGTCTTCAATGATATAATTGACGATTACAGGATCAAGACGGGGAGCTATATCTTGCCTTAAACTACTGGATAGTTTAAATTTTTCTCTGACAGGATTTTCTACCTCAATAATCAGTGGCTCCATACTAAAACCAAAGGACCGGGTCATCAGATCCCATCCACCACCGGTTACTTCAAGGGGAAGTTTATTGGGTACGTCTGATAAGGCTACATAGAGTGAATCATTATAAACTACCTTGATTGGGTAGTTGATTTGGGTAACATAATCGGATTTATTTAGGGCACTGAAAAACCAAAAGGTGGTAGATATTATTATGCATAATATTACCACCTTCAATTTTTCGTCCTTTGTACTGGGCGTATTGAAAGACCTTTTTAGAAATTCAATTATTTCTTCAGCACTTCTCAATCACATTTAAGCTTTACCTGCCAATTTTTTACTCGCTTCTAATGAGATGGCGCTTTTATCAAACTTAATTTTAGCACCTTTCTCAACATCCAAGGTGATGGTATCATCATCCATTTCGGCTATTCTTCCATGAATACCTCCGATGGTAACAATTCTATCTCCTTTCTTAATGTCACTAATAAAACTTTTCTGATCCTTCTGCTTTTTCTGTTGTGGTCTAATCATAAAGAAATAAAACACTACAGCTATACCTCCAAACAAAAGTAATTGCTGAATCCAGCCACCTCCAGCCGGTGCTGGAGCAGGAGTTTGTAATAATATACCTTTTAACATTGTACTATTTAAAATTATGGTGCTGTTGCTGTCTGTACAAAACCTCTTAAACTCAATCTAGTTTGTTTAGGGTTAGTATTGGCTACAATTGTGATTACTGGACTTTGCTGCCCATTCTTTCCTTTACTATCGTATCTAACTACAATTTCACCTGTTGCTCCAGGAGCAATTGGTTCTCTTGAATAACTAGGCACTGTACAACCACAAGAAGCGGAAGCACTTTGTATTGATAAAGGTTCAGTTCCAGAGTTAGTGAATTTAAACGTATAGTTTACCACTTCTCCTTGCTGGATTGTACCAAAGTTATAAAGTGTTTGATCCCATTTAAAGGCCGCATTAGCACTAATATTCTGTTCTGGCACATTTGACACAGTCTGAGCTTGAGTTGGCAGTGTACCATTATTTCTTACTACTCCGCCATTTTCCAGTTGATTTACTCTTCTTTCCAAAGTAGCAAGTCGCTTTTCCATCTCTGAATTACCGCAAGATGATGCGATAAAAAACAACGCCACTAAACTCAATAAAGATAATTTAGTTTTCATAATTCTATATTTAGTTTTTGTCTCCAGACTTAATCTGACCAATCAGATTGTCAACATCTGTTAATAATTGTTCTGCTTTTAAACGAGCTTCAGAAACCACTTTTTCACCTTCTGATTTTGCCTCAGAAGCAATTTCATGTTTTCCGTTGATCAGATCTTCTAGCAAATCTTCTAGCTGTTTCTTGTACTTATCTAGCTGATACGAAAGTTTGTCTCTTGTGTTCGATCCTTTATCTGGGGCATACAAAATACCCAAAATAGCACCTGTGGCTGCGCCAATAACAAATGCCAATACGTTGCTTGATCCTTTACCCATTAACGTTTATTTATTATCCATTAAACCCCTACCGCTCTTTTTCAACTTCCCTGATGTTTTTAGTTCTATACTGATCACATCAAGTATCCCGTTTATGAATTGCTTACTTTTAGGAGTGCTGTAATTTTTTGAAAGCTCAATATACTCATTTATAGTAACCTTTACAGGGATACTCTGGAAATTCAGCATTTCAGCAATTGCCATTTTGAGTATAATCTGATCGGTAATTGCCAACCGGTCAACCTCCCAATTCTTCGTTTTTGCACCAATAATCTTACTATATTCTTCATCGTTTTCTACAGCCGACTTGAATATCTTCTCAAAAAAGGATTTGTCCTCTTCCCAGTTATTTGAAAAATCAGGTAACTCAAACTCTTTAGGTGAACTAGATTCTTCGAGGTCACGAATTGAGCGACTCACCAAACTGCGGGCAATTGCTTTGTTTTCTTGCCAGAAAATATCTCGTTCTTCAAAGAAGGCCAAAATCATATCGATTTTAAATACCTCCTGCTTTACAATGTGATCTACAATTGCCTTATCTTCTTCAAAAGAGGGGTTGGCCGTTCTACGGTATTCGTTGTAAACCTCATCCTTCTTTAATACTTCTTTATACCAGTTCTTTACATTCTGCTCTTCGTCTTCCCAACTGATGTTCCTTTTCACCAAGGCTACCTGAACTTTAGAAGAGTTTTTGAAAAACTCGATCACCTTGTTTTTGGAAAAATTATAATCGCCTACAATAATCTTTTCAGGAGAAATTTTAGATTTTTTATCTGCCTCCACCTTTGAATGATCCGACCATGCAATAAGTAAACTAACCACTTCCAAAAATCGATCAATCAAAGACTCTGCATCGAGAATCATCGAAGACAACATGTGGTTGTAATCTTTTCTTTGATTGCTTAAATAAGTTTTCTGAGCATCATTGGCCGCCTTTTGGGCTTCTTCACCAATTACTTCTGAGGGGTCAAGAGCACTGCCGTTGATCTTATTGGCATACACTCTTTTACTCTGCTGTCGCTGCGATTTAAGCAAATCACGATCCTGAGCTTCCATAGAGTTTAAATCTGGAAGGAAAGCCTCGTCAATCTCCGCCAAACCTAAATTATAGTTGGCTTCTTTGCATTGACCATAAGCGAACAATGATTGCATCGCTTTTACTCTTAGTGATCTCCTGTTAAGCATTACAAAATTTTAAAGAACGGTAAAAATAGAAAGTAGCAGGGAGTTTTTAATAACTCCCTTGCATTATATTAAAATGAAAGTTTAACTCTACCTACGTCTTCGATTCTCTTTTCAGCCAATAACATGGCTGCTTTTTGAGAAGGAATTCCGTCTTGATCAGCTTTCGCCAAAATATTAGTACATGTGTCGTAAATTTTCTCAGTCCACATATAGGCCAGATCTTTACTATACGACCCTCTTAGCTCACCAGTTATGTTTATGATACCACCAGCATTAATTACAAAATCTGGAGCATATACTATACCTTTTTCGATGAGCATGTTACCATGACGTGCTTCATCTTTCAACTGGTTATTAGCCGCCCCAGCAATTACTGAGCATTTTAGTTTTGAGATTGTATCGTCATTGATGGTTGCTCCCATAGCACAAGGCGCATAAATATCTACATCTAAACCGTAAATTTCATCCATTCCAACTACGGTAGCACCAGTTTTCTCAGAAACCATTTTCAACCTGTCTTGGTTGATGTCGGTCATAAAAACTTGAGCCCCTTCTTTAGTCAAATGCTCAACCAAGTACATCCCTACTTGACCTACACCTTGTACCGAAATCTTCTTACCAGCTAGTGAATCAGAACCGTAAGCCTTTTTAGCCGCTGCCTTAATTCCAACATAAACACCATAAGCAGTTACTGGAGAAGGATCACCACTACCACCCATTTCCACTGGCAAACCAGTTACATGCTTCGTTTCCATACCGATATGTTCCATATCGCTGGTTTTCATATTCATGTCTTCAGCAGTGATATATTTACCTTGAAGGCTATCTACGAATTTACCAAACCTGCGAAGAAATGCTTCATTCTTTAATTTAGCAGGGTCTCCAATAATTACAGCTTTTCCGCCACCAAGGTTAAGCCCAGATATAGCCGCCTTGTAGGTCATTCCTCTTGAAAGTCTTAAAACATCTATGGCTGCCTCTTCTTCAGTAGCGTAGTTCCACATACGGGTTCCGCCTAGGGCTGGGCCCAATACTGTGTTATGAATACCGATGATTGCTTTTAAACCAGTTGGTTCATCGTGGCAAAAAACCACTTGCTCATGGCCTAGCTTGGCAGCTTGTTCGAAAATTGAGATACTTCCCACTTTTTCTGTTCCGTTTACCTCTACCATTATTGTCAATTTGTAGTTTAAGTTATATTTGCCACATCCTTCGCTGATTTGGCCTTTTCTACTGGTGGGCAAAAGTAAGCGAAAAGTTGAAGAATTCTAAAGAATAACTGACGACAGGCAACCTTATTGCAACCTGTTCTGTTAAGCAAAACGTGAAAGAACTAAGCCACCTTAATAAATACCTGCTCAAGTATAAGCTGCTCCTTGTTTTAGGAATCATCTTCTTGATCGTATCTAACTACTTCGCCATTTGGCCTGCAAAGGTGGTGCGCTATGCAATCGACTATGTTACAGAGAGTTTTGCGCTTTATCATGTTTTCGAAGGTGGTAGCTTAGGAGGTACCCTTTTCACAAAGCTAGAAGTTGGAGTTGTTATTCTTGGGATCATCATTCTTGTAATGGCTTTACTTAGAGGTTTCTTTCTTTTCTTGGTTCGGCAAACAATCATTGTGATGTCTAGAAAAATTGAATATGACTTAAAAAATGAAGTCTATGTTCAATACCAAAACCTTCCGCTTAGCTTCTACAGAAAAAACAATACCGGTGACTTGATGAACCGAATTTCGGAGGATGTGAGTCGGGTTCGAATGTATTTGGGACCAGGTATTATGTATGGTATTAACCTGCTCGTACTTTTTCCAATGGTGATTTATGAAATGCTCAAAGTGAATGCTGAACTCACTTTCTATGCACTTTTGCCACTGCCATTACTTTCTGTAAGTATTTACTTCGTGAATAATGTGATCAACAAACGATCAGAAGAAATTCAGCAGAGCCTTTCCAGCATGTCCACATTTACGCAAGAGGCCTTCTCTGGAATCCGAGTAATTAAGGCTTTCGTACGCGAAAAAGATTCTGTTAAAAACTTCTTGAAAGAAAGCGAAAACTATAAGCACAAATCACTCCGCCTCGTTTTCGTCAACTCGCTTTTTCACCCTTTGATTATGGCTTTGATTGGCCTGAGTGTGATCCTCACCATTTACATAGGCGGCAATCAGGTGATTGATGGAAAAATCAGTTATGGTAACATTGCCGAATTTGTGATTTATGTAAACATGCTCACTTGGCCAGTAACCGCCTTGGGCTGGATTACAAGTATTATCCAAATGGCCGCAGCATCGCAAAAAAGGATCAATGAATTCTTGAAAGAGAAAAACGACATTGTTTCTGATAAGGACTTGGATGTCGAAGTGAAAGGAAATATTAAGTTCGAAAACGTGAGTTTCACTTACCCCGATTCGGGTACAAAAGCCCTCAGGAATATTAGTTTCGAAGTAAAAGCAGGAGAATCGATTGCCATAATTGGCACGACAGGTTCAGGTAAAAGCACAATCGCCAACCTGATTGGGAGAATGTACGATACCACTGGTGGTGAAATATCTATTGACGGCCGTAGCATTAAAGATTACCGACTCTCGAAATTAAGATCACAAACGGGCTATGTTCCGCAAGATGTCTTCCTTTTTAGCGATTCTATTGGCAGTAACATTGCTTTTGGTGCTGATGGTATTTCTCAAGAAGACATTATACAAGCCGCCAAGGATGCCGACTTGTATGACAATATTAAGGAATTCCCGAAAGGTTTTGAAACCATGTTAGGAGAACGTGGCATCACGCTTTCAGGTGGGCAAAAACAAAGAGCCTCCATTGCTAGGGCTATTGTGCGGAATCCTAAAATCTTGATTATGGATGATGCGCTTTCGGCTGTAGATACCAATACCGAAAACACCATTCTAAATAGTCTTCAACGGATTATGAAAGGAAGGACTTCGGTCATTATTTCTCACCGTGTTTCTTCTGCGAAATTGGCCGATAAAATAATTGTATTGGACGATGGAGAAATTATTGAGCAAGGCACCAACGAATCTTTACTGGCTAAAAACGGAGTTTATAAAGAACTTTATGACAAGCAGTTACAGCAGGAAGAAGTGGATTGAATTAAGCCTTAAAGCTTAATTCTTCACGGGCATATCAATCACCATTTCCTTGGCCGAAAGGTACTTTTCAATGGTAAAGGTTTGAGGAATCAGTCCAGTTTCTTCGGCCTTTTCTTTTAATCTCGCCTCAATAGTTTCTGGACCAGGAATCACGGCATTATTCGCTAAAATTGTCGCGCGAATTGTTTTTTGCGCAGGCACTTTCACCAAAGTATAACCAACAGGTAAATCAAGCGTATCGGCAGCGTTGTTAAGTAAAACACCAATAAAGAGCTTAATCTCTTTTTTCTCTAAAGTTGTATCGTTGTAATGTAGAATGGTTAACTCTCCATCAATACTGCCTCCAATGGCAAAATCCTTGGCCTCAAAAAAGTAATCCTCAATTTCTTTGGCATCTGCTTGGCCTTGGAACATTCTACCCACCAAATGATAATCATTCACATCTTCAACCGTGAATTCCACAGAATTCAATCCGCCCAAATACACGTAAGATGCTCCTCCACCGATTACCAAAATTGCTAAAGCAATTAAAATATACTTTTTCATACTTATACTGTTGTTACTTCTTTGTACTGCATTTTATACAAGTTGGCATAGAATCCACCTTTGTCCAAAAGTTCTTGATGGCTACCTACTTCCTTGATTTCACCTTTGTCAAGGACAATAATTTTATCCGCATTCTGAATGGTTGAAAGCCGATGCGCAATCACAATGGCTGTTCTTCCCGTCATCAGCTTTTCAATGGCATGTTGGATCATTTCCTCCGTTTCTGAATCCACAGAAGAAGTAGCCTCATCGAGCACTATAATTTGAGGATCGTATACCATGGCTCGAACAAATGAAATCAATTGGCGCTGACCTACCGAAAGTGTGGCACCACGTTCCATTACGTTGTAATCATACTTACCAGGCAATCTTTCGATGAACTTCTTAGCCCCTACCAAAGCAGCAGCCTCTTGAATCTTTTCATCCGAAATATCCGGATTGCCCAATGTAATATTTTGTCGAATGGTGTCTGAAAACAGAAAAACATCCTGCAATACCACACCTATTTTTTCCCGCAAAGCGGAAAGGTCATATTCCTTTAAATCGTGTCCATCAATTTCAATCCTGCCTTTATTAATTTCATAAAAGCGACTTAAAAGATTGATGACCGAAGACTTTCCTGCCCCCGTAGCACCAACCAAGGCAATGGTTTCGCCTTCCTTTACGTGGAAAGAAATATCTTTTAAAACGTATTCTTCTTCGTTATAAGCAAACCAAACATTCTTGAATTTCACATCGCCTTTGAATTTTTCAGGCATATAAGTGCCTTCATCTGTAATGTTTTCATCACTATCCAAGAGTGTGAATATTCGGTTCGAGCTTACAATCCCCATTTGCAGCGTATTGAACCTATCGGCTATCATTCTGATGGGGCGGAAGAACATTTGAAGGTACATAATGAAGGAAATGATCAATCCTGGGCCGATTCCAGAATCGCTCAAAATCCCTCGCGCTCCATACCACACCACCATACCGATGGCCGCAGCTTGGATAATTTCTGCTACTGGAAAATAGATAGCATAATAAAGTACCGACTTAATATGGGCCTTTTCGTGCTCCTTATTGATCTTTTTAAATTTGTCGTATTCGCGTTCTTCGGCATTAAAAATCTGAACGATGTTCATTCCTGTTACATGCTCTTGCACATAAGAATTGAGGTTTGACACTGCATTCCGAACATCGTTAAAAGTGACTTTGATTTTCTCTTTGAAAATGTAAGTACTGAAAATAAGCAGTGGCAAAGTAGCCAAGCTAATCAGGGTCAATCTCCAATCGAGGTAGAACATAAAACCCATGATGAACACCAATTGAAGAAGGTCACCAATCAAGGCTGCAATTCCTTCGCTAAATACATTCGAAAGGGTTTCAATGTCTGAAACATTGCGAGTTACCAACCGACCAATAGGAGTTTTGTCGAAAAACTTAAGCTTCAATTTGAGCAGGTGCTCATAAAGCTTGATGCGTATGTCTTTAATAATGGTTTGCCCCACCCAGCCCGATAGATAGGTGTGTGCATATTGAACTATTGCCAAAACAACCAAGTGAATGACTAGAATGATTAGCATGGTCATTAAACCAGCATAATCTCCTTGCGGCACATAAGTATCAATAGAAAGCTGAACAATATATGGCCTGATGGGCACTAAAACGGCCAATAAAACGGTAAGGAATACAAGCAAATAAAACTGCTTCAAATAAGGCTTCGCGAAGCGAAAAAGACGCTTAAGCACTCTAAAATCAACAATATTACCGCTTTTAACTTGTTCTTTTTCCAAAGGATTAGTTGCTATATACAGAACTAGGATACGTAACTTTCGACAAAAATAGGCCTTTTGGTGGCACTGCCCTACCCGCAGCAGTTCGATCTTTTCGTTCTATAATCTTAATAAAATCTTCAACAGCCATTTTTTCGAGGCCTACTTCGAGCAAGGTACCTACCAAGGCTCGCACCATACCTCTCAGAAACCTGTTGGCAGTAACGTGAAACACCAAAGAATCGTTCTCTATTTGCCAGTGGGCTTTAGTGATGTTACAAATAAAATTATTTACCTCCGTTTTTACTTTACTAAAACTTTCAAAATCCTGAGTCCCCAGTAATTTAGAAGCCGCTTCGTTCATCAATTCCACGTTCAGAGGATTCGGAAAGTAATAACTCACCTCTTGTAAAAAAGGATTCTTTTTTTGGTTAATATAGTATTCATAAGCCCTTCCATTGGCATTGAACCGCGCATGTGCATCGGGTTTAACTTCCACAATGCTGTTAATGGTAATGTCTCGGGCAAAAAATCGATTGAGTCTAAATTCCAATTTCTCAACATCAATTGATTCAACCGTGTCGAAATGAGCAATTTGTTGTTTGGCATGCACTCCAGCATCCGTTCGGCCACTTGCCATAATGGGAGTTTTCACCCCTAATAATCTAGAAATTGCATTCTCTATCTCAGCCTGCAGCGTATGTGCATTCTTCTGGAATTGCCAACCATGATAGCTGGTTCCTTTGTAGCTTATATCGAGGAAGTATCTCACAATATTAGAATTTAGTAGATAGATATTAGATTATAGATGTTAGACGTTAGATCATGAAATATAAGGTCTTGGAAGGATTTCGATTTTGCCACAATTCTAAATACTAACTACTAATTTCTCTATACTAACATTTCTCATAAATAATGGCTGCGCCTTGGCCTACACCAATACACATGGTGGCCAATCCGTATTTTACATTTTCTCTTTTCTGCATTTCATGAAGTAAAGTGGTTGAAATACGGGTTCCGCTTCCGCCCAGCGGGTGACCAATAGCAATTGACCCACCGTTTACATTTACAATCTCTGGATTCAACCCAAGTTCTTGAACACATGGAATGGCCTGAGCAGCAAAAGCTTCATTCACTTCGGCCAAATCAATATCGTTTATCGTCAGCCCCGCTCTCTTCAATGCTTTTTGTGTAGCCGGAATTGGCCCAACACCCATACAATCGGGAGAAACACCTGCAATGGCCATAGACACCACTCGCGCCATTGGTTTTAAACCGAATTGCTTTAAGGTAGCTTCATTTACTATTAAGCTCGCTGCGGCTCCATCATTAATTCCTGAAGAGTTGCCAGCCGTAACCGAACCTCCTTTTTTAAACGCAGAGGCCAAAGACCCTAATTTTTCTACAGAAGAAAGTCTTGGGTGTTCGTCCTTATCAAATAGGATTGCATCACCTTTTCGTTGTGGAATCTCTACTGGAGCCAGTTCATTTATAAATCTTCCTGCTTCGTGAGCCGCTTGGTATTTCAACTGCGTGTTGTGGGCAAATTCATCTTGTGCCTCTCTACTCACTTTCCATTTTTCAGCTACGTTTTCAGCCGTTTCCCCCATTGTATAAGGGTAATGTAATTCTGAAAGTTTCGGGTTAATAAACCTCCAACCAATAGTAGTATCATACATTTCTGTCGCCCTACCAAATGGGGTTTCCGATTTACCCAATACAAACGGGGCTCTGGTCATGCTCTCTACACCACCAGCGATATAAGCGCCCGCCTCACCCAACATAAGCGCCCGTGAAGCGTCCATAATCGACTGAAGACCTGATGCACATAATCGGTTCACGGTAACGCCACCCGTTTCAATGGGCAATCCTGCTAAAAGCAAGGCCATTCTAGCAACGTTACGGTTGTCTTCTCCGGCCTGGTTGGCTGCTCCAAAAATAACATCCTCTACAAATTTCGGGTCAAAAGAAGGGTTACGCTCCATCAAAGCCTTGATGACATGAGCCGCTAAATCATCGGGGCGAACTGATGCCAATGTGCCTCCGAATCTTCCTACTGGGGTTCTTACGATATCAACGATATAAGCGGTTTCCATAAATGAATTTGGGTTTGTGATTTTCGAGACACGAATTTAACTCAAATTAAATAGCAAGGAAAAAGGTTTTAGAGGATTTACGAGTTTAGTCAAGCGAAGTGGGGTACAAACAATATCAACTGAGCAGTTCATGAATTAATGACTTCCAACTCAAAGTGATTTGGTTATATTTGCAGCCTAACTCAAAAAAGACATGATACAGCGAATTCAGAGCATTCTTTTATTAGGCGTTTCTATTTGTATGGGTATGGTTTTGGCCTATTATATTTGGGGTGAGGCCAATCCAGAAAAAACAAAAGGAATTCTTTTCTCTGCCATTGACATGCAAATCATTGATTTTGGCCAAGGTATTGCCGATAAAACGGATGATGTAATTATTGAGACTCAGAGTACATGGTACCTTGCAGGACTTGCTGTTTTAGCAGCCTTAGTTTCGCTCTTTTCTATTTTTCAGTTCAAGAATCGTCTTACCCAAATGAAACTTGGGGCTTTGAATTCCCTACTAATGGTTTCTTATTTAGGTATTTGCTTCTTCAAGGTGAACCAGTTTGAAGAATTAGTGAACCCTCAGGTGCAAGGAAACTTTCAGCTTGGATTCTTCTTACCAGCAGTGGCTTTGGTGTTGAATGCCGTTGCCAACCGTTTTATCCGCAAAGACGAGAAATTAGTAAAGTCGGTAGATAGGATTAGGTAGAAAAAGCTATTGTGGCCTACTGCCACCAAGTTGGTTTCTCGAGACCGCCTCTTCTTCTGCAGTCTGCACAAAAGCGGTGGGCAAGAGACTTGACTCCCGTTAATTGATCGTAATCGTAGAGTTCATAAAGCTCACGTATCGGAATTGCCGTCCCTTGCAGTTCTTCAGGAAGATCTGTTGCCTCATAAAAGGTTGTTAATGATCCATCAAACCCTATGGCAGAATACGTTTCACAAGGCCTAGTTACATATTCATACACTTCTGGATCTAGTTCAGAAGGATCTAGAAATACTCTTTTACTGCTTGCTCCAGCCACTTCAAAATAACCAAGTACTTGCTCATCAGGTGAGTCGATGGAATAAATATTACCAACGATTATACCTTGTTGTTTATCAAACAACGAACTGTTCGATTCATTGAAGAGTTTTATTTTTCGATAATAGCTATAGGCCTGAGCACTTATTGCCCGCTGAGTAACTTCAATTGAGTACATAGAGGTTACATCGAATTCAGACGCTTCAGAAAATCTAACTGGTATTTCGCTCAACCCTCCATTAATATTATTTGCTGAGGTGGCAAGAATCAACTCATTGAATTGACTTTGTCTATAGCATTCCTGCACATCTTCATCAAAAGGGGTAATTCTATAGAACATAGCTAACCCCACGTAGTAGGTGGTGGCTTCATATTTTTTTATATATGGAACCATGATCTGATGTGCGTCAGTCCATTCATAACGATAAAACTGTGTACTTTGATCTGCATTCTCTACATCAATAAAAAACTGAACCCCTGGTGTAGCACCTCCTCTTTGGTCAATTGATTTCATTTCAAAGCGATTGTAAATTTCACTTATCTCAGGTGCTTGAACCAGTTTTTCAACAGATGATTGATACCTTTTACCTTCACTCGTGGTAATAAAGAGCGTATAACTTCTTCCTGCCTCTCCAGCAAAAGTATCGGCAGAAAAGTAAGCGCCAGCACTCTGTTCAGGGAAATCAACACGATTACCTAGGTTATCTTCTACCCAAACAGTTGCGCCTGAAACGGTATTAGAGAGATCATCTACATCTCCATCAACTGGAGAGGTGTAAGATAAACGGACTTCATGGGCTTTTGCTTGATCTGATATATTGGCATCTACTACCAATAATCTCTCATAGGTAACAGAGTTAGTGTCTATTTCCTCAATGCAAGCAGTAGCAGAAAACAACAACAATGCTACAGCTAGTGCCTTAAAAGAAATCATTTTCACTGGCATGCGATTTCCCATATTTCTTTCAACTAAGCGAGACTGGAAGAGTCATTTAGATGACCTCTACACTAAAAATACTCTTTATTAAATTTACTCTATTGCCACCAATCTGGCTTTCCAAGACTCCCCTTTGACCTACAGTCAGTGCAATAGCGATGGGCTAGAAATTTCTCCCCAGAAACTGGATCGTAATCATAAAGGTCATAAAGCTTGCGTATTGAAATTGCGGCTGCTTTCTCGGCATAAGGAAGATCCGCAGCTTCATAAAACCTTGCCAATGACCCAAAATATTGTTCTACTACGGAGAATTCTTCACAGGTTCTCGATACATATTCCATCACTTCTGGATCTAAGTCAAAAAGTGTTAGAAAGACTCGTTTACTACTAGCCCCAGCAACTTCAAAATAACCTAAGACTTGTTCATCGTCAGAACCGATGGACTTAACATTACCCACGATTACACCTTGCTGCTTATCGAAAAGTGAACCGTTTGATTCATTGAAGAGTTTTATTTTTCGATAGTAGACATATGCCTGAGGACTTATTGCCCGCTGAGTTATTTCAATAGCATACATGGTAGTTATGGTAAAGTCTGTCGATGGAGAAAAGCTCACTGGTATTTCACTCAGTTCACCATTGATATTATTAATCGAAGTGGCCAGTATCAGATCATCGGACCTGTTCTCTCTGTAGCACTCACGTACATCTTCAACAAAAGGGGTAAGCTCATATTCCTTAGACACCCCAACACGTACTTCATTTGCTTGCCACATTTTAATGTGTGGAACTATAATCTGATGGGCATCGGTCCACTCGTAACGATAAAACTGAGTGCTTTGATCAGCATCGTTTACATCAATATAGAACTGAACCCCTGGGGTAGATCCACCTTTTTGATCCGTTGGTTCCATAGCAAATCGATTATAAATTTCGTCTACCTCTGGTGCTTGAACCAGCTTTTCAAATGATGACTGATATTGTTTTCCTTCATGTGTAGAAATGAACAGTGCATAACTTCTACCAGCAACTCCAGCGAAGGTGTCAGGAGAAAAATAGGAACCAGCACTTTGTTCAGTGAAATCAACGCGGATACCCAAATCGTCTTCTATCCAAACTGCTGCACCTGAGACAGTATTTAAGAGGTCATCCACATCGCCACCTACTGGAGAAGTATAAGTTAAGCGAACCCTATGGGCTTTTGCCTGATCGGAAATATTGGCATCTACTACCAATAGTTTATCGTACGTAAAGGATGCCGTTTCCAGATCTTCAATGCAACCAGTAGCAGTGAAAACGACCAAACATATTAGCCAGAACTTCGGTACTCTTTTGTTGTTAATATTTTTTCTTCTTCTGTTCTTTTCCATGTTTCTTTCAACTAAGTGAGAATGGAAGAGCCATTTTGTGAGAACTCTACACTGAAAAACTATTCTTTACCCAAAGTACTCTATTGCCACCACACTGGTTTACCTATACTACCTCTTCGTCTACAGTCCGCACAAAAACGATGAGCCAAATATATAACTGGCGTCCCTTCTTGGATATCATAGAGCTCATAAAGTTCACGTATTGGAATTACAGTACCTCTCATTTCCTCAGGAAGATCCGTTGCCTCATAAAAGGTTGTTAATGATCCGTCAAACTCTATGGGTGAATACGTTTCACAAGGCCTAGTTACATATTCATACACTTCTGGATCTAGTTCAGAAGGATCTAGAAATACTCTTTTGCTACTGGCTCCTGCCACCTCAAAATAACCAAGTACTTGCTCATCAGGTGAGTCGATGGAATAAATATTACCAACGATTATACCTTGCTGTTTATCAAACAATGAGCCGTTCGATTCATTGAAGAGTTTGATTTTTCGATAATAGCTATAGGCCTGAGCACTTATTGCTCGCTGAGTTACTTCAATTGAGTACATTGTGGTTACATCAAAGTCAGTAGCTGCGGAAAAGCTCACTGGTATTTCATTCAACTCACCATTAATATTGTTAACAGAGGTGGCCAGAATGAGTTCATTGAAACGGTTCTCTCTGTAGCACTCCTGTACATCTTCGTCAAAAGGTGTAATTCTATAGAACATAGCTAACCCTACGTAGTAGGCGGTGGCTTCATGTTTTTTAATAATGGGAACCTTGATCTGATGGGTATCAGCCCATTCGTAACGATAAAACTGAGTGCTTTGATCAGCATCTTTTACATCAATAAAAAACTGTACCCCTGGTGTAGCACCTCCTTTTTGGTCCGTTGATTCTACTGCAAAGCGATTATAAATTTCACTTATCTCTGGTGCCTGAACTAGTTTTTCAAATGATGATTGATACCTCTTTCCTTCGTTTGTAGTAATAAATAGTGCGTAACTACTTCCAGATACTCCTGCAAAAGTATCAGGAGAAAAGTAAGCACCAGAACTTTGTTCAGTGAAATCAATGCGATTACCCAAGTCATCTTCTAACCAAACAGCTGCACCTGAAACGGTATTCAAGAGATCATCCGTATCTCCATCTACTGGAGAAGTATAAGTTAAGCGAACCTCATGCGCTTTTGCCTGATCTGAAATATTGGCATCTACTACCAATAATTTCTCATAGGTGAAGGATGTTCTTTCTAACTCTTCAATACATGATGTAGTAATCAATACCACCAACCAGATCAGGAGGGTTTTTACTGATATTTTGAAGTTACCCTTTTTCATTTGTATGCGCTTTCACCATGAATTTTTTAATAATGGAGATTGGAATTCCCTCCTCTGTAAAGCCTTCAATAACTAGTTCAAAATCTCCTTGAACATCAGATGTATTAAACTGAATTTGTTGAGTACCTTCCTGATTTACCGTGTAATCTGGCAACCAAAGCAGTTGAATTCTTGAATCCGGAATTCGTAGGTCTTTCATATAGTCTGTCTCTCGTTGTGGAGTTTTCACCTCAGGTGTCAGTAAATCGAAAGCCAAATGGTTGGACGTAATATCAAAGCCTCCCAAGTTACCTTCAATAGTTTTGAAACTAAGCACTCCGTCTGCAATCAAAGACCCGAAGAAGTAGCGCTTATTAGCCACATCAACACTTTTTATACGATACGGACTGAATTCCAGCAAGTCAGAAGGATTAACAGGCACCCCATCTAACAACGCAAGTGATTCCATTTCAGAATTGAGGGACTGATCTAAAATATGGACCACAAAACGTTTCTCCCCACGCTTCTCTCTTACACCAGCCACCGGAATGTACTCTACAAAGTGTTCTTTCAACGTTCTGAACCTTACATAATCATCGAATTCATAATGTGCTGTAAAAGAGTTAATTGCGGTTGTTATGTTGTTTTCAATTCCCAAGGAGTCAATAGAGGGAGTGAAATAAGCATTTTCCAGCTGGCTGATAATACTCCTTTCTCTAATGTCTACAAGCTGGGCAGTATCTATGACAATGGGAGAGAAATTTAATTGATGCTCCTCTTTAAAACCATTACTTAACTCAAAGGAATATTCGTTATCGAACTCTGGCATAGTAAGATGGGCAGAAGTTGTTTTCCCTCTGTTCACTGTTTGATACTCCAACAAGAACCTTCCTTCACGGTCTGTTCTTGCTACAGACATATTTAAAGTATTTTCTCCTGTTAAGCTGAGCACAACGTTTTTATTAACAACAGAAACCGTATCTCTCTCCGTTTTCAATATGCCCTCAAGTAATTGGTAGCGATATTCTGGTAAGAAAGAAATATATTCTGGCAGTGGTTTATTCTCTATTGTCTCAAAACTCGATGCACGCTGTAGCTCGTTATAGTCAAGGTTTTCAGGCAAACTCAAGCCTTCTTTGGAAAAGATAGAATGGAGCTGTGGTTGCTGACTTACAAAAGTTTTACGGATAGATACACTATAACTTCCTTTAGCAAGGTGCTGTTCCATTACTGTAGGCGATCGAGAATCCAGTACTGTTGGTGAGGCCTCCTGTTCCAATTTTGTGTTGAATAATGGAGCTACAAACCTTGATATTCCTTGAGCATCTTTAAAAGAAACACTTAAGACATCTTGAGGTAGTTCAGTTCTCTTTATTCTAATTGGGTAGGTACTTTGAACATCTCGTTCGATAATTACTTTCCCTTGATGTTTAATATATAACCGACCAGACTTGACCTCTCCAATCGGTGTCAGTTCAATTTGATCATCGCTATGTAAAATATTAAGCCCTACTCCAGTATCCGTAGATATTGGAAGGTCAAAAAACTGAAACCCACCCTCGGGATTTTCAAGAAGCAATTGATAGTTTATTTCCTTTTCAGGAATAATTTCAAAAGCTCCGATGCCATTAATATCGCTAAATATGTCCGCTATTTGCTTCCCTCCTTCACTAATTACCCGTCCTTTCCTTGAAAGTAGTTTATCTCCCTGATGAACTTTAAAAACCACATTATTGCTAGCATTTGTAACTAAAGCACCAGAAACGGTACTAAATTCCACTTCCACGTCAGTCGCTACAATATCTGCGTTTATATGCCCTTGATATGGATTAATAAATACAAGCGGTGCTTGTGCTACATCATCAAAGTTTCGCATCCAGCGCGTGTAGGCAACAAGGTAGTATTGACCGGTTTGAGTACTTGATGGCACAAAAAACTCTCCACTAGTCTTCCCGTTTTCGAGCTGGTGCTTACGTTGGAATATAACACCACCTTCCCCAACTAACTCAACATAGAGGTACTTACTTAGAGATGAGGGTTTGTTTGTGGTATTGCTCAAACAGAAAGCTGAATACTGAAGTGTTTCTCCTACCAGTAAATCATGTGCATTGACATCAATGAACACTCGCTCTCTTACGTTTGGCGCTTGAGCAAACACCCCCACAGTTACTAAAAGCAGCGTAAGTATGGCCAGGTAACGATTTGTTCTTTTGTCAGTTTGTGTCATCTCCATTAGAATTTAAAGTTGTAAGAGATGGTCGGAATTGGTGAGCCAAATACAGATAGTTTATAGCCCTTTACCTCCCCGTCTTCTAAATCAAAATAAAGAGAGAATGGGTTTTTTCTACCAACCAGATTATAGATTGAAACTGACCAAAATGAATGCGTTCCTTTGGTAATTCTATGCCCCCATTTTAGGGTGAACCCCAAATCCATACGGAAATAGTCTGGGATTCGGAATTCATTCCTATTCGAATAGTTGAGAATTTCGACACCGTTCAGCTTGTAAAGTCCAGTAGGAAATGTGATTGGTCTGCCAGTACTGTATGCAAGATTGTATGAAACAGTAAACCTAGAGGTCACTTCATAATTACTTACCAGATTTATGGTGTGCGGCTTGTCATAATTGGTAGGGAAATATGCGCCTTTGTTAACCGTCTCTTCATCAAAATCTCCACTGAGCTTAATAAATGTGCGGGCATATGAATAGTTAAACCAACCATTCAATCGCCCTGTTGTTTTCTTTAAAGAAAGTTCCAAGCCATATGATTTACCAGGGCCTTGAAGCGCTATAGATTCTATCCTATCATTCAATAAGAAGTCCGCACCAGTTTTAAAGTCCAATAGGTTATCGAGTTTCTTCCCATACAATTCAAGAGAGGTCTCTAGTTCACCATCCATGAAGTCTTCGTAATAGCCAACTGATACCTGATCTCCCGTTTGAGGTTTTATGTAACTGTTCGAGAGTCTCCATATATCAGTAGGAGAAAGTGAGGAGCTGTTGGATAGTGCATGTAAGTATTGCCTGCTTTTATCGTAACTGACTTTCACTGAACGGCTCTCCCCTAACATATACCTTCCGGCTAATCGTAGCTCAGGCCCCTGGTATGTTTTTATAAACTCTCCTTTTTCGTGGAGTGTTTCTCCAGTTTTGGTGTCTGCGTTTTTCGGGGCATTTTCCAAATACAGGCTAGTAACCCCTGGCCCAAGGTAGGTGAAGAAACTATACCTAAGCCCATAATTAAAGCTCAGTTTTTCACTCACTTCGTGTTTATCTGAAAAATAAACCCCTCCTTCAATTCCTTGTTCAGGACTTAATGCAACGGGAGCGACAATTGATTCTGCTCCGACTGGTGATTTGGAACCAGGGTTGATATCATACCGTTTTGCTTCAAGCCCAAAATTGAACTGATGAGCCACCTGGATATCCTTATTCATATCCAGCCTAGCTCCATATTCTTTTATTCCAAAATCTTGTGCAAAAGCATTTTTCACCAATTGGGTTGCCTCGAAATCATAGGTGTATTTACTGTAAGTTGCTATTAGGGACGCATCCATAGTTTCATTGAACCTGTGTAACCATTTGGCCGTTGCCATTTCATTGATATAAGAAAAATCTGAGAATGAGAAGAGCGTATCAGAGCTCAATCGGAAGTCATCTTTACTCAGGTAGGCAGAAAGTGATAGTTTATTGTCCTGATCAACTTCATGGTCATATTTGACAATAAAGTCACTGAAAGACACTTTATTACCCTTGAAGTCTGAATGCGCTATACTCTGAAGAATCCAATCAGAATAGGTGACTCTTCCGCTCGCCAAAAGAGAAGATTTACCTTCTAATATTGGAATTTCAGCAGTAACTCGTGAAGTAATCGGTGAGATACCTCCTTCCACAACAACCTTTTCTTTATTGGCTGTTTTAGCTGTTATTTCAAAAACGGAAGACAACCTCCCTCCACGGTTAGCCGGAATACCGCTTTTAAAAATATCCATCCCCTCAAGCGCATCAGAGTTGAAAACAGAGAAGAATCCCATGAAGTGAGAAGCATTGTATACTGTAGCACCTTCGAATAAGAATAGGTTTTGATCAGATTTCCCCCCTCTCACGTTGAAGCCTGCAGCTCCTTCTCCCACGGTTTGAATACCTGCAAATGTGGTGGCCACTTTTAAAATATCTTTCTCCCCCAGTACTACAGGTACTGTTTTGGATTGTTCTACGTTAAGCCTTTCAACGCCCGTAGTCAATCGCTCTATATTTGCCCCTCTGTTTGCTTCTACAATTACCTCATTCAAAGCAATCACATCCACATCCATCCCTATGTCCAATTGCCCGTCTGAAAAGAGGATCAGGTTTCTCCTAGCCCTTTTCATTCCCGTAAACTGGACCTGAATTTCGTGTTTCCCATTTGTTATGGTCAGGGAATAAAAACCATCCCTCCCTGAAGTGGTCCCCTTATTCCCATCGGGAGTATATACAAGCGCTCCCTCTATCGGCTCTCCAGTGATACTCTCCTTTATATAGCCTACAAGGGTAGAATTACTACCTGCTTTGAATTGCGCTCGACTTCCTACTTCAAATACAAAGTTTTCTAAGTCTTTACTATTCTGTGTTTCTCCCTTAAATTCCTTAGTAAAAAGCAGTTCTTTACCCTCTTCTATCTCAGTTTCTTCTTTTCGTTTATTAGCTTGGGTCAACACACTACTCACTATTTCAGGAGTAGATATAATAGTGATCCCGTTGGTCAAATATATTTTTCTGTCTTGCAAATAGTACCGAACAGAAGTGTTTTCAAAAAGTCTACTTAGAACATCCTCTACAGGCGTTTGACTAAATGTACCTGTGAACTGCAATGAATCAATCCAGTCATTTTTATAGAAAAAAGTATAAGCCAGTCGGGCTTCAATATCTAAAATAACTTTTTCTAACGAAGCGCTTTCATAGCTCCCCGAAAAGGATGGTTCGTTTTGCTGAGCAAAGCCATTGAGACTTAAAGCCAATAAACTGAGTACTATTATTTTTCTCATTGGATGGAAAGGTTATCACAGTACTTGGCCAAGTGGATCAGGAAATTTTCCTTACCTATTCTTTTTATCTCGCGAGACTCTTTTAATCGGATAAACTTCTTGATCTCCTTTTTATGTGATGGAAATTGCTTCAGATAAGACCCTTTATTCTTAACTCGCACTCTCTCATTACCCGTTAATAAATAAAACTCATCGGTCCGTGTGTATTCAAATTCTCGGTCCTTAATATCTAGCTTTTTAGCACTTTCTTTAACAAAAGAAAGTTGTTCCCCCTCAAAGATTATAAGGTAATAGCCAGTTGCTTCATTCTTGGGTTTAAAAACTCCTGCTGGTGTTCTGAACCAGTTAACTAGCTTTTGGTCTAAGCTTACCGTTTGATAGGTTAATGGATGTGAGATATATGCTACCTGCTGTTCTATATTATATTTCATTCGAACGCTGCTGTAGAGTTGGTTATCATACATAATACTAGCCTTCATCCAGTCTAACGTATTCTCAGTGAAGAAAGCATTGACCTTTGGTCGTTGCGAAGCTAAGTTTGGGAGTGGTCCTGTCATCGGTTTGATATTCACCGAATCAAAACGTGCACTGTACCAATTATTAATATCTCCTTCTAGATTAAAATCCTTAAGGCTGTATTGCTGCCCATAACCCTTCAACTGGATAAGTATGAGTAGAACTAAAAGAGGGATATACTTCATATTTCAGGTTAAAAAAACTCACTCGCCATTATACATAATTTACAATTTATACTTTGAATAATTAAATATTATGTACGATCGAGCCAAATATATAAAACATATAAGATCAATTGCAAGTATATTTATGAGAGCCCCATAATTTTCTTACTTACTGGTATGTGATGTTTAACAATCAAGACACCGTATTCCCTGATTAGGTTGTGCTGTATGGATGTATTTTTGGATAATCGGCTAATCTGAGTTTAAAGAACTCAACCATCTATAAACTACGCCAAATGATCTTATTTAGAAAATTTAGCCCTTCTTCTTACTGATTACCCAATAAGAGAGAGGCACAAAGAACAAGGCTGTGAAAGTACCGATGGTCAAGCCGCCTATGACAGTATAAACCAGCGGTCTTTGAAGGTCGGCACCAATACCACTTGAAAACACTACTGGTAATAATGCCAAAATGGTAGTAATCGAGGTCATTAATATGGGCTTAAGCCTTATTTGACCAGTTTTTGCAATGGCATTCTGTAATACCTGACGCTTGGTATTTGTTGGGTAACTTAACGAAAATTCTTCCCTCAATCTGTTGATAGTATCAATTTTTAGGATGGCGTCATTCACCATAATTCCCAACATTACGATAATACCAATGGCTGACATCACATTCAGGGTTCCTCCAGCAATCATTAATACTAATAGCGCACCAGCCACACCAAGCGGTAGTGTAAGAATTACAATTAAAGGTTGAACCAGTGATTCGAACTGAGCTGCTAAAATAAAATAGAGTAGTAATACAGAAATCATTAAAATGAAAGTCAACTGCTGAAGGTTTTCTCTGCCTTGAAAATAAGCGCCATCAAAATCGACAGAGAGCCCATATTGAGCAGCCTTTGCAGGCAATTGCTCCTGTAGTCTATCAATGGAAGCATCATCAAGGTTCTCCCATTCTAAACTTTGGTAGATTCCGGTTTTATCTGCTGTAACCGCCTTGATATCCTTAATGTATTCGAATTTCACAAAGTTAGAAAGCGGATACATTTGATTGCTTCTGCCTTGAACGGAAATACCATTGAGCTTACTTCTAAAATCTTCCGTTCCTCGTTGAATCCAGATTGGAGTTACTTCTCCAAATCGCCTAATTTCTGTAACCATATAGCCATCTAATGCTTTTGAAAGCGCATCTTTCATGGAGTTTTCAGAAATGCCGTAAAAGGACAAGGCTTTATTATCGATAACAGCTTCCATAGATTCACCGAACTGGAACCCATTTCCTGACCTTGGTTTCTCGTTTACTATGGCAACCACATCCTTTTCAAGGTTTGTTAGCATTGCTTCATCAAGACTCTCGCTACCAGAAAGTCTTTTCCACTTTGCAATAAAGTACTTCTGGTCTGAGCTAAAAATCTGATCGAAAGCATTTGGAGCATCTTCTACTTGAAAAGAAGCCGTTCTATAAGTGTTTTCTAAAAAGGCCGTTATCTTTTGCTCCAAATCTAATTTCGCCTCAGTAGACTCAGAATTAAAATACACTTCTGCGCTTTCAATCGAGTTACTCTGCTCGGCTAAGAGAAATTGCTTCAGTCCAATATCTGATTCACTTGGAGTAGATGCCGCTGTTTTTTCAAGAAGGTCTAAAACCCGCCTTTTATTTTCTTCAGCATCCAATGGTTCGTTCCACTGAATTTTGACCAAAGTTTCTGTTTTATCAATGGCAGGCAAACCTTCTTTATGGGCTCCAACGATCATAAAATAGGCCAGAGGAATTAACGCTATCAATAAAATAAGGCTCAAGGTTTTAAATCGCCAAACCACTTTAAAAATTGATTTGTACAATTTCAAAACCCCTTTAAAGATCAAACTATCCTCCTTAATGGGTCTTTTTAGATTTTCAAAAAACTTTCGATAAAGGAGTGGTAACAACACGAAAGCCACCATCAGGGAAGTACCCAGAATTATAGCGACCGAAAGTGCTTGATCGTAAAACAAAGCGCCAGAAAGTCCATTCAGAAAAACCAATGGCACGAATACCGCCAAAGTAGTTAATACAGAGCTAATCAGCGGAGTCATTACCTCATTCACGCCTTGTATACAGGCTTCTCTTATCTCCAACCCATCCTTCCTTTTACGCGTAATGTTATCAATCACAATAATTGAGTTGTCGATCAACATTCCCAAGCCAAGTGCTAAACCACTTAATGAAATAATATTTACAGATAGGCCAAAGGCATAAAAAAACAAAAAGCTTATCAACAGGGAAATGGGAAGCGTAATTCCCATCATAATTGGCATGCGGACATTCCCCATAAAAAGGAACAGCACCGCAAAGGCAAAGATACCTCCATAGATAAGGCTAGTCTTTAAATTGTCGATTCCAGCATTGAGCAAAAGAGATTGATCTTGGGTAAGCTCAAAGTCCGTTTGAGGATAATCTTTTTTGAAATTCTCCACCGCTTCGTAAAGCAAAGGAGTCAATTCAGTCATTTTTGCCTTGGCTTGTTTATGCACGGTAACCACCAAGCCTTCTTTCTGATTGCTCAAATGATAACCCTGCCTTTTGTCAGACTGAAAACTGACTTCGGCAATATCACTTAGCTTAATTACATCGCCTTCTCTATTTATGATGGGAAGGTTTTCAATCTCACCTATATTATCCAATCGATTGGCTATTCGAACAAAATAACGGTACTGGCCATCCTTTACAGAGAGTCTTCCCAAATCTCGGTTGGCCCCTTGTAAAACTTGATCAATCTGTTGCTCTGAAAGACCGAGGGCTCTTATTTTTTCTAAATCAGGCGTGATACTTATGAACTGGCCTTGAAAACCATTAACATCCACAATTGAAACCCCAGTGATTTGCTCAATTCTTTTCTTTAAAACACGATCTGTCAATTCTGAGGTTTGCGTGTAATCAATGCCTTCTTTCGGGATCACTTGAATTCTGGCAATTGGAATGTCCGAAGTATTGATTCTCACCACTTGCGGTCTATCCATATCGCGTGGTAAGTTTTCCTGAAGTCTATCTATTTTTTCATTGATCTCAATATAAGCCAAGTCCATTCTGGTACCGAACTCAAATTGCAACTTGAGCATTCCGGTTTCGCTATTGGCAATGCTTTCAACAGACTTTAAGCTATTAAGCGTATTTAAGGAAGTGCGAATTGGATTGAGAATACTATTTTCAATAATACTGGGTGGATTATTGGGATAGTTTACCTTCACAATAATAGCAGGCACCTCAATATTAGGCAATAAGGAAACTGGCAATCTTTGTAAGGCCAGAAAGCTAAAAAACAAGATGCCAATAAAGCTGAGAAATACCGCTACAGGTCGGTTGATCAAAAATTTAACCATTGCTTACTGGTTAGAATTGGTGAGATCAGCTTGGGCAATGCTAACCTTAGCAGCGTGCGCCAACTGAATATTATTGGTAAGCACGACTTGGTCTCCATCCTTGAGGCCATCGAGCACTTCAACATCCGTTCCGTTATCAAGCCCTATCTCTACATATTTCCACTGGGATTCTCCATTCACTACGGTAAAGATCACCGACTTCCCTTGTTTAATTACCACCGCTTCTCGCGGAACAATAATATGACGTTCCTGCGGAACACGTATAATAGCACTTGCACTCATACCCGGCAAAAGCCCTTCTGATTGATTCAATTTTAATTCTATTTGAACCATTCCGTCTTCATCTACCCTCGGGTTAATTTCATTTACGGTAGCCAAAAAAGCCTGATCTCTGCGGGCTAATGGAAAAATATCGGCCACAAGACCACGCTTGATATACCCAAAATCCGGCTCTAATATCTTTGCCGTAAGGGTCAGGTTTTTATCATTATAAATAGAGCAAAGTACTTTTCCTGCCGACACAAGACTTCCTTCTTTGGATGCCAAATCAACGATTATACCATCAGAGGGTGATTTAATAATGGTGTTTTCTAAATTGATTTTTGCTTCGCGAAGATTTATTTCCGCATCCACTAACCCAGACTTTAATGACAAATTACTTAGCATCTCATCATTATGGCGACTATAACCTAATGAATCATCTTTAAATTGCACTAATGCCTTCTTATAGGCGGTTTCTGCCTTTTCGATAGCAAATTTTTCTTTTTCATTTTGTAACTGGCCGATTACCTGCCCTTTTTTTACCCTTTGCCCATTTCCAATACTGAGTTCTTGTAAATAGCCACTCCCTTCAAAAATAATTTCGAGTTCATATTCAGACTCTATGGTACCTGTAGCGCTGACTAAGAATTCAAATGGTCTATATTCCGCAGTGGCTACTTTTACCTCTGTGGGCTGAACTTGCTTTCTTAAGGTTTCTTGGTCAACCTCTTCAACCTCTACCTTTTGGTCTTTACAAGCTAAACACAATAGAAAACATACAGATATAAAAAAAAGTCGCTTCATAATAGACCAAAATAATGTTAAAATATGATTTCAAAAAACTAATTCGGTAGATATTTAATATTAAGATAAAAATTAGTGCTAAATATAGCTACCATCTTTTCAATTATTCATTATCAATAGCTTACTCCATAAGAGTGTATGATTCTATGGGCGATATCGAATTCTAGGGCTGCCCAAAATCTCCCTCTCCTTATTTATAATATAACCATTATAGCCCTCTATCGATTCCCCATTCGCTTCTCTAAAAAGAGATTCCTCATCCACAACTACAGAATATTTGTAGTTCAATTCCGTCAACCACTGTTTAACCTCAGCTTCCGAATCTGCTTCTACATAAATAAGGTAATCCATATTTTTTTTGATGCAATCAGCTACCGCCAATTCGATTCTGTAAAGGTTATCCTTCTGCCACTTTCTATAGATATAAGCAACATAAGTATTCTGGGTCAACACAAAAGGAGATTTTTCGTTTTCAGCATTATGATGAATTGAAACCACAGGCAATTCTGGCAGAATCAACTTTCTTGTTCCTGAAGAACAAGAAAAACTCAATGCGGCAAAAAGCAATAGTAAGAAAAGTAATTTTTTCATCAGAACTCAATTTTAGTAATTACTATTATTGGATTGTCATCCTGTTTAACGCCATCAATCACTGGTTGACGTTTACCAAAGAGCGCTGGATTTTCCTTCGCTAAATTCAGTATATCCCCAGCATGAAAAAGGAAAAGCAAACGATCTCCCGCTATAAACTGAAATGCTGGAGCAGTTTCTTCCATACTCTTGATCAGCCTAGATGCGCCTGTTTTCTTATTCAGCAATAGATGAAATGCTTTTGGTTTATCCGGGTTTTTCTGAAGCATAATATTGAAGTAGGCATAGTTTTCTGATTCAACATATGCCAGAATAAAGGCTGTTCCGTTATTCATTATTTTTTGAAAATTCTCATATGGATCCTCGCTTTCAAAAGCGTTCTCTTTCAAGTTCAAATTTCCAAAATCGAATTTATAAGTCGGGATCAGGCTATCCTTTTCAATCTTATACACTTGATTATTAAATGGTTCGAAATAAAGGCTTTCATTTTCATTCCTACCAAAATTATTAGTTCCAATAGAAAACATAGCCCTATCAATAATAGGGTAGAACTTGCTGATCAATTCCCCTTTAAAATTCCGGCTGTGGAGGTTGTGCTTATTTCCAAATACCGTGTTGCTGCCCGTTGAAAACACATAGCCGAAATCCGCCAACTCAAAAGAGGGGTAAGTGCTTTCCTTAAAAAAAATGGACTTTATGAACTCGCCTGTTTTTGAATAAAAAGAAAGAGATGACCCTTTGCCTTGTGAGAGAATGACCAAACTGTCGCCAGATACCACAAAACCAGATGGGTTCCTGTACTCTGTTGGGCCGTCACCAATTTGACCAATGGTGTTCAGAAAAGTACCGGAATCGCTAAAACGATGCACTTTACCTTCTTGACCAGAAAAGACAAAATATTCATTGTCTGCCTTTCTAAACATGTTGAAATCACCAATCACGGTCTCATCTGTAGCCAAAGGGATGAGCTGGACTTCGGCACTAGATAAAAAACCATGAAATTCATCTGGTTCTAATTCATCGAAAAGAATGGTATTTTCTTCCTTAGCTGAAGAGCAGGAGACTAACCACAACAGTATTAATGTTAAGTTAACAGCCAATAATCTCGTTTTCATAAATATCATGTAGCAGCTAAGGTTGGTTCAAACCAAATATAGTAGTTATAACTAAAATAAAAGTCATACACCTAATTTTATAGTAGTCTGCATTTGCTTTAATTTAAAGTTTACTAAATTTATGATGTTTTTTATTTTCATTTCAACCTAATAAAGACTTATTTCAAGTTGAATATCTGAGGCCTTATTATTTTTCAAGATGAAGCGACCTTTTCGAATGGTAATAGTATTTGTGGTTTTAGCGATGATTGGCATTGCTTTTATCCCAAAGCTAAACGTAAACTTTACCCCGCGCTACACCAAACCTGCGATTACTATCTCATATAGTCTACCAGATTCATCGCCCGATATTGTAGAACGTTTGGCAACTTCACCGCTTGAAAACGCTATTTCCCAAATTGAAGGTGTAAACAAAGTCACTAGTGTTTCTAGGTATAGCACCGGAAGCATTGAACTGTCCTTTGATAAAGGAGAGGATATGGAGTTCCGTAAATTCGAGATCAATTCATTGATTCGGAACATATATAAGAAGTTACCAGAAACCATGAGTTACCCCATGGTTGAGCAACGTGGTGGTGAAACACAAAACCAATCGGAATCCCCTATACTACTCTATTCTATTAATGGCCCTTATGCTTCTTACAAAATTAAAAAGGATGTAGACGAATACATTCTGAAACCGCTATCTGCCATTAGTGAAATTAAAAGAACCGAATTAACTGGAGCCAACGAATTGCAGATCACGGTTGATTTTGATCCTCTATTGTTAATGAGGTATGGGCTTTCCAAAAGTGACATTGTAGGTAGCCTTAACCTTTTTCAAGACAGAAATTACCCTGGTATGATCAAGAACCCTGCGGGTCAGCAGTTCTACTTCAGAAGCTCCTCAGAACTCACAAGTTTAGAAGACTTAGAACAAGCCGTAATCAGCAATATTGAAGGCAAAGAACTTTATTTAAAGGATATCGCCAAGGTTTATTTAGAAGAGCAAGAGCCGAGAAGTTACACCCGAATCAATGGCCGTAACGCAATTAACTTACAGATTTATGCTCGGGAAGGTGTCAATAAAATTGTATTGGCCAAACAGATACGAGACCGAATTGAGGAATTGCAATCCACAGTACAAAGTGACCTAAACATTCTATTAGAACAAGACGACACAGAGTTCCTTAACAAGGAGATGGATAAAATCTACCAAAGAACGTCTCTTTCCATTATAATACTCTTGGTCTTCATCTTCCTGATCAATAGAAACCCTAAATACCTAGTAACTCTTTTCATGGGTATCGCGGTCAACCTCTGCATAACTGCAATTATCCTATTTGCCCTAGATATTGAGCTTCATATGTATTCCATAGCCGGGCTCACCATTTCTTTTGGCCTAATTGTAGACAATGCTATTGTAATGATGGACCACATGTACCGAAAGAAAAATCGAGGTATTTTTGTAGCACTTTTGGCCGCTTCATTAACCACCATCATGGCGCTTTTAATGGTACTGCTGCTACCCGAAGAAGACCGAAGAAACCTTACTGATTTTTCAATTGTAGTGGCCATTAATTTAGCGGTATCATTACTCATAGCCTTATTTTTCACCCCTGCCCTTTACCAGCTTTTGTTTAAAAAAGATATGCAAAAGAGCAAGTTATTGAGTACCCGTCAACTCCGCAGGAAAGTAAAATGGTTTAGGGGCTATTCTAAATCTATTGGCTTTATAGTTCGGTACAGAAAGTCTTTTATCGTTCTCGTTATTCTTGGTTTCGGTTTGCCGGTGTTTAAAATGCCTATACAATGGGAAGGCCAAGAATGGTACAATAAAACAATTGGAAGCGACAAATATCAAGATGATATTCGCCCTATTACAGACAAAATTCTAGGGGGGGCCATGAGGAAATTTGCCACCGAAGTTTATCAAGGTTATTTATACAGGGATGTTAGTCAAACCCAGTTAACGGTAAGGGCTACATTACCCATGGGTACCACATTGGAAGATGCCAATTATGTAATTGGAAAAGTGGAAGAGTTCGTGGACGGAGTTAAGGGCATAGATAAATACATTACCCGTGTAAATAACAGAACTGGTAGTGTGCAAATCACTTTTGAGCCGGAATACGAATTCTCCGCATTGCCTTATCAGCTCAAAGGGCGTTTACAGGCCAGGTCTGTAGATTTAACGGGCGTTCAGTGGTCAATAGTGGGTGTAGGACAGGGCTTCAGCATTGGAGGGGAAAGAGGTGAATCACAAGAGTTTGGCATTAGAATGCGAGGCTATAATTATGATGAATTAAGCCGACAAGCTGACATCTTAGCCCTAAAATTAGAAAACCACAAAAGGATACAAGAAGTAAAAACCAATGAACAAATTGGATATCGCTATGGGGCAGTAAAGGGGAATGAGTATGTACTCTACTTTGATGTAGACCGCATGGCCAAAGCAGGTATAAGCAGAGGAGCCGTCACCAACGCGCTGATCGATTACACTTTACCAAACTCATCATCTTCATCAGCCAATTTGAACAATGAACGTACTCCTATTTTTGTAAAGGCCATGAATGCCAAAGACTTTTCTAAATATGATTTAATGGAAGAGGCCCTTCCCATCGACACCAGTCGCTTGGTGAAAATCAACGACTACGCTACCATGGTTTTTGAAGAGGCCGCCAATGAAATACATAAAGAAGACCGACAGTATTTAAGGCAGTTAGGCTTTAAATATTTGGGCTCGGGAAAATTTGGAGCCGAATACCGAGATAAGATGATCGAAGAAATGAAACTTATTATGCCCGTAGGCTACCAAATTGACACCCAAGACCGATTATTTCGTTTTGACAAACAAACAAAACAATATGGCTTATTAGGCTATTTAATTATTGGCATTTTTATAATTTGCGCCATTCTATTTGAAAACCTAAAACAACCTCTCTTTATCATTATCACCATCCCCACTTCGTTCATTGGACTCTTTCTCATTTTCTCTTTGTTCGATTTTTCTTTTGATCAAGGAGGTTATGCGGCTTTTGTAATGCTTGGAGGCTTAGTGGTAAATGCGGCTATTTTCATTGTGAATGACCTCAATAACACTAGGTTGAAAAAATATAATCGTGCGGTTTTAAGAGCAGTAATTGGTAAAGCACAGCCTATTATGCTGACCATACTGTCTACTTGTTTTGGCTTAATTCCTTTTTTACTCGAAGGCGAAAATGAAGCTTTCTGGTTCTCCTTAGCCATTGGCACCATTGGTGGACTAATGTTTTCTACCGTAGCTGTTTTTCTTTGTCTACCTGTTTTCCTTACCAAGAAAGTTAAAAGGGCCTAATACCTTCTTATTCGTTTCCTTCCAATATATTTGCGTCATCTTTTAATTAGGAACTATTCCAACTTCTTGCTTAAACAAGGTGTCTATTGCGTTTAACAAGTGATTAAAAAAAATTAACCATGCCACATAAAGGGCATTTAGAATAATTATGAAAGGAATAAAAATTCTGTTGGGAATATTGATGATTGGCGCGGTGCTGCAATCTTGTTCAAATGATTTTGAGCCTTACGACCCTAATGCACAATTAGCCATTGACATCGCAACAATCGACAGTTATGTTGCTACCAATAATTTGACCGTAAAAATTCATGAGACAGATATTAGGTACATTATTGATGAAGAAGGAAATGGAAAAACAGTGGCTTTAGGAGATACTGTTTATGTCAATTACGAACTCACACTCTTAGATGGCTCTTTTATAGACACCAACGTAGAGCAAACCGCAATAGACAACGGCATCTTTAGCTCCAGCAGAACCTATGAGAGGTTTGGTTTTATTGTAGGCACAGGCATGGTGATTTTAGGTTTTGATATCTCTACTCAGGTTTTAACAGAAGGTGGCAGTGGCACTTTTTTAATCCCTTCAGTTTATGGCTATCAAGATTTACAAAAGGATCGAATTCCTATCAATTCAAACTTAAAGTTTAAAATCAAACTGCTGGAAGTGAAAAAATAACTTAAAACAAAGGCCGATTGAGTTAATCAATCGGCCTTTGTTTTAACTATGTGAAAAAAGATTTTTTACTTCTTTTTCAAGCTCATATCTTCATCTCGTTTTGCCTTAAACTCTGAACCTTCACTCCATTTAGGAAAGTAAGTTTCATTGGCCAACCTCTTACCTACATTGAAAAGTAAGGCCGCATCTTGGGCAATCCCCTTTAAATCCCATTCTTCAGGCAAGTAATTATCTGCCTGCTGGTGGTATTGAATGGCCAAGTACTCTTGTGTTTTCTTTTCAATAAATTCCACTCCCTTTTCTTTCGACTCATAAGAGCCCGAAGCATATAAAGCTGGAATTCCTATTTTGGCAAAACTGAAATGGTCGGAACGGAAGAAGTAACCTTTTGCTGGGTCAGGGTCAGGAATTACATAACGTCCCTGTTTGTCGGCTTCAGTCTTCGCATAAGTATCTAACTCAGACTGTCCATAACCAGTAATGGTCAAGTCCTTCATTTCGCCATAGGCCGGAAGACCATCGATATTAATATTGGCAACACTTTGATTTGGCGGGAAAAGCGGGTTCTGAGCATAATAAGCAGAACCAAGCAAGCCTTGTTCTTCTGCAGTTACGAACAGAAATACCACCGAACGCTCAGGTTTAGTTTCCATTTTAGCGAATGTTTCGGCTATCGTAAGCAAACCCACTGTTCCGCTGGCATTATCATGTGCACCGTTATAAATAGAATCACCATCTACTGGCGCACCCACACCCAAATGATCCCAATGAGCTGAATAAATAACGTACTCATCTGGCCTTTCGCTTCCTTCAACCATGGCCACAACATTATGCGACATGTCTCTTTTGATTTCATTCTTAACACTCATAGAGGCTTTCAAGTCCATGGCTATGGGTTTGAAACCTTTTGTTTTGGCCAAGCTAGAGTAGTCCTTAATTCCTGCTGCTTGAAACAACTGAACCGCTGTGTTTCTAGTAATCCATCCTTGAATAGCACATTTATATGGCGGATTGGCAGCGTCTAAATTTAGCTTTGCACCTGTCCAAGAACTTTGCACCACCAACCAAGGATAACCCGCTGGTATGGTTTCGTGCACAATCAAAACACCAGCAGCACCTTGTCGAGCCGCCTCTTCATATTTATAAGTCCAACGGCCATAATAGGTCATTTGATCTCCTTTAAACAGAGTACTGTCACCTGACCCAAAACCTGGGTCATTCACTAAAACAACAACCGTTTTTCCCTTTACGTCCAGTCCTTCATAGTCATTCCAGCCATACTCTGGCGCTACAATACCAAAGCCTGCATACACCAATTCAGAATCTTTAACAGCAACTTCTTCCTCCACTCTTTCGGTATAGATTACTACATCGTCACCAGTTTTGAAACTCATTGATTTTCCCTGCCCTGTTACGGTCATGGTTGGAGATTGTATGCCCGTAATTTCTACCAAAGGCACTTCCTGAAAATAGCTTTTCCCATTCCCAGGTTTCAAACCCATTCCTTTTAGTTCTGATTCTAAATAATGAATCGTTTTTTCTTCCCCTTCTGTGAAAGGTTTTCTTCCCATAAAATCATCCGAAGCAAGTACGCTCAAGTGACGGTCAATGGTGAGTGTATCAATGACTACTTTTTCTTCAGTTACATTTTCACCCGATTGACAAGCCCAAAAGCCCATGACCATCGCAGCGAAAAGTGCTATATTTTTTCTTTTCATATTTCTTCAATTTAAAAACGAAGATAAAGAAAATTTAAGGGCTTAGAATGAATTTTGAGGAACAGGTCAAATCCTCTAATTTCACTGATGTAATATCCAAATCTTAGAATTGATGAAATACTTCCTTTTTCTTTTACTGATCCTTACCAAGCCAATCCATTCGCAGAATGTCTCTCAGATTGTAAGTGAAAAAACAGGTAATATTTCATTCTCTCCCTTGCCCGTCACTGGTTTATGGGTGATTGAAAAGGTGATTGCTGGAGATGAAGATTTAACGCCTATTATGAAATGGATTTCATTCGAAGAAAACGGCACTTTTACTTCGGGAAATGGGTGGCTTCAAAATAACTTGGGCAGTTGGGTTTATGATGACCAACAAAAAGCCTTGATTCAATCCACTGATGCAGGGATTGACTCTTACGGTCCTTTTAATGTTTCATTTCAAAATGAAAAAATGATTTGGGAGAGAATTGAAGAAGGAAATAAAGTGAGTATAACCTTGGTCACCGTAAACCAAAAGCCCATGGCATCTTGGGACATGATTGTTGGCACTTGGGAAATTAGTATTCCGAATGGTATACACCCGACTACAGGCAGTGTGGTTGCCGAATATCTGCTTGAAAACATTACTTATAGCTTTAATTGGGACAGGCGCTACAAAAAGTTTGATACAGAAGGGATCTTAGTGGAAACAGGCATCTGGCAAATCGATTCATATTCACCGACACTCACATTAATCAGCGATGAAAAAGACACAAGAACCCGTTGGAAAATTCAATTTAGCAATGGTAATATGACCTGGGAAAGCCTATTACTGGAAAACGAACTCATGAAGTTGTATTTTAAGAAGGGCTAAAGAACCCATTTAGGAAATCCGAAAATAAAAAAGGATCACCTTTTGAAAAGTGATCCCTTTTAAATATCGTTAAGTAAAACCTATTCGTTTCCTAATAAATCTACTACACGCACATCAAAAACCAATACTGAGTTTGCTGGAATAAACAAGTTTCCAATATTTGCATACCCATACTTAGAAGGAATGAATATGGTGGCTTCTGTTCCTTTGTTGAACAACTTAAAGGCAATATCCCACCCTTGAACTACAGAGCCTTGACCAATAACAAAATCAAATACCTCCTTGCCAATATTCGTATCAAACGTAGATCCATCAAGTAAATAGCCCGTATATTTCACCAATACAGTTGAGCCGAACTTTCCGTTCGCTCCAGTTCCCTGTTCCTTAATGACGTAACGTATACCGCTCTCGTCCTTTTCTGCTACAAGGCTACTATCAGCTAAGTACTGCTCAATTAGAACAGTATCTCTAGTAAATTGCTCCTCAACATCAAAAATCTCATCTGGCTTACAGGCACTAAAAGCTAATGCCACAATACCCAATACCAAGAATGCTCTAATCGTATTCATTAATTGATTCTTTATTTTTTTAATTCTTAATGTCAACCAACTCAAGCTCAAACATTAAAATTCCATTTGGAGGAATAGGGCTACCTGGCCTTGGCTCTGGCCCATAAGCCAATTTTGAAGGGACAAAGAAAATAGCGCTCCCTCCTTTATTCAATAACGGAATACCCACATCCCAACCATCAATCACAGCTTTTTGTCCCAAAGGAAAAGAATAAGCCTCATAAGGTTCTCTCATAGGATTATAAAAGTTATGCTCTTCTGCAACGGATTTATCACTGGTATCGATATACGTACCGTCCAATAATTGAACCACATATTCTATTGAAACTGTTTGACCAGTTTGAGGTTTAGCTCCAGTACCTTCCTTTTTCATGATATAATAAAGGCCTTCTTCAGTACTTTCCGCTTTCAAGTTATTTTCAGCTAAATACTCTTCAATGATCACTTTATCCTTTTCTGCTTGAATAGCAATGGCTTTTTCCATTTCAACTTGTATACGCTCTGAAAAAGCTTGCTCATCATTAATCTCAAGCACTCGAATGTTCATGAAAACAGATTCAGCCGTATCCAAATCTGGAGTAATAGGCATTCCAGTCAACATTGAATACTGATTTAAATGAAACTTGATCTGCACGCTATCACCTTCACCCAAGGGTTGGAGTATTTTACCCAACATAGGCGGCACTCCAGTAACTGGATTGATAACGAACCCTCCAATAGGTTTAGGGTTGATCACAACAGAATCCTTATACACGCTCTTGAGGTCTAACATCATGGCTTGGTTCGGGCCTAATTTCTTACCTTCGCGTTCGTCCACTAACCTGTATGCTACACCTGGCTCCGATTCAATAAACTTAATCTCTTTCTTACAGCTAGAGAGCCCAACTAAGGCGATCATTACCACAAAGTATTTTTTCATCTGATTCATATCTAGTCCTTATTCTTAAATCGATGCCACAATGAAGGGCAATTTATAGGGTTATTTATTCTTTTCGCTATCTAATAAAGGTTTGTAATCTATCAAAACAGACTTAAATTTATCTACTGTTTCTACTAGAGTTCCATCGGTTTTTCCACCTGCGGCATTTCTATGTCCACCTCCATTGAAATACTTAGATGCTATTTCGTTTGCTGGAAACTCACCAATAGAACGAAACGACATTTTTATTCCATCACTACTATCTTTAAACAAGACCGCCAATACAATTCCCTCAAGTGAAAGTGCATAATTCACTAAACCTTCGGTATCACCAGTTTGGGAATCAAACTGATTGAGTTCTTCATTGGAAATGGCAAAATAAGCGGTATGAAATTCAGGAAGTATTTCAAGCTTTTGGCTTAAAGCAAATCCCAAAAACTTAAGCCTATTGAGCGAATTAGTATCATAGATTTTCTTGGCTACTTTGGCGTTATCGGCCCCTATTCCAATCAATTCAGCTACCACCTCATGTACATTTTGAGTAGTATTCGGATGACGAAAGCCGCCTGTATCAGTCATTATTCCTGCATAAAGACATTCTGCAATATCCTTGTCAATCAAGGCCTTGTCGCCCATCATCACAATTAGTTCAAAACAAAGCTCGCAAGTTGATGCCGCTTTGGTATCCCACAACCTATAATCTGCAAAATCCTCTGGCTCCAGGTGGTGATCTACGTTTACTTTAAAGGCTTTGGCATTTCTCACCATTTCTCCCATCTCGTTAATTCTGTGCAATACAGAAAAATCGAGTGCAATAATGGTATCGGCCTCGTGAATAAAATTTTGTACTTGATCTGAGCTCTTATCAGTATAGACCAAAACGTCATCGTTCCCTTTCATCCAATGTAGGAATCCCGGGTAATCACTTGGTGTGATCACCTTAACGTTGTGCCCCTTCTTAATAAGGTAGTTAGCCATCCCCAAAGAAGAACCTAAAGCATCCGCATCAGGCTTGTGATGTGTAGTAATCACAATTTTATTTGGGGTATTCAGCTGTTTGATTAAAGAATTTATGTCTCCCATTAACAACAAATACTGCAAAAGCAGTATACCAGTCAGCCGACAAAGTTGATAAGAATAAGCTTCTAAAACAATGATTTAACAGTGATTAACCTATTGATAAATAAGTTAAAATATTCATAATCAGGTTAGAGCATCCGAATTAATCTTCTATTTTTGCAGCCAAATTAAGAAAATACAACAATCCTATAATTAGCATGGCAACAAATAGAACGTTTACAATGGTTAAGCCTGACGCTGTAGAAGCAGGTAACATTGGTGGAATTTTAAATATGATTGAAGAAGGTGGCTTCAAAATCGTAGCAATGAAGTATGTAAAATTGACAGCAGAAATTGCGGGTAAATTTTACGAAGTACACAGTGAGAGACCTTTCTATGGTGAGCTTTGCGAATACATGTCTTCTGGACCAATCGTAGCTGTAATTCTTGAAAAAGACAATGCTGTTGCTGATTTCAGAAAACTAATTGGTGCAACTAACCCTGCTGACGCAGAAGAAGGTACAATCAGAAAAAAATACGCAACATCTATTTCTGCTAACGCAGTACATGGTTCGGATTCTGACGAAAACGCAGCAATTGAAGGAAGTTTCTTCTTTTCTCAGTTCGAAAAATTCTAAGGATTCAATTCCTTATTAGAATAGAAAAGCGGCTTATGGTCGCTTTTTTTTATTTTTTTAACCACCAACTTCTTAATCCAGCCTGGCAAAATCAAAGCACCAATGATTAAGTAAGGGTAAAAACTGATGAGACGCCAGATCAAACTGGCTACAAAGGTATATTCACCCAAGAAATCACCGAAAAAGGCCGGAAAGATATATTCGGCTGTTCCTGCGCTACCTGGCGTTGGAGAAACGAGCAGCACTAACCACATAATGAGGTGTCGGCCAAGGATAAGGAAATGATCATCAATACTGATAGGAACAAAACCTACCACTAGCATATTCAACACCCCGAACTTGACAATCCATATCGCATAAGTAAGCCCAACCAGTTTTAGCCAAAAAGCAGCTGACTTACCTCTTAATTCTTTTGAAACCTCAAAAAGCTCATCTGCCCTATTTGACAAGCGGCCTCGCCATTTTTTTAAGAAAGGCAATTGCGCCAGCCTGTGTAAAAGCTTTTTAACCACAGAAGGAAACAGTAATAAGGCGGAAATTTTAAATGAAACATAAAAAGCAATTAATCCATAGCTCAGGTAAAAAAAGTACGACAAACTCCCTCCCAATTCACTTTGTATAAGTTCAGACTTTGGCAATGCAGCGCCACCCGTAAATAACAAAGCTATTGGCGAAGCAGTAAGAAAAAAGATGTTGTCCATCATGGCCAACAGCAAGGCATAAGCCAAGGCCCTCCCCACATCTACCTTATGTTTATGTATAATATATACGATTACAGCAATGGGACCAATGATTGGAGGCACTACTGCCACGGCAAACTCCCAGAGTAAAACAATCCGCAGAGCGTCCTTTGATGTAAATGACCCACTCCCTACTAATTTTACCCTAGCTGTATTTAAAAGGTCTTTGGAAATAAGAAAAATGAAAGCCAAAACAATTGCCAAAACTGAAATCCGCAGCATAGACTGTAATGTTGCTTCATTAATTTTATCATCACGAAAAGCAACAAAGGTCACAATGGCCAAACCGATGATTACAGGGAGCCAAACACTTCTGGGGTTAAGCGTACGAAGTGCTTTTTTAGAATCTACATCCATTATTGCTCTACGAACTCGCCTTCAATCTTTTCGATCCAAAAATTATTGAACCCTTCACCCAAATGCATTGTGATTTCTCTCAGTTGAAGCAGGTCCAATATGGAAAGGAAGTTGAAAATTACAGCAATTTTATTGGGCTCTAATTCAATCAATTCCACAAACGAAATCCGTGGAGTTTCACCAAGTTTAGCCATTATAAAATCGCGCTGCGAAGAAATGGTATAAGGATATTGTACTACCTCGTGCTTAGGTTTATTCTGCTCTACCTCATATCGAGATATCACCTTCTGAAAAACTTTAAGTAATTTATATAAGTCCAAATCCTGCATTTCGGATTCAACATCATTGCCTTCCGACAGCTTTTTGAGCTCACGCAAAACATTACCCCTCGACTCCATCTGCATTCGATCGCTCTCCATTTGGACAAGCGTTTCCACCACAGACTTGTACTTTTTATATTCGAGCAAATGCCTTACTAACTCGTCCCTTGGATCAACTTCATTCCCCTCATCATCCAATACAGGGCGAGGCAACAACATTTTCACCTTAATGCGCATTAAAGTGGCCGCCACCAAAATAAATTCACTTGCTACCTCCACATTTAATTGTTCCAAATGATGCAGGTAATCCAAAAAATCTTTAGTTATCTTGTTGATCGGGATGTCATTAATGTCCAGCTCATCTCTTTGAATAAAGAAGAGCAAAAGATCGAATGGACCCTCAAAAAGCGGAAGTTTGATTTCGAAACTCAAGGATTATGAATTGTTATGAATCAAATATATAAGGATTAGGAGAATGAAGCCGGCTAACTCAAAATATTTTCTAATTTTGTTGTTTCAAAAAGTCCGGCTCAAACAATTATTGCGTAGTTAAGTTCTTAATTCATTTAGTCCAATATCAAATGCTGATACAACCGGGAAAGCTGCTTAGTAAAATTGATTCACCTGATGATCTTAAAAAATTAGATCAGGCTGACCTTGTTCAGGTATGCGATGAATTAAGACAATTTATAGTTGACAACGTGTCTGTTTACGGAGGCCATTTTGGTGCTTCTTTAGGAGTTGTAGAGCTCACTGTAGCCCTACACTATGTTTTCAATACACCCACCGACCAATTGACATGGGATGTTGGACATCAGGCTTATGGGCACAAAATATTAACCGGAAGAAGAGATACTTTCCACACGAACCGTATTTATAAGGGACTTTCCGGTTTCCCAAAAAGAAAAGAAAGCGAGTATGATGCTTTTGGAGTAGGCCATTCTTCCACTTCAATTTCGGCAGCATTAGGTATGGCCATGGCCAACCAATATAAAAAAGATAACCGCCACCATATTGCAGTAATTGGTGATGGTGCCATGACAGGAGGTCTTGCCTTCGAAGCAATGAACCATGCTGGGGTTTCTAATAGCAACCTGCTCATTATCCTCAACGATAATTGCATGTCCATCGACCCAAATGTTGGGGCGTTAAAAGATTATTTAACAGACGTCACCACTTCTTATACTTATAATAAAGTAAAAGATGATGTCTGGAGACTGCTGAGTAAGTTTTCTAAATTCGGAAAAAGCGCACAAGAAATTATATCGAAGGTAGAAAACTCAATGAAGACCATGCTTTTAAAACAAAGCAATCTTTTTGAGTCGCTCAACCTTAGGTATTTTGGCCCAGTAGACGGACACGATGTTCATCATCTTACCAGCGTAATGACAGACCTGATGAATATTCCAGGCCCTAAAATTCTTCATTGCGTCACCGTGAAAGGCAAAGGTTACAAACCTGCCGAAGAAGGAAATGCAACGACATGGCATGCACCAGGTAAGTTTGATAAAGTAACGGGCGAAGTATTCAAAAAAGTAAGCGACAAGCCAGAAGCACCTAAATATCAGGACGTTTTTGGTCACACTTTAGTAGAGTTGGCTGAAAAGAATGACAAGATCATGGGCGTTACTCCCGCCATGCCTTCTGGTTCTTCAATGAACATAATGATGAAAGCCATGCCAGACAGGGCTTTTGATGTTGGAATTGCAGAGCAACATGCAGTAACTTTTTCAGCTGGGTTAGCCACTCAAGGGCTCATTCCATTCTGTAATATTTACAGCACATTCATGCAACGTGCTTACGATCAAGTGATTCATGATGCATGTATTCAAAACTTACCCGTAAACTTCTTTTTAGACAGGGCTGGTTTTGCTGGTGCAGACGGACCCACCCACCATGGCGCGTATGACATTGCTTACATGCGCTGCATTCCAAACATGATTATTGCCGCCCCAATGAATGAGGCAGAACTAAGAAATTTAATGTACACCGCTCAACTTCCTCGAGAGGGTGAATCATTTACTGTGCGTTACCCAAGAGGCCAAGGTGTAATGCCCGAATGGCGTACCCAAATGGAGAAGGTTACTATTGGTACAGGTAGAAAAATAGCCGATGGAAAAGATGTGGCTGTGCTTACCATTGGCCATATCGGAAATTATATAACCACTGTACGAGAACTATTAAGCAAAGAAGGTTTGGCTCCAGCGCATTACGACATGCGTTTTGTAAAACCTCTAGACGAAGAGCTGCTTCATGACATTTTCAGGAATTTCAAAAAAGTGATTACCGTTGAAGACGGCTGTGTAATGGGTGGTTTCGGTAGTGCCATTCTCGAGTTCATGGCCGACAATAATTATAGTGCACAAATTAAACGTTTAGGTATTCCTGACGCCATTATTGAACATGGCACTCAAGAACAATTACATGCCGAATGTAACTTTGATGAGGCGGGAATCGCCAATGCAGTTCGTGAACTGATGGGCGTGAAAGAGGCAAAAACTCAACATGCCAACAATTAAGGCAACAATTCAAGGCGAAGGTTTTCCAGTTATTCTACTTCATGGTTTTTGTGAAAGCAAGTCTATGTGGTTCCCTTATGCAAAGAGCCTTACCGAACATTATCAAATCATTTGCCCCGACTTACCTGGTTTTGGGGAATCTCCATTACCGGAAAAAGACATTACTTTAGAAGAAGTAGCTGATGAATTGGCTGGTTTTCTATCTGAAATTAAGGTAGAGAAATGTGTGGTTATTGGGCATTCTTTAGGTGGTTATGTAGCCTTGGCCTTGGCCGAAAGACATACTACGCTTATTCAAGGACTAGGCTTGTTCAATTCAACCGCCATTGCAGATGATGAAGAGGCCAAGCACAGAAGAAATAAATCCATTTTATTTCTGAAAAAACACCCTGTCCCAAAATTCATTGAGCCTTTCATTCCCTCACTCTTTTATTCAAAACGAAAAGAGGAGTTAAAGGAAGAAATCGCTCTGGCCACTTCAATCGGCTTACAAAGCCCTTTAGATACTATAATTGCTTACACCTTGGCAATGAAAATTCGGAAAGACAGATTTGAACTTTGGAAGAATCTTCCGTTTCAAACCTTGTTTATTGGAGGTGCTAACGACAGTCGTGTTCCTTTAGATATGGCCGAAAAACATATTGAAGAGAGAGCAAAAGTGGATGGTTATATTTTACCAGAAACTGCCCATATGGCGATGCATGAGCGCCCAACGGAAACCCTTCAAATGATTCAGGATTATTTATTAAAAGTGGTCTAGGTTTTTAATCAGACTTTTCTTCATCCTTCTCATATTGTGCTTTCCATCTGGCGTGTTCTGCTGGCTTAAACCTATAGCCTTTGTGCTGAGCAAAAGCTTGAGTAAACTCAGCTCCAAAAAACATAATTAAGCACGTATAATTGATCCAAAGCATAATTAGTACAATGCTCCCCGCTGCTCCATAGGAAGAAGCAGGTTCGGCCTGCCCGAAATAAAAACTCAAAATAAACTTACCAATGATAAACATTATGGCCGTAAAAAACGCGCCCGACCATACACTTCTCCAACTTACACTTACATCTGGAAGTACTTTAAATACTAGGGCGAAAAGCACAGTTGCGATTCCCAGAGTAATCGCAAAATCCAGCACATTCACTATTACAAGTAAATAATCTGGAAACTGACGGCTCATCCACTCACTTATGGCAGCCAATACAGCGGATATTACCAGAGAAATAAGAAGTAAGAAGCCGATCGCCAAAATAAGCCCCAATGAATACGCCCTGTCAAAAACTAGTCTCTTAATTCCGCTATTAGGCTTTTGCTCAACTCGCCAAATATTATTGAGTGACTTTTGCAACTGGAAGAAAACCGTAGTCGCACCAAAAAGCAAAATACCAATTCCGACAGCACGCATAATAAAACCTGAATCACTTTGATATGAGCTAGCAACCATGTTTTCTATACTTTGCGCGGCATCATAACCAATCATTCCTGAAATTTCATTTACCAAACGGCCTTGAACCGCTTCTTGCCCATATACCGCACCTCCAATGGAGATGAGTAAAATCAAAAGTCCAGGAAGTGAAAATATAGAATAGTAGGCCACAATAGCACTTTGACGAAAAGCCTCATCCTCATTCCAGCCCTTAAATGCCTGTTTTAGTAATTTCCACCATGTCTTTATACCCATCATAAAAAATCCAATAATGTAATAGAAACACATATCTGCCAATAATGTTAGAAAACCATTGGTGAATGAGAGGGCATGAAAAAGCTAAACCACAATAATGATTGAATAGGAAACCTAAAAATATTTAGGGAAAATAGCTTATCGTGAAACCAGATAATGTACCAACCTGGCAGCCAATCTTGCTGTGGCGTTATCTTGGTCATATTTGGGACTGAGTTCAGCAAAATCTATACTAATCAATTTTTCTGACTCTGTTAATACATCAAGCGTTTTGAGTACAATATCAGGGGCAAATCCCATTGGCGAAGGGGCACTCACTCCGGGCGCATAAGCCGATGAAAAACCATCCAAGTCGATCGTCAAATAAACCTGATCTACCTTTTGAAGAAAGTCATTCAAGCAGTTTTTTACTTCAGCCCAGTGTTCTATTGTATACTCAGTGTTTTCCAAATAAGTAACTCCCAATTCATCTGCAGTATTGAAAAGCGTTTGCGTATTCGCAGACCGCTGAATACCCAAACAACAATATTCAAATGCCTGATTTTTGGCTTTGCAATCTTGTGCGATTTGGAAAAAAGGCGTTCCAGAAGTATTGCCATTTTTATTACTTCTTAGGTCGAAATGTGCATCTAAATTGATAATTCCGATGGTTTGATCTTTCCCCTGCCCATCTAAAAACTTGCGAATTCCAGCATAATGTGCATAAGCAATATCATGGCCTCCACCCAATAAAACAGGGAAAGCACCTTGGGTCAACAATTGACTTACGGCCGTGCTTAAATGACCGTGTGTTGCGTCTAAATCTTCATCTGTACACTCTAAATTTCCAAAATCTAGAATATCCGTTGGGCATTGAAAATGATTTGGAAGAATGGCCAGCATTTTGCGAATGGCATCAGGTCCATCTATCGCTCCAACCCTACCCTGATTCCGCTTTACCCCTTCATCCACAACATAGCCTAAAATGGCCAATTGCTTATAGACAGAAGGTTTTAACTCCTCCAACGAGGATGCCTTCACCATTTCATACCAGTAGTTAGGCCGTCCAAGATTTTCATCTTTTCTTCCTTTCCAAAGCGACAGGTCTGCGGGTTTCAGTGCATTCATAGGTTCAGACTTTTTGACCTCTTTTATATACCATTGCAGGTTTCAGTTTGCCTTGTTGATAAAGGATTTCTTGATAATTATTACAAGGAAAAATAGCCAGATCGGCTAGAGCACCCTCTGCCAAAGTTCCTCGATCCGTCAACTCCAAAGCCGCTGCTGCACGAACCGTAATACCTGCTAATACTTCGGCATTGGAGAGCTTTTCTACCGCACCCAAAACCGCAGCCTGCATGAGTAAGTCTCCCATTGGGGCCGAACCCGGATTCCAATCGCTGGCAATGGCCAAACAAGCACCCGCGTTCAATAATTTACGGGCAGGCGTATAAGCACAACCCAAACCCAAAGTAGCACCAGGAAGTGCGGTGGCAATCGTGTTGCTCTTTGCTAATATTTCAACTTCTTTATCTGTGCTGGCTTCTAAATGGTCAGCACTTACTGCTCCTACTTCCACCGCCAATTGACTTCCTCCAGTTGAAAACTGGTCCGCATGAATGGTGATCGAGAAGCCCATTGCTTTGGCCTTTTCTAAATAGGGTTTTGCTTCTTGGGGCGAAAAAGCACCCGATTCCACAAAGATATCGATGCGATTTGCAAGATTTTCTTGCTTCAGTATCGGAAACAATTTTGAACTGATTAGTTCCAAATATTCTGTTTTCGAACCTTTAAAATCCTTTGGATGCATATGGGCTGCCAAGCAAGTTGCCACTAAATCAACAGCATGTTTTTTATTCACCGCTTGAATGGCGCGCAGCATTTTCAACTCTTCATCTACCGTCAGTCCATAGCCACTTTTGGTTTCAATAGTGGTGACCCCTTCATACAAATGACGACTGGATCTTTCAGCAATTCCGGCCTCCAATTCCTTTTGCGAAGCATTTCGAGTTTGGGTGACAGTGTACCAAATCCCACCGCCCAACTCAGCCATTTCCAAATAGGTTTTTCCTGAATTTCGAAAAGCATAATCACGTGCCCTACTGCCCGAAGAGCAGATGTGGGTATGCGAATCGATAAAGCCCGGCAAGGCCACAAAATCGCCATCGAGCTCCACTACTTCGGCACCAATGATTTTGGCTTCGTTTAAAAGCGTATCGAAATCTCCAGTTTTGGCAATGGTTTCTCCTTGCAGAAGAATCCCCACTTTGCCTTCTAAAAAATTGAGTTGTTCGTCTTTTAAAGCACCATTCAAAGGCAAGCCAGTCATGGGCAAAACCTGCTTAAATGGACCGATTAGTTTGTAGGTGTTCATGTCAAAATTGTATTTGTCTTTTATTAGTTCCTTCCTCCGAAGTCTTGGAGTCAGGATGAAAAGGTTCAACAAACCCTATTTGTTCAGGTCACAGTTAAAGCGTCAAACCAAACTCATCGCTTTTTTCTTGAGCGAGGTCGTAGCCTGCATCTGCATGACGAATAACGCCCATTGCGGGATCAATATGAAGTACGCGCTCCAAACATTTCTCTGCACGCTCGGTGCCATCGGCCAAAACTACCATACCTGCATGTTGCGAATAGCCCATTCCAACACCTCCACCATGATGGAAAGAAACCCAAGTAGCACCTCCACTGGTGTTGCCCATCAGGTTCAACAATGTCCAATCCGACACTGCATCACTACCATCTAACATGCCTTCGGTTTCACGGTTAGGCGAAGCCACAGAGCCACAATCCAAGTGATCGCGACCAATAACGATTGGCGCTTTTACTTTTCCTGTTCTTACCAATTCATTGAAAATAAGCCCTGCTTTTTTACGCTCGCCCAAGCCCAACCAACAGATTCTACATGGCAAACCTTGGAAGGCTACTCGTTCTCTAGCTTGCTTCAACCAATTGATCAAATGATGATTTTCAGGGAAAGCTTCCATCAAAGCCTGATCCGTAGTATAAATATCTTCTGGGTCGCCAGAAAGTGCAGCCCAACGGAAAGGGCCTTTTCCTTCACAGAACAAAGGACGAATATAAGCTGGGACAAAACCCGGGAAATCGAAGGCATTGGCCTCTCCACCCTGACGAGCAAATTCACGCAAATTATTTCCATAATCGAAGGTAATGGAACCTCGTTTTTGCATTTCTAGCATAAAACCAACGTGCCTGGCCATACTCTTCAGTGACTTGGTTTTGTAGGCTTTAGAATCTTCGGCTCTCAATTTATCCGCTTCTTCCAAAGTATAGCCATTAGGGATATAACCGTTGATTGGGTCGTGGGCAGAAGTTTGATCCGTAAGGATTTCAGGAATCACATTATCAGCTAAAAGTTTTTCGAGCACATCACCAATATCGCCTACCAAACCGATGGAAATCGCTTCTCCCTTTTCCTTGGCATCCAAAGCCCAATCTCTGGCTTCTTCATAGGAATCAGTCATTTTATCGATGTAGCGCGTGTCCAAACGTTTTTTAATTCGAACAGGGTCCTTGTCAACCCCCAAGAAAGTAGCTCCAGCCAAAGTAGCGGCCAAAGGCTGAGCGCCCCCCATTCCACCTAAACCACCAGTCACCACCAGTTTATGTTTCAAGTCACCTTGAAAATGCTTGATGCCACAGGCAACAAAAGTTTCATACGTTCCTTGAAGAATTCCTTGGCTCCCGATGTAAATCCAGCTACCAGCCGTCATTTGACCATACATCATCAAGCCGCGTTCTTTCAATTCATTGAAATGCTCCCAATTCGCCCATTCTGGCACCAAATTGCTGTTCGCGATCAATACACGCGGTGCTTGAGGGTGGGTTGGAATAATACCAACCGCCTTGCCCGATTGCACCAAAAGACTTTGGTCGTCTTCCAGTTTCAAAAGGCATTCAATAATTTTCTTAAGGGCTTCTGGGTTTCTTGCAGCTTGCCCATTTCCTCCATATACCACCAATTTTGAAGGGTCTTCAGCGACATCGGCATCAAGGTTATTTAAAAGCATGCGTAATGGCGCTTCGGTTTGCCATGATTTGGCATGAAGCTGATTGCCCGTTGGCGCTTTATAATGAGGGTGATTGGCGTATTGCTCAATAAACTTCGAATAATTCATGATGGTTGGTTTTGAGTGTACTGTAATTCTCTTCTTGGTGAACGACCGAAAGTATTACACCTTCCTTCACCATTTTAATTGCTTTTTCTATGTCCAAGGCGAAAACCCTATCTACTGTGGCATGAGTAACTTGTTTTCTCACCAAGTCATGCATTTCGCCAATGATTTTACTCGATTTTAAGGGACGATGAAAGTCAAGTGCCTGTGCGGCACATAGCAGCTCGATGCCTAATATTTTCTCTACATTCCCGATGACTTGATACGCCTTTCTTCCCCCAATAGACCCCATGCTTACGTGGTCTTCTTGGCCTAATGAAGTTGGAATGCTATCGGCACTGGCTGGAAAACACAATCCTTTGTTCTCACTTGCTAAGGCCGCTGTAGTATACTGCGGAATCATAAAGCCTGAATTAATTCCAGTTTCCTTCATTAGTAATTTGGGCACATTTTCTACTGTTCCTTCAAGGGAAAGATAAATTCTTCGGTCGGAAATATTACCAATTTCCGAAGCAGCCAAGCAGGCGTAATCCAAAGCCATGGCCAAAGGTTGACCGTGAAAATTCCCACCACTAATGGTCAATTCTACATCGAAAATCACGGGATTGTCGGTAACTGAATTGAGTTCAATTTCAACTAGCTCTTTTAAATGTACCCACGCATTTCGCGAAGCCCCATGCACCTGCGGAATACAGCGCAAAGAATAGGGATCTTGTACCCTTGTGCAATTGGCATGTGAACCCATCACTTCAGAACCATTGAGCAAAGCCGTCATTCTTGCCGCCACATGTTGATTCCCTTTAAAGGGACGTAATTCGTGTAACTCCGGTCTGAAAGGTTTCGAAGACCCTAGCAGTGCCTCTACCATCATAGCGCCAATCAAATCGGCATGATCGAGACAGTTATGCAGCCTATCTACCACTTTCACCGCATAGGCCAAAATAAATTGCGTGCCATTAATCAGTGCCAAACCTTCTTTCGGGCCCAATTCTAATGGTGCTAAACCGTGCTTTTGCAATACACTAAGTGTATCATACTTTTTTCCGTTCTCCATAACTTCCCCCAAACCAATTAAGGGAAGGAAGAGGTGAGACAATGGAGCCAAATCTCCAGAAGCTCCTACAGAACCTTGGCTAGGCACTACAGGAATAATATCATTATCAATATGCCATTTGATGCGATCCAAGGTCGTTTCGGCAATACCAGAATAACCTTGCGATAAGGAATTCATTTTCAGAATCAACATCAATTTCGAGATGTCATCAGGAACTGAGTCACCCACTCCAACACTGTGACTTTTTAGGATGTTTTCCTGCAAAATTTTCGTTTTCTCTTCGGAAATAAGGGTAGTGCACAGTGGGCCAAAACCCGTGTTAATTCCATATACCGCCTTCCCTTGGGCTACAATTTCTTCAACTGTTTGCTGGCTCTTCACCACCTTGGCTCGAGTTGCTGCACTCAAGTCTCCTATCATTTCTCCAGCACAGATGGCAAGGGCTTTGCCCACGGTTAAGTGCCCTTGACCGTATAAAAATATATGTCTTTCCATGAATGCTCTTTTAAACAAAAAAACCCGCTAAGGAATCTACATAGCTAGTAGTTTAGAGCGATGTAAAATAGGAGATCCTTAGGGGCGTATTAGAAACCTGTTTTCTAATACGAAAGTAAGTCTTAGCTTTAATAATTATAAATACCATTTTTATCAATAGTTAATAACCATGAGTTATCAATTAGAATTTCGACACCTCAAGTATTTTATGGCGGTAGCCGAAGAACTTAACTACAGAAAAGCGGCAGAAAAGCTATACATCTCACAACCCGGTTTGAGCAGGCAGATCAGCCAAATGGAAGAAGTTTTGGGGGTGAAGTTATTTGAACGTACCAAACGAAAAGTAAGCTTAACCACCGCTGGAGAACATTTAATGCACGAAACTCTTTTTCTAAACAACCATTTAGCACGAGTTAAAAAGGATTTAAAGAGAATTGATTCAGGCGAACAGGGTGAAATCAAAATTGGTTTTATTGGTTCTGCCATGCAGAATGTAGTGCCCGACTTAATGGTGAAAATGAATGCCCAGTTGCCCGAAGTAAAGGTGAATTTGGAGGAAATGTCGAATAAGGCTCAGGTTGAAAAACTAGAGAAGGGTGAGCTTGATTTCGGTTTTGTACGGCTCTCCAGGGTGCCTGAAGAGTTTCACATGCATCCCGTTTTAGAAGATACTTTTTCTATCGTGTTGCCCAAAAACCACCCCATGAATGCAAAGCAATTCAAGAACATTGCGCAATTGGCAGACGAGCATTTCATTCTATTTTCCAGCGAATACAGTCCACTCTATTACGACATGATCATGAGTATTTGCGAAGATCAGGGTTTTACTCCCACGGTATCGCATAAATCGGTACATGCCCAAACCATTTTTAAACTGGTAGAACGTGGGCTTGGCGTGGCGATTATCCCAAGCGCCCTGCAGTATGGTTTTGATTTAGACGTAAAGTTTATTGAGTTGAAGAACATTCCTCAACGGACAACACTCTCTGTAATTTGGAAAAAAGAAAACCGCAATCCCGCCATGTGGAAAGCGAAAGACTTATGGTTTGGGGAGTGATTCTCTATAGTTTAACCTCCCCAATCACTAGTACTAGTGAAATTCTAATTATGCTGCATTTCCCCCTTGGTTCATAAAGTCTGGACTCTATATTTGCATTCTATTTGTAATAAGTCTAAATAAGAACAAGGAGGAGAAAGCCCGCTTTCTTCCACTACAACATATAATAGCCCCATGAGAATCCTCAATAAAATAAAAACCTTAGTCTTGGCCATGCTGTTGATGGCAAGCTTAAACTTTGCCGCTGCACAAGGCGACAATCCCTTTATTCAATCGAAATACTGGGCGGCCAAACCAAGTATAGAAACCATAAAAGCCGATATGGCCAAAGGTCACTCCGTACTTGAAGCCAATAGTGGTGGTTTTGATGCCACTACTTACGCCATACTGAACTCAAATCCGCTTTCAACCGTGCAGTTTTTGGTGGAGCAAGGAAATTCGGTCAACAAGAGAACACACGATTCAAGAACTTACATTTTCTGGGCAGCTTCTCGTGCGAATATTGAGGTAATGGAATACCTCATGTCGCAAGGAGCAAAAACAGACCTTCGTGATTCACATGGTTACACTGTGGCACAATTTGCAGCTGCGGGCGGTCAGCAGTCACCAGAAATCTATGATTTCTTTGAAGCCAATGGTGTGGATCTCAAAAACCAGAAAACAGCTGAAGGTAAGAACATCCTTCACATACTTATTCCTCGCCTCACTAACTACGGCATGTTGGATTATTTCCAATTGAGAGGTTTCGATTTGAATGACCTTGATGAAAATGGAAACGGACTATTCAACTATGCCGCTCGCAGTGGAAACATCGAGCTATTAGAAGAACTGGTTCAACGTGGAGTAAAATACGGTGAGAATAAAGTGACTGGCGAAAACGCAATCTTGATGGCGAGCAGTAACCGTGAAAATACTGTGGAGTACTTCAAATACCTTGAAGGTTTAGGCTTAAACCCAGCAGTAAAAACCAATGAAGGTATTTCGGCTTTACATAGGATTTCGGCTTCTAACAGCAGCCTAGCCGTCTACAATTACTTCTTAAGCAAAGGATTGAATGTGAATGATACGGATTCAAACGGGAATACTCCTTTGATCAATGCAGCAGGTAGAAACAATTTAGAAATGGTTTCTTTCCTAGCGGAGAAAACCAAAAACGTTAACCACACAAATAAAGAAGGACAATCAGCACTGACGATGGCGGTAATGCGCAACAATGCTGAAGTAGTAGATTACCTTATTTCTAAAGGTGCTGATGTGAAGGTAACCGATGAGAAAGGCAACAGCTTAGGCCAATACTTGATCGGTGCATACAGCAAAAACAACAGTGCTGACTTCGACAAAAAATTGAAATCACTTCGAGCAAAAGGACTTGACCTTAATAAAAAGCAAGGCGATAAAAGCACCCTTTTCCATTTAGCGATTGACAAAAGCGACTTGGATTTACTAAAAAAGGTACATGCCATGAAAATCGATGTCAACGCCAAAAACAATGAAGGAGCAACCGTTCTACACCTTGCCGCCATGAAAGCTGCAGACGATGAAATTTTGAAATACCTGATCTCGATTGGAGCGGATAAAAACAGCACGACTGAGTTTGAAGAAACGGCTTACGACTTGGCTCAAGAGAACGAAAAGCTAAACAACAGCCAAGTGGATTTAGGATTCTTAAAAGCGAAGTAAGATGTTGAATATACAGCAATTCGGAACGAAGATATTATTGATTGCAGGATCAGTTTTGGCCATGGCTTTCACCTCTGACATTGGAAGCGTGAAATACAAATGCTTGGTGCAAATGATTAATTATACTGGTGAAGACGCCTATGTAGCTATTTCATTAATGAACCCAGAAGGCGAGTACGAGCGCACTCTATACGTGCAAGGCGATGACAATGAATGGTATAGCGACATTAAAAACTGGTGGGCTTTTTCTCAAGAAAAAAACGAAAAACTAGACGGGATTACTGGCGCTAGCATTGGCAACGGAGAACGACAGGTTTTAGCTTTCGAAATTGACGAGACAAAAATTGATGCAGGCTATAAAATCAGATTTGAGTCAGCTGTGGAGAATCAAGACTACCATGTAACCGATGCAGAATTGAGTCTAAACGCAGAAAGCGTAAACAGTAAAATCGAGGGAAAAGGATACATCCGTTACGTTCGTATCATTCCAAATTAAGATCCATCACAAGCCTTTATGACCATTTCTTTTTGGAGATATAGCCACCTAGTTCTGGCTATATCTTCATCTTTATTTCTTCTTATCGCTTCCCTTACCGGGGTAATTTTGGCCTTCGAACCCATTATCGAAAAGGCGCAACCTTACCAACCCAGTGGGGCTTCTGAGCTTACTATTGCCGAGTTACTCAGTAATATGGAAGGGAAATACGAGGAAGTGCTCAGAATTTCGTCAGACAAAAACGGTTTTATTACGGCTTCTGTAATTGGCGAAAGTGGAAGCGAGAATTTCTATATCGACCCATTTACTGGAGAAAAAATAGGTGAGCTAAAAGAAAAGGCCGCCATTTTCAATTTCGCTATCAGCCTCCACCGTTCTCTTTTTCTAGGCACCACTGGTAGGTTCTTTATAGGACTAGCTTCCTTCTTACTTTTCCTTATGGCTACCTCAGGTCTGGCCCTAATATTAAGACGCCAAGGCGGAATTAAACACTTCTTTAACAAACTGGTAAAAACCAGTTTTCTTCACGATTACCATACGATTTTAGGTAGGCTGACCCTTATTCCATTAGTCGTCATTTCACTTTCTGGCACTTACTTATCGCTGCTTAGGTTTTCTATCATTCCTGAAGAGAACATAAGTCATGCAGTAGATTATGATACCATTGAAGCCAGCCCAAAAATCAACACAGCAGACTTTGAGGCATTCAATCAAAACACTTTAGAAAATTTCAGATCAATAGAATTTCCGTTCAGTGATGATGTAGAAGATTACTTCCTCTTAAAGTTGCAAAAAAAGGAAGTCCTCATAAATCAGTTTACGGGTGAAGCGTTAAGCGAACAGCCCTACCCTTTTATAGCCTTGTTTTCTGAATTGGCCATGATGTTGCACACTGGCCAAGGAACAATTGTTTGGTCAATCATTTTAGGATTGGCCAGTTTAGCCATACCCTTCTTTATCTATTCAGGCTTTGCCATTACCTTAAAAAGGAAAGCTGCCAGAATTAAAAACCCCTATTCAAAAGATCAGTGTAAGTATATAATTCTTGTAGGTTCCGAAGGAGGAACCACACGGAAGTATGCCAAGATACTGCACGACCAACTGCTGGCTGCCAAGCAAACTTCCTACCTCATCGACATGAACAAACTGAGTCATTTTAAGAAAATGGAGCATTTGGTGGTGATTACGGCTACTTATGGCCAGGGCGAAGCGCCAAGCAATGCGGCTCAATTCAAGAAGCTTTTCATTAAAGAATTTAGGCCCAAAAACGACTTCAGTTTTTCAGTAGTGGGTTTTGGTTCATTGGCCTACCCAGAGTTTTGCAAGTTCGCTTTTGATACTTATGACCTATTGAGGAAACATCCTTTAAGCACTCAATTGCTCGAAGTGCATACCGTCAACAATCAGTCCTTTGAAGCTTTTAGTGAATGGGTAAATCCTTGGGCGAAAAAGGTCGGCTTGACCATTGAATTACCTAAAGTGGACAACCTAATTACTCGAAAAAAGACACAGAAATTCACGGTAGTCAACCGTGCCGTTTCCTCCAATGTAGAAGACAATACTGCACTCATTGAGTTAAAACCTGAAGGGGCTCATAAATTTGAATCGGGAGATTTATTGGCCATTTACCCTGAAAACAGCACTCGCGAGCGTTTGTATTCACTGGGGAAATCGAAGGATGGTAATCTCCTGCTCAGTGTAAAAAAACACGAACTAGGTTTATGCTCTACGCTTTTGCACGAACTAAAAATAGGCGATTCACTCGATGGTTTTCTGCTTCAAAACAAAACCTTTCACTTCCCTAAAAAGGCAAAGCGCACCATCATGATCAGTAATGGAACAGGCATTGCACCTTTCTTGGGCATGATTAACCGCAACGGTAAAGCACACGAAATTCATCTGTATTGGGGCGGTAGAACAGGCAACTCATTCGACATTTACAAAGAAACGATAGAAGGGGCCTTGGCCAATGATCAATTGGCGGCATTCAAACCTGCTTACTCCCGATGTTGCGATAAAATTTATGTGCAAAGCCTCATAGAAAAAGATGCCCCGTTTATTGCTCAAACGCTGAATGACCATGGTTCAATTATGATTTGTGGCTCCATCACCATGCAAAAAGGAGTGACCCAAGCGCTCGATCAAATCTGCCAAAAGTATAACAACCAAAGCCTAAGTTTTTACCAAAACCGTAAGCAGATTAAGCTGGATTGCTATTAAACAAGCCTCTCTTTCTATAGTGGGTTAAGCACTCTCCAAAACACCTTTTCCCCAATCTTAATAGTATTTCGCTGAGCCAGAACTCATTTTGTTTTATCTTCGCAGCCTTAAGCACAATGAAAACACTCACTAAAATTTATTCTATCTACGGCCTCGTTATTTTTGCGTTGGTTTTCATTATTCTCTTACCCTTTTTTCTGCTGGCCATTTTTGTAAAACCACTGGAAAAAACTGCTGGTTTTCTCAACCATGTTTGGGCCAGACTGCTCTTCTTTTTTCTTTTTTTAAACCGTTCAAAAATTATTTACGAGGAAAAGCTAAGTCGAAAACAACGCTATATTTTCTGTGCCAATCATTTCTCCTTTTTGGACATTCCTACCATGGGGCTCATTAACCATAACTTTAAGTTTATTGGCAAAAGCTCGCTGCGTAAAATTCCACTTTGGGGCTATATGTATGGTAAACTCCATATTTTGGTAGACCGCGACAGCTTAAGAGACCGACATGCCAGTTGGGTAAAATGTAAGGAAGCCGTTGAAAATGGTTATAGCATTGCCTTTTTTCCCGAAGGTGGTATTTTAAGTAAAAATCCACCCGAATTGGCCCGCTTTAAAGAGGGTAGTTTTAAAATAGCCGTGGAAGAACAAATCCCAATAGTGCCAGTAACAATTCACAACAATCATCTACTTTTACCTGATAAAAAACCTTTAACCATGCACAGAGGCACTATTTCGCTTAAAGTGCACAAACCCATTTGGCCTAAGGGTACCGATGATGTGGCGATGCAAGATTTAATGGCTAAAGTACGTTCGGTAATAGAAGAAGAATTGAAACTGACACACCATGCAGGTAGATAAAAAAACATTGTATCAAGTGGCTCATTTGGCCCGGCTCAACATTAAGCCTGAAGAAGAAGCTCAGCTTTTGAATGACATGAGCGAAATACTAACATGGGTGGGAAAATTGGATGAGCTGAACACAGAAGGCGTTGAGCCGCTGACCCACATGACGGAAGAAGTGAATGTTTTCAGAAAAGACAAAGCGGAAATTAGCATTACACAGGAACAGGCGTTAAACAATGCCGCGATGAAGGATACTCAGTTTTTCAAAGTGCCCAAAGTGTTAAAATAACACCAGTGGAAAATCAAAACAACCATCCTCTTTTTAAATATTTTAGCCATTTCAGTTGGTTTACAGTTGCCATTGCAGGGCTTCTGCTTCTATCTACATTTTTTATAGGAGATGAATTTGTTTTGCCATGGATCACTGACACGGACTACGTTAAATCACCCCTGTTTTTAGAATACTTCTCCATCAATGGTAAGCCAATGGGCTTTGAACTTGATCAGATTGTAATTTGGCAACAGTTTAAAACCGGGCGTTATCTGTTCTTAGAATGGCCAGAATATATGCTGTTCGCAGTTACACTCATTGGTTTTGTGGTCATTACGGTTACCATCACCTACCTGGAGCGCTACTGGTATTTAATTTGTGCGGGCATCATGGTGTTTGTCTCCATTAACTTTGGTTTAGACGAACTGGCCATAAACGATCAATATTTCGGATATGTATTCATTGGCAGCTTTCTATTCTTGAGTTATTATTTTCAGAGCATTAAACCCAATATCAGTTTTAAAGTAAGGTTAACAGCATCTTTTATCCTATTTGGTGCTTTCACTTTGGCTGTGTTGTTTTTGTCACCTATTGCCCACCCTGCATTTGTATGGCTTTCTTATGGCCTACTCGCTCCGCTTATTTTGGCCGTATTGTTCATTTTCTTTGTGGCTGGCGACAATTTCTTTTACCTCTTCAGGATTGCTACACAAAATGCACCATCGGGTAAAAATGCCTTGACCCACTTTCTAGTGATTGGTGCAATTTACATACTGGTGCTCGCCTTGCTGTTTTTTAATCTTACTGGACAGATTTCATTGGACATCATCCTGATTAATCCTTACACCATCTTATTAGTGTCCGTTGTTTCAGGCTATTATGTTTTGAAAACCAAACTGGCTGTGGTTGAATCTCAGATTCCTTTTACATTAATTAAGAATCTTCTTTACCCTGCTCTTGCAGCCATTACTTTAATGGTAATAGCTTATGCTGAAATCACCGCAAACGATTCACTAACCACGGCCATCCAAATGGTGATTATAGCACCTCATTTAGCCTTTGCTGTACTGTATTATGCGTATTGTTTCATGAACTTTACACCGGATTTACTGGCCAATAAACCCGTTTGGAAATTCTTTTTCAGAGGAGAAAGGGCACCCTTGTTAACTGCCAGACTTGCTGTAATATTTTCACTCATTGGTATATTGTTCTTTTTAGAATACCGACCTTATTACCAGATAAAAGCTGGGCAATACAATGCATTGGGTGCATTGTCTGAAAAAATTGGAAACGATCTTTTGGCTGAGCAATATTATAAGCAATCGCTATTCTATGACTACTATGGTGTTCGGGCTAATTATGGCTTGGCCATGATTGAAAAAGCAAATGGAAACCCTGCTCAAGCTACCAAAATGTTTAAAGAATCCATTTTTAGGAGTGAAAACCATAAACCAGCATTGGCCCTTGCTCAATATTACTCCGATCAAGATCAACTCTTTAATAAACTCCTTTCCTTAAAAGAAATAGAAAATGGATTGGAAGACCAAAGGGTGATGAACAATTTGGCCATCGCTCATTATGAATTTGCTCATTTAGATACTGCTTTATTATTGCTTGACAAGGCTTATCAAAACGAATCAACTCCTGTCATTGCCAGCAACTTGCTGGCTTTAGGCTTATCGCTAAAAGAAAGTCTCGACATTGATTCAATACTACAAAGCACTGCCAAATATGGAGATCTTCATGCCCTTACTAACCGACAAGCATTTGCTAATGCCGTAAACATTCAGCCGGAATTAAAGCTAAAAATTGCTGCAGACTCTTTCTTATTACTTGATGAACTTTACTATTTGTACAATGCTGCACTCAATTCAAAAACAAGCAAAAAAGCACTTATAGAGGTTTTTGACTTATATATTGCCTACCCTAGAAATGTAGCCATTAAAGATTATTTAATGTTAGGAAAGGCAATTCAGCTCTACAATTCTGGAGAAGTAAATGATACATTTAATCTGTTAGACGAACTCATTGCTTCATATGGCCAAAACACAGGACTTTACAGCTACATGAAAGCCATTTGGGCTTATCAACAAGGGGCGTATGAACTCAGCTTTGTGTTTCTAGGTGAAGCGCAATCCTATAACTTCGACCGAAACATCATTGCTACTACCTATTCAGACTTTCTTGCTAAAACCATCGACCAACCCTCCACTGGGCTTCAGCAGAAATTAAAGAAATTCGAAAATCAGCAAGACGACTTATCTGAAGAAGAAAAAAAGGAATTCCTATTCGACTTGGCTAGTGAAAACGCTTTTGATGAGACAGGAACCCTTAAGGCAATAGAATCGCTCAGGGCGAAGGATACCTTACCTGAAAAAATATACGAATTACTTCAGCAAGCGATAACTGTAAACAATAGGAGTGTGCTTTTGTATGAAGCCTACATTTATCAGACATTAGATGTGGGACTTTCGTTTTTTGGGAACTCTGCCTTAGAAACACTATCAACTTTTGCCAGCAAAGACGAATTTGAGCGCATCAAAAGGGAGTTCGAGCAAAAAGAAAAACTTATTCAACAAAGGGCTCTTAGCCAGAACGACTGAATTGACTCGACAATAAACCCTTCAATCCATTTGAGTATCCGCTCAAGGAATAAATATTGATAGCCGCTCTAGATTGCGTTGTTTTGTTTGTTGATTCCTATTAATTATTGAGTTGGGATTAAACTTTTGATTATTTTTTTAGTCTTGATTTAAACTTTATTGAACATACATCCGTCATACGAATATGAAAACAGTAATCAGTACAACAGATATTTCTAGAATTTATCAAATGGGAAGCGAAACTATTCGCGCCCTGAAATCGGTAACTATTGAAATTAAACAAGGAGAGTATGTTTCTTTCATGGGGCCGTCTGGTTCTGGTAAATCTACCTTGATGAACATGATCGGCTGTCTTGATACACCTTCTGGTGGACGCTATGTTCTAAACGGAATGGATGTGAGTGACATGACCGAGAATGAATTGGCCGAAGTTCGAAACAAAGAAATTGGCTTCGTTTTCCAAACATTTAACCTTTTACCCCGTGCAAGTTCATTAGAGAACGTTGCACTTCCTTTGATATATGCTGGTTATAGCAAATCTGAAAGAGAAGAAAAAGCTTTAGCAGCTTTAGACGGTGTTGGATTGAAGGATAGAGCACATCACAGGCCTAATGAACTTTCAGGTGGTCAACGTCAAAGAGTTGCAATTGCAAGAGCATTGGTAAACAACCCTTCAATCTTATTGGCCGATGAGCCAACTGGTAACCTTGATTCCAAAACTTCTTATGATATTATGGACCTGTTTGCCAAACTACACGACTCAGGCAACACCATTATCATGGTAACGCACGAAGATGATATTGCTCAGTACTCTCACAGAATTGTTAGAATGAGAGATGGTTTGATAGAAACTGACACAGTGAACGAAACGCCTACTAGAGGCAATCCAATCAAAGAGGCAGCTGAAAGAGCAGCAGCTGAAGCAGCGGCAGCACACTAATTATTGTGAAGATATATACAAAAACAGGAGATTCAGGCACCACCTCATTATTGGGTGGTGCTCGTGTTTCTAAGGCACATCTCCGAATTGAAGCTTACGGAACAGTAGACGAACTTAACTCCTTCTTAGGAGTTCTTCGTGATCAACCCGTGAATGAAAAGAGATTGGATTTACTAAAGGAAATTCAAGACAGACTTTTCACCCTTGGGGCCGAACTGGCAACAGAACCAGGAAAAGACAAAGTGGTGAAGCCCGACCTTCTTCCTTCAGACATTGAATTACTTGAAAAAGAAATGGACGAGATGGAAAAACACCTTGAGCCATTAAAGAATTTCATTCTGCCAGGCGGTCATCCATCAGTTTCATTCGCCCATGTCTCCCGATGTGTTTGCCGCAGGGCCGAACGTATTTGTATTGCCCTAAATGACGAATCGCCAGTGGATGCTTTAGTGATTCAGTACCTCAATCGGCTTTCAGATTTCTTTTTTATGTTAGGAAGGAAAATGGCGCAAGAGCTTGGCATTGAAGAGGTAAAGTGGGAACCTAGAAAATAATAAGTAAGTATTTACTTATTTCAAGGTTTAAACTCGCATTTCGAGAAACTCGATAAAAACACCTTTCTTTTTATACACAAAGAAATTTTACGATATTATATTCTGTTCTAAGAATTTATACGGAATAATATTTTGTATAACTAATTACACATGCTCGTAATTAGAACATTTCACGGTTTAGACCTATTTGATCAAACCTTGAAGTTTCGTAAATTTGAATTCATTCCCCATTAACCCGTTAGTACATGACAGACACAATTGATATTTCGATAAACAAGGTAGATCAATCCAGTATTGGTACACTTGACGTTCACAATATCCCATTTGCGAAGATTTATTCTGACCATATGTTTGAAGCGGATTATAGGGATGGAGAATGGAAAAATTTCCGAATTGTACCTTATCAAAACATTTCTGTAAGTCCAGCAAATAATACTTTGCATTATGCCATCACGGTATTTGAAGGTATGAAAGCTTACAAAAATGACGATGGTGAAGTATTACTTTTTAGGCCAGAGGCCAATGCCAAAAGATTAAACATTTCTGCTGAAAGAATGTGTATTCCTGAATTGCCAGAAGAGCTTTTCATGGAAGCATTAACAACCCTAATTAAACTTGACAGCCAATGGGTGCCTTCAGTACCTGGCACTTCTTTGTACATTCGCCCTTTCATTTTTGCAACGGACGAATACATCGGAATTAGACCATCTGATACCTTCAAGTTTATGATTATCACTTGTCCTGTTGGCGCCTATTACTCTGCGCCCGTCAATGTGAAAATTGAAACTAAGTTTTCAAGAGCTTTCCAAGGCGGAACTGGTTTTGCTAAAGCAGGTGGAAACTACGCTGCCAGCCTTTACCCAGCAAAAATGGCCAAAGCCCAAGGTTTTGACCAATTGATTTGGACAGACGCAGAAACGCACCAGTACATTGAAGAATCGGGTACAATGAATGTCATGTTCATTATCGGCAATACCATAATCACTGCTCCGGCTAGTGGAACCATTCTAAAAGGAATCACTAGAGACAGTGTATTGACTTTAGCACGCGAATGGGGCATGAAGGTAGAAGAACGTAAGGTGCCTGTAAAGGAGATCGTCGAAGCGGCTAAAAACGGCACGCTTCAGGAAGCTTTTGGAGTCGGCACTGCCGCTACTATTGCTCATATTGCTCGGATTGGTTTCGAAGATGAAGTATATGATTTGGGACCAATCGCAGAAAGAGAATTTTCGAATAAAGTACTTTTCGAACTGGATAGAATTAAAACAGGTAAGGTAGAAGATAAATTTAATTGGACCCTAAAGGTTTAATTTAACATCCCTTAACCAGTTTTTTTCTTTAATTGCAACCTTATGAAAGCAAAATGGCCATTCCTTGTAATCTGCCTTTTATTTGTATCTGAGGTAGTCTTTTCTCAAACCTATTTGGTCGTGAGAAAGAAAGGATCAATGCGTAAGTATGAGTACTTTGTAGGCTCTAAAATTGTGTACAGGCAAAAAGGCCAAGAGGTTTACTTTAGTGACCGAATCACTGAATTTGCGGACAGCACTTTGGTTTTAGAAAATAACATTCTTCATACAAGCCAAATTACAGAGATTGATGTAAGAGGTGCTGAATCTAACCGATCACAATTTCTGAGGGCATCTGAAACCCTTTTGCCAACTTTAGGGATTGGACTAATGGCTATTGACTTGTTCAATCACACCGTTGTAGATGGCCAAAAATTCTCACTCGACCGCAGCACAACAACTACAGCAGGTATTCTTGTAGTCACAGGATATACCATGAAACTCGTAAGAAGAAAAAAGGTAGACCTCACCAACCCCAAGTTTGAAATCTACATTGTTGGATTAAAGTAGGCTAGAAATCAATCACCACACCAAAAGTGGGAATCGTAGAACCATTATTGGTATCTGGGATTTCAATCAAATTTCTTGGCATAATCACTTCACCATTATCATCCAAGTCAAGGCCATACTGAGGAGATCGGGGTAATCTACTACCCAAAAGATTGGTTACTTCAACAAACAAGTTCAAAGACCATTTGCTGTAATTCCATTTCTTGTCTATCCTAACATCCAAAGAGTTGTAAGCCCTTAAACGCTCGTCTCCAAGTCTATCATAATCGTTAATGATCGTAGGGTATGAATCTTCAGTAGCCTCAATATTCACAGGCACAAAAGGAGCTTTACCCAAAAAACGGTTTCTGACTCCCAGCTCCCAGCTACTATTCAGTTTATAACCACCTGTAAAGGTCAGTAAGTGACGATTATCCCATAATGCTGGGCGGTAGCCTGTATCATTCAAGTCGGTATATTCGCTCCAAAATAGCGTATAAGCCAATATCCCGTAGAATCGTTTGTTCAGCTTTTGCTGATATAAAAGCTCCGCTCCATAGGCACGACCTTTCCCGATACTGGAAATATTTTCGCTACCAAATACTTCGAAATCTCCACCCAAATTAGCCAAAGAAACTCCGTCTCTGATGGATACGGGGTAGTTTGCATAGCGCTTATAGAACCCTTCAATAGTGAACCGGGTAGATAGCCTAGGCAGATACTCTAAACCCAATACATAATGATCCGTCCGAATGTAATCGGCACCTTGGTTTACAAATTCACCAGCATTATTTTGGAAGCCCAAAATGGTATAAGGAGGTATTTTAAAATAGCGACCAGTGGCAGCGTTAAGTGTGAATTTTTCAGATAAACGATAAGCCAAGGAAAGACGTGGCGACAGGTGTGCGATGTCATTAAAGCCATTATCGGTAAATGAATCAGCATCATTCCTAATTCCAAAAGATGCTTCCAGCTTATTGTTAAAAAATGCTTTTGCAGCCTGCACAAAAAGCCCATACTTAAAAAAGTCTATTTCAGAATTAAAGCTAAGCCCATTGTCGTTGTCAAAAGTCGTGTTTTCATAAGCCGACTTTTGCAGATTCAAGCCATATGACAATAACCAATCACCTAAGAACTTGGTAGCTTCAACCCTTAATTTTTGCTCTGTTTCTCTGGAGTTATTACTGAACAGTAAACCTGTTTCGGCAATATTATCTTCATACCTCACAAACTCGTTATTTAACACATTTGCGCTGAGGGTTGTTCTTAAAAAACCATTATTCATCTTGCGCTTCCAGCTAAAGCCCAAAGTTGAAGTCCACTGTTTGATAATGGCAATTTGATCTAAAGTAGCCTGTTGTTCTTGTGTAATGTCATCAGGAATGTTCACACTGAAATCGTCAATAGAGCCTACACCGATCAACGAGATCTCATTCTTATCGTCAATCTTGTGATCTACTTTATACTGATAATCCCAGTAATCTGGTAAAAACGGAAGGTCAATTAATTTAAAAAGGAATTGCAGGTATGATCTTCTCGCAGAAATAATAAAAGTAGTTTTTGCTTGTTCGTCTTCCTTTGGTAAAACCAATGGCCCTTCAAAAGTTAATGCAGCTTCGCTAGCACCCAATCTGAAATTGACGTTCCTATTACGTGAGTTTCCATTGCGCTGATTAAATTGTAATACCCCAGAAAGCGCATTGTCGTACTTAGCAGAAAATGAGCTTGTGCTGAGCGTTACATCTTCAATAAACGACACATTGAGCAAACCCACCGGGCCACCAGCACTCCCTTGTGTAGCAAAATGGTTGATGTTAGGAATCTCAACGCCATCTAAATAATATACGTTTTCGCTTGGGGCACCTCCCCTAATAATAATGTCGTTTCTAAAGCCTACTGAACCAGAAACACCAGGCAAAGACTGGACTACTTTGGCTATATCATTATTTCCACCAGGATAAGTAGCAATTTCTTCTCTGGATAAATTCTGAATGGAGTTTGGGTTTTCTATTCTGGAAGGGAAAGGACTGGCTGTCACTACTACTTCTCCTAACTCATCTTGAACCTCTTCTAGCTCAAAGATCAGTTCGGCATTACCCGCAGAGCGGACAATCACATTGAATTTAACCTGAGGTTTGAAACCCACAAACCTCGCTTCTACTTTATAGGTTTGCGTGGGCACCTTATCAATTTTAAAGAAGCCATTCGCATCCGTAACGGCACCCAAACTAGTTTCAGCCAAACTCACAGTGGCACCAATCAATGGTTGTTGATCTTTGGCCGAATAAACATAGCCTTGGAGTGTTGTTTGTGTTTGTCCGAGGAGTTGAATAGAGAAACTTAAACCTAAAATAAGGAAAGCAAAAAAACCTGACTTCATAATAATCTGTTACCTGTATTTCTTAAGGTGTTTGTATAACACCTGCATATCCTTAGGATAATCTGCTTTTACAGTAATTTGTTCAGAAAAATTATTGAAAGAGAGCGCGTAAGCGTGGAGTGCAAAACGTTGGATTACGGGTCTTTCTTCCTCTTCTCTTTTCAAATTGAATTTTTTCTTGAGCTGAGAAAGAAATAATGGTTTCCCACCGTACATTTCATCATTAATAATTGGCGCCTTTAAAGTAGCCAAGTGAATTCTAATTTGGTGCATTCTTCCAGTAATAGGCCTACACTCAATGAGTGAATTTGCCTTGAAATTCTCAAGCGTAGTGAAATAAGTCTCAGCTTCTTTTCCCTTTTCTTTATTAATCACCACAATACCCTTATCCAAAGGTAAAATGGACAGTGCTACTCGTTCTTCTCTAAACTCAGTAAGCCCATCTACAAAAGCATGGTAAACTTTGTTAATGTTCCTTTTCTCAAACTGAATAGAAGCATGGCGATAGGCTTCTGGGCCTTTAGCCAAGAGTAGACAGCCAGAAGTATCTTTATCTAATCTATGACAAACCGAAAGGTGCTCTGAATACTCCTTGGCAAGTTTTTGAACATTCCTAGGGTCATTTCGATCATCAAGAGAAGCCATGTGTGCTGGCTTGTTAATCACCAAAAAATGATCGTTTTCGTAGCAGATTAAATCTTCAAATTTAATTTTCATGAATGGCTAAAGTCTGGGTAATGGGCTTAATCCTCAGATTCAAAATCGTCCTCATCTATCGGATCTAAGTCTTCTTCTTTCGACAAAGGTAATTTAAAACTGAACGTAGACCCCTTACCGAAGGTACTTATCACCGATACTTTAGAATTATGGGCTTCCATGATGTGTTTTACAATGGCCAAGCCTAGACCCGTCCCTCCTTTCCTTCCTTTAGATCGACTTTTCTCAACCCTAAAAAAGCGCTCAAAAACCCTAGTCAAATCTTCTGGGGGAATGCCCATTCCCGTATCTCTCACAGACACATTTACATGGCCTGACGAAACGCTAAACCCAAGGATTATCTCGCCCTCATCCGTATATTTATTGGCATTGGACACCAAGTTTGTAAGCACACGGTAAATTTTTTCGGAATCGGCATACACGAAAATTGGGTGGTTATATTCCTGATCGAAACCAATATACAGCCCCTTCCTTTCTACCTTATTCTCAAACTGATCCAATACTTCACCGGCCATTTCAACAATATTGAAATGCTCAAAGTGCATTTTGGTTTCACCTAATTCTATCTGAGAAAGGGTGAGCAAATCATGAATCAAAGCATCTAGGCTGTCTAAGCTTCTAGCTGCTCTTTTTAAAAACTTGATTCTTACTTTACTGTCATCAATTGCGCCATCCAATAGGGTATGCACGAAACCCTGTGCTGCAAATACGGGGGTCTTTAATTCATGGCTTACATCCGCCAAAAACTCTCTTCGGAAAGTCTCCACTTTTTTAAGTTCTTCAATCTCTCTTTGCCTACCCATAGCGTAGGTGAAAATTTCCTGATTGATCCTTTTTAACGGGTTAAGATGCTTTCGCTCTTCTTCCTCTTCAATAAATGAGAAGTTCTTCCTACGGATTTTATTCAGTACTTCATAAATCTTACTGATTTCCTTAAATACCAGAAATTCGAAGGTAACGTAGGTGAAAATATAGGTAGCCGCAAACGAAATCAGGCCCCCAACAATGAGTGCCTGAACTGGTATTTCCGAAACCAAAGACAGAAAAGCTGTGGTAATAAGGCCTACAACAAAGGCCAAAAGCAATGCAACTGCCTTGGAATTAAAAAGCATTATTAATTAGATTCAAACTTATAGCCAACTCCTTTGACTGTGGTGATGTATCCATCTCCTATTTTCTCACGCACCTTACGGATGTGAACATCCACAGTTCTGGCCAACACATACACATCGGTTCCCCAGATGTTCTGCAATAAGTCGTCACGACTGAAAACTTTGTTCGGGTTTTGAGCAAGGAAATAAAGTAATTCAAACTCCTTTTTAGGAAGCGTGAATTGGTTGTCTAGTATGGTCACTGTGTAGCTTGTCTTGTCAATGGTAAGATCTCCAACAGTTACTTTTGGTGTAGATTTTCCCTTTTTTTCCTTTCTGAAATGAGCGCTAATACGACTCATTAAAGCGCGGGGCTTAATTGGTTTGGTGATGTAATCATCAGCTCCAGCATCAAATGCAGCAACCTCAGAATACTCTTCAGCCCTAGCGGTTAGGAAAGTAATATGGGCATTCACCATCTCAGGGAGTTCCCTGATTTGTCGACAAGTTTCTACTCCATCTTGATGGGGCATCATAATGTCTAACAAAACCAATTCCGGTTGAAATGTCTTTGCGATTTGTACTCCCTTTTTACCGTCTTCGGCTACTTTCACTTCGTAGCCCTCTTTTACAAGGTTGTATTTTAATAGCTCAAGGATATCCGGATCATCGTCTACCACTAGTACTCGGTGGTTTTGCTTAGCACCCATAATTCAAAAAATTAGTATTTACCTCAGTTCGATATGAGCAAATATATCTAAAAATTAAGTGCCCAATCTTAAAAAAAACAAGTTTTACTGAACAATCGATAAAGGATGTCGCAAGTTCTTTACACTCTTGACGTCAACTTCTAAATAGCCGACAAATATTTTTGCTTGAAACTTTAAAGGAATTTTATTGAGGTCGTCCGACAACCACACCTTTAACGTGTTATCTTCTTCAAAAAGACCGTCTTTTTTCATAATCGGAACTAGAATCAAAGCATTCACCTTTCCCAGTTTAGTTTTCACTACTTCCCTACCCATGAATTTGATACTAAAGGGCTTTTCTTTGTCATCAAAAAAGGTGTTGATGGTGATGATCTCACCTACCTTAATTTTATCAAAATCAATCATCCGTAAATAATAGTATCCACTCACCATGTCCTGCATTTCATTGGTGGTCATATCATGCTCAATTTTTTCTTTGAGCTGCCTGTTCTCTTTCTCAAGTTTGGCAACAGTCACTCTCTTATCGGTCTGATCGAAATAAAGGATTTCATTTTTGCGGAATCGACCTTCAGAAATAAAGCGATAGAATTGATGAGGCACATTACGGGTTGTATCAAAATAAGTACCCCAGTTATCTCTCACTGGCGAAAAGAAATCAAAAAGTCCTGATGTGTTTGCAAAGACATCTATTTTGAAAGTAGGCCTTCCTTTCATGGTATAGATAATGTCGCTAATCTTCAACTGAGCTTCTGCGGCTTTTATAAAACCAACGGTTGCTTTTAGCTCAATTTCTTCACCCGAATTAAAGGGTCTTTCTTTGGCCAACGGATAGCCTTGGGCGGTCAATTGTAAAGAAAATATAGAAAGAAAAAGTATTAGGAGTAAGTGCTTCATTCCATTTTTTATACTCCCATTGACAAACGCCATACCAAAAACTTAGATTATAGTGAAGGATACTTTGATTTAAGGTACTCAAGGTAACGTTTTAAATCACCTTGATACTTTAAATTTAATTCGTCTCTCAACACTTGTTGCTGCGAATTATACCTCAAATAGGACATAAAAAACGTGTTATTAGGTACATAAGTCTCAAAAAAACCTTTGTACACTTCTGACTTAAAACCAAGCCTACCAAAGTTTGTTCTGATCTGATCAATTTTATTTTTCTTCAATTCCTTTTTCTCCACTATTGGCAAATCTTTCATGGAAGTGTAAAGTGAATCCAACGATTTAGCGGCCTCCAGAATATATGCCTTGAAGAGTTCTTCGTCTACAATTTCACTTTGATATTGAAGTACCTCTGGAGCACCTTCTCCATATTTTGAACTGAGGTACATAATAGCTCCCCTGTCGCCAATAAACGAAGCTAAATTTTCATTGAAGGTAACCGAGTCTTTCACGAATAAGGTGCCGTGTGTAAGCTCATGGATAAGTAAACTTGCCAAATCTCCTTCAGAGCGATTTAGCATATTGGAAAGAATAGGGTCTTTGAACCATCCCAAGGTAGACCAGCCCCCAGCAGTTCTTAGCCCTACATCTAAACTATCTTTCGCTTTAATTTCATTGGCCAAGTCCACCGCCTTTTGTCGATCGAAAAATCCTTTATAAGGGAAATTGCCTACAATTGGGAACTTCCAGGTTTTAGGCGTGAAACTGTAGGGATCGCAGGCCGTCACTACATACATGGATGCTTTGCCTTGCTGATCAAATATTTCGGTGTAATTATCAGAGTAATTAATTGCCAGCGAATCGAAAGCAAAAGATCTGATTTGATCTACTAAAAGTGCCTTTTGCCGAAGTGAATCTGGAGTAGATGGATTGGCGATGTACTCATCAAGCGGAATAGTATTATTCACTACATGTAATTGCCCTCTCAGTTGAAATAAGCCATATCTGATCAACTGAAAGTTCCATACACAAAAGATGATGATCAATGCGATCACACCTAAACCAATCCTTTTTAACCACTTCTTCATACCAAATATTCACACGAAAATAAGCCTTATTTATTGAAAAGTTGAGTTGTGAATTGAAACCATTCCCACTATCTTCACAAACTATTCTGAACAAAATACCCAATCAATAATGAGTGATAAGTCTGAAAAATTAAAAGCATTACAATTAACCATAGATAAACTCGAAAAATCATACGGCAAGGGTGCTGTAATGAAACTAAGCGATGATAAGGTGGTTGATTTGCCTTCTATCTCAACCGGTTCTTTGGGATTAGATATCGCCTTAGGAATTGGCGGAATCCCTCGCGGAAGAGTCGTTGAAATATATGGACCAGAATCTTCTGGTAAAACCACCCTTTCTATGCATTGTATTGCAGAAGCACAAAAAAAGGGAGGTCTTGCGGCTTTTATTGATGCAGAACATGCATTTGACAAAGGTTACGCTGAAAAACTAGGTATTGACACTGAAAACTTACTCATATCTCAACCAGACAACGGTGAGCAGGCCTTAGAGATCGCTGAGCACCTTATTCGTTCTGGGGCCATAGATATTATTGTTATTGACTCCGTGGCTGCCTTGGTCCCTAAGGCGGAGCTAGAAGGAGAAATGGGTGATAGCAAAATGGGGCTACAAGCCAGGTTGATGTCTCAAGCTTTGAGAAAATTAACAGGAGCAATCAACAAAACAGGTTGTTGCTGTATTTTCATTAACCAATTGAGAGAGAAAATTGGTGTAATGTTCGGAAACCCAGAAACGACTACTGGTGGTAACGCACTAAAATTCTACGCTTCTGTGCGACTTGATATTAGAAGAATTGGGCAGATTAAAGAAAGTGCCGACAATATTCTAGGTAACAGAACCAGGGTTAAGGTAGTGAAGAACAAAGTAGCACCTCCGTTCAAAGTAGTTGAGTTCGATATCATGTATGGCCAAGGAATTTCTAAGGCTGGTGAAATAATCGATATTGGTGTTGAAATGGAGATTGTGAAAAAGGCAGGCTCTTGGTTCTCCTACAATGGAGAAAAGCTTGGACAGGGTCGTGATTCTGTTAAATCCTTAATAGAGGATAATCCAGAATTAATGGACGAGCTGGAAAGAAAAATCAAAGCCAGAATTAATGGTGAAGATGTAGCTGATGAAAAACCAGAAAAAAAATAACGACTAGAAAAAAGTAAAAAGGCCGAATTGCATTATGCAATTCGGCCTTTTTTATGTCTTATAGTTTAGGGTAATTAACCCGCCCTCATGGCTTCCACTGGATCTAATCGAGCCGCCTTAGCAGATGGCACTATTCCAGACACCACACCAATCACTGATGACACCACAACACCAAGTAATATGTTTTTCATACTAAGCGAAATTTCAAGTCCGCCCGCTGGAATGAATGTAAGAAAATACACAATCAGAACTCCCGTTGCTCCTCCAATAAGGCATAGGAAAATGGCCTCGAACAGAAACTGAAAAAGGATAAAGTAGTTTTTTGCACCCAATGATTTTTGAATTCCGATGATTTTGGTCCGCTCCTGTACCGAAACAAACATAATGTTCATAATACCAAAACCTCCTACTAGAATTGAAAAACCACCGATAATCCAACCTGCATAGCCAACAATATCAAATACTTGTCCGATGGCATCTGCAATGGCTTCAGGTCGGTTCAGAGCAAAGTTTGATTCTTCTTTTGGCTTTAGTCCTCTTACTTTTCTTAGCATTCCCTCCATTTCATTCTGAAGTTCTACCAAGCCAATATCTTCAACATAACCTTTAGCCGCAATCGAAGGACTCACACCAAACCTTCCCACGTAAAACATCTTGGTGAACATTTTATAGGGAATATAGATTCTTTCATCACTACTTGGCGTTCCCAAAAGGCTTTTACCTTCTTTAGCCAATACACCAATCACTACTAATTTCTGACCTCGGCTCGTAATACTTTTGCCAATTGGAGATTCGAACGGGAATAAAGAATTGGCTACCTCATCACCAATAATGGCCACATTTCGACCTCCTTCAATCTCTTGTGTAGTAAAATAGCGCCCATTAAGGATATCAACCTCATATACATCCTTGTACTCATTACTTACTCCATAGATGTTAATACTATTAATGCTACTGCTTTTATACTTCATGGTACTGCTTCGAATACCAAAAAAAGCGACATTACTGGCATTCTTTAAGTTCGACTTTAAGAATTCGAACTCATCATAAGTATTTGAAGGCCTTCTGAAATAGATATAAAAAGGAACATTGGGATCGCGCTGTACAAAATTCATTTTATCAACAGTCACTACATTAGAGCCCAAAAAGGAAAAACTATCCTTAATGTTTTTCTCTAAGGAATCCACTACCGTAAACACCGCTATAATCAGCATGATACCAATAGTTACCCCCAATAAGGAGAGCATCGTTCTAAGTAAGTTGGTTGACAGTACTTGCCAAGCAAACCTAATGCTTTCTCCAAGTAGCTTTAAAAACATTCCCACGTGTTGCGTATTTTAAATTAGTGACTTCTGTAGTTTCTTTACAAACGCAAAGAATCGAAAAAAGTAAACAGCTATCAATGCATTTTGGTTAAAAAGATCATTCTTGTTCTTGATCGGGTTTTTGTCCGCCTGAATGGCCAGACCTTTTATCTCTAAAATGAGATTATCAAAAGCTATTGACGATTCGACAATTATATACTCCCCTCGTCTATGACACTCAGTCATTTATTATTATCTTTGCCAGCTATTTGAAAAAACGCAATTAACGCTAGTAAATAAAGAATGAAGTTATCAGCATTTAAATTCGAGCTTTCTGAAGATAAGATTGCAAAGTATCCTACCGAAAACAGAGACGAGTCAAAATTAATGGTTTTGCATCGCGATACCGGAGAGATCGAGCACAAGATGTTCAAGGATATTGTAGACTATTTTGAAGAAGGCGATGTGCTGGTGAACAACGATACCAAAGTTTTCCCTGCTCGTCTTTATGGCCAGAAGGAAAAGACAGGCGCTAAAATCGAGGTTTTCTTGTTAAGAGAACTCAACCCAGAAATGCACCTTTGGGATGTTCTTGTAGACCCCGCTAGAAAAATTAGAGTAGGTAATAAACTCTATTTTGGAGAAGGCGAATTGGTGGCCGAAGTAATCGACAACACAACTTCAAGAGGTAGAACGATCCGTTTTCTTTTTGATGGAACTGACGAAGAATTTTACAAAACTATCGACACTTTAGGCGAAACCCCACTTCCGCGTACAATTACGAGAGAAACCGAGCCAGAAGATAGAGAGCGTTTTCAAACCATTTATGCGAAGAACATAGGTGCCGTAGCCGCCCCAGTAGCAGGCTTGCATTTTACAAAACAAGTAATGAAACGCTTAGAGATTAAAGGTGTTGACATTGCTTCAATAACACTCCATATTGGTTTAGGTACTTTCCGTCAGGTTGATGTTGAAGACCTAACAAAGCACAAAATGGATTCTGAAAACTACGCTATTCTTCAACCTACTGCCGATGCTGTAAACAAGGCCTTAGACAATAAGAAAAGAGTATGTTCAGTTGGAACAACTTCAATGCGTGCTTTGGAATCGTCTGTTTCTGCTGGTGGCCGTTTAAAAGCCAACGAAGCTTGGACTGACAAATTCATTTTCCCTGAATATGAATTCAAAATCTGTAACTCTTTGATTACAAACTTCCATTTGCCAGAATCTACTTTGTTAATGCAAGCAGCCGCTTTTGCTGGTTATGATAAAATAATGAATGCTTATAAAGTAGCTCAAAAAGAAGGATACAGATTCTTCAGCTATGGCGATGCCATGTTGATTATCTAATGTGTAGAAATTAGAGTTTAGATAATAGACTTTAGACAAAGGCCTTCTCTGGTATTATACTGGGGAAGGCTTTTCTGTTATTAGAAGAGCTTGTCGACTTCGGCTTGCTTTTTTTCAAAGGCGTCCAACTCAACTTTGTATTTCTTGAGTAGGTAATTGGTTCTGGCAAAGCGAACCACTGTCATAAGAAAAGCCACAACTGCTCCCCTAGCCATAACCTTCAACAAATCGTTACTCGTGTGCCCTTCCATAGTAAATCCATATGTGGCAAATTCTATAAACGCCAATATAAACGCAAACACAATGGTGAACATCGCCAATTGCAAAGGCCATTTGCTCTTTTGGCTTTTCTCTAAAAGTAATTGTCGAAGTTTTTTATCTGTAATCATATTCACTAAATTCTGCCCTTGAATAAACCCATTGATACAGAGATAAACATTTCTGAGGTAATGAGCAATTAATTCGTTTTCGTAAATTTAGAATATGCAAAAATACGCCATCATAGTAGCTGGAGGGAGTGGTACCCGAATGAAGTCTGATATTCCTAAGCAGTTTATTGAAATTGGCGACAAGCCCATTCTGATGCACACCATAGAAGCATACGTTTCGGCCTTTGCAAGTTTAAAGCTAATTTTAGTACTGCCCGAAATTCAAGTTCCCTTTTGGAGAGGGCTTTGTGAAAAGCATAAATTCACCATCAAGCACCAAATCGTCAATGGTGGCAATAGCCGTTTTCAATCAGTAAAAAATGGCCTCAACGCCATTCACGGAAATGGTTTGGTGGCTATTCATGATGGAGTCCGTCCATTTGTTACCACGGAAATTATTAAAGAATCTTTTAAAGTAGCGGCTGACAAAGGGAATGCGGTAACCAGCGTTCCGCTCAAAGACTCCATTCGATTTATTGAAGGGGACACCAATAAGGTGGTGGACAGAAACCAATATCAACTCATTCAAACCCCACAAACTTTTCAAATTCAATTGATTAAGAAGGCATTCGAAATAAAAGAAGATCATGCCTTTACCGATGACGCATCAGTGCTAGAGCACATGGGAGAAAAAATCAACTTGATTCCCGGAGACTACAAGAACATAAAAATCACCACCGCAGAAGATTTAATTATGGCCAATGCCATTCTGAACGCATAATTTGCGGTTGAATTGGTGTGGAAAATCATTAACTTATTGGCTTAATTTTTTGATGTGAAGCATTCCAAACTAACACTACTACTGGCCATTATTTTCATTGCATCTTCTTGCCAAAAGGAAGACGAATGGATAGACTTATTCAACGGTAAAGACCTAACAGGCTGGACACCCAAAATACGGGGCTACGAAGCTGGCGACAATTTCGGGAACACTTTCAGGGTAGAAGACGGGATGATTACCGTGGCCTACGATGCATATGAGTCCTTCGATAATCGTTTTGGCGTGCTTTTTTTCGAAAAACCCTTTTCAAAATATCTATTACATATTGAATACCGATTTATTGGTGATCAAGCCAATGGCGGACAAGGCTGGGCCACCCGGAATAGCGGGGTGATGCTGCATTCTCAGTCTGCAGAAAGCATGGGTCTCAACCAAGACTTCCCGATTTCACTAGAAGCTCAGTTTTTAGGCGGCTTAGGTGATGGCCCTCGTCCAACTGGTAACTTATGTACCCCTGGCACGCATGTAGAAATGGACGGAAAACTGATTACACAACATTGCCAAACCATTGACGGGCCTACTTTTGATGGCGACCAATGGGTAAACATAGATTTATTGGTGATGGGCGATGAATACATCGCGCATATTGTGGAAGGTGACACCGTAATTCATTACGCCAAACCTGTTGTGGGCGATGGAATGGTAACTGGCTTTAAACCCGAAGCGAAAGTAAATGACACTCCACTGACCAAGGGTTATATCGCACTTCAAAGTGAAAGTCACCCTATTCAATTCAGGAAAGTGCGCATCAAAGATTTATCGAAAGATTAATACCTTGTACTACTCAATCTAATATACTGACTATGAATGCAAGCAACTCTGGCATTACCACGCGCCTCAGCGTAATGATGTTTCTGCAATTTTTTATTTGGGGAGGATGGTTTGTTACCCTTGGCACTTTTTTAGGTAATAATATCAATGCCACAGATGGCCAAATTGCCCAAGCTTTTTCCACTCAATCTTGGGGTGCCATCATTGCCCCTTTCATTATTGGTTTAATAGCAGACCGTTATTTTAATGCTGAAAAAATTCTGGGCATTCTCCATCTTGCCGGAGCTGTATTGATGTATTTAATGGCAGAAACCACAGAGTTCGAAGTTTTCTATCCTTATGTGCTTGGCTATATGGTATTATATATGCCTACCCTAGCTTTGGTAAACTCAGTGGCATTCAGAACCATGAGCGACCCTTCAAAGCAGTTTTCAAGAATTAGAGTTTGGGGAACAATTGGGTGGATACTTGCAGGTCTCGTGATCAGTTTTGTGTTCTCATGGGACTCACAAGAATCGATCGCTTCAGGCATGTTGAAAAACACTTTTTTAATGACCGCAATCGCATCGGGCATTTTGGGGGTATTCAGCTTCACGTTGCCTAAAACTCCTCCGCGTGTAGTCAAAGGTGAAAAAATAACTTTAAAAGAAATTCTAGGGCTGGATGCACTCAAGCTTTTAACGAATAAGAACTTCGCTGTATTCTTCTTTTCTTCAGTGCTTATCTGTATTCCATTGGCCTTCTATTATCAAAACGCCAATCCATTTTTGGCTGAAATTGGTGTAAGTAATCCAACTGGAAAAATGACAATTGGACAAATTTCGGAGGTGTTGTTTATGCTCTTACTTCCTCTTTTCCTTAAAAAATACGGAATCAAAAAGACCCTCCTTTTCGGAATGTTAGCCTGGGCCTTACGTTATGTGCTGTTTGCTTTTGGCAACTCGGACGAACTCGTTGTTATGCTGATTACAGGAATTGCCTTACATGGTATTTGCTACGATTTCTTCTTTGTTTCAGGTCAAATTTATACCGACTCAAAAGCAGGTGAGAAATTCAAGAGTTCTGCACAAGGTCTAATTACCTTGGCCACCTATGGTGTAGGTATGCTCATCGGTTTTTGGGTCGCTGGCCAAATCTCAGAATTCTATACCGTTGGCGATGTTCATGAGTGGAAGAACATTTGGTTACTCCCTGCTGGTTTCGCAGTATTGGTATTCTTGCTTTTTGCAGCCACCTTCAAAAATGAAGAAATACACTACGAAGAAAAATGAGTCAAAACAAAATTAAGTTAGGAATGATTGGGGGCGGCAGCAGCTCCTTTATTGGCGTAGTACACCGAATTGCCGCCTATATGGGTGAAAAGTACAGCTTAGTGGGTGGTGCCTTCGACACCGATCATCAAAAAGCGTTGGATTTCGCTAGTACATTAGACCTCGATCTTTCTAGGTGCTATGCGAATATTGATGCTTTTATTGATGGCGAAAATGACTTACCAAAGCCGGAGAGAATTGAAGTGGTAGTAATTGTCACACCCAATTTTCTTCACTATGCTATGGCCAAGCAATTAATTGAAGCAGGCTTCCATGTCATTTGTGAAAAGCCTATTACCAATACTGCTGATGAAGCTATTGAGTTAGAGCAATTAGTAACCAAACATAAAGTAGTTTTTGCCTTAACGCATACTTATACAGGCTACCCAATGGTACGCCAAATGAAAACCATGATTGCTGAAGGCATGATTGGCGACATTCAAAAAGTAGATGCGCAATATTACCAAGGCTGGATTAACCCAGTTATTCATGATAAAGAAAAGCGTAAAGGCGTGTGGCGGTTAGACCCCGAAAAAGCAGGGCAAAGCTGTTGTATGGGTGACATTGGCGTGCATGCCTTTAACATGATAGAGTACACCACCGGTTTGAAAACCACGAAAGTACTCTCAGACTTAAACACCTTATACGATGACAACGCATTAGATATTGACGGAACGGCTTTATTGCGTTTTGAAAATGGGGTTCGAGGCATGGTAAGGGCTAGTCAAATTGCTACGGGGGAAGAAAACAATCTCAAAATAGCGGTTTATGGTAGAACAGGAGCGCTGAAATGGGAACAAGAAAACCCTAACTTCCTTTACTTTTTACAAGAAGATAAGCCGGTGCAGGTTTTCAAACCGGGCCATGTTTATAACAGCGATTTTGCCAAAGAAAGCACAAAAATGGCACCTGGCCATCCAGAAGGAATTTTTGATTCCATGGCCAATATCTACAACGGGGCGGCAAAAGCCATTCGAGGTGAAGAATACAAGAAAGGCGCTTTCCCTACCATTCATGATGGCGTAAGGGGAATGAAATTTATTGAGGCGGTTTTGGCATCTACCCAAAACGGAAATAGTTGGACAGAAATAGTGGATGAGCATGAAGACAATTAAAGGACCAGCCATTTTCTTGGCGCAGTTTGCAGACGATAAAGCCCCCTTCAATTCTTTAGATAGCATTGCGAAATGGGCAAGTGATTTGGGTTATAAAGCCGTTCAAATTCCAACTTGGGATGCCCGCTTGATTGACCTTGACAAAGCAGCCGAAAGCAAAACCTACTGCGATGAACTTAAAGGCACTTTGGCCAACCATGGTTTAGAAGTCAGTGAACTTTCTACTCACTTGCAAGGGCAATTAGTGGCCGTCCACCCTGCTTATGAAGAACTCTTTAAGGGTTTTGCACCAAAAGGAATGAACGCCAAACAGCGGAATCTTTGGGCAATAGACCAGGTTAAAAAAGCGGCTGTCGCTTCTAAGAATTTGGGTTTAAAAGTTCATGCCTCATTTTCAGGCGCATTGCTTTGGCCTTATTTCTACAATTGGCCGCAACGTCCCGCTGGTTTAATCGAAAAAGGGTTTGCTGAACTCGCCAACAGATGGCTGCCTATCCTCAATCATTTTGACGAAAACGGAGTAGATCTTTGCTATGAAGTACATGCTGGCGAAGATCTTCACGATGGCATCAGCTTCGAAATGTTTTATGAGGCTACTGGCAAACACAACCGTGTAAAAATGCTTTATGATCCCTCCCATTTTGTACTTCAGCAATTGGATTACTTGACATACATCGACCATTACCATGAGTTTATTGGTATGTTCCATGTGAAAGATGCCGAGTTTAACCCAACAGGAAAATCGGGAGTATATGGAGGTTATCAAGATTGGAGAGAACGCCCAGGACGGTTCCGCTCTATTGGTGATGGCCAAGTAGATTTCCAAAGCATTTTCTCAAAACTTACCCAACATGGCTATGATGGCTGGGCAGTATTAGAGTGGGAGTGCTGCATAAAATCGCCTGAGCAAGGCGCAAGAGAAGGCGCTCAATACATTGACCAGTTCATTATTGAAGCTACAGAAAAGAACTTTGATGATTTCGCTGATTCCGGAATTAACGATGAAGAATTTAAAAAACTTTTAGGCCTAGACTAACATGAAAATAACCCAAACCAATACTCCTTTTCCTATTTTGGCTTTTTCTCAAAAATGGATTACCAAAGCATTTATAGGAACACATGCCCTTGCGGTGATCATCTTTTTATTGGCACAAATGTCGGCTTCTGCGCAAATCACCGACCCTAAAGCGACAGAAGTATGGGAGCCCGTTCCTCAAAAAGTTAATCCTTCAAAAAATGGAGGTGCACCATCCGATGCTGTTGTTCTTTTTGACGGTTCAAACCTCAATGAATGGAAGTCTCGTAACGAAGACAAGCCCGCAGGCTGGAAAGTGGAAAACGGTTACATGGAAGTAGCCAAAGGAGCTGGTGACATCATGACTAAAAAAGCTTTTGGCGATATTCAGTTACACATTGAGTGGAGTGCACCTACAGAAATTGTAGGCGAAGGCCAAGGCCGAGGAAACTCTGGCATTTTCTTACAAGAGCGCTACGAAGTGCAAGTTTTAGACAGCTATGTAAGCAAAACCTATTCAAACGGACAAGCAGGCTCTATCTACAAGCAAAGCATTCCGTTGGTGAATGCTACAGCCGCCCCAGGTGAATGGAATGTGTATGACATCATCTATAAAGCCCCTCAATTCAACAAAGACGGGATTAAAGTATCCGATGGTTATGTTACGGTAATCCACAATGGTGTGGTGATTCAAAACCACCAGCAACTTTTAGGTACCACAGAGTACATCGGTTTCCCTAAAAACCCAGCCCATGGAGATGGCGCCATCATTCTACAAGACCATGGAAATCCAGTAAGATTCAGAAACATTTGGCTGAGGGAGTTGTAAAAATTGAGGGCATCTTCGGTAGAAAATGCCCTCTGGTTGACTGGTTGAGGTTGTCCTGTCAAACACCTCGACTCCCTACTCTCACACTACTAAGAATAGTTACCTTTAAAAAATTGATTTCACCAAGATTGAGACGAGAACGGTAATAAATAAAAGCAATTCAAAATGGGTATTAATGGTTTTTAGCAAACTCCCAAATGGAAAATGCTGTCTGTTTAACTCCTTTACACCTTGACGACTTCCATCTTTCTTGGCTACCAAAATTGTATGTGATTCTGTCATGATATAATTATTGAATTATTCCTGTGCGAATGCACCTCACAACTAAATCCGTTGTGTTTCGTGCTTCTGATTTTCTTAAAATATTCTTTCTGTGAGTTTTCACTGTATCAATAGATACAAACAACTCATCAGCAATTTCTTTTGCGCTATTCCCTTCAGCCAGAAGGTTGATGATCTCGAATTCCCTAGCCGTGAAATCCAGACGTAGTTCTAGGTGATGCATAAGTCTCTGTTTTTAGTCAAGTCAAAGTACATCAAACCACCGCCCAGTTCTCTCAAGGTTTTAGACTGAAAAAAAAACTAGTGGTTTTCCGCTAGACGAAGTTTATATTGTAATCAGAAATCGTTTTCTCTTATTTCTGTGACCAAGTGTATGGATACATATTTTGTAAGAAATATTCACTGAAGCATATAAATTCAATAAATAAATTCAAGATGAAAGATGGAAAAATAAAAAAGATCCCAATGGGCTATGAAATGGAAACGTTCAGAGATCTACCCAAGGACGTTATTACGCATATGCCTTTTATTATTTTCGCACCAAAACGACCCGTGATTGCTGGTGAAGTATATGTGCCAATGCACTTTCTATACATCTTTAAAAATCTAGACGTATTCAGCGAAGAAGGGTATAAAAATGGTCATGTTTTTGACCAAATGCCACCTAATTCAACTTTGAGTTTTAAATCAAATTTCAAGGAAGATGTTGGATATTCTGTAATTAGGGCAACCTATTATTTTAACGTGAACCTTGGACGTGAAACCCTTAAATTTAAAATGAACATTAGTGAATCGGATAAAATTAAATACAACCTTGCCAATAGAGATAATAGACTTGCCTTAACAGGAAACTCTTCATTGGAATTTATGCCCGAGTTCTTTACTGAAGAATGTGATGTCAACATTCCTCCACCAACAGCCTAATGTCTAAGTACATAAATAGGATATTGTTAGGTGTAATCGCTTTAACCGTGATTACACCTCTTTTTATTTTTGGGCAGTCTCTAAAAATCGATAGCCTAAAGCAAACATATGCTCAAAATAGCCAACCAAGTACAGCTATTGAACTGGCAGAAATCCTTACGCTTTCAAATACCGATTCTGCGATTTACTTTCTAAAACAGGTAGAAAAAAACTCGCTCTCAGAAGAAGGTAGAATCCAATTTGACAAGGTAAAAGGGCGATTATTAACAGTAACCAATCAGTATGATAGTGCTGTTCTGGTTTATACCGACTTATTGAGAATACTGGAAGGAAAATCAGAATACTTAAAGCTAGAGGCTGATATTTTAGACAACGTAGGAGGAATTTACCTCACCCTCAGAGAAAATGACCAATCGCTTGATTTTATAAATCGGGCAAAAAAAATCAGAGAAGTAAATGGCCTAAAGTCCGAAATACATAAGTCTTATTATTCATTAGGAAACTTCTTATTCAGAACTGGGAAAAGCAGGGAGGCCGTGAATAATTACCGTAAAGGCTTGTCTCTCCTCACCAATAAAACCGACACTTCATTTCTGGCAAACCTGAACTACATGATGGGCACGGCCTATAACATATTGAAACAGAATGATAGCTCATTATACTTTTTACAAAAAGCTAAAGTTATGTATGACCAGACTCATCAGGTAATTTCCCAAATCAATACAGCTAACTCCATGGCCCAAGCCATGATAAGTGAACAACGTTTTTCTGAAGCCATTCCGCTCTTGGAGAATAATATCAAGCTGCTAGAGTCTAATGGAGATTGGCAAAAATATATGGCGGCCTACTCCCAACTCTCTAAAGCTTACGAAGGGCTGGAGGATTATAAAAATGCATTGGCCTATCAAAAACTTCGTTACGACACGGTAGTAGGTTTTTTAGCGAAACAAAGAACCCAATCTGTAGCTAAGATTACTGAAGACTACCGAACCGACAAGCAGCTAGATGAGGCTGAGGAAGTTGCTTTCTACGCTACCCAAAGGGCTAAAATTTTTGGAGGAATTGCGGTTGGCTTAATTATGCTTTTGATCATTAGCTACCTCCTTTTCTCAAGAACCATCCAACGCAAAAAGTTAGAAAACTTAAGGGCTATGATTTTGGGTGAAGAAAATGAAAGAAAGCGAGTAGCCAAAGATTTGCATGACGGAATTGGTGTTCTACTTACCAGTGTAAAAATGCGCTTGAGTAATTTTGAAGACAAAATAGAGGACAAAGTAGCTTTTCAAAGTTCGTTGGGTCAAATTGATAATGCCTGTTCCGAAGTACGCAGAATTTCGCATAACATGGTACCCGCCAGTTTAAGCAAATTAGGCCTAGAAGAAGCCATGTTAGACCTTTTTGATAATGTAACTGCTTCAACTCAAATTGAAATTCAGGAAAAACTAAGTTATGAAGAAGGCGATTTTGAAGAATCCAGTGAGGTACTTATTTATCGAGTGATCCAGGAATTAGTAAACAACACCCTCAAATATGCCAAAGCTTCGAGCATTCAAGTTAAAATGGGGAAACTGAAGGAAGAATATATAATTGAATACAAAGACAATGGAATTGGCTTTGACAAAACGAAAGTTAAGAATGGATTGGGCCTCAAAAGCATCGCTTCGCGAATCGATATATTGAAGGGTAAGCTCACATTTGATAGCATAGAAGGAAAAGGTGTAAGCTTCAAAATAAACATCCCATTGCAGCATGGATAAGGTTAAAGTTTTAGTAGCAGACGACCATCAAGTAATTATTGATGGCTTAGAGGCCATCATCAGCACCACTGACCACCTTGAGTTTAAAGGAGGAGCATCAAACGGGAAAGAAGTAATTACCAAAGTAGAATCTCAAGCTATTGACTTAGTATTGATGGACATCAATATGCCTGAAATGGATGGTTTAGAGTGTACAGCATACCTCAATAAACACTACCCAAATATTCGAGTGATTGCCTTGAGCATGCATGATAACCCTAGGCTTGCTAAACGCATGATCAAAAATGGGGCATTCGGTTTTCTCCTTAAAAACTCGAGCAAAGCCAATATTCTAACAGCTATTTCGGAAGTAATGCAAGGACGGAATTTCTTCGACCCCATGCTGATGTCTACCTTCTTTGATGCGGACAATAAAAAATCATCGAGCAGTTTTTCAAAAAAGGACTTGCTGACCAAACGCGAAATTCAGATCATTCAGCTGATCTGTCAAGAAAAAACCACCGCTGAAATCGCAGACGAACTTTCCATCAGCACGCATACAGTTGAAAGTCACCGAGGAAATATTATGCTCAAACTAGAACTCAAAAACTCTGTTGGACTCGTAAAATGGGCCATTCAAAACGAAGTGATTGAGCTTTAATTGAACAAAAAAAATTCCGCACTTTTCGGAGCGGAATTAAATTCTTAAACATTCGACCAAGCTTTTTGCCCAGGCTCATAAGGTAAACACCCCTCATACTTCATAGGAATAGGATCATATGCCATCACCTCTTTTCCTACCAACTCTGAAGAAAAATAACTCCAAATGGTGGAATCCACCACATTAGTCACGAAATAGGTTTCCACAAAGGCATCATTTTTATCTCCTTCCTTTCTAAATTCAGCGCGATAGTTTCTGAGAATTTCTGGATCTGCTTGATAATTATCAAAGTAACTATTAATTACATCAGTCATTTGTTCAGTCGTAGCCTTATCAAAACTTACGTCCTGATTTGTGTTAAAATTAGCTACGAAAACATCGAGTCCTTTTTTAAAATATTCTGACTCTCGGTCTCTATAGATATTCGCTAGCGCGGAATCCAAATGACTAGGTACACCTGCTTCAATTGCCCCCGGTGTACTTGTTTTGGGCATAATTCCTTCACAAATTTTCCCCAGTTGACTTACCTCCTCTGAGCTTAAATAGGCTGGCTCCCAATCCATTTCGGTGGCAGAAGAACAACCCTGTAATGCGCCAAAAAAAACTGTCGAGGTAAATAAAGCCATCGATCCGAATCCTAAGTTTTTTAATGCTTCTCTTCTTTCCATGGTTTATAAATTTCCTTTTTCAATTTGATCTACAGCGTAATTTGCAGCCCTCGCGGTAAAGGCCATATAACCCAAAGATGGATTATGGCATGCCGATGAGGTCATGAAAGAACCATCGGTGACGAACACATTCTTACAAGCATGAACTTGGTTCCACTTGTTCAGTACCGAAGTTTTTGGGTCGTGCCCCATTCTGGCCGTTCCCATTTCATGAATACCCAAGCCCATATTTGGCCCATTGTCATAACTCCCCACATTCTTAAAACCTGCTGCTTCTAACATTTCTTTTCCCGAGGCGGCCATATCTTTCCGCATTTCATATTCATTCTCGTGAAAATTCCCAGCATCAAAAATCACTTGTGGCATTCCCCAAGCATCCAAGTTTTCATAGTCAAGTCGCATATGGTTTTTATGCTGCGGAAGTGTTTCACCAAAACCCATGAAGCCAATGGTCCATCCTCCGGGTGTCATCCAAGCATCTTTCACGGCTCCCCCAACGCGTTTATTATTCATTTCGGCAATATTTCTACCCCAACCTTGGCGGGAAGCACTGCCCTGATAACCATAACCTCTGACGAAGTTTTTGACATCGGAACCCCCTCCTAAGTTTCTAAAGCGAGGAATGTAAAGACCATTCGGTCTTCTGCCTTTGTAATATTTATCTTCATAACCGTCTACTCTCGCACTGGCACCAACGCCAAGGTGATGGTCCATAATATTATGCCCTAATTCACCACTATCGTTACCCATTCCATTCGGGAAACGCTCACTTTTAGACTGCATTAAGATGGCTGCAGAAGCAATGGCCGAAGCACATAAGAAAATTACTTTTGCGTAGAATTCCGTTTGCTCCTTGGTGTTCTGATCGATGACTCTTACTCCTGTGGCTTTTCCTGTTTTATCATCGTAAATGACCTCACTTACAATCTGATCTGTTATCACAGTCAAGTTTCCAGAGGCCACACCGGCAGGTAAGGTAGAAGAAAGGCTGGAAAAATAGCCTCCATACGGACAGCCACGCATACAGCGATTTCGCATGAGGCATTGGCTTCGAGCGCCTGGATTTTTGTGGTCAGGCTGATTTACGTTTAAAGCTTCAGTAAGGTGAGCTGTTCGCCCCACAGTCACCCAACGGTTATTCCATTTGCTTTCTACCGCCTTCTGAAAATCCTTTTCAACGCAGTTCATTTCCATAGCAGGGAGAAACTCTCCATCAGGCAGTTGCTTAAAGCCACGTTTTTCACCACTAACACCAATGTAACGCTCAACATAGTCGTACCAAGGCTTAATGTCTTTGTACCGAACGGGCCAATCCACCCCAAAACCATCTTTACTATTGGCTTCAAAGTCAATATCACTGAGCCGGTAACTTTGGCGTCCCCAGGTAAGGGATCGGCCACCCAAATGGTAACCGCGCATCCAGTCGAAGCGTGTATTTTCTTCCTGATAAGGGTGTTCAGAATCTTTTACAAAGAAATGACGATGGGCTACATTGGTGGTGTATCCTGTCCTATCCTGTTTCGGATAATCTTTTTCGATTATTTCTGGATTGGTTCTGCCGCGGTTGGGCAAATCCCAAGTGTCCATGTTGGCGGTGTGATAATCTTTGATGTGTTCAATTTTACGACCACGTTCAATCACCACGGTTTTGAGGCCTTTTTCACTGAGTTCTTTTGCAGCCCAGCCACCACTTACACCAGAGCCAACGACTATTGCATCATAGGTTCGTTGTTCTTTAGACTTTAGGTTTAGATTCATTCAATTCCATTTTATTTCAAAAAATAGCGCAGTAAAACCGATGAAGGTTTTACTGACCGACTAGAAATATAAGAAATATCAATCGTAATCTTAGCGGTAATGATCCAGAAGGAAATTGCCGACTTAATTTTTAAGAGGCAAAAAAGTATGAAGCAAAAAAAACCCCGAATTACCGGGGTTGCTTTTCAATATTCATCTTCGTTAAAAAAGAAATCGTCTTTTGTGGGATAGTCAGGCCATATCTCTTCGATACTTTCATAAGGCTGACCATCGTCTTCTAATTCCTGGAGGTTTTCAACCACCTCAAGTGGGGCTCCCGATCTAATAGAAAAGTCAATTAACTCATCTTTAGTCGCAGGCCAAGGGGCGTCTTCCAAGTAAGAAGCTAGTTCAAGTGTCCAATACATTTCTTATCTTTTTTAATGGCGTGCAAAAGAATGAATTAAACCTTAAAAATCAAACCTATGTACCCAATTATTTTATTATTAAAAAAGAGGCCCTTTCAAAAAGACAACTACCTGACTTTTAAAGCTATGCGCCAGCTTTAAACTGTCGCAAAATCTCCTCTTTTACTTTTACCTTCCTTTCTTGGAGTTCAAGCTTGCCACCAATCAGCTTATCTAAACCCGAACTCGTGTTAAATTTTTCTAAATTTTCTTGAAAAGTAGAAAGCTCAGCCCTGTCTCTATGAAGTAAATCATAAGCAATTTTCAATCTAACTCTTTCTTTATCAGCCTCGTTTTGCTTGCCTTTGAGTTTCTTATACATCAAGCTTTCAATGAACTGCTTTTCGGCTATTTGGTCGATCAAGAATAGGAATTCTCCCTGAAGTTTATCCATTTCAGACCTACTTACAGGCCCCAAATGCTTCCATTTATCTCTCAGCTCTTTTACATTGGCCACTGGCGCTATTTTCTCATTCAGCACCGCCAATTCTTTCAAAAACTCGGTGCGGCTTTCTAGGTTTTCCTTCTTGTTTCCAACCTTGGCCTTCCCTTCTTTTTTTGCTTTCGCTAAAGCCGACTTAATGATGGCCTGAAACTTATTCCAAAACTCAGTACGAACTTCGGCCTTGATTCTACCTAAGTCTTTCCACTCTTCTTTCAGTGTTCTGATTTTCTCAACCAGAACAGCATAACTTTCAATCTCTTTGAGCTTTTCGGCCCCATCAAGAAACTCCTCATAGTTGGCTTCCTTCTCCTTCATCATCTTTTCGAGATCAGCATAAAATGCAGCCCTACGCTCGAAAAAGCCATCCAACATTGCTTTGAAGCCTCCTTCTATTCGTTCTTTCTCAGCATCGTCAACAGCACCCGTTTTAATCCATCTGCGCTGTACTTCCTTTACTTCGACAGTTGCAGATTTCCACTCACTGCTTTTCACGGCTTCCTCTAACTCAGCCAGTAAGGCGGTTTTTATTTCCAGATTCTTCAATCGATTCTGATGAATAAAGCTATTCAATTGTTCTTCCAACAAATCCAATTTGCGATAGAGCTCTTCAAAATCACCGATCGCGTCAAAATCATACAAGGTTTCTTTCAGATGAAGTACCTTCATAAGGTAAGAACCCTTGTTTTCAGTCCCGTTGATTTTCTCTTCTACCTCATTCACTTTGGTCTGTGCCAATGCAAAACGTTCGGTATAATAAAGCACTGCGGCCTCTTCAGTTTCCTTCACTTCCCCTATCTCTTTATCAGCATAATCGAGAAATGCTTTTCTGAAAACCTTGCCTTCTTTGATAAATCCGTATTCCTTTTCTTCCAAAACGCTAAGATTGAATTTTGCCCGAAATTAGCTAAATAACCTCAGCAAGAAATTCCCAAACATAATTTTTAGCATATTTGCGTCAAAATAGAACGATATAGACTATGAGTGACGAAAAAATTATTTTTTCAATGGCTGGGGTCAATAAAATTTACCCCCCACAGAAGCAAGTCTTAAAAAATATCTACCTCTCGTTTTTTTACGGAGCAAAGATTGGTGTGCTTGGACTTAACGGTTCGGGTAAATCCTCTCTCCTTCGGATTATTGCTGGTGTAGACACAGAATACCAAGGCGAAGTGGTTTTCTCACCTGGGTATAGCGTAGGCATGCTAGAACAAGAGCCTCAGCTTGATCCAAATAAAACGGTAAAACAGGTAGTAGAAGAAGGCGCAAAAGAAACAGTTGATTTGCTGAACAAGTTTGAAGAGATCAACGCAAAATTTGCTGACCCCGAAATTCTTGATGATCCAGACAAAATGAACAAGCTTATTGAAGAGCAAGGAAAGGTTCAGGAAAAACTAGATCACATCAACGCTTGGGATTTAGACAGCAGGCTGGAAAGGGCAATGGACGCACTAAGAACGCCTCCATCAGATGCTTCAATCAAAAACCTTTCTGGAGGAGAAAAAAGAAGAGTTGCTTTGTGCCGCTTGTTGATTCAAGAGCCAGATGTATTATTACTCGATGAGCCTACCAACCACTTGGATGCAGAATCTGTGCATTGGCTTGAGCAGTACTTACAGCGCTATAAAGGAACCGTAATTGCAGTAACTCACGATCGCTACTTCCTTGATAATGTGGCAGGATGGATTCTTGAACTAGACCGAGGCGAAGGAATTCCTTGGAAAGGGAATTACTCTTCTTGGTTAGATCAGAAGCAAACAAGACTGGCTGGTGAAGAAAAAACTGAATCGAAAAGACAGAAAACCTTACAGCGCGAGTTGGAATGGGTGAGAATGTCGCCTAAAGGCAGACAAGCCAAAGCCAAAGCCCGTTTGAGCGCTTATGACAAACTATTGGGTCAGGAGGGTAAGGAAAAAGAAGCCAAATTGGAGCTTTACATTCCACCAGGGGAAAGGTTAGGCTCGAAAGTGATTGAAGCACATAATGTAGCCAAGGCTTTCGGAGATAAACTTTTATATGAGAACCTAGAATTCTCACTTCCTCAAGGCGGTATTGTTGGAATTATTGGACCAAATGGTGCTGGTAAAACCACCCTTTTTAACATGATTACTGGAAAAGAAACGCCAGACCAAGGGGAATTTATTGTTGGACCAACAGTAGACATTGCCTATGTTGACCAAGAGCACGACAATCTCGATCCTAACAAATCGGTTTGGGAAGTAATCACCGGAGGAAATGAATTGATTACGCTCGGAGGAAAAGAAATGAACTCTCGGGCTTATGTAAGCAAGTTCAACTTTAACGGAACTGACCAAAACAAAAAAGTAGGTCAGTTATCGGGTGGAGAAAGAAACCGAGTGCATTTGGCACTTACCTTGAAACAAGGTGCAAACCTCCTATTACTCGATGAACCTACCAACGACCTTGATGTAAACACACTAAGAGCATTAGAGGAAGGTTTAGACAACTTTGGTGGTTGCGCAGTAATCATTTCTCACGATAGGTGGTTCTTAGATAGAGTTTGTACGCACATTCTAGCCTTTGAAGGTAACTCTCAAGTTTATTGGTTTGAAGGTGGTTATTCAGAGTATGAAGAAAACCGCAAGAAACGCTTAGGAGATACAGGGCCAACCAGAATTAAGTATAAGAAGCTTAACTAATCAGCTTCAATTATAATAAAAAATGCCTCATTGATAATCAATGAGGCATTTTTGTTTCTATCCAAGTAGCTTAAACTTAGAAATGAAACTCAATAGTCTGTTTTAAATCCTCTCGTAAACTTTGTGCTACGGGACAAGTCAAACCAATATTCTTTACCCAATCTCTGTCCTCTTGATTCAGTTGGCAGTCTTCCCAAAAAAAGTCAAGTATAATTTCTGAGATTCTGCGAGGATTCGCACTCATTATTTTTGTTGACTCTACATTCATTCCTTTCATGTTAAGGCCTTTCTTTTCGCCCGCGATGGCCATTACAGTCATCATACAGCTACCCAATGCGGCCGCCACAAGGTCGGTTGGAGAAAAAGCCTCGCCTTTCCCATTGTTATCTACAGGGGCATCGGTAACAATACCATTCCCAGATTTTACATGAACAGCTTCGGTACTTAAGTTTCCCGTATACTTTGATTTCACAGTGATCATAAACTAAGCAGTATTTTTTTTCGTTAATTTAGCAATCTCAAACAGAGCTACAACGCCAAGTATGCAAATTAGTGCCAAAGTTTTTATAGTCGTCTTGTTATCATTTATGTATAACGCTAGTTTTGGTCAGTCAAGCTTTGGCTTTGACGCAAGACTTGAAGACGAGGAGTATGAAATTGAAAATGTGTTTGGAGCCTCTCATGCTTCCAACAGCGGCCTTATAAGCTCCCTATTCTGGCGACACTCAAATTCATTTGACAAAAAGAATTTAGCACATTACGGTGTTGAGCTGGCTAATACACGACACTCAAGAGAATCGCGACAAACCACTATTACTGGAAATAGTTTTGTGATCGGAAAATCTAATTACCTTATTTCAATACGTCCTTATTACGGAAGAGAGAAAGTGCTATTTCAAAAATCACAGCAACAAGGGGTAAGAATATCGGCTATGGCTTCTGCAGGCCCCACACTTGGCTTAGAAACGCCTTACTATGTAAATTATAGAGGAAAGAAGGAACAGTATGACCCAAACATACACTCTGTGAATAATATTAATGGAACAACTGGGATATTAAAAGGGCTCTTTCAATCAAAGTTTGTACCAGGGCTTCATTTCAAAACCTCAATGACCTTCGAAACCAACTCTACAAAAAACAGGGTTTTTGGCATTCAGGCAGGCTTTATTGTAGAGGCCTTCACACGTAAAATCAACATCCTTCCAGAGGCCGAAAATAAGAATGTTTACTCTGCCGCATTCATTGCCGTTTATTTTGGAAAAAGAAGATAAGCTACTTTTATACCATTTCGGAACCTTTGCCTTACCTTTGTGGTATTGTTAGTCAGAGGAGAAAAGGATGATTGAACTACCAGTAATTTCCAAAGAAAAAGAAACCAGAAGAAAAAAACCGGATTGGTTGCGTGTAAAACTTCCTATTGGGGAAGAATACGCCAAAGTCCGTAAACTGGTTGATCAATATAAGCTTCATACCATTTGCGAAAGCGGTAATTGCCCAAATATGGGTGAATGTTGGGGCGCAGGCACAGCCACCTTTATGATTTTAGGTAACGTGTGTACTCGAAGCTGTTCATTTTGCGCGGTAGCCACAGGCCGTCCGCCAGAATATGATACTGAAGAACCTAAAAGGGTAGCTGAAGCGATTAAGTTGATGGGAGTTAAGCACGCAGTACTTACCTCTGTTAATAGAGATGAACTTAAAGACAGAGGCGCAGAAATCTGGTACCAAACGGTAGTAGAAACAAAAAAACTAAGCCCTGAAACAACCATAGAAACACTTATTCCTGATGTTAAAGGGAACTGGGATGCATTATACAGAATGATCGATGCGGGTCAGGAAGTGGTTTCGCACAACATGGAAACTGTTGAAGAACTTTACAGAAGAGTTCGCCCACAGGCCAAATACGCTAGAAGCTTAGAAGAATTAAAACGCATTAAGGAATACGGCAAACGCTCCAAATCAGGCGCTATGCTAGGTTTAGGTGAAACTGATGAACAAGTGTTCAGATTGATGGACGACTTGGCGGAAGTGAAGCTTGATATTCTGACTTTAGGTCAATATTTGCAGCCTACCAAAATGCACCATGAAGTAATTGAATACGTTCACCCTGATAAGTTTGAATTCTTTAAAGAAGAAGGACTGAAGCGAGGAATCAAATATGTAGAATCTGGCGCATTGGTCAGGTCATCGTATCACGCAGAAAGACACGTTCACGTATAAGAAAAGAGGCGCCAATGGCGCCTCTTTTCATTTATCAATTGTCGGCTTTTAGAAAACTCGAATCCACACACCAGGTATCCAAACTCGAATACCACCTATAACGCTGTAGCGACCATCTTGCCATCGGTGATAGTCACGTTTCATAGTCCAGTGACCAGAAACCCAAACATCCCTTCTCAGCCTTCTATTGTATTCCCAGTAGCCATTTACCCAAATATGTCTGCTGCTAGGGGCAGCACTTCTATAAACTACATTCCGTCTTCCATTTCTAAAATCATAGTCGTAATATGAGTTGTTAACTCTTTTCCAACTATTGTCTCTTCTTGAATCTGTGTAACGGTAGCCGTTATTTCGAACCACCACTTTTTTCACTACAGTTTCTGTCCTCCCGTTTCGGGTAGTTCTAGTGTTGTAAACTTTCTTACGATCATCGTTTCTTCCACGATTATCATCTCGTTTTTCAACTTTACTTTTACCTCGGTTGTTTCGGCTATCATTACTTCGCCTCTGAGCCTGTATCTCTCCTTCGGCAAAAAGCCCAACCACCATAATTCCTACAAACAGTATTACTCTTTTCATAACCTTGATATTTAAGTTTTCAACAAGGGTCGACCATTTTATTAATGCATTACAGGCTCACATTTCCATTATCGTGCCAAAAAGAAAATGGGTTTAGAGAAAAGAACTTCTGAATTCAACATTCTACTTGTTCCTGGCAGAACAAATCGGTAAAATTGCACTCGCATTGACAAATAGTAAGCAGCTCAATCATTGAGAATAATTATTGTTTGGCTCTTTGGTAAATTTCAACATTAGTGTTTGCAAATATTATTATAAGACTTATCTTTGCGTCCCGAATTTGAGAAATTGTAAGTAATAAATACATGGCAAATCATAAGTCTGCATTAAAAAGAATACGTTCGAACGAGGCTAAACGATTGAGAAACCGTTATCAGCACAAAACCACTCGTACTTACATCAAGAGATTGAGAGATACCTCTGATAAAGCTGAGGCTCAAGAGTTATTGAAGAAGGTTATTGGAATGGTGGATAAATTGGCTAAAACCAATATCATCCATAAAAACAAAGCTGCCAATAACAAATCAAAATTAACCAAGCTGGTAAACAGCCTTTAAGGGTTAATTAATAAAAATACTTGAAACCGAACTCTTCAGGGTTCGGTTTTTTTTGTTGCCCAATATTTAATATTCATCCATTTTTATTATATTCAGTCTTCCCATTCTAATATAAAATGGAAAAAGGTCTGAATATTCTTAAATGGGCTGAAGAAGATCGCCCGCGTGAAAAACTCCTACTGAAAGGCAAGTCTGCATTATCCGATGCCGAATTAATAGCCATTCTTATTGGTTCAGGATCTCGTGAGTTAAGTGCCGTTGATCTTTCGAAAAAAATTCTCTCCAACTCCAACAATGACCTCAACACATTGGCCAAAGAATCGGTCACTGACCTACAGCAATTCAAAGGGATTGGTGAAGCCAAGGCTATTTCTATTGTGAGTGCTTTAGAATTAGGCAGAAGAAGAAAAGTGTTTCAATCGGCTAAAAAACTAAAAATTTCCAATTCAAAAGACGCGTACGAGCTTATGAAGCCCGAATTGACGGATCAGCCTGTTGAACAATTTTGGGTAATTATGCTCAAAAGAAATAATGAGGTTATTCAGAAAAGGGTAATTAGCCTAGGTGGAGTTTCAGGCACAGTGGCAGACCCTAAAGTGATCTTCAAAAAGGCATTAGAAGATTTGGCAAGTGGAATTATCCTTGTTCACAACCACCCCTCAGGTAACCTAAAGCCAAGCCAAGCAGACATTAAACTCACTGAAAAACTTAAGAATGCCGGAGAATTACTTGAAATACCCGTTTTAGACCATCTCATCTTTACCGATGACGGTTACTATAGCTTCACAGATGAGAGCTTAATCTAACCCACACTTAAATCAACTTTACATTTGAGTTTCAGCCTTTTCAACCTTACTTTGCAGCATGAAAAGGAGCACCATTTTCGTTATTTTGATTGTTTTGCTATTGGGTGTCACGGTATTCAACTTTCTTGCCATCGGAGAAAGTTCTGAGGATTATACCACACGAATTGAAACAGAACGAAAAGACAAAGACAAGCGCATGCTCGCTTCAAGTTCTCCCCTACTGGATGAAGAGAAGAAAATCTTCACTAAGCTCAACTATTACCCCGTAAATGAAGATTATAAAATCTTAGCGCGTTTGGTTGAAATAAAAAAGAAGGTACCTGTCTTCATTACCACTACTACTGGCGAACAAGAAAAGTATATTCCATACGCACACGCACAATTCGAACTAGAAGGCAAGCAACAAAAGCTATTACTATACAAAGACTGGGACGATGTAAACCCAAACCGCTTATTTTTAATGTTTGCCGATGACACCAGCGGAGACGAAACTTATGGTGGCGGTAGATACATCGATTTGACGGAAAACGGCACCAATTCCATCATTGTAGACTTCAACACAGCCTACAATCCGTATTGCCACTTCAACCCAGACTACAGCTGCCCTATCCCTCCTGCCGAAAATTTGATGAAAGTTCCAATTAAAGCAGGCGAAAAGCTCTACAAAAACCATTAAGCACATTGTTGGAAAGCTTAAATCATTAATTTTGCTCTTTCACCTAAATTTGGTGGAACAAGTAAATTATCAGCATGAAGATTTCCCTTAACTGGCTTAAAGAATATATTCAAATCACTGAATCTGCAGAAGAAATTGCAGCACTTTTAACTGGCTCTGGACTCGAAGTAGAAACTTGGGAGGAAGTAGAATCTGTAAAAGGTGGCCTGAAAGGCTTGGTCATTGGTGAAGTCATCACTTGTGCAAAACATCCCAACGCAGATAAACTAAGTGTAACCACCGTTGATATTGGAGGAGAACAGCTTTCTCCAATTGTCTGTGGCGCTCCAAATGTAAAAGCAGGTCAGAAAGTAATTGTTGCTACCGTAGGTGCAGCTTTATACCCAAGCTCTGGCGATTCATTTCAAATAAAAAAGGCCAAGATTAGAGGCGAAGTTTCGGAAGGTATGATTTGTGCCGAAGATGAAATAGGACTTGGTCAATCGCATGATGGCATTTTAGTGCTTGATACAGATTTACCCAACGGCACTCCTGCCGCAGACTATTTCAATTTAGAATCTGACTTTGTTTTTGAAATTGGATTAACACCAAACAGAGCAGATGGTGCTTCGCATATTGGTGTGGCCAGAGACCTAAAGGCACTTCTGAATAGAAAAGTTGAATTTCCTTCCGTTGAAAATTTCAAAGTAGACAATGAGAAAAGAGTCATTCCAGTAACTGTTGAAAATACGGAAGCCTGCCCAAGGTATTCTTCCCTTACGATTACAGGGGTTACCGTAACCGATTCGCCCGATTGGTTAAAGACTAGATTGAATTCAATTGGAATCAAGCCCACGAATAATGTGGTCGACATTACCAATTATATACTTCATAGTCTTGGTCAACCAATGCATGCTTTTGATGCGGATGAAATTGTAGGAGATAAAGTAACTGTAAAAACACTTCCAGAAGGAACGGCATTCACAAGCCTAGATGAGAAAGAAAGAAAACTAGCCGATACGGACCTGATGATTTGTAATGAGGCTGGTGGAATGTGTATCGCTGGTGTATTTGGTGGTATAAAATCAGGTGTTAAGAAAACCACTCAAAACGTATTTTTAGAAAGTGCTTATTTCTCTCCTGACTACATTCGAAGAAGTGCACAGAAGCATCAGTTAAAAACCGATGCCTCTTTCCGATACGAGCGTGGAACTGACCCAAACATTACAGTTCATGCTTTAAAGTATGCTGCATTGCTTATTAAAGAGCTCGCTGGAGGCGAAATTTCGTCACCAATAGCGGACTTCTACCCAGCCCCGATTAAGGACTTCGAAGTAGAGGTTAAGTTTGCGAATATCGACCGCTTAATAGGCAAGGCAATTGGAAATGACAGAATCAAGTCTATTCTTGAAAGCTTAGACATTCAGATTCAGAATGAAACTGAAACTGGCTTTACCGCTATTGTTCCTCCTTTCCGTGTAGATGTTCAGCGCGAAGCCGACATTGTGGAAGAAGTATTGAGAATTTACGGCTACAACAATATTGAGATTGATGAGCATTTAAGCAGCTCTTTCCTTTCAGAATTTCCAGCTAAAGATGCCGATGGAATCAAAAAAGAAACCTCTCGTTTGTTAGCTGGCGCAGGGTTTCACGAAATCGTAACCAACTCACTTACTAAAGATGGTTATTCGAATGCTACTGCTGCCATTGATGAAAACGACAACGTTAAAATACTTAACTATTTGAGTGAAGATTTAAACGTGATGCGTCAAACACTTTTATTCCATGGCCTTGAGGTTATCGACAGAAATGTAAAACGTAAAAACGGTGACTTAAAACTTTTCGAGTTTGGAACCACTTATCATTTCATAAAAGAAAAATATGTAGAGCGCTCTAGGCTTTCGTTGTTTGTAACAGGAAATACCACCCCTGAGAGCTGGCTATCACCAAACCGAAAGGTGAACTTTCATGATTTATCCGCCATTGTGCTTAAATTATTAGCCAAATTCGGTATTCATAAAATTGAAAACCAAGAAATTGAAAGTGAGTTATTCGGATATGGATTAACAATTTCCACCAATCAAAAACCAATCGTACACTTGGGAAAGGTGAACGCTGAGGTGGCCAAATTAACGGATGTTTCTACCGAAGTATTCTTTGCAGATTTCGATTGGGACTATATTCAAAAATTTTATACTTCTGAATTTACCTTCCAGCCAATCTCTAAATACCCTGAGGTAAAAAGAGACTTGTCATTAGTTGTTGATAAAGCCATAAATTTTGATGACATTAGGAAGTTAGCAGAAAAGCTTGAGCGATCATTGATCAATCGAATCACTGTTTTTGATGTGTATGAAGGCGGCAAAATTGATGCGGGTAAAAAAGCCTATGCCATTAGTTTCTATCTTCAAGACCAAGAAAAGACATTGACTGACAAAGTCATTGACAAAAGTATGAGCCGATTAATGCAAGGTTTTGAGCGCGAGCTTGGGGCAGTAATAAGAAAATAAGATGGCAGAATTATCGCTTTTTGAACGTCTAGACCGTGTGCAACAGCAGTTAAAACAACTGGTGAGCAAGCATGAAGTATTGAAACAGGAAAACAAAGCGCTAACAAACCAAAACTCTGAGCTAAAAGGGCAAGTAATTGATCTTCGAACTCAAATTGCTGATTTTAAAAATCAGGATAAAATCACTAAAATTGTATCAAACACAACCGTAGAAAAGGAAGAGTCTACAGCGTTGAAACATAAGTTAAACGAGTATATTAAGGAAATAGATAAATGTATTACTCATTTAAGTGAGTAGTATGATCATATGGTAGACATTCTATCAATAAAAATCAAAATTGGGGACCGGGAGTACCCTATGAAAGTTAAACCTGAAGAGGAGCAAAGGGTACGTAATGCAGGCAAGTTAATAAATGAGAAATTACGATCTTTTAAAGACCAGTTTGGCATAGATGACAAAGAAGATCTCTTAGCCATGGTAGCATTCGATAGTATGATCGCAAAGATGAAAGTGGAAAGTGAAGTAGCGTCAATAGATTCTACAACTTCTGGCCAGTTGGATCAGCTTGAAAACATAATTAAAACAGCCCTCTCCTAATTCTTTAAATACCGATTTAGATTACGTTTCAGTACACTTCCAATTCTACCTATAGATTCACATATGGGAGAAACAGTTACAATCCTCATTACGGCCATCGGAGCGTTGGCTATAGGGGTGTTCATAGGAAGACTTCTGTTACAAAAGGTTAACACGAAGGCTGCTCAAGAACTTGCAGAAAAAGGCAAATTAATCATGAAAGAGGCTGAACTTACAGCCGAAACCCTCAAAAAAGATAAAATTCTTGAGGCCAAAGAAAAGTACCTACAGCTTAAATCTGAGTTTGAAGAAGAGGTTAATCGCAAGAAAAATCAAATCATCACCAACGAAAACAAGCTAAAGCAAAAAGAAGCTACACTCAATACTCAGCTCGAAAAGGTAAAGCGAAAAGAAGCTGAAGTTGATAGCACAAAAGAGAATGTAGAAGCACAGCTAGAGATTGTCAGAAAACGTAAAGAAGACCTTGAAAAAAAGGTTGATGAAAAAGTGAGAGCGCTAGAAAAAGTTGCTCAACTTTCAGCTGATGAGGCGCGTGAACAACTGATGGAAACCTTGAAGGTTGAAGCTGAATCAAAGGCATCTGTGCTCATTAAAGACATTATTGATGAGGCCAAGCTCACAGGAGCGAAAGAAGCCAAAAAGATTGTCATTGAATCCATTCAAAGAACCGCCACGGAACATGCAGTTGAAAACTGTGTATCCATTTTCCACATTGAAAGCGATGATGTAAAAGGTAAAATTATTGGTAGAGAAGGTAGAAATATTCGTGCGCTAGAGGCCGCTACTGGGGTAGAAATCATTGTTGATGATACTCCTGAAGCGATCATCATTTCTGGCTTCGATCCGGTAAGAAGAGAAGTCGCTCGACTTTCTTTGCATAGGCTTGTAACTGATGGCAGAATTCACCCAGCAAGAATTGAAGAAATCGTAACCAAAACCACTCAAAATATTGAGGAAGAAATCGTAGAGATTGGTGAAAGAACAGTGATTGACTTAGGTATTCATGGCCTCCACCCAGAACTCATCAAACTGGTAGGTCGAATGAGATTTAGGTCTTCTTATGGCCAAAACTTACTTCAGCATTCAAGAGAAGTCGCCAGACTTTGTGCTACCATGGCTTCGGAATTAGGCTTAAATGCCAAGCGTGCGAAAAGAGCAGGTTTGCTTCACGATATTGGAAAGGTTTGGCCAGAAGAACCAGAAATTCCACATGCATTATTAGGAATGGAATTGGCTCAGAAATACAAGGAGCATCCAGAGATTTGTAATGCGATTGGAGCTCACCACGATGAAATTGAAATGACATCAATGATCTCTCCACTTATTCAGGCTTGTGACGCTATCTCAGGCGCTCGCCCTGGCGCTAGAAGAGAAGTGATGGAATCTTATATCAAACGACTAAAAGACCTTGAGGCGCTTGCCTTAGACTTTGACGGAGTGAATAAATGCTACGCCATACAGGCTGGTAGAGAATTAAGAGTTTTGGTAGATGCCGACTCTGTTTCTGATACTACAGCGGGTCAGCTTTCATTTGATATTTCGCAGAAAATCGAAAAGGACATGCAGTACCCAGGACAAATTAAGGTGACTGTAATTCGTGAAATGAGAGCAGTAAACTACGCTAAATAGCATTGTACTTGATAAGCGTCTTGAATAAGGAATTCTTACTCAGACTAAAAAACAAAAATGGCTGACCTTCATCTGAAGACCAGCCATTTTTATTTGTTCTACCTTTACGATAGCCGCTTATCCTTTGCTCTTTTTCGCTGCAACCTGTTCAGCTAAGAGTATAATACTTTCCTTTAAGAATGGATCTTTCAATTCATTCAAAGAGTGATTTAACCCTTTGCTTGAACCCAATTCTTTAAGAGAATCTCCAATTTTTACTCTGGCATCTCTTTTCTTTTCGAAGTCATCAGCTTCTTTTTTACGCGTATCATAATTCAATGAAACTGAAGTTTTCGCCCTGGCCTTATTCAGCTCATTTATATCATACTGGTAATCAACCAAGCTCTGATCTGTCTTTAATCTTTCCTCATGAGACTTTTTCAATTTGGCAATCAAGTCATTGTCTACATAATTAAGTGGAGTAAACTTTGCCGCTGGAATTTTATCCCATGGTAATGCACTTGGTTTTGAGCTTTCCCCAAATTCTTCGGCACTAAAAGCAGATGGTAGACTAATATCTGGCGAAACACCCAAATGCTGAGTACTACTCCCTGTTACCCTATAGAATTTTGCTATGGTATATTTGATCAAGCCCAGTTCATCAGTAGTTGGCTCTCGTAGGAAATCATTCAATCCCCTCACGTTCTGAACGGTCCCTTTACCGTAAGTCTGCTCTCCAACAATCACAGCTCTTTTATAGTCCTGCAATACGGCAGCAAAAATTTCAGAGGCTGAGGCAGAAAAACGGTTTGTCATGATGCTTAATGGGCCATTATAAAACATTTTCTCCTTATCGTCTTCCTTAGCAATTTGGCCATTCGCATATTTAATTTGAACTACTGGGCCACCGGGTAAGAACAAACCTGACAAACTAATTGCTTCCAGTAATGAACCTCCACCATTGTTTCTTAAATCCAGCATCACTCCTTCTACACCCTCTTCTTGAAGTTGTGTAATTAGCTTTTTAACATCGTTGGTAGCGCTACTATAATCCTTTTCTCCACCTTCAAGACCTTCAGAATCCAAATAGAAATCGGGAAGCGTAATAACTCCCAAATTGTAAGTTTTACCCCCTTCTTCATACTGAACCACCTGGCTCTTAGCCTTCGCCTCATCGTATTTAATCTTGTCTCTAACGATGTTCACGATTTTAGTCTGCCCACCTACTGGTCTTCCCGCGGGTAAGAACTCTATGCGAACCAAGGTTCCTTTTGCTCCACGAATTTGACCAGCTACCTCATCAGATCTCCACCCTACAACGTCAATCATTTCACCTTCAGCTCCCTGAGCAATCCCCACTACCCTATCATCTACATTAATCTGACCACTTAAAAAAGCCGGGCCACCAGGGCGCAACTCAACAATTTTTGTGAAATCATCATCTTGCTGTAAAGTAGCACCGATTCCTTCCATGGCTTTAGAACTTTCACGCTGAAAGTCTTCGGCACTTCTTGGTCCAAAATAACTTGTATGAGGGTCGAATGACTCGGTTACGGAATTCATCAGTATCTCGAAGACATCAGTGCTATTGTACTTGTCTACATTACTTTTAAAACGCTCATAACGCGTTACAAGCGTTTCAGAAATCTTTTTATCTTCAGAACCACTTAATTTTAAGCTTAGGGCCTGACTCTTTATTATTTTTCTCCATAATTCATCTTGCTCTTGAACAGACTGAGGATAAGGCGCCTTCTCTCTATCAAAAACAAAGTCTTCATTTTTCGTGAAGTCAAATTTCTTTGAAGATTCTGCCAAAGCATATTTAAGGCGCTCTTCCACCCTTTTCTTATAAATATTGAAGATGTAAAAGGCTGGAACTAAATTCCCACGCTTCAAATCTTCATCGAAAGCAAAGCGATACTTCTGAAACGACTTAATATCTGCAGCTAAAAAGTAATTTTTGCTGCCGTCCAATGACTCAATAAAATTATCTAGAATAACTGAAGACAGCGAGTCATTTAAATCAATTTCTCTGTAATGAAAAAAATCAAGGATTTGAGTGACCATAATGGCTTCCTTGATGTGCTCTGACTTTGGCTGCAAATACTTTGTAGTATCAGCCGCATCAGAAGCATAAATATTGGTGCTGCCCAATAATATGAGAGCAGGTATGATAATTAACTTTTTAAACAATTTCATAATAAGTAATAAGCTTTTCAAACTCAAAAAACCCAAATAGAGGGAAGGGTATAAATCTAACGAAAATAAGCGCTTTTCGTCTTTACCGATGATCACATTCTTTGGATACAACAATTAAACCAATTCTAATCATTTAGGTTGCGACCCCTACTCTCAATAATGTTAAAGTTTGCTAAAATCTATTCGCACCTCAGCGATCTGGCAGGATTAACCATGGCAGCTTTAACCGATTGGTAGGTTACTGTGGCCAAAGCGATAAACAAAGCCACAACTGCCGAAGCCAAGAACCACAGCCAGTTAATATCCACACGATAGGCAAAATCACTCAACCAGTACTCCATCATATAGTAAGCCAAAGGGCTGGCCAAAAGCACAGCAACAATAATCAGTTTTGTGAATTGGTTTGAAAGCAATACAACGATTCCGAAAATTGAGGCACCCAACACTTTTCTCACTCCAATCTCTTTTGTTTTTTGCTGGGCGGTAAAGGCTGAAAGTCCGAATAGACCCAAACAGGCAATGAAAATAGCCAGCCAAGTAAAGCTAAAAACTAGTGTTCCGAACTTTTCATCGGATTGATATTGCTGACCAAATTCTTCATCAAAGAAACGGTACTCTAAAGGACTATTCGGAAAAACCTCAGCCCAAGTGCTTTGCACAAAAGCCATTGTTTTGCTTATATCTGCTGCGTTCAATTTAATGGCCAAGCTACCTCCGCCATTAGGATTATAGAACATGGCCAGTGGTTCGATTTGATAGCGAAGTGAAGCAAAATGAAAGTCTTTCACTACACCAATAATGGTGGACTCATTTTGGCCAAAAGATAACTTCTTCCCTATTGGCTCATCCCAAGCCAACTGCCTGGCCATGGCCTCATTAATCATTACAGCCTGCTGCTGATCTGTAGCAATTTCCTTATTAAAGAGTCTTCCTTGGGCAATTTCCATCCCCATCAAGTCTACAAAACCCTCATCGAAATTAAGCACACTCACGATCCATCGATCATCTGGCCCAGCACCTTCAGGAGTAACTCCTCTTCGACCAAAGGTACGGCCTGGCATTGAAGCCGTACCAGCTGTAGCTATGATGGAAGGATTTTGTTCTAGCTTATTTTTAAGCACTTGAATAGAAGGTTGTAAGCTCGGGTGACTCACATCTAAGGTGAGAATTTGTTCTGTATCAAAACCTTTGTCGGCATTGCGCAAAAGTTGCAATTGGTCATACACGATGGTCGTTCCAATAATCATGACAATGGACACCATAAACTGAAAGACCACCAAAGATTTTCTTAGAACAACGCCTTTTCCGCTGGTCTTAAAAGAACCGCGTAGGATGCTAATTGGGCTGAAGCTGGACAACATAAAAGCAGGATAACTTCCCGAAAACAGCCCTAATATTACAGTAAAGACGATTGCACCTACTATCCAAACGGGGTTAGAAATAAAGTGGATGGCCAAGTTATCGTTAAACGGAAGGCTCACTGCCGAGCCCAAAGCTGCCACCAAGCCGATGGAGATCACCAAGGAGAAAAGACAAAGGAAGATTGACTCTACCATGAACTGATTGATCAGTTGCTTTTTTACCGCCCCAAACACCTTTCGAATTCCAACTTCCATTGCCCTATTGGCCGATCTGGCGGTGGACAAATTCATAAAATTGAAAGAGGCAATGAGCATTACAAAAAGACCAACGGCAGCCAAAGTATACACATAGCCTTCGTCAGTTTTGCCCAGGTTATAGTTCTCGAAAAGAATTCCACTAGATTTTAAATGAACATCCTTTAAAGGTTGAAGCGTAACACTAAAATTTTCGCCCACATTATTCGAACGGATCAAGGGTTCCATTTTCCCCTCCACCGTTTCTTCATTCACAGGATTGGCCAATTCCACATAGGTCACCATGCTGATGCTTTGCCATGAATTGAGGAATTGTGAAAAACCAGAGGTGGTATCTGCCTGCTGCATCGAAACAATGACATCGAAATTAAGGTGGCTATTTTCAGTTACATCTTTCATTACGGCTACCACTTCCAAACCCGGCTGGCCTCCAATGTCAATTCGCTTGCCGATGGGATTATCTGAGCCAAAAGTTTTCTGCGCCATGCTCTGCGTTACCACCACTGTATTGGGGTTTTTCAAGGCATTGTCCATATCGCCTTCCACCAATTTGAAATCGAACATTTCAAAAATAGAAGGTTCGGCATAAGCAAAATGATCGGTATAAAAACCTTGTTGCTCATAGGTAATCAATTGCCTTCCCTGAGGTAACATTCTCACCCTGTTTACTACTTCCGGAAAATTATCTTCCATAGATTCCCCCAAAGCGGGAAGTGTAATACCTACTAAACTATTGCTTACTCCCAAGGCCCTGTCTATCGTAAGCACCCTAAAGATTTTATCAGATTTAGAATGAAACTTATCGAACGATAATTCATTCTGAACAAATAGAAAAATAATGATACAGCAGGCCATACCTATAGACAGGCCCAACACATTGATGACTGAAGTTGCCTTACTTTTCAACAGACTTCTAAGTGCAATTTTGATGTAGTTCTTGATCATATTCTAAATTTAATTCTGTTAGTTTTTTGCCCCTATAAGCTCCAAAGCTTTATCCAAAGCAGCATCAGCTGTTGTTTCAATATTGGGCTTAACCCCCACTCCTTCCCAGTTGGTTTTGGTAATTGGGTTAATCGCCCTGCCTTGCGGCACATTCACAATAAACCCATCAGTGATGAGCATTGGACCACCCGGATGCGCCCCTCCGCCCGTAGTTTCACCAATGATGGTGGCACGTTTTAGATTCTTCAAGTTATAAGTAAATTCTTCTGCCGCAGAAAAAGTGTAATTGCTGGTGAGCACATAAACTGGCACATTCGGCTTATAAACTGATGCCAAGTCTGGGGCTGTCCAGGTTTCTGAATAGCTGTCGCTTGGCCGCCAATAAAAAGTATTCAAGTGAACTGGCTGATCTCCAAAAAGGTAACTCGAAATAAACCTGATCATGGATGGAGAGCCTCCTCCGTTTTTTCTTAGGTCGAAGATTATAGCATCGGACTGAATCAGTTTATCCATTGCTGCCTTTGCTACCTCTTCTGCAAATCGGATATCGGAAAATCCTCTTAGGTCTAAATAACCAATATTTCCCTCAAGAATATCAACCTCTTCAAAGCCATAATTACCTTGGGCTGGTCTACCGCCTGTCGGGCTACCTTGCTGAATGGCCTCAAAACGTGTAGGGTTATAAGTTACCCGAATGTGCTTATCATTGGCCACTGACTTCAAATCGGTATCAAGTTGCTTTGCCATTGCATCAGCTGTTTCGATTGCAATATATTCTCCCTTTTTAAGCTTTGAGAGAATCAAGTCACTCATGGCTTTCCCCTTTTCTGGAAATACATAATTTCGATCAATGATTTGAGCCAGTTGAGTAACTACTTCTGTGCGGTCGAACGACTGGGCGTTTAAACAAACAGAGCATAAAACTAAGAGTAAGGAAATCAATGTTCTTGGCATATCTGCTACAATAATAGGTAACTACTTACCAAAAAACATACCTAAAACAAATACCCATTACAAACAATTGGAAATCAACAATTTAAAAAACCCTCACACTCGTTAATAACAAAATAATGAGCGATCATGAACAGTAGGCTGCACGATTCTAGTGCAAAAATTATTGTGCAATCTTATCTAAAACTATGAATTTAGTTTAACTTAGATCTGACTTATGACAAGAAAACAAAACCTCTCCGCACTCTCTATTATAGCCATTGGTTTATTGATCTTCAGTTGTGGAAACTCCAAGCCAAAAGACAAGCCGGATGCAAGCTTAGTGCCCAGCGAAACGATTAACTTTTTACTCGATAATCAGACCTCAAATTTGAGTAGCTTCTTGGCCTACCACGATAATTCAGGAGATGGTTTGTTGTTTTCCCTCAATCAGCAAACCAATGAAGTTCAGGCCTACTCCATGAACGAGCAGAAACTGGTTCATCAAAACTCATATGCTATTGAAGGCCCAAAAGGCGTAAATGAAATCGAGGCCTTTCATATTGTTCGTTTCGACAGCATCATGATTTTCCCTACTAACAAAAATTCAGTTTACACTTCCAATATTTTGAAGGGTTCGGTGGAAGGATCAAAATATGAACCTCCTTTGGGCTACTCCAATGCCTCGTTTAGGCCCAGTGCTTTCCCCTCTAACTCGGCATTAATAGGCGGAAAACTTATGGTAAAAACCAGCTTTATGGGAAATCCATATTTACTCTCGGACGATGAAATGGCCGCTACACATTTGACTTACTCTATTGATCTTACTTCAGGCCAAACCACTCCTCTTCCTCATTTCTTCCCGAAGGGATATTGGGGAGACAAAAAGACTTATTTCCGATTCAGTATGAGCGCTGGCCCTAAGTTTGTCTATTCCTTTTTCGGAGATCATCATGTTTATTATGCAGATTCGCCAAACTCCAAACTATCTCCTGTGTTAGCAGAAAGTAAATATTTTAAGAAAAGCATCGACCGCTACCCTACAGATGGTTCGCCAGAGGATAGAGGGATGTATCCGATTGTAACAGCTCATTACGGAAACATTATTTATGACCAATACCGAGAGGTCTATTATAGGTTTTGTTTCCCAGGCGTAGAAATACAAGACGGAGACAAGATCTCCCAGCTTATGTCATTCCCCAGAACGTTTTCCATTCAAATATTGGATAAGGACTTGAATCCCGTTGGAGAAACATACTTCGGGAAAAATACAGCGTTGGCTCCCTACAATTCATTTGTAGGAAAAGGTGGGCTTTACATTTCCATTAACCATCCCGAAAACCCCGAGAACAAAGAAGATTTTATGAGTTTTAAACGCTTTGAGTTGACCTGGTAGGGCTTACAATAGAGACTTCACCCTGTCATACATAGATTTTTCATCCAGTGCGGATTCTATGGTCTTTATGTCGTCTAGGAAGTTTTGCTTGCTATCGATTAAAAGCTGGTCGTTGGCCTTTTTAATTTTAAGCCAAAGGCCTTCCATTTTACCTACTAATTCAATGCCTTTATCACTGAGTTTTAAAAGGCGCTTTCTTTGGTCGGCTTCGTCTTTCGATTCAATCACCAACTTCTTCTTTACTAAAATATTTGCTACTTGATTTACGGCAGGATGGGTTTGTTGTAAACTGGCCGCCAACTCTGTCACCGCCAGCTCTTCCCCATTCTTTAGGGCATACACTACAGCAAACCAACGGGGTTCAAAATCGAAGTCAGATTCTTTATAAATAGCGGCCACATCTTTGGCCAATCGCTCACTCAAGTTTTTCAGGCGAGTAGCCAAAGCCAAACTGCCCAACTCTTCAATTATATTCCTTTCCAATTATCTTATCTTTTTGGGTGGAAGCTGAAAACCCTAACCCAATGATCATTTCATTTCAACTAGGCCGACACCAACCTTATCGACAAATATCTATTCCTCAACTCCCGATTACTGCCAATCGCTTTCCCCTAGAATAAATATTTTTTTCTAAGATAATACAGAAAGCCTGATCTGGCTGGCGTTTTTTTACCTAAGGTCAGATTATAGGAATTAAGGCGGCTCCAATCCCAACCATATATTAACTTTTGTATCTTCAACTTAAAACCTAAACCAATGGCACTAAAAGCTAAGCACCTTTTATTTCTCTTTATTATTCTATCCATTTTTTCCTCTTGTGAAACCGAAGACAACGATGACGATAATGAGCACACCTCAGAGGAGGTTGTTCGCTTCGAAAGAGAGGGATCATCCATTCTAAAGGGGGTGAAAGTACCCGCGGGAAAAAGCATCTATTTTGCCAGTGGTATTGTGGCCAACCCAAAAGACGAAACCAAGCCCGAAGGCGACCGTGAGAGATTTGGAAATACCTATGAACAAAGCGTGAGCACCTTAAAACGAATTGCTGATTATTTGGGCGAAGAAGGTTTGGGCTTAGAAGATGTAGTGGCCATGAAAGTATATGTTGCTCCCGACCCAGAAAACGACAACAAGCCTGATTTCGATGGCTGGTTTAAAGCCTATGCTGAATTCTTCGCAACGGAAGAAAACCCCAATAAAGTAGCGAGATCGACCATTGGAGTATTTACCTTGGTCAACCCAAATATGTTTATTGAGGTGGAGGTAAGGGCGGTTTATAAGTGATGCTTTAGGGCTTCATGATAGTATCAAATGATACTATGAATGATAAGGTTTTCTAAGAAGTTGGGAGTTTTCTTTATGTGGTGTGAGAGGCGCACCTCGTTAGTTACAACTGGCGAGGTGGTTTACTCGATTAGCGCGATTTTATCACATAAGAAATTGCTTTTCCGCCCTTTTAAAGAGGGTTTGTCTAGCTCAGTCACATTAGTATCACTTAAACTAAGCCCAGAATGGAACATATTTAGCGTGCTTTTTAGAGCTACTATCAGGGTCATAGTCTTTCACTAAGCCAGATTTAATCGTTTCTGATATTATTCTTGACGCTATAGAATAATTCTTCTCATTAATCCCAAACCGCTCCCGGAGTGTTTGATTTGTCATGTATTCTCCGGATACAATTTTTAAGCAACTATGCATATAACATGCTCTAATTTTATCCTCTTTATCCATTTGACGTAACGTCTTATAGGAGTACAAAATGATCCTAGTGTAGTTCTCGCCTTCAATGATCTTTGGAGCGGGAAGTTGGAAATATTCGCATTCGAATAGAACCTTGTCTATTCCACTTCCTCTTTCTTCACATATATTCAATCTCCGCATAAAGTGTGCTAATCTTTCATTTCTTGACTGTGGGTTATGATCTACAAACCTGAGCGTATTAATTAATGGTTTGCCTGGGTTAGAAATCTCGATTCTGTCAGAAAATAATTCTACCATCGGACCAGTACCTCTTTCTCTAAAATCTTGATGAATAATTACATTCGCTACTAGTTCCCTAATCGCCAATTTAGGATACATTTTCACTTCTTTTCTTAAAGCACTATCTATTATCTCATTAGATGGAAGTTGATCATCTATATAGTTTACTAGGCCTTCAAAGCCAACAGCATAGCCCTTTTTTCCTATTTGTTCTTTTATAGTTTTTCGCCTATTCTTCCCGTCATATATAATAACTCTAACAGCCTTTCTTTCAAGAGTTTCAAAATGTTCTATTTCCTTTGCAAAGAGTATGGCTCCAAGGTTTGTGATGGCATATTTAGAACCTTCCTTCAGAATAAGCTTCTCATTTATTAGCTTTTCAACTATCCCACTTTTATCCGATGGAAGTGGGATATTCATTAAATCGAAGTATGATGGATAATCTAATAGTTTTAATACTTGGTCTATGTCTAAGTTATCTTCTGCTATTTCATTCTCAAATTGAACACCTGGCTTTTTAGTCCAAATCAGTCTTTCTTTTTCGGGATTATCCGAGAGTTTTTGCTTGTAAGAGCCAATCCTTACAAAAGGAGTGCCTTGAAATGCAACGGGAGTGTTCGTTGTTGCCTGTATTCGGAATATAACTACGTTTCCTTCAGCGTGATTTATAGTGAATACTTCAAAATGAATTCTTGGATTTAAAAGTCTAGTGATCCATGGAATTAGATCTTCATTGCCCTTACCTTTTTTATTGGGATTAAAATTTGTACCAACGATTCTATGAGTTTTGTCGTCAATGCCGAACACAATATATCCAAATGGTTTGTCATGAATACATGCCGAATTTGATAATGCTGAAATATACTCTCCAAGTTCAACATCATTGTTAACCTTGAATTCAAGCCACTCTGTTTCATTGGGAAATGAACGTAACTCACTCAATAGGATATTCAGCTCTTGATCACTCATAAATCATATAAAAATTGTTGTTTATGAGCTAATATAGCTATTATTATTAGGCTTAGTCACATAACGGTCACATAAGAATTCTGGCTAACATTAACTATCAGTCACTACTAAGGAATAGCAGCTTGGGCTTTAGGCAACCTTCTACATTTTGCTTTTCTCTTTATTTTGATTCCTTTGTATCAAGAATACAGCAATCTTTGGAAGAGAGTATTAATACAACAACATCCATCTTTTAGTCGAAAACATGAAACTAAGAAACCTAACAATAGCCTTACTGAGCTTCTTGGCCATCAGTCTACAAGCCCAAACCTACAACGAATACGAACTTTCGTTTGATAATGCAGTGCACCACGAAGCCAATATTAAAATCAAGTTCAGCAACTTAGAAAACAAAGTATTGGAAGTGCGCATGAGCCGTAGTTCGCCTGGCCGTTATGCCGTGCATGAGTTTGCCAAAAACGTGTACAACGTTAAGGCCACGGACAGTAACGGAAAGGCCCTACCTATCACCAGAGAAAACCCATACCAGTGGAATGTGGCTGGACATAACGGGACAGTCAACTTTGAATATACGCTCTATGCCAACCGTGCTGGTGGCACTTATTCTGGTATTGATGAAAGTCACGCCCACCTCAACATGCCCGCTACTTTGGCTTGGGCCAGAGGTTTAGACCAACGTCCGGTAAAAGTAAAGTTCAATGTGAGGGAAGACCGAAACTGGAAAGTGGCTACGCAACTGAAGGATTTGGGCAATAATACGTTCTACGCGCCAAACACTTATTACTTAATGGACAGCCCAACTGAAATTGCCGATTTGTATTTCAGAGAAAGAAATGTAGATGGACAAACCATTCGTTTGGCCTTGCATAAAGACGGCACTACCGATGCAGAAGTGGATGCTTATTTCGAAGAAACTATGGGTATTGTAATGCAGCAAAAAGCCGTTTTTGGCGAATTGGCTACTTACGATTTCGGCCAGTACACTTTCCTTTCTTGCTATATGCCTAACGCCAGTGGCGATGGTATGGAGCACCGAAACTCAACTTATGTGGTGAGCGGATTGCCAGTCGAAAGACCATTGGCTTCCACCTCGATGGGCACCATGTCGCATGAGTTTTTCCATAACTGGAATGTGGAAAGAATTAGACCTAGATCACTAGAGCCCTTCAGTTTTGAAGACGCTAACATGTCGGGTGAATTGTGGTTTGCAGAAGGGTTTACAAGTTATTATACTGGACTGATGCAGGCACGTTCTGGCAGTATTTCTACTGATCAATATGTAAATGGATTGGGTGGAAGTGTAGGCTATGTGATCAATGCCCCAGGCAGAAATTTCCACAACCCCATTGAAATGAGTTACCAAGCGCCATTTGTTGATGCGGCCACATCCATTGACCCGACCAACTTGAGCAACATTTTCATTTCTTACTATACCTATGGTTCGGTATTGGGCTTGGCCCTTGATATGTCCTTACGCACCATGGACAATGGCAAAAACTTAGACGATTACATGAAGTACGTTTGGGAGAAACACGGCAAAACGGAAATCCCTTATAGCGTTCGTGACTTACAAGCTCGAATGGCCGAATATGCCGGAGAAAGCTTCGCCAATGAGTTTTTCGGAAAATACATTTTGGACAGTCAAATGCCAGATTACGCAAGTTTATTCAAGAAAATGGGCGTGACTTATACCAACCGAGCGGAAGGCCGTGCAAGCATTGGAGGAAATATTCGCAACCAAAGAGGTGGCTGGCAATCAACAGGCAACGCCACTGTGGGTTCGCCAATCTATAAAGCGGGTGTAGAATCAGAAGATGTAATTTTAAGCATTGCTGGCACCGTATTAACAGATGACTCTAACATCAACGAAATTATAGCGGCTCACAAACCGGGCGACAGCATTGAGATTAAGTACCGCAAAATTTGGGGTGAAGAAAAAACTTCGAAACTTACTCTAGAAGAAGCCCAAGCATGGTCTACTGCAATGGACACCAATGCGGATGCAAAAGCAAAAGCCCGAAGAGAGGCTTGGTTGAGAAAGAGGTAGTTATTGGTTATTAGTTAAGAGGAATGAATTAGGAGGGATTGGTAAATCGGAATTTTCTATTCAGGATCGGTTTCTAGATCCTTCGTACCTCAGGATGAAAAGCATTGTGCACAGAACAGCAACGGAGGTTATTTCTTGAAAAAAAACTCCGTTGCTAGTGGCAAGATAACTCAGACTAGACTTCAAAAAAATGTTTGAAATTTAACAGCCTGTTTTCCTATCCTGAGGTACGAAGGATCTAATATTTAATGATGAAAGAACACAGCGAAATCACTTTTAAGAACGAAGACTTTAAAGACCATTCATTTGATGGTGAGTTTTACGATGAATGCCACTTTGTGAATTGTGATTTCACTGGTGCTGATTTTAGAAGTAGTTCTTTTGATGGTTGCACTTTCGAAAGTTGCAATCTCGCGGCTGTGAAAGTGGTCAATGCCAAATGGGATGACATTAGCTTCAAGGGCTGTAAGCTTAGCGGAATTGATTTCGAACCCATCAGTAAAATGCTACTGTCTTTCTCTTTCGAGAATTGCCAAATCAGTTATTGCTATTTCAAAGGATTGAAAATTCCTTCTACCCGTTTCTTAAACAGCGAAATCAAGGAATGTGATTTTATAGACACCGATTTATCTGCCTCCACCTTTAAAGGCTCAAACTTGGTGGGGAGCACTTTTGTGAACTGCAATTTATCCAAGGCTGATTTCAGAGAAGCCCATGGTTACCAATTCAACCCCAATAACAATCGCCTAAAAAAGGCAAAATTCTCTAACCCTGAGGTGCTCGCACTATTGGATGGCTTTGATATTGTGATTGAATGATAAAGCTCCTCTGATTACTCTCTTTCAGCTATGGAAAAGCTTTCGTATTTTTGACTTATGTCGAAGTTACTGACTTACAACAGTTTTGAGGATAAAAAACCAACTTATGCTCGAAAACCACTTTCAAAAGAAGAGGCGCTCATTCGTGCACTGGACCTTTTAGATTTCCAAGCTGCTCTATCCTCACAGAATACTAATAAAGTCAATGACACCTCCACTATTGATTGGATAGAACTACAATGGGTTAAAGATGATAAATAATGAAATCAGGACTGCTTTAAAGAATATTTGCAGTACACTAAACCAGAACAAAGTAGAGTATCTAATTATTGGAGGTGTCGCAGTGAGTTATTATGGATACTATCGAATTTCAGCCATGGGGTCTGGCATGTCTGAAGTTCAATACGACATCGATTTTTGGTATAATCCGACAACCAGCAATTTTCATAACTTACTGAAATCATTAAAAGACATAGGTATCGATATTTCTACAATTGAAAATACGGTGTTCGATAGAAATCAATTCTTGAGAATTCCACATAAACATTTTAGAATGGAGTTTTTGCCTCAGATGATAGGGCTTGAAACTTTTTCTACTTGTTTCAAGCGAGCACAGGAAGTTTCTCTCGATGACAATAACTTACATTTTCTAAGCTACAATGATTTAATTCTTAATAAACGAGCAGTGGGCAGGGGAATTGATAAAGAAGATATCGAGGCACTTGGTAAAATTCGTAATCAACGAGATCAACCCGATTGAATTGCTTTTAATGAGGCTTACAGCTGCCCGTTCAACCCAAATAACAATCGCTTAAAAAAGGCAAGGTTTTCTAACCCTGAGGTGCTCGCATCGTTGAATGGCTTTGATATTGTGATTGAATGATAGAAACCCCACCAGACTCACAGACTTTTCTCTTTAAAAACTGCTGAGATTACATAGTCTCAAAATCTAAAAGATGATCATTTTTGCTAATTCAAGGTTTCGTCTGTAAAAACAAGCTCTTTACTGACAGCAGTCCCTCCTTCTTTAAGTGTCCCTAAATCTAAAAGGCATTGTCTAAATCCTAAATCTAATCTTGGGTCACTACAATCAACTACCTTAGAATTATACTTAATCAGTAGTCTTGTAGCTCCTTCTATAACCCCACGCTCTGATTCCAAAGCAAACCCAGATTCTACATGATTCTGATTAACTTCAATAATTATCTCTTCCTTACGAATCAGGACATTGTCATTTTCGTAAATCGCTTCTATTATCAATAAAGCTGAACTACTATTAGTATAAGTCAGCGTATAAGGGAATTTAGGTTCAACTATCACTCCTTTTTTACATGAAAAGGCCGAAAGGCTAATTAATATTACTCCAGTAACTATACGCTTCATAGACATCTCGATTACTTTTTTCGACTAAAATCACGAGCCATAAAAAACACTCTATACCTTAATGATTTATGATGCTAAAGGTCACCCTAAGCTCTGTTGTTTTAATAAAAAATCATTGTTAACTAATCTCCCATAGGTAAACGAAAAAAGGCTCCGAAGAGCCTTTTTAGTGAATTTGATTTTTTAATAAAGCTTAACTCAGCTCATCCTCATCAAAGCCTTCCATATCGTCAATGGAAAACATGCTACTCAATAAATCTTTGAAGCGGGTGCCAGTATCTAAAGCAGACTTGCTCAGTTTACTGTATTCGGCCAAGCCGTGAAGCACGAACTCCATGAGAAACAGTTGCTCGTCTTTAGATTTTTTAGGATACTTATTCTTTACTAAGTCTGCCAAGCCAGGCACAGATAAAAGCGCTTTCTCATATGCTTCGTTAGAAAGATCGTTCAGTAAGTCGATCGAACTCCCCTCTCCAAACCAATTGATAATGGCTTTGTAAGGGTTTTCCGTTTTCTCTCCCTTGTCCTTCTTCTTATCGTCTGGATTTGGGAAGTAATCTAAGAACTGTGTCCGAATGGCCTTCCCCACCAAGTTATGCGCTACTATACCAGGCCCTTCTTGTTCGCCCTCATATACTAACTCTACCTTGCCCGTAATGGCAGGAATTACACCTACAAAGTCGGAAATACGAACGTAAGTTTGGTTTTCACCATTCATTAAAGCCCTTCTTTCCGCAGCGCTCAATAAATTTTCGTATGCCGAAATGGTCAGTCTAGCCGAAACCCCACTTTTCTCATCTACATACTCACTATTTCGGGCTTCAATAGCCACTTGTTCAATAAGATCTTGCGCTATTTCATTCAAGACAATTTTCTCTTTCTGCGCCTCCTTAATATCTGCTTCTTGTACCGTAATCTGCTTTCCTATTTCCAAAGTTTTTGGATAATGGGTAATAATCTGACTATCGATACGGTCTTTCAGAGGAGTTACAATACTACCTCGATTAGTATAATCTTCTGGGTTTGCGGTAAACACAAACTGAATATCTAAAGGAAGTCTCAGTTTGAAACCTCTGATTTGGATATCACCTTCTTGCAAAATATTGAACAGTGCAACCTGAATTCTGGCCTGCAAATCGGGCAATTCATTGATGACGAAAATACCTCTATGCGACCTCGGCACCATGCCGTAATGGATCACACGCTCATCTGAATAAGGTAACTTTAAAGAGGCCGCCTTGATCGGGTCAACATCCCCAATTAAATCAGCAATGGACACATCGGGCGTAGCCAGCTTTTCAGAATAACGATCGCTGCGATGGAGCCAAGCAACAGGCGTTTTATCTCCCATTTCCTTCACTTTCTCTATCCCAAATTTAGTAATGGGATTCAACGGATCATCATTCAATTCAGAGCCTTCAATCACCGGCACATACTCATCTAAAAGCAAGGTCATTTGACGGGCAATTCTGGTTTTGGCTTGCCCTCTTAAACCCAACAAATTCATGTTGTGCTTGGAAAGGATGGCGCGTTCCACATCAGGAATTACGGTATCTTCATAACCCCAAATGCCTTCAAAAGTAGGCTCCTTGTTGACTAGCTTTTTGATGAGGTTATCACGAAGTTCATCCTTTACAGATTTACTTTGATAACCCGCCTTTTTCAAAGCGGCAAGGGTATTTATCTTCAATAATTGATCAGAGGTCAATTTGTAATAGCTCATGTTAAAATCGTTTTCTGCGATTGCGTTTAAAGTCTTCAAAAATAACGTGCCCCAAGCCCTTGAGGCTGCTGTAATAGGCGTTGCCGTTATTGGCTGCGGTAAATTCCTTCACAAACTCCTTCAGATATGGATCTGATGCAATCATAAAAGTGGTAATAGGAATTTGTAATCTTTTACACTGACTCGCCAAGTTCAGTGTTTTATTAAAAATCTTGGGGTCGAGCCCAAAGGCGTTTTTATAATATTTAATTCCAACCTTCATGCAGGTGGGTTTCCCATCTGTAATCATGAAAATTTGTTTGTTGGCGTTTTTCCTTCTTCTTAAAATATCCATGGCCAGTTCTAGCCCAGCAATGGTATTGGTATGGTAAGGCCCAACTTGCAGGTAAGGCAAATCTTTGATTTCTATCTGCCAAGCATCGTTTCCAAAAACAATCACATCAAGCGTGTCTTTTGGGTATTTGGTTTTAATAAGTTCGGCCAAGGCCATTGCCACTTTTTTGGCCGGAGTGATTCTGTCTTCCCCATACAAAATCATGGAATGGGAAATATCGATCATCAGCACGGTTGAAGTCTGAGTTTTATATTCTGTCTCAATGACCTCCAAGTCATTTTCGGTCAGCTTAAACTCTCCAAAACCGTTGTTGATTTGCGCGTTGCGAATAGAATCCGTCATGGCGATTTGCTGAAGTGAATCACCAAATTCGAAAGGACGCCTGTCTGTGCCCGTTTCATCACCTATCCCTGAAAAGGAAGTTTTGTGCTGCCCTTTTCCTGATTTTTTCAGCTTGCCGAAAATTTCTTCCAAAGAAGATTTCCTGATTTCCTGCCCCGTTTTATCGGTCACCTGAAACTTACCATCTCCGTTTTGCTCGGTCAGATAGCCTTTATCTTTCAGGTCTTCAATAAAATCACCGATGCCATAATTACCATTGGTGATGTTGTATTGCTTATCTAAATTCGTCAACCAGCTGAGGGCTTCGCCAGCCTCACCTCCTGTAATACTGATCAGCTGTAAGAAAATATTCAGTAGGTTGTCAAAGACCGATTGCCCAGCCGTTTTTTGCGGAATGTATTTTGAAAATCGATATCCTTTCATGAATGCCTAGACAACGCGATTGATAATGAATTGGTTTAATTTAAGTCTGGTTTCTTTTAGCAATCTACGACTGTTCTGACCTAATAAAACTTCAGTTTGAACATCTTAATTATTAGGTAATTACTTACATTTAATAACCAGTTCAAATAAAAGACGCTTTAGCGAACGGCTATTTTTGCCTTCCTTTACTTAACTTTTATAAAAAAAACTGAATGAAACTCACTAAACTGCTCTTTTTCGGTCTCGTGCTTTGTGCAATTTCTTCTTGTGCTAAAACCAACAATGCTGAGCTCATTATTGGTGAATGGTATAACGAATCTATGATCGTTACCATAGACCACGGTAAGCCAGAAGAAACAGCCTTCAAGGTGCCTATTGGTAGTTGGGAAGAGATTCTCGGGATTAAACCCATTTTAACCACCTACACGAGTGATGGAAATTATACTTCTATTTATACAGATTTATCTGGAGAGGTATCTATGGAAACTTTCGGTACATGGGAAGTAAAAGGTGATAGCGTATACCTTACTGAGAATGACATTACCACGGCTTACAAGTTTGTGTGGATGGATGGCAAAGGAGAGTTTACAGGTTTTTTGGATTGGGATGAAGATGGTCTGCCGGATGATTTGTACTCCGGTATTCAAGTCAAGAAATAATTTTTTAACCAAACATATAAACTATGGACATTTCAAACATCAATTGGTTGGCGGTTGTCGTATCGACAGTGGCCTATTTTGCATTGGGCGCTATATGGTACGGCCCTCTTTTTGGTAAAGCTTGGCAGCGAGGCGTTGGTCTCTCTGATGATGAACTCAAGAACGCAAACATGGGGAAACTATTCGGTAGCGCTCTGATCCTTTCATTCGTAGTGAGTTTTGGAATGGCCATGTTCTTTTATGGCTTTGGCGAAAATCCTGATATGGATGCCACAATGGGTGGAATGATGGGATTAATGACAGGCCTATTCTTTATTATTCCTTCTACCGCGCTTAATTATAATTTCGCTAGAAAAGGAGTTGGGCTGATTATGATTGATTCGCTTTACCACACCATTGCCTTTACCATTATCGGTGTCATTTTAGGGGTTTGGAAATAGCCAACATACGTTAAAAAGCCGCACAGTAAATAACAAATTTCAAAGCCCATGCGTTTAGGTTGTCATCACCTAAACATTCATGGGCTTTTATTCGTCTGGGATGTAGCTGAAAAAATTATTGTACTCGATGGTCATCTCGGGAACTAACTGGGTAATTTTTTTATTTAGGAGTGGTCAAACAACTCAGACATGAAAAATCAAAAACAACAAACACTACCTGTTGCCTACAAACAAGGCTGGCAGATAGCCCAAGCCGAAGATGAAATGTTCACTCAAATCAATAACCGCTTGAAGTCTATAAAGGCCATCAACAAATTAAAACGTGGTGAGCTTTTTTTAGAGGTAATTGAGAGCTGAATTAGTTTCTCATTAAAAATCCAGAGGACTCGGTTTTAAGAAGCTATACCCTAGGTCAGTAAGCTTTTTTCCCGATACTTTTTTAGAATCAATAAAGTCAGGCGCCTCCCAAATGGGCTGGTCGAAGTTATACTTATGCGCCATGGCTTCGTGTACTTCTTTGCGTGTTGGGTGTTCTGGGCAAACTAAATTGAGTATGCCTTCTTCTGGCAAACCACCCTTTATCAATTGTTGAATAATATTGATGACGTCATCACGATGAATGTAATTAACTGCAGTGGAAGCTCCTGAAGTGGGCTTTCCCGCAAACCATTTCCCTGGAATTCTGTCTTCACCCATTAAGCCTCCACAACGGAGAACCGTAAGTTTAGCCTCCACTTGTTGAACTTCCCTTTCACCCAATACCACCGCTTTTGTCGATCCATTTTCTAAATCGAAATTGGTAGTTTCGGTGACCCAATTTTCTGTATTCGGATAATAGGAAGTGGAGCTCACAAAAATAACTTTTGGCACATTGTGCTGATCCACCAAATATTTCAAGTACTTGATTTGTTCAGCGTAGTACTCAGGCGTATTTCTTTTTCTGCTTGGAGGAATATTGATAACGAGTACATCGGTTTGAAAAAGGGCATTAAAATCTTCACCCATCGGCATCGGATCCATTTTGAGTAAAAACGGACTGATTCCAGCCTTAGAAAGTGAATCAAATTTTTCTTTTGAAGTTGTGCTGCCCATTACGGAAAAGCCTTCCTCAGATAATTTCTTTCCTAAAGCCAAGCCTAACCAACCACAACCAACGATACTCACCTTCATTCGGGTTCTTTTATACTGTGGCCTTCGATTTCATTTCGGCAACTACCTTTTCGTAATAAGCTTCGTATTGTGGAAGAATGTTTGTGATATCGAAATCCTTGGCTCTTTTTAAAGCATTGGTTTTGAAAGTCGGCAAATTCTCGTCTTTCAGAATATACAGCGCATTTTTCGTCATGTCCTCCACATCACCAATTGGCGACACGAAACCTGTTATGCCATGCAGGTTCAACTCAGGAATACCACCCGCATCTGAAGTCACCAATGGCACTTCGCAAGCCATGGCCTCTAATGCAGATAAACCAAAACTTTCCTTTTCAGAAGGCATTAAGAATAAATCGGCAACAGAAAGCACTTCTTGTACCGCCTCTAATTTTCCTAAAAAGCGAACTTCTTCATAAATACCTAGGTCACGACAAAGTGTTTCAATATGACCTCTTTCAGGTCCATCGCCTACCAAAAGTAAACGAGCAGGGATTTGCTCTTGAATTTTATGGAACACTTTCACTACATCGTCAATACGTTTTACTTTTCTAAAGTTTGACGTGTGCACAATCAGCTTTTCCCCGTTAGGGCAAATGGCGGTTTTAAAGTGTTCTTTACGTTGTTTCTTGAATTTTTCCAGATCGATAAAATTGGGAATCACTTCAATTTCGCGTCTGATGTTGAAATGCTTGTAGGTATCCTTCTTCAAATCTTCAGAAACCGAAGTAACACCATCGGACTGGTTGATGCTGTACGTTACCACTGGCTCGTAGGATGGATCTTTGCCCACCAAAGTAATGTCGGTACCGTGCAAAGTCGTAATTACCGGAATTTCAATACCCTGATCTTTCAGGATTTGCTTTGCCAACACCGCTGCCGAAGCATGCGGAATTGCATAATGCACATGCAGCAAATCAAGTTTTTCGTATTTTACTACATCCACCATTTTACTAGCTAGAGCAAGTTCGTAAGGAGGGAATTTGAAAAGCGGATAGGAACGAATATTTACTTCGTGATAAAATAGATTCTCGTTAAAGAAGTCCAATCTAGTAGGTTGAGAATAGGTGATAAAATGAATTTTATATCCCTTTTTAGCCAGCCCTATTCCTAGTTCTGTAGCTACAACTCCCGAACCACCGAAGGTTGGGTAACACACGATTCCAATATTCATTAATTCTAGCGCTTTAAAGCCAACTTTCTTTCAACTGGTTAGTCTTTATTAAAGTTCCAGATCGACTCGTAGATTAAATCTTGAATCTTGGTACGGATGTTCCACTGAATCAGTTTTGCATTTTCTGCATTCGGATAAACCCTGTTGGCAAGAAAGACATATACCAACTCCTGTTCAGGGTCGGCCCAAACAGCAGTACCCGTAAAGCCAGAGTGACCAAAAGTAGATGCTGAGGCGTAACGTGAAGTTGGCCCTTCATCTTTGCCCACAATTGGTTTATCCCAGCCCATTCCTCTGCGATTATCTTCGGTTTGTTGATTGGCAAAAGCAGGAATGGTATTTAAATCATAATATTTTTGATCTCCATATTGGCCCAATTGCAAGTGCATTTGCATAAGAACGGCTAAATCGAGGGCATTAGAAAACAGCCCCGCATGCCCGGCAACCCCACCAAACATGGCAGCACCTTGATCGTGTACAGTCCCTCTCAACAAAGTTTTTCTAAAAAGATTATCGTCTTCCGTTGGGGCAATTTCTGACAAAAAACCTCTCTCGGTTGGCAAGTAGCCCATGGTTTGTAAACCAAGTGGAGCATAAAGTCTATCGTTCAAGAAAGTATCGAAAGGTTTGTCCAAAATGTTTTCAGTCAACTTGTAAAAGAAATAATAGCCCATATCCGAATAGAGGTAATCGTACTTCTCATCACCTCTGGGCATTTTTCTCAAATCTGCATCAATTACCCATTTCCAAAGTGAATCAGCCAAGGCTGGGCTTCCATACATGTGATCGGCAACCGTAGACTTATAACTAGGACCTGGAGTCTCGCTATAATAGGCCTGATCTAAAATGCCATTATCCACCGTTCTTTTCCAAAACGGAATGAAAGGTTGAAGACCCGCCTGGTGCAAAAGCACATCTCGAATGACTAAATCTTCTTTATTGGTCCCTTTCACTTCAGGCAAGTAATCGCCCAAAGTTTTATTCATATCAATAAGGCCGTTTTCATTCAAATACATCAACACCTGAACACTGGCCATCACTTTGGTAATTGAAGCCAAATCGTACATGGTTTCATCATTTACAGCGATAAGACTGTCGTAGGTTTGATAGCCATAATTCTTGTTGAAAATCACCTTTCCTTTTCTGGCCACCATCACTTGACCACCAGGGGTCGCTTTTCCGTCAATTGCTTTTTTCATGAAGGCATCAATGCCTTTCAAAGTTTCGGAATTCATCCCCACTTCTTCTGGTAATCCAAAGCTCAAACGAGACGCGGTCATCGTCTTAATTCCTGTACCGCTTTTAAAGTCGCCTGTGGTTACTGGTAATTTACCTTCGGCACGAAGTGCCCCAAAAATGATTTGCGGAGCAATATTTCTTGTTATCTCATTGTCTTCATAAGTGCAAATAATATTCTTCACCCCATCAAAAAACTGAAGGCCATAAGCATTGCCAAAAGCAACTACAATCACATTGGTTTTGGCTTGCAAATCACGAATGAACTGCACTTCTTCCGACTTTACGCCATGTTGATCTTTAGTAGCATTTGTAATTCCCCCATAGCCAACAACTACAGTACTATATGAAGACAGCGAGTCTAGCAATGATTGATAAGTAGTTCCAGCCTTAAAGTGATCGAACTTGGCATACTTACTTAGGGTATTCTCAAACTCCTGATTATCGGCTGCGCCAAAACTCAGTGAGGCAAACTTGGCACTGTCGAGCCTGATGATAGGCAAAAGCTGATCAGTATTATCCACCACCGTCATCGCTTTCTGGTAAAGAATGCGATTGAGCATTTCTGAATAGCTGGTATTGATGCGCTCGGTAAGGTTGTTTGTTGAAATTGGTTCGTATTTCGATAAACCCATCCAATACTTTGCTTCTAAAATTCTTCTGACCCGATAGTCCAATGAAGCTTGTGTCAAATCTCCTTTTTTGATGGCTTTCTTTACTTGTTCAATGCCTTTAGCCACATCCAATGGAAATAGAATAATATCATTTCCTGCCATCAAAGCACGTACATCGGCTTCTCCTGGCTCATAATATTTAGCTACTCCTTGCATGTTCATGGCATCGGTAAAGGCTAAGCCATCAAAGCCGAGCTCATTTTTTAGAAGATCAGTCACAACTTTTTGCGAAAGTGTGGTTGGGGTTTTTTCACGACTATCATAAGCTGGAATTTGCAAATGGGCCACCATTACACTCAACAAACTATCTTTCATTAAAGCCTTAAAAGGATAAAGTTCAATATCATTCATCCGCTCCTTGCTGTGATTAATCACTGGTAAGTCTGCATGAGAATCTACATCGGTATCGCCATGGCCGGGGAAATGCTTGGCGTTGGCCATAATGCCAAAATCTTGCATACCCTTCATGTAAGCCACTCCTTTTTCAGCCACATTGAATTTATTTTCGCCAAAAGAGCGGTAGCCAATTACTGGGTTTTTAGGATTCACATTTACATCGACTACTGGCGCGAAGTTGATGTGCATGTTCAACTGCTTGAACTGGTTTGCTACTTCCTTACCCATTTCATAAATCAGTCGGTTGTCTTGAATGGCACCTAGCGTCATCTGCTTTGGAAAGTCCATAATACTGTCCAATCGCATGCCTATCCCCCATTCTGCATCCATAGCAATGGCCAATGGCACTTTAGCTTTTGCCTGAAAGCGGTTGGTAAGGTTGGCTTGCCTGCCTGCTCCTCCTTGAAAAAAGATTAGACCACCAATGTTGTATTTAGAAATCTGGGCATCGATTTCAGCAAAATGCTTTTCGTCTAGATTAGAATAAGCTGCCACCATAAATAGTTGACCCAACCTCTCTTCCGGAGTCATGCTATTGAAAACACTATCGGCCCAAGCTTTTTGGCTCACAGTATCTATCTTTGAATAGATCTTTTGTGCACTAGTGGCTGCAGTAAAAATGGTAAGTAGAAGAAAGGTGTAAGTAACTTTTTTAAGCATTATGCCGTAATTTTTAGTTATAGCAAATAAACTATAAATTTGCTCATGGCGCATTTTATAGCGAAATTCTTTGCGATATAAAGAACGCCAAATTATAAGAAACAATATTATGAAGCTACCAAGTCTTGTAAAGAAACCTAATTATCAGCGATACGATATCAAGCCTCGGTACTACGATCCTGTTAAAGAAGACATCGAAAACCGTACCAGTAGAATTAAAGCTGAAATGGGGATGAACGAAAATGCGAATCTCGATCCGGGTTATCGTTCACAGATTGAAGGTTCATTTAGAAAAAACATGAAGCACGCCAAAAACGGAGTGGATCAAACCATCATGTTACGTTTGATCATTTTTGTGATTTTAATACTGTTTGTGGGTGGTTTCGTCTACATCGGAAAAGAAATTTTCTACCTTGCCCTTCTTTATGTTCCTTATTTAATTTGGAAGAAAATGCGAAAGTAATTTCTTCAAACTTTCATGCCCGATTTAATACGATTACTTCCTGATAATATCGCCAATCAGATTGCCGCTGGCGAGGTAGTTCAGCGTCCTGCTTCGGTGGTCAAGGAACTACTGGAAAACGCCATTGATGCGGGTGCCACAAACATTAAACTCATTATAAAAGAGGCGGGTAAAGCGCTAATTCAAGTAATTGATAATGGAACAGGAATGTCTGAAACAGACGTTCGCATGTGTTTCGAACGTCACGCCACATCAAAGATCCGTTCTACGGAAGACCTCTTCACCATAAAAACTATGGGCTTTCGGGGCGAAGCCATGGCCTCTATTGCTGCGGTAAGTCAGGTAGAAGCCAAAACTAGAAAGGAAAGCGAAGAGCTTGGCGTATTACTCCAAATTGAGGCTTCGGAAGTAAAAAAGCAAGAACCAGTTTCAACTCCTGTTGGCACTTCCTTCTGCGTGAAAAATTTATTCTACAACGTTCCCGCTAGGCGGAATTTCTTAAAATCAAATTCGGTAGAAACCCGTCATATTGTTGATGAATTCCAGCGGGTAGCCATGGCCAATCCTGAAGTGGAAATGACCATGTACCACAACGATTTAGAAATGTACCATCTTACCTCGGGTAAGTTGAGCAATAGAATTGTGGGTATTTTTGGAAAGAAATATCAGGCACAAATGGCTTCTTGTTTAGAAGAAACCGACATGCTAAAAGTTTACGGTTATGTAGGCAAACCTGAGTTTGCCAAGAAAACCCGTGGCGAGCAGTTCTTTTTTGTGAACAATCGTTTCATCAAAAGCAATTACCTGAACCATGCGGTAACTACCGCTTTTACCGGACTTATTCCTGATGGTAATTTCCCTTTTTATACCCTCTTTTTAGAGCTCGATCCAAAGCACATCGATATCAACGTTCATCCTACCAAAACTGAAATAAAGTTTGACGATGAACGCACGGTTTATGCCATTGTAAAAGCAGCCGTTAGACAAGCCTTAGGAACGCACAATATTACTCCTGCCTTAGATTTTGGTGCCGATGTCAATTTTGCGTCTTTCAGGCCGCAGCCGCAAAGCGCAAGCACAGGAAACAACCCAAGCCAATCCGATAGAACTTATGGGCAATTCCGAGACTTGGATAAAAAGCGCGAATCTACTTCGCACTGGGAAAAACTGTATGACGGCCTACAAAAGGACATAGAAAAGGAAGAAAGACACAACGCTCAGCTTGATATTCACCCAGAAGCCCAAAGTACGGTCACCATGGGCAGCGCTGCCAATACAGCAGAGGCCTATAAACCGAATCATGAAGCGGTTTTACCTTCGGCAAAGTATTTTCAAATCCATAAAAAGTATATTGCAACCCATGTAAAATCTGGTTTGCTATTAGTGGCACAGCAAGAAGCGCATGAACGTATTTTGTATGAACGTTTTTTTCAGATGATCCAGAATCGATCAGGTGCTTCTCAGCAATCGTTGTTTCCTCAAAGCTTGGAACTCAACCCTGCCGACTTTGCCCTCGTTATGGGTATGAAAGACGAAATAAGTGCCATTGGTTTTGAGTTTTCAGAATTTGGGAAAAACACGGTGGTGATCAACGGAGTACCTGCAGATTTAAAAGCAGCCAATGAGAAACAATTGTTCGAGGGCTTTGTTGAACAGTTCAAGCAAAATCAGTCGGAGCTTTCCATCAGTGCTGATGAAAACATTGCTAGATCAATCGCAAAACGTTCTTCTTTAAAAGTAGGAACAACGCTGTCGCCAGAAGAAATGGCTTCATTAATCGACCAACTTTTTGCCTGCAAAAACCCGAATTATTCACCCAATGGAAGAAAAACATCTTTCTTAATGGAATTGGAAAAAATAGACCAGTTTTTTAACTAACACCTATGTTTGGACGACTTACTCCCCTTGTAAAAAACCTTCTATATATCAACATCGGAATTTGGTTGGTACAGTTTTTACTGAAAATGGATTTGGGTACCCGCTTTGGCTTGTACTTCATTGCCTCCGATAATTTCAATCCGGTGCAGTTCATCACTTATATGTTCCTTCACGACATATCGAGCCCAATGCACATTTTTGGGAACATGTTTGCCCTCTTTATTTTTGGCCCACTATTAGAGCAGTTTTTAGGGCCAAAGAAATTCATCATCCTTTATATGGTTACTGGCGTGGGTGCTGGACTTTTCTATACAGGAGCGAATTATTTAGAAGTTAGCGCCATAAAAAATGATGTAGAAACCTACTTAGATAACCCTAATTCCGAAGACTTTAACCGCCTAATTGCCAAGCACAATGTATACAAACCGGAGTATATTTATCCTTTCATAGATCAGTATTCTCGAAATGAAGACAGCCCGCAGCTGAAACAAGAATCAGTTCAATACGCACGTGGACTTTATGCTTTCTTTGGCAATTACCCAATGGTTGGGGCTTCGGGAGCAGTTTTTGGAATTTTAGCAGCATTTGCCCTTTTATTCCCGAATACCGAACTTTTCCTACTCTTTCTCCCTTTCCCCATTAAGGCAAAGTACTTGGTTACGGTGTACATTCTCTATGAACTGTTCTCTGAATTTCAAAGAGCGCAAGGAGATAACGTGGCCCATTTGGCCCATATCGGTGGAGCAATAATTGCCTTTTTCTTGGTTACCTACTGGAAAAAAAGCAGAAACGAATTTTATTAAAAACACATGAATAGCATTCTAGACGATTTTAAGCTCGCGTTTAAAACGGGAAATATATTAAACCAGTTGATTGTCATCAATGTGGTGGCATTTGTAGTACTGGGAGTTATAGGCGTATTCTTCACTATTGCTGGCTATGGTGGGCTTTTCCAAAGCATTAGTCATTACTTAATGCTTCCTGCAGACCCAAGTCAGCTGATCTATCAGCCCTGGACTTTAATCAGTTACTTCTTCTACCACGAAGGGCTCTTCCATATTCTTTTCAATATGTTGTTCCTTTACTGGTTTGGGAAAATTATAGCAGAATACATCGGTCAGAATAAGGTTTTAGGATTATATGTTTGGGGCGGAATTCTGGGCGGAGTCTTATATCTCCTCGTATATAATTTACTTCCCTACTACGCACCAGCAATTGCTGGAACTTATCTTTTAGGAGCTTCTGGTGGTGTTATTGCCATTGTTGTTGGGGCGGCTACTTTTATGCCCAACTTTACAATTCCTTTAATATTCCTCGGCCCTGTAAGGTTAAAATACATTGCTGCATTTTATGTGATTACTTCATTACTTCAATCTACAGGTTCCAATGCCGGAGGTGAAATAGCCCACTTAGGGGGTGCCTTGGCTGGGTTCCTATTTATTACCCAATTAAAAAGTGGCAATGACTGGAGCAGGGTTGTTGTTCAGTTTATAACTTGGGTGAAAAGCCTTTTTAAGCCACAACCAAAAATTAAGGTGACTTACAGAAGTGATAAATCGAGCAGCAGCGCTAAATCAACCAAGAGTGCTAAAGCTCCTGAAAAGAAGAAGTCAGAAACCTCGCAAAGTGAAATTGATGCTATTCTAGATAAAATTTCTGACAGAGGCTATGATGCACTAACCAAAGAAGAAAAACAGAAGTTGTTTAACGCCAGTAAGGACTAGTTCTTTCCTATCGCATAAGTTTTGTTGATGAAGAATGGAATACCAGAATTGGTAAGCCCCTGCACATCAATCATAATCTGCTTTGCATCATCTGAGTTCCAAAACTCGATAGTAGCTTCTCCATTTTCGTCTAACTCAATCATGGTTTGCCAGTGTAAAACGGCACGTTTATCAGGCTTGGCATCTTCAGGTTTTTGAACGTCATACTTAGGCGCATAGAATTCTCTGGGTTGGTCGTAGGTATAAGGCAACTCTACGATCATCGTATTACTGTTTTTTAACTCTTCTGGGCTTAGGGATATACCATCGGCCGACTTAGTATAGAAAGCCATCACACCGCCTTTCCCTGCATCTCCAAAAATAGCCGTGGCGGCCAATCCCTTAAATAGAACTACTCTTGAAAAATTCATAGGAGATAAACCTGAAATTAAAGCAGCGTCAGTGGGAACATCGTCTAATAAAAAAAGTGCTGGGTAAGTAAAGCCTCCTGCACGGATCACCACAGTGGGCTCTCCAGTTGGCCCCATACGCACAGTAACTCCAGGGAACTTACCGACTAAGGCAGAAAAAATATTGGTATACGCGCCCGTGGCAGACCATTCTGTGAAATCAAAAGCCGAAGTCCCTCTTCCATAAGCGGTTTTCTCCTTCAACTGTTTGTCTTCCCGCTCAACTTGTAACTTGCTGCCTTCCACCATTACCGTCCCTAAATCGGTGAATAAAGAGTCTGGATTGAAAGCCCTTTCAATCATATCTCTCTCTTTTTTGAATTGCAAAAAGTCTTCTTTTTCGAGCAGCTCTTCTTGGCTAAAGATTGACTTAAAATTGGGTAACGGAGCGTTGACCCTTTCTTTCAGCGTATCCACTTCAAAGCGAACATTGTCTTTATCTTTAGAGTTTTTCCCTTTCAGCAAAAGGTTATCCGACTTGTACACCAATAAATTTTGAAAAGAAAAACGACCATCCTTATCCGTCTCTGTTTCTAATATTAGCGGTGGAAAAGAACGGTTATTCACTAGAGTTACTTTGCCAGAAGATTCTGTTTTCTTACTCGATTCTCTGTACAGCGTTCCTTGCAAAGAAACCCCGAGCTCTACTGGAAAATCGAAGCCTGGGTAATTATCATTCATTAAGTCATCCCATACAAACCGACTCCAGCCATGGGTCATCATTACCAAATCAAGGTGTTTTTTAGCTTCGGTATTTTCTCCATTGAAGTAGTACATTGGATTGTCAACGTAGCCTTTCAGGTCCGAACTGAGTAATAACTCCGAGTAAATTGTCTGTTCCGGACTCCCATCAATTACTTTGTCCATATCCAAAACACTCATCGACATCATGCCTCTGAAAGGACCTCCGTTCGTATCATTCAGTTTAATTTTTGTAGTAAGCTTCTCTCTTGCCAAATAGCTATTTTTGTCCAAAGCCAAGCTAGTCTCTATTGGACGTTCAATAAAAACCAAGCGCTCCAGCAAAGGCCTATCATTCTCATCAAAAAGGGTAATATGGGAGATACCCGCTGGTATTTCGTCTGTTGAAATCACTCCTAAAGCCTCACCTTTTGAAAGGTCCACTTCTATGGTGTGTGATACCAAACCACGGGTATGTATTAGCGCTTTAAATCTGCCTTTTGAAGGATTGCTGACGTTAGCCCTAAAGATTAATCTCAACTGGTTTGGCCGTTGGATTACTTGAATGCCATAGCCTTCGTTTTCCAATTTGGGAAGGCTATAAGTTTCATTTTTGCCCGTTAGCTTAACGCTATAGGATTCTCCCTTCTGAGGAAGCAAGGTAAACAGCCCCATACCATCGTGCTCGGTACTAAAGTTCGTCACCTTTGTGCCTGTACTGTTGTGTACTTCGCCCTCCACATAGATACCTTTGCCTAAGCTATTGATCGCCTTAAAGCCTACTTTAGCAGGAATTCCACTTACCAAATTCCCGCCTTCAGGAAAAAATTGAAGATCGATTTTATTGTTAGCAGTAGAAGTATAACTCTCCAATTCCGAACCAGTGACTACTACTATGGGCTTTTCAAAAAAGAAGTTTTGGTCAAAATTGCGCATCCAGTTGGTGTAGGCACGCAATACATAATTGCCTTCTGTTAGTTGCTGAGGAACATCTATTACACCTTGACCGAATCCACCTTCAGAAAAAATTAGTTTTTCGGCCACAAGACTATCGCTTTCAGCATAGAGTTCAACATAAACATTAGCACTGAAGGGAGAAGCTTCATGAAGGTAGCCTGCCGTTAAATACGACTGGAACCAAATGGGCTCGCCAGGTGCATAATACTTTCTGTCGGTGTGTAGGTAAACCTTCTCCTGAGGGTATTCTTGATTATAATAGTCGAGTTTCTCTTGTACTGTAGTGCCTTTTTGAGCCTGAACGGCACTAAACACCAACGCTAGCAGTACTACTAGAATTATTTTTTTGGTCATGAAATCAGGATAAACACAATGGATTTAATCAGGGAAATCAGAATATAAGATAATTTATAGACGGCCGTAAAGCCAAAAGGTTTATAGCTTATTGGCCAATTGACCACAAGCCGCATCTATATCTTTCCCTCGGCTTCTACGCACGTTTACAATAATTCCTTTCTCGCCAAGAATCTTCTCATACATCTCGGTTTTTTCTGGGGCTGCTTGTTGAAACATGCCATCATCAATCGGATTGTATTCAATCAAATTGACTTTAGAGGCTACACGACCACAGTATTTGGCCAAGGCATGCGCATGTCTTTCATCATCGTTAATGTCTTTCCAAATCACATACTCAAAAGTGATTTTTCGATTCGTTTTCTGATACCAATAGATCAACGATTCCGCCAATTCATTCAGGTCGCTTTTTTCGTTGATCGGCATTACTTTCGAGCGCGTTTCGTCAATGGCAGAATGTAGGGAAACAGCCAAATTGAACTTCATGTCCTCATCGGCCATGCGCATAATCATTTTTGGAATGCCCACAGTAGAAAGCGTGATCCTCTTTGGCGACATTCCCAAGCCTTCTGGCGAAGTGATTTTACGAATGGATTCCATTACGTTTTGGTAATTGAGCAGAGGCTCGCCCATTCCCATGTACACAATATTCGTCAGAGGACGACCAAAATAAAGTTCACCTTCTTCTTTAATAGCGACTACCTGATCATAGATTTCATCAGGGTTTAAATTACGCATGCGTTTAAGACGGGCAGTGGCGCAAAAGTGGCAATCTAAACTACAACCCACTTGTGATGAAATACAGGCAGTAATACGAGTGCCCGTAGGAATCAACACCGACTCCACCGTCATGCCATCATGTAAACGCACAGCATTCTTTATGGTGCCGTCTGAGCTGCGTTGCATCTCATCTACCTTAATATGGTTGATGCTGAATTTCTCTTTAAGAAGATCACGGGTGGAAAGCGAGATATTGGTCATTTGGTCAAAATCCTTTGCCGATTTTTTCCAAAGCCATTCATATACCTGTTTTGCTCTAAAAGCCTTGTCTCCAATGCTCACAAAAAATTCCTGAATTTCTTCGAGCGAGAGTTGTCTAATGTCGCGTTTTGCCTCAACCATTTTGCAAAGGTAACGATCTAAGCTTGAATCTTTGAAAGGAATGGTGAAGGGATATTCACCACTTTGCTTTCTTTGTAATCGAACATAGCAATTCCTGTTTTCGCTCGGGCAATTTCTTTGGTGCCGCAGCTTAATCGATATACCAACTCGAAGCTTTTCTTACCAATCTCTGCGACCGCTATTTCAACTTTAATATCATCTCCATGAAAGGCTTCGCCCTTGTAGGCAATAGCAACATCGGCCTGAATAGTACCACAACCATCAATTGAAAGTTCGTCTTTATAACCAAGTGAATTAAAGAAACGGTAACGCGATTCATGAATCATGCTCAGCACGCTATCGTTGCCCAAATGCCCGCCATAGTTAATGTCTGAAATCCTGACCTTGATTTCTGTTTCAAACATAAAAGCATCGGGTAACTCTATCTTCACTCTTGGCATATTTCTAAATATTTTTTGTGTAAATCTAAGACATAATGTCCGAATAAACGAAATGAGCCAGCATTTTTCGGCCAAATTTTCCGAACATCACTAATGGATTATTGTTTGTTATGGTAGAGATGTAAGCCTAAAAGCTTGAAAATATTTAAAGGAAAACAACAATCATGGATTTTAAAAAATATACAATCAAATCGCAGGAAGCCATTCAAAAGGCGGCCGAGCTTGCCGCTAGTAATGAGCAGCAAGCCATCGAGCCGGGACACCTTTTGAAGGCGATCCTTTTATCGGATGAGAATGTGCTTTCTTTCCTGATAAAGAAACTGAGTATAAACAAGGTGCAGTTTGAAACCAAACTGGAAGATATTGTAAACGGATACCCAAAAGTAAGCGGAAGTAGTTCGCAGCCTTATTTATCCAACGATGCCCATTCGGCACTAACCAAATCATTGGAATTCCTAAAGGATTTCAAAGACGAGTATGTCGCCATTGAGCATATTGTTCTTGGCCTCTTGGCAGGAAAAGACAAAGTAGCTTCTATGATGAAGGAGGTTGGCTTTGGAAAGAAAGAGTTGATTGCCGCCATTAAGGAATTACGTGGTGGAAACAGTGTAACGGATGCCAATGCAGAGTCTAAATACCAATCGCTAAGCAAGTATTCTAAAAACCTAAACGAGCTCGCCAGCCAAGGCAAAATCGACCCCGTAATTGGACGTGATGAAGAAATTAGAAGGGTGCTTCAAATTCTTTCTAGAAGAACGAAGAACAACCCAATTCTTTTGGGCGAACCAGGTGTTGGTAAAACCGCCATTGTTGAAGGCATGGCTCAACGAATCATTGATGGTGATGTGCCAGAAAATCTAAAATCCAAAACCATTATCTCATTGGATATGGGGCTTTTGGTAGCGGGCGCCAAATACAAAGGTGAATTTGAGGAGCGTTTGAAAGCGGTAATTAAGGAAGTACAAGATGCCGCTGGCGAGATCATTCTCTTCATTGATGAGATCCACACTTTGATTGGCGCTGGCGGTGGAGGTGAAGGCGCAATGGATGCGGCCAACCTTTTAAAACCAGCTTTGGCACGTGGCGAGCTGCATGCCATTGGAGCCACTACATTAAAAGAATACCAAAAGTACATTGAGAAAGATAAGGCTTTAGAAAGAAGGTTTCAGTCTGTAATTGTCGATGAGCCAGACCGTGATGATGCTATTTCTATTCTGCGAGGGATCAAAGAAAAATATGAAGTGCACCACGGAGTACGAATTAAAGATGACGCAGTAATTGCTGCGGTAGAGCTCTCAAGTCGATACATCTCTGATCGCTTCTTACCAGATAAGGCGATTGACTTAATGGACGAAGCTGCTGCCAAAATGCGTATAGAAATGGATTCTCTTCCACAAGAATTGGATGAGATGAACCGTAAGATTATGCAATTGGAAATCGAGCGGGAAGCCATTCGTAGAGAGAAAAACAAAGACAAGGAAACGGTGCTTTCAAAAGAGATTGCAGAAATCTCCGAGAAGCGAGATGACCTTAAAGCGAAGTGGGAAAACGAGAAATCGGTGATCACAAGCATTCGCGAAGCAAAGGAAAGCATAGACCGTTATAAGTCTGAAGCAGAAAAAGCAGAACGTGAAGGAGATTTCGGTCGAGTAGCAGAAATTCGCTACGGTAAGATTGTAGAAGCAGAGCAGAAGCTAGAAGAGCAGAAAGCCAAAATGAAAGAGATGCAAGGTGAAAAAACCTTGTTGAAGGAAGAAGTGGATGCAGATGACATTGCTGAAGTAGTCGCAAAATGGACGGGCATTCCTCTCTCCAAAATGCTTCAATCTGATCGTGAAAAGTTACTTCACTTGGAGGAAGAATTGGGCAAACGCGTTGCAGGACAGAAAGAAGCGATTACTGCCCTGTCTGATGCGGTTCGAAGAAGTCGAGCTGGATTGCAAGACCCTAAGCGTCCGATTGGTTCTTTCATTTTCTTAGGAACGACTGGGGTAGGTAAAACCGAATTGGCGAAGGCCTTGGCGGAATACCTCTTCAATGACGAAAACAATATGGTGCGTATTGATATGTCAGAATATCAGGAGCGTCATGCGGTGAGTAGATTGATTGGAGCACCTCCAGGCTATGTGGGCTATGAAGAAGGCGGTCAGTTGACAGAAGCGGTGCGTAGAAAACCTTATTCAGTAATTTTATTGGATGAGATTGAAAAGGCGCACCCTGATGCTTTCAACATTCTATTACAGGTTTTAGATGATGGCCGATTAACGGATAGTAAAGGCCGAGTCGCCAACTTTAAGAACACGATCATCATTATGACGACCAATATCGGTTCAACCATAATCCAAGACAACTTTGCTAAAATTACTGACGAGAATGTGTTGGATGTGATTGATGAAACTAAGCTTGAAGTAATGAATCAGCTGAAAAAAGCAGTGAGGCCAGAGTTTTTGAACAGGATTGATGAAACGATCATGTTTATGCCGCTCAACCGCGATAACATCAGGCAGATTGTGAGAATTCAGTTTGGCTTAATTCAGAACCAATTGAGTGAGAATGGAATCGAAATTGAAGCCACTGACGAAGTGCTTGATTACCTTGGCGAATTAGGTTGGGATCCGCAATATGGTGCCCGTCCGCTCAAAAGAGTGATTCAGCGCAAAGTATTGAACGAACTTTCGAAACAGATTTTATCTGGTAAAGTGGATAAGGATTCGGTTGTAAGTATTGAACTTACTCCTGAGAAGGAAATCGAATTCGTAAATATTGAAAAAGTAGAGGAGTTGTAGTTTTTAAAACCAACTGCAACATAAAAGTTGAGAGAAGACGTCCTATTCAGGCGTCTTCTTTTTACTTTTGGGCATGTTGATCCCTCCATTATTAAGTCAAGGCGATAAGATTGCCATCGTGGCTCCTGCCAAGAAAATTCAGTCTGATTTGACTTTTGCGGTGAACACCTTAACCGAATGGGGATTAACACCAGTTTTAGGCGTGCACGTTCTAGCAACAGACCACTACTTTGCAGGAACAGACAGCCAACGACTTGATGATTTACAAGGCGCCTTAGATGATCCAGAAATCAAAGCCATTCTGATCGCCCGTGGCGGTTATGGCACTACAAGAATTCTAGAGCAAATCAATTGGAGCAATTTCCTCGAAAACCCAAAATGGATTTGCGGTTTTAGCGACATCACTTCGCTGATTACCGAACTCAACAACCGTTCTGTTGCCTGCATTCATGGACCAATGGCGGTTACGCTAGATTGGGATGAACAAGCTACACTAAGCTTAAAAGCTATGCTTTTTGAAGGAAAGGTAAATTATGAAATTGCCCCTCATGCTTTAAATCAGCATGGTCAAACAACAGCCGAACTTATTGGGGGAAATTTATCCATCATTTGCAATTCCATAGGCACTTCTTCTGAAATCAAGACGAAAGGAAAGATTCTCTTTTTGGAAGAAGTGGGAGAATACTTCTATCATTTAGATCGGATGCTTGTGCAGTTAAAAAGAGCTGGAAAGCTTGATGATTTGGCAGGCGTAATCATAGGGGATTTTTCTTCTATGAAAGACCATAAAGATAGTTTTGGAGCAGATGCTTTGGAGGTCATTTCTCGCAACATAACTGACTTGAATATCCCAATCGCTTATGGTTTCCCGTTAGGACATGAGAAAAGCAACCTCCCTGTTTACTGTGGAGTTCCTACAGATTTTGAAGTCAGTGAAAAAGGGGTAAACCTTAAATTTGAGGTATAAATATCCCAGCCAGTAGCCCTGCCAAAATCACGAATGGAGGTGGTATTTTGGTATAGGTTAGAATCAAGAAAGTGCCAATAATTACACTTACATTCATTACATTATTCTCGATGGGTTGAAAAAGCACAAATGCTGCGGCAGCCACCATTCCCGCACTGGCCGCATTAATTCCTTCCAGCGAAGCCCTTACAACACGGTAACGTTTTAGGTCATCCCAAAAACGAATGACAAAGAAAATCAGGAAAGTACCTGGAAGAAAAATCCCGCAGGCAGCCACAAAACCACCTAAAATTTGTGCCCCCAATCCCATCTCTCGAACAGACAAAGCTCCAACAAATGAGCTTACTGAAAACACTGGCCCAGGAACGGCTTGTACCATGGCAAAGCCAGAAAGAAACTCTTCGGAAGTCAAAAAGCCTTTAAACTCTACAAACTCTGTGTGAAGGAAGGGAATCAGTACTTGCCCTCCACCAAAAATCAAACTTCCGTTTCGATAAAAATTCTCAAAAAGTAATACAAATCTATCTTGGGTAACAGCTCCTATACCAGCCGCGGTCACAAGCACCAAGGCCCAAAGTGTAAAGTTCCCCCATTTGATTTTTATCTTCTGTTTCTCTTCGGGTGCCTGTTTCTTGTACTTAAAAGCAGTAAGCGCTCCCGCAAAAATTAGCACCAGCGGCAAAGCGATCGGCTTAGAAATAAAGTAAGTAACAATGGCCGAAAGTGCCATTAATCCACCAGCCGTTCGAGTAGTGACTACTTTTGATGCAATGATATAGGCACCGTAGCTCACAAAGCCCACGGCCATGGGTTGTATAAATCGGGTAAATTCTAAACTCAGATTTTTGGTTTGATAAGAGTCTACCAATATTGCAGCTGTAGTCATAATGGCTACTGCGGGTAGCATCCAAACCAATAAAGTAAGGTAGGCCAAATTGGCGCCCCCAATTCTAAAACCAATGGCCGTAATGGTTTGGGTAGAAGTTGGACCGGGTAGAATCTGGCAAAGCGCATTCAATTCTATCAACTCCTCTTCGGTGAGGTAGCCCCTTTTCTTTACCATAATCTTAATGATCATGGCAAAATGTGCTTGTGCACCGCCAAAGGCCGTTAGCGCTATGACAAGGACATCACGCAGAAAAATATAGTATCGAATACGCTTTATCAATGGACCGAAGCTAGTTTACTTCTTTTTCAAGCCTAACTCGATAAGCCTTTCATTGAGAAACTCACCAGCCGAAATGTCCTCATAAAGCTTTGGGTGATCTGCATCAATACAGCTTTCTAGACAAGTCAAATCCATATCGGAGCGCGGGTGCATAAAGAACGGAATTGAGAAACGCCTGTTCTTCATTAACGCTCTTGGAGGATTCACCACCCTGTGAATTGTTGATTTTAGCTTGTTATTGGTATGGCGCGAAAGCATGTCGCCAACATTCACTACCAATTGCTCTGGCAAAGCTGTAATTGGAATCCATTTACCGTCATTTCTCAGCACTTGAAGACCATCGGCACTCGCACCCATCAAAAGCGTAATCAGGTTAATGTCGCCATGCTCAGCCGCACGTACCGCATCATCTGGTACTTCATCTGGGTTTTCTATTGGAAAGTAATGGATAGGACGCAAAATGCTGTTCCCGTTCCTTACCTTATCATCAAAATAATGTTCAGGTAAACCTAAGTAAAGCGCAATGGCTTGCAACATCTTGATTCCTGCTGCCTCAATGGTTTTGTATACTTCTAGCGCAATCTCTTCCATTTCTGGAAGTTCTTCTGGCCAAATATTATCTGGATATTCATTTTTGATGGGGTCGCCATCAGTTACTTCCTGGCCTACATGGTAAAATTCTTTCAAATCACCCGTTTTACGACCCTTCGCATGTTCTTTCCCTTTGCCTATATAACCACGTTGCCCAGCCAATTCTGGCACTTCATACTTCTGTTTAATGTCATCAGACATCAAAAAGAATTTCTGAATAGTAGCGTATAGCTTTTGTGTTTGGGCTTCAGAAAGTCCATGATTCTTTATCGCCACAAAGCCGATGTTATTATAAGCTTGGCCTAGTGCATCTACAAACGCTTGTTTTTTGGCTGGATCACCCGAAGTGAAATCGGCTAAATCTAGTGAGGGAACCTCATCGTATAATTTTTTGCTCATGGCTGAAATGGTTAAAAACAGTCTAATTTATTAAATATTCGTTATAGAGTTCACTAACTCAACACCTCTTTCAGTACTTCAAGAGATTTTATTTCATTTAATCCCGATACGTGAATCTGATAAAACTTGATAATATGCGACAGCACATCGCGCCTTAATTGACTTGTCAGCATTATTTCCTCGCCTAAAGGCTTGTTCATCAAATCAGAAATAATTGTCCTTTCTGCCTCCAAAGTAGAAAAGTGAACACCGTTTTCTTTAAGCTCCTCAATAAAGCCTTCGGCAGATTGAGGCTCGAAACCTAAGTAGCCACTGCATTTCATCAGAAATTGTAAATGAAAATTACTGATGTTCGTTTCTAAATGGTCGAAGATGACCATCGCTTGATGTACAAAATCGTAAAGCCCTTCGTTTTCAGATTCTTCTCGTAATGTTTTGCTGAGCATTTCGGTAAGAAAAATTCCAATCCCAGTTTTCACAGGATTAAAAGGAATGGAGCTGTACGCATAGCCAAACTTAGCCTCCGAGATTCGCTGTAAATCCTTTCCGTTTTTGTGATACACCACCAAATCAAGCAATCCAAGCGGCTGATAGAGCGCCATCTTTCCTCTCGATTTAGCACTCCGAACGCTGTTCACAATATAGCTTTGCATACCAAAAGCTTCGGTGAAAATCCGGACTATAATAGAAGTCTCCTTATATTTTATGTAGCTCAACACTATGCCTCGGGTACGGTGCAGCATTAGATTACCACTATTTTCCCAACAAAAGTTTCAGTGCCATCACCATTAGAGCTGAACACCAAGTACACGCCAGTTTTTACTTTTACTCCGTTATTATCGCGGCCGTTCCAAATGGCTGTGCTGCCATTGGCGTTCGTTTCCTTTATCAACTTACCAGAAATGTCAGTAATTTTTACCGAAGCATTATTCACCAGCCCATTGATTACAATTTGCCCATCGAAATTTGGTGGTACTGGATTCGGGTAAATCTTTACATTTTGATGCTCGAAAGTGCCTAGCGTTGCATCACTTTTGAAAGACACCAAACCTTTGTCTGTGCCTACAAAGACTTCCCCAGAGATTTCCTCCACATAAATAGAGGTGATTGCATCGGAAATCAGTGGACTATTTTGGGTGGTAAATCTTTGCACCAATTCTTCACCTGTTTCGCTAAAAAGCCAAAGCCCGTTGTTATTTGTTCCAAACCATTTACGGTTGGCAGGGTCAATCGCCACCGCAGTAATATTTTCATCGCGAAGCAAAAGGCGGTTCTCGTATATAGGAATACTGGCCGTCAATGCCTGCCCTTGAAGAATGGCATTCAGGTTAGGAAAAAAGGCAATTCCTTCATCCGTTCCTACCCATAAAAATTGGTTTTCATCCAACACCAAAGCATTGATTTCACTCCCAGGCAAACCACCTTGCCCGCCATTCGTATTCAAATATCGTTCGGTGTTGCTGGTTTCATTGAACACCAAAATTCCGCCTCCACGGCTGTCCTCAATCGGCATCCATTTATCACCATTGGGGGCAATAAATAACGACACAGGATATTTGGATCGGGAATTAGTAAGGGAATAGGAACGCCAAGTATCTTCCTCGAAATTCCATTCATGGAGTGAATTCAATGTTCCATAATCCGTAACCCAAAGCGAATTCTCACTTTTGGCCAAGCCAGTAATTTTTCCACTTTCATTCAAAGTGGTATTGGGCGAAATTTCTTTTATGGAGCGACCACTTCCATCTGAAAAAGAATAAAGACCATCCGTAAAAGAGGCCAATATCATTGAAGGTTTACCCGCAACATTGGCTGATTCAACGCCCACGAGGTCCTTGATGCTATCTCCAGAACTATTGATGATAGCAGTGTTCTTCCAGCCCTCTTCAAACGAATAGGAAGAGAAAAATGGGGCTCTATTTAAAGCGGAAAAATTCTCATCGAATCCACCAGAGAGTTTTATTGTTTCGCCTTCATAGTCCCCAATCAACCAAGTGTTGTCGTTGGCTGGGCCTGAAGGCTTGAACGATTGTTGACCGTCAGGCTCCACCTTGAGCAAACCATCAAAGCCATCTCCTACCCACCAATAGTTCTGATATTGCAGGAATTCATTTCGTGAAACTCCTTGCTTTGGAAAACTATAAAGGCGGTTAAACTGATTATTATTGAAAGAGGAAATGCCAGAATTCGTTAAAATCAGGGGTAAATCTGAATCGGAAATGATGGCCTTAATCGATGCTTCGGCTGAGGCTTGATACGACCAATTAATGCCATCGAAGGTGAACAAATCTGTATCTGAACTGGCATAAAGTCGATTACCCACTTCTTGAATGTTCGAAAACTTAATTCCAGTAAAATCTCTTCTCCAATTGTTGTAATCTTGGCGATTCACCCCACTCTCTAAACTGGCAGAAAGAATACCACTTTCTGTAGCCGCGTAAATACGATCATTCGAAAAAACAATTTCTGATACGCTGACACTTTCGCCATTCACTCCAATATTCTGGTACGATTCAATAATTTCTTCAGAGGTAAGGTCTAAAACAATAATGCCTAAATCTCCAGACAAGTAAGCCTTGCCGTTATTAAAGGCAATATTCTTAAATGATTTATTCGTAGTGGTGGGCGCCTCTAGAACGGTTCTAATATTGTGAATTCCTCCACCTAAAAGCAAATCAATATTCCCATTTGCGTAGCCAATCGCCAGGGCTTTGGAATTAGGGTCGTAACCAATGGCACCTATACTCACATCGGAAAGTCCGTTACTTTTGGTCAGCCGATTGACAGAATTTTCAGATAAGTCGACAAAGAAAAGCCCATTGGGAGACGCTGCATAAATAAGCTCGCCTGACGCAGCAATATCAATCACATTATTATAACTGATGTGCGATCGCCAATTGAAAACTGGAATCTGACCTTGTGCAAAACTGGTTTGCACTGCAAGAAGCATCATGGCTCCCAAAGTCAGACTAAAAAGGCGTTTGATCACTTTTTCTTATTCTTCTTTTTTTCTTCTAACCCTAGGTAAAAATATTTGCGATTTCTAGCCTCATAAATATCTTTCTCCCCAAGTTCTACGGTCTTTTCGGAGTCTGAAAGCTTGTATGAGAATGATGCCAAACTGCCACTTACCGTACAAATGGCATGTAATTTGGTTACAAATTCAGCAATTGCAAGTAAATGAGGCATAGGCCCAAAAGGATTTCCTTGAGCGTCCATGTCCAAACCAGCCACAATCACTCTTTTTCCGTTATTGGCCATGGTTCGGCAGACATCAATTATTTGATCATCAAAAAATTGCGCCTCGTCAATTCCTACCACATCGCTTTCGCCACATAACAACAAAATATCCGAAGCGAACTGCACTGGAGTAGAGCGAATTACGGTGTTGTTGTGTGAGACTACATTCTCCACATCATAACGCGTATCAATAGCTGGTTTAAAGATTTCCACATTTTGTTTGGCAATAGTAGCTCTACGAAGGCGCCTAATTAATTCCTCCGTTTTCCCAGAAAACATACAGCCACAAACCACCTCGATGGATCCTGATGTGTGCTCTCCTGCTATTTTACCTTGTGGCTCGATAAACATACTATGCGGTATAGGTCATATGAGGAAATTTATTTTTGTCAGCTACACGAACTTTCACATCACCCAGTAACTTTGCCTGGCAAGCCACACGTTCACCTGATTGAAGTTTACCTGCATCGAAAAGCAGTTGTTCGGTTTCTTCAATAGGGCTCAGTTGGTTTGCTCCTTCTACTACTATAATTTTACATGTGGTACAACGGCCTTTTTTTCCGCAAGCATGCATCCAGTCGATTCCGCTTTCGTGAATAATATCCAGTACCGATTGAGAGTTATCTGTGTTAGAAATCTCTTTATTGTTCAGGTTTTCAATAGTGATCTGTCCCATAATTTTTAATTTACAAAACAAAAGAAATAAGCCATGAGCTACAAGCTAAAGCAAGAATCAATCTCGAGTTTTTCTACTGCCACCGCTGCAGACATATGTACTGAGTTTTTTGCTGGACAAAATAAAATAAGTGGAGAGTCTATTATGGCCCTCACAGAGGTCAGACAAGTGAATTCATTCATTATCGAATCGCTTTTCACTCAATGGCAATCCGAAATAGCCAGACTCAGAAGCCCTTATTTTGATTTCGAGGCTGAAGAAGTGCAAAAAGCACTCAAAGAGTTTATGAATACGCTTTCGAACCACATTAATATTGGTCGTGGCCATTTGGAACCACTTTTGAGCAAAGCGATTGAGACAACTATGCTATTGACCTTCGCACCAAAAAAATATGTATTGAACCATTGGTTTGATGAACAAAAAGAAAATCTACCGAAAGGAAAACTGAGGTACATAAAGACACATACGGAAGGATTCAAATTAATTCACGACACGGCTAAAACACCAATCAATCCTGCTTACCTAGGTAATTTGTTTGATTCAATGAGCTCTCATTTCGAAATTCCTGAGCCTGTTGAGTTTTTGCAGAAGCTAAATGCTGAAGATAAACTGAGTCTTCTTTTTGAATTTGAAAAAGAAGTAGCCGCTGAACCAGCTCCTTCACAAGTTTTCACTCCTGAAATAGAAGAAATACCAGAGGCGAAAACTTCAGTCGCAGCTAAACATGAGAATGGAAAAGAAACGATTAACGATCGTTTTAATGGCAATTCGAATGGGCCCACTTTAGCTGAAAAGCTTCAAAAGAACAATATTCAGCCACTTGAGAAAACGCTCACACTCAACGAACGAATCATGTTTGCCAAAACGCTTTTTGATGGTGACCAATCCCTTATGAAGAAGGTTCTTGAAGAGCTTGATACGGCAAACAGTATGGATGAGGCCTTGAGCAAAACACAGCCCTACAACAAAAAATGGGATATTGAAGGAGATGAAATGGACGCCTTTATTCAGGTATTGAAAAGAAGATTTAATTGATTTAAAAAAGTTGAGAAGAGGAGTTTCTATTCCTCTTCATCACTTTCTTTACTTTTAATCTCATCCAGGTCGTCTCGATCACGCAGTTTCTTGTCATCAACATTCTTATTCAAGAATTCATTGATTTTATCAATCGACAAAGAGTTACGAATTTCTCCAAAGGAATCGATCTTAATTTCCATTCCCTCAAGTTCTTTATTCACTCGTGGCTTTTGATCTTTTTGTTTATTCTCCTTTTTCCTTGCCATGTTATCGTTGTTAACTTCGGTGAAATAAAAACTGAGGTAATTTAATTTGCCGTTTTAAGGATTTGAATCGCTTTATTTATTCGATTCGCAGTTTCTGCCGTCCCCAAGATAGAGATAATCTCCATTAGGTCTGGGCCACCTCCAGCGCCCGTTAAGGCCAAACGCAATGCAGGCATAACCTTTCCAAGCGGAGTATCGTCTGTAGCCAAAACGGCAACAAATTTCTCCTTTGCCCCTTCAGGACTAACGTTTACAAGCTGACCTATTTCGTTAGCAAACTCTGTCAATTTCTGAACCGCTTCTACCGTCCATTTCTTATTTACGGTTTTCTCATCATAAGTTGTGGGTGCAGAAAAGAAGAAATCACCACTTTCCAAAATATCAGAAACGAAGGTAATTCGTTCCTTCATTGAGCCTGCAATGGCACTTAAAAGCTCCATATCTCCGTCAACATTAGCTTCTTCCTTCAGCATTTGAGCTAAATCTGTATTCGACTTATTTTTCAAGTATTGCTGATTGAACCATTTCGCCTTCTCAATGTCGAATTTGGCTCCAGATTTATTAATTCTTTCTAATGAAAATTCAGAAATGAGCTGATCCATCGTAAACATTTCTTGCTCAGTACCTGGATTCCAACCCAACAAAGCCAAAAAGTTCATGCAAGCTTCTGGCAAATAACCAGATTCCTTAAAGCCTTTAGATAATTCTCCTGTAACGGGGTCAACCCAGTTTAGTGGGAATATTGGAAAGCCCAATTGATCTGCTGCTCGCTTACTTAATTTACCGTTACCATCAGGCTTGAGCAGCAATGGTAAGTGAGCAAATTGCGGAGCCTCCCAACCAAAAGCTTCATACAATAAGACGTGTAAAGGAGCCGAAGGCAACCATTCTTCACCACGAATCACATGAGTGATCTCCATCAAATGATCATCCACGATATTGGCCAAATGATAGGTTGGCATTCCGTCAGACTTCATCAAAACCTTATCATCGAGCGTGGTGGTATTCACTACTACCCATTCTCTGACAACATCCTTAAAGCGGACATCATCGTTCTTCGGCATTTTAAAACGAATCACATACGCCTCACCTGACGTTAACCTCTGATTCACCTCTTCGGCAGACATTGTCAGTGAGTTTTTCATCTGATTTCTGCTGATGGCATTGTATTGAGGATTTGCCATGCGCGCTTCCTTTAGGCGCTCGCGCATTTCATCAAGCTCTTCTGGAGTATCAAAAGCATAGTAAGCTTTTCCTTCAGCAATCAACCTGTCGGCATATTCTTTATAGAGCGATTTGCGGTCAGACTGACGGTAAGGCCCAAAGTCACCTCCAGTTTGAGGACCTTCGTCAGGCGTAATACCACACCATTCCAAGGACTTAAGAATATAGTCTTCAGCCCCTTCAACATAACGGTTTTGGTCTGTATCCTCTATTCTAATTATGAATTCGCCACCACTCTTTTTGGCAAATAAATAATTATAAAGGGCTGTTCTCACTCCTCCAATATGCAAAGCTCCCGTTGGGCTGGGGGCAAATCTTACTCTAACGCTCATGAAATTTTATTTGGCCGCAAAAATACGCAAAAGTCAAGTCCATCACTAAGAATGGCTTGGTGATTTACGATGAATTAAAATTTATCTAGTTTTAAATATCTACTGCGATGCAAGATATTTCAACATTCACATCTTTTGGTAATCTAGCCACCTCAACACATTCTCTTGCCGGAGGGTTCGATTTGAAATAAACACCATATGCTTCATTAATGGTAGCAAACTGGTTCATGTCTTTAATAAAGATAGAACACTTTACAATGTTGTTGAAAGTCATTTTAGCTTCTGAAAGAATTGCCTCAATGTTCTTCATTACCTGATGCGTTTCTTCTGTGATGTTTTCATTGATCATTTCGCCAGTAGCTTGATCGAAAGGAATCTGACCTGAAATGTATAAAGTATTACCTGCTTTAACGGCTTGGCTATAAGGCCCTATTGGTGCTGGAGCGTCTGGGCTGTTAACGATTATTTTCGACATGTTCGGATTGTTTGATTTAATGAATAATTTTGGGGCAAATTACACATTTATGAAAATTCTAGTCATCGGTTCCGAAGAGAATATCGAAGAGTTTAAATTAAAATTTAATACTGGACATGAGTACCGCTTTGAAACGGACTATGATTTCGAAGAAGATCTCTCCTCATTTGACTGTGTCTTTGATTTTTTCATTGGTGATAGCCCCGAGCAATTCGAGATATTTAGCGCTTATGAAGGACTTAACCTATTTGTGAATGCACCAAAAATATCACTCGCAGAACTGGCCTATTACCAAGATGAGGTCAACTGTAACTTGTATGGATTCAACGGCCTACTTTCTTTCTTAAACCGAGATATTCTTGAGGTTTCAGCTTTGAACGATAAAGCCAAGTCGGGTTTGGAGGCATTGTGTAAAAATCTAAATACCGACTTTGAGCTGGTTGAGGATCGAGTTGGGATGGTAACTCCTAGAATTATCTTTATGATTATTAATGAAGCTTTTTATACGCTTCAGGAAGGTACGGCTTCAAAAGAAGCCATAGATACAGGTATGAAATTAGGCACTAATTACCCTTATGGCCCATTTGAGTGGTGCAATAAAATTGGAGTTCAGCAGGTTTACGAAGTATTGGAAGCCATGTATGAGGATACCAAAGAAGAGCGATATAAAATATGTCCGTTACTCAAAAAAGAATACTTAAGCCGCATTACGCATTAAAAAAGGGAGCTCAATAAGCTCCCTTTTTATTCAATTATATTTCCATTCCCTTTATTCAACAGTAACAGATTTGGCCAAGTTTCTAGGCTGATCTACATTACAACCTCTCATTACCGCAATATGGTATGATAATAGTTGTAATGGAATTACAGCAATAAGTGGCATCAATGCGTCACTAATGTGAGGTACTTCAATCACATAGTCAGCCATTTTAGGGATTTCAGTATCGCCCTCAGAAACAACTGCGATAACTTTTCCTTTTCTTGCCTTTACTTCTTGAACGTTAGAAACAATTTTTTCATAACTACTGTCTTTCGTAGCAATCACTACCACCGGCATTTCTTCATCTATCAAAGCAATAGGGCCGTGTTTCATTTCAGCAGCAGGATAACCTTCTGCGTGGATATAAGAAATTTCCTTGAGCTTTAAGGCGCCTTCTAGGGCTACAGGGAAGTTAAACCCTCTACCTAGGTAAAGGAAGTTTCTAGCGTCCTTAAATACTTTAGCAATCTCCTCAAGTTGATCATTCAGCAACAAAGCTTTTGCTACTTTATCTGGTACTGATTCTAGTTCAAATAATAATGCCCTGTATTTACTTTCAGAAAGAGAGCCTTTCTTCTCAGCAATCATCAAGGCCATCATTGTAAGTACTGAGATCTGAGCAGTAAATGCTTTGGTACTTGCCACTCCTATTTCAGGACCAGCATGTGTATATGAACCAGCATGCGTTGCTCGTGCAATTGAAGATCCCACCACGTTACAAACACCTATGATAGTTGCTCCTTTTGACTTAGCCAACTCAATTGCCGCCAATGTATCAGCCGTTTCACCAGATTGAGAAATGGCAATGACTACATCTTTTTCATTTACGATCGGGTTTCTATACCTAAACTCAGATGCGTACTCTACTTCTACAGGAATTCGGCAGAACTCCTCAAATATGTACTCAGCCACCAATCCAGCATGCCAAGATGTGCCGCAGGCAATAATCAGAATTCTCTCGGCATTGACCATTTTTGTTACGTAGTCAAAAATACCACCCAACTTGAGCTTACCTTCCTTTGCTTGAAGTCGACCTCTTAGACAATCACCTATTGATTTTGGTTGTTCATAAATTTCCTTCAACATAAAATGGTCGTAACCACCTTTTTCTATCGCCTCAAGCTGAATATCAATAGTTTGTACATAAGGAGTCATTTCTACATCAGCAACACTCTTAATGGTAAAATGTCCATCTTTGATAATAGCAATTTCTTGATCTTCAAGGTAAACTACCTCATTGGTATATTCAATAATCGGAGTCGCATCTGAAGCAAGGAAGAATTCACCTTTACCCAGACCAACCACTAATGGACTCCCTTTACGGGCTGCAATCATAAGGTTTGGATCCTCTAAGGAAATGATTGCAATTGCATATGCCCCAACTACTTTATTAAGAGCGAGACGTACTGCCTCTGCAAGACTCACCCCAGAATTTAAATAAATATCTTCAATAAAGTTTATAAATACCTCTGAATCCGTATCACTTCTAAATTCAAACCCTTTCTTAATCAGGTCAGTTTTAAGTGAGGAATAGTTTTCAATAATCCCGTTATGGATCATTGCCAGCTTGCCTGAGTTAGACAGGTGAGGGTGAGCATTCTTATCGTTAGGTTCTCCGTGAGTAGCCCAACGTGTATGACCAATACCAATATTGCTTTTTAAATTTTTCCCTTTAGCAAATTCATGGAGGTCTACGACTTTGCCTTTTTTCTTATAAACATTAAGGCCCTCATTCATTAAGGCCACTCCAGCACTATCGTAACCCCTATATTCTAGACGTTGTAAACCCTTGATTATTACTGGATAAGCCTCCCTATGGCCTAAATAACCGACTATTCCGCACATATATAATTATTTTAACGAGATAAATATAAGAAGATGACCTCCCCTATTTAAGTTCAGAGTAGAAAACTTTAAGTTTAAAATCTTCAGGTCGAAACACCAAATTCCCCAGCTCCCCATTTACAGAAGGAGGTGCTATGAAGAATTGATTTCTTCTAAAGACATCAGAAAAATAATACCCTATAAATGAAGTAATTGACCCTGTATAGGTTTTTGAATCCTCATCATAAAGGAGTGTTAAAGGTGTTCCGCTTCCAATTGGGTTTGACCCATCTTGTTGTATGGCTCTAAAATTATCTCCATCTCTAATCACTCTATTACCTGAATCTGTAAGCAATAGCAAAAGTCTTGTGGGAGGAGTAACACCATTAACCGGATCATCAATAGGCCCAATGGAAACCTGAGCCGTATTGACGATTACATTAGGTTTTAGATTGGCAAACGTTTGTAATTCGGAAAGATTAATTTTAGTTAGAATTCCAGCGCCCGCCTGAATATACCGGAGCCCTGAGCTTGGTGAATATTCTTGATTAGTAGTTGTTAAGCCCTCTAAAGCGGTGCCCGAACGATCCAGTTCAAGTCCATAATAATGTGTGAGCTCTCCAATTGTTATCTTATGAGTAGCAGGCACATTTACAGCACCAGTGCTTGATACCTCACTGTAATAGAAATCAATCATTGAAGATTCTGGCTTTAAAACTATCCCATAGGCGTTTGAAGCGTTGTCCTCAGTTTGAAATGCCAAGCCTGGATAAGATGCCTCAAAGGCTTCTTGAGTTGCTACCGCTGGACTTCCATTTCTCATGAGCTCAAATAGTTCATTTGCAAAATCCATATCAACATTTATGGTATAAACTGAATCAAGTTCATCAATCAGAATATTACCAGAAGCCACCAATTCATTTGAAATAGCGGTGCTATTGGTTGTAATATGTAGTGTGTCTTTTATTTGTTCAGACAAAAGGCTCACTTTAAGACGAGCCGTCTTGGCAAAATTTTTATATAGGTAACCAAATTTAATGCTGAGCTTAACACTATCTAAAATAGCCTCTTCAGATATATCATTCAGATCACTAACATTAAGTTTCATCTGAGCATAACTGGTCGCCTTAACCTTTCCAACATCTGGATCATCAATATTTCCAATAAATCCAACACCTAAGTTTGTAGATGAAATAGAATCTAACAAAACAACGGAAGAGCTAGTACCTACTGTCTCTACCGAAAATTCAACAGGTGAAATGTCATCCGAACCAAACCCAAAATCTCCATTCTTCTCACAAGAAAACAAAAGAGTGAGGCCTAAAATTAAGGCCCCAATGCTTTTAATCTTACCCAACAAGTTCATTATATAAATTATAATAAGAGTCTAAGAAATTATCATCCTTTTCAATTGTATCTACTTTCTTAAGCTTTTCAATCTCAGTCACTAGGTCATTTAAACCCTCATGCCCTTCTTCTTCGGCTCTAATAACGGCATCTGCATATTCCGCACCTGTCTTTATAAACCCTGCAAAGTCAGCTGACTTTAAATTCTCCAGCATACTGTCATCAATATCCATCATCTTCACCTTATCAAGCAAATCTGCATCAAACTGATGAGAGAACGCATTGTTATAGATCGTGAAAATTGATTTCGTGTTCTGAAATATTGGATCGTTTTTATAAGTAGTCTTTAAGTAAAGTGGAATCAAACTAGTCATCCAATCATTGCAATGAACAATATCTGGAGCCCAGCCTAACTTCTTCACTGTTTCAAGAACGCCTTTACAGAAGAAAATTGCCCTTTCGTCATTATCTGCGTAAAAATTATTTTCCTTGTCAACAAAGACAGATTTTCTATGGAAATAGTCTTCATTATCTATAAAATAGACTTGAAGTTTAGCATTTGGGATTGACGCTACCTTAATTACCAAAGGTTTTTCTTCATCACCCACAGAAATGTTGATACCTGAAAGTCTGACTACTTCATGCAGTCTGTTTTTTCTTTCGTTAATAAGTCCGAAACGAGGAACTAGAATCCTTATCTCCATACCTCTCTCCTGCATCGCTTGTGGAAGTTTTCTCACAAAATCAGCAACAGCGGAGGTTTCTAGAAACGGATTGATCTCACTCGCAACGTAAAGAATTCGAAATTTTGACATAATTAATGGAAATTTAATGACACCTTCATTTGGAAAATGAGCACAAAATTACTCCAATTTCCCGAAAAAACCTTGATTTATCTAAAAAAGCGTTGTTAATAAGCGTTAATTAGATTATCCTTCGCGATCAAATGAACACCTTCAAAAAAATAAGGGAACTCCGTGCCGAGCTTCTCAATCATCGACTCAAAAACAAGAAAATTGGCCTGGTTCCAACTATGGGGGCATTGCACCAAGGACACATTTCGCTGGTCGAAAAGGCGAAAGAGAGTTCGGACCTTGTTGCGGTTTCTATCTTCGTTAACCCTACCCAATTCAACAATCCTGAAGACTTAGAAAAATACCCTAGAAATATCGAACGCGATCTAGATTTGTTATGTGAAGCAGGCTGTGACATTGTGTTTGCTCCAGAAGTAGCTGAAATATATGCAGCTCCACATGACTTGAAAATCAACTTTGGTGCATTAGAGAACTCATTGGAGGGTAAGTTCAGGCCTGATCACTTTAGTGGCGTGGGACAGATTGTTTCTAAGCTGTTCAATATATTTCAGCCACATAGTGCTTTTTTTGGCCAAAAAGACTTACAACAGTTTTTTATCATCAAGAAACTGATTGATCAGCTTTCCTTCCCGATTGACATACATATGGTACCCACAAAAAGGGAAGCCAATGGTTTGGCCATGTCTTCGAGAAATGAACGACTTACCCAAGGAGAAAGACTAGAGGCAGGACTTATCTTTAAAACCCTTCAAGAATCCGCTGATGCAATCTTAAATGGCACACCAATAAACCTTGTAATTGAGCGAACCAACGAACTATTCAAGCAAAACCAACGTTTGACCCTTGAATATTTCGAAGTCGTTGAAACTGATAATTTTACGGGAATCCCCTCAGTTTCGGACCCAAAGAAAACAGCGCTTTGTATAGCCGCTGAAATTGGAAAAGTGAGGTTAATAGACAACTTACTTTTAAATTATTAGCTTTGCGGTCGCATTTTAATAAGGTATGCAGATAGAGGTTTTTAAATCAAAAATTCACAGGGCAAGAGTAACACAGGCAGAGCTGCACTATGTAGGTAGCATCACGCTTGACGAACACTTAATGGATGCCTCCGGAATCATTGAAAATGAGAAGGTTCAAATTGTAAACGTAAACAACGGTGAACGATTTGAAACTTATGTAATTAAAGGAGAAAAAGGTAGCGGCACTGTTTGCTTAAATGGCCCTGCCGCCCGAAGAGTACAAGTGGGAGATATTATCATTGTAGTTTCATATGGAATTATGGATTATGAAGAAGCCAAAACCTTCAAACCAAAAATTGTTTTTCCTGACAAGAACAACAAGTTAGCTTAACGCTATTTTGAAAATCAGCTTAAAAGATATCCTCAAACTTATTCTGTCCCTTGGGATCACAGGATATATCTTGTACAACAGTTCCAAAACGACAGACTGGAATCAAATCTGGGAAGCCTTAAAAAGCTTCAAGTACGAATGGATTTTACTAAGCGTTTTACTATCTCTTTTTAGCCACGGCCTAAGGGCTTATAGGTGGGCGATGCTTTTAGGCACACATGGCAAACGACCTAGTACATGGACTGCATTTCTGGCTGTAATGGCATGTTATTTAGGAAATATGGCCATCCCTAGATTAGGCGAAGTTGCACGATGCACGATTATGAAAGAGGAGCAAGACATCCCTGTTACATTTTCATTAGGTACGGTTATTACAGACAGATTATTGGATTTGTTTATGCTTATGTTATTGGCAGTGTTTTTATTGGCAATGCAATTCAACTTGCTCAAATCTTACTTCAGCCAATTTATTGATGACAAGCTCCCATTTTTGATTACCATTTGGCCGTATTTAGTTTTAGCTGGAATAATGGGTTTTCTACTAGTTTTATTCTTCATTAGAAAATCTAAGAAAGAGAACAACCCAAAGTCCATTTACTATAAAATCAAGCAAAAATGGGCAGAATTAATCTCAGGCATCAAAGCAATCAAGAAAGTACAGAATCCTCTTGGCTTTTGGCTTTCTACTTTAGGTATTTGGGTATTGTACTTTGCTATGCTCTATGTCATCTCATTCGGTTATACTCCTACTGCCGAACTGTCATTTATGGCAGGAATTGCGGTCTTGGTAATGGGAAGTCTTGGCATGGCTGCACCAGTAAATAATGGAATTGGGGCATATCAAGCTTTAGTCGCCAGTATTTTAGTCGTTTATGGCATATCTCATAATGATGGTTATGTTTTTGCTGTCGTATCGCATGGATCACAAGTAGTTTCAGTTATTTTATTTGGATTTTTGAGTCTACTGATCCTTAACTTTAGAAAAAAGAGAAAGAAAATTGACGCCAACTAAAAATAAAATATTTAGCAATAAAGCCTTAAAGGCACTTATGCTCAAGTGGAAAAGCCAGGGTGAAAAAGTAGTTTTCACTAATGGCTGTTTCGATATTCTTCATTTAGGACACATTGACTATTTAGAAAAAGCCAAAACCTTAGGTTCTAAGCTGGTGGTTGGGCTCAATGATAACCCTTCAGTAAAAAGGCTTAAGGGTGAAGAAAGACCAATAAATGATGAAAACGCAAGAGCTAGAATGCTAGCGGCCTTGGCTTTCGTGGATGGTGTAACGCTGTTTTCCGAAGACACACCAAAAGAGTTGATCACTTATTTAATTCCAGATATTCTGGTAAAAGGAAGCGACTACGATTTAAGCAACATTGTTGGGGCAGATATCGTAATGGCGAACGGTGGGGAGGTAAAAACCATTGATTTAGTAGATGGTTACTCTACAACCAATTTGATTCAAAGACTTAAATAAATAAAGAACATGTTTTTAGTATTGATTATAGTAATCGCAATAGTCAGTTGGGTAGTTCAGAACAACTTAAAAAAGAAGTTTAAGAAGTACTCAAAAGTAGGGTTGAACATAGGACTTACTGGTCGAGAGATTGCCGAGCTAATGCTTAGAGACAACCAAATACATGATGTAAGGGTGGTTTCAGTGCAAGGCAGATTAACCGACCACTACAACCCTGCAGACAAAACCGTAAACCTAAGTCCAGAAATATATGAAGGTCGTTCAGTTATGGCTGCCGCTGTTGCAGCTCACGAATGTGGTCACGCGGTGCAACATGCAAAAGCATACGGCCCACTAGAAATGCGATCTGCATTAGTCCCTATTCAAAATGCAAGTGGCAGAATCATCAATACAATTTTTATGATCATGCTTTTTGGATCTTTCATAATAACTGGTCTGGATATATTCACGGTAGGACTTCCGATAATTATTGCATGTTACTTTATTTTCACTCTTTTTGCTTTTATCACGCTACCAGTAGAGTATGATGCTACAAAAAGAGCTTTAGCTTGGATTGATGATCGAAACATAGTTACTCCAGATGAGCATGGCATGGCTGAAGACGCATTAAACGCTGCAGCCAGAACATATTTAGTGGCAGCACTTGGCTCATTAGCTATGTTGTTATATTACGTGTTAATGTTCATGAATCGCGATTAAGTATTAAGCTGAATTTATTACATTTGCTAACAAACGTTAGGTAAATATTAAAGCATGAATTTCGAATTAACCGAAGAACAATTAGCGGTTCAACAAGCCGCTAGAGAATTTGCACAAACTGAACTTCTTCCAGGAGTCATTGAAAGAGACGAAACCCAAACCTTTCCGTTAGAACAGGTGAAGAAAATGGGAGAACTTGGTTTCTTAGGAATGATGGTAGACCCGAAGTACAATGGCGGTGGTATGGACACCATTTCTTATGTCCTAGCCATGGAAGAAATTTCTAAAATTGATGCTTCTGCCTCCGTTTGTATGTCGGTTAATAACAGCCTTGTTTGCTGGGGAATTGAAAAATACGGAACTGAAGAGCAAAAGGAGAAATATCTCAAGCCTTTAGCCACTGGTGAAAAAATTGGCGCCTTTTGCCTTTCTGAGCCAGAAGCAGGTTCTGATGCAACATCCCAACAAACCACAGCCGAAGACAAAGGCGACCACTACCTATTAAACGGAACAAAAAACTGGATTACAAACGGAAATACCGCTTCGGTTTATTTGGTAGTGGCCCAAACCGACCGTGAAAAAGGACACAGAGGTATCAATTGCCTTATTGTAGAAAAAGGAATGGAAGGCTTCGTTGTAGGTAAAAAAGAAAATAAGCTTGGTATTAGGGGTTCTGACACCCACTCCTTAATGTTTACGGACGTTAAAGTTCCAAAAGAAAACCGAATAGGTGACGATGGATTTGGTTTCAAATTCGCAATGTCAACGTTGAATGGCGGTAGAATTGGAATTGCATCTCAGGCCTTAGGAATTGCCTCAGGAGCCTACGAATTGGCACTGGCCTATTCTAAAGAAAGAAAAGCTTTCGGAAAGCCAATTAGCCAGCATCAAGCAATTCAATTCAAACTGGCCGATATGGCTACAGAAATTGAAGCAGCTCGATTACTATGTTTCAAAGCAGCCTATTTAAAAGATCAGAAAAAGGATTTTGGAAAAGCAGGGGCAATGGCCAAACTGTTTGCTTCTAAAGTAGCAATGGACACTACCATTGAAGCTGTACAAATTCATGGCGGCTATGGATATGTTAAAGAATATCATGTGGAAAGATTGATGAGAGATGCCAAAATCACCCAAATATATGAGGGTACATCAGAGATACAGAAGATAGTAATCTCCAGAGAACTCCTCAAATAGTTAGAATTATCCTATCAAAATGACCATTGGCATAATAAATATTGCCTATGGTCATTTTTATTTGATTCCTGTTCATTCTGTTTTACTTTTACAGCGTGTAAGTGTATATAATTTTTAACAAGAATGTAAATGGAAGACTACAACAAAATCATTGAATCGCTAGGAGTACGCTATATTAAGAGCAGAAACATGAAAATAGCGAAGCCAGTTACTATTGAAAATCACTACGATGTAGAAAATACGATTTTCATAGTAAATAATGGGGACATATTCTTTGGCCCTGATCAAGAAAAGATTTCCGAAGGAGATATGCTTTTCATTCCTGGCGGGAAATCAACAGCAATTTCATATAGCTCTTTAACAGCACCAGTTGTTTCTAGTGAAGACTTTATTGCGAACAAGAAGAAATACCTTCAAAATGCTTCTGATTCTGACATCAACGATTATGATGTTGATGGATTCAGTCAAGTAATGTTCGAAGCTAAAGTTTTTGATTCTGTGAATTTCTTTGCTTCGTTAAACATCACCCCGTTTGCCATCCGTGGTAACGAAACGATTGCACAATTGATTCGAGTGATTATTGATGAGACGAACTCTACCAAGCCGGGTAAAAACAGAATTATCAAAGTAAACACAGAGTATCTTTGCGTAGAAATTATCAGATATATCTTAGACAAACGTCTTTTTGTTGAGCAATTAGTAACCAACAGCACTTACTTTAAAGACCCAAGACTTATCGATATTTTTGCTTACATCAAGAATAACCTTGGTGGTGATCTTTCTAACAAAGTATTGGCTGGTGTTGCAGGTGTTTCTGAAGACTACGTTGGTCAGTATTTCAAAATGCTTACAGGAATCAATCCTCAGGATTACATTGAATACCAAAGAATGGAAGCTGCGGTTGATTTACTGCGTACCACTAAAAAGAGCATCCGTGATATCGGTCGTGAGGTTGGCTACAAAGATACCGCTTACTTCTGCCGTAGATTTAAAATGATGTTCGGTATTCCTGCAGGAAAAATGAGAAGAAGAGAGAGTTTAATTAACGTTTAACTCCTGATTAAAACATTGGACTACATCAGAAACCTCAGCCAAAATGCTGAGGTTTTTTTGTGCTGCATTGCCTATAACAATAATATCAGCACCTGCCTCAAGGGCTTCCTTTGCTTTCCTTACGGTATTTAAGCCTCCCCCTACAATTAAAGGAATTTCAATATTGCGCTTTACAGCCTTTATCATCTTAGAGGGAACTGGCTCTATCGCCCCACTACCGGCATCCATATAAATACATTGTAAACCCAACATTTCACCAGCCATGGCAGTACTTACGGCCAAACTTGGTTTATCATTTGGTATAGGCTGAGTATTGCTCATGTAAGAAACACTGGTAGGCTTTCCTGAATGAATCAGCATATAACCCGTTGGTATAACCTCCAACTTACTTCTTTTAATCACGGGTGCAGCTACTACATGCTGGCCAATCAGTAATTCAGGGTTTCTTCCAGAAATCAAAGAGAGAAAGAGGATTGCATCGGCATCAGAATGGATATGTATGGCATTACCTGGAAACAAAACGCAAGGGATGTTACTTTGAGATTTAATCGACTCAATTACTGGAGCCAAATTGTTTGTAGTTATCAAACTGCCCCCTACAAAAAAATAATCCACCCCATTTTCAATGGCGGCATGAATAACAGCCTTTAAACCATTCTCATTAATATCGTCTGGGTCAATAAGCAGCGCAAGGGATTTTTTTCCATTACTTGCACTTTGTTTAAATATATTAAGAATCACTGTCTTCTTCTTTTTCTCCTAGTTCGCTAAGAAAATCACCAAGTTTTTTTGCGGCCAAACCTAAAACAAAAACAATGGCCTGATGCTTTAAAGCACTCACCACAGCAGATTCGTCCGTATGCTCACGTTCAACTAACTTTCTTAGTTTTACTTTCTTGTTTGTTGAGGGTTCTGGTATAATTTCAATTATTTGACCTTCCTCTGTTTCCTCTTCACCCTTCTCTCCTCCAGAGGTAATAAGTTTGGTCAAGCCATAAGCCAAAAACAGTGCACCACCAATCCACAGTACTTTCTTTCCTGTATCCTGGAAACTTTCTTTGATCGACTCAAACTGACTTTCCAATAACTCTTTGTAGTTAGCGTTTGACTGCTCTAACTCTTCTTTTCTAGATTTCATAAGTCATTTTCTTCACTTACTCCTTCAATTTCTTTATTCTGCCTCGTCACAATGACATCAACAATCGTTCTTCTTTTAACATAAAGCCCAACCGTAACTATGCCATAAAAGCTGCCTACAATAATAAAACCTAAGATATTGCTCTCAAGCAAATCATTCAAAAGAAAGGCCAAACCTAAAGTGAAAAACAATAATACCATTACTGCTCCCAAAGCCACCAACATTACCACTAACATTTTGGCTATAAGTGCACCTATCTCCTCTTTCGCCTCAAGCTTCCAAAGCTCAACCTTGGTTTCAATAAAGCCATTGAAGGCCTCTATTAGTTTATTAAAATCGAATAGTTTCAAACTCTTGGATTTAAGTTTTCAATTTAAGAAGAAGAAAGGAACTATAAGGCAATTAGACTTAAAATAGCTCCAACTCAATTCATAGTATAACAATCATCAAGCAGTCACTTTGTTCAAATCTCTGAGTGATTATTTAGCGATAACCCTAACAAGATCAATTGTAAATAAAAAATACAGCCAATGCTAAAAAGAAATTTCAAATTGAACCCTAAAAGTAATCTGGTTATCTCCCAAGGCCTTATCGGTATAAGACAAGTCACTTTGTAGTTTCAAACTATGGCCCACAATGTATCTAGAATAGCCAAGGGTATATTGTGTTTCATCTTTTAAGCTTGAGTAAGCCAAATCATCTGTACTTACATGGGTATAGCGCATAGCCCATTCCGATTTATCAATCAAATAACCCGCTTGCAGGTTGATTGCGGTTCCTGTAGCGTATTTCAGCGTAGAGAAATCATCCAAGACAACAAACAGCCGTTTCGATGATTGCTTGTTGGCATATTCCCCCATAAATGAAAAACCATTGTATTTAAAATGTGTGTCAATAAACAGAGTAGAAAGGTCTGTTGAAAGTTGATTTCCATTGGATCCCTGAACAAATGCACCCAATTGTCCGCGTTGTCGTGCGGCATTGTCATTGTAGTCAAAAGTTGCTCCAATGGCCAATTTTGGCCTTGCTTCTCGCTTTAAGTCAGAACCAAAATAATCCCCTTCACTTGTAAACTCACCAAAGGGTAGATACTCTAATCTCAAGGTATAATCGTAACCACCAATATTATTGGTAGTAATATTGCGACCCTCTCCCATTGAGATCGCTATTACTTGCTTGAATATCGCCTGATTAATATTAGCTGAATGGTGCAGCTGAAGACCAATATCTCTGTCAATATTGAACCTCGAATTCAGAAGACTTCTATCCACAAATTGCATTTTCTGAGATGAAATCACCCGCTCTATATTTCCTGGTAATTTAGTTTGTCCTGCCCAAAAACTCCAGTTTTCCTTGAATTGCCATTTCAGTACGGCATCCAAAATAATACGGGAAGTATTACTGTGTTCATCAAGATCGCCCCCACTAATATCTCGACTCGACAAACCAAGCTCTACTTTATAGGTTAGACTAGGGTGATAAGCAAAGCCTTCAAACTTCATTCGAGCCCTTCTTATTAAGAATTGATCATCCCATTTATCAGTAACCTCATTAAGTGACCCTTGATAAAGACTTTGAAACCTCAAGCCAAATTTCATTGAAAATGAAGAATCTGAAGCAACAACTTGAATTCCCTTCCCAAAAGTGCTGTTGTTAGTTTGGGAGTAGGCCAGTTGGGAGAACGCTAAAAGCGAAACAGTTAAAAATATTATTCTGCAGATTATACGTGATTCCTTCAACACCCCTACTGATACCTCGATTTAGTTTAATCACAAATATATCATTATATGTAAAATTTACTTTACAATAATGTATGAAAAAACTTATCGTCAGTGGTTTCTATAAATTATGGCTTTAGGCATTACTCTCGCTTCTGGTTTAACATTTTTATTTAATGAAATCAGAAGGAATGGCAATAAAAAGAAGGTTACTATGATATAAGTTAACCCGATGAGTCTGTACCTGGCCACAGCATAACTGAACTCTTTAACAAAGTGAACAAGCAGTTTCCTAAACACAGGTAATGACATGAAAATAACAGCTCCAGTCAGATTAAAAAGTAAATGAGCTATTGCAATTGTGGCAGCGGCCTCAGATCTAAAGCCAGCAGCTATTAGCGCTGTCAAGGTAGTGCCCACGTTCGCTCCTATAATAAAAGTAAAAGCGTTATTGAGTTTAATTTTATCTGCAGCCGCTAAGGGCACCAAAATAGAAGTAGTTACCGAGCTAGACTGAATTGCAGCAGTAAGCAAAACACCCCAACTAAAAGATTTAATAGGTTTGCCAAAAACGAAAGACTGAAGCCTACTTTCTGACTCCCCTATAATAGTTCTTTTAATGATCCAAGTCAGAAGTTTAATAGAGGCGAAAAGTAAAGCAAACGAGATAATTAAGATCAAAACGCTATTATTCACCCACAGTACAAATTGATTTGTCAAGCCACTGCCCAAAACTGTATCTGTAAACGCAGAAGATTCTGAAACAGACTTTCCATAAAGCAGCTCACTAAAATAAAAAGAAACTCTTGACAGAACGCCATAATAGTACTCAAGAGGAAATAAAATCAAGACTAAAATAATATTGTAAAAATCGTGTATAGTCCCTACTGCAACAGCTCTTCTAAAGGCTCTCTTATTAGAAATAAAGCCCAAAGCTACAATGGTACTCGTAAGTGTAGTGCCAATATTTGCACCCATAATAATAGGTACTGCCTCTCCTAATGAAAGTGTCCCCGAAGCTACAAGCGCTACTACCATAGTACTCGTAGTAGAGCTACTCTGAATAATAGCGGTAACAAGAAGCCCCAAAAATAAGCCTACAAAAGGGTTTAGTGCATTGGACAGTAAATTCTCATTAATGAAATTTAATGAACCCGAAAGTGCCGTAATCACTAAATCAATAGACATCAGGAAAAAAAGAACCGCAAGTATGATAAGGGTTACCTTCGCAACTATGGTAGAGAATATGCTATCCTCAAAGGTAACTCCTTTCATATTGTTTAAAATTCCTGTTTCTTTAAAGTCTTTTGTAGGGCGCAAAGGTAATTATTAATTAGTGCAATGACTTTTCACCAACATGAACCTATTGTTAAGTATGCTTGACAAGAATCCTCTGCTTGGTAATGATTATTTAACATTAGCCTTAAAGAAAGTCTTTCTACTTTTACGGTTGAAAAACGAGTTTTAATAAAATCGTCATCACAGTAAATTAACACAATGGATTACGGCATCTGGAATGTAATAGAACTTTTAGGCGCGCTTGGTTTCTTCATCTACGGAATGAAAGTCATGAGCGAAGGCATCCAAAAAGCAGCTGGAGATAACCTCAGAAGCATTTTGGGAACAATGACTTCCAATCGTTATACGGGAGTTCTTACAGGGTTTTTAATTACCGCCATCGTCCAATCTTCATCTGCCACTACGGTAATGACGGTGAGTTTTGTTAACGCAGGCTTAATTTCTTTAGTAGAGTCAGCCGGTGTTATGATGGGAGCAAATATTGGAACTACAATCACAGGCTGGTTGGTTTCTCTGATTGGATTCAAGCTGAAAATCTCAGCTTTTGCGCTACCGTTAATTGCCGTTGCAATGCCGCTCATGTTCTCCAAAAAGCCCAACCTCAAAAACTGGGCAGAGTTTATGATTGGATTCGCACTTCTTTTCTTAGGTTTAGACGCGTTAAAAGCAGCCGTTCCAGAAATTCAAAAGAGCCCTGAACTACTATCCTTTCTCACGCAATTCAATGACCCCGGAATCCTAACAAGGTTATTGTTTGTTGGTGTTGGTACTATACTTACTATCGTTGTTCAATCATCCAGTGCAGCTATGGCTGTTACCATTGTGCTTTGTGCACAAGGGTTACCCATAGAAATTGGAACAGCAATGATTTTGGGTGAAAATGTTGGAACAACCATTACTGCTGAATTAGCTGCTTTAGTAGGAAATGTGCATGCAAAACGCTCAGCCAAGATCCACTCTCTTTTCAACATTATTGGAGTAACGTGGATGGTGATTTTACTCCCATATGTATTGGATATGCTCCATTATATTTGGCCTGCCCCAGCTACTGGCGATCCGAATAAATTCACTTTGGCGCTCTTCCATACCACATTTAACTTTTTGAATGTTATGATCCTAATATGGTTTGTACCAGGTCTTGTAAACTTGGCTACGAGAATGGTTAAATCTAAAGGAGACGAAGATGAAGAGTTCTCTCTTACAAATATCAATTATGACGCCCCATTAACCGCTGAAGTTTCAATCCTCAGTGCACAAAAAGAGAGCATTAAGTTTGCAGAAATTACCAAGCATATGTTTATCACCCTGAAAGAACTTTTGAATGAGACTAAACAGGACAAGCGTGATAAACTAAAAGCTAAAATATCTAAACTAGAAGTTCGTACAGATGAAATTGAGGAAAGAATTGCTGATTATTTGGTAAGGGTTTCCGAACAGCAATTAAGCGTTGAGTCTTCAATCAAAGTAAGATCAATACTGAGTATTGCTCATGACCTTGAAAGAGTAGCGGATATTATCCTTCGAATGTCGAAGGATATAGAAAGAGGAAATAAACAGAAATCCGTTTTCTCAGATAAGCAGAATAAAAATATTTCAGAAATATTCGGATTGATTGACCTATCCATTGAACAAATGATTGCCAACCTAAATGGTGTTTACGGAAAGGTTGATATCACTGGAGCTATTGAAACTGAAATGGCTATTAATGCACTCAAAACCAAAATGAGAAAACAGCATTTAAAAAGTACTGAGAAAAAGGAATACGATGTTCAAAGTGGAATCATCTATAGAGATCTATTCTTTGCGGCCGAAAAAATTGGAGATCATGTTATCAATGTAAGTGAAGCCGTTCGTGGCGACTTCGGTAAGGATGACGAAGACATGTAGGTCTAAACTTCCGTTATAAAATACAAGGCAGCTCTCATGGGATGCCTTTTTTTGTTGCTGGTGTAAGTACAAAAAGAAAGGGCATTGCCGTACGCAATACCCTAAGAGACTCAACTAAAATCAGACTACTATGTGAAGTGTTAATTCCAACTAGTAATTCAAAATTGAGTTTTTCTACATCTAGTATCAATACCCAGTTAAGGGTATTTTTCCTTTGAAAAGGAAAAATAAAGAATAAATTGATACCACTTTTTCATATATAGCTTCATTGTCCCTGAGTACAATGGTTCCTTTCCAGGGGTATTAAAAACATTCATTGACGGGCTAAAGTATCCTGAGGGTGTAAGAGATAAGAAAGCTGCATTAGTGGGGATTTCATCTGGAGTTCAAGGTGGTGTATTTGCTATGTC